>NZ_JARUXJ010000001.1:1074043-1169974 GCF_031451465.1 Caballeronia sp. LZ003 | reverse complement strand
GACTGCAGGCGACGGCGGCAAAGCCATGGCTGGGTATCGAGGAGTTGCAACTGTGGGGTATGGCGGAACGGCGACAACGGGCTTTCGTGGTGAATCCACAGCGGGTGTTCGCGGGACAGCTATTGCAGGTGATGGTGGAATTGCACAGGCAGGCAATCATGGGACTGCGATCGCGGGATTCAGCGGGAAGGCAAGCGCTGGCGAGAAAGGACAGATCAGCATCTGGTACTGGGATTTTTATGAGATGCGATACCGAATGAAGGTTGGTTACATCGGCGAAGAGGGTTTGGAGCCGAACACGCTATACACCCTCGACGATAATCACCGCTTCATCAAGGTGTAATCACACATCACGATTTGGTAGGCCGCCGCTTTATTCGTTTTACGTCGCGTTGGCCTCTTAACCAAGTAGTTGTACTTATTAGGAAGTCGAGGATTCGATCATGCCGCGCAAGGCGATGACAATTGAGCAACGCGCTGCCAAAAAGGCAGCAAAGGCTGAGGCGCTGAAAGCGAAGCGTGAAGCCCTGAAGTGCGAGGCTCAGGCCGAAATTCACTTTTTGGCAAGCCAAATCCCGCCTCATATCGCTCAGGGGGGGGTGAATACAGTTCGCTGTTGGAAGGAGGCTTTGGATGCTGCTACGTCCGCCGCACAGCGTCCACGGATATCTGTCGACAGACTTCGATGCTCGCTCCATGAGCTCCGCAGGCATGTTGAATTGGTCGATGCGCCCCTTAACGAATAATGACGCCTGGTGATCTAGTGAGAACGATGAAAGAACGCCCGCTCGCATTCAGCGCGCCGATGGTGCGCGCCATTCTTGACGGACGCAAGACGCAGACGCGGCGCGTCGTGAAGTTGCCGCATGCCAACTCGCTCGGACAGTGGGAGCCGACAACCATCGGCGGCCGGAATGGTGGCTGCACGAAGGACGGTCAGGCTATCCCCGAACAAGGGGCAATTTGGCATACGCGCACAGCCGACACCCTCATGTGCCCCTACGGCCAGCCTGGTGACCGCCTGTGGGTGCGCGAGACGTGGCAAGGCCCCTTGTTCGATTCTGAAAACTGGGAGGCGTATCTCGAATGCCCTGAGGACTTTAAAAACCCAAAGTATTGCCACTATGCTGCTGATGGCGGCTCGCCGCCTGAGTTCATCAACATGGACGACGAGCTCGTCTGCCGGTGGCAGTCATCTACCTGTATGCCGCGTTGGGCGTCGCGCATCACGCTCGAAATCACCAGTGTGCGTGTTGAGCGTGTGCAGGAGATAAGCGACGAAGATGCAATCGCAGAAGGCATCGTGCCTTGGCGCTCGGACGGCAGCAAGCGCTACATGCTAGGCCCAGGCGAAGGTGCAGGCATCTTCGGAAGGCCTGGGTCTTGGAAGCCGGAAGAGACGCCACAGCTCGCATACGCGAAGCTGTGGGACAGCGAAAACCAGCAGCGTGGTCTCGGCTGGACCATCAATCCCTGGGTCTGGTCCATCAGATTTGAATTGCCGTCTGTCACGGGGTCGCGAGCAGGCTCCTTTCGTCACGCAACTTGATAAGGCTAAGGAACACGATGCGCCAGCTTTCGATAAGGCCTCCAAGAGCCGATTATTTTGTCGAAGCAGACTAAGAAACAACTACACCGCACCGGGTACTCATCGGGAATAAAAACGAAACAACTGTCGGGCTGCGGCTACTGCTATAAGGCATTACGGGTAATGACGCAAACGACATAAGTGAAAGCGCTTTTTACACTGATTTCCTAACCCCTGAAACTTTCAAAGATATTTACTCTATGGCATCCATTGAAACATCCCTCGTTCTGCGGGCTTGCGCAGAGGACATGTCGTCCAGCTACGGCTTCAAGTGGCCAAATGTTAATGGCGTCGCTGAAGCGCCCGATTGGGATCCCCGTCCCACTTGCGGAAAAGGGTTGCACGGCTGGCTTTACGGACATGGCAGCATTCCTGACGTTAAGTTAGAGAAACGCCCGCGTGACATCCCGGCATACCTACTATCAAAAGCCGCTAAATGGTTGGTAGTGGAGGTTGAGTCGGCTTCAATTGTAACGCTGCCTGGTATGTGCAAGTTTCCGCGCGCAAAGGTTCGGTTTATAGGGACCAAACACGACGCAGTTTCATATCTCCTTACTCACGAACCGAAGGCGGATAAAAGCCCGATGATGGGTGCTCGCGTGAAGGTGGGCGATGGCGGATATGGGTTCGTCTGCGACCTCGGAGAGGTAACTGCCGGATCTGAAGGGGTAGCTATCGCAGGCGATATCGGAGCCTCAACCGTTGGCCAGCGGGGTACTGCGATCGCTGGATACCGTGGCTCCGCGACCTCTGGAGACGCAAGTAATGCAATCGCTGGTCGCCGCGGGATCGCGCAAGCGGGTCAAAACGGCATGGCTCGCGCAGGCGACTTCGGATCTGCTTTCGCCGGCGACAATGGCATCGCTGTTGCTGGAAAGGATAGCGGCGTGCGCGCGGGGAACTATGGGGTTGCTGTGTCTGGCGAGAATGGTAACTCATACGTGAGCGACGATGCGCACGCAATAGTTGGAAACAAAGGTACCGCCGTCGCGGGATACAACGGCTTGGCGTGGTCTGGCGACGAAGGCAAGTCATTGGCAGGCGCTCGGGCTTTCGCACGTGCCGGTGCTTTCGGCTATGCAAATGCAGGAGACGGCGGCATGGCAATGTCTGGCCATCACGGACACTCAGTAGCTAGAGTATTTGGAATCGCAATTGCCGCGGACCATGGGAAGGCCGAGGTTGGTAATGACGCTCGCGCCATAGTCGGAGATCACGGCGAAGCGAACGCAGGTGATCGAAGTTATGTCACCGCCGGCGCTCACGGAATTGCGGTTGGAGGAAGTCATTCGAGGGCTACGGCAGGCAACTACGGCTTCGCAAAGGTCGGCGACCACGGAACAGCTACGGTCGGCCTCCGCGGACAGGCATGCGCCGGAAGGTTCGGCGAGATACGTATGACTTACTGGGATGAAGTATGCAAACGCTATCGGACCAAGTGCTGCTACGTCGGTGAGAACAATATCGCCCCCAACGTAAAGTATGCCCTGAACGACTTGAATGAAATCGTTAAGGCCGAATAGTCTCTTACAAAACAGCATTCGAATCATCACTAAGGAGCAAGATATGGAAACAGCGCCTGACCCGCGCGATCAATACGCCGCAAACTACGCCCGTTCGGTGGCTCGAAATCCAAGTAGCGCGGATTATCGGCTGCTAAGTTCTAAAATGTGCTGGGACGCCGTTCTCGAGTGCGCAGTAAAAGTTCAGATTATCACCGAGGAACAGTGTAAGACGATCTCTGGAAAGACAGCGCTTGTGAACGGTAGTGATCGGTTAGTGCCGTCAGCCGAGAGCATGAAAGCTGTTCCTCCTGGGCAATCTTTGGGATTTTTCGCTGGGTTTTATCCAATGCATATGATGCTGTCTACAGGGGGCGGAGAGGGAGCAGGCAATAAGAACGCTTGCATTGGCATTGGTCAACCCGTTGGTTGGGAATTGCTAGATCTCGTAAATGGACCAGATTGGGAGTATCGGACAGCCTTGAATACGTATCAGGGGGCGATCGTGTCTTTGCGAGGAATCCATATTCCAACTGGGGAAGTTGCTGTGGTGCGACGCCGCAGCTTATCTCTATTGGACAGATAGCTCTTATCGTAAATATGCAACGCAGTTTTCTTACCTTAGCTCATTCGACTGAGCTGGTCTTGGCCACCAGCGATCCTGACAGGGCGATGAAAACTTATACAGACGGGAGCGTTGGCGACAAACCATTTAACTTTTTGATTGCAGCCTAAACAGCATTGCCAGGTCGACCGCCGCAATAGGCAGATCTCACAGTTTAATATGCGGCGCCTCTTAGGCGAGCTCGTGAGAAGGTAAACCGGCAAGCGGAGAGTGCGGACACCAACAAAAGCAAAGCTCAAAATCTTCGAGACCTGTCGACATAAACGCCGAAGCGGTCGTCGAGGCGCATTGCGGTTATTCCACCATCTAAAACGACTTCACTCGCAGACGCGCCAGATCGGCATCGGTGCTGACCGAGGAGCGCTTGCCTGGCATGAGCACGTGAGACTTCAAAAACTGGAATGCAGCAGCAAATCGAAGAATTCATGCGGCGAAACCGCGAGTATCTTTTGGGAGTCAAGTAATGAACGCACTCGGAATCAAACAAGTCGCCGAGAAGGTGAATCTGGGGAAGTCGACGATCTACCGAATGATCGAGCGCGGCGAATTTCCGAAGCCGTTCGTGCTGACCGGTCATCGCACAGCCTGGGTCGACACCGAGATCGACGCATGGCTCGCCGCGCGCGTCGCGGCTGCGCGCGGTGAGCAGCCACAGACCGAAGCTATGCAGCAGACTGAGCCTTCGCTCCCGTGAACGGCAGTACGGCAGCCGTCTCGCCGTTGCAGAACTTCGCCCACTCGTCCATCAACCGGCGCCGCCGCTCGAGCATGTCTCCGCGGCGGTAAGCTGCGTCCGTCTTGTCTGCCACCACGTGCGCCAGCGCCATGTCCGCGATCGAATCCGGATACTCGGTGCAGTCGGCCACCCAATCCCGAAATGTCGAACGAAAGCCGTGGACAGTGATGTCCGGATAACCCATGCGCTCGAGCAAATTGAGCATCGCCATGTTGGACAGCGGCCGCCCCTTCTTCTCTCCCGGGAACAGGTATTTGCCCTCGCGCGGCTGATCGAGCGCCGCCTGCACCAATTCGATCGCGCGATCGCACATCGGCACGCGGTGCTCGCGCTTGGCCTTCATCCGCGCCGGCGGCACGATCCATAGCCGGTTACGCAGCTGCAGTTCCTCCGGTTGCAGATCGAGCGCTTCCGTCGTGCGCGCGCACGTCAAGATCGTGAGTTCCAGCACGCGCGCGGAGACGCCTTCGCGCTGGCGCAGCTCGCGCATGAACGCGGGCAGCTCGGCGTACGGCAGCGCCGGATGATGCCGGATCTTGTGCACCTTGCCCTCGGCCGGAAAGACCTTGTCGAGGTGGCCGCGCCAGCGCGCAGGGTTTTCGCCCGCGCGCTTGCCGATCGCCTTCGCGTAGTCGAGCACGCATTCGATGCGACCGCGCACGCGGCTCGCCGTTTCCGTCTTTTCAGCCCAGATCGGCTGGAGCACGCGCACGACCATCGACGTGTCGACGTGGCGCACATCGATTTTTCCGATGATGGGAAACGCGTAGGTCTGAAGGGTATTGGTCCACTGCTGCGCGTGCTTCGCGTTCTTCCAGCTCGCGCGATTGTTCTCGATGTAATCAGTCGCGGCTTTCTTGAACGTCAGGCTATCGGTTTCCTCGAGCGCGGCCCGCTCGCGATGGGCGTTCCGCACTTCGATCGGATCTCGCCCTTCAGCAAGCATCTTCCGGCACTCGCTGGCAAGCCCGCGGGCTTCGGCAAGCGAAACGGTCGCAAGCGCGCCGAGGCCCATCTCGCGCGAACGCTTCGCCAACGAAAATCGGAAGATCCAGGAGCGCGATCCGCTCTTCGAGATCTGTAGATAGAGGCCGCCGCCGTCAGCGTAATAGCCCGGCGTCGACTCCTTCGAAACCTTCAGTGCGTTGAGTTTGTGTAGCTGTCGGTTGGTCGCCATTTCTTACCCACAATCCTACCCACGTTCGATGGTTGGATTATGTGGGTAGAGACGGGACGCGACAAGAACGTTGACACCCCCAAAACCAGCGCCGGGGCGGCTCTGAGAGAGACTGGCGGGATATGTCGGGATAGCATGGGAGAACTCTGTGGCGGAGAGAGGGGGATTCGAACCCCCGATAGGTTTTACCCTATACACGCTTTCCAGGCGTGCGACTTAAACCGCTCATCCATCTCTCCGGAAGACCGCGATTATACCAACTTCCCGCCGCCCCGCCACCCCCTACGGATGTCGAATGTAATCGACGAGCGCGCGCGTGTAAGCATCCGGCTTCCGGTCGAGAAGACTCACGACGATCGCCACCGCAAAACCGGCCGGCACACCGAAGACGCCAGAACTGATCGGCTCGATGCCAAACCAGCGATGCCCAGCGAAGCCGGTCAGTTGCACGAAGAACGGATACGTCGACACGATGTAATACACGCACACGACAAGCCCGGCAATCATCCCGGCGACCACGCCGCGCTGCGTGGTGCGCTTCCAGAACACACCGAGCACCAGCGCTGGAAACAAACTTGACGCCGCCAGCGAAAACGCGGCTCCCACCAAAAAGAGAATATTTCCCGTGTTGAGCGACGCCACCCACGATGCCAGCAACGCCACGCCCAGCAACAAGATCTTGGAAATGGTGACGCGCCGCTGACTCGTCGCGTTCTTATCGACCATGCAGTAATAGACATCGTGCGAAAGCGCATTCGCGATGGTCAGCAGCAAGCCATCCGCCGTCGAGAGCGCGGCCGCCAGCGCGCCCGCCGCGATCAATCCCGATATCACGTACGGCAAGCCCGCGATCTCCGGCGCGGCGAGCACGACCATGTCGGGCTGCATCTGGATTCCCGCCCAACGCACGATGCCATCGCCATTCACATCGCTGATATGGATGAGATACGGCTCCACGCGCCGCCATTGCGTGACCCACTGCGGCAGGTCCGCGAACCGGTGGCCGACAATGCCCGTCAGAATCTCGTGCTTGATGAGCACCGCGAGCACCGGCACGGTCAGATAAAACAGCGCCACGAAGAACAAGGTCCAGCCAACCGAGCGCCGCGCCGATGCCACCGATGTGGTCGTGTTATAGCGCGTGAGGATGTGCGGCAGACTGGCCGTGCCGATCGACAGGCACAGCAGCAGCGACAAGAAGTTGAGTTGATGCGAGCGCGGCGTCTCATCGCTCGCGGAGTCCGGCGCGAAGGCTTCGACCATCGAAACCGGAGCCGCGACGCGCTCGGTCAGGGCATCGCGTTCGCGCGCCCACTTGACTTTCGCATCCGCGGGATCGCGGGGGAACGAAGCCAGTTCGCGCTCGCGCTCGTTGATTTCGCGCAGCGGCCCGTTATGCCGGCGCAGGTCCGCGACTTCGTTGACGAGACGGCCGTGTTCGTCGAAGAACGACTTCGGCAGCGCGTCGATACGCTGCTGCATTCGCGCCGCCTGACGCTGATAATTCATCCGCACGCGCGCTTCGTCGGGTGACGCCGCGACTTCGCGCTCGAGGGCTTCGACTCGCTCCATCACGCGGCCATAGTTGAGTTGCGGCAGCCAGCCTAGGCCTTCGCGATGCGCGATCATCGACACGGGAATCAGCATCGCGCTGATCAGAATGATGTACTGCGCGACCTGCGTCCACGTCACCGCGCGCATGCCGCCCAGAAAGGAGCACACGAGAATGCCCGCGAGCCCGCAGAAGATGCCGATGGAAAACTCGATGCCGATAAAGCGCGACGCGATCAATCCGATGCCCTGAATCTGCGCGACGAGATAGACGAACGAGCAGAGTATCGCCGCGATGGCCGCGAGCGCGCGCACGAGGTTGCTGGAAAAGCGTGTGCCGAGGAAGTCGGGAATGGTGTAGCGCGCGAGTTTGCGCACGTACGGCGCGAGCAGGAACGCGACGAGGCAGTAGCCGCCGGTCCAGCCCATCACGTAGGCGAGGCCGTCGTAGCCGCTTGCGTAGATCGATCCCGCGAGCCCGATGAACGACGCCGCCGACAGCCAGTCCGCCGCGGTCGCCATGCCATTGAACGCCGACGGCACGCGCCGGCCCGCGACGTAGTATTCGACGAGATCGGACGTGCGCGAAAGCAGTCCGATGACCGCATACACCGCGATCGGCACGAACAGGAACACGTAGCCTATCCACATGCCCGACCCGGTCGTGCGCTCGATGCGCTCCATCAGAAAGATAAAGAGCAAAAACCCGAGCGTATAGAGCGCGTAGGCGAGGATCAGCCGGTTCGTGAGCTTCATCGCGCGGCCGCGTCCATTGCGTCTTGTCTCGCCGATAACGCGGCCGCGCGCAACAGACGCGCATCGGCAATCTGCATCAGCACGATATAGACGAGGATCAACGCGACATAGACGAGTATCGCGCCTTGCGCCCCGAAATAGAACGGCAGCGGAAAGCCCGCGACGCGCACGTGCGCGAGACGCTGCGCGAAAAGCGGCACGCCGAACGAGACGACGAAACCGATCGTGAGCAGCACGCCGATCAACGCGATGTTGAAGCGCCAATACGCCCGCTGCGCGCGCGCCATTGCCGCCGGCACGAGCGGCGGAGCGGGAAGCGTGGGTGGCGCGGAATCGGCGGGCGGCGGCATGACCATGCGGTTATTTACCAAAACCGCATGGTATCGGCAATCGGGGACTACAGCGGGATGGGATGGGCGGACGCGGATCGAGTTCGAATCTAACTGCGTTTGCCCTGGCTGGACGAGTCCGCTGCCGAGACGACCGAATGGAATGGCACGGAGACGGAGAGGCTCACGTACCTGCCCTCGTCGATCGAGCTAAACCGCAATCACGGCATGCGGCTAAACGCGATGCGGCGCGCGCCTTGACGTGCGCGACACATCGCAAACCGTCAATCAACGCGCCTCGCCGAGCTGATCCAGAATCGCCGGATTCTCGAGCGTCGAAACATCCTGCGTGATCTGCTCGCCCTTCGCGAGCGAACGCAGCAGACGCCGCATGATCTTGCCCGAACGCGTCTTCGGCAAATTCTCACCGAAGCGAATGTCCTTCGGCTTGGCGATCGGTCCGATCTCCTTGCCAACCCAATTGCGCAGCTCGTTCGCAATCTGCTTCGCTTCATCGCCCTCAGGACGATCGCGCTTGAGCACGACGAACGCCACTACGGCTTCACCGGTCGTGTCGTCCGGACGGCCGACGACTGCCGCCTCCGCGACCATCGGGTTCGCAACCAGCGCCGATTCGATCTCCATCGTCCCGAGCCTATGACCGGAGACGTTCAGCACGTCGTCGATACGGCCCATGATCGTGAAATAACCGGTGTCCTTGTCGCGCACGGCGCCATCGCCCGCGAGATACAGCTTGCCGCCGAGTTCCTCGGGAAAGTAGCTCGACTTGTAGCGGTCCGGGTCGCCCCAGACGTTGCGCAGCATGGACGGCCACGGACGCTTGACCACCAGAATGCCGCCTTGTCCGTTTGGCACGTCCTGGCCGGTTTCATCGACGATAGCGGCCATGATGCCCGGCAACGGCAACGTGCACGACCCCGGCACGAGCGGCGTCGCGCCCGGCAGCGGCGTGATCATGTGGCCGCCGGTTTCGGTCTGCCACCAGGTGTCGACGATAGGACACTGCCCGCCGCCCACGTTCTCGTGATACCACATCCACGCTTCGGGATTGATCGGCTCGCCGACGGTGCCGAGAATGCGCAGGCTCGACAAATCGAAACTCTTCGGATGGACCCTCTGATCCGCTTCCGAGACCTTGATGAGCGAGCGGATCGCAGTCGGCGCCGTGTAGAAGATCGTGACCTTGTGGCGCGCGATCATCTCCCAGAAACGGCCCGCGTGCGGATACGTGGGCACGCCTTCGAACATGACTTGCGTCGCTCCAATGGCGAGCGGCCCGTACGCAATGTAACTATGTCCCGTGATCCAGCCGATGTCCGCCGTACACCAGAAGACATCGCCCGGCTTCATGTCGAAGGTCCACTTCATGGTCTGCGCGGCCCACAGCAACACGCCCGCCGTGCTGTGCTGGACGCCCTTCGGCTTGCCCGTGGAACCAGACGTGTACAGAATGAAGAGCGGATGCTCCGCGCTCACCCATTCCGGCTCGCACGTCGCCGATTCATTCTCGACTACGTCGTGCAGCCAGGAGTCGCGTCCTTCGGTCCATTGCACCTTGCCGCCCGTGCGGCGATACACGATGACGTTCTTCACCGCCTCGCAGCCGCCGGCCGCGAGCGCTTCATCGGCGATGCTCTTGAGCGGCAACGCCTTGCCGCCGCGCATCTGCTCGTCGGCGGTGATGAGCGCGACCGCGCCGACATCGACGAGACGTTCGTTGAGCGACTTCGACGAGAAGCCGCCGAACACGACCGAATGCGTCGCGCCGATCCGCACGCAAGCCTGCATGGCGACCACGCCTTCCACCGACATCGGCAGATAGATCACCACGCGATCGCCCTTCTTCACGCCGCGCTTTTTGAGTGCATTGGCCAGACGGCATACGCGGTCGAGCAAGTCCTGATACGTGACGTTGGTGACCGTGCCGTCGTCGGCTTCGAAGATGATGGCGTTGTCGCCGCCGCGGCCCGCTTCGACATGGCGATCGAGACAGTTATACGAAGCGTTCAGCTCGCCGTCTTCGAACCACTTGTAGAACGGCGCCTTGGATTCGTCGAGCACGCGGGTGAAGGGCTTGTGCCATGACAGCGTTTCGCGCGCGAGCCGCGCCCAGAAACCTTCGTAATCGCGTTCGGCTTCGGCGACGAGCGCCTTGTAAGCCTCCATGCCGGAGATGGCCGCGCCCGCCGATGCTTTCGCAGACGGCGGGAACACGCGTTTTTCCTGAAGAACCGATTCGATCGCAGACATCGACAACCTCTCTGATGGTGATTCCAAAAGCCGGCGGCGCGCTTCGTTGCTATCGCGTGCCGCATGTTATGAAGTTCGAAAGCCGGAAAGCGTGCTTCGTTCCCGGCCGAACCTTGTCTCCTTTCCAGGAACGGCTTCGCTCGTAAAGCGCTGCCATCCCGCATGTACTCCAAGATATGCCGTTCAACTTACCCGCTTCTTACGCGCGCCGGTCAAGAGGCACGGGGTATACGCGGAGTCGCGGCGGCTTCAATTACAATGCGTCCCCACAATCGTAACTGAACTCGCAGTGCGGATTCCAGCTTGAATCGCTACGCCCTTTTACTCATCGCAGCCATGCTGCTCGTCGGAAGCAACGTCGGTATCGGCAAGTCCATCGTCGCGTCCGTTCCCGTTCCGCTCTTCGCGCTTCTGCGCTTCGTGATCGCCCTCTTGGTCCTTTGGCCGCTCTTCCGGCTCCCCAAGATGAGGCAGGTCGCGCGCGGCGAATGGATCAACCTCTTTCTGCAGGCATTCTTCGGCACATTCGGCTTCACGCTTCTGATGTTGAATGGCGTCGCACGCACGAGCGCGGTCGCGGCGGGCGTCATCACGAGCACGATTCCGGCTGTCGTCGCGCTCTTCTCGTGGCTCTTTCTCAAGGAGAAGCCGAGCGGACGCGCGTTCGCATCGATCGCGCTTGCGATTGCGGGCGTGCTCGTCATCAACGTCGCGCAAAGTGGCGATGCCTACGCCGACGGCAGCGCGGGCTCGCTCACGGGCAATCTGATGGTGCTCGGCGCGGTGTGCTGCGAGTCGCTCTATGTGATCCTGTCGCGGCGTCTGACGCAAACGCTGCCGGCCATCGACATCTGCGCTTATACGCATGGCATAGGCTTCGTGCTGATGCTGCCGTTCGGCGCGGCTTCGTTTGTTGCGTTCGACTGGCGCGGCGTCGAACCGCTCACCTGGGCGCTCGTACTCTGGTATGGACTCGCGGCGAGCATCTTCTCGTTCTGGCTGTGGATGAAAGGCATCCGCCATGTGGACGGCAGTCTCGCCGGCGTGTTCTGCGCCGTGCTGCCGATTGCCGCCGCGATCTACGGCATCGCGTTTCTCGGGGAGCGGCCGAGTATCGCGCATGGCATCGCACTCGCCTGCGTGGTCGCGGGCATCGGGCTCGCGAGCATGAAGACGCGCGCGGCGGTATCGGTTGCCGAGTAATCGCGCCGACACGCGCGCATTTTGAAAGCCGGGCGGATCGTCACATACAACTTGCTACAATGGCGGGCTTCCTGAGCGCGGGTCCACGACCCGCGCGCGTTTCCTGTTCGTTGCTTCTTCCCTTTCCTCGTCCGACAGCCGACCGACAAGCCGCCCATGCCCGCTTCCAAGCACACACCCGACTCGCGCGTCCAACCCGGCTCGATGAAGGCGCTGCCGAAAATCATCTTCATGAGCCGCTGGCTGCAGGTGCCGCTGTATCTGGGCTTGATCGTCGCGCAAGGCGTGTACGTCGTGCTGTTCCTGAAGGAAGTCTGGCATCTCGTCACGCACGCAATGACGCTCGATGAAACCAACATCATGCTGGTCGTGCTCGGCCTCATCGACGTGGTGATGATCTCGAACCTGCTGATCATGGTGATCGTCGGCGGCTACGAAACCTTCGTGTCGCGTCTGGGCGTGGAAGGCCATCCCGACGAGCCCGAATGGCTCGACCACGTCAACGCGGGCGTGCTGAAGGTCAAGCTCTCGATGGCGCTCATCAGCATCTCGTCGATCCATCTTCTCAAAACCTTCATCAACCCGGACCAGCATACGTTTCATACGGTGCTGTGGCAGGTGATCATCCACATGGCCTTCCTGTTCTCGGCGCTTATCATGGCGTACGTCGACAAGCTGACCACGCATACGCATCCCGCACATTTTCACAGCGAAGTCGCGCCACGAAGCGCGCTCGACTGAGCCTCAGGCGTCATCAGAACGCACAAATATATTCGTCCCCGAAAAGCCCAAGCCATGACCGTCATCAAGCAGGAAGACCTGATCCAGAGTATTGCCGACTCGCTGCAATACATCAGCTATTACCATCCGCTCGACTACATTCAGGCGCTCGGCCGCGCCTACGAGCTGGAGGAAAGCCCGGCCGCGAAGGACGCCATCGCGCAGATCCTGACCAATAGCCGCATGTGCGCGGAAGGCAAGCGTCCGATCTGCCAGGACACGGGCATCGTGACCGTGTTCGTCAAGGTTGGCATGGACGTGCGTTGGGACGGCGCGACGATGAGCGTCACCGACATGATCAACGAAGGCGTGCGCCGCGGTTACCTGAACCCGGACAACGTGCTGCGCGCGTCCATCGTGAGCCCGCCCGAAGGCGCGCGCAAGAACACGAAGGACAACACGCCCGCCGTGATCCACTACGAGATCGTGCCGGGCGACAAGGTCGACGTGCAGGTCGCGGCCAAGGGCGGCGGCTCGGAAAACAAGTCTAAGTTCGCGATGCTGAACCCGTCGGATTCCATCGTCGACTGGATCATCAAGACCGTGCCGACGATGGGCGCGGGCTGGTGTCCGCCAGGCATGCTCGGTATCGGCATCGGCGGCACGGCGGAAAAGGCGATGCTGATGGCCAAGGAATCGCTCATGGACCCCATCGACATTCAGGACGTCATCGCGCGCGGACCGCGGGACTGGATCGAAGAACTGCGCGTGGAACTGCACGAGAAGGTGAATGCGCTTGGTATCGGCGCGCAAGGTTTGGGCGGGCTTGCCACCGTGCTCGACGTGAAGATCATGGCGGCGCCGACGCACGCGGCGTCCAAGCCCATCGCGATCATTCCGAACTGCGCGGCCACGCGTCACGCTCACTTCACGCTCGACGGCTCGGGCGCGGCGAAGCTTGAAGCGCCGCCGCTCGACGCGTGGCCGGACGTGACCTGGGCGCCGAACACGGAAACCAGCAAGCGCGTCGATCTGAACACACTGACGCCGGAAGAAGTGGGTTCCTGGAAGCCGGGTCAGACTTTGCTCTTGTCGGGCAAGATGCTCACGGGCCGCGACGCGGCGCACAAGCGCATTGCCGACATGCTCGCCAAGGGCGAAAAGCTGCCGGTCGTTTTCACCAACCGCGTGATCTATTACGTCGGCCCGGTCGACCCGGTGCGCGACGAAGCCGTCGGTCCCGCCGGCCCGACCACGGCCACGCGCATGGACAAGTTCACGGAGATGATGCTCGCGCAAACCGGCCTCATCTCGATGATCGGCAAGGCCGAACGCGGGCCTGTCGCCATCGAGGCCATCAAGAAGCACAACGCGGCGTATCTGATGGCCGTGGGCGGCGCGGCATATCTCGTCTCCAAAGCCATCCGCGAAGCGAAGGTGCTGGCGTTCGAAGACCTCGGCATGGAAGCCATCTACGAATTCGACGTGCGGGACATGCCGGTGACGGTCGCCGTCGATTCGCAAGGCACGTCGGTACACAAGACGGGTCCCGCCGAATGGCAGGCGAAGATCGGCAAGATTCCCGTCGCGACGGTCTGATCGATCGAGGCCGCACGGATCGCGGCCAATGAAGAGCCGGACCGCGCGTCCGGCTCTTTTGTTTTGGAGAAGCGGTATCGAGAAGGATTTCCATTCTCAGTTTTATCGCAATTAAAAAAGATTCACTCATCCTTGGCAGAGCCGTTAAGAACGTTTATCTTTGCGGGATGCCCCACGCTATGAAAAGGAACAATCATGAAAGGCGACGCTAAAGTCATCGAATATCTGAACGCGCAGTTGAAGAATGAACTGAGCGCGATCAATCAATACTTCCTGCACGCGCGGATGTACAAGCACTGGGGCCTGGAAAAGCTCGGCAAGCATGAGTACGACGAATCGATCGGCGAAATGAAACACGCCGACTGGCTCATCCAGCGCGTGTTCATGCTCGACGGTCTGCCGAACCTGCAAGACCTGCACAAGCTACTTATCGGCGAAGAGACCAAGGAAATCCTCGAGTGCGACCTGAAGCTCGAACAGATTTCGCAGTCCACGTGCAAGGAGGCGATTGCCTATTGCGAATCGGTGCGCGATTTCGTCTCGCGCGATATCTTCGACAAGATCCTGAACGACACCGAGGAACACATCGACTGGCTGGAAACGCAACTGGATCTGATCGACAAGGTTGGCATCCAGAACTACCAGCAGACTATGATGGGCGAAGGCGAGTAAATATCTGTCCGCAATGTCAGTAGTTGTCGTACCCACAATCATGCCGAACGCGCGTGCTCCGACAAACGCGAGCGCGCCGGTCGGCATTTTCGATTCCGGTCTCGGCGGCTTGTCGGTGCTGCGTGCGGTGCGGGCGTTGCTTCCGCACGAGCGGCTCGTCTATGTCGCGGACTCGCTGTACGCGCCCTACGGCGAGCGCGATGACGATTTCATCGTCGACCGCACCATGGCTATCGGCGAATGGCTCGTCGCGCAAGGCGCCAAAGCGCTCGTCGTCGCATGCAATACGGCAACCGCGCAATCCATCGCGCTCGTGCGCGAGCGGCTTTCCATTCCGCTCGTGGGCGTCGAACCGGGCGTGAAGCCCGCCGCCGCTGTTTCCAAGACGCGCGTCGTCGGCGTGTTGGCAACCGCGGTGACCTTGCGCAGCGCGCGCTTCCAGTTGCTGCTCGAACGTTACGCGGGCGATTGCCGCTTCATCTGCCAGCCGGGACACGGTCTCGTGCAAGCCGTCGAACGCTGCGATACATCGTCGCCGGAAGTCATGGCACTGCTCGAAGGCTATCTCGCGCCCATGCTCGAAGCCGGCGCGGATACTCTGGTGCTCGGCTGCACGCACTATCCGTTTCTCGACCGCGCCATTCGCGACATCGCCGGCGAACGGCTACAACTTGTCGATACCAGCGTCGCCATCGCGCGCCAGCTCGACCGTCTGCTGGAAACGAACGCGCTGAAAAACTCATCGGCTGCGGTGGAATCCATGCCGCGCTTCTGCTCGACTGCCGACGGCGAATCCCAGCGTCAGCTCGCGGCATCGCTTCTGCATCTCGACGCCAGCGTCGAACACGTGCTGATCCCTTCGCGACGCACGCGCCTTGCCGAACCCGACATCGTCTAAGGGTTTTTCCGGGGCGTCATAGCCGTCGGAACCCCACCAGCAAACGCTCCTAAGCAATAAATCGGCTAACACACGCGCTGTGTTACAAAAAACACAGAACCCGGCTTGCCAAGAGCGTCTTACTGAATGATAATAATTCGCATTAACGCAAGCTATCGCGAACGACCATGATCGTCTGTGTCTGCAAAGCAGTTTCCGACCGTAAGATTCGCTCCGCCATCGCCGATGGAATGGAATCCTTCGACGAGCTCCAGTTCGAGCTTGGGGTCGCGCTATGCTGCGGGAAGTGCGAAGCAAGCGTGCGCGACGTCATGGCGACGAGCGGTGTCTGCGCGTCGCGCTGTGGAATGGAACAGCGCGAACATCCGCAAGTCGCGCCGCTCACGTTCTACGAACGCCAGGCTGCCTGAAGTTACGCGGGCGCGACCGAGATAGCGCTCGGCGCCCCGCTGTCGGCGAAGCGCGCCGCTTGGTTTCTTGATCGCTTATCGCAAGCCAGGTTCCGATCACCTACGCCAGCCACGCAACTCTTTGCCCTTAAGGAGGGAAAGATGGAATTGCTGATTGGTTTCGTGGCTACTCTATTCATATCCCTCATTATTTTCAGAAAATGATGTCGTTTGGTTTCTTCCGCGCCGAACCAGCGAACGTACGTAACTTCGATGGCCGCGCTACTGGCAACACCGCAAGCAGCGAATAAGAATGCAGTCCCCGACAACCTCTCCCGCTGTATTCGACACGACGACGCCGAGCAATTTGAACCCGCGCGTGGTGGCCGCGTGCGTCGCCGTGCTGGCGATTCACGCCGCGCTCTTCGGCGTGGCGCTCACCATGCATCGCGAGCCGCTGCCGCGCCCCGTCGAAGCGAAGACAATCACCGCGCAATTGATCAGCGAAACGCCGGCGCCCGCGCCGCAGCCTGTCGCCGTGCAGTCGCCACCGACTCCCGAGCCGCCGAAACCGGTTCCAAAGCCGCAGCCCAAACCGAAGGTCAAACCCAAGGTCGAGCCGAAGCCCACGCCGATGCCGGTGCGCGAGACGCCCTCGCAAATCGCCGCGCCCGCGCCCGATCCCACACCGCCGGCCCCGACACCGCCCGCGCCAGCGCCCGCCGCGCCGGCCGCGCCCGCGATCGGAAAACCGACGATGGATCTGGCCGCGCCGAAGAACGTCGCGCGGCTGAGCTGCAACATCGCGCAGCCGGATTATCCGGCGATGTCGCGGCGTCGCGGCGAAACCGGCACCTCGCTCGTCAAGCTGACGGTCGGTATTACGGGCAAAATCGAGAATGTGACGCTGCAAAAGAGCAGCGGCTCGCAGCGCCTCGACGACGCGGCGCTCGACGCCGTGCGCAGCAGCGCGTGCAGTCCTTACAAAGAGAATGGCGAAGCCATTCGGGCAACCGCCACGGTGCCATTCGTATTCAGTCTGAACGACTGACCGGCTTTTTTTAGAAACAGGAACTGGAAATGAACAACTACGGGATTGCGCACGTCTGGGCGC
Organism: Caballeronia sp. LZ003; assembly: GCF_031451465.1. NCBI lineage: Bacteria > Pseudomonadati > Pseudomonadota > Betaproteobacteria > Burkholderiales > Burkholderiaceae > Caballeronia > Caballeronia sp. LZ003. The sequence goes on along the minus strand of NZ_JARUXJ010000001.1, from coordinate 1,152,844 downwards.
AAGGCGACTTCGTCACACGCGGTATCGCGCTGGCGCTCGTCATCATGTCGGTGCTTTCGTGGACCGTGATCGTCGTCAAGGGATGGAACGTGCTGCGTCTCAAGCGCCTCACGAAGAACGCCGATCAGGCTTTCTGGCATTCCGACGACTTCAACGACGGCATCAAGAAAATCAGCAGCCAGTCGTCGAATCCGGCTGACAACCCGTACCTCGCGCTGGCGCTGGCCGGTCAGGAAGCGTCCGAGCATCATCATCAGACGCAGCCGCATCTGCACGACCGCATGGATGTGTCGGAGTGGATCACGCGATGCCTGAAAGACGTCATGGATGAAAGCGTCGGCCGCATGCAAGCAGGGCTCGCCGTGCTGGCATCGATCGGCAGTACGGCGCCGTTCGTCGGGCTGTTCGGTACTGTCTGGGGCATTTATCACGCGCTCCTGACAATTGGCGCGACGGGCCAGACGTCGATCGACCAAGTGGCGGGTCCGGTGGGCGAGTCGCTCATCATGACGGCCTTCGGTCTCTTCGTCGCAATCCCTGCCGTGCTCGGCTACAACGCCCTCACGCGCGCGAACAAGAGCGTCGTGACGAAGCTGAACCGCTTCGCGCACGGCTTGCACGCCTTCTTCGTGACCGGCTCGAAGCTGTCGTCGTCCAAGCGCACCAAGGACGCCACGTCCGAAAGCCTGCGTCTCGCGACGCGCGCATCGTAAGCGGAGGTTCAAGATGGCCATGAGCCCTTTCGCCGGCGATGAAGACGACGGCATGATGAGCGAGATCAACATGACGCCGCTCGTCGACGTCATGCTGGTGCTCCTCATCATTTTCCTCGTGACCATCCCCGCGATGCATCACGCTGTGAAGATCGACCTGCCGCATGCAAGCAGCCAGCCGCAAGACGAAAAGCCGTCGCATGTGGACGTCGCGATTCAAGCCGATGGCACGATCGTCTGGGACGAGCAGAAAATCGACGACGCGACGCTCAAGGCGCGCATTGCGCAGGCTTCGCAGCAAAACCCGCAGCCGGAGATTCATCTGCGCGCGGATCGCAAGGTGGCGTACGAACGCGTGGCCGATCTCATGTCCGCGGCCCAGGCGGGCGGACTCACGAAGATCGGTTTCGTGACCGAGCCGAAAGCCGGCGGCAATTAAAGCAGCGCGCAACAGAGCCGCAAAAAGTAAAAGGCCTTCATCGTCGGATGAAGGCCTTTTTTATTGCGCACTCGGCGCATTCGGGCAAGGCAATTACTTGGGACTCGAATAGCCCGAGCCGGAAGAATCGCCACATGCGGCAGCCGTCGTTGACACGGACAGCGCGATCAGCCCTATCAGGCTAACTATCAGAGTAGCCGTCAGTTTCCGCATAAGAAGCTCCTTAGCGAAAGGAATTTCAATATAACGCCGGCCATTCCTGCAAACAAGGTTTCGGCGATTGAATCTGTCCATCGCAAGCGCGCGCTTCAATGACATAAATGATGCCGCGCGCCGATTGCGATCAAACCGTTTCGCGTTCCGGCTGTTCGTTGACAGGACATTCTCCGGGGAAGCGTTTGCCGCCTTCGATCGACTCCACCAGAAAATCGACGAACGCCCGTACGGCCGGGACCATGCCCTGCCGCGTCAGGAAAACCGCATAGAGTTGCGGCGACGGAAATGTCCAGCCGGGCATCACGGGCGAAAGCTGGCCGGTTCTGAGCGGCGCGCCGTACATCATCTCGGGCAGCGCCGCGATGCCGACGCCGCGCATGACGGCTTCGCGGATCATCGAGAGATCGGCGGTGACGAGACGCGGCTCGTGCTCGAACTCGTGACGCGTGCCATCGGGCGCGATCAGTCGATACACATGGCGGCCATCCGCCGATGGCACATCGAGCGTGTCGTATTGCGCGAGTTCGGCGGCGGTCATCGGTGGCGCGTTCGATTTGAGAAGCGAAGGCGCGGCGACCAGCATCTGCTCGGTGCGCCACAGCGGGCGCGCGACCACGTTCGAACTCACGGGCGGCTCGGAGCGCACGCGCAAGGCGACATCGATCGCGTCTTCGAACAGATCCACCACACGATTGGTCACGCGCAGCACGACCCGCACTTCAGGGAATCGATGCATGAAGTCGGGCATCACCGCCGACAGAAACGTCTGCGCGATGGTCACCGGGACGCTCACGCGCACCGTGCCACGCGGTGAGTCACGCAGGCTTTGCACCACGTTGACGGCGGCCTGCGCCTCCACGAGCATTGCCTGACAGTGTTGATAGAAAAGCTGCCCCGCCTCGGTCAGCGCAAGCTTGCGCGTGGAGCGCTGCAAAAGGCGCACGCCTAGCGACGCCTCCAGCTCCGACACGCGCCGCGACAAGCGCGACTTGGAGATGCCCAGCACGCGCTCGGCCGCCGAAAAACCGCCGTGTTCGACGACGTGCGAAAAGTACATCAGATCGTTCAGATCGTGCGAATCGACTTTCATGGGACGTTCGGTTCGTTCGAGTTCGTTATCCGTGGCGGGACAATCCATTGCGCCACGAGGTCTTTTATCGCTAAATCCGGCACATATAATATCCCCACGTTCTTCAAATATCGCTATTTCCCTTTTGGTGACGCGAGGCATTCCGATCATGAGCCGTACCATTTCCAGCATCATTCCCGCAACGCGCACGGTTGAAGGCGGCGGCTTCGTCGTGCATCGCCCGTTTCCGACGCGTCTGCTGATGGACTTCGACCCGTTCCTTCTCCTCGATGAAATGGGCCCGACCGATTACGCTCCGGGCGAAGCCAAGGGCGCGCCGGATCATCCGCATCGGGGCTTCGAAACGGTCACCTACATGCTCGAAGGCGAGTTCGGTCACAAGGATTCGGCCGGCCATTCCGGCACATTACGTCCGGGCGACGTGCAGTGGATGACCGCCGGCGCGGGCGTCATTCATAGCGAGATGCCTGGCGAGGAATTCACGCGACGCGGTGGCCGCGTGCACGGCCTGCAATTGTGGGTGAACTTGCCGAAGCGCGACAAGATGACGACGCCGCATTATCAAGAGATCGCGTCGGCGCAGATTCCCGTCGCGACGAGCGAAGACGGCAAGGTGCGCGTGAAGGTCATCGCGGGCGAAGCGCTCGGTGTGAAGGCCGCCATCGAAACACGTACGCCGATTCTTTATCAACACTTTTCGCTGCAACCTGGCGCAAGAGTCGAGCATCACGTGCCGCGGGATTTTCGCGTGTTCGCATATCCGTTGTCGGGCGTCGGTCTCTATGGGCCGCAGGGCCAACCGGTGCGCAAGCAGCAGATGATCTCGTTCAAGGACGATGGCGACACGATCATCCTCGCCGCCGGCGATGAACCCGTCGAAGTGTTGCTCATCGGCGGCGTGCCGCTCAAGGAACCTGTGGTGCGCTACGGTCCTTTCGTCATGAACACGGAAGATGAAATTCGCCAGGCCGTGACCGACTATCAGACAGGCCGCATGGGCGCGATCACGCATTAGGCACACCGAGCGGTATTCATCGCTGAACCGTATCGGCACGATGAAACGGCGCGGCACGAACGGGCGCATTGCGTCACAATGACCGTTCGTGCCGCGCCGCTCTTATTCGCGCCGCTATTCTTGCCGTACATCGCCATTCATAGGAGCGACGCATGTCTTCCGGATCTTCCGTGACCGCCAGCATCGGCGCTGCCGACTATCAGGTGCAATTGCGCGACGGCACGCATGGCTGGGTCGCCGATGAACCCGCAAGCCTCGGCGGCGCGGACACCGGTCCGGAGCCCGCGTCGCTGCTGCTATCGAGCCTGGGTGCGTGCACCTCGATCACGCTTCGCATGTACGCGAAGCGCAAGGGTTGGCCGCTCGAAGCGGTGCACGTCGAATTGTCGATGAAGAGCACGGCGGACGGCACGATCATCGACAGGCAGATCGCGCTCACGGGCGCGCTCGATGCCGAACAGCGGGAACGCCTCTTGCAAATCGCCAATGCGTGTCCGATGCACAAGGTTCTGTCCGGAGCGGTGCGCATCGACTCGGGGCTCGCTTCCTGACTTCCTGAAAACAGCCCGCACGGGTACATCGAACTATCCAGGGAAACGTCGTTTTGAATTTCGAACATCTCATCCAGATCAACGATCCGACCAATCCGCTCGTCGGGTCGCTCACGCGCGAACAACTGTGGGAAGGGCTCGTGCTGCGCGCCGAGCAGCCGCAACTTTTCGTGCTCGGCCTCGATAGCTGCGACATCCTCTCGCGCGAGGGCGACGTCATGGAGCGCGAGTTGCACTACGGTCAGGCCGTGGTGCGGGACCGCGTCACGCTCACACCGGATAGCAGCGTGCGTTACGACATCCTGCCGACTGCCGAACATGTCGGCGGCTCGTTGACCATGGCGATCGAGCAGCCCGACGAGTTGCAACTGTTTCTGCGATTCACGTACAGCACCACCCTGCCCGAAAACGACGACGCGACGCCTGACGAGCGCCAGACCAAAGAGATCGTCAAGTCGGCTTATCGGGAATCGGATATCGACACGGTGCGGCTGATTCGCCAATATGCGCACGGGCGCCACGACGAAACGCCGCTGCACTAGAAAGTTCAAGTACTACATGAAGCGCGGCTATGACGGCCGCGCATCCATAGGAAACTCTAGTTGCAAATAGGAATAGTTATCATTTACTATAGACCCATCGAATCAACGAACGCACTCAAACGACATGACCGACACGCTGCGATCCACCACGCTCAGGCTTCGCCGTCCGGCAGTTCGCGATGCAGCCATCACGCGCCCAAAGACGGCTGCCGTGACGTCGGTGCGGGCATCGACGATATCGACGGATTCAGCCGATGCAACCGGCGATCGTTCGTTGCGCAGCGATACGTTACTGCAGGGGCGCAGTCATATCGCGATCGTGCATAACGGGGAGACCTATCAGTTGCGCGCGACGCGTCTGGGCAAGCTGATCCTGACGAAGTAGGCGGCAAAGAGGTAAGGCAGAACAGCAGTACCGTGTATTGTGGGGACCACCTCGCCAAAGAGGTGTTTGGCCTTAGCCAGCGAGGACGACTTGCACGCGAGAATTTAGACCCCTTCGTGCAAACACCAGCCAGTCGTCGATAGCAAGCGAAGCCGCTTTTTTTGGTTCCCGCCGATGTCATGTGCCCGAACGAGGCCATGCATTTTGATTGATCGAACGGCACGCCTTCAATGCGAAGGCGTGCCGTTTTTATTGTGCGCGGGCTATGGCAAAAATTCGACCGCGTGCTTCGACGTTCTCGCTTCAGACGTTTTCGATGCCAAGCGCCGCAATGCCCGCCCGCGCGATCGATGCATCCTGATCCGATTTCACGCCCGACACACCCACCGCGCCGACGATATCCGTTCCGACGAAGATCGGCACGCCGCCTTCGAGCATGGCCGTCATGGGCGCGCTCAGAAACGCAGTGCGGCCCTGCTTGATCGTGTCTTCATACACCTTCGTTTCGCGCCGGCCGAGCACGGCGGTGCGCGCCTTGCCAGTCGCCATCTCGACCGTGCTCGCGCCCGTCCCTTCGAGCCGATGCAGATGCAGCAGATGCCCGCCGTCATCGACGATGGCGATGGTCACGTTCCAGTTGTGCGCCTTTGCGTGCGCCTCGGCGGCGGCGGCCATCAGCAGGACGTCTTCGTCGGTCAGTACGGGTTTGGTTCTCACTTGATTCTCACCTAATGGCGTTATCGGCTGAAGCCCCAGAACATCAGATACCAGGCGCTATCCGCGACGGCGAGCGCCGCGACAAACCATACCATCGTGAGTGCGCGCGGAACAAGCGTCGAGGAATAACGAGCCGTGACGCGCCACGCGAGCCAGGCGCTCCACAAGTTGGCGACGCCAAGCAGCCCGAGGCGCAGGTCCGTCACCCACCACAGCGGCAGATGCTCCGCGCGCAGGAGCGAGACCGTGGTCGCCGACAAGCCGAGAAACACGCCGCATCCCGCGAGCGGAATCAGCGAGAGCGTCAGGTGATGCAGCCGCGCCGCGTTCATCTTGCCGAGCATGCGCGTGCCGAGCGCCAGCAGCGCGAGCAGCGCCGTGCCGTAGACGAGACCCGTCGCGACGATATAGCCGATCACCATCGTGCCGTCGAGCCAGGAGAACACGTCGTTCTGCTCGGGATAATGCGTGAAGAGGAACCACGGCGCGTTGGTATCGAGCGGCCAGAGGATGTTGTGATCGATCAGCCAGCTCGCGAAGATCTGCTTGAGATCGACGAACCATGTGCTCACGGTCCAGTGGAACGCACCGATCGCGATGCCGAGCAAGCCGTACAGAATCAGCGCCGTGTCCCACGGATTCGCCGCCTTGTTGCCGAGCTCGACCACCTCTTCCGACGGCGAGCGCCACGTGAGCGCGATGGCATCGCGATGGCCGCTGCATCGGCCGCACATGTGGCAGTCGGCGGCGCCTTCCATCTTGCGCAGGGGCACGAGCGGCGCGCAGTTGATCGGAATCACCCGATGCCCGTGCTCGCCTTCCTTGTACGAACGGCGCCACGCGTCTTCGCTGACTTTGTAGTGAAACGGCGCAAGCCGTGCGAGCAGCGAGAACACGCCGTTTACCGGGCAGAGGTACTTGCACCACACGCGCTTTTCGCGGCCATACAGCACGCCGACGATCATCGCGCCCACGGTCGAGCCGCCGAGCACGAGCAGCACCGCTTTCGGATATTGATAGACGCTCACCATCTGTCCGTAGATGGTCGTGAGTCCGAATGCGACGAACGGCCAGCCGCCCCAGCGCATCCAGCGCGGAATCGCCCAGCCGCGGCCGAACTTGCTCGCGAACTCGGTGAGCGCGCCTTCCGGACACAGCACACCGCACCACACTCGGCCGAGCATGACCATCGACAGCAGCACGAACGGCCACCAGACGCCCCAGAACACGAACTGCGCGGCAAGCGTGAGGTTATTCCACAAATGCGCCGAGCCATCGGGCAGCGGCATGACAGCCGGCACGAGAATCAGAAACGCGTACACGACAACCACGACCCACTGAGTTCCGCGGATCGCGTTGCCGTGCCGTTGCATCCATTGACCGGCCTGTTGCAGCCGGCCGGGTCGTTGCAGAACAGAGCTCATGCTGGACGGCTCGCCGCCTTTTGTTTTTGCGCCATCTGATGATTGGAACGGCGCAGGAGAAGATAAATCACGATCCAGTAGACCGCGTAGGCAACCAAGTTCATGCCCGCCGGATGCGCGCGATAACCCGTGAGGGTGGCAACGAGCGAACCGAAGGTGCTCGAGTCGTCGAGCAGCGCGGACGAGTTCCACACCTGATTGACGATGACCGGCAGCACTTCCATGTCGATCAGTTTGTCGACGCCCGTCTCGAAGAGGCCGGCGGCGAGGAACAGCAGCATGATTTCGGTCACGCGAAAGAACGAGCGCCACGAGAAGATCTTGCCGCCGAGTTGCAGCACGTAGAACGTCAGGAGCGCGAGCGCGAAGCCGAGGATGATCGCGAGATATTGCGAAGCATCGACGTGTCCCGATTGCCCGAAGCCGACGCCATACAGAAACACGGCCGTCTCGCTGCCTTCACGCGCGATAGCCAGCGCAACCAGCACCGCGATGCCCCAGAACTGTCCGTCCTGCGTGCTCTTTTGCAGCGAGCTTTCCATGTCGCGCTTGAGCGTGCGGCCGTGACGCTTCATCCACAGGACCATCTGCACAATGAGCACGCAGGCGATCAGCACCATGCCGGTCTGGAAGTAATCCTGCGCGTTGCCGGACAGCACTTCCGTGAAGCCGATGAGCGCGGCGCCCAGCGCGATGGCGGCAACCAGCCCCGTGGCCACGCCGAACCACAGATAAGGCAGGCCGCGACGCGCCTGCTGGTCGCCGTTCTTCAGCCATGCGTACAGAATGCCGACGACCAGCAAAGCTTCGACGCTCTCACGCCAGACGATGAAAAGTACCTGCCCCATTTGAACCCCTTTGCGTTGCTTCACTTGCCCGCGCGGGCGCACCGAAACACGCGCGCGGCACAGACATTTACTTGGCGACGATCACGCCTTGCGCGGTCTGATGAAAGTCGTCGAAGAACTTGTATTCGCCCGGATCGAGCGGCGCGATCACCACGAACGAATCGGCACCCGGCGCGAGCACCTTCTCCTTGCGCAACTGCACGCTTTCGAACTCGGCCGCGCCCTTGCCGACGTTATGCACTTCGATCTTGATGCGCTGCCCCGCCGGTACTTCGATGCGCGCCGGGTTCAGCTTGCCGTCGTTCATTTCGAGCTTGAAGGTCGGCAGATCGGCGGCGTGCGCCACGCCAAGACCCGCTGCGACCGAGAGCAACATCGCCATCAGCTGGCTTTTCAATTTCATGCGGACTTCCTGATTGGTACGCGTCCGGCGGCGCAGCGAACTGCAAACCCCTGCCGGAACGCGCGAACGCCGTGCGCGAGCTTAGTACCCGCCCTTCTTGCCGATGCCCGCGAACGGGAAGTCGTATTCGATCGTGAACGGCTTGAACCACGGACCCACGCCGGTTTCCTTGTCGACGTGACGGCCGAACGCCATGTGGCCGGTTTCGGAAGGCGGCGAGATATGCAGCTTGAGGTGATATTTGCCCGGACCGAAGAGCTTGACGTTGTCGCCGTAGTGCGGGCCGTCGCTTGCGACCATCGCCATCAGGTCGCCCTTGACCGACTGCGTCGAGCCGGTTTTCGTGAGTTCATACGTCACGTTCAGATAGGGCATCCAGTCGCCTTCGGCGAAACCGGTCGGGTTGTTCTTGACCGCGTGAATATCCGCTTCGAGGTGAATGTCCGAATCCGATGCCTTGCGCATGATGCCTTCCGGCGCCATCGTGATTGGCTGCAGATAGACGGCGCCCGTTTCCATGCCGCCTTCGATATGCTGCTTGCCGATCGGATACTCAGCAGCGGAAGCCGCGATCATCGCCGTGAGGCCTGCGGCGGCAACGAGGCCGCGCATCAACGTTGAACCCATCAAACACTCCTGTTGTTATCGATGGCGCGCGTGACATTGGCGCGCCCTTTCCACCGAACTCCGGCGCTCTAAAAAGGCGCGCCGGCGCAAAAAAATGACTGTGGTGCCGTTTCGTTAGCGCGAAACGGAAAACCGCTTCGAGAATCTGGAAAACGTTAATACGAACCATTCTCAATGTTCGTCAGTTTAGCACCCTTCACCACTCGGGACAAATTAGCGCGGGCTTACAAAAGCCTGCTGCGGCAAGGCTCCGGCGGGCTTTGCAGCCAACCCGCGGTCCATTCGCGGCCGATAAAAAAACGCGGTGCGCCTTCCGGCTCGCCGCGTCGCTTGAGACAGAACGATGAAAACTTGCTTTCTTTTGCCTTACTTTCCGCCGATGCCGGTGATGTGATCGCCCACGTTCGCGCCGAACACGCGTTGACGTAACAGCGCCAATTGGTCGCGGGTCTGCGCCGCCTTTTCGAATTCGAGATTCTTGGCGTGATCCATCATTTGCTTTTCCAGCCGCTTGATTTCCTTCGCGAGCTGCTTCTCGGTCATGTCCTCGAACTTCGCGCGCGTCTGGGCTTCCTTCAGTTCGGCGCGCGCGTCGTCGGCGTTGTAGACGCCATCGATGATGTCCTTGATGCGCTTTTCCACTCCGCGCGGCGTGATGCCCCGCTCGAGGTTATGCGCCACCTGCTTGGCGCGGCGCCGCTCGGTTTCGTCGATGGCGCGCTTCATCGAGTCCGTCATGTTGTCGCCGTAGAGGATCGCCTTGCCGTTCACGTTGCGCGCCGCCCGTCCGATTGTCTGGATCAGCGAGCGCTCGGCGCGCAGGAAGCCTTCCTTGTCCGCGTCGAGAATGGCGACGAGCGACACTTCAGGAATATCCAGACCCTCGCGCAACAAGTTGATGCCGACGAGCACATCGAACGTGCCGAGCCGCAGATCGCGGATGATTTCCACGCGCTCGACCGTGTCGATATCGCTGTGCAAATAGCGCACCTTCACGCCGTGATCGGCGAGAAATTCGGTCAGCTGTTCGGCCATGCGCTTGGTGAGCACGGTAACGAGCACGCGTTCGTGCACCGCGACGCGCGCGTTGATCTCGGAGAGCACGTCGTCGACCTGCGAGCGCGCGGGCCGCACCTCGATTTCGGGATCGACGAGACCCGTCGGCCGCACGAGTTGCTCGGCCACTTGCCCCGCTTTCTTCTGTTCGTAGTCGGCGGGCGTCGCGGAGACGAACACGGCCTGGCGCATCTTGCGCTCGAATTCGTTGAACTTGAGCGGCCGGTTGTCGAGCGCGGACGGCATGCGGAAACCGTAATCGACGAGATTTTCCTTGCGCGCGCGGTCGCCGTTATACATGCCGTTCAACTGGCCGATCAGCACGTGCGACTCGTCGAGCAACATGATGGCGTCGGGCGGCAGATAGTCGACGAGCGTCGGCGGCGGTTCGCCGGGCGCCGAGCCCGAGAAATGCCGCGAGTAATTCTCGATACCCTTGCAAAAACCCAGTTCCTGCAGCATTTCCAGGTCGAAGCGCGTGCGCTGTTCGAGCCGCTGCGCCTCGACGAGCTTGCCCTGGCTATGGAAAAACTCCAGCCGCTCGCGCAGTTCCAGCTTGATGGTTTCGATCGCGCGCATGACGGTGTCGCGCGGCGTCACGTAATGCGACGACGGATACACCGTGAAGCGCGGAATCTTGTTGCGCACGCGGCCGGTGAGCGGATCGAAAAGCTGCATCGACTCGATTTCGTCGTCGAACAATTCGACTCGCACCGCCATTTCCGCGTGTTCCGCCGGAAAGATGTCGATGGTGTCGCCTCGCACACGGAACGAGCCGCGCTGAAAATCCGCCTCGTTGCGCGTGTATTGCATGGCGATCAGCCGCGCGATGACATCGCGCTGGCCGAGCTTGTCGCCTACGCGCAGCGTGAGGATCATCTTGTGATACTCGGACGGATTGCCGATACCGTAAATGGCCGACACCGTCGCCACGATCACCACGTCGCGGCGTTCGAGCAGGCTCTTGGTCGCCGAGAGCCGCATCTGCTCGATATGCTCGTTGATCGACGAATCCTTCTCGATGAAGAGATCGCGCTGCGGCACATACGCTTCCGGCTGGTAATAGTCGTAGTACGAGACGAAGTACTCGACCGCGTTGCGCGGGAAGAACTCGCGGAACTCGGCGTAGAGCTGCGCGGCGAGCGTCTTGTTGGGCGCGAAAACGATGGCGGGCCGGCCCAGACGCGCGATGACGTTGGCCATCGTGAAGGTCTTGCCCGAGCCGGTCACGCCGAGCAGCGTCTGGAACGAGAGACCGTCGTCCACGCCCTCGACGAGCGTCTTGATGGCCTCGGGCTGATCGCCCGCGGGCGGATACGGCTGATAGAGCTGAAACGGCGAGCCTTCGAACGTGGCGAACTTCGATTCGTCCAGTGCGTCGGGCGTTTCGATAAGGGTATCGGACATGGAGAGGGGAATCTTCTTAGTCGGCGCCGGAGCAAACACCTATTCTAGCGGCTGCGGCGAAAGTGGCGCGGGCGGCCTCACGGAGGCGGAATCGAGCAGGTTGGGACCGTTGGGTGGAAGTCAAGCAATGGCGCGCGAGGCGGCGCCGCTGTTCCGTCGATGCCGTCCAATCGAGGCTTGCGCGCATGCCGGACAAGGCTTTCAACCGGCCGAAGCCCATGCGCTTATTCATGCTCGCGAGAAAAAAGCGCGTACATAGAATAAGGCTCGATCCGAAATGCAGCGCCGGATTCGATACAATATGCGACTGGGCTTCGAGGGGGCGCCCCGCACGACCGCGCCGCCAACGACGTCACGCGCCGCTTTTTCGAGCGCCCAAGCATCGTTCTTCCCGCCGCACGTCTTCCTTCCACTGCCGATAGATCATGTCTCTTTTCTCTGCCGTCGAACTCGCTCCCCGCGACCCGATTCTGGGCCTCAACGAAGCCTTCAACGCCGACCCGCGCCCGACCAAGGTCAATCTGGGCGTTGGTGTCTACACCAACGAAGAAGGCAAGATTCCGCTTCTGCGCGCCGTTCGCGAAGCTGAAAAAGCACGCGTCGATGCAGCGCTGCCGCGCGGCTATCTGCCTATCGACGGCATCGCCGCGTACGACTCGGCCGTCCAGACGCTGCTCGTCGGCCGTGACTCGCCGCTGATCGCTTCGGGCCGAATCGTCACGGCGCAGGCGCTGGGCGGCACGGGCGCGCTCAAAATCGGGGCGGACTTTCTGAAGCGCGTGAATCCGGGCGCGAAAGTCGCGATCAGCGACCCGAGCTGGGAAAACCATCGCGCGCTCTTCGAAGGCGCGGGCTTCGAGGTCGTCAACTATCCGTATTACGAAGCGGCGACGCATGGCGTGAACTTCGCGGCCATGCTCGACGCGCTGAACGGCTACGCGGCCGGCACCATCGTCGTGCTGCACGCGTGCTGCCACAACCCGACCGGCGTGGATCTGACGGACGCGCAGTGGGCGCAGATCGTCGAAGTCGTGAAGGCGCGCAACCTCGTGCCGTTCCTCGACATCGCGTATCAAGGCTTCGGCGAAAACATCGAAGCCGATGCCGCCGCCGTGCGCCTCTTCGCCGCGTCGGATCTGAACGTGTTCGTGTCGTCGTCGTTCTCGAAGTCGTTCTCGCTGTATGGCGAGCGCGTTGGCGCGCTGTCCATCATCACGTCGAGCAAGGAAGAGTCGTCGCGCGTGCTGTCGCAATTGAAGCGCGTGATTCGCACCAACTATTCGAACCCGCCGACGCACGGTGGCTCGGTGGTCGCGGCCGTGCTGGCATCGCCGGAACTGCGTGCGCTGTGGGAACAGGAACTGGGCGAGATGCGCGATCGTATCCGCGCCATGCGTAATGGCCTCGTCGAGCGTCTGAAGGGCGCGGGCGTGGATCGCGACTTTTCCTTCGTCGACCGTCAGCGCGGCATGTTCTCGTACTCGGGCCTGACCGCGCCGCAAGTGGACCGTCTGCGGGAAGAATTCGGCATCTATGCGGTCAGCACGGGGCGCATCTGCGTGGCTGCGCTGAATCTGCGCAATATCGATGTCGTCGCCAACGCGGTGGCGAGCGTGCTGAAGTAAGGCATTGCACGCGCGTTTGCTGCGAAAGAAAATGGCGTCCTTCTCACGAAGGGCGCCATTTTTTGTGGCCTGTGCGCGGCGTTTCGCCGGCGTCTATATCGATTCGGGACGTGCCGGCGCGTTAGGTCTTGCGTCGTCGTCATCGACTAAGCCGTAGGAAATCGCGCGCGCCAATTCCGCGCTCACGCTTGCCACGCCCGAACGCCCGTGACGTTCGACGGCTAACCGGGGCTCGCCCGCGTGCATGCAGAACGTCAGTACAAGCGGCAACAGGATCGCGGCGGGCCAATAGGTCGATATTGTCTTTTTCATGGGATTACCTCTGTTCGTCGTCGCATCAAGCGCATGAATGATGCCCACTAAGCGACTATCGAATTTTACGGAATCGCCGACATCTTAAAAAGACGCTGAAAAGCAAAGCTTCGTTGCGTGGCGGACAACGAAAGGTAGCGAACCCACGGCTTTGAAATTGCAACAAGAACGGGCCAATCGTCATAAAACCTTACAAAGTTCTTGGGGACATCGGAGCACGCCGGGTGTCTTATTGTTATCACTGCAACGAACTAATCAACGACATGAAATCCGCAGTTGCTGGACTTTTGATCGCGTCATCGGCTTTGGTACTAGGCGGCTGCGCGGTTTATCCCGATGGATCATCCTACGGTGGCGGATATCCCGCCGCGGGCTACGCCGATCCCGGCTATGGCTACGACGCGTACGGCGCGCCGGTGGTCGTTCAGCCCGGCGTAGCGGTGGGCGGCGGCTACTACTCCGGTCCTGGCCCCGCTTACTACGGTCCTGGCCCCGGCCGCTATTGGGATGACGGTCCAGGCTGGCGTCGTCCGCCATCGGGCAACTGGAATCGCGGGGACTATCCGCGTGGGCGCCCGCCGCAAGGAAATAATCAACCGCAACAAGCGGGCGGCGGACATCAGCCGGGTGGTGGTCAGCCACCGCAAGCCGGTGGAGGCCGTCCGGTGGGCGGACCGCCGCCTCAACAGGCAGGCGGAGGCGCGCCGTTGCCGCGAGCCGTCGGCGGCGTCCCGCCAGGACGTCCGCAGGCGCCCGCCGCGAATCCTGGCGGAAACGGTGGCGGCTACCATCGCGGTGGCGATCAAGGCGGTGGCGCCGGTGGCGGTGGCGGACACGGCGGCAAGCAGCGAAGCTCGCTCGGGCCGATCGGCGGATAACGCGTCGATTGCGCAGAGCGCTAGAAAGCCGTGCCGGGTCGAACCGGCGCGGCTTTTTCACATCGCTTTCCGTGGAAACACGCTTACCCGAGATGCGTGCCTTTCGCCTTATATAGTTCGCGGAAGGTGCGCCCGACCGGCGCGGGCATATCGCGTGTTTCGGTCCATCCGGCGCCGAATGGCATCCGCGATATCGTCTTTCTCTTTCCGCCCATGACTTCAAGCACGCGCACGGCGAGTTTCGTAAAAAGCGCATAAGCAATTGGCCGAAGCGCGAAGTAACCCCACACGGCGAGCGCCACGCGTTCGGTCCAGGGGCGCAGATGGCGTTCGGTCTGCTTTTCGCGCAGTTTGCGCAGCAGGTCGGACAGCGGAATGCCCACCGGGCACACGCTGTTGCATTCGCCGCATAGCGTTGCGGCTTGCGGCAGATCGAGCGCCTTGTCGATGCCCACATAAGCCGGCGTCAACACCGAACCCATCGGTCCGGGATAAACCCAGCCATACGCATGACCGCCGATCTTTTGATACACCGGGCAGTGATTCATGCACGCGCCACAGCGAATACACCGCAGCATCTCCTGAAACTCGCCGCCGATAAGCCCGGTGCGCCCGCCATCGACGAGCACGAAATACATATGCTCGGGCCCGTCCTGCTCGCCCGTCGCGCGGGGGCCGGTCAGCAATGAAAAGTAATTGGAAATGGTCTGCCCGGTCGCCGAGCGCGGCAGCAGACGCATTGCGGTGGCGAGATCTTCGAGCGTCGGCAGAATCTTCTCGATGCCCGTCACCGCGACGTGCACGCGCGGCATCACGGTACACATGCCTTCGTTGCCTTCGTTCGTGACAACTGCCACCGAGCCGGTTTCCGCGATCAAAAAGTTGCCGCCCGTCACTCCCATATCGGCGGACATGAAATGCGGGCGCAGCACTTCGCGCGCCTCGCGGGTCATGTCGGGGATGTCCGTGAGACGCGGCTTGCCGTGCGTCTTCGCGAAGAGATCGGCGATCTGCTCCTTGTCTTTGTGAACCACGGGCGCAATGATGTGGCTCGGCGGCTCGTTGTCGTTGATCTGCAGGATATATTCGCCGAGATCGGTTTCGATGGACTGCACGCCCATTTCGCCGAGCACGCGATTCAGTTGCATCTCTTCCGAGACCATCGACTTGGTCTTGATGACCTTTTTCACGCCATGCGCGCGCGCGATGTCCGCGACCAACCGCGCCGCATCCTGCGTCGATTCCGCGTAGAGCACGGTCGCGCCACGGCGCGTCGCCTCGCGTTCGAAGGTTTCGAGCCATACGTCGAGGTTGTCGAGCGCGCGATTGCGGCGCTCCTTTAGCGCGGCGCGCGTCTCCTCGAAGTCGATATCGAGCACCGCGCTCGCCCGCGCGCTCACGAATTTGGTCGAGAGCTTGGTGAGGTTCTGCTGCAGACGCTCATCGGCGAGTTTGCTGCCGGCGCGCGCCTTGAAGTGCATCGTCTGGACTTGCATGGGCTCGCTCGTTCGTCAGTTGCGGATGGAGTCGGATGCGTCGCCGGCAAGCACTTGCGCGATATGCAGCACACGCGTGCTCGTGTCGCCGGTGCGCCTCAAGCGCCCTTCTATATTCAGCATGCAGCCGAGATCGCCCAGCACGACGGTAGCCGCGCCGCTCGCCTTGATGTTGGCGCATTTTTCATCGACGATGGCCGTCGAAATGTCGCCGTACTTCACCGCGAACGTGCCGCCGAAACCGCAGCAATGTTCGCAGCCCGCCATCTCGGTCACGGGCACGCCCGCTTGTGCGAGCAAATCGCGCGGCTGCGCCTTCACGCCGAGTTCACGCAGGCCCGAGCAGGAATCGTGATAGGTCACGGCGCCTTCGAACACACCGGGCTCCATGCGCGCCTTGGCAACATTCACGAGAAAATCGGTGAGTTCGAAGACGCGCGGTTGCAGGCGCGCGAAGCGATTCATGAGTTGCGGATCGTCGCGCAAGAGATCGCCGTAATGCGCGCGGATCATTCCGCCGCACGAACCCGACGGCACCACCACGTAGTCGAATTGTTCGAATTCCCGCAGTGTCTTTTCGGCGAGATCGCGTGCAAGTCTGCGATCGCCGGAGTTATACGCGGGCTGGCCGCAGCAGGTTTGCGCGGGCGGCACGCTCACCGTAAAACCCGCGCGCTCGATCAGCTTGATGACCGAAAAGCCGATCTCCGGCCGCATCATATCGATGAGGCACGTGACGAATAGTCCGACTTGCATGGTGGAGCGTTTCCTGTTTTATCGCGATTTTCTAAGACGCACGCCGATTATCCGCGAAGCGGCGGTGGTTCGGGCACTCCCCAACCGCCGACCGCGTTTTCACATTATGAGATACAATTGCGCATCCGTAGTTTGACGCATCAACCGATTTCCACGATGAGCGATACGAACCCGGAATCCAAAACCTCCATTCAGGTGATCGAACGCATGATGCGTCTGTTGGACGCGCTTGCCGGCCACACCGATCCCGTCAGCCTGAAGGAACTCTCCCAAAGCACCGATCTGCATCCTTCCACGGCGCACCGCATCTTGAACGACATGGTGCTGTGCCGGCTGGTGGACCGCTCCGATCCAGGCACGTATCGGCTCGGCATGCGTCTGCTCGAACTAGGCAATCTGGTCAAGGCGCGCCTTTCGGTGCGCGAGGCCGCAATGCCGCCGATGCGCGAACTGCATCGGCAAACGGGACAGACGGTCAACCTCTCGGTGCGTCAGGGCGATGAGATCGTCTATATCGAGCGGGCTTATTCCGAACGCTCCGGCATGCAGGTCGTGCGCGCGATCGGTGGACGCGCGCCGCTGCATCTGACTTCGGTCGGCAAACTCTTCCTCGCCGCCGACGAAACCACGCGCGTGCGCGCCTACGCCATGCGCACGGGTCTTTCGGGCCACACACAGAACAGCATCACCGATCTTTCGAAGCTGGAACGTGAGCTGTCGTTCGTGCGGCAACAGGCTTGCGCGCGCGATAACGAAGAACTCGAACTGGGCGTGCGCTGTATCGCGGCGGGCATTTACGACGATACCGGGCGGCTCGTCGCGGGCTTGTCGTTGTCGGCGCCGGCCGATCGTCTCCAAGACGCGTGGCTCAAGCAACTCAGTCATACGGCGCTGGAGATCTCGCGCTCGCTGGGTTATCACCCCGAGCCGGTTGCTGCCGCATCGCGCTGAATCTTGCGTTAGAAACGCTGCTTCAAAGACAAAAAGCCGGACGGGTCGAGAGACCCATCCGGCTTTCTGCTTATTCAAACTTGCTTAGGGGTTCGTGCCGCTACCCATGTCCGCACTCATGATGCGCGGTTCGCCGAGCGTATCGAGGAACGAACGCAGGCGGCCGGCATCCGCGAAACGCGAATACTTGCCGTAGGAATCGAGCAGCACGATCACGACCGGGCGGCCGTTGACCGTTGCCTGCATCACCAGGCACTCGCCCGCTTCGTTGATGAAGCCGGTCTTCTGCAAACCGATATCCCACGACGCATTACGCACCAGCGCGTTCGTGCTGTTGTAGGCGAGATTGCGCTTGCCGGTGAAGACTTCGTAGCTGCGATCCGTCGAGAACTTGCGGATGAGCGGATATTGATACGCCGCGTTCACCATCTTCACGAGATCGCGTGCGCTCGAAACGTTGAGGCTCGTGAGACCCGTGGAGTTCTCGAAATGCGTGTCGGTCATGCCGAGCGACTTCGCTTTCGCGTTCATTGCCGCGATGAAAGCCGGCCGGCCACCCGGGTAATAGCGCGACAACGCGGCCGCCGCGCGATTTTCCGATGCCATGAGCGCGATATGCAGCATGTCCTCGCGATTGAGCTCCGAGCCGACGGCAAGCCGCGAGCCCGTGAACTTCTCGTAATCGCGATCTTCGTCGGTCACCGTCATTTCGTCGGTGAGCGGCAAGTGCGAGTCGAGCGTGACCATGGCCGTCATCAACTTGGTGATGGACGCGATAGGCACGACGGCGCGCGAATTCTTGTCGAAAAGCGTTTCGGACGTGTTCTGGTCCACCACATAGGCCACGCTCGAACGCAGCGCCAGGCTGTCGGGCGTTTCATGCAAACCGAACGCCGAACCGACCGAGGTGGCACGCGGCTGATACGCCACCGAGTGCACTGCGGCGCGGCGCGAGCGCGGGTCCATGCGGTAATTCACTCGACGCTTGCGGGAAGCCCGGGGTACGTCGTCGTCTTCGGCGGCGACCTTGGCTACGCGGGCGGCACGGCCCGATTTCGCCGATGTCTTCGCCACACGAGCAGGCTTTTCGGCCTTCTCGGCGGAAGCAGTGGACTTCGCGGATTTCTTGACGGATTTGGTTGCGGTGGCGGTTTTTGCGAGGGCTTCAGCCGGAGCCGCTGCAAAGGACGTCGCTACGGCGATGGAAATGGCGATCGACAACGCGGAGCGCAGCGCTACGCCATGAACCACCTTAAACGACGAAAACATTTCGGTTTTCATTAGTGTTCTGTTGGGCGGCTGGAGAGTACCGCCAAGTGTAGTGAAGCTACGAAATTTAAGCAATATTAAGCACTTATCCGCACTCGTTAAACCGAGTTGTAAGCCACGATTGCTTATCGTTACACAACGCGCGCTTTGATCGGAAAAAACGATCGCGCATTGCAGCAGTGCTGCCAACAGTGCGCTTTTATGCGGGACGACAAGCGCACTATCGGCAAAACTTTCTGCAACTTGAGCCAGGAATCGCGGATTCGGGTCTGGAAGACAGCGAAGCGAAAATTCGAAGAAGGCTGCGTGCGGTGGACGGATGCGGCGTCAACACAACAACAACGCAACCGACAGTCGAAATGTTAACGTCTCTTCAACAATTTGGTGTACGGCGTCATCCTAAAAATAGGACTTACTACAGAAACATCTCATCTTTCTTGCCGATGCGAGTTTCCAGCATGCGCATCGACGGGACATGATTCTGTCGTCTTAGCGTGCTTTCATAACGCTCCCATCCGGTTAAGAGCGTCTCGCAACGCCACGCCCTGCGGCGGTGCATAGGGTTTTCACCGAGCAGCAGCGCATGCGGCTTCGATCCGACTTAAGCCATTGTTTAACAAGACCTTTCGGCGTATTGTGCAATGCACAAAAAGCGCTTGACATCTATCGGAATATCTCTAAAATGGCTTCATGTTGCGACGCACCAATCGCACTTTGCAGTAACCGGCCGCAACGGCGCGCCGGACCTACCAAACCACGACCCGCGTTGATGGGTCGACTATCAGGAGCCTGAGATGACCCTGTTGACCCCCGAGCAAATCGCCGCCGCACAAAAAGCTAACTTCGACACGCTGTTCGGCCTCACGAACAAGGCATTCGAAGGTATCGAAAAGCTGGTCGAACTGAATCTGCAAGTCGTGAAGTCGACCCTGGCCGAAAGCCAGGAGAACACCCAGCGCGCGCTGTCGGTCAAGGACGCACAAGAACTCCTCTCGCTGCAAGCAAGCCTCACGCAGCCGGTCGCCGAGAAGGTTCTGTCGTACGGCCGTCATCTGTATGAAATCGCGTCGTCCACGCAGGCTGAATTCGCTCGCGTTGCTGAAGCTCAGTACGAAGAGCAAAACCGCAAGGTGCAATCGCTCGTCGACAACGTCGCGAAGAACGCACCGGCTGGTTCGGAAACCGCAGTCGCAGTCATGAAGTCGGCCATCACCGCCGCCAACACGACGTACGAAACGGTTCACAAGGCAACGAAGCAAGCTGTCGAAATCGCTGAAAGCAACTTCAACGCAGCCGCCACGGCCGCCACGAAGGCCGCTACGCAAGCGACCGAACAAGCTACGCGCACCGCCAAGAAGACGGTTGCGTAAGTTCGAAGCCGGGTTCGCCCGGTTGACGAAGCAAGAATCACGAAAAACCCGGCCTCGCGCCGGGTTTTTAGTCGTCTGTTGGTTCGAAAAAACGGCTTTCGCTTCACGCATTCGAGCGGGCAGTTCAAAAGCAAAAGCGCGCTTCCGTGAAGAAGCGCGCTTCGCTCGACACCCTTTTACGGCCGCTTACTTCTTGCGCTGCGGCGGCAAGTCCGTACAGACGCCTTCGTACAACTCCGCCGCCATGCCGATGGATTCGCCCAAGGTCGGATGCGGGTGGATGGTCTTGCCGATGTCCGTGGCATCCGCGCCCATCTCGACCGCAAGACACACTTCGCTGATCAGATCGCCCGCGTTCAATCCGACGATCCCGCCGCCGATCACGCGATGCGTCGCTTCATCGAAAATCAGCTTGGTGAAGCCCTCGTCGCGACCATTGGCGATCGCGCGGCCCGAAGCGGCCCACGGGAACACCGCCTTGCCGTACTTGATGCCTTCGGCCTTGCACTGGTCTTCGGTCTTGCCGGCCCACGCCACTTCCGGATCGGTATAAGCCACCGACGGAATTTGCAGCGCATCGAAGTACGCCTTCTCGCCATGCGCCGCTTCCGCCGCGACGTGGCCTTCGTGCACGGCCTTGTGCGCGAGCATCGGCTGGCCAACGAGATCGCCGATCGCAAAAATATGCTCGACGTTCGTACGCAGTTGCTTGTCGACGTTGATGAAGCCGCGATCCGTCACCGCGACGCCCGCCTTGTCCGCGCCGATCTTCCCGCCGTTCGGACTGCGGCCCACGGCCAGCAACACGAGGTCGTAACGCTGCGCTTCGGTCGGCGCCTTGTCGCCCTCGAACGTCACGTAAATGCCGTCGTCCTTGGCTTCCGCCTTGGTCGTCTTGGTCTTCAGCATGACGTTGGCGAAGCGCTTCGCGTTGTACTTCTCCCAGACCTTCACGAGATCGCGGTCGGCGCCCATCATCAGACCGTCGAGCATTTCGACGACATCGATTTCGGAGCCGAGTGACGCATAAACCGTCGCCATTTCCAGCCCGATGATTCCGCCGCCCACCACCAGCATGCGCTTCGGAATCTGACGCAGTTCGAGCGCGCCGGTCGAGTCGACCACGCGCGGATCGTCCGGGAAGAACGGCAACTTCACCGCCTGCGAACCCGCCGCGATGATCGCCTTCTTGAACTTGACGACCTTCTTGCCGCCGTCGCCCTGCACTTCCATGTGGTTCGGATCGACGAACGTACCGACGCCCGTCACCACCTGTACCTTGCGCGCCTTCGCCATGCCCGCGAGACCGCCGGTCAGCTTCTTGACGACGCCTTCCTTGAAGCCGCGCAGCTTGTCCAGATCGATGCTCGGCTTGCCGAACGTGATGCCGTGCGATTCGAGATGCTTGGCTTCGTCGAGCACGAGCGCCGTATGCAGCAGCGCCTTCGACGGAATGCAGCCGACGTTCAGACACACGCCGCCCAGGGTCGCATAGCGTTCGACAAGCACGGTGCTCATGCCGAGATCCGCTGCGCGGAACGCCGCCGAATAGCCGCCGGGGCCTGCGCCGAGCACGAGCATGTCGCACTCGACATCCGCGCTGCCCGAATAACTGCCTGCCTTCGGCGCGGGCGCGGCGCTCGCCTTTTCGGCGGGCTGCGGTTGCGCGGCCGTCGGCTTGGTCGGCACTTCGCTCACGCCTCCGCCCTGACCTTCGAGCGTCAGAATCACGCTGCCTTCGGAGACGTTGTCGCCCAGCTTGACCTTCAGTTCCTTCACGGTGCCCGCGGCGGGCGAAGGCACATCCATGGTCGCCTTGTCGGACTCGAGTGTGACGAGCGATTGCTCCTTCTCGACCGTATCGCCCGGCTTCACATGGATCTCGATGACCGGAATGTCCTTGAAGTCGCCGATATCCGGCACCTTCACGTCCTGTGCGCCGCCGCCCGACGCCGTGGGCGTGGGTGCAGCCGGCTTTGCGGACGACGCTTCCTTCGGCGCTTCGGCCTTAGGTTCCGCAGCGGCGCTCGCGCCTTCGGTTTCGATCATCGCGATGACCGAGCCTTGCGAGACTTTGTCGCCCTGTTTGACCTTCACTTCCTTGATCGTGCCTGCCTGGTCGGCGGGCACTTCCATGGTGGCCTTATCGGTTTCGAGCGTGATGACGCCCTGTTCCTTTTCGATGGCGTCGCCGGGCTTGATATTGACTTCGATGACATCGACATCGGAGAAGTCGCCGATGTCGGGTACTTTTAGTTCGACGAGACTCATATTTGTCCCCTATGTCGACCAGAGCCGGTGCCTGAAGCGCCTGACCCGGGTCCCATGCAAGATGATGGCGAAAAAGAGCGGTTGGAGCAGGCGCGCGCACTGAAGCGCACGCCGGTCCCAGCGTCTCACGTGTCTTGCCCGCACAATCGAGCGAGGAAGACACGCGCCACTTTTTTAGAGAATCACCCGGCGGAAGTCCGCCAGAATGCCCGCGAGATAGGCGTTGAAGCGCGCCGCCTCCGCACCGTCGACGACGCGGTGGTCATACGACAGCGACAGCGGCAACGTGAGGCGCGGCACGAACTGCTTGCCGTCCCACACCGGCTTCATCGCGCCACGCGACAGACCCAGGATGGCCACCTCCGGCGCGTTGATGATCGGCGTGAAGTTCGTGCCACCGATGCCGCCCAGCGACGAAATCGAGAAGCAGCCGCCTTGCATCTGGTCCGGCTTCAACTTGCCTTCGCGCGCGAGCTTCGAGAGATCCGTCATCTCCTTCGCGATATCCATCAAGCCCTTCTTGTCGGCGTCGCGGATCACCGGGACGACGAGGCCGTTCGGTGTATCGGCTGCGAAGCCAACGTGGAAATACTTCTTGAAGACGAGGTTGTCACCGTCGAGACTCGCGTTGAAGGTCGGGAATTTCTTCAGCGCGGAAACCACTGCCTTGATGACGAAAGCCAGCATCGTGATCTTGATGCCCGACTTCTCGTTTTCCTTGTTCAGCTTCACGCGCAGCGCTTCGAGCTCGGTGATGTCCGCTTCGTCGTTGTTCGTGACGTGCGGGATCATCACCCAGTTGCGATGCAGGTTCGCACCCGAGATCTTCTTGATGCGCGACAGCGGCTTTGGATCGACAGGACCGAACTTCGTGAAGTCGATCTTCGGCCACGGCAGCAAGTTGAGGTCGCCACCGCCGCCAGCCGGCGCGGCAACCGCGGCGGGCGCTGCGCCCTGACCCGACATGACGCCCTTCACGAACGCGGTGATGTCGCCTTGCGTGATGCGGCCTTTCGGACCGGAACCGCGCACGCGCGTGACATCGACGCCGAGTTCGCGCGCGAACTTGCGCACCGAAGGCGACGCGTGGCTCGACGTGCGTGTGCCATCGCCTGCGGGAATAGCGGGCGCCTGCGCGAGCGCGGACGGCTGGGCGGGCGCGGGCGCGGGTTTGGCGGGCGCATCGGGCGGCGCTTCGACCGGCTTCGGCGCTTCCTGCTTCGGCGCCTCCTGCTTGGGCGCGGAAGCGGCCGGGCTGCTTTCGCCGCCTTCGAGAATCAGAATCAGCGTGCCTTCTGACACCGTATCGCCGAGCTTGACCTTCAATTCCTTGACGGTGCCAGCGGCAGGCGAAGGCACATCCATGGTCGCCTTGTCGGATTCGAGCGTGACGAGCGACTGTTCCTTCTCCACCTTGTCGCCAACCTTCACGCCGATTTCGATGACCGGGATATCCGTGAAGTCGCCGATATCCGGCACCTTCACTTCCACCGATCCGCCGCCGCTCGAAGCCTGAGCGGCTTGCGCGGGTTGCGACTGCGTGGTCGTGCCGGCCGGCGCTTCCTGCTTGGCGGGCGCGTCGGTTTTGGCGGGCGCGGAAGCGCCGCTTTCCAATACGACGATCAACGTGCCTTCCGACACGTTATCGCCCACTTTGACTTTTACTTCCTTGACCGTGCCCGCGGAGGAGCTCGGTACATCCATGGTGGCCTTGTCGGATTCCAGCGTGACGAGGGACTGTTCCTGTTCAACGACATCGCCCACCTTGACCAGAACCTCGATCACGGGAATGTCCTTGAAATCGCCGATGTCCGGCACTTTGACTTCGATCGCTTGACTCATTATTAGTGTCTCCTGTGTTGCATGCGGCGCGCCCCCGCTTCGGGAGCGCGCCGCATCACAACGCACGGGGGCGATGCCTTTAGACGGTCATCGGGTTGGGTTTAGCCGGGTCGAGGTTGTACTTCTTGATCGCCTCAGCGACGACCTTGCGCTCGATCGTGCCTTCGTCGGCGAGCGCGTTGAGCGCGGCCAGCGTGACCCAGTAGCGGTCGACTTCGAAGAAGTGGCGCAGTGCTTCGCGCGTGTCCGAGCGGCCGTAGCCGTCGGTGCCGAGCACCACGAACTTGTTCGGGACATAGGCGCGAATCTGGTCGACGAGCGCGCGGATGTAATCCGTCGACGCGATCACCGGACCTTGCGCGCCCTTGAGCAGCTTGGTGACATGCGGCACTTGCTTTTCGTCGGCCGGATGCAGCAGGTTCCAGCGGTCGATTGCCTGACCTTCGCGAGCCAGTTCCGTGAAGCTCGGCACGCTCCACAGGTCGGCGGCCACGCCCCAGTCGTTCTTGAGCAAGTCGGCGGCGGCGATCACTTCGTTGAAGATCGTGCCCGCGCCCATCAACTGGACGCGCGGACCCTTTGCCGCGCCTTCGGCCTTCCTGAACGCGTACATGCCCTTGATGATGTCCGCGGCAACTGATTCACCTTGCGGAATCGCCGGATGCTCGTAGTTCTCGTTCATCACGGTGATGTAGTAATACACATCTTCCTGGTCGGCGACCATGCGGCGCAGGCCGTCCTGCATGATGACCGCGAGTTCGTAACCGAAGGTCGGGTCGTAGCTCACACAGTTCGGGATCGATGCTGCCCACAGCAGCGAGTGGCCGTCTTCGTGCTGCAGGCCTTCGCCGTTGAGCGTCGTGCGCCCAGCGGTGCCGCCCAGCAGGAAGCCGCGCGAACGCATGTCGCCCGCCGCCCAGGCCAGGTCGCCGATGCGCTGGAAGCCGAACATCGAGTAGAAGATGTAGAACGGGATCATGATCTCGCCGTGCGTCGAATACGACGTCGCGGCCGCGATCCAGTCACACATGCCACCGGCTTCGTTGATGCCTTCCTGCAGAATCTGCCCGGTTTCCGATTCCTTGTAGAACATCAGCTGGTCGGAGTCTTCAGGAATGTACTTCTGGCCGTCCTGATTCCAGATGCCGATCTGGCGGAAGAGGCCTTCCATGCCGAAAGTACGCGACTCGTCCGGCACGATCGGCACGATACGCTTGCCGATGGCCTTGTCCTTCAAGAGGATGTTGAGCACCCGCACGAACGCCATCGTCGTGGAGATTTCGCGGCCTTCGCCCGTGCCCTTGAGCAGCGGCTCGAATGCCGACAGTTCCGGCACCGGCAGCGACTCCGCCTTCTCGCGGCGCGACGGCAGATAGCCACCCAGTTCCTGACGGCGGGCGCGCATGTATTCCAGTTCCTTCGAGCCTTCCTCGAAGGTGAGATACGGCACGTCGGCAATCTGTTCGTCGGTCAACGGCAGACGGAACTGGTCGCGGAACTTCTTCAGCGTGTCGATCGGCAGCTTCTTCTGCTGGTGCGTGATGTTCATGGCCTGGCCGTGTTCGCCCATGCCATAACCCTTGATGGTCTTGGCGAGGATCACGGTAGGCGAGCCCTTCGACTTCTGCGCCTGATCGTAAGCCGCGTAGATCTTGTGCGGATCGTGGCCGCCGCGGTTCAGGTTCCAGATGTCTTCATCGGACCAGTCGGCCACCAGCGCCTTCAGTTCCGGCGTGTTGAAGAAGTGCTCGCGCACGAACGCGCCCGATTCCGACTTGTAGGTCTGGTACTCGCCGTCGACCACTTCCATCATGCGGCGCATGAGCGCGCCGGTCTTGTCGCGTGCGAAGAGCGCGTCCCAGCGGCTGCCCCAGATCACCTTGACGACGTTCCAGCCCGCGCCACGGAATTCGCTTTCGAGTTCCTGGATGATCTTGCCGTTGCCGCGCACCGGACCGTCCAGACGCTGCAAGTTGCAGTTGATGACGAACACGAGGTTGTCCAGACGCTCGCGCCCGGCCATGCCGATTGCGCCGAGCGATTCCGGCTCGTCCGTTTCGCCGTCGCCGAGGAACGCCCAGACTTTGCGGCCCTGCGTCTTCACGATACCGCGCGCTTCCATGTACTTCATGAAACGCGCCTGATAGATGGCCATGATCGGGCCCAGGCCCATGGACACCGTCGGGAATTGCCAGAAGTCCGGCATCAGCCACGGATGCGGATACGAGGAGATTCCCTCGCCGCCCACTTCCTGACGGAAGTTGTTGAGCTGCGCCTCGGTCAGACGGCCGAGCAGGAACGCGCGCGAGTAGACGCCCGGCGACGAGTGACCCTGCACGAACACGAGATCGCCGCCATGTTCCTTCGACGGTGCGTGCCAGAAGTGATTGAAGCCGACGTCGTAGAGCGTCGCCGCCGAAGCAAACGAAGCGATGTGACCGCCGACATTGGTGTCCTTGCCCGCGCGCAACACCATGGCGATGGCGTTCCAGCGCGTGTACGAACGAATGCGGTGCTCGATGTCCTGGTCGCCCGGAATCTTGGCCTGGCCGGCGACGGGAATCGTATTGATATAGGGCGTATTCGCCGAAAACGGCAGATGCTCGCCATGCACGCGGGCGAATTCGATCTGCTTTTCGATCAGGTAGTGCGCGCGATCAGGACCGACTGCCGAAATGACGCCGTCGAGTGCGTCGAGCCACTCGGCGGTTTCCTGAGGATCGTCGTCTTTGGCATTGGCGACATATTTGAGAACTTCGTCGGGTACAGCGGACATGCTCGTCTCCTGATGTGAGGATCGCTCTAAGAACCGCCGACAGTCGCCCGCCGAAAACCGGGCACTGGCCGCGTGCCGGCAATTCTAAATAGGGTCCAGACTTTGTAGCAAGGAATTTTTCGAATCATGAGAGATGATCTCATAATGCGGAAAATTGCTGCAATGCACCGTCCGATAAGGCTTTTTTAATCAGACTTTTCTCCTCCTTTTCCCGCAATTGAGCCGTCTCTAGCACCTTTTTACGCTAATTAACAATCAGACGCTGCGTTACAATCGCTTCCATGTTGACCGATCGGCTTCTCGCACGCTCGGCGCGGGTCGCGCGCAAGCCGACCGACTCGTCGCCCACCCGCTGGCACCACGGACCGTGGTGGTCGAACTCCTATTTACTCACGCCGCTCATTTCGATCCTCGTTTTTCTGGTCGTCATGAGCCTGATTCTCTGGAGTCTCAACCGCCGCGAGCAGCAGCAGCAGGAAGACACGCTATATCGGAACGTCGCCTGGGCCCAGCAACAGATTCGTCTTTCGATGACGGGTGCGCAAGAGCAGATCCAGGCGTTATCGCGAGACATCGCAAGCGGTCATGGCGACCCTCAGACATTCCAAACGTCTTCCACCGACATCATGCAGGGGCATCCCGAGATCCTCTACATGAACTGGTACACGAGCCAGCACAAACCGCGCTGGCCCAATACGCCGCTGCCGGTACTCGGGTCGCGGCTCGCCAAACCCAACGACACGCAGATGGACGAAGCGGTGCAGGCCGCCTTCGAGGAAGCGCGCACGACGCGTCGCCAGGTTTATTCGCCCTTACTCTACGACGACCTCGGCAACGGCTACATCACCTTGCAAACGCCGGTGTTTCGCGACCGCGAATTCCTCGGGTCCATCGCGGCGGTGTTTTCCATCGAAGGCATTCTGAAGCACGACATTCCGAGCGAGCTGTCGGCGAAGTACAAGATCTCCATCACCGATCTGAACAATCGCGAACTCGCGACGACATCGAGCCGTCCACGCCTGCCGCGCGACATGTTCTACGATCTGCCGCTCGATCCGCCCGGCCAGGGGTTGTCGGTGCGCGTGTATTCGTATCCGCAGCTCACGAACTTCACGAACAACACACTGGTGTGGCTCGTCGCCGGCCTGTCGTGCTTCGTGCTCTGGAGCTTGTGGAGTCTCTGGAAGCACACGCGTCAGCGCTTCGAGGCGCAACAGGCGCTTTACGCCGAAGCGTTCTTCCGCCGCGCGATGGAAAACTCCGTCTTGATCGGCATGCGCGTGCTCGACATGCACGGCCGCATCACGCACGTGAATCCCGCGTTCTGCCGCATGACGGGTTGGGACGAAAGCGATCTCGTCGGCAAGAACGCGCCGTTTCCATACTGGCCGCGCGATGCCTATCCCGAGATGCAGCGCCAACTCGACATGACGCTGCGCGGCAAGGCGCCCTCTTCCGGTTTCGAGTTGCGCGTGCGCCGCAAGGACGGTTCGTTCTTCCACGCGCGTCTTTACGTGTCGCCGTTGATCGACAGTTCGGGCCGCCAGACCGGCTGGATGTCGTCGATGACGGACATCACCGAACCCAAGCGCGCGCGCGAAGAGCTCGCCGCCGCCCACGAACGCTTCACCACGGTGCTCGAAAGTCTCGATGCCGCCGTCTCCGTTCTCGCCGCCGACGAAGCCGAACTGCTGTTCGCGAACCGCTATTACCGGCATCTCTTCGGCATTCGTCCGGACGGGCACTTGCAGCTTGCGGGCGCCGGTTTCGATGGCGCTTCGGGTTCGTCGGAGCTGAGTTCGTCGGACACCATCGACATGGTCGATACCTACGCCGGACTGCCCGCCACCGCGCTGACCGAAAGCTCGGCCGACGCGCAGGAAGTCTATGTGGAAGGCATCCAGAAGTGGTTCGAAGTGCGCCGCCAGTACATTCAGTGGGTGGACGGCCATCTCGCGCAGATGCAGATCGCGACCGACATCACGCAGCGCAAGCAGGCGCAGGAACTCGCGCATCAGCAGGAAGAGAAGCTGCAGTTCACGAGCCGTTTGATGACGATGGGTGAAATGGCGTCGTCGCTCGCGCATGAGCTGAATCAGCCGCTCGCGGCCATCAACAACTATTGTTCGGGCTGCGTCGCCTTGGTGAAATCCGGGCGCATGACACAGGAATCGCTCTTGCCCGCGCTCGAAAAAACCGCGCAGCAGGCGGTGCGAGCAGGCATGATCATCAAGCGCATTCGCGAGTTCGTGAAGCGCAGCGAGCCGAAGCGGCAGGCGACGCGCGTGGCCGATATCGTCGCGGATGCAGTCGGTCTCGCCGAAATCGAGGCGCGCAAACGCAAGATTCGCATCGTCACGGAAATCCGCTCGCGCATGCCCGTGATCTACGTCGATCCCGTGCTGATCGAACAAGTGCTCGTGAATCTGTTGAAAAACGCAGCCGAAGCAATGCATGATGCAAAACCGAATGCCGTCGATCCCGTCATCCGCGTGATCGTGCAGCGGCTCGACGGCGGCGTGGTGTGCATCAGCGTGGTCGATCAGGGCCCGGGTGTGGATGAAGCCACCGCCGAGCGTCTCTTCGAACCGTTTTACAGCACCAAGTCCGATGGCATGGGCATGGGGCTGAACATTTGCCGTTCGATCATCGAATCGCATCGCGGCCGCCTTTGGGTCGTGAACAATGTCGAATCGGACGGACACGTGACCGGCGCGACTTTCCATTGCAGCCTGCCGATCGGCGAAGTGGATGGGTCGGGCACGGACTCGGGCGGCAACGCCGGGTCGCAAAGCGAACATACGAGACAACAAACAGTTACGGGAGAACTATGAGCAGTCCAGTCACCACTCAGGAAACCGTCTTTGTCGTGGACGATGACGAAGCCGTGCGTGATTCGTTGCGCTGGCTGCTCGAGGCGAACGGGTATCGCGTGCAGTGTTTTTCGAGCGCGGAATCGTTCCTCGACGTCTATCTGCCGATCGCGCATTCGGGCGCCATTTCGTGCCTGATTCTCGATGTGCGCATGGCCGGCATGACCGGCCTCGAGTTGCAGGAAAAGCTGATCGCCGAGAATTCGCTTCTGCCGATCATCTTCGTGACCGGTCACGGCGATGTGCCGATGGCCGTCTCGACGATGAAGAAAGGCGCGATGGATTTCATCGAGAAACCTTTCGACGAAGCCGAACTGCGCAAACTCGTCGAGCGCATGCTCGAAAAAGCGCGCAACGAAAGCAGCAGCGTGCAGCAGCAACGCGCGGCCGCCGAGCGGCTTGGCAAGCTCACGGCGCGCGAGCATCAGGTGCTGGAGCGGATCATCGCCGGGCGGCTGAACAAGCAGATCGCCGACGATCTCGGCATCAGCATCAAGACGGTGGAAGCGCATCGCGCGAACATCATGGAGAAGCTGTCCGTGAATACCGTTGCCGACCTTCTGCGTCTCGCGCTTTCAAACAAGCCGCAGCAGCAATAACCGTAGTTCATTGCCTAAAGGCAACCTTCAACCATACGGCCGGCATTCGATGCTGGCCGTATGCGTATTTGCGCTTCCAATTCACGCGCCCTTCTCTCGGCATTCCTTCGTTGTCCGCGCATGCAAAACGTGATATTTCGTGGATCACGTTGACACATTACAAGGGCGGCCCGTAACTTGACCGCACCCTCCTTACGGGAACGAGGTCATGCACGACAACGCATTCGTCGCCTTTTCAAACGGTGCTTCGGCACGCGGGCAAACGTTTGAATTGAGTGCTGCCAAAAGCAGCGTGATTGCCTCGGTGCTTGCTTCGCTTCACTGCCTTCATCGGCTTCGCTCTTACTTTTCGTACCGCCAGTCCATCCCGCTGGTTCACGCTCATCTCTCGCGCATGTCGCGTCATGCGGCGGCGTGTGCGTGTCTGTCGGGCGCCAAGGTCGCGCCCGAAGCATCGAATACCGTGCAACGGAGGAACTGAAATTGACCGCTCATCGCACCCGTTTGACCCGGCCCGCGCGGCAAGCCCGCATGCTCGCGCTGTGCGCGGCGCTTGCCGCCATGCCGCTCGCCGCGCTGCATTGCTCGTCCGTGCTTGCGCAGACTCAAGGCGCGGCCAGTACGGCGCCCAAGCTCGGCAATCAGCAACTCGACGCGCTCACCGCGCCCGTCGCGCTTTATCCCGATGCGCTGCTCGCGCAAGTGCTGATGGCGTCGACGTATCCGCAAGAGGTCACCGAGGCCGCGCAATGGTCGAAGACCAACTCGAACATCAAGGGCGACGATGCCGTCAAGGCCGTGCAGTCCGAGCCGTGGGACCCGAGCGTGCAATCGCTCGTTGCTTTCCCGCAGGCGCTCGCGACGATGGCATCCAAGCCCGACTGGATGACGCAACTTGGCAACGCGTTCATTGCGCAGCCGAGCGACGTGATGGACTCCGTGCAGCGCTTGCGCCGCGCCGCGCAGACAGCGGGCAATCTCAAGAGCACGGAGCAGCAGAAGATCGTGGTCGAGCAGCAGACTATCCAGATTCAGCCTGCCAATCCGCAAGTGGTCTACGTGCCGACCTACAACCCGACGGTCGTGTACGGCGCGTGGCCGTATCCCGCGTATCCGCCGGTGTACGTGCCGCCGCCGCCCGGCTATGCGATCGCCACCGGATTCGCGACGGGGCTCGCGTTCGGCGCGGGCATCGCGGTTGCGAATTCGTTGTGGGGCAATTGCGACTGGAACCACGGCAATGTGAACGTGAACGTCAATCGGTACAACAACATCAACGTGAACAATCGCCTGAACGCGAACAGCAATAACGTGAACTGGAACCGCAACGACCCGCAGTTCAACCGGAACAACGTCGCGAACCGGGAAAACAACTTCAACAATCAGAATCTCGGCGCGGCCAACCGCGATCAGTATCGCGGCCGTAACGACGCCCGCGCGCAGGCCGCACAGACGCTGCAGCAGCGCACCGGCCAGAACCTCAACCAGAATGCGAGTCAGCGCGTGCAGAACATTCGGCAAGGCGGCGGTCAGAACGCGCTCGACAACAACGGCGTGCGGCAGCGTGCGCAGAGCGTGAATCGCGATAACGCGCTGCGCGGCGCGGGCGACGGCAATACGGCCCGGCAGGACGCTCAGCGCGGGCAAGCGAGCAGGCAGTCGTTCGCGAGTCAGCAGAATCGCGTGGGCGACAACGGCGGCGGCGTGCAGCGCCCAGGCCTTGGTGCGGGCGGCGGCGGCGTGCAGCGCGAAGGCGGCTTCGGCGGCGGAGGTTTTCACGGCGGTGGCGGACTTGGCGGTGGCGGAGGTTTTCATCGCCGTTGATCGTGTCGCGCCCCATGTCCCCATCCGCTACAGGAGCCTGAGATGACGTTTAACCAAGCACTCGCACTTTCACGCGCCTTCTGCGCCGCACTCGCTTTCATGTCGTTGTCGATGCCCATGCTCGCGCACGCGCAGGCCATTTATCCGTCGCCAGAAGCCGCCGCGGAGGCGCTCACCGATGCCATCGCCTCCAACGACGAAACCGCGCTTTCCAAGGTGCTCGGCAAGGACCACGCGCAGTATGTGCCGACCGACAGCATCGGCGAGCAGGATATCTATCAGTACCTTGGCTCGTGGGCCAAGGGGCATCGCATCGTCGAAGATGCCAAGCCGCTCGGCGGCCGTCGCAGCGCGCACGTGGAAGTGGGCGACAGCGGCTGGACGCTGCCGATCCCGCTCGTGAAGGCGGCCCAGGGCTGGCGCTTCGACATGCCCGCCGCGCGCGATGAAGTGCTGACGCGGCGCATTGGCCGCAACGAGCGTTCGGTGATCCAGGTCGCGCTCGCTTTCGTCGATGCTCAAAACGACTTTCGGAAGCTCACGAACCACTACGCGCTGCGCTTTCTGAGCACGCACGGCACGCACGACGGCCTTTACTGGGACGCCGCGCCCGGTGAACCCGAAAGCCCGCTCGGCCCGCTCGCCGCCACCATGCCCGACAAGACCGACACGGCCGATGCCTACTACGGTTATCACTACCGCATTCTCACGGCGCAGGGGCCGCATGCGAAAGGCGGCGCGATGAACTACCTGCAGGACGGAAACCTGAGCCGGGGTTTCGCCATGATCGCGTGGCCGGCAAAGTATGGGCAGACGGGCGTGATGTCGTTCATCGTCAATCAGGACGGGCAGGCGTACGAGAAGAATCTGGGCGCAGCGACGCCGCGCACGGCGGCGGCGATCAAGTCGTTCGATCCGGATTCGTCGTGGCAGCCGGTCGCGCAGTGAGAAGGCCGGCCTGAACGATGCGCGCGTCGCCGAATCGGAGCGGCGACGCGCACCGCCCAGAACGCCACGAAGCCCTCGGCGGTATAATTTCGCCCTTCCCCAGGGTGCGAAGACACCCGGCGATGCCCGCGAACAAACGCGGCATCATCGCGCCGGGCGCTGCGAGTCCGACGCCCGGACATCTCTCTCGCCCATCCTCGATCCGAATCCGATTCGCCATGACTGCCCAACTTATCGACGGCAACGCCCTCTCCAAGACTCTTCGCGCCGATGTCGCCCGGCGCGCCGCCGCCCTCACCGCTCGCGGCCAAAAACCCGGCCTCGCGGTCGTGCTGGTGGGCGACAATCCGGCAAGCGAGGTCTACGTGCGCAACAAGGTCAAGGCGTGCCACGACAACGGCCTGCATTCGGTGTTCGACCGCTTTCCCGCGACGCTCGCCGAGAACGAATTGCTCGCGCACATCGACAAGCTGAACGCCGATCCCGCGATCCACGGCATTCTCGTGCAATTGCCGCTGCCCGCGCATATCGACAGCCATAAGGTGATCGAAGCGATCGCGCCGCAAAAGGACGTCGACGGCTTCCACGTCGCCAACGCGGGCGCGCTCCTGACGGGCAAGCCGCTCTTTCGCCCGTGCACGCCCTATGGCGTGATGAAGATGTTCGAGGCGCACGGCATCGACCTGAAGGGCGCGAACGCGGTGGTGATCGGCCGCTCGAATATCGTCGGCAAGCCCATGGCGCTCCTGCTCCTCGAAGCGGGCGCGACCGTCACCATCTGCCACAGCAAGACGCGCGATATCGCCAGCTTCACGCGCAACGCCGATGTCGTCGTGGCCGCCACGGGCCGCCGCAATATCCTAACCGCCGACATGGTGAAGCCGGGCGCAACGGTGATCGACGTCGGCATGAATCGCGACGATGCCGGCAAGCTCTGCGGCGACGTGGATTTTGCGAACGTGAAGGAAGTGGCCGGCTTCATCACGCCGGTGCCGGGCGGCGTCGGACCGATGACCATCACCATGTTGCTCGTCAACACCGTCGAAGCGGCCGAACGCGCGGCGCTCGACTGAGCGGTCAAGCGACCAAGCGACCAAGCGACCGGAGCTGGCACGAAAAGAATTTCATCCATTAATCGGCCCGTTAAAAACAAAACATTGGATTTTGCCCACGCCGCCCTTAAATAATGCTCGAATAGAGCAAACGAACGAAGGTTTGGGCGCCTCGCGCCCGCACCCGAATCAGCATGTATTAGCAAGTAAGGGAGAGTCATGAGCGATACCATCCAAGCCACCACGAACGCCGCAGCCAATCCGCTGCTCGATTTTTCCGACCTGCCGCGTTTTGGGGACATCAAGCCCGAACATGTGACGCCCGCGCTCGACGTGCTGCTCGCCGCCGCGAAAGCCGCCGTCGATCGCGCGAGCGCGCCCGAGACGCCCGCCACCTGGACGGATATCGTGGAGGCAGTCGAACTCGAATCGGAGAAGCTGTCGCGCGCGTGGGGAGTCGTCGGCCATCTGAACGCGGTGGCGGACACGCCCGAACTGCGTGCCGCTCACGCCGCGAATCTGCCGCGCGTGACCGAGTTCTCGGCGAGCGTCGGTCAGAATCTCGCCCTCTACGAAAAGTACAAGGCGATTGCGGCCGGCCCCGACTTCGAGAGCCTCTCCCCCGAGCGCAAGAAGATTCTCGAGAACTCGCTGCGCGACTTCCGTCTGTCCGGCGCGGAGCTTTCCGAGGACCGCAAGCCGCGCTTCGCCCAGTTGCAGGAAGAACAGGCCGCGCTCTCGAAGGCGTTTTCGGATCACGTGCTCGATTCGACCAACGCATATGCGTATTACGTCACGCAGCAAAGCGAACTTGCAGGCCTGCCCGACGACGTGATCGAAGCGGCACACGAAGCCGCCCAGCGCGAAGGCAAGGAAGGCTGGAAGTTCACGCTGCACTTCCCGTCGTATTTCCCGGTGCTGCAGTATTCGGAGCATCGGCCGATGCGTGAGGCGATGTATCGCGCGTATGTCACGCGTGCGTCGGAACTCGGCGAGACCTACGGCAAGGGCCGGGCCGAGTGGGACAACACGCGGAACATCGTGGAGAACCTGGCGCTGCGTCTCGAAGAAGCGCGCACGCTTGGCTACCAGAACTTCGCGGAAGTGTCGCTTGCACCGAAGATGGCCGAGTCGCCCGCGCAAGTGATCGCGTTCCTGGAAGACCTCGCAAAGCGCGCGCGTCCCTATGCCGAAAACGACTGGATGGAACTGCGCGCGTTCGCCGCCACCGAACTCGGCATGCCCGAACTGCAACCGTGGGACATCGCGTTTGCGGCGGAGCGTCTGCGTCAGAAGCGCTATTCGTTCTCCGAGAACGAAGTGAAGCAGTACTTTCCGCAGGAAGCCGTGCTCAAGGGGCTGTTCAAGGTCACCGAAACGCTCTTCAACGTCTCGATCCGCCGTGACGAAGCCGCCGTCTGGAACAAGGACGTGCGCTTCTTCCGTGTGGAAAACCAGGACGGCACGCTCGTCGCGCAGTTCTACCTCGACCTGTACGCGCGCGAAGGCAAGCGCGGCGGCGCATGGATGGACGACGCCCGCTCACGCCACAAGCGCGCGCAAGGCGGCGTGCAGACGCCGGTCGCCTATCTCACCTGCAACTTCTCGGCGCCCGTCGGCAACAAGCCTGCGTGCTTCACCCACGACGAAGTCATCACGCTGTTCCATGAATTCGGCCACGGTCTGCATCACATGCTGACGCGTATCGAGGAAATGGGCGTGTCGGGCATTAACGGCGTCGAGTGGGATGCGGTCGAATTGCCGTCGCAGTTCATGGAGAACTTTTGTTGGGAGTGGGACGTGCTGACCGACATGTCGTCGCACGTCGAAACGGGCGCACCGCTGCCGCGCGAACTCTTCGACAAGATGCTGGCGGCCAAGAATTTCCAAAGCGGTCTCGGCACCTTGCGGCAGATCGTGTTCTCCATGTTCGATCTCGTCCTGCACACGTCTTACGATCCGGCGGACAGCACGCAGAACGTCAACGACCTGGCGCGCGAGATCAACGAGAAGTTCCACGTGATTCCGCAAACCTCGTTTTCGCGCTGGCCGAACACGTTCAGCCATATCTTCGCGGGCGGTTATGCGGCCGGCTACTACAGCTACAAGTGGGCCGAAGTGCTTTCCGCCGATGCCTACGCCGCGTTCGAGGAAGCCGCGAAGCTCGCGAACGGTTCGGTGCTGGACGCGCAGACGGGAACGCGGTATCGCCGGGAGATTCTCGAAGTCGGCGGCAGCCGTCCCGCGATGGATTCGTTCAAGGCCTTTCGCGGACGCGAGCCGAACATCGACGCGCTGTTGAGGCATAACGGCATGGCGGGATAAATCGAAAAGGGGGCTTCGGCCCCCTTCGTTTTTATCCGCGTTATTGTCCGCCTAGCGCCAGAGTTTGAAGTCGACGCTTGGCGGCCGTCCCTCCAGCGCAAGCGTTGCGCGCACGGCAGGACTTCGGCTCACGACCTTTCCTCGTCTCACCACGGCCACGCGCGCCGCGCGCAGGCGAATGGCTTCGATCGGATCGCGTGCGTCGAGCACGACGCAATCCGCGTTGCATCCCACTTCCAGCCCGTAACCTTCGATGCCCAGAATGCGCGCAGGCGTCGTCGTCACCGCATCGAACGCGGCGCGCATGCCGTCCTGGCTCGTCATCTGCGCGACGTGCAATCCCATGTGCGCCACTTCAAGCATGTCACCGGAGCCCAGGCTGTACCACGGGTCCATCACGCAGTCGTGTCCGAAGGCAACATCGACGCCCGCCGCCATCAGCTCGGGCACGCGCGTCATGCCCCGCCGCTTCGGATACGTATCCGATCTGCCTTGCAACGTGATGTTAATGAGCGGATTGGCAATCGCCGCGACGCCCGACTCGCGAATCAGCGGGATGAGCTTGCTCACGTAGTAGTTGTCCATCGAATGCATGGACGTAAGATGCGAGCCGGTCACGCGGCCTTGCAGACCGAGCCGGTGCGTTTCGGCGGCGAGCGTTTCGATGTGACGCGACATGGGATCGTCCGATTCGTCGCAGTGCATGTCGACACGCAAACCCTGCTCCGCCGCGTATTCGCACAGCAGTTTCACGGACGCCGCACCGTCGGCCATGGTGCGTTCGAAGTGCGGAATGCCGCCGACCACATCGACGCCGAGCGCAATCGAGCGCTTGAGATTTTCGAACGCGCCGGCGCTGCGCAGCACGCCGTCTTGCGGAAACGCGACGAGTTGCAAATCGAGATACGGCTTCACGCGCCGCTTGACTTCGAGCAAGGCTTCGACCGCGAGCAGACGCGGATCGCAGACATCGACGTGCGTGCGAATGGCGAGCAAGCCGCGCCCGACCGCCCAGTCGCAATATTGCATCGCGCGTTCGACGAGCGCTTCCTGCGTGAGTTCGGGCTTGAGTTCGCCCCACAGCGCGATGCCTTCCAGCAGGGTGCCGGACGCGTTCACGCGCGGCAAGCCGTAAGAGAGCGTCGCGTCCATGTGGAAGTGGGCATCGACGAAAGGCGCGGTGACGAGCGAACCGTCGGCGTCGATTTCCTCGCGCGCGGTGGCGCTCAAATGCGGCTCGATGGCGACGATGCGTCCCGCTTCCATGCCGATGTCGACCAATTCGCGACCGCGCACGAGCGCCGCGCGGCGAATGATGAGATCCATGTTAGAACCCTCCGCTGTAAGGCTGTTCGTCCGATTGTAGCGGGACAGAAAAGCCGTGCGGGCTTGTTTGGATGACGCGCAAAGCGCGCTAGTGGGCTGTGCGTTGCGATGTTGCGGCGTTTGGAGGACAGATGCCACGTTAAGACAACGTGCCGACCTTGCCGGATGACGCGCGTTACAAGCGCGTGCTCGTCTCGCGCGGCAGAGCGGCGTACTAGCGAAAAGGCGCATCGCCTCGCATGGCAAAGCGCACGCGACGATGCGCTCACGCGCCACTTCGTCGCCTTCATGCACGCGCGGAGAAAGACCCCGCTACGCCTGGCCTTCGAGCTTGGCAAGCAACGTCGCTTTGACGCCGGGCCATTCGTCGTCGATGATCGAAAAGCGCACCGAGTTGCGCTTGCGGCCATCGGGCATGATGCGTTCGTGCCGCACGATTCCTTCCTGTTTCGCGCCGATGCCGAGTATCGCCGCGCGCGACTTCGCATTGAGTTCGTCGGTGGTGAACTGCACGCGCACGCACTGCATGGTTTCAAACGCGTGCGTGAGCAGGAGCAGCTTGGCTTCGGTGTTGATGCCCGTGCGTTGCGCCGATGCCGCGAGCCACGTATGACCGATCTCCTGCTTGCGGTTCGCGCGATCGATTTTCCAGAAGCGCGTGCTACCGACAACCTTGCCCGTATCGCGGCGCACGATCACGAATGGCATGACGGTGCCGGCATCGCGACCGGCGAGCGCGGCATCGATATAGCGGGCGATGGTGTCGGCGTTCGGCACGACGGTGACCGCGAGATTCCAGAGCTCGCCGTCGGCGGCGGCATCGAGCAAGGCTTGGGCGTCATCGCGTTGCAGCGGGCGAAGCTGAACGCGCGGTCCTTCGAGCGTCGGTTGAGGATCGGTCATGGCGTTTTGTGAGCGTGGCGGCGAATGGCATGATCGCATGGAGGCGCGGGCTTCGGCACGCCGCCAGACGGCCGAGGTCTACAGGAAGCCAAAGTGTGCCCGCTGATTCATGGCATTCGTGAATGGCGACGACCCTATTGAGCCGGGCAGCACCGCTCGTCGTCTGCGCGTCCGATATCGTGAGAACGCGTCCGGTTCGTCTACGGAGCCGCAAGGTAAACGTTAATCGAAAAGACCGCGCGCCCGACACGCGAGATTTCCGGCTCGAGCCATCACGCCGCTCAACCCGCCATATCGCCATCCCGTTGCGGCGCTTCAGCCTCCTCGTCCTGCGGCATGTCCCTAGGCATCGCCTCCTCCACCGGCAACGTGAACCAGAACCGCGCGCCGCCATCGGCACGATTCTCCGCGCCGATGCGCCCGCCATGCGCCTCGACAATCGCCCGGCAGATCGCAAGCCCAAGCCCGATGCCCGGTTTCGCCGACTCCTTCTCCCCACGCGTGAACTTCTCGAACAAGCGCCCTTCGCTACCGGCAGGCACGCCCGGACCGTCGTCGTCGATACACACGCGCACGACGCGGCCATCGCCATCCTGCTCGGCCGCCGCGCTTATGCGTATGGCGGAACCCGCAGGCGTGTACTTCGCCGCGTTCTCCAGAAGGTTCGCGAAGAGCCGCTCCATCAGCACGGCATCGAGCATGAGAAGCGGCAGATCGGCGGGAACGCGCACCTGCACCGGACGGCCGGCGAGCGTCCGGCGCATGACGTTGAGTGCCGCGCCGACGGTCTCCTCGAGCATCGACCATTGACGGTTGAGCCGCACCGCGCCCGCCTGCAAACGCGCCATGTCGAGCAGATTCGTCACGAGCCCGCTCATGCGCAACGCTTCCTCGTGGATCGCATGAATCAGCTCGCGCGACGACGCTTCCGACGCCCCGCCCTCCAGCAACGACGCAAAGCCGACGATCGATGTCAGAGGCGTGCGCAGATCGTGCGATATCGCGGCCAGCAAGGCATTGCGCATGCGCTCCGATTCCATGTTGACGAGCGCGTCCTGCGCGATCTCCACGTAATGCACGCGCTCCAGCGCCAGCGCGATTTGCGCCGCGAAGGTTTCGATCATGCGCCGCTGCTCCGGCACGGCGAATTCGGCCTCGCGTCCCGTGACGAGCGCGAGCACGCCGCGCGTGCGCATCGGCGCCTTGAGCGGCAAGTAGAGCGCCGCAGCGGCTGGCAGCGTTTCCGCGCCATGTCCCGCGGGCTTTTGCTGATCGTAGACCCACTGCGCGATATCGATATCCAGACGCGCGGCATCAAGCGCCGTGTCGGGATTCGGCTCGCCCACTTTCTGGCGCACTTGTTCGGCGGCATCGGGCAGCAGAATCGCGACCTTCGCCTGAAAAATCTCCGCGACATGGCGCGTGCCGATCTCGATGATCTGCTCGGTCATCAACGCGGCCGCAAGCTCCTTGGTCATCGCGTACATGGCGCTCGTGCGCCGTTCCCGTTGCGATGCAATGCGCGCCTCGCGCCGCAAACTCGACGTGAGATGGCTGATGGTGAGCGAAGTCAGCAGCATCACGATGAAGGTCAGCAAATACTGCGTGTCCGTCACGGAGAACGACAGCGTCGGCGGCACGAAGAAGTAATCGAACGCGGCGACGGAGAGAAACGAGAGCATGACGCCCGGCCCGCGTCCGAGCCGTACCGCCGCGAAGATCACGCCCAGCAGATACAGCATCACGAGATTAGTGATCGCGAAATGGCGCGCTTCCAGGAAGTTCGCGACGACCGTAATGGCCGCACCGATGACGAGCGCAAGAAGGTACGCATGCGGCGGCGAATGCGCGGTAAACGACATTGCGTAGTTCGTGCGCGGTTCGTCGCGTGGACCGGTGGACACGAGCGTCACGTCGATATCCGCCGCCTGCCGCACGATGCGCTCGGTCATCGGCGTATCGAAGAGGCGCCGCCATCCGCCGGGCAAGGACGCACCCGCCACGAGCTTCGACACGTTGCGCATGCGCGCATAAGCGATGAGCGTGGCCGCCGCATCGGCGCCATCCAGCGTGACGGTTTCCGCGCCGAGTTCGGCGGCGAGCTTGAGGGCGTCGAAGGTGCGTTGACGCGTGTCATCGGGAAGGCGTTGCAGGCGCGGCGTCTCCACGTACACCGCGAGCCAGTCCGCCTTCAGCGCGCTCGCGAGCCGCGCCGCCGCACGCACCAGCGCCGCGCTTTCCGGGCCCGGACCGATGCACGCGATCAGCCGTTCGCGCGCGCGCCAAATGCGCTCGATGGACTGATCGGCACGATACTCGCGCATCTGCGCATCCACGCGATCGGCGGTGCGCCGCAACGCCAGTTCGCGCAGCGCGATGAGATTGCCCTTGCGAAAGAAGTTGCGCACCGCATGCTCGGCCTGTTGCGGCAGATAGACCTTGCCGTCGCGCAGACGGTCGAGCAACTCTTCGGGCGGCAGGTCGACGAGCGTGACTTCGTCGGCGCGATCGAACACGCGGTCGGGCACCGTCTCCCATACGCGAATGCCGGTGATACGCCCGACGATATCGTTGAGACTTTCGAGGTGCTGGACATTGACCGTGGTGTATACGTCGATGCCCGCATCGAGCAGTTCCTGCACGTCCTGCCAGCGCTTCAGATGCCGCAAACCTTGCACGTTCGCGTGCGCAAGTTCGTCGACGAGGATCAGTTGCGGCTTGCGGGCGAGCGCGGCGTCGAGATCGAATTCGGCGAGAAGCCGCCCGCGATACTCGATGCGCGCAGGCGGCAGAACGTCGACTCCTTCGAGCAGCGCAAGCGTCTCTTTCCGCCCATGCGTTTCGACGACGCCCGCGACCACGTCGACACCCTCTTCGCGCAAACGCCGCGCGGCCTGCAACATGGCGAACGTCTTGCCTACACCCGCCGATGCTCCGAAAAAAATCTTCAGCCGGCCGCGCTGACGCTGCGCTTCCTCACGTTGCAGCTTGTCGAGGAGTTCATCGGGAGTGGGACGGGTCATCGTGGGCGGCGGATTGCTTCAAGCGTGATCGATCATCGAACATCGTCGAGCGCGAGATTCAATTTAAGCACATTCACTCGCGGCTCTCCGAAGAGACCGAACTGTCTACCGGACGTTGCCCGCGCGACGAGCGTTTCGACCCGTGCGCGCGGCAGGCCGCGCGCCTTCGCCACGCGTTCGACCTGATACGCCGCCGCTGCCGGACTGATCTCGGGATCGAGCCCGCTGCCCGAAGACGTCACGAGGTCGACAGGCGCGGACGCCGGATCGTCGAGCGCGGTGATCCGCGACTTGATCTCATCGGCGAGCGCGGGATTCGTCGGACCGAGGTTCGAGCCGCTCGACGCGCTCGCGTTATACGGGTTCGGCGTGGTCGCCGAGAGACGGCCCCAGAAGTAGCGCGGGGCATCGAATTGCTGGCCGATCAGTTCCGAACCGACCGCCTTCCCATCTCGCTCGATGATGCTGCCGTTCGCCCGATGCGAGAACGCCGCCTGTCCGAGCGCCGTCACGATGGCCGGATAAAGCAAGCCGGTCACGACAGTCAGCGCGAGCAGCAGCACGATCGCGGGACGCAAGAGGTTCTTCATGTTCATCTCCATTATTGCCAGCCGAGTGCGCTGATGGTCATGTCGATCAGCTTGATGACCGGAAACGGCAACACGATGCCGCCCAGCCCGTAGATCAGCAAATTACGCCGCAAGAGCGAAGCTGCGCCGAGCGCGCGATACTTCACGCCCTTCAACGCGAGCGGAATCAGAAACACGATGATCAGCGCATTGAAGATCACCGCCGAGAGAATCGCCGACGACGGCGACGCGAGATGCATCACGTCGAGCACGCGCAATTGCGGATACGTCGTCGCGAACGCGGCCGGGATGATCGCGAAATACTTGGCCACGTCGTTGGCGATGGAAAACGTGGTGAGCGAACCGCGCGTCATCAGCATCTGCTTGCCGATCTCGACGATCTCGATCAGCTTGGTCGGATTCGAATCGAGATCGACCATGTTGCCCGCTTCCTTCGCGGCCTGCGTGCCGGTGTTCATCGCGACGGCGACATCGGCCTGGGCGAGCGCGGGCGCGTCGTTGGTGCCGTCGCCGGTCATCGCCACGAGCCGCCCTTCGGCCTGATGCGCGCGGATGGTCGCGAGCTTCGTCTCCGGCGTGGCTTCGGCGAGATAATCGTCGACGCCCGCTTCGGCGGCAATCGCGGCGGCGGTCAAGCGGTTGTCGCCCGTCACCATCACGGTCTTGATGCCCATCTTGCGCAGTTCGGCAAAGCGCTCGCGAATACCGCCCTTCACGATGTCCTTCAGCTCGATCACGCCGAGCGCGCGCGCGCCGCCTTCGAGCATGCGTTCCGCGACGACGAGCGGCGTGCCGCCGCGTCGCGCGATTTCATCCACGGCGCTCTGCACTTCCTGCGGAAAACGCCCGCCGTGTTCCTCGATGTACTTCTTCACCGCGAGCGCCGCGCCCTTGCGAATCTCGCGGTCGGGAAGATCCACCCCGCTCATGCGCGTCTGCGCGGAGAACGCCAGAAACGTCGCGTGCAAGGTGGCCATGTCGCGTTCGCGGATGTTGAAGCGTTGCTTGGCCAGCACCACGATGCTGCGTCCTTCCGGCGTTTCGTCGGCGAGCGAGGCGAGTTGCGCGGCATCGGCGAGTTCGCGTTCATCGACCCGCGGCGCGGGCGCGAACGACGACGCCTGCCGGTTGCCGAGCGTGATCGTGCCGGTCTTGTCGAGCAGGAGCACGTCGACATCGCCGGCGGCTTCGACCGCGCGGCCCGAGGTCGCGATGACGTTCGCCTGCATCATGCGGCTCATCCCCGCCACGCCGATGGCGGACAGCAGGCCGCCGATGGTCGTCGGGATCAGGCAGACGAGCAAGGCCACGAGCGCGGTGATGCTCACTACGTGGCCCGCCTTCGCGGCATCGACGGCGAACATGGAGAACGGCAAGAGGCTCGCGGTGGCGAACAGCAAGACGAGCGTGAGCGCGACGAGCAAGATGGTGAGCGCGATTTCGTTCGGCGTCTTCTGACGCTTCGCGCCTTCGACCATGGCGATCAT
This sequence comes from Caballeronia sp. LZ003, assembly GCF_031451465.1. Taxonomy (NCBI): domain Bacteria; kingdom Pseudomonadati; phylum Pseudomonadota; class Betaproteobacteria; order Burkholderiales; family Burkholderiaceae; genus Caballeronia; species Caballeronia sp. LZ003. Next base: position 1,108,915 of record NZ_JARUXJ010000001.1, on the reverse strand, counting down.
GCGGTCGAGAAACGCCTCGCCCGGATTCACGCTCACTCGCACGACGATCCAGTCCGACAGCACGCGCGTGCCGCCCGTCACCGACGAGAAGTCGCCGCCCGACTCGCGGATCACGGGCGCGGATTCACCCGTGATCGCGGATTCATCGACCGATGCCACGCCTTCGATCACTTCGCCATCGGCGGGAATCGCGTCGCCGGCTTCGACGAGCACGACATCGCCGCGCCGCAGATCCGTCGATGCGACGATGCGGATCGGCGACTTCGGATGCGGCTCGTTGAGCTTTTTGGCGACCACGTTGTGCTTGGCGTTGCGCAACGACGCCGCCTGCGCCTTCGAGCGCCCTTCCGCGAGCGCTTCCGCGAAGTTGGCGAAGAGCACCGTGAACCACAGCCATAACGCGATCGCGAGGATGAAGCCCGCGGGCGCTTCGGCCTGGCCCGCGAGCGCGGCGATCCAGAGCACGGTCGTGAGAATGCTGCCGACGTACACGCAGAACATCACGGGGTTTCGCAACTGCGTGCGCGGCGCGAGCTTGACGAACGAATCGACGATCGCGGGCTTCACGAGCGCGGGATCGAACATCGAACGGGCCGCCGTGCGCGTCTGCCCGGTATTGTCCGGACGATGCAGCGGCGCTTGATTCATTTGATTCATGCTTTCCTCGAGATTCAGTGGCCGGCGATCATGCCGAGATGCTCGACGACCGGCCCGAGCGCGAGCGCGGGGACGTACGTGAGCGCGCCGACCAGCACCAGCGTGCCGAGCAGCAACACGACGAAGAGCGGTCCGTGCGTGGGCAGCGTGCCCGCCGTCACCGCGAGGCGCTTCTTGGCCGCGAGCGATCCCGCGATGGCGAGCACCGGAATGATCGAACCGAAGCGGCCGAACCACATCGCGATGCCGAGCAGGACGTTATAGAACGGCGTGTTCACCGAAAGGCCCCCGAACGCGCTGCCGTTGTTGTTGGCGGCGGAACTGAAGGCATAGAGCACTTCGGAGAAGCCGTGCGCGCCGGGATTGGCGATACCCGCCGTTCCCGCCACGCTCAGCACGGCGATCGAGGTGCCCGCGAGCACGATGAACGGCGTGAGCAAAATGGTGATCGACACCATCTTCATCTCGAACGATTCGATCTTCTTTCCCGCGTATTCGGGCGTGCGGCCGATCATCAGCCCCGCGACGAACACCGCGAGCAACGCGAACACGAGCATGCCGTAAAGCCCCGACCCGACGCCGCCGAAGATCACTTCGCCAAGCTGGATGAGCAGCATCGGCACGAGCCCGCCGAGCGGCGTCAGCGAATCGTGCATGTTGTTGACGGCGCCGCATGAGGCCGCGGTCGTCGCCACCGTGAAGATGCCCGATTGCGCAATGCCGAAGCGCGTTTCCTTGCCTTCCATGTTGCCGCCCGATTGCAGCGCGGACGCGGTCGTATCGACATGCAGCGACGCATAGACCGGATTGGCCGACTGTTCCGCCGCGATCTCGCTCCAGCAGGCGGCGGCGAACGCGATGGTCATGGCCGCGAGCACCGCATAGCCTTGCCGCTTGTCGCCGACCATGCGCCCGAAGACGACGCATAACGCCGCCGGAATGACGAGCATGGCGAGCATCTGCACGAAGTTTGCAAACGGCGTCGGGTTCTCGTACGGATGCGCGGAGTTTGCGTTGAAGAAGCCGCCACCGTTGGTGCCGAGCATCTTGATGGCTTCCTGCGACGCGACGGGGCCCATCGGCAGCGTTTGCTTGTCGTTCTCGAGCGTTTGCGTGACGGCCTTGCCTTGCGCGTCCGTCGACTGCGTCTGATACGTCGTGACTTGCAGCGTCGAGACGTCCCGATACGCCTTGAAGTTTTGGATCACGCCCTGACTCACGAGCAACACCGACACGACGACAGCAAGCGGCGCGAGCACGTACAACGTTGTGCGCGTGAGATCGACCCAGAAGTTGCCGATGGTCTGCACCGAATGCCGCTTGAAACCGCGAATCAGCGCGATGACGACGGCGATGCCCGTCGCCGCCGAAAGGAAGTTCTGCACGGTCAGGCCGAGCATTTGCGCGAGATAGCCGAGCGTGCTTTCACCGCCGTAGTCCTGCCAGTTCGTGTTGGTCACGAAGCTCACGGCGGTGTTGAAGGCGGCGTCGGGCGTCATCGCGCCGAAGCCTTGCGGGTTGGCGGGCAGCAGATGCTGCACGCGCAGCAAGCCGTACAGCGCGAGCGTGCCGAGCGCGTTAAAGAGCAGCACGGCGAGTGCGTAGTGCTTCCACGACATTTCCGCTTCGGGGTCGACGCCGGCCATGCGGTAGATGAATCGTTCGACGGGTCGTGTCTTTCTCACGATCACCGATGAGCCATCGAGCACGTTCGCGATGTATCGGCCGAGCGGGATGGCGAGCGCGATCAGCACGACGATGAAGAGTGCTGTCTGCATCAGCGAATTGGCGTTCATTCTAGGTTCTCCGCGTCGAGAAGCGCATAAACGAGGTACGCGAAGAGCAGCAGCGTCGAGGCGGCGGCGAGCCACATCATCCAGGCGTTCATGCGCGGCCTCCCTGAACGCGGTTGCGCAGTAGCGCGCAGCCACGCGTGAGGGCCACGCACAGGGCCCAGAACAGGGCTATGCCGGCGAGGTAAAGCAGGTCCATTGAGACGTTCTCCCCTATCGGTTTTCGGATAGGGTGGAGATTAGGGGAGGACGCGTAAAGGGTTGGATAAGGTTGGAGGGGGCGGTGTAAAAATGGTGTAAAGAGGCGCTTCGACCGCAGCTTCGCGAAGCACGCGCCAGGCTGCCGAAGCCGATCCGCCATGACATGGCGGTATCATTCGGGATGGCTATCCGCACTTGAATTGCCTTGCGCACGAAGTCCGGCGCACTCGACCTCACCAGAACCAAAGATAATCGTCGTCCCCATGAAAATCGCCACCTGGAACGTCAACTCGCTCAAAGTCCGCCAGCAGCACGTCATCGACTGGCTGGCTTCCTCCAACGTCGACGTCCTGTGTCTTCAGGAACTCAAGCTCCCCGACGAAAAGTTTCCGCGCGCCGAACTCGCGGCTGTCGGTTTCAAAAGCTGGTTCGCGGGACAGAAGACCTATAACGGCGTCGGCATTCTGGTGCGCGACGGCATGGAAGTGGACGAGGTGAACGTCATTCGCAACATCCCCGGTTTCGAGGATTTGCAGCAGCGCGTGATCGCGGCGACGGTGGAAGGCGTGCGCATTGTGTCGGCGTATTTTCCGAACGGCCAGGCGCCCGGCACCGAGAAGTTCGCCTACAAAATGCGCTGGCTCGACGCGCTGCGTGAATGGCTGCGCGGTGAGATGGCGCATCATCCGAAGCTCGCGTTACTCGGCGACTACAACATCGCGCCAGACGACCGCGACGTGCACGACCCGAAAGCGTGGGAAGGACAGAATCTCGTATCGCCCGAGGAGCGCGCGCACTTCGTGCAACTCGTCGAACTCGGCCTGACCGATGCCTTCCGCAAGTTCAAGCAGCCCGAAAAGCTCTACACGTGGTGGGATTATCGAATGATGGCGTTCCGCCGCAATATGGGTCTGCGTATCGACCATATCTTGTTGTCGGCGGAACTCTCGGCGCTATGCACTTCATGCGAAGTCGATAAAGCGCCGCGCAAATGGGACCAGCCATCCGACCACGCGCCGGTGATCGCGACGCTCGGCTGACCCCATCTGCTCCAAATCACGCGTCCAGATGCAGTTCCTGAATCTTGCGCGTGATGGTATTGCGGCCAATGCCCAGACGCTCGGCCGCTTCTACTTTCCGGCCGCGCGTGAAGTCGAGTGCTTCGCGAATCACGGCAGCCTCGAAACGGCGCGCGAGTTCGTCCATGACATCGGCCGAATTCTCACGCAAAAGGCGCGCGACTTCCGTGCGCAAGCCGTTCTCCCAGACGCCAGCCGGCGTTTCGGCCAACGGCGCCGCGACGCCGTTGGTGACTGCGGGCCCCGCCGTCATCGCGCCATCGGGCAACACCGCAATGCTCTCCGCCGACGCATAGTCCTGTCGCGGCGTGAGGTCGGGTGGCAAGTCCTTCTGCTCGATGACTTGCGCGGGCGCCATCACCGTCAGCCAGTTGCACAAGTTCTCCAACTGGCGCACGTTGCCCGGAAACGGCAGCGACGCCAGATAAGCAATCGCTTCATCCGAAACGCGCTTGGGCTCGACGCCCAAATCACGCGCGCTCTTCTGCAAAAAATGCCGCGTGAGCAAGGGAATGTCTTCGCTGCGTTCACGCAACGCGGGCAAGCGCAGGCGAATCACGTTGAGCCGGTGATACAAGTCCTCGCGAAACAAACCCTGCCGCACGCGCGATTCGAGATTCTGATGCGTCGCCGCGATCACGCGCACGTTCGCCTTGAGCGGATTGTGTCCGCCCACGCGATAAAACTGTCCATCGGAGAGCACGCGCAGCAAGCGGGTCTGCAAGTCGAACGGCATGTCGCCGATTTCATCGAGAAACAGCGTGCCGTTTTCCGCCTGCTCGAAACGCCCTTGCCGCATGGCCTGCGCGCCGGTGAACGCGCCGCGCTCGTGACCGAATAGTTCGGATTCCAACAGATCCTTCGGAATCGCCGCCGTATTCAGCGCGATGAACGGTCCGTTCGCGCGCGGGCTATGTCGGTGCAAGGCGCGCGCGACAAGCTCCTTTCCGGTGCCTGATTCGCCCGTGATGAGCACGGTCGCCGCCGAATGCGACAATCGGCCGATGGCGCGAAACATGTCCTGCATGGCCGGCGCCTGGCCGAGCATCTCGGGCGTTTCCGTCACGCGCTCGTCGAAGGCGGACTCGCCGCGCATGGACTCGTCGACGGCGCGGCGGATCAGCTCGACGGCCTTGTCGACATCGAAAGGCTTCGCGAGATATTCGAACGCGCCGCCCTGGAATGCGGCCACCGCGCTATCCAGATCCGAGAACGCCGTCATGATGATGACTGGCAAGCCCGGCAAGCGGTCACGCACCGTTTGCAGCAATTCGAGGCCCGAGCCGCCTGGCATGCGGATGTCGGAGACGAGCACTTGCGGGCTGTCGTGCTCGAGCGCGGCGAGCGCATCGCGCACGCCGGAGAAACTGCGCGTCGTGAAGTTCTCACGTGCGAGTGCTTTCTCAAGCACCCATCGGATTGATTGGTCGTCGTCTACTATCCAGATCGGCTTCATATCGTTCGGCGAGAAGTCTTCGTGTGGTTCGGTGTGAGCCCGTCGAAACGGTCAGGCTTCAAGGCTTGGAGCGCAATCGCGTCGTAAATTGGCGGCCAGGAATGTGCGTCGTTTGGATTCAGGTCGATGATCCTCAGTTTCCGAATGGCAACAGCATGGCGAACTCGGTGCAACCGGGCTTGCTCTCCACTTCGATCAGCCCGTCGTGCTGATGCACGAACGACTGCGCGAGCGTAAGACCCAGACCGCTGCCATCTTCCCGGCCCGACACGAGCGGAAAGAAAATCCGGTCGCGAATCTCACTAGGAATGCCGGGACCGTTGTCAGTGATATGCAAGTCCAATGCCAGTATGTGCAGCTTTTTGCCAATGGTCACCTTGCGCGCAATGCGCGTACGCAGTTCGATCTTCGCGTCGCCTTGCGAGATGCGCTCTCTCAACGCTTCGGCCGCGTTGCGCACGATGTTGAGGAGCGCTTGAATCAGTTGTTCCTTGTCGCCGCGCAGGTCGGGCACGCTCACGTCGTAATCGCGTTCGATGGTGAGGCCGCGCGGAAACTCCGCGAGGATCACCGCGCGCACGCGCTCGCAGACTTCGTGGATGTTCACATCGCCGACGATATGCGGATGCCGGTGCGGTTCCAGCAAGCGATCGACGAGCGTCTGCAGCCGATCCGATTCCTTGATGATGACCTGCGTGTATTCGCGCAACTCGTCGCGTTCGCGCGCGCCGAGTTCGAACTCGAGCAGCTGCGCGGCCCCGCGAATGCCGCCGAGCGGGTTTTTGATCTCGTGCGCGAGGTTGCGGATGAGCTGCTTGTTCACCGCCGTGAGATCGTGAATGCGCTCTTCGCGGTCGGTGCGCAAATGCCGTTCGTTCTCGAAGAGTTCGAGCAGCACGTAATCGGTGGCGACTTCCAGATACGCGACGATCGCATGCACGTGAAACGCCTCGCGCCCGGGGCGTTCGAGCATGGCATCGAGCCGCGTCGCGTTGAAGCGGTTTTCCGCGATGGATGCGATGGTCGTCGCCAATTCCTCGGAGTTGGCGAAGAGATTGGGCCAGTGCGTCTGCGTGAGTTGCTTGCGCGACATCTCCAGCATCGACTCCGCCGACGGGTTCGCGTACGCGATGCGCTGCGTGCGTTTGTCGAGCACGAGCACGACGGTCGGCAACGCTTCGAGTCCCGGCAGAAGACCGGTTCCCGCGAGTTGGGTGTCGTCGGAGAGTGCGTCGGCATGCCCTTTGCGGGCCTTGATCAGATTCTTAAGCACCATCGAGCTTTAAAAAGGGTGGCCAATGAGGTCGCTCGTGAAACTCGATCTTCTTCTTTCTTTGTGACTGCATGTGACACGCATCAGCCACGCGGCGATTAAAAAAGGGACGGCGCGCCGTCCCTTTTTCGTGTTCGCCTAGGGCATGCGCCGCGCGCTTCATCGACCAGCCGTCTACGAAGCGCATCGACGTCATGCGTTGGCGGCGCTTACAGCGAGTAGTACATCTCGAACTCGACCGGATGCACCGACTGACGATAACGTTGCAGCTCGTTCGTCTTCAGTTCGATGTACGCGTCGAGCATCGAATCCGTGAACACGCCGCCGCGCGTCAGGAACTCGCGATCCGCGTCGAGTGCGTCGAGTGCCTGATCGAGGCCGGCACACACGGTCGGGATCTTTGCATCTTCTTCCGGCGGCAGGTCGTACAGATTCTTGTCCGCGGCTTCGCCCGGATGAATCTTGTTCTGCACGCCGTCGAGACCCGCCATCATCAGCGCGGAGAAGCACAGGTACGGATTCGCGAGCGGATCCGGGAAGCGCGTTTCGATACGGCGGCCCTTCGGGTTGCTCACGTGCGGAATGCGGATGGATGCCGAACGGTTGCGAGCCGAGTAAGCCAGCTTCACAGGCGCTTCGAAGTGCGGCACGAGACGCTTGTACGAGTTCGTACCCGGATTCGTGATCGCGTTCAGCGCGCGTGCATGCTTGATGATGCCGCCGATGTAGAACAGCGCGAATTCCGACAGCCCCGCGTAGCCATTGCCCGCGAACAGGTTCTGACCGTCCTTCCAGATCGACTGGTGAACGTGCATGCCCGAACCGTTGTCGCCGACGATAGGCTTCGGCATGAACGTCGCCGTCTTGCCGTACGTATGCGCCACGTTGTGGATGATGTACTTCATCTGCTGCAGCCAGTCCGCGCGCTGAACCAGCGTCGAGAACTTGGTGCCGATTTCGTTCTGGCCCTGGCCCGCCACTTCGTGGTGGTGAACTTCGACCGGAATGCCGATCTGTTCGAGCAACAGGCACATTTCAGAACGCATGTCCTGGAACGTGTCGACCGGCGCGACCGGGAAATAGCCGCCCTTCGTGCCCGGACGGTGGCCGGTGTTGCCGCCTTCGAATTCCTTCGCCGACGACCACGGCGCTTCTTCCGAGCCGATCTTGACGAACGTGCCCGACTGATCCGTGTTCCATTGCACCGAGTCGAAAATGAAGAATTCCGGCTCCGGACCGAAGAACGCGGTGTCGCCGAGACCCGAGCTCTTCAGATATGCCTCAGCGCGCTTCGACAGCGAACGCGGGTCGCGCTCGTAGCCCTTGCCGTCGGCCGGCTCGACCACGTCGCAGGTCAGAACCAGCGTGGATTCTTCGTAGAACGGGTCGATGAACGCGGTATCCGCATCGGGGATGAGCAACATGTCCGATGCTTCGATGCCCTTCCAGCCGGCGATGGACGAACCGTCGAAAGCGTGGCCGCTTTCAAATTTGTCTTCGTCGAATGCCGAGACCGGCACGGAAACGTGTTGTTCTTTGCCGCGCGTGTCGGTGAAGCGGAAATCGACAAACTTGACGTCTTCGTCCTTGACGAGCTGAATGACGTCGGCCACGGATTTACTCATTACCTATCTCCTGATTAACAAAAGTCGGCGAAAACCTTTCGCCGCCCCGACCGAATCCTGTACCGCTGAAACAATCGTGGTTTGAAAAGCAGCTTCCATGCCAAGCGCACCAATCTTGCGCTAAGCAATTGAAGCGGCGCGCGTTTTTTGTGAAACGATGATGCTTTATCGAGCCGGCCGCTTAGTCGTAAGCCGACCGTTCGCACTAATTCGGTGCGCGACAATTCGGATCTACCGAGGCGCGCCCGATTTTCGTGCATTCGTCTTATCTTGCACCAATTTGACGCAGTAAGGTTGCCGCGATTCCAGCCCTCGGCACCGCTCAGAGTCTGGCACGCTAAAATGAATTTTTGCGCTTTACCGGAGACTACGCGCCATGAGCACGCTCGAACAACTTTATGGCCAGGCCGCGAGCCGGGCCACGGAAAACAAGCTGACCTACGCGGGCGCCTTCCTTCCCGCCGAAGCCTTCGAACTGCTGCAACTCGACCCGCGTACGCGTCTCGTCGATGTCCGCACACGCGCCGAACTCGACTGGGTCGGACGTCCCGCTGTCGATGGCGCGCAATACGCGCATATCGAATGGATTCGCTATCCCGGCTCGGTGCCGAACGGCGAGTTTATCGAACAATTGCGGCAGGTCGCCACTCCGGATACGCCGGTGCTCTTTCTGTGCCGCAGCGCCGCGCGCTCCAAGCTCGCCGCGGTCGCCGCGCAGAAAGAAGGGTTCATGAAAGCGTATGACCTGCTCGAAGGTTTCGAGGGAGACAAAAACGGGCAAGGGCATCGGAAGACGGTGTCGGGATGGTGCTTTCGCGGCTTGCCTTGGATGGGCGCATAAGCGTCGCCGTTCGTTCACTCGCCTGCGTCGAGCAACGCCCGCACGCGCGCCACGCGTAATTCGTCGACCGGCTCCGAGCCTTTTCCATCCACGCGCACGCCAGAGCCGAAATGCACGGCCTTCACGCCTGTCGCGGCGGCGAACGGTGCGACCGCATCCACGGTGAAACCAGCGCCCGCGAGCACCGTGCAATGCGTTCCCGCCGCTTGCGCGACGAGCGCCTTGATAACCGGTCCGGCTTCCAGCACGGAAGGCTTGCCGCCCGATGTCAGCACGTTCGTGACGGCGTCGAAGCGCAAAAGCGTCTCGAACGCAGCGGAAAAATCGCGGGCTTCGTCGATCGCGCGATGGAAGGTGAGCGGCAAACCGTCGGCGGCATCGATCACGCGCTCTAGCGCTTCGGTGTCGACATCGCCATGTGCGTTCAACATGCCGACGACGATCGCGTTGGCGCCCGTCTTCGCGATTGCGCGGACGTCGCGTTCGATGACCGCGAAATCGTCAGCATCGTAGACGAAAGAACGGCTGTGCGGCCGCACGATGACGTTCACCGGAATGCGCACCGCCTCCACCACCGACTCGATCAGGCCGACGCTCGGCGTTAAACCGCCTTCGCCCATCGCCGTGATCAGTTCAAGCCGATTGGCGCCGCCACGCTCGGCGGCGCGCGCGTCGGAAACAGTCGTTGCGATGACTTCGAGCAGAATCACGCCGCGTCCTCCGGCGGCGCTTCGACCACTTCGCCGCCCAGGGCGAGCACGCCCTCGCGCAACACTTCGAACGCGGCGTTGGCCTGATCCGGCTCGCCCTTCACGCCGAGGTCGATATGCGAACGCGCACATAGCGCGCCGCGCGCGGCATCGCCCACGCTCGGCAGGCTGAAGGCGCGCACGCCGTCGAAATCGCGTTCGATGGTCACCATGAGCGGCGTGATGCGCGACTCCGGCAGCCCGAACACGAGCAACGAGCGCTCGATATAAGGCGTCGCGTGATGCAGATGCGCGTACTTGGTATCGAGCACCCATTCGATCATTGGCCACGCCATGACGGGAAAGCCCGGCACGAAATGATGATCGCCGACGGAAAAGCCCGGAATCTTGTTGTAGCTGTTCGGAATGATCGCCGCGCCCTGCGGAAACGTCCCCATGTTCAGCCGATGCAGATTCTCCGGCGAATCGAGGTCATACGGTTTGTCGCCGGCCGTCTCGCGGATGCGCTCGCGGATCAGTTCCGCCGCTTCCGGTTGCAGTTCGAGCGGCCGGCCGAGCGCCTTGGCCGCGCATTGACGCGTGTGATCGTCGGGTGTCGCGCCGATGCCGCCGGTCGAAAACACGATATCGCTCGAAGCAAAGGTGCGCGCGAGCGTCGCGGTGATGCGCGCGGGATCGTCGCCGACGTATTCGGCCCAATCGAGCGAGAGCCCGCGCGCGCTCAGCAATTCGATGATTTTCGGCAGATGCTTGTCCGTGCGCCGGCCTGAAAGAATCTCGTCGCCGATGATGATGACGCCAATGCCCATGAATGCTCCTTCTCAGAATGGAACGGTGATGGCCGACACTTGAGGCGCCGCATTCGCCCGTAGTCGTTCGAGCGCGTGCAGGCAGTAATGCGCGAACCAGAGCGCCGAAAACACCAGAATGAATGCGTATGCCCAGATGGTCGCCGCCGCGACCACGGGAAAGAGTGGCAAGAGCCATACCGACCAGGCCCACAACATGGTCGGCACCGAACCGAGCAGGCCGCTCACGATGCCAATGACAAGCAGCGGCCAGCGCGCATCACGCACGATCACACGGCGTTCCTCGGCGCTCGCGTGCACGGCGAGCGCATCGTAAGTCATCACGCGATAGGTGAGCCAGCCCCACAAGAGCGGTGGAATCAGCGCGAAAAACGGTGGAATGAGCCACAGCGGCAACGTGACGACGAGCGCGATCAGGCAAACGAGCGTGGTAATGACCGAGTGCCCGAGACTGCCGTACCACGAGCCGCCGTGACGCTCTTCGAGCAGCGCGTAATGACCGCCCGGCCGGCGCGTGAGCAGCTTGATGACGCCTGGCATGGAGAGCGTGGCGATCAGCAGCAGCACGGTCACGAAGATCAGCGGAATCGCCATGATGACGACGAAAAACGGCGCGATCACCGCATGCAGCGAGGAGAAGCCGACGGCATCGAACAGGCGGTACATCGCGGCGGTGAGCGCCCAGCCGTCGAGCCAACCGGTTGCCGCGCCTGTCAGCGTCTGCCAGAAGAACCAGAGCACCGCGCCCCAGCTCAGCGTGGCGACCGCAAATGGCATGAAAGTCAGCCAGAGCATGCGTGGGTGAAAGGCATGCGCAATGGCGCGCACGAACGAACGCAGCAAGTCATTCATGCGTGATTCGACGAAGAGAGTGGAAACGACAGCATAAACCAGCGCACCGAACGGGCGCTGGTGATGGAGACTCAGACAGCCGCCGAGCTCTTGTCGGAAGCCGAATTCGCGCGACGCGAAGACAAACGCGCGCCGATCCGCTTGAACGCGAGCCAGTGCTGTTCGACGAAGCCGTCGCCGTAACGCACGGGCGCGACGCCCGGCGCGCCGAGTTGATCGCGAATACCGGTCGGTTCCACGGTGCGGTCGAACGAAGCCGAGCGAAAGAGAATGTCCCAGAACGCGAACAGCACGCCGAAGTTGCAGCCGTACGCCGTGCCTTCGTGGCCGAAGCCGATTGCATGATGACGACGATGAAACGACGGGCTCACGAAGAGCCGGTCGCCCAGCCAGCCGTAATGCAGGCGAATATTGGCGTGCTGCACGCTTTGCATGAGGTTCGTAATGGCGACCAGTACGACGAACTGCGACGGCTCCACGCCGATCACGAGCGCGACAGTGGCGAAGAACCCCGCCTGCAGGATGTCGTCGAGCAGATGGTTACGGTCGTCCGACCAAAGCGACATTTGCTGCTGGCTGTGATGCACCGCGTGCAGTTCCCACCAGATGCCGATGCGATGCTCCAGCCGGTGATACCAGTAACCGGCGAAATCCAGCAGCACCAGATAGATCACGAACGTGACCATGGGTTGCGTGGTCACGCCCGGCCAGAGATTGTCGATTTCCAGATTCGGGATGTCATGCAGGCGCAGCCAGCTTTGCAGCGAATCGAAAACCGGCTGGAACGTGAAGAAGAAAAAGAGGTTCAGAATGCCGAGCTTGACGATCCACGTATAAAGCACGTCGATACGCACGCCCTTGCGATCCTGCCATTCCTCGGCCGGTCGCAGCGCTTCGAGCGGGCGAAGCACGGCGTACATCGCGAGCACTTCCAGCACGCCGACGATCACCCAGTAAAGAGCGTCGTAGGTGTCTTCGTCATAGTCCATGAGGCCGACCTTGAACAGGAACGGCTGGACCACGTCCACGTAGAGCATGGTCTGCAGGGCGGAGACGAAGCTGTCGAGCGACGAAAGAATGGAATGAAACATGATGCTCCGTGTGACTCAATACGGCCTGACTCAATCGTATTACAGGGCGCCCGTAAGCGCCCTTTTCCCTCTGCTTTCGCGGGCAGCCTCAGGCGCCGTTAGGCGAGGTCACCGGCGCGCGATTGAAGAAGTAGATTCCGTGCGGCGAACGGCCAACCTTGATGGTTTGGATCAGCTTACGATCCGCAAGGTCGATCACGCCGACATGCTTCGCGAAACGAAACGTTACCCAGAGATACTTCTTGTCGGCGGAAAGTTCCATGTCATCCGGCCCCGGCAAGAGGCCCGTGATGTCGCCGACGTTCGTGAGCGTGTCTTCGTCGATGATGCTGATGGTGTTCGCCACCCGGTTCGACACGGCCACATGCTTGCCGTCCACGAGCGAGCGGAAGTTATGCGCGCCCTTGCCGGTCGTGATGGTCTTGACGATCTTCTGATTGCGCCAGTCCACCACGGCGACGTAATCCGCGCCCGTCATGCCAACGAGCAAATACTTGTCGCCCGGCGTGAACCATACGCCCGCGGGCGTCGGGCCGACTTTCATCTTCCACTTGACCGTCTGCGTCGCCAGGTCGATCGCGGCGATTTCGTTCGACACCTGCAGCGAGATGAACGCGGTCGTGCTGTCGTTCGAAAACGCGATATGGCTCGGCATGGTGGCGAGCGGCAAGCGCTTGGCCACGGTCAGATTCTTGCCGTCGAAATGATAGATATCGAGGCGGTCGAGCCGCAGACCCGTCGACACGAACCACTTGCGATCCGGCGAAAAGCCGATTTGATACGGGTCTTCGATATCCTGCACCCAGCGCTGCACGGCGCCGGTTTTCGGATCGACGAACATGAGATTGTTCGATACCGAGTTCGCAACGATCAGCGATGACGCGTCCGGCGTGGGCATCAAGTGATGCGGTTCCTTGCCCGTGGGCACGGTGCCGACGACCTGGCGCGTGTTTTCGTCGATAAGACTCAGCGTGGCTTCAGCCGAGTTCAGGACGATGACGTTATTGGCAAATGCCGCGGTGGCGATGGAGGCCGCGCCGATAGCGAGCGCGGCGCGTGAGGCAACCGCCCGAAAGCGGCCAGACAGAAAAGATGAGCGCATGAAAAAGTAGACGTCCGAAGGCAGGCGTCATTGTAGAACGTTTGCGCTTGTCGTCGCGTTGACGAAACGCCTGTTTTTGCGCAATTTCGTTTAACGGCGCAAGAAATGCCGTTTTTTTGGCGAAAAATCGGCATTGCGCTACTTCGTCTTTTAGCGCTGCATCGCTTCCCAGACTTTATGCAGGCGCTTCACGGAAATGGGCATGGGTGTGCGCAGTTCCTGCGCGAACAGGGACACGCGAAGTTCTTCCAGCAGCCAGCGGTATTCCGAGAGCCGCGCGTCCGCCACGCCGCCGCGTTGTGCGAGCGCGCGCTGATATTGCTGCACGAGCGGATGCAGATCCGTGGAAATACGCGCATCGCGAGCCGGATCGGCCTTCAGCTTGTCGATTCGCAGCCCGATGCCCTTCAAATAACGCGGAAAATGCGCGAGTTGCGCGTAAGGCGTGTCGATCACGAAGCGCTTGCCGATGAGCGCGTTCAACTGCGACTGGATATCGGCGTAAGCCTGGGCGAACGGCTTCGCCTGCGCGAGCTTCCTTAGAAGCGCCGCGTATTCGCCGAGGATCGCGCCGACCAGCCGCGCGATCTCCTGCGCGAGCAGCGTGAGCCGGCCTTTCGCGGCATCGCGGCGAGCGTGGAAGCTCACGTCGTCGTCGGGTAGCGGGTCTTGCAAACATGCGCGATCCAGCGCCGTATCGACGATCTGATCGCGCAACTCGTCGGCGGTGCCGAGCGCCATGAACTGCATCGACATTTCGCGCAGCCCCGGCAGATTCTTTTCCAGATAGCGGATCGGCTCGCGCAATTGCAGCCAGAAGAGCCGCCGCAAGCCCGCGCGATGAATCCGCGCCGCCTCCTCCGGCGAATCGAACACTTCGACGTCGCAATGCGCGCCGCGATCGACGAGCGCCGGATAGCCGAACAGCGTCTGCCCGCGACGTCGAATTTCCAGCAGCTCGGGCAGCTTGCCGAAATTCCACGTCGTGAGGTTTTCATAGAGCGCGGTGCCGGTGGACGCGCTCGCGGCCTGCGTCTGCGGCGCGTTTGGCGAATCGGCGGAAAGTGCATCGAAAGCCGCGCTTGCCGTCAGCTTCTGGAAATGCTGCTGCGCCTGACCGCCGAGTTCCGCTCGCAATTGCGCGAGATTGCGGCCCATGGCGAGCTGGCGGCCGTGCTCGTCGATCACCTTGAAGTTCATGAAGAGATGCGCAGGCAGCGTTTCGAGCTTGAAATCCGCGCTCTTCACGGCGACTTGCGTCTGCTCCCGAATATCGGCGATGAGCGCATCGACCAAGGCGCCCGCGCCGAACCTCGGCCCCGCGTTGCGCTCGACAAAGCCCGCCGCGTAATCCGGCAAGGGCACGACATGCCGGCGCAGCTTTTGCGGCAGCGACTTCAGGAGCAGTTGCGTCTTTTCCTTGAGCATGCCGGGCACGAGCCATTCGACGCGGCGCGCATCGATCTGATTCAGGCCATAAAGCGGCACCGTGAGCGTCACGCCGTCGCGCGGCGCGCCCGGCTCGAAGTGATACGCGAGCGTCATTTCGATGCCCGACATCGTCATGCGCTTCGGGAACAGGTCGGTGGTGACGCCGGCGGCCTCGTGACGCATCAGGTCGTCGCGCGAAAGGAACAGCAGTTGTTTGCCGCCCTCCTTGCGCTGCTCGTCGCGATACCAGCGTTCGAACGCCGCGCCGGTCCAGATGCCTTCGGGCACGAGCGAATCGTAGAAGCCGTGGATGAGTTCGTCGTCCACGAGCACGTCCTGACGGCGCGACTTGTGTTCCAGTTGCTCGATGTCCGCGACCAGCTTGCGGTTGTGCGCGAAGAACGGCAGACGCGTGTCGAACTCGCCTTCCACCAGCGCGCCGCGAATGAACAACTCGCGCGCGTACTTCGGGTCCTGCTGGCCGTAACTCACGCGCCGCCGCCCGTAGACCGTGAGACCGTAGAGCGTCGCGCGTTCATACGCGACCACTTGCGCGGCCTTCTTCTCCCAATGCGCCTCGGAAAGCGACTTGCGCAACAGATGCGGCCCGACCGTTTCCAGCCATTCCGGCTCGATCTTCGCGATGGTCCGCGCGTACAGCCGGCTCGTCTCGACGAGTTCGCCCGCCATCACCCAGCGGCCCGCTTTCTTCAGCAGCGCGGAACCCGGCCACAAATGGAACTTGATGCCGCGTGCGCCGAGATAATGCGGCTCGTCGTCGGCCTTCATGCCGATGTTGCCTAGCAGCCCCGTGAGAAGCGAAAGATGCACTTGCTCGAACGTCGCGTCGGATTCGTTCAGACGCCAGCCATGTTCGCGCACGACCGTGAGAAGTTGCGAATGCACGTCGCGCCATTCGCGCAATCTCAGATGCGAGAGAAAGTTGGCGCGGCACGCATCGGTCAACTGTCGATTCGACTTCTTGTGCGCAATGGCTTCGTCGAACCACTTCCAGATGCGCGTCCATTGCAGGAACTCGGAGCGCTCGTCGACGAACTGCCGATGCGCCTGATCCGCCTGCTCCTGCGCTTCGATCGGACGATCGCGCGGGTCCTGCACCGACAACGCCGACGCGATGATCAGCACTTCCGTCAACGCGTGATGATCGCGGGCGGCGAGAATCATGCGGCCCACGCGCGGATCGAGCGGCAGCCGCGCGAGTTCGCGGCCGAGCGGCGTGAGCGCATTGTCGTCGTCGACGGCGCCGAGTTCGTTCAGCAACTGGTAACCGTCGGCGATCGCGCGACCCGGCGGCGGCTCGATGAACGGAAAGGTTTCGATCGCCGTCAGATGCAGCGACTTCATGCGCAGGATCACCGCCGCGAGCGACGAGCGCAGGATCTCGGGATCGGTGAAGCGCACGCGCGACTGAAAGTCGGCTTCGTCGTAGAGACGAATGCAGACGCCGTCCGCAACGCGCCCGCACCGGCCCGCGCGCTGATTGGCGGCGGCCTGCGAGATCGACTCGATCTGCAACTGCTCGACCTTGTTGCGATACGAATAGCGCTTCACGCGCGCCATGCCGGTATCGACGACATAGCGAATGCCCGGCACCGTCAGCGACGTTTCCGCGACATTGGTCGCGAGCACGATACGCCGCGCGTTCGACGCCTTGAACACGCGCTCCTGTTCGGCAGCGGAGAGGCGCGCGAACAGCGGCAGGATTTCCGTATGCGGCGGATGGTGCTTACGCAGCGCCTCGGCGGCGTCGCGAATTTCGCGCTCGCCGGGCAGGAACACGAGCACGTCGCCAGGACCGACGCGGCAGAGTTCATCGACGGCATCGACGATGGCTTCCATCAAATCGCGGTCCGCCTTGCGGTCGTTGCGCTTTTGCAGCGTGCCTTGCGCCGATTTGACGGCGGCGCTGTCTTCCTCCACCGGCCGGTAGCGCACCTCGACCGGATACAGCCGCCCGCTGACCTCGATCACGGGCGCGGGCTTTTCGTCGCTGCCGAAGTGGCGCGCGAAGCGTTGCGCGTCGATGGTCGCGGACGTGACAATCAGCTTGAGGTCCGGGCGCTTCGGCAGGATTTCCTTGAGATAGCCGAGCAGGAAGTCGATGTTCAGGCTGCGTTCGTGCGCCTCGTCGATGATGATCGTGTCGTACGCGCTCAGCAGCGGGTCGGTTTGCGTTTCCGCGAGCAGAATGCCGTCGGTCATGAGCTTGACCGATGCGCCCGGCGCGAGGTTGTCGGTGAAGCGCACCTTGTAGCCCACCACTTCGCCGAAAGGCGTTGCGAGTTCCTCGGCGATACGCCGCCCCGTCGCCGATGCCGCGATCCGGCGCGGCTGCGTATGACCGATGAGACCGCTGCCGCCCGCGCCGAGACCGCGTCCGAGCGCGAGGCAGATCTTGGGGAGCTGCGTGGTTTTGCCGGAGCCGGTTTCGCCGCTCACGATCACGACCTGATTCCCTTCGATCGCGCGCGCGATCTCCTCGCGACGGGCGGAGACGGGAAGTGCCTCGGGAAAGGTGATCGGCGGGATGGGGTTGGGGGTGACGGCGCGCCCCTCGCGGCGCGGTGGGCGTACGTTGTGTTGCCTCGCGGGCTGAACTGCGGAGACTTCGCCTTGTTGCTTGGCGCGTGGTTCGCTGGCTCGCGCCGCGCGCGCTTCACGTGGTGAACGCTCGTCGCTTACGTGGCGAACCTGCCCGGCTTGCGCGTTGCGCGCACTCGAGTGCGTTTGCGCTGCGGCCTGCTCTCGATGGGATCGGTCGTCCGGTCGTGCGCTTCGATCGACTTGCCGCGCCTCGGCCTTGTGCCGTTCGTCGCGCGCGCTGTGTTCGGCACGCGTAGTCTCCGCGCGAGAATCGTTTTTTGAAGGTCGGGTGCCTTGTGCCTCGACCGGCCGCGCGGTTGAAGCAGAAGTCGTTTGGCGCGCCTGCGTGCTGCGCTGTTCGCCGCGAGCATCGTGCGAACTACTTGCATCGCGCGAAGAGGAAGGTTTGGCGATATCGCGTGCGCTTGCCGGGCGCGCGAGCGACGTGTTCCGATCAGCCGATGCATCCAGCTTTCGCGACGACGGTTCCTGCGGCGCTTTGCGCTCCACGCGACTTTGCGGTGCGACTCCTCGCGACTCCTGCGTGACCGGAGACTGCGGCTTCGGCTTTTGCGACTTGGCGGCAGCCCCTCCGGCCGCTTGCTGCGCGCCGCGCCGAGGCTGCGAAGCCACCGGCGTCGGCGACTTCGCATTCCGCCCGTGCGAACCCGAAGTCCCAACCGCGCCCTCAACCGCGCCGCCGCCCGCAAATCGCCGCGCGGCCAGTTCCTTCTTGCTGAGACCGGCAGCCTCGTCCTCGCCTGTCTGCGCGTCGCGCAGCAAGCTTTCGCGCAGTTTCTTCAACTGCTCTTGGGTATCGAGCGACTTGTCGGCGGATGGCGGCTTGCCGCCTTGGGTGGGGCGTCTGGAAACATTCGGCATAGCATCGCATTATAATCCCGGCATGAATTCCCCTACCGACCTCGCCATCCCGTCGCAGCCGGCCGCAGTCGAAGCCGAAGCGCCGAATCCCCACGCCCAGTTCGTCGACTGGATGCGTTCCGTTGCGCCCTATATTCACGCGTTCCGAAACAAAACCTTCGTGGTCGCGTTTGGCGGGGAACTGGTGCAGGAAGGCCGCCTGAACGCACTCGTCCAGGACGTCGGACTGTTGCACGCCATGGGCATCCACGTCGTATTGGTGCACGGCTCGCGTCCGCAACTCGACGAGCAACTGAGTCTGCACGGCGTCGAATCGTCGTTCTCGCACGGGCTGCGCATTACCGACGCGCGCGCGCTCGAATCCGCGAAGGAAGCCGCCGGCGAAGTGCGCCTCGATATCGAAGCCGCCATCAGCCAGGGCTTGCCGAACACGCCGATGGCTCACGCGCACATCAGCGTGGTGTCGGGCAACTTCGTGACGGCGCGGCCGGTCGGCATTCTGGATGGCGTCGACTTCCAGCACACGGGCGTCGTGCGCAAGATCGACGGCGATTCCATCCGCCAGTCGCTTGCGAGCAACAAGCTCGTGCTCTTGTCGTCGCTCGGTTTTTCGCCAACTGGCGAAGCGTTCAATCTGTCGATGGAAGACGTCGCGTCCGCCGCGGCCATCGCCTTGCGCGCCGACAAGATCATCTTCGTGACCGAGATTCCCGGCCTCGAAGATCAGGAAAACGAACTCGTGCGGGAAATGTCGCTCGACGACGCTTACCGGCTTCACGAAAGCGGCGAGCTTCAGGGCGATACCGCGTTTTATCTCAAGCACGCCATTCGCGCCTGCCGCGGCGGCGTGGCGCGCGCGCACATCATTCCGTACAAGCTCGACGGCAGCGTGCTGCTCGAACTCTTCCTGCACGACGGCGTCGGCACGATGATCTCCTACGAGAATCTCGAAAGTCTGCGCGAAGCGACGCCGGACGACGTCGGCGGCATTCTCACGCTGATCGAGCCGCTCGAATCCGACGGCACGCTCGTGCGGCGCGGACGGCATCAGATCGAACGCGACATCGACCACTTCTCGGTCATCGAGCACGATGGCGTGCTCTTCGGCTGCGCGGCGCTTTATCCGTACACACAGGAGCGCATCGGCGAGATGGCGTGTCTGACCGTCGCGCCCGAAGCGCAAGGTTCCGGCGATGGCGAGCGCCTGCTCAAGCGCATCGAACAACGCGCGCGCGCTCGCGGTCTCACGCGCATTTTCGTGCTGACGACGCGCACCGAACACTGGTTCCTCAAGCGCGGTTTCGTGAAGGTCACGGTGGACGACCTGCCGGAAGACCGCCGGCGACTCTACAACTGGCAGCGCAAATCGCTCGTCCTGATGAAACAGCTTTGAACCGACATTGCACGCGCCGTGCGCACGAACGCACGCGCTCCGCTACTCAATAGGAGAAACAGACGATGGCCCGAATGATCCAATGTGCGAAGCTCGGCAAGGAAGCCGAAGGACTCGACTTTCCGCCGCTGCCGGGCGAACTCGGCAAGCGCATCTATGAAACGGTGTCGAAGGAAGCGTGGCAGGGCTGGCTCAAGCAGCAAACCATGCTGATCAACGAAAACCGGCTCAATATGGCCGACCCGCGCGCGCGCCAGTACTTGCTCAAGCAAACGGAGAAGTACTTCTTCGGCGAAGGCGCCGACACCGCGACGGGATATGTGCCGCCGCAAAGCTGAACTTAAGCCTAACTGGCTTTCAAAGAAACCGGTCCGAGTGGCCGGTTTTTTGTTGCGCGCTCGTCCTTTTCAGCAAGCGCTTAAGGACAAATTCGATTAAGCGTAATCCTAAGCCCAGCAAGGGATTGCGCGTTTTCAAGAGAGCGCCCGGACAGGCTGGTTTGCGCTTCGTCTGTCATCGTGTTATCATCTTACTCGTTATCAACAGCAATTCACCATCATTCGCGCGATCAGTTCGAGCTTAAAGCCTGAATCCGAACGCGGCAGTGACAGTTTCATACAAAGAGGCTTGTCGGTTTTCGAGCGACATCAAAACGTCGCGCCGGCCTTTTTCGTTTCAAGCCTTGGTTTTCGCCGACGTCGCGGCCCACCCGCGGCACTCACTGAGTTCGCCGTCCGCACGTCAAATTCGTTTTGCTCTTACCCGAGTGCAATTTCGCGACTTCTTCCGCGAGACACCGGCACCGCATTTGCTAAGCACTTTTCAGCACTGACTTCATTCAGGGCTGCGCGGAGCCATCGATTTCGGCCATTGGCTGAAAGTACGCATGCGGCGCCGTCGCGAAACTGCACTATTCCGGCCGATATCGGCAGTAGTCGCCGCCCTCGGAGCGGCGCACCCGGCGCTGGCATCGCGCGCGCGGGGTTGAACACGGAGTCTCTCGCACTATGAATGCTTCACATGACGGCCTCTGGCGCAAACGAGGCGCATCGAACCAGGCGTCCGATATGACGCTCGACGACATCACCATCGTCGATCAATCGCTTCTCAAACGCGCGGTCGGCGCCATGGCTATCGGTAACGCGATGGAATGGTTCGACTTCGGCGTGTACAGCTACATCGCCGTGACGCTCGGCAAGGTTTTCTTTCCGTCGAGCAGTCCGGCCGCGCAGTTGCTGGCCACCTTCGGCACGTTCGCGGCCGCGTTTCTCGTGCGCCCGATCGGCGGCATGGTGTTCGGTCCGCTCGGCGACCGCATCGGCCGCAAGCGCGTGCTCGCGATGACCATGATCATGATGGCCGTCGGCACCTTCTGTATCGGTCTCATTCCGAGCTACGCGAGCATCGGCGTGATGGCGCCGGTGCTGCTGCTCGCCGCGCGTTTGTTGCAAGGCTTTTCGACGGGCGGGGAATACGGCGGCGCGGCGACGTTCATCGCCGAATTCTCGCCGGACAAAAAGCGCGGCTTCATGTCGAGCTTCCTGGAACTCGGCACGCTCGTGGGCTATGTGCTCGGCGCAGGCGTGGTCGCGGTGTTGACTGCCGCGTTGTCCGAACAGGCGCTCCTCAGCTGGGGCTGGCGCATTCCATTCATGATCGCGGGTCCGCTCGGGCTGATCGGCTTGTATATTCGGATGAAGCTCGAAGAGACGCCCGCGTTCCAGCGCGAGGCGGAAAAGGCCGAAGCCGTGTCGCACGAAACGACCAAGCAGCAGTTTCGCGAAACGCTCGTGCAGCAATGGAAGCCGCTCTTGCAGTGCGTGGGCCTCGTGCTCATTTTCAACGTGACCGACTACATGGCGCTGTCGTATCTGCCGAGCTATCTCTCGGCGACGCTCAAGTTCAACGAGACGCATGGCCTTTTCATCGTGCTCGTCGTGATGGTGCTGATGATGCCGCTCACGCTGTTCGCGGGCCGTCTGTCGGATACGATCGGCCGCAAACCGGTGATGCTCGCGGGTTGCGTCGGCTTATTGCTGCTGTCGATCCCGGCGCTCTCGCTGATCCGCCTCGGCACCGTGCCTTCGATCTTCGCGGGCATGATGATTCTCGGTGCGCTTCTGTCGTGTTTCACGGGCGTGATGCCGTCGTCGCTGCCGGCGCTGTTCCCGACGAAGATTCGTTATGGCGCGCTCGCCATCGGCTTCAACGTGTCGGTGTCGCTGTTCGGCGGCACGACGCCGCTCGTGACGGCGTGGCTCGTCGACAAGACCGGCAATCTGATGATGCCCGCGTACTATCTGATGGGCGCGTCGATCATCGGCATCGTTTCGGTGCTCGCGCTGCGCGAGACGGCCAAAAAGCCGCTGAAGGGCTCGCCGCCTGCGGTGGCATCGCATTCGGAAGCGCATGCGATTCTGCGCGGTCATCGCGAGGCAGCAGAGATGGATGGCTCGTTTCCCGAGAATACCGTTCGGGCTTGAGCATCGAGGTTGAGTCGTTAGAACAAAAGCCGGCGCGTGCAAGAGCGCCGGCTTTTTTTATTCGATGAGCGTAACGATGCGCGCCTTTATGTCCGTGTCCTCAGAGTCACCCGTCTCGCCGATTTCGAGCAGACCGACCGTGATCGGCAACTTGAACCTGCGCGGCCCCGCGCTACCTGGATTCACGAACAGCACGCCATTGCGCTTCTCGACGAGCGGCTTGTGCGAATGCCCGGTCACGACGACATGAACGCCATCGAGTGCTTTCGGCACATCGGCAATATCGTGCACGACATGGATTGTCGCGCCCGCCAAGTCGATGCGCGCGTGCTCGGGCAGCATCGCGACATCGTCGCCGATATCGTTATTGCCGCGCACGACGGTCAGCGCAGCCAGTTGCGCCAGCGTATCGAGCACTTCGCGCTTGCAGATGTCGCCGGCGTGGATGATGTGTGCAGAGCCGCGCAGGGCCTCGAGCGCTTCGGGGCGAACGAGATTGTGCGTGTCGGAGATGAGGCCGATGAGGGTCATGTTTTCTCGTCGATATGCGCTCGGAGCGCGGGCCATTCACTTGCTGTCGTCGCGTTGTTTTGGCGCGCTGCATGGCAGTGGTAGAATTCGCGTCCGCCCTCTGCCGGGGTGATGAAATTGGTAAACATAGCGGACTTAAAATCCGCCGCCTAACGGCTTGCCGGTTCGAGTCCGGTCCCCGGCACCAGATATGTAGCAAGGACTTCGGCAAACACGGTACCTGAATTCAGTTAAAACTGTGTGCATTTTTCTGCCGTTCAGGAAAAGACCTTGCACTGCGCCGGAGACGCCTCTGCATGGACGGTTACAAGAAAATCACTATTAGAAATGACGAAGAAGCGTTCAGCCTGCTACGACAGGCTGTCGAGGAAGAACTAGGCAATAGTCCACTTGACCTTTCGTTCGATGGATGGCCCAAGGTCGAAATTCGACTAGATGGTGCAGGCTATGACAGTACAATCACCCCTGACATAGCTGCGGCAATTGTGGAAATGCAAGCGGCCGTCAATAGAGCTTACGCGCGCTTGGCGCGTGGAGGGCTATCGGCTCGTTCGTTAAGCCTAGCGGAAAAGGACGAGATTCGTCTCAAAGCGAAGGTAGAAAAGGGAAGCTCCTTAATCACCATCGATTTGGGAAAGTTTGGGGAAGTACTTTCACATGACCTCGTCGCAAAAATGACTCCAGAACATCTCGTGATTGCTGTCATCTCGGTCGCTGCGGTAGCAGGAGCAACGGTCGCGTTCAAGGCCTTCCTCAAGCATCGGAGCGAAGACAAAAAGGTGTCTGTCGCTGCGCAGCAGGCTGTTGCATTAAGCCAGCAGGAAACGCAGCGCCTGGAAATTTTAGCGAAGGCACTGAAGCAGAACAAAGAACTTGTTGCTGTGAAACACGATTTCGATGAAGTCAGAAACGACATCTTACGCGGTGTCGGCGACGCAAAAACGCTTTCGGTAAATGGGGTGTCGCTTGACCACGATACCGTCAAAGTCGTGGCTATGCCGAAACGTGTTGCTGCCGACGAAGCACAACTGAATGGTACGTACCATATCCTTGCTACCGACTTGAGAAATCCCGAGCTCGTAAAGCTTAGGGTGCGACGGCTTCAAGATGAGATGGAATTTCTCGCCACATTCCAGGACAGCAGCTTGGATCGAACGCAGGTTCAGCAGCTGCAAGAGGCTGAATGGGGACGACAGCCTGTCTTTTTGAGCATCAATGCCCTTATGCTGCGAGGCGAAGTCACAAAGGCGACAGTAATCTCGGTCACGCCACAACCCGCTGACAACAAGCAGAAGGACTGGCGTAATTAGTGGCGTCAGTCTTACCGACACGCCGTGTGGCAATTCATTCAGTCAGGATTGCAAAACGGGGTCGCCGCCACAAAAAACTTGATCGTAGCGCAGCGTGCCTCCTGACTTCCGCTCACGTCGAATAGACCAAAGTTCATCTCATCTCGATTTGTGTTCGAGGGTTCGTCGCGGCGTCATAGAGCTGATACAAGGCAATGTGGACGATTGTCGTCTTCGCTCCATTGGACTGACGCCCTGCTGGTTGCGCTCAAATGTGCGGTATGGGCATTACCTACCAAAAATCTAGACCCGCAAAATAGATAAACACCTATTCGACGACTGCCCGCGGCAGGCTGAGCTTCCTTTGGTGACAAGCGTGCGGCACATTAATCATTTCCCCCTCGCGCGTTACGAGTTCTCTTAATAACATTAGGTAACGCCTGCTAGTCTCTTAACCACGACGACGCTAGGTGTATGGTTCCTTGCGTCTTCAGTTCTCAATTGAACGCCACCGCGATGTGCATTCACTTTCAAAGCGATGACCATCGGCGCGACTGAGAAGCATTTTTTGAATACGCGCCGCGAAACGTGAGCACTGCGTTGAACAATCACCTTGGATTATTAAGTGGCTAACCAAAAGACTATCGCAACGGAGTCGACGATATTTTCATCGCCTAACCCTCAACAGATATGGTGCTATACACCTGCTCTCATTAAAACATCGACCGGAAGACTGATCGTGACTTTCGATGTCGGCGGCCCCGGTATTTCAAACGTTCCGCATGTCTCGAAAAAGACTAGTAAGGAAGCGATTGGAATAGTGATGGTGTCCGACGATAGAGGGGAATCTTGGAAAACGCAGCAGACCTTCCCGTTTTGGCACGCGCGGCCGTTCGCTATTGGCACACAAATATACATACTCGGTAATGCCGGTGACCTTTTTATTATTCGATCGGATGACGATGATGAAACATGGTCGGTTCCACATGCCCTTACAAGCGACGAGCTTTGGCACGGCTCAGCGACAGGATACGTGTTAGAAGGCTCCAAAGTTTACATCTGCATGGATAAACGATCCCGACTCGACATCAAAGGCTGGAATGTGGCCGGACTCACTCCTGTCGTCTTGAGAGGGAATGCTAGCTCCAACCTGCTCAACCCAGAATCGTGGACGTTTTCTAACGGTCCATCCTATGCCGATCTTTGCCCAAGTGATTGCGGGGATTTCTTCGGTGTTCCGTTCTATCCCTGCGGCACCCGAGAACCTGCGATGCTCGAATGCGGACGGGTTGCCTCTCCGCCAGGCTGGCTAGAAGGGAATGTCGTGCGAATTAGCGACGCAAGGCACATCTGGCACGACTCAACTCAATCCACTCTTCACCTTTTCCTTCGTGCGAATACCAATGGACACGGATATGCCGCGGTTGTTCGAGCCGTAGAAAAGCATGACGGAAGCATCTGCATCGAGCCGGTGTCAACACCTTCCGGCCGTAAACTCGTTCATCTACCGATGCCAGGAGGAAGTCTAAAATTTTACATTTCTTATGACGCTCAATCTGCAATGTATTGGTTGGCATGTAGCGTAGTCGATGATTCGATGTGCAAAATTTCAGCATTACCAGAGGGACGCCACAACTTACCAAGCAACCAAAGAAACAAGCTCGGTTTGTACTTTTCTCGCAACTGCGTCGATTGGATGTTTGCAGGGATGATCTCTCAGGGAAACACTGAACGCGAGGCGAGAAATTATCCCTCCTTTATCTTTGACAACGACGATCTCTTGATCGCAGCTAGGTCTGGCGACACCGAAGCCAAAGATGGGCAATACACGAACTTAATAACGCTGCATCGTGTTCTCAACTTTCGCTCTTTGTTGTATTGAACCTGATCTGCCGTCAACGAACTGGGAAGGAAGAACAATATGTCACTTACTTTAGAGGTCTCTCATCAACTGTTTCGACGTGCATGCAAATCTATACCGGGCGGGGTTTCAAGCAACAATCGCGCGAATTGGCATCCGTTTCCACTATTCTATTCGTACGGAAAAGGCGCTTACATTTGGGATGTCGACGGTAATCAATACATTGATTTCGTGCTTGGCCGTGGCCCCCTCATTCTTGGACATTCGTGTGAACCAGTAGTCGCAGCGATCGAACGACAGGCGCGAAAAGGGCAACTGTTTGCTGGCCAGACACTCGCTGAGATCGAACTTGCTGAGCTTATTAGCGAATTGGTTCCGGGCGCAGTACAAAGTCGCTTCTGCAATTCTGGATCAGAGGCCGTCCATGCGGCTCTTCGACTCGCCCGTGCAGCGACCGGAAGGACCGAAGTTATACGCTTTGCCGGTCATTACCACGGCTGGTATGACAATATCAGTTGGGGATTTAAAGGTATGGATACCGAAGGAATCGCTTCGAAACCCCTGGCATTGTCAGAGGGACAGCCTTTATGTGACCGCGAGAACATTTCTTGTCTTCAATGGAATGATTTGAGAAGCTTAGAGGCGACAATTAACGAAAGGGGCGCACGCATAGCGGCAGTCATTACGGAGCCAATCATGTTCAATGGTTACTGTAGCAACATCCTTCCGTTACCCGGATTCTTACAAGGCATGAGAGAACTTTGCCGAAGACACGGGATCCTGTTGATATTCGACGAAGTGCAGACCGGCTTTCGGACTCATATTGGGGGTGCTCAGTCTTATTTCGGAGTGCGACCTGATATCTCTGTGTTCGGCAAAGCGATGTCGGGCGGTGCTAGCTTGGCCTGCGTATCTGCCGCGGAAACGTTGATGAGTTCATTTGCGTTAGGCAAATGTATCCACAGTGGAACATCCAATGCTTCACCAATTGCTATCTCAGCGGCCCTTGCACACCTTCGAACTCTTAGCGATGTATCCGCTCGCTACTTATCAATCGTCCACGAGCTTAGCAATGTACTGGCGACTGGCCTAAGCTCAATGGCTACGATGTATGGCGGCGCCATGCAAGTCCGAAGTAGCCCCGGAGCGGTCACAACAACATTCCGCACGCATGTCGATCAGCCAAAGGACCACATAAGCGCCACGCACAATTTATCTGAAGCAACGTTGAGACGGTGGCACGCGGCGCTACAACAGGAGGGCGTGCGCATAACGCCCGAAGGCTTGTGGTATGTCTCGGCTGCGCACTCGATGGAGGATATTGAAAGAGCCTTACAAAAGGCTCAGAAAGTTTTGCCAACGGTGATTACAGCAGCGAGGCAACGTTGAGATGAACAAAAATCAAATCGCACATCTGGTCCGGCCGCGAGAATTTGTTTTGGAGACGATTACTTTACCCGACGAGCCCCAAGCTGATTTCGTCCGCGTTAAGATATCGCACTGCGGCGTATGCGGCACTGACATGTCCTTCTACCTCGGGCATCGTTGCGAAGGGTATCCGATATCCCTTGGCCACGAGCACTATGGAACGGTATGCGCGAAGGGGTCCAACGTTAATACGGTTTTGATCGGTGACACCGTCAGCATCGACCCAAACTACAGATGTGGCCATTGCCGCTTCTGCGCTCGAAGCCAAGGGCATTTGTGCGAGCATTCTGGAAGCACGCCTTACACAAATCGTGGCTATGCACAGCTGATTGACATTCACTATAGCCAACTGACGAAGCTACCCTTCCTGCACTCAGAGTATATGGGCGCGCTTGTAGAACCGCTATCCGTAGCGTTAAATGCCTTGTCACTTACAGCGAATCCATTTACAGACCGACGAGTGCTTGTGCTCGGTGCAGGAAACATTGGTACGATGCTTACATTCGCGCTAATGGAGCAAACTGATGCCGACCTTACATTACACGATCATGTGGCTGAGAAAGTTGATAACTTACGAAGTCTCTATCCAGCGCGGATCAATACATTAGCTCAAAGCAGGCATGAATCATGGGACATGATATTCGAAGCGAGCGGCGCATCTAGTGGATTCAATAGCGCATGCTCCCTACTCGACAAAGATTCGCAGATAATCGTGCTCAGCCGTTATCACGCTGACGCGCCGCGACTGCCCGACCGCCTACCTTGGAAGCAGCCCATGCTTCGTTTTTGCCACTTGAACGGCAACGGGGAATCCATGCGTGCTGCCGCGAATCTTTTGCGCGACAGGTGGACGCCCCATCACGGTTACTTAACGAAAACTTATCCGTTTGCCGAGATCAATCGAGTTTTTCAAATTGCTGATCAAGACCCAGCTAATAAGAAGATTATTGCGATGGACGACGTTTAGCGCCATCACCGTCGCGCGTAGCCGCAGTAGCTAGCAATCGTTGATATATAACTGTCGGAAAATATCTTTTGGTCCGTATCATGACAACAATTACCGTCATTCCCTCGCGTTTAGCATCTACCCGTTTACCAAACAAAGCTCTTTCAGACATCAATGGCTCTCCGATGATCGTCCACGTATGGCGCCGGGCGATCGAAGCTAATTTGGGCCCTGTGATTGTCGCGTGCGCGGACGAGCTAATTGCGCAAGCCATTCGTTCCGCCGGGGGCACTGCAATCCTTACAGACCCAGCTTTGCCAAGTGGATCTGATCGAGCCTACGCCGCGCTTAAGGAGTTCGATCCAACAGGATACTATCGAAAAGTGGTAAATCTGCAAGGAGATATGCCCACCGTAGAGCCGTGCGCGCTGCGTTCTTTGATGGTGCCATTCGAAGATCCGAAAGTCGAGATAACAACCCTGGCCACCGTTATTAAGGATGCTAAGGAGTCGACATCTGAATCAATCGTCAAAGTAAGCGCAGTATTTCGCGAAGGAACGCTTTTAGGAGCATGCGCCGACAATCAATACGCTTTTCCGATCATCGGTCGTTGCATTTACTTCAGCCGTAGCCCGATTCCTTGGGGAGAGGGTCCGGGACTGCATCATGTTGGCCTATACGGCTATCGGCGGGACACTCTCAAAAGATTTTGCAGTCTTCCCATGGGGCAGCTGGAGCAGCGTGAGCGACTCGAGCAACTGCGCGCCATCGAGGCGGGGATGCACATTGGTTTAGCAGTAATCGAGACTAACCCACTTGGCGTCGACACGTACGACGACCTTCAGCAAGCACGGCGCCTGCTGTGATCATGCGAATAACGGCGCG
The DNA here is from genome assembly GCF_031451465.1 of Caballeronia sp. LZ003. Taxonomy (NCBI): domain Bacteria; kingdom Pseudomonadati; phylum Pseudomonadota; class Betaproteobacteria; order Burkholderiales; family Burkholderiaceae; genus Caballeronia; species Caballeronia sp. LZ003. The sequence goes on along the minus strand of NZ_JARUXJ010000001.1, from coordinate 1,079,693 downwards.
CCCACAGACTGTCCACACGAGAGGATGGCACCCGCCAAAGTCGTTAGCGTAGTTTCGCTGACGACAAGATCGCGAGAGGTGCGCGAAATGTAGCGAGCGTTACCTCTATCTCGGAACATTCGGCGGTTAAGCGCACACAAACTGGATCGACCGATACCGATGGAACTGCTTAAAGCAGTTAACCTACGAAGCAACACCGACAGGGCAGATAGCGATCTAAGTTTGAGAATGCGCCGATTTATGAAGAATTCCATAACGGTTTCACGCTCGCCGTGGTTCGGCGGTCAGATGCCGTAGATGGCGCCTTCAACACCTCTCCAAATATTTCCTTCGCTAAGGAGAAAGCGCAGCGTGGGCGCATTGGAAATCGCTTCTGCCCTTGACTTTAAGTGAGAATGCTTGGGGGTATGGATGCGAAGCAAAATAGAAGCATTTAGGATTCGACTGCGTCGCGTCCGCATCGAACTAGGTGAGTCTCAGCGGAAATTTGCAGCGCGAGGCGGGGTGACAGAGAAGACCCAATCCAACTATGAAAACGGCTCGCGCGAGCCGAATTTACTCTATCTCTATAATCTTGGCATATCGGGAATTAACCTCAGCTATTTGTTGACAGGTGAAGAATTTGAATCTCAACTTCACCCGAACGAACAGCATTTGATACGCGAGCTTCGAAAACACGACTGCGAGAAGCGTGACAAGCTTCTCTCTGCCGTATTAGCGATGCTCAGTGCGTCCCGCTTGTAACGACTGAGGCATCCGATCTTCGATTAAGTGTTGACTCGTGGCATGTTGCTGGATCAACGCGGTCAGGCGCCGCCTCATTTTTAGCGCAACTCCAGAAAACCACAGCAATGCGGTCTCTTACGCCGTACCCCCGCCGAGACCCTCTTGTTGTTGATGAACGGGGACTTTCTACTTAAACAGCGGTCGACCCAAAATTTTCAACAAACGAGGGGCTTCCGAAGTTGAGCATGTTCAAACACACATCTAGTGAATATCATTTTAGATCATGCCAATCCACTTACACTATCAGACCGGTACGAAATTCGCACGGTTGCAAGCACCGCTCGTTCATTTAAATGGCTCCGACGAAATCGCTATGGAATCTGGAAAGATAGCCCGATAGATAGGCTGCATCCGTATGTCTAGCATTCATTGGGCTGCGACAAACGCGTGTTCGACTTCAATCCGTGCGTCGAAATGATGCTAACGCCGTTGAGCGGCATTTTCCGATAACCCAGATAGCTGGTCGTCTCGGCTTCTCCGCAATCAGTAATCGACCCGCCCTTTCTACTCAAAGAGGAAAAGAAGCATGAGAAACGAATTAATTCTATTTAGAAATTTCGATTTCGACGGTGTCATATCGGTTCGATATATCGGTCCCACCTGCACCAAACTCAATAACTTGCAGGTTTTTCGCGATAATGTGGTTGTCGAAACGCGCCAGTCGATGCCTCCGGACCAGGATCTTTATTTCGAGAATATGCCTATCGGAAAGTACAGGGCAAAGGTAATTCGCACCCTGCCTGACGGCACAGTGTCGGCACTCGAAACAGCAGAAATCGACATCACCGGAAGCAACCTGATACCGTCCGCAATCGACACGCGCCAACCTGGAAGAAAAAGCCTCAAGGGCGGCCACCGACTCTACGATAACATCGAGGAGTACTACATCGAAGTCAAGTTCGAGCCCGGCGGCCTTAACAAGTTGAGGCGAGAGGCGGCCGCGGCGATGCCACTTTTCCTCGGGTCGAAGGGTGCGCTAACATTTTCGCCGGTTTATTCGCCCGGCACGCTGAAAAAGCGTGGACGTGAGCATTTCGCAGAATTTTATCGAATCGCCGGCTCCATTCCCAAGGACCAGTTGATCCCGCTTGCTCTCGAGCTGGAGACGCGAGATTACGTAATCTATTGCTCGGTGACACCTAACACGGCCGGCATGGCACCGCCAGAGTCCCCGCCCAGAGATGGTGCCGCGACGAGAGCGGAAAGTCCCCCGCTCGCTCCGAATAGCGCCACGCCAGATTTCGCCTCCCAGCAGACTTATCTGGAGGGCGGCATGGGAATGAATGTCCGGAGTGCCTGGAAAGCGGGGGCCACCGGCTATGCCGCAACAGTCCGTCACCTCGACTTCGGTGTGTACCGCAACCACGAGGATTTGCGCAACATTACGGTCGTCACAAGCCGTCCCGAGACTGACAACTGCAATCATGGCACCGCGTCCACTGGATGCGTGGCAGCCACCGCCAACGGTTTTGGTGTGACCGGTGTCGCGTTTGATTGCCGCTTCTACTTCTACGATATATCCGACATTGACCGCCTCGTCAGCGATGCGCGGGAGGGTGACGTGATCGGCTTGAACATCCAGTTTATGTGGAATAGCAAGCTTATTCCGGTGATCGACAACAAGTCGTGGTGGGACAAAATTTACGCGCTTTACCAGCTCGGTGCCACGGTTATTCTTGCTGCAGGCAACGGAGGGCTCGATCTGAGCCGACCCGGCGTCATCAACGACTACGGTGATTGCGGCGGCCTGCTTGCCGGGGCCTGTGATCACAGCACGGGCAGGCGAGAGTATTCCTCCAACTATGGCCATCACACGTCACTGATCAATTCGTGGGGCGACTGGAGTGTAACGACCACCGGCTACGGAGACCTGCAAGCCTTACCGGGAAATGACCGTAACTACACGTCAAAGTTTTCAGGAACTTCGAGCGCCACGGCACTATCGGTCGGCGCTGTTGCGGTGGTCCAAAGTCACTCTTTATACAAGTTCGGCGTAATGCTTCATGCTGGACGAATAGGTGCGATCCTTGCGCTGACTGGGGCGGCGCAGGCCCTAGAGGACGGCATCGGTCATCGCCCGGACGTCGGGATGGCCACTCAGTTTATTGATATGCACTTCGAATAGCGAGCCCTCAAATCCTCGGCGGGGGAAATCCACATGGAGGTGCTGTCCTTGTTGTGCCGCTGGCGCGCTTCGATGTGACGCTAAGCCGTCCCCCTCTAAGACTTATCGTACAGGACACCCATCGTAGACGAAAATCCCACGCACTATCGCTCGCGGACATTCGTTGATTAATGTCAAAGGAGATGCGCTTACTCCGCTCCTTGGTTGGTCTTTCGAAAGCTTCGATCTTTAACATCCGTTAGTCCATTTACGGCGTGCATTTTAGTGCAAAAAACTTTGGCGAACTCACAAGTCTTTTCCACGCCTACAATGCAAACGCAACCAAAAGCCACAACTCTGGGTAAAGGAATGATTAAAAACACCGAAGCCGCGAAAATGCTCTATATCGCGTTGCTTGAGGCTAGTCACGATTTGAGCGATGCGATGGTGCAGATATGGGATCTTCTCGACGAAGATGAGCGAGTACGTTGCAAGAAAGCCGTTGCTCGAATGATAGCGGAGATCTATTTCGACGGCATCGCTAGCATTGAGCAGATGCATTCAGGCTTCAGTGCGAGTAAGCACGCAAATCAGCGTGCACATGTCGGCACCAAGGCGAGTCCTGCACGCGGGAGCGCAGCGCCTATGCTCAATCGACTCGCGAGGCCCAACCATATTTCAGCCGCAAATCAATGTGAACGCTGCCCTAACTGCGCCCCGTCTCGCTCCACCATATTAGAAGCTTCGCCGTTTTCATCGGAACAACGGCCTGATACAACTCCACGCGTTTGAAGCGCGCAGATATACGCTTGAAGGTATTCGGCCTTCGCGCGAGCATCGCTATCTGCATCGTCGACTATTCCGAAAAGATCTTTTCCAACCGCTGGTGATAACTCGGCGTAGCGACGGGTTCCATCGCCCATGCCGCCGGCGGCGGCGCTTGGATCCGAGGTATGCTCATTTCCTGCGTTGGCGATTGCGATGCGCAGCCGGCGAGTACCATCAGCAACAGCGGCGCGATTTTTTGCATTTTCAGCGTCATGGGATGTCCTCTCACGGTGGTATTGATCGTCGAGCGCAGCGATACGCGCGGCGGCCGCGTTGTGAGCCACGATCGCGGCGATTCCGGCCTTCGCTGCGCCTTCCAAGAGGGACGCGAGCTTTTGCGCGTTCGCCCCGTTGTCCCGCGCATGAGCCGTCTGCTCCTCGGCGAGTTTGCTGCCGTCGAAAACGTGCATCGAGGCGCCGCCGAGCGCCATGCCGATTGCACAAGCGACGAGGTGCGGGGCATACCTCATAGGCCTCGCTCACAAAGCGCACGCTCCTCGGCCCGCCGCTTTACAAGCCCCGGGAGCACCCTACCGCGCGAGGTCACCCACTGCGCGCGTCCATCGTCTGACTCGTTCATCGCTCGACATGCACCGCTCCAGTCGTGCGTGTTGAATCGCTTTGCGGTCGCGCTGCTGCAATAGGCCTCGCCGCCAATGTTGTAAGCGAAGCTCACGGCTGCGGCGAGTTGGTTCGGGTGGTCCCTCAAGACTGGCGTGCACTTGAGCACGTCGTCGGCGTGCGCCAGAAGCTGCTCGTTCAACGACACCCAACATTCGGCATCACTGTACGGGCGTCCTACGAAGACGTCGTGGGTGTCGCCGCTGCACTTCGTGGCAATACCGACGGGATCGAAATAACCGCGATGCACAACACCTTCAAATCGGGGGACGATGCAGTACAACATCGCGGCGGCGGCCGTGCCGACCACGCCAGCAAGCACGCCGTTTGCTAAATTTGCCATCAACAGCCTCCATAAACGACGAAGCCCCGACTGCCGACGACAGACGGGGCTTGATTGCTGTTCAATCGAATCAGACGTGAGCCGACTCGCGTTCACGCGCGCGTTGGTCACGCCGGTCTTTTCTCCAGGCGAACACGAAACTCGCGCCGATGTAGGCAAGCGTCGCCACCGCCACCCACCAGTTGATATCGTGCTTGCCTAACCACAGCCACATGTTTCCGCCTACCACGGGCGCGCACCTCGCCGCGCTCGCAACAAATTCATCGTTCATCGCCTCTCCCAAATCCATACTGGTGAGCGATCGCGCAAGCCGTTCCGTTGCAATGGTTAAAAAAAGCCGCCCGGGGGCGGCTTAAAGACCATCACCATGCTTCAAGATACCTCACCGTGCGCCGCAGTCCCGACGCGGGCGAACGCACTACTGCAAGGCAAGGCCGATTTTGGCAACACAGCGTTTCTGACGCAAGCGCTTGTGGGCGCGCTTCAGATGCAAACGGTGTGGATTTTCGGCTGTACGTGATCACTCGTTCCTATTTAGCTTCATCGCCCTTCACAATTGCTAAAGAGCGCATTTCTCCTACCGCTCTATGTCCGTCATCCCGGCCCCGCGCAGATTCGCCCCTGCCAGGTCCGCCCCCCGAAGCTTAGCGTTCTGCAGACGCGCGCCATCTAGGTCCGCGCCGCTTAGGTCAGCTCCGCGCAAGTCAGCTTCGGACAGGTCCGCGCTGCGCAGACATGCTCCGCTCAGATTCGCACCTTCAAGCGCCGCTCGCACGAGAATCGCGCCTCGCAAATCAGCGCCACGCAGGTCTGCACATGTGAGCTTTGCTGCAGTGAAGTCGACATCGCAAAGTGAGGCGTTCGCGAGTTTCACATTCACGAGCGGCGCACTGCCCCGATGCTCGCCGCCAAGATCTGCGTGACTTAAATTCCTGTTCGCGGCTTGACTGAGATCGTCAGCAAGGTTG
>NZ_JARUXJ010000001.1:1013289-1073943 GCF_031451465.1 Caballeronia sp. LZ003 | reverse complement strand
CATGCACGGCCTCGACGATTACTACACTGCGACGCGGGCACAAGGCGATCGAATGACGGTTTGCAGAGTGAAGCGGCCGTCTGAACGTCTCACCGATGCGTCAGACGAAAGTCTCTTCATGGCCGATAGCACCAGTTGAATCAGCGTGCCGCCGTGCCGATGCCGGAAGTCTCCATTGTCAACGTCGTGGTGTTCGTGCAAACGAGCACTACCGGCCATGAATCGACGCTCGCTCAACAGTGACATATGGCTGAAACTTGGCGCGTTTGGGTCATTGATCCCATTTGATATCGGCTATTTACTCCGCGTGTGGAATGTGCCAGACGCGCGCGCCGGGGCGACGGTCGAAATGCTGTAAAAAATGGGAATCCCCGCAGAACGTCAGACCACGCCTGTCTATCGTCTGAAGGCCGTCGCGAATGGTTGACGATCCGCGCAGAAGCAGAGGGCGACCGCCTTCGCGTTGCGACCGCCAGTGTCAAGCGCGAGGGAATCACCACACGCGAACGGCACGCTAAGCCGCCAACCGGCTGTAACGTAAATGCACCGAGCAGATCGTGACTCGTCGCTTCTCCATCGGCTCGCCACACTACATGAATACGGCACACAAGCACCTGATTCTGCAGCATATGAGACTGTGATTATCTGCGCAGCGAGTTCCGTGCAACTGTTTTTTTGTCGCGTCGCAGGTTCAGGAATCGTCACCAGTTGAATTTTCTCGTTACAATACAAACGGCAAGCAGCAATAGGGATATGCCGAACGCATATCATGGTCGAGACGATTATTCCGGGGTGGATATGAGCTATCGAAACAAGACTTATGTAGCCTTTGCGAGCGAAGACATCCACTACTACCGTTTAATGGAGGCGTGGCGGGACAATGAACATCTCGAATTCAACTTCTACGACGCCCACGATCTTTACATTTCCCGCGATACCAGCAAACCAGAAACTATCAAAAGAAATCTGCGTGAGCGATTAAAGAATGCAAAACAAATCGTTTTGCTGGGCAGCAGTCATGCGAAAAAGAAGGGCGGCGACGGAATGTCGTTCTTGGCTCATGAGGTCGAAGTAATTATTGAATTAAATTTGCCCGTCGTTGTCGCGAACTTGGATGGGGATCGCAACATCGATACGGCGTTTATACCGACGCCTTTCCTCGACAAGGACTATTACACGCTATCCGTTTCCTATCAGCCGAAGATCATTCGATACGCCTTGGATAATTATGCCTCCGGATATGCAGGGAGAAACAACAAGGGCCCTCACTATTATCCCGATGAACACTATAAAAAAAATGGAATTTAAGCGTGAACATTTTGAATGACATGATGAAGTGGAGATTTTGGCGCCATTTCTTTCTCAATTTTTTTGCCTGTGCCGGCGCTATATCTGCCACATTGCAATTTACGAATATTCTTTTTCCAGCCTGGACGTATTTTCAAGGTATCCATACGCTGCTCGCGGTGATTTTGATCAGTCTCGTCGTTGGACTTTTCTTGTCATGGCCACGCCCCATCGAAGCTGCGTACAACGCCCCAAATATGCGTATTCGGATTATTAAGGGTGATATCCTTAAGCAGAATGAACATTTGGTGGTTGGTACTTGTGACACGTTTGACACCGAGACGCCAATCATTGCGAAAGAAAGTCTGCAAGGCCAAGCGCTTGACGTTCTCTTCGGCGGGGATCGGCGTGACTTGGACGAAAAACTATCTGCGGCTCTCCATGGTAAAGCCATTGAAGGTAAGATTGATAAGGAAGGCAAAACTCAACTTTACGGTATCGGGTCGGTGGCAGTTGTCAAACACGGTGGACGGAATATTTTCTTCTTGGCGTATTGCCGAATGAATCAAAGCAATGAGGCTCGTGCTTCCATTGACGATGTTTGGAAAAGTCTGTTGTCACTATGGGGCGCGATTTCCACGCATGGTAATGGCAAATCAGTTTCAATTCCTGTAATCGGTGGAGGGCAGGCACGCTTGTCGAGCGTGTTACCTGCACAAGATTCAATCCGCTTTATTATTTTGTCATTCATGTTTGCGTCACGGAAAGAAAAGATATGCGACGAACTCAGAATAGTCGTGCGCGACCGAGACTACGAGAAGCTTGATAGACTAGAACTGCAATCGTTCCTTTCTTCCCTCCGACCATCGTAACGTATGTCGAATATTGACCTTCCCGATGATGGAACCTGCGCTTTTTGCGCCTATCTTCGCGGAGAGCGCCCCTTTACCATTCTGGCCCGTACGGCACTTACAGCGACTTTGGTGACACGGGAACAGCGGGGCTATCCGCATTTGCTGATTCTTCCTGTCCGTCACATCAGTACAGTTTTGGACTTGACAAATGAAGAGGCGAGCGCGCTGATGATTGCAGTGCGCGACGCCGCCCACGCAATCGACGAGTGCTACGCGAGACCGGGAATCGCGGTATGGCAAAACAACGGCGTACCAGCCGGACAAGCTATTAGCCACGTTCACTTTCATGTCGCCGGAACGCTGGATGTTGGTGGAACCGAATGGGGCGATGTCCCTGAGCTATCCGTCGCTGACACAGACGACATTGCAGATAGACTCAGGAGTGCATTCAAGCGACCTTAAGAGCGCGGACAGGTTATCCGTACAGTCTGTCTCACACCGCTCCGCCGCGCTCTAAGATTTGAGGGTTTCTTGGGCTTTCGCTCCTACTCGCCGTGCGTGGCATATACGCAGCGTGGCGCGGTCCTGAAGAACGAAATAGTCTCCTTCGATTCCGACCAACCGGACTCCGTGAATGGCGGGCCAGCTGAATGCGGGCGACGCCTTGTATGGGAAAAACTCGTAAAGTCTGCGACGCACATCAGTTTCTACGTCGGTTAACTCGTCCCGCAGAACTCGATACCACATCTGCACTTCCATTGGGACGCCGCCCGCCATCACGGGTTTAGGGAATATGGTTCGACCATTGACCGTAATCGCATAGTTCGCACCGTTTGAACGCAACGCTTTGATCTGCTGCGGCGTAAAGATGTTTCCAGTAACCATGTTTGGCGCTATGTGCAATTCCGGCCAGTTGCGATCAACGATCTCCAGCAGTCGCGGGTTTTCAAAGAGATAGGGCTCGGCGTGAGACACAATGTCGATCAAGTAGGCTTTTTCGCCATCCAGACGCAGCAGCAAAAGTTCGGATTTTCCGCGCTCGCGAGATACGAAACCATCCTTGCCTGCGGTGTCAATGCTGTTTAAATGCAAGTGATGGACGCCCCATGACAGCAGCAGATAATCCTTGTGCGCAGGCACCACTGCCTGCTTCGAGAGGTAGGGCCTCACACTCTTGCCCTCTCGAAGTCGGGACGTTATTTCTTCCAGCGCCTTTCGGCGAACCTTGAACTTGGGGTTTTGAGTTAGTTCGATCGAAAATTGGACCGCATATGGAGTCGGCGGAATCGTTCGCTCCGTGTATGTACATAACATAGCGAACCGATCAAAGGCTGTTTCGCGTGCGTGCGCTCGATGCCCAAGACCACTCAATCGCTCGACGGTTAAGGAGTCAAGGTCGGCTATCAAGTCCATCGCCACAAGTAATCGCATACCGTCCGTTACGCGAGTTCAGGGTATCAGGATTTTAACTGTTTCAGCCTTTTGAACGGCCCGCCGCGCCGCTCGCCTGGGTCCGTTTGAGATATCGGCATGGGCCCGCGAGGGCCTTACGCGCGCCGAGACCTCGGGTAGGGTGTGCATTTTTCTGCCAACGCACTCTACAGCACTGTTTTTATATACAGCATATGACCGACCGAACGCCTTGTCTTACCGTGAGACTCATGCCAATATACTGTTCGTATATACAGTGCATCAGGACTTAAAATCCGCCGCCTAACGGCTTGCCGGTTCAAGTCCGGTCCCCGGTACCACTCGCCCATGGTTTCACGCTGAATCGACAGCATAAAGCCAGTCGTCTTTTATCGCGGCGCGCGCTGTTTCCGTTCAGACTTGAACGACCACGAACACAATTGAAACCATCACGCGGGTGATAGCGCTGCGGGCCGAGACCGCGCCCCGCTGCGGGATCTACCCCGTTGCGCTTTCCTTCGCCTGCCTGCTGCATCGATATCGCGGATCACACCGCATTCAACAAGCGTTCTGCATCCCTCACTGCATCGAACAAGGCTTCGATCGGCGTTTCGCGGTCGAGCAGGCAGAGATGCTCGATATCGAACGGCAACGCATCCACACCGATAAACCTCACGGTGCCTCCAAAACATTCACGTCCTCTTCCCCGGCGAACCGAGGCGATATAGTTCGGCGTGACGTAAAGCGCAACGGGCGTCATGGCAATCTCCGCAAACTGGCTTGAGCCGATCGGCGCAGGACCGAGCGGTAAGGCCAAGTCTAGCGGCCGATAATTCGCGCGCGCACCCTCGCCTCGCGGGGACGACATCCCTCCCTGCGCCGCCACCCGCCGTTACAACCCGTGCGCCAATACGCGCGCGATGTAGTGGCGCCCCCACGCCTCGCCATGCGCGAGGGCTCCCGCTATCGTCTCGAACGGACCGTGCGGGCCGATCATCTCGCCGGAATCATCGACCAACTGCGAGCCGTGCACCGCTTTTCCGTCGATGCGCGCCACCCGCACACGAACCGCATAGCCCGCGCCGGACTCGTTTTCGCTTTCTTCCGCGTTGAGCGCCAGCAGATATTCGCCGGCTTCGATATCTTTGCGCATGACGATGGCCTCCACAAAACGAAACGCTATCCGCCGATTGTGCTACCGCCGCGCGCCGCATGCACGACAGGCAAGCACGCCAGCCAGCACGACGCCAATGCGGTCACGCAAGCCGCGCCCGCATGTTATAAAGCTCGCCATCCCCTGATTTCGCTCCGATGCGCCCTCGCGCGGCCGAGCATTCACCCTGTTCACCAATGATTACCCGTTCCCGCCTCTTCTTGCTGGTCTGCCTTCCGCTCGTGCTTTTGTCCGGCTGCACTTCGTATTACCGCAACGTCGAAACGTGCAAGGACCGCGTGCGCGCCGAGTATCCCGACGCCGCAAGCGCGCCACTGAAGCTCACCGGATCGGGCGCGAGCTACCACGGTTCGCGCGTCGTCGTGCGCGGCGAATTCCCGACGCAGCCCAAGCCGCCCGCCACGAAAATCGTCCAGACGCCCGCCGCCGCCGAATGCACGTTCGCCGAGAACACGCTGACCGGCTTTCAATGGCTCGCGCCCGCCAGGCTCGTGAAGAAGCCGCAGCCCACGGACGATGCCGCGCAGTAAGGCGGGCGACCGGAAGCGCGCATCTCTACGGCGGCTCGCCGCCGTTCTCGCGCTCAACTCAAGGCAACCATGACCGCTTCGTCCGATTCCTCGAGTCATCATCAGCACTATTCGCGCGCCACGCTCTGGCTGCTTGCGACCATCGCGGGCGTATCGGTCGCCAACATCTACTTCAATCAGCCGCTGCTGGGCGATTTCCGTGGCTCGTTTCCCGGCAGCGCGTATCTGATCGGCGCGGTGCCCGCCGCGACGCAACTCGGCTACGCGCTCGGCATGCTCGTGCTAGCGCCGCTCGGCGATCGCTTCGACCGGCGGCTTCTGATCCTGCTCCAACTGGCCGCGCTCGGCGTGGCGCTCGTGGTGGCGTGCATCGCGCCGACGCTCGCCGTGCTGATCGCCGCGAGTCTTGCCATTGGCGTCGTCGCGACCATCGCGCAACAAGCCGTGCCGTTCGCCGCCGAACTCGCGCCAGCCGCCGAGCGCGGTCATGCCGTCGGCACGGTGATGAGCGGTCTATTGCTCGGCATCCTGCTCGCGCGGACGGTGTCGGGTTTCGTCGCCGAATACTTCGGCTGGCGCGCCGTATTCGGCGCTTCAGTGATCGCGACGATCGTGCTGGCGGTCGTCGTCGTTGCGCGGCTACCGAAGAGCCGTCCGACGTCTACCTTGCCCTACGGCAAGCTGCTTGTGTCGATGTGGCATCTCGCTGTCGAGAATCCCGGGCTTCGCGAAGCGTCGCTCACGGGCGGCGCGCTCTTTGCAGCATTCAGCGCGTTCTGGTCGCTGCTCACACTCCTGCTCGCTGGCGAGCCGTTTCACATGGGACCGCAGGCCGCGGGACTATTCGGTATCGTCGGCGCGGCGGGCGCGCTCGCGGCGCCGCTTGCGGGCAAGTCGGCGGACCGGCGTGGGCCGCGCGCGGTGATCACGTTGTCCATCGGGCTCGTTGCGCTGTCGTTCGTGGTGTTCGCGTTTTCGGCGCGCAGCATCGCGGGGCTGGTCATCGGCGTGATCGTGCTCGATATCGGCGTGCAGGCCGCGCAGATATCCAACCAGTCGCGCATTTACGCATTGAAGCCGGAGGCGCGCAGCCGCGTGAATACGGTTTATATGGTGGCTTACTTTATCGGCGGGGCGTTGGGATCGGCGCTGGCGTCGCTCGCCTGGCACGCAATGGGATGGACAGGCGTTTGCGTCGTCGGGCTGGCTGCGACGGCGCTGGCGGCGTTCAGTCACTGGCGCGGGCGGGAAGCGGCAGATTCGTTGGCGGGCTCCGGCGGCGGGGATCGCTAACCGCGCTCACCTTCTCTTTCCCGCGCGTGCCGGCAAAGCGCATCCAGCACCCGATCGAACTCCAGCGATTTATCGAAGAAATGGCGCACGCCATATTGCTGGCAGCGCTCGCGATACGTCGGCAACGCGTGATTGGTGAGCACCGCGACAAAGGCCTCGTCGTGTATGGATGCCTTGCCGCTCTCCTGCAACCACGCCAGTACCTCGATGCCCGAGCCGTGCCTGAGTTGCAAGTCGATGATCACCGCATGGAACCGATGCGACAACAGGAGCGCGATGGCTTCGTCCGGAGCCTCGGCGAACGCGGTCACGCGCCACGGACCGAGCGCGTCGATGGCTTCAGTCAGGCTGCGCCGGATCAGCGGCGAATCCTCGATAAGCAGCACCGCGAGCGGCGTGTCGCGCGTTTCGCGTTGCTGCGCACGGTCGTCGGTGATGATGTGCTTGCCCACTTCGGGCGCCCTCCGGTTCAGCTTGCCGTCCGACTGCGCGTCGCGCTATTCGATCAGGCCGTTCTTGATTGCGTAGTACGTGAGATCCGCGTTGTTCGCCAGTCTCATTTTTTCGAGCACGCGCGCGCGGTACGTGCTCACCGTCTTCACCGACAGATGCAATTCTTCCGCGATCTCAGTCGGAATACGCCCGGCCGCGAGCTTGCAGAAGACCTGAAACTCGCGCTCGGACAACGCCTCGTGCGGGCGTTCGGCGGCAGGCTTGTCGAGCTTGTCGGCGAGCGCGTCGGCGATGAATTCCGACAGATACCGATGCCCGCGCGCCACCGTGCGAATCGCCCGGACGATTTCCTCCGGCGCCGCGTCCTTGTTCAGATAACCGTTCGCGCCCGCCTTCAACAAGTTGATCGCGTACTGACTCTCGGGATAGCCCGACAGCATCAGCACGCCCTGCTCCGGACGAATCTGCTTGATGACACGCAAGGTATCGACGCCGTTCTTGTCGGGCATCGCGATGTCGAGCAACACCACGTCGAACGCCTGAACGCGCACGTGCGCGATGGTTTCGTCGCCAGTGGAGGCTTCCGCCGCCACTTCCATATCGGGTTCGTCCGCCACGAACTGCTTGAAACCGCTGCGTACGATCGCATGGTCGTCGGCTATCAGGACTCGGATCATTCGCGCTTGAAATCAGGGATGAGCCGCCATTGTACGCATGCGCCCACGCAAAAGATGCGCGGTCTCGGACGAGTTCCGCGCATCGCGTGACGTCATGCCGGCATGCCCTGCTATTTAGCCGTTACGGCCTTCCAGCAGATCGGCCATGTCGTCGGCGTGCTCTTCTTCCACCGCCAGGATGTCTTCGAAGATACGGCGCGTGGTGACATCCTTGTCGCCGAGATAGCGAATGATCTCCCGATACGTATCGATCGCAATCCGCTCGGCGATCAGATTCTCGCGGATCATGTCGATCAGGTCCGAGCCTTCCTTGTACTCGGAATGCGAGCGCGACTTCAGGCTGTCGGGTGCGAAGTTCGGCGCGCCGCCCAGTTGGACGATGCGCTCCGCGAGCGTATCGGCGTGTTCCTGTTCCTCGTTGGCGTGTTCGAGAAATTCGGCTGCGACGGCTTCCGAATGGATGCCCTTGGCCATGAAATAGTGACGCTTGTAGCGCAGCGTGCAGACGATTTCCGTCGCGAGCGAGTCGTTCAGCAGCTTGAGCACGACTTCGCGATCCGCGCCGTAGCTCGGCGTGACCGGGCCCTCGTCCATGTGCGTGCGCGCATCGGCGCGGATCTTTTCCACGTCGAGGACGAATGCGTCTCGCGATTGAGTCGGCGCGGCTTGTACAGCAGACGATTTGGACATTTGGTTCGCTCCTTGATATTTGATGAAAGACGTTCGCTGGAGCAGGCCTACGCGTGCCGCTTCGTTCATAGGGCCCTGCTATCCAATCAAAAACTCCGATGCACGCGCCATGCCTGCTCCCACCAATGCCTCGCAAAAGGCGCGGAAAAGGCGCGGGCCGCGCGAGCGGCCCGGTGCGGCAAGGCTTTCAGGCGTACGTCAGGTTCGGAACACGCCCAGCAGCAACGTGACGACGAACACCACCAGGAAAATGTAGAAAAGGATCTTGGCGATTTCCGCGGCGCCCGCGGCAATGCCGGTAAAGCCGAACACGGCCGCGATTATCGCGATGACGAAGAAAACGGCAGCGTAATGAAGCATGGAATCCCCCTGACTTGCTTTTGATGGTCTGATTCAGGTTCGGGCGCGAGTGAGTTGGTCGCTAATCGACTATTTTCTTGGTGACGACGAAACCGAGTACCAGGAACACGACGCACAAAATCAGGAACAGCACGAACAAGAATTTGGCGATGGTCGCAGCGCCCGCCGCCACACCCGTGAACCCGAGAAGACCGGCGATCACGGCCACGATCGCGAAAAACAATGCCCACTTCAGCATGATCGTTCCCCGTTGGAATGATTGAAAAATGATGACGAACCCATGCTAGCCGTGCCTTTGGGCGCGCGCATCCGGGCTGGCTCCTTTTTTGCTGTGGGAATCCACCGACATCCGCTTTCAAACGGCTTTGCCGGCGTGGCTCACGACGCCCGCCGGAACCGCAGAAACACACCATGAGCCACGTTCTAAAAGACGCCGCGCCGGCAGCATCTGAAACTCCACAGGGACTCGCCCGGCGCGCGACGCGTATCAACGAATGGATGCATCGCTATAGCTGGGCGGTCGCGATGACGGTGGCTATCGTCATTACCGTCGGCGGGCTCGTGATTTTGGAATCGGGGCGCATGCGCATCGCGGCCGAGTACGAGACCGCGCTCGATGCAAAAAGCGCCACCGCGCAGTTATCGTCGCTGGCGGCCGATATCGCCACGCTCAGCGCCGAGGAACGCGGTTTCGCGCTCGCCGCCGACGACACCTACAAGAGCCACTTCGCGCAAACGGCCGGGCGCGTGCGCCGCGCGTTGACATCGCTCGATAGCTATTACCGCCGCATCGGCGATGACGCCGCGCTTGCGAGCTTCGCGCAGATTCGCGCGGCCGCCGACGAGAACATCGCGCAAGGCGAGGCGCATCTCGCCGATCTGTCGAAGACGCCCGCGGATGCGGAAATGCGCGCACGCGTCGTAGCGACGCCGTCGCCCGACACCAGCGCCACGCTCGATGCCGCGCTCGCCCTCCTGCGGCTGAACGAAGAGCAACGCGCGCAGCACGCGCTCGATGCAAGCCGCGCCGATCAGCGCATTTCCACGCTGTGCGTCGGCGCGTTGTGCGCGCTCAACATCGTCCTGTTCCTGCTGCTGTTCCGCAATCTCGGTATCCAGTTGGACAAGCAGGACCGCGTGCAGAAGAAGCTCATTACGCAGCAGGAGGAACTCGACCGGCTCGTGTTCGAACGCACGCGTCAGCTCGAAGCGCTCGCGTGGCATTTGCAATCCGTGAGCGAAAACGAAAAGACCGAACTTGCGCGCGAACTGCACGACGAACTCGGCTCCATTCTTACCGCGAGCAAGATGGATGTCGCGTGGGTGCGCGGCAAGCTCAGGACGAGCGAACCCGCCATGTCCGACAAGCTCGCGCGCGCCATCGGCAATCTGGACCAGGGAATTGCGCTCAAGCGGCGGATTATCGAAGACATGCGGCCGACCGTGCTTGCCAACTTCGGTCTCGTGACCGCGCTGCGCTCGCTCGCCGATGAAGCCGCGCAACGCAACGGCTGGAGCGTCGAATTCGATCTTCCCGGCGACGATGTGAAGCTCGGCGAGGCTATCGAGATCGCGCTCTTTCGGGTGGCGCAGGAGACGCTCACGAACGCGGCGAAATACGCGCGCGCGAACCGTATCGAAATCGCGCTCGCGCTCGTTGGTGACGACGTTGCGCTCGCTATCGCGGATGACGGCATCGGCATCCGTCCGCAGGATTTGAAGCGCACGCAGACGCACGGCCTGGTCGGCATGCGTCAGCGCGTGTCGGCGCGCGGCGGGCGCTTCGAGATCGAACGCGTGGCGCCGCATGGCACGCGCATCAGCGTGTCGATGCCACGCGAGCGCAGCGCGGGCACGTTCATCGATGCAAGCGCGCCGGCGGCCGTTCCGCTTGCCTGATTACGTAGGACGATACTTACGCCAATAGCAGAGACGGCCGACACCAAAAACCCGTGTGCGCCTACAGCGGCGACTACGCCGCTTTTTTATGATTGATCACAACGGAAGCCTCGAAGGGCTACCCGAATTTCTAATTCAAGGGGAACACACATGACTCGAATCATCGCTTTGCTGCTGATCGCCGGCACCGCCGCGCTCGCGGGCTGCAATACCATGTCGGGCGCGGGCCAGGATATCTCGAAGGGCGGTCAGGCTATTTCGAATTCGGCCGAAGAGCATAAGTAAATTGGCCGCGGCGCGGTGAGCCAGGCGCTCATCGCGTTGATGTTTCGTGCTGATTTTCTGTCGTCCCGTCATGTTTTTTGGCGGGATTTTTTTCGTTTATCTTTAGTACGTGAGAGAACGTGGATGCGTGGCGCCTGAGGCTTGCTTGCCTCGCGTGATCGGCGACGTTCGCACGTAGGTAGGCGGCCGGATGTCTGCGAGGGTCATAAACCCGCTCCTCTTCGAATGAAAAAACCCCACGCATGCGGCAGCGTGGGGTTCGTCGATGTCTGCGCCCTGTTACCCGGGCGCTTCTAATTACAGCGTGTCCGGCAGCTCGATTGCAGGCGTCGTGGTATTGCCGCCCTGCGCAACGAGCACGCGAATCTTGTTCGGGATCACTTGCGACAACGCGTTGCCTGAAGGCAGCGTCGTCACGAGCCAATCGGCGTTGTTGCTCAGATTGAACGGTGCCGACGCATACACCGGCGTCTTCGAACCCGGCAGCGTCGCGACCAGCTGATACGTCCCGCCGTTGACGTAGAGCGAGTCTTGCGTCGTTGCCGGCACGGCGTTCTTGAAGCCGACGCCCGCCATCGTCGGATTGACGGTCGCGATGTTCGTCCCCGGTGCGACCAAATACAAATCGAGAGTCTGCGCATTCGCCGACGCATTGAAGCCGCGCACCCGCGCGCTGTTCGAGAGCAGGCCCTTGTCGAACGGATCGTCGATCACGGCGATGGACGGCAGGAAACCCGCGTCAGGCAGCGCGATCACCGTGTACTCGTGACCCTTGGCGTCATTCGAGATGCTCGTGTCGGTCGCGAGTTGCGTCGTCGTGTTGACGGCGGCGTAGGAGAAGTTCTGCTGGCCCGTATCGATGTTTGCGAAGTTCGTCACCGTCTGGTAGCCGAGATTCGCTTGCAGCACCTTGCCGTTGTCGTAGAAGTCGACGTTGGGGGCACTCGGGATCGCGTGGATGAAGTGGACTTCTGGATTCGTGAGTCCGAGTTCCTTGCCTACGTCGTCGGAGCCGCCACAAGCGGACAGGATCGAGGCGACGGCGGCAAGCGCGGTGACTGTGCGGATGAGCTTCATGTTTCCACCTTCCTTAGCTTTAATCATTGATTTTGTTGTCCGGTCCGCGCTGCGAGCACCACGCTTAAGTGATCATGCGTATTGCCCGGCGCGCCTCGGAAGACCCCTTCTCTCTTTTGCTTCTATTCCCTTGAACGACAGGCTTTTCGCGTCATGCCGATGAAACTGTCGTTCGAGGGTGACGGCATTGAGCAATGCGCATGCCCTGCATCGGTGCGCAGAGGCGGCAGATATGACGGGGAGCCTTGCGCCGCAAGGATTTGTTATTCGTTAGAGGAATTGCTCGGGCCGAGCTGGAAGGCCGATTAAAGCGGCGCCGGATAGGAGCGAATGCAGCGCGCGGAGGAGGTTTTTACAAAAGGAAAGGCGGAAGGCGCGCTGGTTGAACAAGAACAGGTCACCGCCGTACCAAGGCACCGAGCCGAAGTTCCAAATAAGGTACATCTGACCATTCGCCAACATGGTGAAGTCCGCCATAGCAGACAACAAGCCAGTGTTTTTACTGTCTCCACTCAATAATCGGAAGAGCGCGACGTTTCGTATAGTTTCATGCCAAGCGTGTACTCAGGCGAACTTTCCGTTTCGCCGATCATGACCGCTATTTTGGCCATATCCAACCGGTGTTCTCCAGCGAACAATAGACGCCGAATAGCGTTGGCAAGCAAAGCATCTGACATGTTGAGGTGAAGAAATTTAAATTGTTCGTAGGGAATAGTCGAGATGTTTTGAAACTCGGGCGTCGCTATGAATGGGACAGTAATGTTTGCATTGAGCTGGCCACTGGCAATCCAATCTCTATATAGGATATCTACTGCTGCATTCGCGTCCTTATCGTCCGAAAAAAGCCGATGTAATGTCTTTTTTCCCTTGGGCGTTACGACATAAGAGGCGGCGCAATAAGCGAACACACCGCGAGCATCGATAATGCTTACCGTAGAGAGCGCGTGTCGCTCGACTTCCAAAGCGTCGCTACGCAGCCGATTTTTCAGCCGACCTTCAGCAAGCGAAAGCAGGTAGGGAGTCTGTGCGCGAAACGCCACACAGTCAAGAAAGAGTACATCGCAATTTGGAAAGCTATCAACGAAACCATTGAGCGTTGCTTCATTCAGAATGCTCGGGAAATAGCGACTGAGCTCTACATCATCCTCCAAGATTAGAACTGCCGAGTCATCCTCGGAATTCAAGATTGCTTCAGTGTGAGACTGTCGGCAGGCCCAAACGCTGTTTTCGGCGGCATTGTCAAAAGGTCCGTTAGCGCGACCATCAATTGCCGGAAAGCGTGTGATCCAATCTGCGCATCCAAGTTGTTTTAGCTGAGCTTCAATTGACTGTCGTCGTTCCTGACTTCGCTCCAGATTTATAAATCTGCCTTCTAGCATCATGGTTTTTAACCCTAACCAAATCTTTTTTTAGACATTTAACAGCAGGTAGACTCTAGCGCTTTTTCCAGCCTAAACGCCTAATCAAACTGACACTTATGCCGAAGCATTCAGATGATGATTTTTCAAAGCACAAGCGCCGGTTCGCCCGGAAGCTCGGCTGAAAATAATCGCGGGGGATTGGCAAGTAGCGCCCTTCCCCCGCGAAATCGCTTACCAGCGATAACCCGCCTGCGCCTTAAGCGCAACTGGGCCGCCGCTCGCCGACGAAACGGCCACGCCGACATTCAGGTTCGTCGTCGCTTGATACGCTGCCGCAACGCCGACAGCAGTCGAGGTGCCGTAATTCCCGACAGCTGCGCCAACCCATTTTTCACCGGTATTGAGCATCGGAATGCTCGGAATAGCCAGGGTCGACGCGGCTGCCCGGTCGCTGTAATGCTTCATCTCGTTCTTGGCATCCGCGACGGCTCGATCGGTATATACGTTCGCGCCGGCAATCGCGTTGTCGGTGTACGAGTCTGCCTGCTTCACTGCACTGGTCACTGCGCCATTCAGTTGATCGACATTCACCGCATCCGTTCCCTGCGTACCGGTGGCGACATTCTTAATTTGACGCGCGCTTTCAGCTGAGCCCACTGAAACAGTGTTCACGCGGTCCGCTACCGAGTTGGCGCCGAGGGCGATAGACCCGTCTGCGCTTGCATGAGCGTTCGCGCCTACTGCCAAAGAATGTGCAGCACTTGCGATGGCAACTTCTGACGAATCGCCATCAGCTGCAAAGAAGGAGCTTGAGCCGCCCGACAGTGCGACGACGGGTGCCGCGCCTACATTCGAAGTTGCGCCGACGAGCGACGGCGTGCCGACTTCGGACACATCGGCGCTTACGTGCAAAGGCGCGCCAACGAAGGTTGCTCTCACGCCACCCTGCATAGCCGAGATGTTCGCTGTGTTTTGTGCAACCTGAGCGCTTACCGCGTTCAACTGCGACATATTAACAGCGTCGGTGTCGCCGACTCCACTTGCAACACCAATGATTCGCCTGCTATAGCCAAAGTCGCCGCCGACACTGACCACGTTGTCCAGGCCGTAATCGTTAGAGTTTGCCCCCAGCGCAACTGAATTGACTCCATACGATTGCGCGCCGGAGCCCAACGCAAGTGACTTGATGTTTTGAGCGTATGAGCCATTCCCGAAGGCGGCACTTTGCTCCCCTTCAGATCGGCTAAAACCGCCCGCGGCAACGCTATACCATCCCGAAGCATTCGATTCGGCACCAAGGGCTAACGTGAACTTGTCAGTAGCTTGCGCGCTACCCCCGAGCGCGACCGCACTGAACTTCAGTGCCTTCGCTTCGTTGCCGAGGGCAACTGCATAACTGTCAGCGCCCACTGCACTGCCGCCGATCACCACCATGTTGTTGCCGCTAACGTTTATATAGCGCCCGATCGCGATACTGCTGTCCCCGGTTACTTGAGTCCGCGTGCCCAAGGCAATCGAATTAGGGCTATTCGCCTGCGCACTCCAACCCGTCGCGATCGCGCCATATGCGCCGGCGTAGGAACCTTCGCCAATCGCAATTGGGGCATCGCTACTGCCAGCGGATGCGTGATTCCCTAACACGGTACTGCTACCCGACCCGGATGCTCCGTTGCCAACAACCAAGCTGCTACTCGACCCGGATGCGCCAATCCCAACTACCAAGCTCCTATCAAGCGCACGTGCATTGGTTCCGAGCGCCGTACTATAACTATCGGCATAGGAACCAGCGCCAAGCGCAGTCGCACTATAGTCCCCACCCCAGGCATTCGTACCGATAGCGACACCGTTCAAACTCGCCCGGGCGTTCGCTCCAATTGCCGTTGCATCGGCATAGCTGGCATTCGCATGGGGCCCAATAGCGACGCTATTTTGTTTCGCGCTCGAACTTGCTCCAATCGCAACGGCCGCGAGATCACCCGAGTAACCGTCCGCAGTCGATGACACCTGTGCGCCGTTTCCAATAAGAACGCTACCTGTAACATCGTTGTATTGATTGTTCCCGATCATCGTTGCGCTGGCTTTGGCTACATTGCTATCGCCAATCACCGTCGCCGTGGCATTTACCGTATTGTTATCGCCGTAAATATTCGTTCCATCGCGCGATACCCCGGATGCCAACGAGTCGCCCCAACCCGTCACCGTCCCTGCAAATGCGCTTGACGTAGCCATCGCTGCCAAGCTGGTAAGCACCGCCAGCGTGACTGGTTTGAACCGAAAAGCATGAAATTTCATATATAATGATCGTATAAGAAAGACAAGTTGTGATGCGTAATTGCGCTGCGTTAGACGCCCGGCCAAGGTTCGTCTAACGTAGTTTTTTGTAGGCACGATAGTCGTCGCTAAAGCCTCCTTTATTGCTGTGCCAATGCTCGGACCGTTGTTAATAGAAACGCGGCGATAGCGGGTTGGCTGCATTGGTTTGGACAGAGATGCACCAATGACCAAAGACTCCGCCAAAAATCAAGCAATTCGTTTTTATTCTGTTGTTATCTCGTATTAAAAATCATCCATATGCCTTGAATGGCGTTTCTAAGCTCAACCTACTTCAGGATGGGATGGAGCCAAAGCGGATACCGAGGAATTTTGAAGGTCCTGCTCTTACTCGATTAATCAACCTGCTTCCAAACACTATAACCAATGTAATTGAAAGCAATGAAGCAACGCTTCAAATTTTTCGAATTTGCTTATTTTTGAGTCTATCGGGACTACACCCGGAGGGGGCCATTGCGCCTTGCATAGCGGACATGCAGCATTATGTCTTCATGAACGCAGCTCCATGCACACAAGTATGTGCTACGTTTTTTAAAAAACAATCGCTCAAAGAAGCTAAATATAAATGTGGATGTGGTCGCTACAGCGCGCCATTCATTCACGTGACATGAGTTATTTTCAGACGCCTATCGTGTGACGGACGTCGTGTGCAGACGCGGGAGGAAGTGCCCGGCAAGCTTTTCATTGGACGCCACCTGATCGCGCTATAACGCGTCGGTAGAGGAAACAGCAAGCTGTTTTAGCTCAAGCGTCCATCACCTGATCGAGACCATTCGAATTCGCGGCTAACTAGTTGCACTCGCGGCGGTTCGTGCTACGGCGTGCTATGAGAAAGGGGGATGGTGGCTCGGAAGCGCGCGAGATTTCTTAGGTAATGAAACTGATGACGTAACGGACCACGGTGCTTTTTCTAACAAGTCAAGTCAAGTCAAGCTAGTCCCGATTCCTATCTACGATAGTTGCTATCTTTACAAGAAGCGTCGGGCGGCGATTCAGTTTTATTCGACAGCCCTTGCCTACAAGGCCAGATTCCTGCGCTCAAACCAACTCCCGCCGCCGATAATCAAACCAAAACGACAACGCAACGCTCATCAAAATCACGACCGTGGCAACAACCGTCCACTGCGTGATGATTTCCCCAAGCAACAAAGCGCCCAATAAAACCGCGACGACCGGATTCACGTAAAGACAACTCGTCGCGACAATCGTGCTCGTGTTCCGAATGAGAAAGTTATAAGCGACATACGCGGCCATCGATCCGATCACGACGAGATACAAGAACGAAAACCCCGCGCCCATGCTCATCGTGCCAAGGCGCTCGCCTGACACGAACGCGATGACAGTCGCGATAAGCCCGCCAAGCCCGATCTGCAACGCAGTCGACATCAGCAGATCGGAAGGCTGCGAAAGACGGCTTGCCAAATGCGCCCCGCCCGCCCAAAAAATTGCCGCGCACAAGATGGCAAGCGTGCCGACGGTCGAGCTCGGCGAGGGATCGCCATGATTGAGCAACACGATACCCACGAGACCCAGCGCCACCGCAAACCATTCGCCCTTCGCCACACTGCGCCCGGCAAGCGCGGTGAAGATCGTCGCGAAGAGCGGCACGGTAGCCACCATCACGGCAGCCGTGCCGGTTCCCACCGTGCGCATGCCGTAAGCCATCATCCCGCTCGACAAACCTTCGAGCAAAGTCCCGACGATCGCTGCATTCCGTACTTCACGCGCCGTCGGCCACACCGCCTTGCGATGCACGGCAATCGCGAAGAGACCGACGCCAGCGCACAGGTTACGCAGGCCGCCGAGCATGAGCGGCGGAAACGATTCGAGCGCCAGGTGAATGCCGAGATACGTCGATCCCCACACGAGATAAACGACGGCCAACGCGAGCGCGACGCGTCCCTTGAGGCTGCGAGGAGCGCGAAACGGAAAGCGGTCGGGAAAACCGAGCGGCAGACGCGGAGGTACGGCAGACATGCATTACTCCGCGAAGCGCGCCCGGATCGGGGCAAGAGACTTGCAATGGGGACTGCCGCCAATCGACCGAACGGGGCATGAGCTTGAAGAACGCGCGCGCCAGGTGACGAACGAGGCGGGACTGACGATGGACGGCATGACGGAGCGAAAGAAGTGCGGAAGCGACAGGCGGGGCGACTGCTGACGACATCCGGGTAAGTACCGAAAATCGCGCGCTCGCCATTATGCAGTAAGCGCCTGCGCTTCAGCGCAAACTTCGCGAACGGTTGCCAAGATGCCACGCCACGATGTATGGTGACGCCTGCTAACGCGGGGGTCCTGCGTTGCACATCGCGATTCGTCCGGCTGCGTCGACTGAATGGCCCGTGCAATGTGGGTGAGAAATACCCTTTGAACCTGATCTGGATAATGCCAGCGCAGGGAAGCGTTCGGGCCTCGGCGCACGGTATCTCTCTCACGCGCCACGTCTTCTCGGGCCCGCACCTTTCCATCTCGTTCCTCCCTGTCTAGCTCCTGAATCAGCCGAGCTCGCCGGCGTTCGTTTGTTCGTCGTTCATTCGATCGCCCGCGTGCTCGCTGTCAATTACCGTCCCTGCGACTGAAAAGGAGAAACAGCACATGAATGCGAATCCCAAGTTCCTGTCCGAAAACGCCATCGTCGATGCAGCCGCCATCGCGCCGCTGCCCAACTCGCGCAAGGTCTACGTGACGGGTTCGACGCCCGACATCCGCGTGCCGATGCGCGAGATCACGCAGTCCGACACGCCCGACAGTTTCGGCGGCGAAAAGAATCCGCCGGTGTATGTGTACGACACGTCCGGCCCCTACTCCGATCCGGACGCGAAGATCGACATCCGCTCCGGTTTGCCCGCGTTGCGCGCCGGCTGGATCGAAGCGCGCGGCGACACCGAGGAACTCGCGGGTCTTTCGAGCGAATTCGGCCGCGAGCGCGCCGCCGATCCGAAAACGGCCGAGCTGCGCTTCCCGGATCTGCATCGTCATCCGCGACGCGCGACGCCCGGCAAGAACGTGTCGCAGATGCATTACGCGCGGCAGGGCATCGTCACGCCGGAGATGGAATACATCGCCATTCGCGAGAATCAGCGCCGCGCCGAATACCTCGAAAGCCTCAAGACGAGCGGTCCGAACGGCGAAAAACTCGCCGCGATGATGGGCCGTCAGCATCCCGGCCAGTCGTTCGGCGCGGTGCCTTTCGACAAGGACGCCCTGAAGGCCATCACGCCCGAGTTCGTACGCGATGAAGTGGCGCGCGGCCGCGCGATCATCCCCGCGAACATCAATCACCCGGAAAGCGAGCCGATGATCATCGGGCGCAACTTCCTCGTGAAGATCAACGCGAACATCGGCAATTCGGCGGTGAGTTCGTCGATCGGCGAGGAAGTCGACAAGATGACCTGGGCGATCCGCTGGGGCGGCGACACGGTGATGGACTTGTCCACGGGCAAGCATATTCACGAGACGCGCGAGTGGATCATCCGCAATTCGCCGGTGCCGATCGGCACGGTGCCGATCTATCAGGCGCTCGAAAAGGTCAACGGCAAGGCGGAAGACCTGACCTGGGAAATCTTTCGCGACACGCTCGTCGAGCAAGCCGAGCAAGGCGTCGATTACTTCACCATTCACGCGGGCGTGCGTCTGCAATACGTACCGCTGACGGCCAACCGCATGACGGGTATCGTCTCGCGCGGCGGCTCGATCATGGCGAAATGGTGTCTCGCGCATCATCGGGAAAGCTTTATCTACGAGCACTTCGAAGACATCTGCGAGATCATGAAGCAGTACGACGTCTCGTTCTCGCTCGGCGACGGCCTGCGTCCCGGCTCCATCTACGACGCGAACGACGAAGCCCAGCTCGGTGAACTGAAGACGCTCGGCGAACTCACGCAGATCGCGTGGAAGCACGACGTGCAAGTGATGATCGAAGGCCCCGGCCATGTGCCGATGCAGCTCATCAAGGAGAACATGGACCTGCAACTGGAACGGTGCGACGAGGCGCCCTTCTACACGCTCGGGCCGCTCACCACCGACATCGCGCCGGGATACGATCACATCACCTCGGGCATCGGCGCGGCGATGATCGGCTGGTTCGGCACCGCCATGCTTTGCTACGTCACGCCGAAGGAGCATCTCGGACTTCCGAACAAGGACGACGTCAAGACCGGCATCATCACTTACAAGCTCGCGGCGCACGCGGCCGATCTGGCGAAGGGTCATCCGGGCGCGCAGGTGCGCGACAACGCGCTATCCAAGGCACGCTTCGAGTTTCGCTGGGAAGACCAGTTCAACCTCGGCCTCGATCCCGACAAGGCGCGCGAGTTTCACGACGAAACCTTGCCGAAGGATTCCGCCAAGGTCGCGCATTTCTGCTCGATGTGCGGCCCGCACTTCTGCTCGATGAAGATCACGCAGGACGTGCGCGACTTCGCGGCCAAGCAAGGCGTCTCCGAAAGCGATGCGCTCGCCAAGGGCATGCAGACCAAGGCCATCGAGTTCGTGAAGAAGGGCGCGGAGATTTATCAGCCGACCTGAAGCAAACGCTGACTGTACGCAACGGCCTGTGCTTCCTTGCAGGCCGTTTTTGCATGGCGCGCGCGTGCACCGTTTCGGGCATCTTTCCTGCTGATAAGCGAACGAACCGGCGAAAAAAACGTTGCGGCGTCCGTCGATGAAAGCCAGATCGTGATCGAACGGCAGGACGCGTGGGCAAAGCCGCGGCCGTTTCATTGATCAATCGTTCTGGAGAGTCGACATGAAAATCATCAAACAAATCGGCGCCGCAGCAGTGGTCGTTTCCCTTCTCGCCGGACTCACGGCCTGCGACAACATGACGACGCGTCAACGCGATACGGCTGTTGGCGCTGGTGTTGGCGCCGCGGGTGGGGCCGTGATCGGCGGAAGCGCGTTATCGACGTTGGGGGGCGCGGCAGTAGGCGGGGTTATCGGCAATCAAGTCGGGAAGTAAGCGGGCGATCCACAGCCATCTTATGCGGCAAGCAGCGATGCTTGCCGCCGCTTCGATCGAGGGCTGTTTCAGGATTGATACACGCCGAGGTTTGTTAGCGGACGCGCGACGCGCACGCCGCAACGATCGAGTAAGCTCCTTCTTAACGGACCCTTCCTCGCAATCGCATAGGTAGAGTCCGGCAAGCCGCAAGCAAGGAGCAGCATCATGATTTCCCCGCGCATCATCTTCGGTTACAGGGCAGCGGCCGTTTCGCTTGCTGCCGGATTGCTTCTCGGCGGATGCTACCTGCCGTATCCCGACTACCCCGCTTATTACTATCCGCCGGTTCCCGCTGCCTACACGCAACGTGAGTTCGCGTTACCGGCGCAAGGTGCTTCGGGCGTCAGTGCCGCGAACGCGCCGTCGCAAGCTCAGTACGCAGTGGCCGCGCCGACAGTCGACTACTCGACGATCTATACGAGCACGCCGTATGCGCCGGCTTATCCCTATCCTTACGCGTACGCACCTTATCCCGCTTACGCCGCTTATCCCGCATATGCTGCTTACCCCGGTTACTACGGCTACGGTTATCCGTCGGTGTCGATCGGCTTCGGCTACTGGGGCGGCGGCGGATGTTGCTGGGGACGCGGCTATGGCGGCGGATGGCATGGCGGCGGCGGTGGATGGCACGGCGGTGGCGGCGGATGGCACGGCGGCGGTGGCAGTTGGCAAGGCGGCGGTGGACATGGCGGTGGCGGCCATGGCCATTGAATAATGAAACCCCACGCTCGAATGCGGCGTCGATGTCGCATTCTGCGCCGCTATTACCGAAAAAAGTAACAACTCTGAAACATTTTCCGGCAATGCAGAAGCAATTCGCTTGCCTTGCCGCTCTGTACGATCGGTCACTTTCCTTATCCGACAAGGCCCTGGCGCATTACGCCGGTGCTTTGGCACGATTATCGCTAAATGGTATCCCTACTTATCGGACAGCGCGGGTGGCAGCCCAAGCGTTACCTATCGTTCTCGGGGATTGGACATGATGGCCTTCGCTTTTTTCCTGCTGTGGATGGTCGCATCCCTTGGGCTGCTCGCGCTCTGGGTGTTTCGCCAAGTGCCGGCATCGCGTCTTGATTCCAGCGCGGCACAACAAACAACGGCTACTCCAGCGACCGTCGAGAGCTGAGCGCCGCATCCCGCGAAACGCGTGACCAAGCGTCCGAACGGAGCAGATGCGTCACGTCCCTTTCCGCTTCCATCCGGCATCCTTACGCCAATATTCAAGCCTTGACGAGGGCCATCCTCGCCCTATTCTTAGTGAGCGCGTTATGCGGTTGCTTAAAGTCTTCGATACCACTCGAACCAGCAGCGAAGACCGCGGCATCCATCCAAGAATAGAGAAACAGGAGACCCGATGTTCCATCAGATCCTCACGCCTATCGCGGGTTCGCTCGCGCTCTCCTTCATCGTTGCCGCGTTGCCTATCATCGTCGTACTCGTCATGCTCGGCTGGGCGCGCCGTCCCGCGTGGCAGGCTTCGCTTGCGGGACTGATCGTCGCGTTGATCATCGCGATGGTGGGCTGGCACTTCCCGGTTGGACTCGCGCTCGACTCCATCGCGGCCGGCGCCGTGTTCGCGCTCTGGCCGGTGATGTGGATCGTGTTCTCCGCGATCCTGCTCTACAACGTCGCGCAACGCTCGGGACGCTTCGAAGCGTTTCGCGTGTGGATGATCGACAACCTGCCGAACGACCGGCGCATCGTGCTCGTGGTCATCGGCTTTTCGTTCGGCGCATTGCTCGAAGGCATCTCGGGTTTCGGCACGCCGATCGCCATCACGAGTTCGCTCTTGATTCTGCTCGGCTTTCCGACGCTCGAAGCGCTCACGTTCACGCTGATCTTCAACACGGCGCCAGTCGCGTTCGGCGCGCTCGGCGTACCGATCACCGTGCTCGGCGCGGTCACGCATTTGCCCACCGATGCACTCGCCAAGATGGTCGGCCGCCAGTTGCCGTTCTTCGCGTTCTTCCTGCCGTTCTATGTTATCGGTATCTACGCGGGCTTTCGCAACATGCTGCGCGTGTGGCCCGTGCTGCTCGTCTCGGGCGGCGCGTTCGCGTTGACGCAGTACGTCACGTCGAACTACATCAGCTATTCGCTCACCGATGTCCTCTCCTCGCTCGTCTCGCTGATCCTCACGATAGCGTTCCTGCGCGTCTGGAAGCCCGCGCCCGACGAACGCTTCGCGGTGAACGTCGATCGCCTCGCCAACACGCGCGGCAACGTCTCGGCCGCTCAGGGATGGATGCCGTGGATCGTCGTCTCGGTCGTGGTGATCGTCTGGACGGTGGCCAAGATATTCCTCATCGGCGACGTGAAGATCCCGTGGCCGGGGCTCGACAAGGCGGTCTACATCACGCTCTACAATCAGCCTTACGGCGCCATCTGGGACTTCCAGCCGCTCGCCACCGGCACGGCGATTCTCGTGGCGGCCATCATCACCGCGCTCCTGGTGAAGTTGCCGGCAAGCGAGTTCGGCCACGCTATCGTCGATACCTGGGTGCAAACGCGCATTGCCATCTTCACGGTGGCGACCATCGTCGGGCTCGCGTATCTCATGAACTACTCGGGCATGAACTACACGCTCGGACTCGGGGTGGCCTCGGTCGGGCCGTTCTTCCCGCTCGTGTCGGCCTTTCTCGGCTGGGTGGCGGTGTTTCTCTCAGGCAGCGATACCTCGGGCAACGCGCTCTTCGGCAACCTTCAGGTGGTCGCCGCTCATCAACTCAATCTCAATCCGGTGCTGATGGCCGCGACCAATTCGTCCGGCGGCGTGATGGGCAAGATGATCTCGCCGCAAAACATTTCGACGGGCGTCGCCACGACCGAACTCAAGGGCAAGGAAGGACTCGTTTTCGCGCGCACCTTCAAGCATTCGATTCTGCTCACCATCATTCTCGGCATTCTCGTGTGGCTGCAGCAGAACGTGTTGACGTGGATGATTCCGCCACATTGATTGTTCCTTGCGGTCTCATCGGCGCGATGACCGACGGCACGCGGCGCGGTGCTAACATGCGCGGACTTTTCCTTGGAACACTGAAGTCCGCATCGTCATGTCACCCGTCAATTTGTTGCAACTCGTCTGTCTCGCCGCGCTCTGGGGCGCGTCGTTTCTCTTTATCCGCGTGGGCGTCGCCGAGTTCGGCGTCGCGCCGCTCATGGCCTTGCGCGTCGGCATCGGCGCCGTGTTTCTCGTCGCCATGCTGCTCGGCCGCCGCCAGTTTTCGAGCAGTCTCGCGATCATGCGCAAGCGTGCGCTACCGCTACTCATCGTCGGCATTCTCAATTCGGCCGCGCCGTTCTGCCTCTTCGCTTATGCGGAGCTGACGCTTTCGGCCGGCGCCACATCCGTCATCAATGCGACGACGCCGCTGTGGGGCGCGCTCGTCGCCTATCTCTGGCTGAAGGACCGCCTCACGACCTTGCGCACTATCGGCACGGCGATCGGTTTCGCGGGGGTGCTGCTGCTCGTGTGGAATCAGATAGAAGGCTCGCCCGGATCGGCGGGATCGGGCGCGGCGGGCGTGTTGGCGGCGGCCGCGGCGCTCGCGGCATCGGCGCTATATGGTGTTGCGGGCAACTTCGCGAAAAAGTATCTGATGGACGTCGATGCCATGACCAACGCCGCGGGCAGCATGATCGGCGCGACGCTCGTGCTCGCGCCTATCGCCTTCGTCACGTGGCCCGCCGCGCCGGTCTCCGCGCCTGCATGGGCGGCGGTGCTCGCGCTGGGCGTGGGTTGCACGGGTATCGCGTACTTCATCTACTACCATCTGGTCGCGGTCGTCGGTCCCGCGCGCGCGATGACCGTCACTTTCGTCATTCCGCTCTTCGGCATTCTGTGGGGCGCGTTGTTTCTGCATGAGCGGGTGTCGCTCGTCATGCTCGAAGGCTGTGCCGTCGTCCTTGCGGGCACCGCGCTCGCCACCGGCGCGATCAAGCGCCTGCCGTTTTCAGGACGCCGCAAGCTCGTAGGCTGAACTAGACTGCAAACAGCGCAGCCGCTGCCGCAGTGCGAGATTCATCGAATTGTTCGGATGCGCGTTGCATTTCGTGCAACGCGCCGGCATGCGCATCCATGCGTTTCCTGGAGCAGACCATGCACGACTTTTTCGCGAAGGCCAGGCACGAATTGATGAAGATGCTGCCGCCCACCTTGTTCTTCTTCGTCGTGCTGCACGTGGTGATGGTCGTGCACGCGCTCATGGTGAAAGGCGCCGGCCTGTCGATTCCCGCGTCGGCATCCGTGCTCGTCGCCTCGCTCATTCTCGGCAAGGCGGTTCTACTCGCCGATATGCTTCCGTTCATCAATCGCTATCCCGAGCGCCCGCTCATCTGGAATGCGGGATGGAAAACCGTCATTTATACGCTCGTCGCGCTGGTGCTTCATTATCTGGAGCGCTTGTTCGAGTTCTGGAAAGAGACGCATAGTCTTGCGGCCGCGCACCAGGACTTGCTGGACCATCTGAACTGGCCGCAATTCTGGGCCGTGCAGATTCTGCTCGTCACGCTCGTCTTCAACTATTGCGTCTTCGCGGAACTCGCGCGCGTGCTCGGACGCGGCAGGCTTAAGACGATCATGCTCGGGCCGCTCGATGTATCGCCCGCGGAGCAGCACGGCTGACGCGCCGCTTCAACTCCCGCTCGAATCGCGCTCGAATCCCGCTTGAATCCCCGCTTCAGTCGCCGTGCACCGGCCCGCGCCCGGCCTTGATCGCCCCGCGCCTGACCTTGCCTTCGACGCGCCGCACTTGCGAACCGCGCGTTGGCTTGGTCGCGATGCGCTTGCGCCGCACGATGCTCACGCTGCGAATCAGCTCGTCGAGCCGCGCGAGCGCCGCCGCGCGATTCATGTCCTGCGTCCGATATTCCTGCGCCTTGATGACGACCACGCCATCGCGCGTCACGCGGCTATCCGACAGCGCGAGCAGCCGCGCCTTGATGTGCTCCGGCAACGACGATGCGCGGATGTCGAAGCGCAGATGAATGGCGCTCGATACCTTATTGACGTTCTGCCCGCCCGCACCCTGCGCGCGCACGGCCGTCAGCTCGATCTCGTGCGGCGGCACGGCGATGCTGTCGCTCATCGGTGGGCTCCCTTGAAGATGTGTTCGGCGCTTTTCACGTGAGCATAACAAAGGCCGCGAGGCGCCGAAAAGCTGGCCATTCGGCCGAGTTCCGAACGAAGCGCAAGTGAGTTATAAGTGCATGACAAGTGCGATAGACTCAACCCGCCTGACCGCCTGGGTCCGGAGCGTGCTTCGCCCGTGGTCATAACGAGCGTCAAATCAGGAAGTCGATGCGCTATTCGTTCGAAATCAGGAAGTTCATTTACAGCCAGTATTTCTTCGGCGGCTTGCGGATCGCTCTGGGCGTGTCGCTGCCCGCCGTGCTCATGCTCATCGTGTTTCACAATCGCGAGCTGGGCTTCACCATCGCGACGGGCGCGCTTGGCGCGTGTGTCGTCGACATGCCGGGTCCGCTCAAATACAAGCACAACGAGATGCTCGCGTGCACGGTGATCGGCTTCTTCTCGGCGCTCGCCACGGGCATTGCGACGGCGCATCCGTTGACGCTATGGCTCACGGTCGTGCCGCTCACCTTCGTGCTCTCGCTGATCGTCGTCTATGGCAACCGCTGGCCGCAGATCAGCTTCGCCACGCTCTTCATGATGGTCGTCACGCTGGAAGAGCACTTCACGCCGATGCAGGCGCTCGTCAACGCGTCGTGGATCTTGCTGGGCGGCCTCTGGTACACGTACTGGGCCACGCTCGTGAGCCGGCTGCTCGTGTATCGCATCGAACAGCAGGCACTGGCGCAGAGCATCTTCAGTTGCGCGGAGTACTTGCAGGCGCGCGCCGAGTTTTATGACAACGACGCCGATCTCGACGAATGCTACCGAAAGCTGATCGAAAAGCAGATTGCGGCGGTGGAGCAACAGGAAGCCGCGCGCGACATCGTGCTGCGCAATCTGCCGAAAGTAAAAAGCCGCAAGCTCGACGCGCGGCGCGCGCGGCTTTTCAATCTGTTCATCAACGTGGTGGATCTGCACGAGTTCTTCGTCGGCGCGCATACGGACTATCCGCTCGTGCGCAAGACGTTCGCGGGCTCGGACGTGCTGATCTTTTATCGCGACCTGATGCGCAAGGCGAGCGCGGATCTCGAAGAAATCGGCTTGGCCGTATTGCAGAACAGTTCCGCGCCCAGGCAGATCAGCATGAAGGCGGAGCTGCGCGCTATCGAGTACGAACTCGAACTCATGCGCAAGCACGGCATGCCCGAGAAGAACGCCGAAGCCTACGCGGCCGCGGCGGCGGTGTTCCGCCGTTTGTGGAGCGCCACGCGCCTGATCGACAAGATGCGCCGCCGCACGCGCGATGACGCGAGCCTGATCGAAACCGAAGTGCAGATCGACCATGCGTTGTCGCGTTTCATATCGAGCCGGCGCGTGCCGTTCATGCAGATTTTCTCGAATCTCACGATGGCCTCGCCGAGCTTCCGGCACGCGCTTCGGGTCACGATCGCGGTGGGCATCGGCTTCTGGCTGGGACGGCTCTTGCCGCTCACGAACGCGTACTGGATCGTGATGACCACGGTCATCATTCTGAAGCCCGGCTATTCGCTCACGAAGCAGCGCAACACGCAGCGGATCATCGGCACGGCGATAGGCTGCGCGCTGACCATCGCGCTGATTCTGCTCGTGAAGGAGCCGCACATTCTGCTCATCGTGATGTTCGCGTCGATGGTGATGAGCTACAGCCTGCTGCTCTTCAACTATGCGGCGAGCGTGGTGTTCACGTCGTCGTATGTGCTCTTGATGTTTCATCTGCTCGCGCCGGGAAGCATGCGGCTGATCGGCGAACGGGCTATCGATACGGTGGTCGGTTGCGCGATTGCAATCGCGGCGAGCCATCTGTTCCCGTATTGGGAATATCGGCTGATGGGCAAGCTCGTGAAGGATCTGCTTGGCGCGACGCGCAATTATCTCGAGGCGAGTTGGTGGTGGAAGGCCAAGAGCGCGAGCGCGGGGCAAGCGGAGAGTAAAGCGCGTGGCGGTGCGGGTGCGGGTGCGGGTGCAGGTGCGGGTGCGGGTGCGGGTTCGGGTGCGGGTTCGGGTGCGGGTGCGGGTGCGGGTGCGGGTGCGGGTGCGGGTGCGGGTGCGGGTGCAAACACGCGCACGCAAGATTCGATTGCACCGGCCGCCGTCGCCACGGCCACCGCGACACAGACGCTAGACGACGCCGCCGTATCGACCATCGTGATCGCGAAAGAAGCCGCCAACGAATCCACCGTCGATACCTCCGCGCTCGATCCGAATCTCGTGACGGCATCGGCGGTACGTGCCGCGAGCGCAACGGCGGAAAAGCTGTCGTCGGTGAACATCGGCGAGAGCACGGCGGCGACCACCAGCAAGGGCGCATCGGCTGCCGCGACCGTCGCCGCCACCGCGCTGGACCGCGACTTCCGCTACCGGCTCGCGCGCAAGAACGTGCACATTGCGTTCGCCAATCTCGCGCAAGCGTTCCAGCGAATGATGCTGGAGCCCAAGGCGCAGCAAAAATACGTCGCCGAACTCAACGATCTGCTCGTGCAAAGTCACGTGCTCGCGTCGCAGATCACGGCAGCGGCGCCGCTTCTGCAAACGATCAACGAAGCCGAAGGTCAGGCGTTCGAGCCGTTGCAACGGACTTTCGGAATCGTGCGCGACAATCTGTCCGATGCACAGGGCGCGCTGCCGGAGCCCGCGCGCGAAGAAGCGACATCGGCGAATGCGGACGACATCAAGGAACTGCGCCGTGAACTCGACGCCATGGTCACGAACGCCGAACGCACGCAGGCGTTGCCCGCCGATGCGCTTCACGATCTCAAACTGCTTGCGCATCAATGCAAGCAGATGCTTACGGCGTCCGCGCTGATCAGCAAGGATGCGGCGCAAATTCGCTTGCCGGTTTGAGGGGCTCGGCTACTGCGACGCTCCGATCGCCGGCACGGCCGGCCGCGCATCGCTCGCTGGCGAAGGCGTCGCGTTCTGTTGATCGAAGTCGCGCTTCTCGCGAATCGCGTTATACGCGAGCGTGCCGATCACGAGCAACACCACGACGACGATAAACGCGCCGACGCCGAATGTCGGATTCTTCTTCTTGGGCGCGCCGTTGCGGGTGCTGTCCGGGCGGCGGTCGTTGCGGTCATCGGTCATGGCGGATGTTGCGTCTCCTGGCGCGTTTCGTCATCAACCCGTGATAGTACCCGCACTGGTTTTCAGTTGCGTTGCGCCGACCGTTCCTCGATCTGCCGCATGTCCGCGCGCGCCGTTTCGGAAGACGGCCAAGCACCGCGAAATTCTTTGCTGCACGGTCCCGCTTGAGGGGCACCGCGTCACCGGCCATACTTCCTTCGATTCCATGCGCGTCTGATTCCGGCCGGGGCAGTAAGGGCTAGACCGGAATACCTAGTGACTGGACGCGTTACGCCGCCCTCCACGGGCGGCTTTTTTTTGGCGAATCGATCATGCCGCGCCTTCCACAGGCAGGCGCTTGGTGCGGAACGAAGTGGCATGGCGCGGGCAGCGGCAACCGCCATCTGAAAACGAGTCACGCCTCAGGATTCGAGCGTGGGACGCACCGGCAATGCGGTCGAATACTTGATCTGCTCCATCGCGAAGCTCGAACTGACATCGTAGAGCGGCACGGCGCGAATGAGCTGCTTGTAGACGCGGTCGTAATCGTCGATATCGGATACCACCACGCGCAGCAGATAGTCCGTCTCGCCACTCATCCGATACACCTCCACGACCTCCGGAATGTCGCGCACGGCGCGCGTGAAGTCCTCGGCCCAGATCTGCGTGTGCTGATTCGTGCGTACCGCGACAAACACCGTGGTGCCGACACCCAGCTTCTTCGGATCGCATAGCGCCACCTGTGCGCGGATCACGCCGGTTTCCTTCAAGCGCTGCACGCGCTTCCAGCACGGTGTCTGCGAAAGATTCACGCGCTGCGCAAGCTCGGCGATAGGCATCGTCACGTCGGTCTGCAGCAATTCCAGCAGCTTGCGATCGATAAGGTCCATTCCCACAGCGCACCCCCGATAGGAAATTATTCTATTTTTGGTTCTTCGAGCGGAATTATATGGAAACTAATTCTGGGCGCAAGCCGGTATAAATGTTGTTCGCGAAACACAACGAAAACCGGTGCCGTCATCATGAAATTCGAAGCGTTCAGCCGCCTTTCGCGGCCTCGGGATCAAGCGCCGGCGTCGCTACGCGGCGGTTCGGCGCTAAACCGGCTCTGCGATGAAATCGATGCCGCCTTCCATTCCGCCGATGCCTTGTCGTTCGGATCGCGCGTGCGTGCGGCTCTGCGGCGCGCTTCGTCCGATACGAGCCCGCTGCGCCTCGATCAGCGTGAGAGCGGCGCACGCGGCTATCGCCGTCATCTGCTGGCGGCCGACCCGCTTGACCGCTACGCCATCGCCGCGCTCGTCTGGGAGCCGGGACAGGCGAGTCCGGTGCACGGTCATCGAACGTGGTGCGGCTATGCGGTGATCGACGGGACGCTTGAAGAGACGCTTTATCGCTGGGACGCGCCTTCGGCATCAGCCATCGAAACGCGGCATCATGCGCGCGAGGCCGGCGACGTCTCCTTCGTGCAGGCGGGCGGAGGCGCCATTCATCGCCTGGGAAATCCCGCCGATGCCACCGCGCGCGCGATCTCGCTGCATATCTACGGCGTCGCGGGCGACGAGATTGCCACGCACGTGAACGACTTGCTCGCGGCCTGACGACGAGTTCGTCTCAACCTTTGCCCGGCTCCGCCGTGGGAATCTGCGGCGGAATTTGCACGGACTGGTCCGTCGGCGGCGGCGCGGGACGCGGTTCGTGCGAGACATCGCGGGCCTTCGAGGGATCGGCATCCACGAATTCCTCGTCTTCGAGCAGCCGCTCCTCGCCCGTCCAGATGCGCTGCGCGCGGCCATCGGCGTGCGGCTCGAACGCGGCATGCAGGTCGGTGCGGCTCATCTGCACATGCATCCGCGGCACGGGAATCTCGATGCCCGCCTCGTCCATCCGCCGCTTGATGCGCAGATTGAACGCCCGCGCCACACTCCATTGCTGCAGCGGCCGCGTCTTGATCTGCCCTTTCACGACCATCCAGTTCGGATCGAAACGGTCCAGTCCCCAGACCTCCACCGGACCCAGCATCTCGCGCCGGTAGCGCAGATCGTCCATCAGCTCGACGCCGACTTCGCGAATCATTTGCGTGATTTCGTCGACATCCGCCGAAAACGGCATGCGCACTTCGAACACGGCGTAGGCGAAGTCGCGCGACAGGTTTTTCACCGTCTTGATCTGCGAGAAGGGAATCGCGTGGATTGCGCCCTGGCCGTCGCGCAGGCGCACGGTGCGGATCGTCAGACTTTCGACGATACCCGCGTGGCCGCCTTCCACCTCGATCGAATCGCCGACGGAAATGGTGTCCTCGATGATGATGAAAAGCCCCGTGATCAGATCCGCGACCAGCGATTGCGCGCCGAAGCCGACCGCGAGCCCAATCACGCCCGCGCCCGCCAGCAAGGGCGTGACGTTCAGGCCGAGATTGGCCGCGGTGACGATGCCCGCGATCATCAGCAGCACGACGAACACGACGTTGCGCACGAGCGGCAGCATGGTGCGCGCGCGCATGCTCGGGCCGCGCGTGCCGCGCCGCGTGGAATCGGGCCGCAACGTCTCCTGGATGGCGGTATCGATCAGGATCCACACCAGCCAGACTATGAAAAACGTCAGCACGATCATGGCGAACGCGCGCGTGATGCCGCGTGCCGCGACGCTCTCCTCGGCCATGTGCGCGAGCGAAAAACCCCAGAAGCGCGACGACAGTTCGAGGAATACGAGCCACACGCCGGTCACGATCATCGTGCCGACGAATTTCACGAGCCGCCGCACGTAAGCCGACTGGCGGCGCGGCTTCTGCGACTTCGGCCGCGTGATGCGGATCACGATCGCCGACAGGAAGAACGCGACGACGAGCAGTCCGGCGGTCGCAATCGCCATCTGCAACACGTTCTCGGATGTACCGATGCCCGCGAGCGTCGCCACCACCGACGCCGACGCCAGCAGCAGCAACGGCACCTGCCACAACGAAGCGACCACTTCGAAGGTCTCGGTCGCGGCCTTGCGCGTGTTGCGCTGCTCGTAGGTGCGGCTGCGGATCAGATGCGCGACCGGCCGCTGGAACGCCAGCGCGAAATACGCGGTAAGCGCCGCCGCGCCCATGTTTGCGAAGGTCGAGATCAGGGCGGACAGATTGGTGCCGAGTTGCTGCGCGACGTCGTAGTTGGCGGCCGCGTCGCCGAGCGCACCGAACGTGCCGATCAGGAACAGGAGCCGCCGCGCGCGGATGATCAGCACGTTCACCGCCACACGCCGGTGTGCCGAGCCGAACAGCGAAAACATGATGAGGCAGATCGCCGAGAACACCGCGCCCGCCACGATGGCGTAGGCCGTGACCATCGCGAGCGTGCGGCCGAGCGAAAGCGGCATCATGCGCACGAAGGCCAGCGCGACGAGGAACGCGAACAAATAAGGCGCGACGCGCCGCAGCGCGAAGAGCAGCAATTCGCGCGTGGTCGGGTTGGAATGCAGTCCGGCCTGGATGCCGTAACGCGCGTGGACCTGCCGCTGCACATAGACGAGGACGAACGCGCACGCGCCCCAGCCGACTAGCATCGCGAAGTAATTGAAGAGCGTGCGGCCGAACGGCTCGCGGCTCTGGCTCGTGACGATGGTGAAGAGTTCGTTGCCGGCCGCGTTGAAGCGCCCGCCCCAGTACGCGATCGGCGTTTTGCCGCGCTTCACGTCGGCTTCGATGTTCGTGAGCGCCGATGCTATCGCGCCCAGCAAGCCCGCGTTCTGCGCCATGCTCGCCACGACCGACGATGCCGTCGACGGCGTGGCCGCGGGCGCGCTTGCGCCTGACGCAGCGGCTGAATCGACCGCGACCGCGCCCGGTGCCGCGCCAGCCGTCTCGGCCGCGCGCTTGGCTTCGCGCAGTTTCTTCAATTGCGCGACGAGCGCGCCGCGTTGACGATCGCTGTCGAGCGTCGAGATGACCGTATCGAGCGAGCGCACCATGTCGGCATCCGATACGGCCGGGTCCGTCACGCCGGAAGCCGCATCGGGAGCGGATGCGGGTGCGGCGGGCTTGATCAGTTCCTCGAACGAAGGCAGCGTGAGCGCCGGAGCCGCGAACGCGGCGGGCGAGAAAAGCGCAAGCGCGGCCATCCAAAATATCGCGACGATCGCCAGCGCGCCGTCATGCGCGAGCTTGCGTGACTTCATAACTGTCTCGATTTCCGAAAGACCGCCAGTTTAGCGGCTGCGGTGAAGGCATCGGCCGAATCGGACGTAACGGAATGTTAAGTCGACGCCGGCTGCTTACTTGTCCATTTCCGTGCGGGCGCCGCTCGTGTCGGTGGTCGGGCTCGCGCCCGAAGTGCCCGACGTACCCGCGTTACCCGCCGTGCCCGATGCGCTTCCGTCCTTCGACCAGTCCTGCAACTTGCGGCCAGCGTTCTGCAAACCGGCGCCCGTCGCGCTGGCCGCGTCGGTGATGGCGGCGTTGGTCGCGCTCGCCGCGTTCTGCAGATTCGCACGTGCCGTCGCCGCGACGCTGCTCGCGGAGATATCGGGCATCGAGCCGGCGTTGTCGATGTTCTGCTGAGCCGTCTGTTTGGCGGAATCGACCTTCTGGCCGACGTAACTCGCCGCCTGATCGAACTTTTGCTGGGTCTGGCTCGCGAGGTTGTTGAGCGCGCCCGCCGCCTGTCCTGCCGATGCATCGTGCTTTTCGCACGCGGCAAGTACACCGAGCGCGGCGAGCGCGATCCCGATTCGGGTCATGGGCGAAGTCTGCATGGTCGTTCCTTCCAGATGTGGTGCCTGAGTGCTGCATGAATCTCGATGCGAAGTCCGCACGCCTGAGCGCGATTTGTTCCTCTTGGAAATGGCGCTCATCATACGCTGACCCTGGATGGCAACGTTTTGAGCGCATTTTGCCTAAGCGCGAAAGCTCGAATTGGCACTTGGAAAAGAAGCGTTTTGTAAAGCTTGCATCACGAGGGAACCTTGGAAAACCCTTACCGGCTCTTCTCGGCTTTGCCTAACTTTTGAACACCCTCTAACTCCCCGCGAATGTAATAGAGTTTTCCCTCTACATTTAGGACACTTCTGGTTTTGAGAGGCATGGGACTCGCATATATTCGCCGCCAGTCCACATCTCTTCGCGCCAACGTTGCCCCATGCTTTATATGAATTTCGTCGTGGCCCTCTTCGCCGGGGTCCTGCTTTTCGAGCCTTTCACCCGTCCTCCTGTCTCCCGCTTTACCACGCACCAGATGCGCCGCAGTCTGGCCAAGCGCGCCTACTATCAAGCGGCGGCGGCATTTTTCGCGGCGCTTTTGATCGCCACCAGTCAGCCAGCGCCCGAACGCATTTCGCCAGTATTCGTTTTGAGCGTCGCGTTGCTTTTGTTACTTGCCGGCGTGTACTGGATCATGCGCGGCAAGCGGCTGCTTCGGCAGCGCCGTGTGTTCAACGAATTCGATTGAATCGACTCACCGGCGGCGCATCGCGCGCCGCTATCGGTCCACGCGCCCGGCCTTCGGGCGCGCGCCTCGCCCTCTTCCAGCGTCTCCGCAACCCTTCGCGCCGAAGCAAGCTAGCTTCCAGTCCGACGCCATTTCTGCTTTCAGCGTATATTTAGTGCGTTTGTTACCGCAAACATAGGGCGAAAAAAAAGGCGCTATGTTTCCATAGCGCCTTAAAAGTTCTAGCCATTCCGAGGGCCGTGCTAGAACCTGAGAGCCGGTCATTCAAGCGGGGAGCGGAAAGCAACTGTGCACGTCGCCCCACCAGTTTCGAAATTCGGTTCCATTTTTTATGGGATTGCTGCCCAAGTCAAGCAAAATCTCCGGCGCAGAACTTCTGCCCAAGGTAATCTTTGCAAACCCCTAACAAGAGAAATGTTTCATCCCGTCTACCGCTTATTGATGAGAGGCTTGCACCGCTTGCAAGTTTAGGCGGCATCCGGGTTATTTAGCGTCTGCCCGCATCCGAAACTACGTTTCAGAAAATAAGAATGCACACATTAAAAAGCCGGCTACCAGACCGGGAAAAACCGAGAGAGAGAGAGGGCGAAGAAGTCACGGCGCTTGCGCGCGGTCTTGACGTTCTACGCCGTATCGCTGCCGCCGATGCCCCTGTCAGCAACCGAGAGCTTACCGAATGGACCGGCATTCCCAAACCTACCGTGTCGCGTATCACAGCAACGCTCGTCGGCGCAGGCCTGCTGCTGCGGCTGCCCGACAGCGAGCGTTTCGTGCTGACCGCCTCGGTTCTGGAATTCAGCAATGGATTCTTACGCAATTTCGATATTCGTGCTCGGGCGCGCCCCTACCTCATCGCGCTCGCCGAGGAAACCAGCCTGTCGGTGCATCTGGCGGTGCGGGACCGGTTGGAAATGGTCGTTATCGATGCCATCCGTCCGCGTTCGGCCGTGCTCGTCTCACGTCTCGAAGTGGGCGGAAGGATGGACCTGACCCGGACCGCCGTGGGGCGCGCGTACTTGTCCGTGCTGTCGCAGGCGGATCGCGAAACGCTCATCGGTAGTCTGCAGATCGCATCCGGCGACGACTGGCCGCTCATCGCGATGGGACTTCGGCACGGTATCGAAGACACGCATCGCAATGGCTTCGCGGTTTCGATCGGCGAATGGCATCTGGGGCTCAACGCAGTCGCGGCGGGCTTCATCGGTCCGTCGGAAGAGCGTTACTCCGTGAACTGCGACGGCGCGGCGCATCAGTGTCCCGAAGAGACGCTCATCGAAATAGTCGCGCCCGCGCTGCTGCGCTGCGTGAGCCAGATCGCGCGTGAGATCGGCGGCACGTCCGGCGCCGCATCGGCGGCCATCGCGATGGCTGCCTCTACGGACTTGCGCGCCACCGAGTAGACTTGACACCCCTGACGTATTGGCCGGCCGACCCATCGACGGGTTCGGCCGGCCTGCGCTCGCATCGTGCGAAAGCCATGTCAGGCCGCGTGTAACACTCGTAATCAGCCGAAAGAAAGGTGGGTGGACGGGCCTCGATGCGGGACGTAGCATCATGCTTCGCACGACTGCGCGGCGTTGGTGCGGCTTGTATGCGTCGTGTCTCTTCGTTGCGGTTTCGTCATGCGCGGCAGCGCTTCGAACGCGTCGCGAAAAAGCTTCATGTGCTCATCGCCTGCTTTCAGGTCCTCGCCTCGATGCGGCTTGCAGATTGCGCTGTCCTGCCTGGCGTTCGCGCGCCGCCTTGGGCGCTCCAACGAATCACTCGAAATACCAGCCACAGAACCGATGGACGACCAAAAGAATTCTCCCGGACAACCGCAGAAACCGTCCAACTCGCCTGATCGACCTGCCACGACCACGCTCGGGGAACGTCCGCCAAGGCGGCGCAAGCTCGTCCCGCTCGTGATCGCTTTGCTGATTGTCGCGGGAGCCGTCGCCTGGTGGCATCCTTGGAGCCGCAACAGTGCCTCGGGTCAACCACAGGATGCGCGTCAGGGCGGCGGCCGTCGCGGCGGCGGCGCGAACGCGATGAATCAGCCGCAGCCCGTGCACGTCGCGACCGTCGCGCAAGGTGAGATGCCGGTGGTCATCAATTCGCTCGGCACGGTCACGCCGCTTGCCAACGTCACGGTCAAGACGCAGCTCAATGGCACGCTGATGGACGTGGCCTTCAAGGAAGGCCAGATGGTCAAGAAGGGCGACGTGCTCGCGCAGATCGACCCGCGTCCTTATGAGATTTCGCTGCGTAACGCCGAAGGCACGCTGGCGCGGGACCAGGCGCTGTTGCAGACCGCGAGGCTCGACTTGCAGCGCTATCAGACGCTACTCTCGCAAGACTCCATCGCCAAGCAACAGGTCGACACTCAGGGCTCGCTCGTCAAGCAGTATGAAGGCGCGGTCAAGTCGGACATGGCCAACGTCGATACCTACAAGCTCGATCTCACCTACGCGCGCATCACGGCGCCCGTGTCGGGACGCGTCGGCCTGCGTCAGGTCGATCCCGGCAATTACGTGACGACGGGCGACACCAACGGCGTCGTGGTCATCACGCAATTGCAGCCGATCAGCGTGATCTTCACCACCTCGGAAGACAACCTTGCCGCCATCCTGAAGCCGCTGCATGCGGGCACGAAGATGTCGGTGACGGCATATGACCGCGCCAATACGGTTGCGCTCGAATCGGGCTATCTGGAAACCCTCGACAACCAGATCGACACCACCACCGGCACCGTCAAGCTGCGCGCGACCTTCGACAACAAAGGACTCGGGCTTTTTCCGAACCAGTTCGTGAACACGAAGCTGCTCGTCGATGTCATCAAGGACGCGCTTATCGTTCCGACTTCGGCGGTGCTGAACGGCTCGTCGGGATCGTTCGTGTATGTCGTCAAGCCGGACAATACGGTGACGGTGCGCAACGTGAAAACCGGTCCCGTCGATGGCGAGCGCACCAGCATCAAAACCGGTCTGCAGGCCGGCGAGCGCGTGGTGATCGACGGCTCCGACCGGCTCAAGGAAGGCGCGAAGATCACGATTCCGGCGGACAAGGCCAAGGGTGCTTCGGGCGCATCCGGCGCTTCAGGTGCATCGGCGGCGGCTGCCGCGTCGGCAGCTTCGGGTGCGCGGCATGGCGGGCATCGTCGTCAGCAACCGCAGCAGTGACAGTTAAGCCAAGAGCAACCAGAGCCGCATGAATCCATCTCGCCTTTTTATCCTGCGTCCGGTCGGCACGGCGCTTCTGATGGCGGCGATCATGCTGGTCGGCCTCGTCGCGCTACGTTTTCTGCCGCTGTCCGCGCTGCCCGCGGTCGACTATCCGACCATCCAGGTGCAGACGTTTTACCCCGGCGCGTCGCCGGATGTGATGACCTCCAGCGTCACCGCGCCGCTCGAAAAGCAGTTCGGGCAGATGGCGAGCCTGAACCAGATGTCGTCGCAGAGTTCGGCGGGTGCGTCGGTCATCACCTTGCAGTTCAGTCTGGATTTGCCGCTCGATATCGCCGAGCAGGAAGTTCAGGCCGCCATCAACGCGGCGGGCAATCTGCTGCCGTCCGACCTGCCCGCCCCGCCGATCTACGCGAAAGTGAACCCCGCCGACGCGCCGATCATCACGCTCGCGATCAGTTCCAAGACACTGCCGCTCACCAAGGTCCAGGATCTCGCCGACACGCGCCTCGCGCAGAAGATTTCGCAAGTCGCGGGCGTGGGTCTCGTGTCGATCAGCGGCGGCAACCGCCCCGCCGTGCGCATTCAGGCGAACACACGAGCGCTGGCCTCGTACGGGCTGAATATCGACGACTTGCGCACGACTATCGCCAACCTCAACGTCAATACGCCGAAGGGCAATTTCGACGGCCCGTCGCGCAACTACACCATCAATGCGAACGACCAGTTGACCGATGCAAGTGCGTACCAAAGCGCGGTGGTCGCATACAAGAACGGCCGGCCGGTCATGCTCACCGATGTCGCCACGGTCGTCGAAGGTCCGGAGAATACCAAGCTCGGCGCGTGGGTCGACGCGACGCCCGCCATCATCCTCAACGTGCAGCGTCAACCGGGCGCGAACGTCATTCAAGTGGTGGACGGCATCAAGAAGCTGCTGCCAGGCTTGCAGCAATCGCTGCCGGCGGCGCTGGACGTGCGCATCGTCACGGACCGCACCACGACCATCCGCGCGTCGGTGCGCGACGTGCAGTTCGAACTCGCGCTCTCCGTCGTGCTGGTCGTGCTGGTAATCTATCTGTTTCTCGCCAACGTCTACGCCACCATCATCCCGAGTCTTTCCGTGCCGCTGTCCTTGGTCGGCACGCTCGCGATCATGTACCTGTGCGGCTTTTCACTCGACAATCTTTCGCTGATGGCGCTGACCATCGCGACAGGCTTCGTCGTCGACGACGCCATCGTCATGATCGAAAACATCGCGCGCTATGTCGAGGAAGGCGACCCGCCGCTCGAAGCAGCGTTGAAAGGCTCGAAGCAGATCGGCTTCACCATCATTTCGCTGACGGTTTCACTAATCGCG
The DNA here is from genome assembly GCF_031451465.1 of Caballeronia sp. LZ003. Classification (NCBI taxonomy): domain Bacteria; kingdom Pseudomonadati; phylum Pseudomonadota; class Betaproteobacteria; order Burkholderiales; family Burkholderiaceae; genus Caballeronia; species Caballeronia sp. LZ003. Next base: position 1,035,137 of record NZ_JARUXJ010000001.1, on the reverse strand, counting down.
GTGCTTATCCCGCTGCTTTTCATGGGCGATGTGGTTGGCCGTCTGTTCCACGAGTTCGCGATCACGCTTGCCGTGACCATCGTGATCTCGGCTATCGTCTCGCTCACGCTCGTGCCGATGATGTGCGCAAAACTCCTGCGCCACACGCCGCCCAAAGACAGCAAGCGCTTCGAGGCGCGCGCCCACAAGTTCATCGACTACGTGATCGGCCGCTACGCCGTCGCGCTCGAATGGGTGCTGGAGCGGCAAGCCGCGACGCTCGTCGTCGCCCTGCTGACGCTCGTTTTGACCGCCGTGCTGTACATCTTCATTCCGAAGGGCTTCTTTCCCACGCAGGACACCGGCGTGATCCAGGCGATCACGCAAGCGCCGCAGGCCGCGTCGTATCAGGCCGTGGCCGAGCAGCAGCAGGCGCTCGCGCAGAAGATTCTGCAGAACCCGGATGTCGAAAGCCTGACTTCGTTCATCGGCGTGGACGGCACCAACATTACGCTGAACAGCGGGCGCATGCTCATCAACCTGAAGCCGCGCGACGACCGCAGCAACACGTCGAGCGACGTGATCCGTTCTATTCAGAGCGACGTCGCGGACATTCCCGGCATCAAGCTGTATATGCAGCCGGTGCAGGACTTGACGATCGATTCCACCGTCAGTCCGACACAATATCAGTTCATGCTGACCGACCCGAACCCGTCCGAGTTCGCGGAATGGGTGCCCAAGCTCGTCGAGCGGCTGCAACATACGTCCATTCTCACGGATGTGGCGACCGACCTGCAGCAGAACGGCCAGTCGGTGTATATCGAGATCGACCGGCCGACGGCGGCGCGCTTCGGCATCACGCCCGCGACGGTGGACAACGCGCTTTACGACGCCTTCGGCCAGCGCATCATTTCGACCATCTTCACGCAGTCGAACCAGTATCGCGTGATCCTTGAATCGGAGCCTTCGGACGCGCACTACAGCGAGATCCTGAACGGCATCTATCTGCCGTCGTCCACTTCGACGACGGGGCAGGTGCCGCTCAACACCATCGCCAAGTTCCACGAGCGCGCGGCGCCGTTGCTCGTCACGCATCTGGGCCAATTCCCGGCGACGACCGTTTCCTTCAACCTGGCCAAGGGCGAATCGCTTGGGGCGGCGGTCAAGGCCATCGAGCAGGCGAAGAACGACATCGGTCTGCCCGCGTCGTTCCAGATTCGCTTTCAGGGCGCGGCGCTCGCGTTCCAGGCTTCGCTTTCGAACGAACTGTTCCTGATCCTCGCGGCCATCGTCACGATGTATATCGTGCTCGGCGTGCTGTACGAGAGCTTCATCCACCCGATCACCATTCTCTCGACGCTGCCGTCCGCAGGCGTCGGCGCGCTGCTCTCGCTGATGGTCACCGGGCACGATCTGGACATCATCGGCATCATCGGCATCGTGCTCTTGATCGGTATCGTGAAGAAGAACGCCATCATGATGATCGACTTCGCGCTCGAAGCCGAGCGCGATCAAGGCAAGTCGCCGCGCGACGCGATCTTCCAGGCGTGTCTGCTGCGCTTTCGCCCGATTCTCATGACGACGATGGCCGCGCTTCTCGGCGCGCTGCCGCTCATGATCGGCTGGGGCGCGGGTTCGGAGCTGCGGCATCCGCTCGGTATCGCGATTGTCGGCGGTCTCATCGTCTCGCAGTTGCTCACGCTCTTCACCACGCCCGTGATCTATCTGGCATTCGATTCGCTCGGCCGCCGGTTGCGCGCGCGCTTCGGCGGCGGCATGCAAGAGCCGCGGCCCGCCGCCGACGCGGAGTAAGCCATGAACATGTCGCGCATTTTCATCGACCGGCCCGTTGCGACGACGCTGCTCGCGGTGGGCATCGCGCTCGCCGGCATGTTCGCGTTCGTGAAGCTGCCGGTCGCGCCGCTGCCTCAAGTGGATTTTCCGACCATCTCCGTGCAGGCGCAGTTGCCGGGCGCAAGTCCCGAAACCGTAGCGACGAGCGTGGCGAGTCCGCTCGAACGGCATCTCGGCTCCATCGCCGATGTCAGCGAGATGACTTCGCAAAGCGCGGTCGGCACCACGCGCATCACGCTGCAATTCGGCCTGAACCGCGACATCGACGGCGCCGCGCGCGACGTGCAGGCCGCCATCAACGCCGCGCGCGCCGACTTGCCAACCGCGCTGCGCAGCAATCCGACCTACCACAAGGTGAACCCGGCCGACGCGCCCATTCTGGTGCTCGCGCTCTCCTCGCCTACCCGAACCGCGGGCGCGCTTTACGACTCCGCGGCGACCGTGCTGCAGCAGACGCTTTCTACCGTGCCGGGCGTCGGCGAAGTGGACGTGAGCGGCTCGGCAAACCCGGCCGTGCGCGTTGAGCTCGAACCGGGCGCGCTGTTTCACTACGGCATCGGGCTGGAAGACGTGCGCGCGGCGCTGGCATCGGCGAATGCGAATAGTCCGAAGGGCGCAATCGAATTCAAGGACAACCACGTCCAGCTCTACACCAACGATCAGGCGAGCAAGGCGTCGCAATACAAGGATCTGGTCGTCGCCTATCGCAACGGCTCGGCGGTGCATCTTTCGGACGTCGGCGAAGTGGTCGATTCCGTGGAAGACCTGCGCAATCTCGGCCTCATCAACAACAAGCACGCGGTGCTCGTCATTCTGTACCGTCAGCCGGGCGCGAATATCATCGAGACGATCGACCGCGTGAAGGGCATGCTGCCGCAACTGCAAGCCGCCCTTCCCGCCGATGTCCTGATCACCCCGACAGCGGACCGCTCGACCACCATCCGCGCCTCGCTGCACGACACCGAACTCACGCTCGTGATCGCGGTGGCGCTCGTCGTGATGGTCGTGTTCCTGTTCCTGCGCAACTGGCGCGCAACGCTGATTCCAAGCGTCGCCGTGCCGATATCGATCATCGGCACCTTCGCGGCGATGTATCTGCTCGGCTTCTCGCTCGACAATCTCTCGCTGATGGCGCTGACCATCGCGACGGGCTTCGTGGTGGACGACGCCATCGTCGTGCTGGAGAACATCTCGCGGCATGTCGAGAACGGCGTGCCGCGCATGCAGGCCGCGATACTCGGCGCGCGCGAGGTCGGCTTCACGGTGCTGTCCATCAGCATTTCGCTCGTTGCCGTGTTCCTGCCCATCCTGCTGATGGGCGGTATCGTCGGGCGTCTGTTCCGCGAGTTCGCGCTGACCTTGTCGCTGGCGATCGCCGTATCGCTCGTGGTGTCGCTCACCGTCACGCCCATGATGTGCTCGCGTCTGCTTCAAGAGCCGCATCAGAAGAAGAAAGAAGGCCGGCTCGCGCTCTGGCTCGAACGCCAATTCGAGCGCATGCAGCGCGGCTATGCGCGCACGCTTGGCTGGGCGCTCGGGCACCCGCGGCTCATCTTGCTCATTTTGCTCGCGACCATCGGGCTGAACGTCTATTTGTACATCATCGTGCCGAAGGGCTTTTTCCCGCAGCAGGACACGGGGCGTATCGTCGGCGGCATTCAGGCGGACCAGAGCACCTCGTTTCAGGCGATGAAAGGCAAGTTCTCGGAGATGATGCGAATCGTCGAATCGGACCCGGCCGTGGACAGCGTCGCCGGTTTCACGGGCGGGCGCACGACCAATTCCGGCTTCATGTTCATCTCGCTCAAGCCGAAGAGCGAACGCAAGGTGTCGGCGGATCAGGTCATCAACCGTCTGCGCAAGCCGCTCGCCGATGTCGCGGGCGCGCGCACCTTCCTGCAGGCCGTTCAGGATATTCGCGTGGGCGGGCGGCAGTCGAATGCGCAGTATCAATTCACGCTGCTGTCCGACACCACGAGCGACCTTTACACGTGGGCGCCCAAGCTCACCGAGGCGCTGCTCAAGCGCCCCGAACTCACCGACGTGAATTCCGACCAGCAACAAGGCGGTCTCGAAGCGATGGTGACCTTCGACCGCGCCACGGCCGCGCGTCTGAACATCAAGCCCGCGCAGATCGACAACACGCTCTACGACGCCTTCGGCCAGCGCCAGGTCTCGACCATCTACAACCCGCTGTCGCAATACCACGTGGTGATGGAAGTCGCGCCGAAATACTGGCAGGACCCGGAGATGCTCAAGCAGATCTACATCAGCACGTCGGGCGGCACGGCGAGCGGCACGTCATCGACTAATTCGACCACCACTTCCGGCGCCAACTCGACGGCGTCCACCTCGGCGACCGGTTCGACCGGCGCGGGCGGCTCGTCCACCAGCAGTTCCGACACAGCCGCCGCGCTGGCGCTCGCTTCGGTCAAGAATTCGGCGACCAACGCCATCGCGGCGAGCGGCAAGTCGAGTTCGTCGTCAGGCGCGGCGGTTTCCACATCGCAGGAAACGATGGTGCCGCTTTCGGCCATCGCGAAATTCGGGCCGGGCAATACGCCGCTTTCCGTCAATCACCAGAGCCAGTTCGTGGCTTCCACCATCTCGTTCAATCTGCCGCCGGGCAAGTCGCTCTCGGAGGCCACCGCCGCGATCTACGAAACGATGGCGGAAATCGGCGTGCCGCAGACCATCCACGGCAGTTTTCAGGGCACGGCACAGGCGTTCCAGCAGTCGATGAACGACCAGCCCATCCTGATTCTCGCGGCGCTCGCGGCCGTGTATATCGTGCTCGGCATTCTGTATGAAAGTTATATCCATCCGATCACGATTCTCTCCACGCTGCCGTCGGCGGGCGTCGGCGCGCTGCTTGCGCTGCTGCTGTTCAAGACGGAGTTCAGCATCATCGCGTTGATCGCGGTCATTTTGCTGATCGGCATCGTGAAGAAGAACGCGATCATGATGGTGGACTTCGCTATCGAGGCCACGCGGCACGGCGCCAAGACTTCGCGCGATGCCATCGAGGAAGCGTGTCTCTTGCGCTTTCGCCCGATCATGATGACGACCGCCGCCGCGCTGCTCGGCGCGCTGCCACTCGCGTTCGGAACTGGCGAAGGATCGGAGATGCGCGCGCCGCTTGGCATTGCAATCGTCGGCGGGCTGATCGTGAGTCAAATGCTGACGCTCTATACGACGCCGGTGGTTTATCTGTACATGGACCGCTTCCGCGTGCGCGCAGAGGAACGGCGCGCGCGGCGGCGTGGCAATGCGCGGCCGGCAAGCGCGGTGGAGTGACGCGAGGCCGCGCAAGCACGGATAGCACAAGGCGCCGAAATCGCCTACTTTGATTGTCGAGCCGGCCACCGCAAGGGAGCGAACTCAATGAAGACGATGAAAGTTCTGCTGATCGGCGCGCACGGCCGCACGGGCCGGCTTATCGCGCAAGGTCTTCATGACCACGCCGCGCCTTTTCGGGCGCTGCTTCGCAAATCCGCGCACAAGAGCGAGTTCGCGGCGCTGGGCGCCGAAATCGTGCTCGGCGATCTCGATCAGGACTTCTCGCATGTCTTCGACGACATCACGCACGTGATCTACGCGGCGGGATCGTCCGAGAGCGAAGGCGTGCACGAGGAACGTGCGATCGATCGCGACGCCGTCATGCGCACCGCCGATTACGCAAAGCGCCGGCGCGTGCGGCAACTCGTCGTCGTAAGCGCGCTGACCGCGTTTCATCCGGAGCGCAATCCGCTTTCCCTGCGTCATTACTCGCGCATGAAACGCGAAGCCGATGCCTACGTCATGCGGCGCGGCGTGCCTTACGCGATCCTGCGTCCTGGCCCGCTATCCGACGAACCCGCGCGCGGCACGATCGCGCTCGCGGACGAGACCACGGTCGAGATGCCCGACGTGTCGCGCGAGGATGTCGCGCGCATTGCGCTGCGTTGCGTGGCGCTTGGCGTGCGGGACCGGGTCATCGGCTTCGTCGGCGGAAACGAACCGCTCGACGCCGTGCTCGATACCTACGCCGCGGTCACCGCGTAATTCGAACGACGCACGTCACACGACTCCCACGAGCCGATATCCCACGCCCGTTTCCGTGACGATATGCTCGGGCTGCGCCGTATCGCGCTCGAGCTTCTGCCGCAAATGCGCCATGTAGATGCGCAGGTAATGCGGACTCTCCACATGCGACGGTCCCCACACTTCCTTCAGCAATTGCCGATGCGTCAAGACGCGCCCCGCATGCCGCACGAGCGTGGCAAGCAGGCGATATTCGATCGGCGTCAGATGCACGCTCTCGCCGTTTTTCGTGACGCGCCGCAACGCGAGATCGACGGTGACATCGCCGAAACGCACGGCCGGCGTCTCGCTGCCCGCCGCCTGATTGCGCCGCCGCAAATGCGCGCGAATACGCGCCATCAACTCGGAAACGCCAAACGGCTTGGTGAGATAGTCGTCGGCGCCGGCATCGAGCGCGGCGACCTTTTCCGCTTCCTGCGTGCGGGCCGAGAGCACGATCACCGGCAATTCGGTCCAGCCGCGCAGTTCGCGAATGACGTCGAGGCCATCGGTATCCGGCAGCCCCAGATCGACGATCACGAGATCGGGCTTGCGCGTCGCCGCTTCGATCAGACCTTGCTGGCCGGTTTCCGCTTCGTGCACGGTCATGCCCTCGGCTTCCAGGGACACGCGCACGAAGCGGCGAATCTGCTTTTCGTCCTCGATCAGGACGACGGTGACGGACGGCTCGCTCATATCGATGCTGTTCTATTTCTTAGTTTCAGTGAGAATCCGTCACGCGGGAAAGGCTCAAGGCAAAAGAATGGTCGAGCCCGTCGTCTTGCGCGCTTCGAGGTCTTCATGCGCGCGGGGCGCGTCGGCCAGCGAATAACGTTGTCGCACGTTCGTCCTGACCTTCCCCGACGACACGACTTCGAACAGTTCCGCCGCCATGGCATCCAGATCGGCGCGCTTGGCGATATAGCTGAAAAGCGTCGGACGCGTGAAGTAAAGCGAACCGCGCCCGGCGAGTTCGGATGAATCGATAGGCGGCACCGGACCCGACGAATTGCCGAAGCTCACGAAGTATCCAAGCGGCGAGAGGCTGTCGAGCGACGCGATATACGTGTCCTTGCCGATGGAATCGTAGACCACCGGCACGCCCGCGCCGTTGGTGATCTCGCGCACACGCTGCGTGAAGTTGTCGCGCGTGTAGACGATCGCGTGATCGCAGCCATGCGCCTTCGCGATCTCCGCTTTCTCGTCCGAACCGACCGTGCCGATCACCGTCGCGCCGAGCGCCTTCGCCCACTGCACCGCGAGCAGGCCGACGCCGCCCGCCGCCGCGTGGATCAACACCGTTTCGCCCGCCTTCACGCGATAGGTCCGGCGCAGCAGATATTGCGTGGTCAGTCCTTGCAGCATGATCGACGCGGCATCTTCGTAGCTGATCGCATCCGGCAGCTTGACGACGAAATCCGCCGCCATCACGCGTTCCTCGGCATAAGCGCCCGGCGGACGCGACGCATACGCCACGCGATCGCCCGGTTTGAATTGCGTGATGCCCTCGCCCACCGCCGTGACTTCGCCCGCGCCTTCCATGCCGAGCCCGTTGGGCAGCGGCATCGGATAAAGCCCGGTGCGGAAATACACATCGATGAAATTGAGCCCGACCGCGTGATGCTTCACGCGGATTTCACCCTTGCCCGGCTCGCCCACGTTCACGTCGACCCACTTCATGACTTCGGGGCCGCCTGTCTTGTCGAATCGGATTGCCTTGGTCATCGCTTGAATGTCTCCGTCGGTTCAGTTCGCCATGTGTCGAGAATCAAGTGCGCCGTTCGCGCTGATGCGCGTGCGGCGCGGCTGCGTTCAGTACGTGCCCGGATAAGCGCCGCCATCGATCAGCAGATTCTGCCCGGTGATGTAGCCCGCATGCGCGCTGCACAGGAACGCGCAGGCCCGGCCGAATTCGTCCGGCTCGCCGAAGCGTCCAGCGGGCAGCGCGTCCGCGCGACGCTTGCGCGCCTCGTCGATGCTGATGTTCTGCGCCTTTGCCTGCGCTTCGAACGTCACGGCGACGCGGTCGGTGTCGAAGGTGCCGGGCAGCAGATTGTTGATGGTCACGCCCGTGGACGCCACCTTGCGCGCCACACCCGCGACGAAGCCCGTGAGCCCGGAGCGCGCGCCGTTGGAGAGCCCGAGCACATCGATCGGCGCCTTCACCGACGAGCTCGTGATATTGACGATGCGTCCGAAACCGCGCCCGATCATCCCGTCGATGGTCTGCCTGATGAGTTCGATCGGCGTGAGCATGTTGGCTTCAAGCGCCTTGATCCACATGTCGTGCGTGAAATTGCGGAAGTCGCCCGGCGGCGGCCCGCCCGCGTTGTTGACTAGGATGTCCGGCTGCGGACACGCGGCGAGCGCGGCGGCCTGGCCCTCGGGCGTGGCGATGTCGCCGGCCACGGTCTTCACGTCCACGCCATAAGCCGCGCGGATGGCGGCGGCCGTCGCTTCGAGCGTTTCCGCCGTGCGCGCGGTGATGACGAGATTGACGCCCTCGGCTGCGAGCGCCTCGGCGCAACCGCGCCCGAGTCCCTTGCTTGCCGCGCAGACGAGCGCGGTGCGCCCTGCGATTCCCATGTCCATCGTCCATCCTCCAGAGGTTGTCTCGACTGTTTCGGTTCGGAGCGCGTGAGATGACCGTCACGCCTTCCGCGCAATTCTAAGAGAATCGGGGCGGCAACGTCGGGCGGCCCATGCGGCTTGCCGATAAACGCGGCAAATGTTCTTAGGCAACGGCGGGGTTTTCGGTAAACTGTCGCCACTGTCCGCCCGGCGCGCGGCATGAGCGCCGGCGCTCACGCATCGCCCATGACGGCACCCCATCACACGAGTAGCACACCAGCAGGACGCGCGAACGCGCGAGACCCATGAAACAGGACAGCCGTTTTCCCAATCTCTTCATCACCGATCACCCGCTGATCCAGCACAAGCTCACCCACATGCGCGACAAGGACACGTCCACGCGCACGTTTCGCGAACTGCTGCGGGAAATCACCTTGCTGATGGGCTACGAGATCACCCGCAATCTGCCGCTCACGACCAAGCGCGTGGAAACGCCGCTCGTCGAGATCGACGCGCCCGTGATCGCGGGCAAAAAGCTCGCCATCGTGCCGGTGCTGCGCGCGGGCATCGGCATGTCGGACGGGCTGCTCGACCTGATCCCATCGGCGCGCGTCGGTCATATCGGCGTCTATCGCGCGGAAGATCACCGGCCGGTCGAGTATCTCGTGCGCCTGCCGCCCGACCTGGAGGAGCGCGTCTTCATTCTGTGCGATCCGATGGTCGCGACCGGCTACTCGGCCGTCCACGCCGTCGACGTGATGAAGCGCCGCAACGTGCTGTCCGAGAATATCGTGTTCGTGGCGCTGGTGGCGGCGCCCGAAGGCGTGAAGGTGTTCCAGGACGCGCATCCGGACGTGAAGCTCTACGTCGCCTCGCTAGATTCGCATCTGAACGATCATGCGTATATCGTTCCCGGTCTCGGCGATGCAGGCGACCGGCTGTTCGGCACGAAGAACTGATCGCAACCCGTTTTCGCAGATCAAGTCTCGAGACCGCCGCGCGACATGCGCGGCGGTTTTTTATTGTGCGATGGCTTTTGCGCGGCGCACTTTCCCCGAATCCGCCTTCGCCCACTCGTTTTCCCCAATCGACGCAAGCCGCCTGCCAAGCCATCCCAGCATGATAAAATTTCGGTCTGTTCCTAAGCGGATCTTGCCGCGAGCCTGACTGGCTTGCCTTCGGGCCGCGCGCCCGACGCACGAACCCGGCTGCCGTTTAAAAAGACGCGGCAGCGCATCGAACAGACATCTACAGCATCACAGCAAACCAAGGCGCGGCACGACGTCCGCGCGCGATGGAGAAAGGTAATGGCGGGTCACTCGAAATGGGCCAACATCAAGCATAAGAAGGCCGCAGCCGATGCAAAGCGCGGCAAGGTCTGGACGCGCCTCATCAAGGAAATCCAGGTCGCGGCCCGCATGGGCGGCGGCGAAGTCGACTCGAACCCGCGGCTGCGGCTCGCGGTCGACAAGGCGTACGACGCCAACATGCCGAAGGACAACATCAACCGCGCGATCCAGCGCGGCGTCGGCGGCGTCGATGGCGCGAGCTACGAGGAAATCCGCTACGAAGGCTACGGCATCGGCGGCGCGGCGATCATCGTCGACACCATGACCGACAACCGCACCCGCACGGTCGCGGAAGTGCGCCACGCGTTCTCGAAGTTCGGCGGCAACATGGGCACGGACGGCTCGGTATCGTTCATGTTCGACCATGTCGGCCAGTTCCTGTTCGCGCCGGGCACGCCCGAGGACAAGCTAATGGACGCCGCGCTCGAAGCAGGCGCGGACGACGTGGTGACGAACGACGACGGCAGCATCGAAGTGATCAGCCCCGCCAACGACTTCCAGAAGGTGAAGGACGCGCTCGAAGCCGCCGGCTTCAAGGCGGAACTCGCCGAAGTAACCATGAAGCCGCAAAGCGAAGTGGAATTCAGCGGCGACGACGCCCTGAAAATGCAAAAACTGCTGGACGCTCTCGAAAATCTCGACGACGTGCAGGAAGTCTATACAAACGCCGCCATCAACGACGAATAAGCGCCGCCGTTGCGCCCGTCCGCCGCGCTCGGCGGGCCGCGATGCTGGAACGGCTTTCGCTTGATGAGAAGGCAGGTGACGCAGCCTGAAGTCCGCGCGAGCCGCCTTCGACCTGTCATGCCGGTGACGGCGTGGACTCCGGCATTGGCCTGGTCCGCCCGGCGTCAGCGCGCGGCTACTGCTTTCACTCAAGCTTTTCGGGGATTCAAATGAAGTTACTCGTCGTTGGTTCCGGCGGTCGCGAACATGCGCTGGCCTGGAAGCTCGCCCAGTCGCCGCGCGTGCAGATCGTCTATGTGGCGCCCGGCAACGGCGGCACCGCGCAGGACGAGCGCCTGCGCAATATCGACATCACCGAGCCTTCGGCGCTCGCCGATTTCGTCGAACGCGAGCATGTCGCGATGACCGTCGTCGGACCGGAAACGCCGCTCGCCGCGGGCATCGTCAATCTGTTTCGTTCGCGCGGGCTCAAGATTTTCGGGCCGACAAAGGAAGCCGCGCAGCTCGAAAGCTCGAAGGACTTCGCGAAGGCGTTCATGAAGCGCCACAACATTCCGACGGCCGACTACGAAACCTTCACCGACGCCGCCGCCGCGCATGCCTACATCGACACGAAAGGCGCGCCGATCGTCGTGAAAGCGGATGGCCTCGCTGCCGGCAAGGGCGTGGTGGTCGCGATGAGCGCAGAGGAAGCACACGACGCGATCGACTCCATGCTCGCCGACAACAAGCTCGGCGACGCAGGCGCGCGCGTGGTGATCGAAGAGTTCCTGTCCGGCGAGGAAGCGAGCTTCATCGTCATGGTGGACGGCAAGCACGTGCTGCCGCTCGCGTCCAGCCAAGACCACAAGCGTCTGCTCGACGGCGACAAGGGCCCGAACACCGGCGGCATGGGCGCGTATTCGCCCGCGCCGATCGTCACGCCGCAACTGCACGCGCGCGTGATGCGCGAGATCATCCTGCCGACCGTGCGCGGCATGGAAAACGACGGCATCCGCTTCACCGGCTTTCTGTACGCGGGCTTGATGATCGACGCCAACGGCACGCCCAAGACGCTCGAATTCAATTGCCGCATGGGCGACCCCGAAACGCAGCCGATCATGGCGCGCCTCAAGGGCGATTTCTCGAAGGTCGTGGAGATGGCCATCGACGGCAAGCTGGACAGCGTGGAGCTCGACTGGGACCGGCGCACGGCGCTGGGCGTCGTGCTCGCGGCTCACAACTACCCGGAGACGCCGCGCAAGGGCGACCGCATCAACGGCATTCCGCCTGAAACGGACAACGCCGTCACATTCCATGCGGGCACTACGCTCGCGGACGGCAAGCTCACCACTTCAGGCGGGCGCGTGTTGTGTGTCGTGGGTCTGGCTGATTCCGTGCGCGGCGCGCAATCCGTGGTCTACGATACGGTGAATCAGATTTCGTTCGATGGCATGCAGTATCGCCGGGACATTGGCTACCGGGCGGTGAACCGCAAGCACGGATAAGGCTTTTCGCCTGAAATCGAGCCGTTTTTAGAGAATCCACATAACGCCTGTCATGGCGCATTGCAGCAATCGATGAGTGAAACGAACCAGCACGACGCAGCCCACGATATCGCCGCCGTCCGTCAATACCTGACGGGCTTGCAGACGCGTATTGCCGATGCCCTCGGCGCGTTCGACGGCAGTTCGTTCGCGACCGATGCCTGGACTCGCGAGCCCGGCGCGCATCTGCGTGGCGGGGGCGTGACGCGCATTCTCGAAGGCGGCGAGTTTTTCGAGCGCGGCGGCATCGGCTTTTCGGACGTGGCGGGCGACGCGCTGCCGCCCTCCGCTAGCGCCGCGCGTCCGCAACTCGCCGGGCGCGGTTTCGAGGCGCTGGGTGTGTCGCTCGTGATGCATCCGAGAAATCCGCACTGCCCAACCGTGCACATGAACGTGCGCATGCTCACGGCGGTCAAGCCCGGCGAAGAGCCGATCTTCTGGTTCGGCGGCGGCATGGACTTGACGCCCATTTACGGCTACGAGGACGACGCGCGGCATTTCCACCGCGTCTGCCGCGACGCGCTCGACCCGTTCGGCGTGGAGTTGTATCCGCGCTTCAAGACGTGGTGCGACGAGTACTTTTATCTGAAGCATCGCGACGAGCAGCGCGGTATCGGCGGCATCTTTTTCGACGATTTCTCCGAGCCCGGCTTCGAGCGTTCGTTCGCGATGATGCGGCGCGTCGGCGACGCGTTTCTCGAAGCGTATCTGCCAATCATCGACAAGCGCCGCGACACGCCTTACGGCGAGCACGAACGCGCGTTTCAGGCGTATCGGCGCGGACGTTACGTCGAGTTCAACCTCGTGTTCGATCGCGGCACGCACTTCGGTCTGCAAAGCGGCGGGCGCACCGAATCCATTCTCATGTCGATGCCGCCGGTCGCGAACTGGCGCTACGACTGGGCGCCCGAGCCCGGCACGCCGGAAGCGCGACTCTATTCCGACTTCCTGGTGCGCCGGCAATGGCTGTGATCGCGCCGGGCACACCTTGCAAAAAGCGCGTCGGCATTTTGGGCGGCACCTTCGATCCGATTCACGAAGGGCATCTGGCGCTCGCGCGCCGCTTCGCCGCGCTCTTGCGCCTGACCGAACTCGTGCTGTTGCCCGCGGGTCAGCCGTGGCAGAAGGAAGGCGTATCGGCGCCGCATCACCGGCTGGCGATGACGCGCGCGGCGGCGCAGTCGCTGCACATCGAGAGCGTGAAGATCACCGTCGCCACCGATGAAGTCGAGCGCGAAGGCGCGACCTACACGGTGGAGACGCTTGCGCGCTGGCGCGAGCAGGAAGGCGCCGAGGCATCGCTTGCGTTGCTGATCGGCGCGGATCAACTGGTCAAGCTCAATACCTGGCGCGACTGGAAACGGCTCTTCGAATTCGCGCATGTCTGCGTGGAGACGCGTCCCGGCTTCGATGTCGCGTCGCTGCCCGCGCCCGTCGCCGCTGAACTCGAAGCACGCGAGGCATCCCCGGAAGTCTTGCAGGCCAGCACGCACGGTCACATGCTGATCGACACCACGCTTCTCATCGACGTATCCGCCACGGCGATCCGCGAGGAAGCGAGCGCATCACACGAAGGCGCACGAGGCGCGTCGCAAGACGAAGTCCGCGCGCAGGTCCCATCCGCCGTATGGGACTACATTGTTCAACATCATTTGTATCAACGGTAATCATGGAAATTCAAAAGCTTCAACGCGCGATCATCGACGGTCTCGAAGACGTCAAGGCGCAAGACATCAAAGTGTTCAACACCACTCACCTGACGTCGCTGTTCGACCGCGTGGTCGTGGCGAGCGGCACGTCGAACCGGCAGACCAAGGCGCTTGCCAACAGCGTGCGCGAACGGGTGAAGGAAGCCGGTGGCGACATCATCAGCACCGAAGGCGAAGAGATCGGCGAATGGGTGCTGGTCGACTGCGGCGACGCGGTCGTCCATATCCTGCAACCGGCGCTGCGCCAGTACTACAACCTCGAAGAAGTCTGGGGCGACAAACCCGTGCGCGTGAAACTGAGCAAGCCGAGCATGTTCGGCGGCGCGAACGTCGAAGCCGACGAGGACGAAGACGAGGAAGATACCGCACCGGCCGTCAAGCGTCCCGCCCGCAAGACCGCGCGCAAGCAGGCCTAAAGCGCAGCGCGTCGATGAAGCTCGTCATTCTCGCAGTCGGACACAAGATGCCCGACTGGATCACGAATGGCTTCGACGAATACGCGAAGCGCATGCCGCCCGAATTGCGCATCGAGCTCAAAGAGATCAAGCCCGAGCAGCGCTCGTCCGGCCGCAATGCCGAAAGCGTGATGACTGCCGAGAAGCAGCGAATAGAAGCTGCCCTGCCGAAGAACGCCCGCGTGATTGCGCTCGATGAACGCGGTCGCGACTGGACCACGATGCAACTCGCGAACACCCTGCCCGCCTGGCAACAGGACGGCCGCGATGTCGCGTTCGTGATCGGCGGCGCGGACGGCCTCGCGCCCGAAGTGAAGGCGCGCGCCGAACTCATGCTGCGTATCTCGAGTCTCACGCTGCCGCACGGCATGGTGCGCGTGCTGCTTGCCGAACAGCTTTACCGTGCGTGGAGCATCACGCAGAATCATCCTTATCATCGCGCGTAACGGCAGATGCCCTGATATTTCCGTGGTGGTGTCGAAGGCCGGCGCGCTTGTCGAGACCCGCTATCGAATGTCTACTTATCCCTTCGTCTATCTTGCGTCTCAAAGCCCGCGCCGCCAGGAGTTGCTGCGGCAACTGGGCGTGCGGTTCGAACTCCTCTTGCCTCGTCCCGATGAAGACGCCGAAGCGCTCGAAGCCGAGCTGCCCGGCGAAGCAGCGCATGCCTATGTTCAGCGTGTCTGCATGCTGAAGGCGCATGCGGCGCGCGCACGTCTTGTCGCGGGCAATCATGGGACAGCGCCCATTCTCGTCGCGGATACCACCGTGACCATCGACGGACAAATACTTGGCAAGCCCACGCATGAAGAAGACGCGGTCGCGATGCTGACGAAGCTCGCGGGTCGCGAACATGAAGTGCTGACGGCGCTGACCATCGTCGATGCCGATGGCGCATGTCACGCCGCGCTCTCGCGCTCGACGGTGCGTTTCGCGCCGGTCGACCGTGCTGCGCTGCAACGATACGCCGCGACGGGCGAGCCTTTGGGCAAGGCCGGCGCGTATGGCATTCAAGGCCGCGCGGCAGCATTTATCGAGCGAATCGACGGGTCCTATTCGGGTATCATGGGTTTGCCCCTTTTCGAAACCGCAGCACTCTTGCGCGTGGCACGCGTCGAATTCTAAACAGGCCATGAACGAAGAAATCCTGATCAACGTCACACCGCAAGAAACCCGCGTCGCACTGGTGCAGCAAGCCGCCGTTCAGGAGCTTCACGTCGAACGCACGCTCTCGCGCGGCCGCGTCGGCAACGTCTATCTTGGCAAGGTCGTGCGCGTGTTGCCGGGCATGCAGTCGGCGTTCATCGACATTGGTCTGGAACGCGCCGCGTTTCTTCATGTTGCGGATATATGGCATCCGCGCGTGGCGGGCGAGCCGCATGGATCGTCGCCGCATGTGCCTATCGAGAAGATCGTCTTCGAAGGACAGGCGCTGATGGTGCAGGTCGTGAAGGACCCTATCGGCACGAAGGGCGCGCGACTCTCCACGCAGGTGAGCATTGCGGGGCGCACGCTGGTTTATCTGCCGCAGGAACCGCATATCGGGATTTCGCAGAAGATCGAGAGCGAGACAGAGCGCGAAGCTATTCGCGCGCGTCTCACCGCCGTGCTGCCCGCCGATGAGAAAGGCGGCTATATCGTGCGGACGATTGCCGAAGATGCATCGAGTGAAGAGCTTGCCGCCGATGTCTCGTATCTGCGCAAGACCTGGGCGACGATAGTTGCTCAAGGGCAGCGCGTACCGCCGACCACTTTGCTCTATCAGGATCTAAATCTGGCGCAGCGCGTGTTGCGCGACTTCGTGAATGACGAGACCACGCGCATTCAAGTGGATTCGCGCGAGACGTATCAGATGCTGGCGGATTTTGCGGCGGAGTTCACGCCGGCGGTGGCATCGCGCGTGCATCACTACACGGGCGAGCGGCCGCTTTTCGACCTGTACAACATCGAGGCGGAAATTTTGCGGGCGCTGTCGCGGCGCGTCGATTTGAAGTCGGGCGGCTATCTGATGATCGATCAGACCGAGGCCATGACCACCATCGACGTGAATACGGGCGGCTATGTCGGCGCGCGCAATTTCGACGACACCATCTTCAAGACGAACCTCGAAGCGGCGCACACCATCGCGCGGCAATTGCGGTTGAGGAACCTGGGCGGAATCATCATCATCGATTTCATCGATATGGAGAACGTCGAGCATCGCGATCAGGTCCTGAGCGAATTGAAGCGCGCGCTGTCGCGGGATCGTACGCGCGTGACGGTCAATGGCTTTTCGCAACTCGGGCTCGTGGAGATGACGCGAAAGCGCACGCGGGAATCTCTTGCGCATGTGTTGTGCGAGCCGTGTCCCACTTGTCAGGGCAAGGGGCAGGTGAAGACGCCGCGAACCGTGTGTTATGACGTGTTGCGCGAGATCATGCGCGAATCGCGGCAGTTCAATCCGCGCGAATTTCGCGTGGTGGCTTCTCAGCAGGTGATCGATCTGTTTCTGGAAGAAGAGTCACAGCATCTGGCGATGTTGATGGACTTTATCGGCAAGCCGGTTTCGTTGCAGGTGGAGTCGAATTTGAGTCAGGAGCAGTATGACATTGTGTTGATGTAGGACTAACTCATACAACCTCTAAAGAAACACGCAGGGGCGCGCGTTCGAACCTTTTGTTCATCGACGCATAAATAAGCAACGAAAGGGCCGAATAGCGGCCCTTCGTCATTACGAAGCTTCATTCGAAGGCAGACCAGAATTTGTCGACATCGAAATCAGCGCCTTAATGGATGGCTGGTATGGTTTTCCAGACGACTGAGCCGAGCGGCTCTTCTGTATCGATGCTGCAAACAGCAAATAGCAAACAGGAGCGCGTGACGCTCCTTCAATTCCACCCTCAAAGATTCCCATCCAACCAGGCAATCCGCCGCGTGAGCCAATCTTTCAGATAAGCCACCTCACCCTGATAAGAACCCGTCACCACCGGATTCGGCCAAAGCTTCTTCCCAAGCACCGGCCATTTATCAAAGTTGCGCTTAGCTGCGCCATTTGCCTGAAGCGCCTGCGCGTTCTCATCGACATAACTCACGATCGTATCGATTTGCGATGCCTTCAGTTGATCCCACCGTGCCCGAACACGCGTCTCGAAGCTCGGATCGATCTGCTTCATGCGTGAAATCCACTGACCATTTGCAACCCACCATCCTTCCGGATACTGCGCGTCGGAAAAGTTAATGTTGCCCGCGCCAATGTCGAAGTCCCACAATGGCCCGAACTTCAATTTGCCGCCGGCATCCTTGTAGAGGTAGATGCTCGCAAAATCCCGCGCATCCTGATTCTTGAAAATCTCATTGACGAGATACCAGTCGATCAGCGAAGCGACATCGAAGTACTGCTCGTATTTTCCCGAATTGGAATACAACGCGTCTTCGGCCTGCTGCATATAGTTTTTGATAAAGGCGACCTGTGTGTCCGATGCCGAATCCGGACTGTCGATGCAAAGCGCAATGCCGTGCGTCGTGCGCCAGCAAACGTCTTCGTCCATGCGCTCGTTGATTTCGACCAGGAAGCCTGTGCTCTCGG
The DNA here is from genome assembly GCF_031451465.1 of Caballeronia sp. LZ003. NCBI lineage: Bacteria > Pseudomonadati > Pseudomonadota > Betaproteobacteria > Burkholderiales > Burkholderiaceae > Caballeronia > Caballeronia sp. LZ003. The sequence goes on along the minus strand of NZ_JARUXJ010000001.1, from coordinate 1,017,380 downwards.
GCGCGACCACGTTGTCACTATTGGCGATATTCACGCGGTTCTTGTCCACCCGCACCGACTCGACCACGTCATACACGCCCGCATACTGACCGTTGAGCGTGAGTTCGACGGGAACGTCATGCGGCGTCCACGCCATGCCAAAACGCCTACCGAGTTCGAACGCCGTGCGATTGCGCAAAAGCGTCTTGTCGAAGTAATTCGCGAGCAGAATCCAGTTCTTATCCTTCGGCAGCCCAAAAAAACTTGCCTTGCTGTCGAGTTTCAAGCGATATGGCTTCTTGTCCGCCGTCCACGTGCTGTTGCCATGGCCCTTGATGCTCGTCCTGCCTGTGAAGGGATCGACATCGTCCGGCCCGGTGATGCCGAGATCGGCGCCGAGATAAACATCTTTATCGACGATTCGAACACGGCCATCCGTATTAATGGACATGGCCGGCAGCGCGGCCGCGGGCGTTGCGCTCTTGCCCGACGGGTCCGTCGTATCCGTCGAATCCTTCGAGGGAGCGCTAGAGCCGCCGCCCGAGCAGGCAGCAAGAACGGTGCTGATGAGAACCACCGCAGCCATCGACGCAAGGCTCGGCCGACTGCGCGTTTTTGCTTCTACAACGAACTGCAACATCATCTTCGCTTCTCTTTCAATGATCCGGTCCCACGAATTGGGCCGCGGATCATATCAAGGCTAATCGAAGCGTTTGTATCAATAGTTGACCGAAGTCGGGAACAAGCGCCGATGGTCAATAAGCCGATCAAGCCGGCTGCTGCTGATACTGAATCAGGACATAGAAGTGCAAGTAAGCATTTAGAGCATTGATTTTAAACACTTTGTCTAACGCCGGTCAGCATTGAGACTAGTGCCATTTTCTTGCGGTTTTGGTTACGTGCCACGGTTTAAGGTCTCATATTGGGCACACTTTCATTCATGGCGTTGCCGCGTTTATCCGTACTCGTGTAGTGCGCTGATGTATGCACGAGTTAACTAAACTCCTCTGTCCAACGAAGCTAAGGATGCGTCGGTCGGCACGGTCACCGTCTGCTTTCGTGGAAATAGCGAACGAACGGGGCTGCTAATGTCGATGATTAGCTCAAGGTGACCTTCCGCGTCGCTCTGACTCGCGTTGATTGAGGCGGGGCAGCTCGCTGTCGCTGCATGAGTACTGCGTCCACCTTGCATCTAGAATGAGCTTTTCGCTTCCGGGTCTCGTATGGTGAGGCCTTCTTATATCACCTCTGCTAGGCCCTCAGTTGCGCCGCCCCCATAGAAACAGCGGCCCGCCATAGTTAGCTCAACTGGTCGGACGTCGGTCAACATTGACCGTATCTACACACAACCTCCGTTATCAAGCTTCAACGGGAAAAACGTCCCGGCCCTAATTCGTTGAGAGATGATTACGGCGCTTCCAAATAGCCCCCTTTCGTCAAGCTATAGTTTGTCTATAGGTCAGCCCTATTCCGCGTGAACAAAATAATTTAGTCTTCGTTTTATGCTCCGAATCCAGGCCACACAATAGCTGAAAAATATACTTTGAAATGTGTATGAGGCCACCTTTAACGGAAAGCAAACGTGATGCGTTCAGCCTTCCATAACTGGGTCGCCTCATCTGGGGTAAAGATTCCAACTTGATCAGTGAGTACCTGCTCACCATACATCCACAAGTCATAATTAAGCATGTATTCATTTTTAGACCTTTTGGGAAACGAAAACTTCCGTACGACAATACGAAAATCATAGCCGATACTATTTAACTGTCGTCGCATAGCACCCGGTTCCCGTCCCGCCAATACCGCAGCAAACATCTTCAAACGAGCCATAGGATCCCTCCTATTAAGCCTCCATTGCAGTCGCTCCGTAGAACTATACCGGCGAATTCTTGCTCTCAGTTCTTTTGAGGTCAGCGAGAGATTCTCAAGGTCGCTGCCTGGAAGATAGTCAAAAATCTCCATTTTAAGTTCTGGCGGCAAGGCTTCAAAATGCGACAGCCTGCTAGCGCTCGTCACCGACGTTGACGCATCGCTTCTAAGGCCTTTTGAAGCTCCGACCGCACCCCGTCCTGAGAGGCCAACGCTTCGGATTTGTCCCAAGCGCAGCCTTGTTCCTTTTGTGAAGAACGCAGCGGCACTTAGGGCACCCGAGGCGAGACCGACAGCCCCAGCTCCTAAAGCCACCCACCCAAGCGCAGCCGACGCCTTCGGATCAACCTCCTCAACTGCGCCAGACGCGATTGCCGCGACATCTGCAACCACGCCCGCCCCTCCAACAGCCAGTCCTACTGCGGAAGCGCTCTCGATTGCGGCTATAACGCCGCCTGCTGCGGCGATGGAAGCGCCTGCGGTGAATGCTGCAAGCCCCAGCCCCACTACCCCCAGGCCGATACCCATCCAGGCTTGCCAACTGAGATGCCCGGAGGGATCCAGCCTGTTAATGGGGTCGCCCGCGCAATATGCGTAGGGGTTAATGCCGCCCGCCTCAAACGGGCTCAAGCTATCAGGGCATCTGAAGCGCATTAACGCAGGACTGTACGCTCTATACCCGTTGCCCAAGTGATATGCATTGCTGAATGCATCGTGCCGCTCGCCACCAAATGCCAAAAATTCTCTGCTAGCTTTATGTGTGCTGTTAAGGGCCCTATCGACCATATGAAACCTCGATAAGCTGTGCTTCGTCTGACATGGTAACGGCTTCGCGCCGATTGTTCGTAAGCAGAACCATGTTGTCAATGCGAGGATCGCTATGGACCGGTTGGATCAGTGCATGAATGTGAAAAGAATATTGAGTTTTCTATATCGCTAGTTAAACTTGTTGACAGCATTGCCCTCCGGCTCGCCTCTAGCGATTATTCCTCGCTTTTGCAGCATGAGAACATAGTGCTGCAAGTACTCCGCTTTGAGCCGAGCGTCGCCATCGGCATCGTCAACTATTGCAAAAAGATCTCTTCCAATCTCTGGTGGTAGCTCGGCGTAGCGACGGGCTCCATCGCCCATGCGGCCGGCGGCGGGGCTTGGATTTGCGGCACCGCTATGGTTTGCGGAGGCATTGGCGATTGCGATGCGCAACCGACGAGTGCCGTCAGCAATAGCGGCGCGATTTTTGGCGTTGTCAGCTTCATGGGAAATCCTCTCACGGTGGAACTGTTCGTCGAGCGCTGCAATACGGGCGGCTGCCGTGTTGTGAGCCGCGATTGCAGCGCTTGCTGCCTTCGCCGCACCCTCCGAAAGGGTCGCGAGTGTTCGTACGTTCGCCTCGTTGTCGCGCGCGTGAGCGGCCTGCTCCTTGGCAAGTTGGCTGCTATCGAAGATGTGAAGCGCAGCACCGCCGATTGCAATGCCAGCCACGCATACGACGAGATACGGTGCGTAAGTCACAAGTCCCGCTCGCAAAGCGAACGCTCCTCGGCGCGCCGTTTTATGAGACCAGGAAGCACCCGCCCTCGTGAGCTCACCCACTGCGCACGCCCGTCGTCCGATTCGTTCATCGCCCGGCAAGCGCCCCTCCAGTCATGCTCATTGAATCGTTTAGCGGTCGTGCTCGCGCAATAGTTGCGGCCGCCTATGTTATAGGCGAAACTCACCGCCGCGGCGAGTTGGTTCGGATGGTCCTTGAGGCCCGGCGTGCATCGAAGCACATCATCGGCATGCGTCACGAGTTGGCGGTTCAAGGACTCCCAGCACTCGTCCGGACTGTACGATTGGCCGACAACGACGTCGTGCGTGTCGCCGCTGCATTTCGTCGCAGCGCCCACAGGATCGAGGTAACCGCGATGCACCACCCCTTCAAAGCGAGGCACGATGCAATACAGCGTGGTTGCAGCTAAGGTGCCGACTATGCCCGCAAGCGCTGCTTTTCCAAGGTTAGCCATGCAATGGTCTCCAGAAATAACAAAGCCCCGCCTGCCGATGGCAAACGGGGCTTTGTTCATATTTATGCGAATCAGGCGTGAGCCGACTCGCGTTCGCGCGCGCGTTGATCGCGCCGGTCTTTTCTCCAGGCGAACACAAAACTCGCGCCAATATAGGCAAGCGTCGCCACCGCGACCCACCAGTTGATGTCGTGACTGCTCAGCCACAACCAAAAGTTTCCGCCCGCCACGGGCACA
>NZ_JARUXJ010000001.1:914236-1013189 GCF_031451465.1 Caballeronia sp. LZ003 | reverse complement strand
ACCTCAGAGCACTTAATCCTGACTGGCCAACGCGGATTATCGAAGTGCATAACAACGCCACAATCTGTGGCGTCGTGAAGTCAAAAGTGGTCCGCTACTGAGAAAGCGCCCGCAGCGGAGCATTGCCCCCCTTCCTACTCGCCGCACACCCTCGGATCCCGCGCCCGCTCCTTACCGCGCAATGCGAAAGGCTATGCGCAAACTAAAATTTACCCTAGGGTATTGCGCCGATCAATTCCCTTGAGGTATTCTCTGGTCGTGTTAGCTTTCCTTTGTACGCAAAAACTTTTACGGCGCTGGCACGCACGCGTCGGAATGCAGGTTCGTCTGGCATCTCCGCGTGGCAGCGGCCGCTGGAGCACTCTTGAGGTCGAGGCGTGAATAACCTCTCGAACGCATCAAACTTCGAATTACGTTGTCCTAATCGGAGCAATTAATGATCGAAACACTCGTCCCTGCGCCGCAGTTTTTGAAGCGACCCAGCGCCCGCGTCGGACTTGCATTCAGACCGGTCCCGCCGCAGGAACGCCCCAAGGGCAAGTCGCTGGTTCTCCGCGCCTGCCGAGAAGACATGTCATCCGGAAATGGCTTCAAATGGCCGTGGGCAGGCGCGATGGTTGAAGCGCCCGATCGGCAACCGACGCATCGTTGTGGCTCAGGTCTGCACGGATGGCTTCATGGCCACGGAGATCATGCGATCGGCGGCTACATCGAACCGACAGCAAATTGGCTCGTCATCGAGGTGGCTACGGACGACATTATCGAGTTAGATGGCTTCTGCAAGTTTCCACGCGGCAAAGTCGTTTTCGTCGGCACGAGCAAGAGCGCTGCCGACTATCTGCTTGCTAATGATCCATGCGCCCGTGAGCTTCCTGTCATCGGCGCCCATCGCGCGGTCGGCGATCACCGTGCTGTATTTGTTGGCGCCTTGGGCTTCGCTATAGCAGGAAACTGCGGCACAGCCATGGCGGGATATCGAGGAGTTGCAACTGTGGGATTTGGCGGAATGGCGACAACGGGCTTTCGTGGCGAATCCACCGCAGGTGTTCGCGGGACAGCCATTGCGGGTGATGGCGGAACTGCACGAGCCGGCAATCATGGGACGGCTATGGTGGGATTCAGCGGAAAGGCAAGCGCTGGCGAGAAAGGACAGATCAGCATCTGGTACTGGGACTTCTATGAGATGCGATACCGAATGAAGGTTGGTTACATCGGCGGGGAGGGTTTGGAGCCATTCACGCTTTATACGCTCGACGATCTGCTGCGCTTCGTCAAAGTGCCGACGCAGTAAGCGAAGCGTATCGTTTTTTCTCAAAAATTTAACTTTGGAATCAAGTTATGTCGACGCGTAAAACATCTTTCGTATTGAGGACCTGCCATGAGGACATGTCTTCGAGTAAAGGTTTTGTATGGCCTGGTTTGTACGAGGTGGCGCAAGCTCCGGATTGGGATCCTAATCCACGCTGCGGCGGGGGGTTGCATGGCTGGCTTTATGGTCACGGCAATTATGAAATCGATCATGCAGAGTACCGACCACTCGCTCCAAGCGCGAAGTGGGTTGTTGTCGAAGTTGAAACAAACCAAATCGTCGATCTAAACGGAAAGTGCAAATTCCCGCGCGGCATGGTGTGTTTCGTGGGCAGCAAAGGGGACGCAACGGATTACCTTATCCTTCGCGAGCCCAGGGCGAGTAACGATGCGGTAATTGGCGCGCAGCTTGTAAAGGGTGATGAGGGCGATGCCAAAGTTGGCGCACTAGGCGTAGCCGTCGCGGGCATCCGCGGCAAGGCTACCTCGGGTGATTACGGCGTCTCTATCGCGGGCGCCGATGGAATTGCATCGGCCGGTCGAGAAGGATCTGCGACAGCCGGAGAGCGTGGCGAGGCTAAGACGGGAGATTTCGGCACGGCGGCCGCAGGCGGTCGTGGAAAGGCGTTCGCCGGAAGAGCGGGCATGGCGTCTGTGCGCTATGACGGAGTGGCTACGGCAGGTGAACTCGGTTTAGCTATTGCCGGTAACAACAGCACTGTCAATGCAGGCAATGCAGGTACGGCGGTGGCTGGCAGCTCAGGTAAGGCTAGCGTGGGAGAGCAAGGTACCGCGACAACGGGTTCTTATGGAAGGTCTAAAGCGGGCGTGGGCGGAACCGCTATAGCCGGCGATAAGGGAATTGCTATGGCTGGCCATGGCGGGACGGCCGTCAGTGGTCACGATGGTACGGCGACCACAGGTATGGACGGCATAGCGACCGCCCGGGAATCTGGACAAGCTTTTGCGGGTGCTTCTTCGACCGCAATAGCTGGAAGTGACGGCCTAGCAAATGCTGGTGATCGATCGATCGCCATAACTCGCGACGGAGGCAAAGCCAATGTGGGCGAACAAGGCATTGCAATTGCAGGCCATAGTGCGACGGCAGGAAACAGCGGTATCGCGATTGCGGACACCGAAGCGAGGTCAGGTACCAAAGGTATTGCTATAACCGGTGGCGGACGATGCATGGTCGGTGCCTTCGGAACCGCCCTAACGCGATCCGGCAAGGCGGAGGCTGGCGCGAACGGCTTGGCGGTTACCGTCACTGGTGGGATAGCCTCAGTTGGCGACAATGGCACCGCCTCAGTTGGTGTCGGGGGCGCTGCGAGTGCAGGCAATCACGGAGCAATTCTAATTCGTTACGAGGATCAGGAAAATCGAGTGCGCACGAAAGTTGGTTATATCGGCGAAGAGGGTCTGGAACCGAACACGCTGTACACCCTCGACGATAATCACCGCTTCATCAAGGTGTAATCACACATCACGGTTTGGTAGGGCCGCCGCTTTATTCCTTTTACGTCGCGTTGGCCTCTTCGCATGTAGTTGTACTTATTAGGAAGCCGAGGATGCGATCATGCCGCGCAAGGCGATGACAAGTGAGCAACGCACTGCAAAAAAGGCAGCAAAAGCTGAAGCCCTGAAAGCGAAGCGCGAAGCCCTGAAGTGCGAGGCTCGGGCCGAAATTCACTTTTTGGCAAGCCAAATCCCGGCTCATATCGCTCAGGGGGGGTGAATACAGTTCGCTGTTGGAAGGAGGCTTTGGATGCTGCTACGTCCTCCGCCCAGCGGCCACGGATATCTGTCGACAGACTTCGATGCTCGCTCAATGTGCTCCGCAGGCATGTTGAATTGGTCGATGCGCAGCCTTAACGAATAATGACGCCTGGTGATCTAGTGAGAACGATGAAAGAACGCCCGCTCGCATTCAGCGCGCCGATGGTGCACGCCATCCTTGACGGACGCAAGACGCAGACGCGGCGCGTCGTGAAGTTGCCGCATGCCAACTCGCTTGGACAGTGGGAGCCGACAACCATCGGCGGCCGGAATGGTGGCTGCACGAAGGACGGTCAGGCTATCCCCGAACAAGGGGCAATTTGGCATACGCGCACAGCCGACACCCTCGTGTGCCCCTACGGTCAGCCTGGCGACCGGCTGTGGGTGCGCGAGACGTGGGCACAGCCTGCCGCGCTCGACCCGGGTCCGACCGTGTACCGCGCCGACTATCCGGCGTGTGTTCCTTCGGGCTTCGAGAACGTGCCGCTTGACGATGAGATCACTTGGAAGCCGTCGATTCACATGCCCCGCGCGCTTTCCCGCATCACGCTTGAAATCACCGGCGTGCGGGTCGAGCGCTTGCAGGCTGTCTCTCGTGGTGATGCCATGGACGAAGGCTGCCCGTTCCCGAACATCGCGGATGGTGACGATCCGCGTAAGTGGTTCTTCGAACTGTGGTCCCAGATCAACGGTGACGAGTCGTGGGACGCTAATCCGTTCGTGTGGGTGATTGAGTTTCGACGGATACAACTGTGAAGATCTGCCCTACTTGCCGAACTGAAAAAGCGAGTGACGCTTTTTACTCAGATAAACGCACGCGCGACGGTCTCAAATCGCAATGCAAGACATGCCATATGGCTGGAAATTTGCGAACGCGTGATCTTGATAAAAAGCGATCGGCTAACGCTATACACATGGCTCGCGCACGGAGCCTAAATCCCGAAAGATTTTCTGAACGCGATCAAATAGCGAGTCGTAATCTAGTTCAAGATGAGCGCGTGACCGCACGGCAGATCCTGAACAACGCCGTAAAACGTGGCGAAATCGTGCGCCCTGACTATTGCGAAGCATGTGGAAGGAAAGACTCCCTGCACGGACACCACGACGATTGCACAAAGCCTCTTGATGTCAGGTGGCTCTGCCACGCCTGCCATGGCAAAGAGCCCCGTATCAAGGCAACCGGAGAGAAAGCATGAGCGAGAAGATCATTCCAATCGACGCGCCCGACCTGGCGCGCAGCGTGACGGTCACCGGTTTTGTTTCCACCGATGGCCGCTTCTACGGCGACGACGAGCACTTGGCGCGCTGGGCCAGTTGCACGCATGTGCGCTGCGCGTGCGGCGCTTTGGCCCGGAAGAGTTGGACGGCCTGTGACGAATGCCGGGAGCGCAACGACATCGCTCGCTATGCGGCGCTTCCGAAAGTCGAATGGGATGGCAAGTCGTTCATCTACTCGGACGCTGCCGATCGCTACTTCAGCGACTACGACGAAATGGTCGACTTCATCCGCGACCGGCTTGACGAAAACCACGCCCTGAAACCGGACGATCTGCGCCTGATGATATGTGAGCCGAACATGCCCGGCGAAATCGACCCTGACGACTACTTCGCAGACGACCTTCCGGAGGACGGCGAAGTGCCCGACGAGTTACGCGAGGCCGTCGAAGCGCTCAACGCAGTTATTCGCAAGTCGCCTCCGCTTTCATGGACTCCCGGCAAGAAGGCTGCGATCGTGACCATCGATCCCGCCGATCTTAGCAAAGCGTGATCCGCCACCTCCACCCCTTCCGCGCGCTGCTCGACTCCCTCGAAACCCTCGGCCGCGCGAAGGAACCGACGACCGCCCTGCTTCATCGAGCGTGCGCTGCGTTTGTTGCGATGGTGGCGCAGATAAGCGGAAAGCGATGCGCCATTGTTATTGCGCAGACTGTTATTGCACAAAGATCGAAATGAGCGATACAAAAACAATCCTAGACCCTTGTTGCGGCACGCGCATGTTCTGGTTTGATCCGAGCAACAAAGCAGTCTTGTTCGGCGATGCGCGATCCGAGACGGTAACAGTCGTCGATCGCTCTCACGGCAAGCAAGACGGTGAGCGAGTTCTCAATGTGTCTCCCGATATCGTCATGGACTTCCGCGCGATGGAATTCGCCGACGCCTCGTTCAAGCTTGTCGTGTTCGACCCGCCGCACCTCGTACGCGCGGGCAGCAAAAGCTGGCTCGCGGCGAAGTACGGGAAGTTGTCGTGCGACTGGCGCGATGACCTCCGGCGCGGTTTCGCCGAATGCTTCCGCGTGCTCGGACCCGAAGGCATTTTGATCTTCAAGTGGAACGAGGTTCAGATAAAAGTCGCGGAGATTTTGACGCTCACCGATCAGCGACCGCTGTTTGGTCATAAGTCCGGCAAGCGCGCAGACACGCATTGGATCTGCTTCATGAAGGCCGCCGCCTGTTCGCCAGTCACTGAAAAGGCATCGGGAATCAAATGAAACTACCACAAGAACCCGAGCAACCCGAACGCGCAAAGACTGACATTTGCCCGCTGCGGAAGTATGCAATTCAATGAATTAGATACGTAATGCCTGAAAAAGCCCTCACCCTCACGAAGGTGGCCGAGCTGCTCGACGTCTCCTATTCCACGGTCTACGCCCGAAAGGAAAAAATGGGATTTTTCCAGATCGGAAACCGGTGGCGCATCTGGCCCGACAAGTTGAAATCTGCAACCGAGTACAATCTGAACCGACCGGCGCGGACGGATCACTGGAGAAGTAAGAAATGTCCATCCGAAAACGCGGCGGAGTCTATTTCATTGACATCCGCACACCAGACGGCGCGAGAGTTAGACGCTCTGCTGGCACGGGCGACCGCAAGGAAGCCCAGGAGTATCACGACCGGTTGAAGTCCGAGTTCTGGCGATCTCAGAAACTCGGAGAACGCCCGGCAAAAACGTTCGAAGAAGCAGCTTTAAGATATTTGCAACAAGAAGCGGCGAAACGTGATTATGCGAATAAGGTGCGACATATACGGCACTTTCGCGAGAGGTTTTCGGGTCGGCGGATTGACTCTATAACAGCAGCGGAGATTATGGATGCGTTGCCACAAGTGCTGTATCGTGGAGATGGGAAAACGCCGTCATCAACCGCAACTCGCAATCGCTACCTTGCGACGATTCGAGGGATGCTCAATGACGCGGCTACTCGTTGGGAATGGATTGACAAAGCTCCGAAGTTCCGCCAAATGCGAGAAGTCAATAGGCGGGTAAGGTGGATAAGTCGAGAAGATGCTCAGCGATTGCTTGCGTCGTTCTCTAAAGACTGGTTGCGAGATGTCACCGCATTCGGATTTTCGACCGGGTTACGGCAAGGCAATATAACCGGATTAGAGTGGTCGCAAGTCGATCTGGTACGTAGGCGGGCGTGGATCCATCCAGATCAAGCGAAAGCAGGCAAGCCGATCGGTGTGCCTTTGAATAGTGAAGCAATCGAGGTGATTCGACGCCAAATTGGCAACCACACTCGATTTGTATTCACGCGGAACAACAAGCAAATTGTGTCTTGGGATCGAGAGCAATGGCTGTTCGCGTGCAAGCGAGCCGGGATCGAAAATTTCAGATTCCACGATGTAAGGCACACGTGGGCGAGTTGGCACGTTCAGAATGGCACGCCGCTGGAGCGACTCAAACAGATGGGCGGATGGTCCGACTACTCAATGGTCCTCAGGTATGCCCACCTTGCGCCCGATCATTTGGTCGAGCACGCGGAGTCAGTCACAATCTGGGCGCAGTCTACTGCTGATTCAAAGGCGCAGGAAGAGCTTGAAACGCTGCGAGGAGGCTGAGAAGCCTCATCGGCAATGCATTTGAGGTTTTTTGCCGAGTAAGTCTTAACGCGCCTCAAGCCGGCTGCTGCTGATACTGAATCCGGTGCAGATGCGCATACAGTCCTTCCTTGCGCAACAGTTCGGCATGGCTGCCCTGCTCCGCAATTCGCCCGCCTTCCATGACGAGGATGCGGTCCGCGCGCTCGATGGTCGACAAGCGATGCGCGATCACGAGCGTCGTGCGTCCCTTCATCAGCGTTTCGAGCGCGGCCTGCACGTAGCGTTCCGATTCGGAATCCAGCGCCGATGTCGCCTCGTCCAGGATCAGGATCGGCGCGTCCTTGTAGATCGCGCGGGCAATCGCCAAACGCTGCCGCTGTCCACCGGACAAGCGCATTCCGTTGCCGCCGATCAAGGTATCCATGCCATCAGGCAGCGCCTGCACCATATCGATGAGATTCGCCGCCATCAGCGCCGAGAACACGCGGTCGCGATCGGGCTTCTGCCCATAAGCAACGTTCGCCGCAATGGAGTCGTTGAACAGCACGACATCCTGGCTCACCATCGCCATCTGGCCGCGCAGGTCGTGCAGGTCGTAGTCGGTGATCGGCACGCCATCGACGAGCACCTGCCCGCCGCGTGGATCGAAGAAGCGCGGCAGCAGATTCACGAGCGTGGTCTTGCCACTGCCTGACGGCCCCGCGAGCGCGACCATCTCGCCGGGCGCAACCTTGAACGACACGCGGTCGAGAATCATGCGGTCCAGCGAACCGTAGCTGAAAGTGACATCGCGAAACTCGACTTCGCCTTGCGCGCGTTCCAGACGCCGCCCGCCGCCCTTCGGCTCCTCGGGTTCGTCGATCAGGCCGAAGATCAGCTCCGCCGCCGTCATGCCACGCTGCATCGGCTGATTGATGTCAATCAGATGCTTGAGCGGCGAGATAACGAGCAACATGGACGTGACGAAGGCAACGAAGCCGCCTACCGTGGTCTGATCGTTGGTGGACTGCACGACCGCAATCGTGATGACCACCGCGAGCGCGATCGACGCAAGAAACTGCGTGAGCGGCTGCGCGAGGCCGCCGGAAACCTGCATGCGCATCGAGTAGCCGCGCAGGCGCTGGCTCATCTCCGTGAAGCGGTCCATTTCGTACGGTTCGCCGTTATGCACCTTGACGACCTTGTAGCCCGCGACGGTTTCCTCGACGACATAGGACAACTCGTTGGTCAGCGTCTGATGTTCGCGATTGAGCCGCCGCAATCGTCGGTTGATCTTGCTCACGAGCCAGCCGATCACCGGCAGGATGACCGCGACGATCAGCGTGAGCCGCCAGTTGAGGATGAACAGATAGCCGAGCAGAAAGACGACCGTGAGCGAATCGCGCACAAGCGTGACGACGACGCTCGATAGCACGCTCAGAATCTGGTTGACCTCGAACACGACTGCATTGATGACCGTGCTGGCCGTCTCGCGCTGAAAGAAGCCGGCGCTCGTGTGGATCATGCGCTCGAACATCTGCAGGCGAAGTTGCAGCAGGATCTTGTTCGACACGTACGACAGAAAATAGCCCGACGCATACTGCGCCGCGCCGCGCACGAGCGCGAGTCCGATCACCGCGGCCGGCACGAGCCATTTCGCGTGATCGCTGCTTTTGGAGCCAAAACCGTGGTCGAGCAACGGTTTGAGCAGCATCGGGATGCCGGCTTCGGTTGCGGCGACGATACCCATCGTGCCGAGCCCGAGCAACACCATGCCCATGAGCGGGCGGATGTAGGGCCACAGGCGCCGCATGACCGCGGTCGGCGACGAACTTTCCGCGCCGCCAATCGGCTTGCGCAAACTACCTTCTCGTTTCAAGAGCGTATCTCCACTTCGCCCGGCGCTTTCCAGCTCTTCCCGCGGCGCTCGTTGGTTACTTTTGTGATTTCTCGTCAGCCGGAGAATGAAACCGGCCGGCCCGAATTCAGCCGATCGGTCCGCGCCCCGGCTTGCCAAGCGGCTCGCGCGCGTCGTGCGTGATGACCGCAAGCAGCACGGCCCAGAAGAGCGCGATGAGCGACGTGCTCATCACGACCGTGAATACATCGATACTCAGTCCGAAGATGATAACCGACCCCGAGACCGCGATCCCGCAATACGCCGCCGTCGACACATCGGGATGCGGCGACTTCCGGTAGCGCAGGAAATACACGAGCGGCCCGAAATACAGCAACGCAAGACAGACCACGCCCGACGCGCCCAATTCCGCGATCGTCGAGAAAAACTCGCTGTGCGCGCGTTGATTGACGACGAGCGGCGATACCTCGCCGGCATCGGCCATGCCCTTGAGCGAATTCTTCAGATGTCCCTTGCCGACGCCGAACACCGGATTCGCCTCGAACAGATGAATCGACGCGGTCCACAACTGCAGCCGCGCGCCGAGCGAACTGTCCGCCGCCGCGCCGTGCGACAGGCGCGCGATGTCGGAGCGCGTCGCCTGCACACGTTCGCGGCCGATCGGCGAGGCGAGCAAGAGCGCCATCGCCAGAACGGCGACGCCGAGCGCGGTCAGCCAGTGACGAGGGTGTTTGATCCAGCCGAAGTTGAGCAGGCACAGTACGAGAAAGAGCGGAATGGCAAGCCAGCCGCCGCGCGTGCCCGACAGATACGACGCGTAAATGCCGCCCACCAGTCCGAGCAGCTTCAGTGCAATGCCGAGGCGCTTCGCCAGCGCGTTCGGATAACGATCCCAGCGGATCGACATCACCGAAAGAAAGCCGAGCAGGAGCGCGGTATTTCCGTAGGGAATCGGATTGGTGAAATCGTTGCCGAGGCGATCGAGTTCCGTCACCGTCATGTGGATGGCGCTGTCCACGGCCCAGAAACCCGCGCCGATGGCACCGAGCGCGCAGCCCCAGCCGAGCGCCTTCAGTTGCCGAATCGGCACGTTGACGAGCAGCAGGAAAATCGGCAACGCGAGTGCGAAGCGCGACATGCCGTCGAATTCGCGCGGCAGATAATAACCTTCGATGGCTTGCTGCAACGGCAGATAAACCATGAAGCACAGCATGGCCACCGTATAGAGCGGGAACGCATTGACGAGCAGACCGAGCCTCAGACGAAACGGCTTGCTGAACCCCGCGAAGAGCGCGATGGCAAGCAACACGAAGAAGCAGTAGCCCGTCCCTCCTCGCACGACGAGTGTGCTCGCGGGCGCCAGCAAGACCATGCTGGCGATCATGTAGCGCAGAGTTTTTTCCAAATCGATGAACCTTAAGCGGGATTGACCGGCCGGCCCGGTCGCCTATCCCCAAATCGCGGGTTATTATAGCCGCTGCCGTCTGGCATGAGATTCGCTCTCCGCGAGCGCGCAACGCCGTGGCCAAGACGCGCCGGGCCTCCGAAGCACTCAGAATCGTACATGTCAGGAATATCACAGCCAGAGCAGAACACGCCGCGCGCGAGTCTCTTGCTCATTACCTTCAATCAGCAGGAAACCGTTGCCGACGCGATTGCCGGGGCGCTCGCGCAAACCTGGTCGCCGCTGGAAATCCTCATTTCCGACGATGCCTCCTCCGACGCCACTTACGCCGTCGCCGAGCGCTGCGTGCGCGAATATCGCGGGCCGCATACGGTGCGGCTGTATCGAAACGAGAAGAACACGGGTATCAGCGCGCATCTCAGTGCGCTCGCGGCGCGCGCATCGGGCGAGATGCTTTTTATCGCGGCGGGCGACGATATCTCGCGACCGGAACGCGTCACGCGCGTCATGGAAGTGTGGCTCGCAAGCGGCAAGCGCCACGACCTCATCGCGACCGACCTGCAAGACCTCGATGCCGAAGGCAATACGCACGACATCCTGCGCGTAACGGACCTCGACGACTATCGCAGCTTCGACGACTGGATGGAACGGCGGCCTCATCTGGTCGGCGCGGCGCATGCGTGGGCGCGGCGTCTCTTCGAGGAGTTCGGGCCGATCGCGCCCGGCATCTACGGCGAAGACCAGATCATGGCGTTTCGCGCGATCATGAGTCACGGCGCGCATACGCTGCACGAACCGCTCGTGCTGTACCGGCGCGGCGGGCTGTCGAGCAAGCGCAAATGGCGCACGCCGGCGGAATTCGTCGCGCGTATCAAGCTTGCGAATATCAACGGATCGGGCGAGACGCGTCAGTTCGAAAGCGACGCGGACAAGGTCGGCGTCGGCGCTAGGATGCGCGCAATGCTGGCGCGAAAGTCGGCGCGCGAGCGCTACGTGAGCGCCGTGTTCGGCGACGCGTCGTTGGCGCGCAAGGTCGCGTTGCTGGCTGGATCGAATGAAGTCAGTCCGGGATTTCGCATCAAGATGTTCGTGTATGCGACGTGCCCGTGGCTGCTTTCGCCGTTCTTCTTCGTGAAATGGCATTTGCGCGGCTAGGCTTTTCCAATCGAACGTGACCACGACAAGAATCAGAGGCCGGACTCGGGCAACATGAAATCGCCAACGCTTGGCATCGCCATCATCACCTACAACGCGGCCGCGCGGCTCGCGCAATGTCTCGACTCGGTTTCGTTCGCGGATGACATCGTCATCGTCGATGGCGGCAGCACCGACGCCACCGTGGGTATCGCCCAGGCGCATCGCGCGCGCGTGATCGAAGCGCGCGACTGGCCCGGCTTCGGGCCGCAGAAGAATCGCGCGCTGGATGCGCTCGCCACCGACTGGGTCTTGTCTATCGATGCCGACGAAGTCGTGACGCCCGAACTCGCCGCATCGATTCGAGCCGCCATCGCTCGCCCGCAAGCGGATGTCTATTCGGTCGACCGGTTATCGAGTTTTTGCGGAACGTGGGTGAGACACAGCGGCTGGTATCCGGACTGGATTCCCCGGCTGTTCAAGCGGGGCGCGGCGCGCTTCTCGTCGGATCTCGTGCACGAGCGTCTGGTGCTTTCCACGAACGAGCCCGCGATCAGGCTCAATGGCCGGCTGATGCACTACTCCTACGAAGACTTCGAGACCGTGCTGCGCAAGCTGGACGCTTATTCGACCGCGGGCGCCGTGCAGCGTCATGCGGCAGGCAAGCGCGGCGGTTTCGGGGTTGCGCTAACACGCGGCACGTGGGCTTTTTTGCGAACGTATTTTCTGCGCCGCGGTTTTCTGGATGGGCGCACGGGCTTCATGATCGCGCTTTTCAATGCGCAGACGGTGTATTACCGGTTCTTGAAGCTCGAGCATCTGAACGAGAGACGATAGGCGCCACGGCTTGGCTCAGCGGCTTCAACGACCGCCGCTGATTTCTTCCGCCAGCGCCAGCAGCGCATTCACATGCGACGCGACGCTCGCGTCATAACGAACGGCATTGCCGGATACGCGGCGTCGTGAAGCAATTGCCGCAGCGACGACGCGCCGCAGGTCGTCCGCATCGCCAGATTTGAAAACGTGCTTGGCGCTTTCGTCGATGGCATCGCCACAGCCGATGCAGGCCGGAAAGATCACCGGCGTGCCGCACATGACCGATTCGATGCCCACGAGCCCAAACGGCTCGTAGCTCGACGCGAGAATGGTGAAGTCCGCCGCGCGATAAGCGTCCTCGATATTTTTAGCGTAGCCGATATAGCGCACGTTCGGCGCGCTCTTCTCGGGCGCGCGCCCGGCGACGGCGATCACGATCGGCAAGCCCGCGCCGCCGAGCGCCTTCTCGATCAGCGGCAAACCCTTGCGCTCGTGACTGCTCGAAGGAAAGAGCAGCACGATTTCGTCTTCCTTGAAACCGAACCGTTCGCGCAGACGGGCGCGCGAGGTTTCATCGGCTAAGGCGAAACGCGCGCCATCCACGGGCGGATAAAGCACGCGAATCTTCCGTTCGTCGATGCCGTAAAGCCCGCGAAGCTCGTTGCGCATCATGTCCGAGTGCGCGACGATCACGCGCGCGTCCCGATACTGCCTGCGTTCGAGCGCGATCTGCCGCGTATCCGACCGCTTTTCGCGACGCCCGGTTGCGCGCAGAAAGCCGATATGCGTGCCTCCGCAGATGGCAATCTCCGAGCCTTCCACGCGATTGCAGCCGATCAGCACGTCGACCCTGGCCTTATTGCGCGCGCGCTTGAGCGCCCACGAAAAATACACGTCGCGCAGCTTGCCCGGCAGAAACGACACCTTGATGCGATGCGCCTCGACGAGCTTGCTCTCCGGCAACGACGAGTCGATCTTGCGGGCAAAGAACGCAGGCTTTTGGCGGCCCTCGAAGCCGGCGGCGGCAAGACCGCGCACCAGGTCCATGGCGTAGCGTTCGAGCCCGCCGCTCAGTTTGAGCGCGTTCGCCGAGATGCCGATGCGCATCAGTAGACGATTTCGATTGCGCTGCCCGCGAACTCGCCGCGCAGCGCGGTGATGAGTTCGTCGGTGGGCTTGACGCGCCAGGCATCGCCGAGCCGCACTTCGCCTTCCGCATGCTCGCTGCGATAAACGATGCTCACGTTCAAGCCGTTCGGGATGGGTGCGGACTGGCGCTGCCTGCCGTTTTCGCGCGCGGGCGGCGCCACGGCCGCCGGCGCTTCCGCACCCGCCGCATGCGCTTCGAGCACGCGGCGCAGACGCAAGGAATCCGCGTTGCCGTTCATCTCGACCTTTACCGACTGCGCGTAGCGGCTGCGCGCGCGTTCGAGGTCCATCGCGGTATCGACGGTAAAGCGAATGCCGCCGGTGAAGGCGTCGTTACGCGCCTGACCTTGCACCACGAGCAACTCGTCTTCCTTGAACAGCGCCTTGTTGGCTTCGAACTGCTCGTTGAACACGGTGACTTCGCACTGGCCGGTGCCGTCGTCGAGATTGACGATCAGCATCTTGCCGCGCTGGGTCATTTGCGTGCGCGTGGTCGAGATCACGCCCGCGACGAGCTTGTCGCGCCCTTCCTTCAGTTCGCCGATTTTTTGACGCACGAAGCGGCGCACTTCACCTTTGTAGGCGTCGAAAAGATGGCCCGACAGATAGAAACCGAGCGCGGTTTTCTCTTCCTGCAAGCGCTTCTTGTCGGACCACATGGGTTCATCGACGAGCTGATGCTTTTCGAGCGGCGCGTCGCCCATGTCGAAGAGACCGCCTTGCATGGCGTTGGCGGCGGCCTGATCGGCAGCTTCCATGGCGAGCGGCACGGAGGCCAGCAGTTGCGCGCGGTTCTCGTGCAGGCAGTCGAACGCGCCCGCGCGGATCAGCGCTTCGACCGTGCGGCGATTCACGACGCGCCGGTCGATCCGCTCGCAGAAGTCGAAGAGATCCGCAAACGGCCCGTCTTCACGCGCACGCAGGATTTCCTCGATTGCGTTCTGGCCGCTGCCCTTCACCGCGCCGAGACCGTAACGAATGGTCTTCGAGCGCTTGCCGTCCGCTTCGGCGACCGGTTCGAAGCGATACGCCGACTGGTTGATGTTCGGCGGCAGCACGGCCATGCCATTGCCGATGCAGTCCTCGAAGAGAATCTTGACCTTGTCGGTGTCGTCCATGGCGAGCGACATATTGGCCGCCATGAATTCCGCCGGATGGTGCGCCTTCAGCCACGCCGTGTGATAAGCGAGCAACGCGTAAGCCGCCGCGTGCGACTTGTTGAAGCCGTAGCCCGCGAATTTCTCCATGAGGTCGAAGGTGTCGTCCGCCTTCTGCGCGGTGAGACCGTTCTTCGCCGCGCCTTCGCGGAACAACTCGCGATGCACGGCCATCTCTTCGGGCTTCTTCTTGCCCATCGCGCGACGCAGCAAGTCCGCGCCGCCGAGCGAATAGCCGCCGATGATCTGCGCCATCTGCATCACCTGCTCCTGATAGACCATGATGCCGTAGGTCTCCTTCAGGACGGGCTCGACGCGCGGGTCCGGATACTCGACGATCTCGCGCCCGTGCTTACGCGCGCAGAAGCTCGGAATCAGGTCCATCGGGCCCGGACGATACAGCGCCACCAGCGCGATGATGTCCTCGAAGCGGTCCGGCTGCGCGTCCTTCAGCATGCCCTGCATGCCGCGGCTTTCCAGCTGGAACACGGCGACGGTATTCGCTTTCTTGAGGATCGAAAACGAAGCAGGGTCGTCGAGCGGAACCTGCGAGAGATTCCAGTCTTTCTTCGAGGGATCGAGCCGGCGAATATAGCGCTCGGCCCAGTCCAGGATGGTGAGCGTGGTCAGGCCCAAAAAGTCGAACTTGACCAGACCGACGGCTTCCACGTCGTCCTTGTCGTACTGACTGACCACGCCGCCGTCTTCGCCCTGCGTGTAGAGCGGACAGAAATCGGTGAGCTTGCCCGGCGCGATCAGCACGCCGCCCGCGTGCATGCCGACGTTACGCGTGAGCCCTTCCACGCGCTGCGCGAGTTCGAGCAATTGATGCACTTCGTCTTCGTTGTCGAAGCGCTCCTGCAGGGTCGGCTCTTCCTTCATCGCGTCCGCGATGGTCACGTGCTTGCCCGGCTTGAACGGGATGAGCTTGGCGACGCCGTCGGTGAACATGTAGCCGAGATCGAGTACGCGGCCGATGTCGCGCACCGCCGCCTTCGCCGCCATGGTGCCGAAGGTGGCGATCTGCGAAACCGCGTCCGCGCCATATTTCTGCTTCACGTACTGAATGACGCGGTCGCGCCCTTCCTGACAGAAGTCGATGTCGAAGTCGGGCATCGACACGCGTTCGGGATTCAGGAAGCGTTCGAACAGCAGGTTGTAGCGCAGCGGGTCGAGATCGGTAATGCCGAGCGCATAAGCGACGAGCGAGCCCGCGCCCGAACCGCGGCCGGGACCCACCGGCACGCCATTGTTCTTCGCCCACATGATGAAGTCGGCGACGATCAGGAAGTAGCCCGGAAAGCCCATCTTGATGATCGTGCCGCACTCGAATTCGAGCCGCGCGTAATAAGTCTCGCGCTGTGCCTCGCGTTCGGCTTCATCGGGATAGAGCTGCGCGAGCCGCACCTCGAGGCCTTCCTTTGACAACTGCACGAGGTAGTCGTCGAGCGTAAGGCCATCCGGCGTGGGGAAAAGCGGCAGTTTGGGCTTGCCGAGTTCGAGCGTGAGATTACAGCGCTTCGCAATTTGGACCGTATTGGCGAGCGCGGAAGGAATATCCGCGAAAAGCGCGCACATTTCGTCTTGCGTGCGGAAATACTGCTCGGTCGTGAAGCGCTTCTGACGACGCGGATTGGCGAGGATATCGCCTTCCGAAATGCACACGCGCGCTTCGTGCGCGGTGTAGTCGTCGGGCGTCATGAATTGCAGCGGATGCGTGGCGACCACAGGCAACCCGAGCTTTGCGGCGAGCGCGACGGCCTCCTGAAAATAAGCCTGTTCGCCCGGCTGACCGGCGCGCTGCAGTTCGATGTAGAACGCGTTCGGAAAGAGCGCCGACCAGCGTTCGGCGTTGCGTTGCGCGCTTGCCGCGTTGCCCGCCGCGAACGCCATGCCGATGTCGCCCTGCTGCGCGCCGGAAATGGCGAGCAGACCTTCAGCCAGCCCTTCTTCGAGCCATTCGACGAGCACTTCCGCGCGCCCGCGATATTGATTCGTCAGCCACGCGCGGCTCAACAGTTCGCACAGGTTGAGATAGCCGGTCTTGTCGCGCACGAGCAGGATCAGCCGCGAAGGCTTGTCGCGATCGGCGGGATTGGTGATCCAGACATCGCAGCCGGCAATGGGTTTGATGCCCTTGCTGCGCGCTTCCTTGTAGAAGCGCACGAGGCCGAACGCGTTGGCGAGATCGGTCAGCGCGAGTGCGCCCTGACCGTCTTTCGCGGCGGATTTGACGACGTCGTCCAGCCGCACGATGCCGTCGGCAATCGAGAACTCGGAGTGGACGCGAAGATGAACGAAGCGGGGATCTGACATGACGATATTGTACATGCGGCCCATCGCGAAAACGGCTAAGGGGCGCGCGTTAGCCGAACGGACAAGCCCTCGGCGATTCTCGAAATTGCGCTGGCGCAAACGGCGCGAACGCGGCGGCCCGCGCCTGCGAAAAGACCTGCGCCATTTGCGGGATAATACGGAGTTGCGCGGCGTCCCAGCATCCGCTTTTTGCCGCCCTTTTTACCGGCTTTGCCCCGTTATCCGATCATGAGCATTCTGAACCTCTCCGCCTACAAATTCGTTTCCATCGACGACAGCGCCGCGTGGCGCCCGCTCGTCACCGAACGCTGCAACGCGCTTGGCCTGAAGGGAACGATTCTGCTCGCGCCGGAGGGCATCAACCTCTTCATCGCGGGGCCGGTGGCGGAGGTGCGCGAGTTCATCGATTACATTCGGGGCGACGCGGTCTTCGGCGACCGCTTCGCCGATCTGCAATTCAAGGAAAGCCTCTCCGCAAAGCAACCGTTTCGCCGCATGCTGGTGAAACTCAAGCGCGAGATCATCACCATGAAGAAGCCCGCGATCAAGCCCGAACTCGGCCGCGCGCCCGCCGTCGATCCGGTGACGCTCAAGGCCTGGCTCGACCGTGGTAATGACGACGAAGGCCGTCCGGTCGTCATGCTCGACACGCGCAATGCCTTCGAAGTGGACGTCGGCACGTTCGACCACGCGCTCGACTACCGCATCACGAAATTCAGCGAGTTTCCCGAGGTGATCGAGCAAAACCGTGCCGATCTGGAAGGCAAGACGGTGGTGTCGTTCTGCACGGGCGGAATTCGTTGCGAGAAAGCTGCGATTCACATGAAGGAAGTGGGCATCGATCACGTCTATCAACTCGAAGGCGGCATCCTCAAGTATTTCGAGGAAGTGGGCGGCGCGCATTACTCGGGCGAATGTTTCGTGTTCGACTACCGCACGGCGCTCGATCCAAACCTGCAGCAGACCTCCACTTCGCAATGCTTCGGCTGCCGCGCGGTGGTCAGCGTGGAAGATCAGCAGTCGCCGTTGTACGTGCCGGGCGCCACGTGCCCGGCGTGTCATCCGGATGCGAAGGCCGCCTGAACCTTGAACGAGCCCTGAGATGACTTACCGTGGCCGCTTCGCGCCCTCGCCCACCGGGCCGCTGCACGCGGGGTCGCTCGTCAGCGCGCTTGCTAGTCTTCTCGATGCGCGGGCGCATCGCGGTAGCTGGATCGTGCGAATAGAAGATGTCGATGCACCGCGTACGGTGGCTGGCGCGGCCGACGAGATTCTCGCAACGCTCGCGCATTTCGGCATGCATTCGGACGAACCGCCGGTCTGGCAAAGTCAACGCGACGCGGCTTATCAAGATGCATTCGAGCGCTTGCTTGCCGCCGGCTTCGTTTATCCCTGCGGCTGCACGCGACGCGAGATCGCCGACTCGCTCGTTCATGCGCATGCTCGTTACGCGACGCTCGCTTATCCCGGTACTTGTCGAAGCGGCTTGCATGGCCGTCCCGCGCGCGCGTGGCGACTGCGCGTGCCGGACGGCGACGCGGCGCGCGTCGGTTTCGTGGATCGCTGGCAGGGAATACAAACGCAAGATCTTGCGGCCGAAGTCGGCGATTTTGCCTTGAAGCGTGCGGATGGGCTGTGGGCGTATCAACTGGCTGTCGTCGTCGACGACGCTTCAGCCGGCATTACGCATGTCGTGCGCGGCGCAGACCTGCTGGATTCGACCGCGCGGCAGATTTATCTGCAGCAATGTCTCGATGTGCCGACGCCGTCGTATCTGCATGTGCCTGTCGTCAGCAACGATGCGGGCGAGAAACTCAGCAAGCAGACGGGCGCGGCGCCGCTTGGTCGTGACGCGCCGCTGGATGCGTTGGTGCAGGCGGCGCGGCATTTGAGTATCGAAGTGGCCGCCGCCGGTTCGCTCGAGTCGTTTTATGCGGATGCGACCGCGCAGTGGGCGCGTCGGTTCGGGATTATCTAGTGGCGTGCGTTCGCTTTTGAGGGGCTAATCGCTCGCGCCGCGTAAGCGTTCGACTGACGAGTGCGATACGAGATTGGGTCTGTTGGCGCGCCAGGACGTTGGCTGCGGCCTTTAAGTGGTCAAAGAGCGGCACATAAAAAAAGCAACCTGACCGGTTGCCCTTTTCATCCCACACGTACCGTTCCCAACGGTTCAACGGCAGTCGCAGAGACCACCGTTTCTAAAAGCTTCACGCACCAACTCAAGTCGACTTACGCAACGCACCCAACCCGCCAAGCAACGCGGCCAACGGCTGCTTCGGCGCGCTCTTGCGCTCCGGCTCGACGCTTTCCTCATGCCGCTTCACCGCCGAGGGCGAGGGCTCGTAAGGCTTGAGGAAGAATTCGTCCACCGGCTGCTGACGCCCGCGCGGCCGATCATACGACGACCCCGACGTGCGCCGGCGCGGACCCGCTTCTTCCCGCGCGCCATGCCGATGTTCGCTGCGCTCCGGGCGGACCGGCCGCTCGTCGCGCCGCGCGCCTTCACGACGCACCGGCGTCGTTACTTCGAGCGTCATCACTTCGAGCGGACGCTTGATCAGCTTTTCGATGTCGGCAAGCTGCTTGCGTTCGTTCGCGCTGCACAGCGACAACGCGTCGCCCGACGCACCCGCGCGCCCCGTGCGACCGATACGGTGCACGTAATCTTCCGCGCTGAACGGCAAGTCGAAGTTGATGACCGCCGGCAATTCGGCGATGTCGAGCCCGCGCGCGGCCACGTCGGTTGCGACGAGTGCTTCGATCTCGCCGCGCTTGAACGCGTCGAGCGCCTGCATGCGCTCGCCTTGCGTACGGTCGCCGTGAATCGCGGTGGCGACGATGCCATCACGTTCCAGCACGCGCGCCAACCGGCTCGCACCGATCTTGCTGTTGCAGAACACGATGACCTGCTTTAATCCGCGCTGGCGGATCAGTTGCGCGACGGCGCCCGACTTGTCGCTCTCGTGCACTTCGAAGACGATCTGCCGCACGTTGGTCGCGGTGGAGTTGCTGCGCGCGACTTCGATGGTCTGCGGGTTGCGCAAGTAAGTTGCCGCGAGCTTCTTGATTTCAGGCGAGAACGTCGCCGAAAACAGCAGCGTCTGACGCTCCTTAGGCAGCAGATTCAGAATGCGCTGCAGGTCCGGCAGAAAGCCCATGTCGAGCATGCGGTCGGCTTCGTCGAGGACGAGCATCTGCACCTGGCCGAGATTGAGCGTCTTCTGCTGAACGTGATCGAGCAGACGTCCCGGCGTCGCGATGAGAATCTCCACGCCACGGCGCAGTGCATCCGACTGCGGATTCATGTCGACGCCGCCGAACACCACCGTGCTGCGCAATGCAGTGTGCTTCGAGTAGGTCTGCACGTTGGCGGCAACCTGATCGGCGAGTTCGCGCGTGGGCGTAAGCATCAGCGCGCGCACGGGATGGCGGGCGGGCGAGGCGCTCGTATTGGCCATCGGCAAAAGACGCTGGATGATCGGCAGCGAAAAACTCGCGGTCTTGCCCGTGCCGGTCTGCGCCGCGCCCATCACATCGCGGCCCGCGAGCACGACGGGAATGGCCTGCTCCTGGATCGGCGTGGGCGTGGTATAGCCGGACTCGCTCACTGCCTTGAGGATGTCGGCGGCCAGGCCGAACTGATCGAACGTAGGCGCGGTGGACGGGTTCGTGGCGACGGAATCTGACATGGTGACTATTGGGCTTTCGCTAAAAATCCGCTTGAAGCGGTGCGTAAGCGGGCGTTCGGTCGATTACGCGTGAGTATTTCGGTGACGCGGAGGGTTGTCCGCGCAAGCATTTGTGCGCGGCGCTTGCCATGCACTTGAAGCGCGCCGGGCAGGAAAACGAGCGCCTGACGCAGATTCGGCCGATGGTCGCGGCCTGCGGAACGCCGCAGGTTCGGGCACAAGGCCCGCTGCGATGGAACACGGCTTCGATGACGCCTTCAAGGCGGCCGACGCACGCTCAAGTGGAAGGCCACGCGAGCCGATGCGAACCACGACGCTGCAGGGCAAAAATCTTAGCCGGAAAGCCGCACATTGTAGCATCCGGCGTCGATCCGCCCCTTTCCGCGCTTCATGCGACAGAGGCGCACGACGTAGGCCGCGCTTACTTGTTGTGCGCCTCGCAATCGGCCAGTAGCGGCGGCGAGTCCTTGGCCGCCATCTCGTCATAGAGATTGGCCTGCGGTCCCTTGGTCCACCACGTATATTGATCCGCGACGTATTTGGCCCCGGAACCCGCGATCACGTTGACGAACAGCAGTTTGCGGCCATCCACCGTCAATGCCGCGAAGCTCTGGTGATTGCGTGCGTTGGTGTATTGCACCGACACGCTCTTGCCATCCTTGCAGTCGTAGCGCGTGGTCTGCGTCGAGGCGGTCTGGATTTGCGGCACGGTGAGCGGCATCGCGCGCGCGGTCGTGGCAATCGTGGACGCCATAAGAAGCGCGGCCGAAAGTACGAGAGATCGTTTCATCATCGGGTCCGGAAATCGTGGGAAGCGGCTCGGCGAGCCTTGATGGATGGCCCGAAGATCATGGATCGATCACGTCCGCGCAGGCGTCCGTGGGCGCGGCCGCGACATGGCCGACCACCGGCACGATCTTCAAACCCGCTGACGCGATCCGGCACGGAGCCGCGGCCAGCCCGCAGCCCGAAAGTCCCGCGCACGCCACGATCAACGCGGCCATGATGATTCGCTTCACTATCTTCTCCCTGCCATTTGCAGGCGATGGTCAGCCCGGTCGACTCGATACGGGCTTTACTTTCGACGCCGCCAGCTTCGCGCGCTCACGCGCTTCGCCGGTATCGACGCCAGTAGCGAGCGCGACGCCCATGCGCCGTTTCGCGAAGCTCTCGGGCTTGCCGAAGAGGCGCAGATCCGCGCCCGGCACCGCAAGCGCTTCGGCCACGCCTTCGAAGGCGATACCCGCTTCGTCGAGGCCGCCGTAGATCACCGCCGATGCGCCCGGCGTTTGCAGCGCGGTATCGACGGGCAAGCCGAGAATGGCGCGCGCGTGCAGTTCGAACTCGGAGAAACGCTGCGTGGCGAGCGTCACGAGACCCGTGTCGTGTGGACGCGGACTGACTTCCGAAAACCATACGTCATCGCCGCGCACGAAGAGTTCCACGCCGAAGAGGCCGCGTCCGCCGAGCGCGGTCGTCACCTTTGCCGCGACATCGCGCGAGCGGGCGAGCGCGACGGCGCTCATCGCCTGCGGCTGCCAGGATTCGACGTAATCACCCGCCACCTGCACGTGGCCGATAGGCTCGCAGAAAAAGGTCGCCGTCTCGCCTGTCGCGGGGTCGGCCGCGCGCACGGTGAGTTGCGTGATTTCGTACTCGAAGTCGATGAACCCTTCCACGATCACGCGCCCGTGGTTCACGCGCCCGCCCGCCATCGCGTAGTTCCAGGCGGGCTCGACATCCGCGTCGCTTCCGAGCACGGTTTGTCCCTTGCCCGAGGACGACATGACGGGCTTCACCACGCACGGAAAACCGATCTTCGCGATCGCCTCCTTCATCTCTTCGAGCGACTGCGCGAACGCGTACGGCGAGGTCGGCAAGCCAAGCGTCTCGGCGGCCAGGCGGCGAATGCCTTCGCGATTCATCGTCAATTGCGTGGCGCGCGCGGTCGGAATCACGGTGGCAATGCCAGCGGCTTCGATGTCGGCGAGCGCGTCGGTGGCGATTGCTTCGATCTCGGGCACGATCAGATGCGGCGACTCTTGCTCGACGAGCGCGCGCAGCGCCACGGCATCGGTCATGTCGATGACATGCGCCCGGTGCGCGACCTGATGCCCCGGCGCGTTCGCATAGCGATCCACCGCGATCACCTCGACGCCGAGCCGCTGCAACGCGATGATCACTTCCTTGCCGAGCTCGCCCGCGCCGAGCAACATCACGCGCGTGGCATGCGCCGAAAGCGGCGTGCCGATGCGGCGCTCGACGTCGGTCGCGGCATTCGTGCCGGTAGCGGGGTCGCGTTGCGAGTCGGTGTGCATGAGTGCTCCAGAAATCGGATTCGGTGGCGCCTGTTGCTCGAACATTCGATGAGGCGAGAATGGCCCGGATGTTAACACGCACCGCTTAGTGCAACAGCTCTGCCATTCGGTCTATTGACAGGCGCCAAGAGCAGTATGACAAGCGGTATCGCTGCTCAGTTGCAAGGCATTCGCGTGCTTTTCGAAGATCGTCGACGGGAGGAATGCGCTGCCGATCATTTTGTTGCATCGAGCGCTGGACAAATCGTAGGACGAGTGCGATACCCTTACGGTTTCGCCAGTTTCAGGACTCCCCGATGCCCACGCACTTCATCCGCACACCGTCTTCGTCGCCGCTTTTTCGGGGAGCGCCGGCGTGGCTCACACGTGCATCGCGGCGCGCCGGTGTGCTGCTGCTCGCCACGGGTTTCATCGCCGGCTGCGCGCTCCCCAAGCATCCCGACACGAGCGCGCCGCCCACCGATCCCTACAATCCCGCCGCCACGCAATTGCTCGACGACACGCAATGGCAGCTCACGCGGTGGACCGATGCAAGTGGCAAGCCGCGTGCGCTTCCTCAGGACGCGGGCGGCGCGCAGCCCATCACGCTCGACTTTTCGACGGCGAGCGGCCATCGGCGCGCGAGCGGCTTTTCCGGTTGCAACCGCTTCGCGGGCGCCTATGACCTGAAAGACGGCAAGCTCACGTTCGGCCCGCTCGCCGGTACGCGCATGGCCTGCGTCTCCGGCACGGGCGGTGCGTTGGAGCAGCCGTATCTGGATGGACTCGCACATGTCGCCAGAAGCGGCGTTCAGATGAACCCGCCGCCAGCGTTGCAACTGACGCTCGCCGATGGACAGGTGCTCACGTTCGCGCCGCGGCCAAAGTAAGCGCGAGGTGTTGCGTGCTCGCGCCATACCTATCGGCGCACGCCGCAACCGTTAAACTGCCTGGTTGAACGCGCATGCGTCCGAAGCGGGCAGCGAGTCTGGTCCTGTCTTATACGTCTCACCCAACATTGGTTCTATCTCTAGCATGCAAATGGTAGTTCTCGGCTGGTTCGGTGCATCAGTCGTCTGGATCCTTCCACTCCTCTGGCGCATCGTGAAATCGGTGCTCCCGAGCGGCAGCGGACTGCGCGGCCCCGGCACGATCCGGCTGTGGGTCGGCTTCATCTGCGTATTGCTGTCGAGCAGCGTGCTCGAAGGCCTGCTTGCAAGTGGCGTCGAAACGCAGGCGAATATCAATCGCGGTGGTCGGGCGCTTGCCTTGCTTCTCGTCAATCTGGCTTATCCGGCTGGCGCGATTGCCGTTGCGGCCCTCGTGCTGGCAATGTTCGCGCCGTGGCTCGTCGAGTTCTCGTGGCGCTCCGTGCTGATCTGGTTCGATGAAGCGTTCGGCTTCGATTTACCGAAGAGCTGGCTGACACCACCCGAAAAAAACGAGCGCGAACCGCAGCCGAAGAAGGAACGCCGTGGGCGACGCGATGCATCCGGCTGGTTCGAGCGTCGTGCGCGCGACAAGACCAAGACGACGCGCGAGATCCCCGTGCGCGGCATCGGCGCAGATCGTTTCGATGCCTCGTCCGTGCGCGTGCCGCAGGATGAGCCCACGCTCGGTTTGCCGACCGGCAAGCAACGCGGACGCTATCGGCGGCCTACCGCGTGGCGTCCGCCTTCGATCGGCAAGAGCGGCGCGAATCGCGATCAGGCGTCGGCGAGAAATACCGCGTCGACCAACTATGCCGCCGTGCGTCTCAGCCGATCCTCGTTCGAAGCGGAAAGCGCGTCCGGTCGGCCGATGCCTATCGAGCCGGTCGCGCCCGGTGGATGGTTGAATCCGTCCACGCAGCCGCGCGCCTCGGTGTCGCCAGGCGCGCGGCCGGCACAAGGCGCGAATGGCACGACAGCGTCGGCGCGAACTTCCGCGGGAATGGCTGCGGCTTCTGCGTCGCGCAGTACTGCCTCATCGGTTGCGGTCGAGCCGCGCGGGAATGTTTCTCGGGCGGGTGCGGCTCCGGCTGCATCGGCTGCACTGGCCCGGGGTGGCACCGCTTCAGTATCGGCAGGAGGCAATGCACGCGGTCCGATGCCCGCACAAAGTCGTGCGGGGCAGACTTCGCCCGGGCTCGTGCGGCGCGCGCCGCCCGCTCGTCCGACGGCAACACCGGCCACGCGTGACTTTGCTGGGCGTTCGCTGCCAACGCCCGCCGACGCGCTGGCGCGTTCGGCACTTCCGCCGCTCGAACCACCTCCACCGCCCGAGTCCGTTCAGGCGACGCTGCGGTCTATCGAGGAGAACGCCGCGTTATGGACGTCGCTCGCCGGAACGGGGCTCGCGCGTGAACCCGAAGCGATGGTGGCGGATATGGCCGCAGCGTCTGGCTCGCAAGTCGCATCGCAATCTGCGAGTGACGCCGTGACGCGAGCGCCAACGAGTACGGAACCTGTCGACTTCTCTCCGAAGCCAGCGGACACGTTGATCGACGGCGGTCTGAACGCGAACGGCGCCATTTCAGACGATGCCACCTCCGTTGGGGCAAGCACGCTCGTTTTCTCACGCATGGGAGCCAACGTTGCGTCGCAAGCACCGGCAGCGGTTTCGTTGGAAGCGCCCGCAATGTCCGCTACGCCAACGAGTAAGCGCGAGTCTACGCCGGAGCGCATCGAGCCTGACTTGGTCGAGCCAACGCGTCACACCGAAACGCCTACACCGCCGTGGCTGGACGAGCCGTCATCGTCGCCGAGATACGAGCCACCTCCGCTGCCGTCGTTCCTGCCGATGGACGAGCCGCCGCCGCTCGCGGACGCATTCGACGATGCTCGCGATCAGCCCGCCCCGTCTGGTGCGGATCCCGTGCGAAACGCGACGGCATTGCCTCCCGACGAAACATTCCGAAGCGCATCCACGTTGCCTGGCGACGAAACCGGCCAAAGCGCACCCGCGTTGCCGCGCGACGGCACCGTGCGGCACGCGCCCGCGTCGCTTCGAGATGACTCGATCCAAAGCGCTTCGACGTCTCCCGTCCGCGAGACCGCGCGCGAGGAAGCCCTCGACGCGCCGGAAAAGCCATCGAACATCGTGCGCTTCCCCGTCGCCGTCCCGTTGCAAGAGGCCGAAGCCGAAGCGCCACCCGCCGCAACAACGTCGCCAGCAAGCGCCCCGCGCCCGCCGGTACGCGGCTTCGCGCCCACCGAATTCGAATTCCACGCGCCGCACGCATCCGCAGTTGAATTGCCTACGCTCGATCTGCTCGAACCCGCATCCGAAGACGCCGAACCCGTCTCCGAACAGCAACTCGCCGAAACCGGCCAGCTAATCGAACAACGGCTGCAGGAATTCAAGGTGCCCGTCACGGTCGTCGGCGCATCCGCTGGCCCCGTCATCACGCGCTTCGAAGTGGACCCGGCGCTCGGCGTGCGCGGCAGTCAGATCGTCGGCCTCATGAAGGATCTATCGCGAGGCCTCGGTCTCACGTCGATCCGCGTCGTCGAAACGATTCCCGGCAAAACCTGCATGGGCCTCGAACTGCCGAACGCGAAACGCCAGATGATCCGTCTGTCCGAGATTCTCGAACAGGACGTGTACCGCGCGTCGAAGTCGAATCTCACCATCGCGATGGGCAAGGACATCGTCGGCAATCCGGTCGTCACCGACCTCGCCAAGGCGCCGCACATGCTGGTCGCGGGCACGACGGGCTCCGGCAAGTCGGTCGCGATCAACGCAATGATCCTTTCGCTGCTCTACAAGGCGACGCCTGAGGACGTGCGCCTCATCATGATCGACCCGAAGATGCTGGAACTGTCCGTCTACGAAGGCATTCCGCATCTGCTCGCACCCGTCGTCACCGACATGAAGCTCGCGTCGAACGCGCTCAACTGGTGTGTCGGCGAAATGGAAAAGCGCTACCGGCTGATGTCGGCGGTGGGCGTGCGCAATCTGCAGGGCTTCAATCAAAAAATCCGCGCCACCGAAGCGGCCGGCAAGAAGCTCACGAATCCATTTTCGCTGACGCCCGATGCACCCGAGCCGCTATCGACGCTGCCGCTCATCGTCGTGATCATCGACGAACTGGCCGACCTCATGATGGTCGCGGGCAAGCAAATCGAACAATTGATCGCGCGTCTTGCGCAGAAGGCGCGCGCGGCCGGCATCCACCTGATTCTCGCGACGCAGCGGCCTTCGGTCGATGTCATCACGGGTCTCATCAAGGCCAACATTCCGACGCGCGTGGCGTTTCAGGTGTCGTCCAAGATCGATTCGCGCACGATTCTCGATCAGATGGGCGCGGAATCGCTGCTCGGCGCAGGCGACATGCTGTTCCTGCCACCCGGCACCGGCTACCCGCAACGCATACACGGCGCGTTCGTCGCGGACGACGAAGTGCATCGCGTGGTCGAATATTTGAAGCAGTTTGGCGAGCCGGAATACGAGGAAGGCATTCTGTCCGGGCCGACGTCCGAAGGCGCGTCGCCAGACCTGTTCGGCGAAACGCCCGAGGCCGAAGCCGACCCGCTCTACGACGAAGCCGTCGCGTTCGTGTTGCGCACACGGCGCGCCTCGATTTCGTCGGTGCAGCGGCAACTGCGTATTGGCTATAACCGCGCGGCGCGGCTCGTCGAGCAGATGGAAACGGCCGGGCTCGTCTCCTCGATGGGCAGCAACGGCAATCGCGAAGTGCTCGCACCGCCTGGCCCGGCCGACTAAGCGTATTTACCAGAGCCGCAAGCGGCGCAACAGGAAGATCGTGATGGCGGCGCAGCCCGCCATCACGCCGACCACCACCCAGAACGAAGCGGGATTGTGCGTGCCCGGCAAGCCCGCGACGTTCATGCCGAAGATGCCCGTCACGAGCGTGGCGGGCAATAACAACGCGGACATGATCGCGAGCCACAAGAGCTTGCGGTTGATGTCCTCGGAAAGCAGCGCGGCGATTTCGTCCTGCAAGAGTTTGGCGCGTTCGTAAAGTCCTTCGAGCCCGCCGCCCAATCCGTTGAGCACCTGAATGGCTTGCACGAGCGCTTCCATCGAGCGCGGTTCGGCCCATTCAAGCCGGCGTGTCACGAGTTGCGTAAGCGCGTTACGCTCGGGGTCGATAAAGCGCTTGACCTCCACCAGCCGCCGCCGCACCACGCCGAGT
Organism: Caballeronia sp. LZ003; assembly: GCF_031451465.1. Classification (NCBI taxonomy): domain Bacteria; kingdom Pseudomonadati; phylum Pseudomonadota; class Betaproteobacteria; order Burkholderiales; family Burkholderiaceae; genus Caballeronia; species Caballeronia sp. LZ003. Next base: position 985,346 of record NZ_JARUXJ010000001.1, on the reverse strand, counting down.
TCGACGCGCCAGTTCGAATGGCCGCCTTCGAGCACGCCCTCTTCGACATCGTCGAGACGGTCGCCGATTTCATCGATACGGTCCGCGAAGGTCTCGTTGAGCGCGCGGATCAGACCCGCGAAAAGATCGACGGTATCGCGGAACATCGCGCCTTCGAGCACGGCATGACGCAGCCGGTCGGTCGACTGCAAGGGACGCGCGCGCACCGTAATCATGCGGTTGCGGTCGACGTAAAAGCGCAACGCGCCGGTCGCGCGAATCGCCTCGCGTGCGCCCGGCTCCGCGCCCGCGGGCGTCGCCGCGACGAGCTCCAAGTCGGCGACGACGCCGTACATGAAATTCGGTCCCATGTGCACGCGCGGACGTTTGTCCTCGCCGTTCAGAAATTCGCGCGCGACATCGGGCATGGAACTCACGCCTTCGAGCCAGCCTTCGACGGTATCGTCGTTGGCCGAGAGATGGAGCCACGTCGGTCCGTCGCCCGTGATTGCATCGCGCGCTTCGTCCCACGAAAGCCGCAGCGCCTGGCCGCCCGCAAAGCGAAACGCGCTGATGAAGCCGGGCGGCGCCGCTTCGTTCTTGTCAGGCTGCGGGCCCGGTTCGGGACGCCCGGCGCGGCCGGAAGTGTAAGTCGTGTTCAATCTTGCTTTCCCTGCAATTTCCGTTGTCTTTCGATTTCATCAGGATACCTTTCGGTTCCAAATGCCAGGCTGCGCGAGCCGACGCAGCATCGTACTAGAACTCGTGGCGGCCCCGGAAGAACACAACGCCGCCGTGGCCATCGGTTGCACGGGCCGCATGAGAAGCGCGAAGACCGTGCACAGAGATGAAACCGTCACGGCTTCGCGTCGCGGTCACGTGACGAAAGTCTGGAACGGACCATTGCCGCGATCGACAACGACACCGCGCAAACTTCTCAAGACGGCGAGACGAACTTGAAATCGACCGGCGAGCCGATAGAAAGCCGCTTCGGGTCCGATGCCAGTTCGCCCGATGCCGGATCGCGCCGGAAGAAGAACGCGCTGTCGCTGTCCTGATTTCCGACGATGAGCCAGCGCCCGCTCGGGTCGATCGCGAACTCACGCGGCGTCTTGCCGAGCGTCGGATATCGTTTCAAGAGCTTGAGATGGCCGTTGTTCGGATCGACCGCGAACGCGACGAGCTCGTTCGCGTCGCCACGATTGGTCGCATACAGAAAGCGTCCATCGGGCGACAGATGCACCGCGCCGCCGCCGATCTTGCCTTTGAAGCCGGGCGCGGTCATCGGCACGCTCTGCGTTTCGCTGAGTTTGCCGTCGCGATAGTTAAAGACGAGCACCGACGCGTTCATTTCGGTCGTGAGATAAGCATGCTTGCCGCTGGCATCGAAAATCAGATGCCGTGGGCCCGAACCAGCCTTGATCGGCGTGTAACGCGCATCGGTCGGACCGAACAGGCCGCGGCTGCCATCGGGCGTGTAGCGGTACGCGAACACCTTGTCGACGCCCAGGTCTTGCGTGAAGAGATATTTGCCATCGGGCGAGAACACGGTCGAGTGAACGTGCGAGTTGTCCTGCCGCCCTTTCACGGGCCCGTTGCCTTCGTGATGCACCGTCAGCACGGAGGTGCCGACGTGACCATCGGCGTTGATCGGAAACACCGCGAAGCTGCCGCCGGGATTGGCCGCCACCGAGTAATTGGCTGTCAGCAAATATTTGCCATCCGGCGAGAGCGCGAGGTAACACGGGTCGTTGCCATCCGCCGACACGCGGTTCAAAAAGCTCAACTGGCCGGTTGCGCGGTCGAAGCGAAACGCGCTGATGCCGCCGCGTTGCGAAGCCGGGCCGTTGTCGCCGGGCAGTTCGTTTACGGCATACACGTAATTGTGATCGCGACTCACGACGAGATACGACGGGTTCACCGTCTGCGCCGACGCGACGCGCGTCAGCTCGCCATTGCCGGTATCGAAGCGATAAACATAGATGCCTTCGCTCTTGCCGCCGCCCGTGTAAGTGCCGATGAGCAGATCGAGCACCTCGCCGCCCGATGAAACCGCAGCGCCACTGGCGCCCGCGGCCGGCGTCGCGCTTGCGGGCGTCTGCGCCACGGCATGCGTGGCCGCGATCGACAGGATCAACGCGAAACCCCGGGCCCACCTACGCGGCTCGAATGAAGCCAAGAGCGAACTCGTGAGCGTATTCTGTAGCGGGCGCGGCACTTGCGACGTGCGTCTCGCCGCGACGGCGGACAACCGTTCCGGCAACGGATGGCTCGGGTGCATGAAAGCTCCTCATCGTCTTCTGATGCTTGTTATCGAGGGCGATGCGCGAACGGCTGCGGCATCGTCTGGCTGGCGTGGCGCGAGCAAGTTTTGCTCCCACCGTGCCACCGGGCAAACCGCAACAGGCTAAACCCAACCATTCGAACCAACAACAAAAAGGAGTTGCTGCGATGAACATTCACGTAAGCCTTGGGCCGCTGGTGTCGCTGATCGCCGGGATTCTCATCCTCGTGATGCCGCGACTGCTGAACTTCATCGTCGCGATCTATCTGATCGTGATTGGACTGATCGGGCTATTCGGCATGGGCTCGGCGCATTTCTGACGAACGCATGCGCGCGGCTTGAACCGCGCGCATGTCCTAGGACTGGACGCGAAAGTCTTCGCGTTTCAACCGTTGGCGAGTTGATCCAGCCGCAAGCGGCCTTGCAGGGACAGCGCGCCTACCGCGACGCCCGCCGCGTCGAAGGAATAGCCGCTGAAGCAGCCGCGCTCGGTGAGAAAGACAGCGGCGGTTTCCATCGCGTTGCGCGACAAACCGAGATGCCCGGGATCGAGCGCGAGCAAAGTGTCGGGCTCGCTCAACCGGCTTGCTGCGGAAAGAATGGCGATGCAGTCAGCTTTCGACGGATTGTGCATGGTGTCCTGTTCCCCGAAATCACGAAGTGATGAACCGGTATGCGACGTGCGAAGCGTGAGACCGTGGTGCGAAAGAAGGTTCGATGACAGCGCGACATGGCCCCGACGCGCAGTTGAACGACGCGACCTGAAGGCCGTTCGTAAGACTTCATTTAAACATTGGCCGATCGTTCCGGCAAGCTTTCATCGGCGAGTCACGCGGGCGTTTCCGCCAGCCCTGCGGGACGCGCCGTTGCCGCCGCGATAGAGGAGCGTTCGCCCGGTTTCCTGCTCACCGTGAACGAATGCGGCAGAATGCGGCCAGACCAAGGGTTTGCGTTTTGCGTCTTACATGTCTGTGTCGTTCTCATTCCAACCCTCGGCGCTCTTGGGCGCCGCCAGCAGGAAGATGTCCGCATGCCAGCATTGATCGAAGATTACGCCATGGTCGGCGACGGCCACACCGCAGCACTTATTTCCCGTGACGGTTCCGTAGACTGGCTCTGCTGGCCGCGCTTCGACTCAGCCTCGTGTTTTTCGGCGTTGCTCGGCACACCCGAACATGGCCGATGGCTGCTCGCGCCGGAAATGCCCGACGGTAAAGCGCCGGTCATCCGGCGTCGTTATCGCGAAGACACGCTGATCCTCGAAACCGACTTCGAGACGCCCGATGGCGCGGTGACGATCGTCGACTTCATGCCTTCGCGCAACGGTCATTCGGAACTGGTGCGCATCGTCGTGGGCAAACGCGGCTCGGTGCGCATGAAGATGGAACTGGTGCTGCGCTTCGACTACGGCTCGGCGATTCCGTGGGTCAGCCGCCTGCCCGACGCAAGCGGCATTCGCGCGATTGCCGGTCCCGACCTCGCCGTGCTGCGCACGCCCGTGGATCTCGTCGGCGAGAACATGCGCACGACCGCGTACTTCGACGTTGGCGCGGGCGAACGCGTGCCCTTTTCGCTGTGCTATTCGCAATCGCATTTGCGGCTGCCGCCCGCGCACGATCCGCACACGCAACTCGCACGCACCGAAAATTACTGGCGCGAATGGTCTAGCCAAAGTGAACTCAAGGGTAAGTGGGCCAGCGCCATACGCCGTTCGCTCATTACGCTCAAGGCGCTGGCGTATGAGCCGACCGGTGGCATCGTTGCCGCGCCGACAACGTCGCTACCCGAACAGCTCGGTGGCACGCGCAACTGGGATTATCGCTATTGCTGGCTGCGCGACGCGACCATCACGCTGCTCGCGATGATGCGCGGCGGCTACTACGACGAAGCCCGCGCCTGGCGCGCGTGGCTGGGCCGCGTGATGGCGGGTTCGCCCGATCAGGTGCAGATCATGTACGGCATCGCGGGCGAGCGGCGTCTGCCCGAATACGAGATTCCCTGGCTGCCGGGCTACGAAGGCGCACAACCGGTGCGCATCGGCAATGGCGCGGTCAATCAGTTGCAGCTCGACGTCTATGGCGAAGTGATGAACGCGTTGCATCTCGCGCGCGTCGGTGGCCTGCAAAGCGACGAAACCGCATGGTCGATCCAGTGCGCCATGCTTCAGCACCTGGACACCGTCTGGGAGATGCCCGACGAAGGCATCTGGGAAGTGCGCGGCGGCCGCAAGCACTTCACGTTCTCCAAGGTGATGGCGTGGGTGGCCTACGACCGCGCTATTCAATCGGCGGAAAAGTTCGATCTGGAAGGTCCGGTGGATCATTGGCGCGAGATGCGCGCGCGCGTGCATGCCGCCGTCTGCGCGAGAAGCTGGAATCCGCAAATCAATTCGTTCACGCAGACGTATGACGGCGATGCGCTCGATGCGAGCCTTCTTTTGATCCCATTGCTCGGCTTTTTGCCGCCCGATGATCCGCGAGTGGCCGGAACCGTACATGCAATCGAAACCACTCTGACGCACGATGGGCTGGTCAAGCGCTATCACACGACCGAAGTCGCCGATGGTCTGCCGCCTGGAGAAGGCACGTTTCTGGCTTGTAGCTTTTGGCTGGTCGACAACCTCGCGCTGCAAGGACGGCTCGATGAGGCGCATCAGATGTTCGAGCGTCTCGCCAGCCTCGCCAACGACGTAGGCCTTCTGGCCGAGGAGTACGACACGATAGCGAAGCGCATGGTTGGCAACTTTCCGCAGGCGTTCACGCACGTGGCGCTGGTGCACACCGGCATGAATCTGATGCGGCACGAAGAAGAGATGGCCGAAGCGACGGGTCAACCTGCTGGTGACTCGAAAGACGGGAATCTCAAGGCAAATCCAGCACTGGAAGCCGCGATGGCCAAGAAATAGGCAAAGTCGTGTTTGGAATACGAATGCCATGCAGTTAAGATTGGTGCAACGCACAAAATTTAACTGTTGCGCGTAGCGAAGCAAAAGCTGGTATTTTTAACCGTTTAGTGGAATCGTGCGTTTGTTGCGCAGAAAATTCTGCTTCGGCTCAAGCTCCGAACCGGGCGTGTCGTTAAATGCCCAGAAGTTGCCCAGTATCAAGCATCAGACGTTAGTAGTAAGGGAAGAGACAGTGCCTCGCGTGCGGCGACAGCCCGCCGCACGCGGGGATTATCGAGCGTCGTTGAGCCTGATCGCCGGAAGTCTTGCCGGGATCGACACGCAGACCGGTTTTTCACGGGGCAACCATGCTCTACCAAATCCACGAAGTTCAGCGGGCCATGTTGTCGCCCCTCACCGCCTGGGCCCAGGCCGCATCGAAGTCGTTTGTGAATCCGGCGAGCCCGCTTTCCTATGTTCCCGGCGCGAGCCGTTTTGCCGCCGGCTACGAATTGCTGTACCGGCTCGGCAAAGACTACGAAAAGCCGCAGTTCGACATTCACCAGATCGTGAAGGACGGCCATAACATCCCGATCGTCGAGCAGACGGTTGTTGAAAAGCCGTTTTGCCGTCTGCTGCGCTTCAAGCGCTTCGCCGACGACAGCGCCACCGTCACCAAGCTGAAGGACGAGCCTATCGTGCTGGTGTGCGCGCCGCTTTCCGGGCACCATTCAACGCTCTTGCGCGACACCGTGAACACGCTTTTGCAAGACCATAAGGTGTACATCACCGACTGGTTGGACGCGCGCATGGTGCCGGTCGAAAATGGCGCGTTCCATCTGGACGATTACGTCGAATACATTCAGGAGTTCATCCGCCATATCGGTGCGAAGGACCTGCATGTCATTTCGGTGTGTCAGCCGACCGTGCCGGTGCTTGCCGCCATTTCGCTGATGGCGAGCCGCGGCGAGGACACGCCGCGCACCATGACCATGATGGGCGGCCCGATCGACGCGCGCCGCAGCCCGACATCGGTCAATTCGCTCGCCAACGAGCACTCTTACGAGTGGTTCGAGAACAACGTCATCTATACGGTGCCGGCGAATTATCCGGGCGTGGGCCGCAAGGTGTATCCGGGCTTTTTGCAGCATGCGGGATTCGTCGCGATGAATCCGGAGCGCCACCTTACCGCGCACTGGGACTTCTATCAGAACCTCCTTCGCGGGGACGACGACGACGCCGAGCAGCATCGCCGTTTCTACGACGAGTACAACGCCGTGCTCGACATGGCCGCCGAGTATTACCTGGAGACCATCCGTATCGTGTTCCAGGAGTTCCGTCTTGCCGATGGCACGTGGGACGTGAACGGCGAGCGCGTGCGCCCGCAAGACATCACGGCGACGGCCCTGTTCACCATTGAAGGCGAACTGGACGACATCTCCGGCAGCGGTCAGACACGCGCCGCGCACGATCTCTGCACGGGCATTCCCGCGCAGAATCAGCGGCACTTCACGGCGGAAAAAGCTGGTCACTACGGCATCTTCTCCGGACGCCGCTGGCGCACGATGGTGTATCCGCAACTGCGCGAGTTCATTCTCGAACACGACAAGGCGCCGAAGAAGGAAGCCGTGCCGGCCTGAGATTCAGTGACCGAGTTCGACTACGCGCCGGTTCATAGAACCGGTTCCGTAAAAGACGAAAAGTCGCGCCTGTTTCCAGGCGCGACTTTTTTATTGCCCGCGTGTCAGACGATTAACGACGCGTCAAAAACGCCAGCAGCAATTCCGTATTCATCCGCACCATTTGTTCGCGCTGCGACGTTTCGCTAAAGTCGAGTCCAAATGTGGCTTCGAGCGTAAATCGATTCGATACGATGTAGTAGCCGAGCCCCGACAGCGTGATATAGAACTTCAACGGGTCGACATCGTTTCGAAAAAGCCCCGCTTTCTGGCCGCGATCCAGAATTGCGGTGACCGTTTCGAGCATGGGCGAGATCAGTTCGCGCGTGCGATTCGAGCTCTTGATGTATTTCGCCTCGTGCAGGTTTTCATTGTTGATCAGCCTCAGCAATTCCGGATGATCGCGGTAGTAATCCCAGACAAAATGGGCAAGGCGCGTGATGGCCTCGATGGGCGCCACGCCGTCGAGGTCGAGCGTGCGCTCGGCTTCCACCAGCGAGCCGAGGGCGTGCTCCAGCACTGCCGTGAAAAGCTGCTCTTTACTGCCGAAGTAGTAATAGAGCATGCGTTCATTGGTTTCGGCCCGGCGCGCGATCTGATCGACGCGCGCGCCGAACAGTCCTCCCGCTGCAAACTCTTCTGCAGCAGCCAGCAGGATACGGCGACGGGTGCCTTCAGGATCTCTTTTGATTTTCGGCTGATTCATGGTGGCATGATTCAGGAGCCGCGTTGTCCGGATGAGCGTCACGCGGCCCGCGTTTGGGTACATGACGTGAACGGGCGCTGCCCATGGTTATTGGGGAACACCGTCCTGCGGTCAAACGGTAAAGCGCTTTGATTATGCGCACATCGCCACGTCATTGGCAATTGGGATTAAGCGTTCGCAGCACGACTATTTGCGACTTCGGCGATAATGACGCCTAAACCCGAGCGCGTACCGTCGTCAAAAGCGGAATAAGCGCGCCGAATGCAGGCAGCGAGCAACCGTCATACGTGTTTGATTGTGGTCGAGCCGTTCTTGCGCTCCTCCCTGCCTCGACTCCCCAAGCCATATCGCGACCCCTTCGTGACCGTTATCGTTTCAAAGACGCTCGCCGAGCGCATTGAAGATTTGCTGCCGCAGACCCAGTGCACCAAGTGCGGCTATCCCGCCTGCCGGCCTTATGCGGAAGCCATCGCCGCGGGCGATGCAAACTACAACCAGTGCCCGCCAGGCGGCGCACAAGGCATCGCGCGGCTCGCTCGATTGCTCGACAAGCCCGTGATTGCGCTCGACACCACGCATGGCGTTGAACGTCCGCGTCCCGTTGCCGTGATCGACGAGAACGTGTGCATCGGTTGCACGCTTTGCATGCAGGCGTGCCCTGTCGATGCAATCGTCGGTGCGGCGAAACAGATGCATACGGTCATTCCCGAACTGTGCACGGGTTGCGATCTATGCGTGCCGCCCTGCCCCGTCGATTGCATCACGATGATTCCCGTGACCGGCGACGCCACCGGCTGGAATGCGTGGTCTCAACCGGAAGCCGACGCGGCGCGCGAGCGTCACGACCGGCGCGTGGCGCGCGACGAACGTGAGCGCGCGGCGGCCGAAGCGCGTGCATCGGCACGTCGGGCGCAAGCGGCGGCATCTTCCGCACAGCCTGAAGCAGCCGCAAGCGCCGCCGCGCAAGCCGACGACCCCGAAGCCAGGAAACGCGCGATCATTCAGGCCGCGCTCGACCGCGCACGCAAGAAGAAGGAAGAGATGGCGCACGCAGGCACCGGCCCGAAGAACACGGACAACGTGAGCCCCGCCGTGCAAGCGCAGATCGATGCCGCCGAGGAGCGCCGCCGGCGGCTCGCCATGCAGGAAGACGCGAACAACGATCCCCCTAACTCACGATGAACGCCAAAAAGCGCCGCGCCATCTTCGAAACGTTGCAAAGCATCGACCCGGAACCGAAGACGGAGCTCGAATACACGACGCCATTCGAACTGTTGATCGCCGTGATGCTTTCGGCGCAAGCCACCGATGTCTCCGTCAACAAGGCGATGCGCAAGATGTTCCCCGTCGCCAACACGCCTGGGAAAGTGCTTGCGCTCGGCGAGGAAGGCGTGACGGACTATATCCGCACGATCGGGCTGTATCGGACCAAGGCGAAGAACGTGATCGCGACGTGCCGGATGTTGATCGAGCAACACGGCGGCGAAGTGCCCGACAATCGCGAGGCGCTCGAAGCGCTGCCAGGCGTCGGACGCAAGACAGCGAATGTCGTGCTGAATATTGCGTTCGGGCAAGCGACCATTGCCGTCGACACGCATATCTTTCGCGTCGCCAATCGGACGGGACTGGCGCCGGGCAAAGACGTGCGCGCGGTCGAAACCGCGCTGGAGAAGTATGTCCCGGTTGAATTTTTGCAGCACGCGCATCACTGGCTGATCCTGCATGGGCGATACGTCTGCAAGGCGCGCGTGCCGGAGTGCTGGCATTGCGCGATCGAGCCGCTTTGCGAATATCGGCCGAAGACGCCGGCGCCGGTGGTTTGAATCGCCGGGCAGCCAAGCGCCAATTGCCCCAGCGCTCAAGCAGAACTCCTGCCCCTAGCTCTACAATAGCGGTCTGAATCCCGCAATCGAATCAATACCTTATGTTCAACCCTAGCCGCGACGAAGTTCGTCAGTTCTTCACCGAAACCTGGCGCAAGGAGCGCGCGAGCGAGATTCTCACGCCGCTCGAAAGCATGGCCGCCGACTGGATGCGCGAGCATCCGGAATATCACGACGCGCTCATCGATCCTGAAGCACAAGGCGCGGACTATTCACCCGATCGCGGCCAGAGCAACCCGTTTCTGCATCTGTCGATGCATCTTGCGATCACCGAACAGTTGTCGATCGATCAGCCGCCTGGCATTCGTCGAGCGCACGAGCGACTGGCCGCGCGGCTCGGTTCCACGCACGAGGCGCAGCACGCCATCATGGAATGCCTCGGGCAGGTGATCTGGGAAGCGCAGCGCAGCAACACGCCGCCAGATACTGACGCATATCTCGCGCTCATCGAGCGTCGAGCTTCAAAGGACTAACTTCGCCGGACTAAACATCTTCGAAGCCGCGCGACAAAGCAAAACACCCCGCTCAATGCGGGGTGTTTCGTTTGATGCGAACGAACCGAAGCGCGCTTACTTCTTCAGCACGAGGTTGCCATCGAGCGATTCGATATAAGCCGCGAGATCCTTCAGGTCGCTCTGCGACAGGTTCTGCACCTGCGCCGCCATGATGGCGTTGTTGCGGCCGAAATTCGGATTTCCGCCGCCAATCTGATACTGCCGTAGCGCCCAGTAGATATAGCTCGCGTGCTGACCCGCGAGACGCGGATACTCGCCGCTCACTGGTTTGTTGAGGTTGGGGCCGTGGCAGGCCGAGCAATTGTGGCTCTCGGACAGTGCCTTGCCGTTGCCGACGTCCGCCGCGTGCGCAACATTCAACGCCGCCATGCCGATGAGCGCCGCTGCCGCGCATGCCGCCTTGAAGCTTGTGTGGAGTGCCTGAGAGGGCATCATGAATTCTCCTGTGTCCATGCAATACCGGATTGCCGTATCAACGTCGGCGCATGAGTGCGCGCGCGTCGCATCGAGTCAAACGCTAAAAAGCACGGATCACTTGTCGGGATTGTTCTTCGATTGGGGAGTTTGCGCGGCGTAGTACGCGGCAATATCGGCGATGTCCTGATCGGACAAGGTAGTCGCGATGGCGCGCATGGTGTCGAAGTGGCGGTCGCCCTTCTTGTAGGCATGCAGCGCATTGGCGATGTACTGCGCGTTCTGACCGCCGAGCATGGGCACTTCATAAACTTCGGGATACGCCGTGCGATAGCCGGGTATGCCGTGGCAGCCGATGCACATCGCGACCTTGCCCTCAGCGGCCTTTGCGTTGCCCACGACGTCGGCCGACGCCTGGGTCGCGAAGCCGGCAAGACCCGACAGCGCTGCAATCACGGCACATTTGCCGACAAAATTGTTCATAGCTTCTAACCTAGCATGAGGGGAAATCCGGCGCGCTTCTACCGCCTGGGGCCAAGGCCGCGCCGAGCGCATCACAACCTTCTCGGGACTGTTTTCGCTATTTAGCCACGCAGGCCAAAAAAATCGGGCTAATTGTACCGCGCGACCTCCCCACCGTCCACAAGGGGAGATCGCGCGAAAGCCCTGCTGACAAGGGGAATCGGCTGAAAAGCAGCCCACCCGCCTGCGACAATTGGTCCCTGCACAAACATTCCGATTGACTTCGCCCGACTTCGGATGCAGGTCCGGCGCGCGTGCTCCGGCGTGCCTGAAGCGGCTCACACGATACCCCGGCAAGCCCCGATGCCAAAAGGTCTTCTGACTTATACTGGGATTTTTTTCCTCACCGGACTTCGTCATGCGTTTCGAAGGCTCATCGCAATACGTCGCGACCGACGACCTCAAACTCGCGGTGAACGCCGCGGTGACGCTGCAACGCCCGCTCCTCATCAAGGGTGAACCCGGCACCGGCAAGACCATGCTTGCCGAGGAAGTGGCAAGCGCGCTCGGCATGCCGCTCCTGCAATGGCATATCAAGTCGACCACCAAGGCCCAGCAAGGCCTCTACGAATACGACGCCGTCTCGCGCCTGCGCGACTCGCAACTCGGCGACGAGCGCGTGAAAGACATCCGCAACTACATCGTCAAGGGCGTGCTGTGGCAGGCCTTCGAAGCGGATCGACAGACGGTGCTCCTGATCGATGAGATCGACAAGGCCGATATCGAGTTTCCGAACGACCTGCTGCGCGAACTCGACCGCATGGAGTTCTATGTCTACGAGACGCGGGAACTCGTGAAGGCGCGGCATCGCCCGCTCGTCATCATCACGTCGAACAATGAGAAGGAACTGCCCGACGCGTTCCTGCGCCGCTGCTTCTTCCACTACATCAAGTTCCCGGATGCGCAGACGATGAAAGAAATCGTCGAAGTGCATTACCCAGACATCAAGCAGGAGTTGCTCGCCGCCGCGATGCAGAGCTTCTTCGAACTGCGCAACGTGTCGGGCCTGAAGAAAAAGCCGTCCACCTCCGAACTGCTCGACTGGCTGAAGCTGCTTCTCGCCGACGACATCCCGCCTGAAGCGCTGCGCTCGACTGATCAAAAGCAGATCGTGCCGCCGCTGCACGGCGCGCTTCTGAAGAACGAACAGGACGTCGCGCTATTCGAGCGGCTTCTGTTCATGAACCGCAACAACCGCTAACCAAGCCCTGGAAAAAGCACGCATGAGCCGCTGGATCGAACCCGTCACGCTCGAAGGCGAGCACGTCAAGCTCGTGCCGCTCACCGTCGAACACGAAGCCGCGCTCACGGCCGCTGCTTCCGACGGCGAGTTGTGGAAACTCTGGTACACCTTCGTGCCGTCGCCCGACAAGACGCGCGCATATATCGATACGGCGCTCGACATGCGCGACCGTCTTGGCGCGCATCCCTTCGCGGTGATCGATGCGAAGACTGGCGATGTCGTCGGTTCCACGCGCTATTTCGCGGTCGACGAAACGCATCGGCGGCTGGAAATCGGCCATACGTGGTATGCAAAGCGCATGCAGCGCACCGCGCTCAACACCGAAGCCAAGCTGCTCTTGCTCACGCATGCCTTCGAAAGGCTCGATGCCATCGCCGTCGAGTTCCGCACGCATTTCATGAATCACCGCTCGCGTGCAGCCATTGCGGGGCTTGGCGCGAAGCAGGACGGCATTCTGCGCAACCATCAGATAGGACGCGACGGCGTGTTGCGCGATACCGTCGTGTTCTCGATCATTCAGTCGGAATGGCCCGCGGTGCGCGCGCATCTGAAGCATCGGCTCGACCGCTGATTCACCTCGCTATGGAGAGCGCGCCATGCTGATCGACTTTTTCTACTCGCTGCGCGACGCGAAGCTGCCCGTCTCGGTCAAGGAATACCTGACCTTGCTCGAAGCGCTGAAGGCCCAGGTCATCTCGCCCTCGCTCGACGAGTTCTATTTCCTCGCGCGCATGGCGCTCGTCAAGGACGAGAAGTACTTCGACAAGTTCGACCGCGCGTTCGGCGCGTACTTTCATGGCATCACCGAGTTGCCCGACGAAGCCTTCGAGGTTCCGCTCGACTGGCTCAAGAAGCGGCTCGAACGCGATTTCACGCCGGAAGAGAAAAAGCGCATCGAGGCAATGGGCGGCATCGATAAACTGATGGAGCGCCTGAAGGAACTGCTCGACGAGCAAAAGGACCGCCACGAAGGCGGCAACAAGTGGATCGGCACGGGCGGCACGTCGCCATTCGGACATGGCGGATACAACCCGGAAGGCATCCGCATTGGCGGCGATTCGCCCGGCGAGCGCAGCGCGGTCAAGGTGTGGAACGAGCGCGCCTATGCCGATTACGACGATCAGGTGGAAATCGGCACGCGCAACATCAAGGTCGCCTTGCGACGCTTGCGCCGCTTCGCGCGCGAAGGCGCCGCGGACGAACTCGATTTGCCCGACACCATTCGCAGCACGGCAGCCAACGCCGGCTGGCTCGATCTGAAGATGGTGCCGGAGCGCCACAACAAAGTGAAAGTGCTGATGCTGCTCGATGTCGGCGGCTCCATGGACGATCACATCAAGCGCGTCGAAGAGCTTTTTTCGGCGGCGAAGGCCGAGTTCAAGCATCTCGAGTTCTTTTACTTCCACAACTGTGTGTACGACTATCTGTGGAAAAACAATCGGCGCCGGCATGCCGAACGCACGCCGACCTTCGACGTGCTGCATAAATTCACGCCGGACTACAAGCTGATCTTCGTCGGCGACGCCACCATGAGTCCCTACGAAGTGCTGCAACCGGGCGGCTCGGTCGAATACAACAACGCCGAAGCCGGCGCGGTGTGGCTGCGGCGTCTTGCCGATCAGTTCCCGCATCATGCGTGGCTGAACCCGGAGCCCGAGCGGCTGTGGGAATATCGCCAGTCCGTTTCCGCGATCCGCCATGTCCTCGGCAACCGCATGTACGCGCTCACCATGGCAGGCCTCGAAAGCGCGATGCGCGCGCTGTCCAAATAACCATCCACCACGCATGAACGTCTCTTCCTCCACGCCCGCCCCGCTTCGTCCGCTTGCCGATACCTCCCTTTCCGCCATCGTCGCCGGCTTCGTCGCGATGATGACCGGCTACACCAGTTCGCTCGTGCTGATGTTCCAGGCGGGCCAGGCCGCGCATCTGTCGGACGCGCAAATTTCGTCGTGGATCTGGGCGCTTTCCATCGGCATGGCGCTGTGCACGATCGGCTTGTCGCTGCGCTATCGCGCGCCTATCGTCGTCGCGTGGTCGACGCCGGGCGCGGCCTTGCTCATCTCGTCGCTGCCGAACGTGGCGTATGGCGAGGCGATCGGGGCGTTCATCGTGTGCGCGGTGCTCCTGACCGCGGTCGGCGTGACGGGCTGGTTCGACACGCTCATGAAGCGCATTCCGTCGGGCATCGCCGCAGCCTTGCTTGCGGGCATTCTGTTCGAAATCGGCATCGAGATTTTTCGAGCGGCGCAAATGCAGACGGCGCTCGTGCTAGTGATGTTCTTCACGTACCTCATCGCCAAGCGCCTGGCGCCGCGTTACGCCATTCCGGCGACGCTCATCGCCGGAATCGCCGTCGCGGGTTCGCTCGGACTGCTCGACTTTTCGCGCTTCCATGTGGCGCTCGCACACCCCGTTTTCACGATGCCGTCGTTCTCCGTCTCGGCAATCGTGAGCATCGGCATTCCGCTCTTCATCGTGGCGATGGCCTCGCAAAACGTGCCAGGCATCGCCGTCTTGCGCGCCGACGGCTACGACACGCCTTCCGCGCCGCTCATTTCGACTACCGGCATCGCTTCCTTGCTGCTCGCGCCGTTCGGCTCGCACGGCGTCAATCTCGCGGCGATCACGGCCGCCATCTGCACCGGCCGCGAAGCGCATGAAAATCGCGACAAGCGTTATACGGCGGCGGTCTGGTGCGGCGTCTTCTATCTCGTCGCGGGCACGTTCGGTGCGACCATTGCGGCGCTGTTCGCGGCGTTCCCGAAAGCGCTGGTCGTTTCGGTCGCGGCGCTCGCGCTTTTCGGTTCGATCATGAGCGGACTCGCCAACGCCATGCACGACGTGCGCCAGCGCGAGCCGGCGCTCGTCACGTTCATGGTGACGGCTTCCGGGCTGACCCTGCTGTCGATCGGCTCCGCATTCTGGGGTTTAATCGCGGGCGTCGTGACGCATCTGATCCTTAATGCGCGCCGGCCGAGCGCCTAAAATGACGGTATCGGCCGGCATTATCTGGCCGAGACATTGCAACTACTTCTGCATCACCGTCATGTCTCTGATCGACAAATTACTGGCGCGCGGCATCTCCGCCGGCGCGACAAAGCGCAAGACGATCGTTCGCGTCCTGCTCGACGACACCGGCACCGTCCAGGATGTCGTGCTCAAAAAAAGTTGCGGCGATACGGCCAAGGACGCGCGCGCCCTCAAGGAAGTACGCGCCATGCGCTTTCCACGCGGGCAGATCGGTTCAGGCACGGTGCGGCGCTGGCACGAGCTGGCGTACAGCATCGAGTGACCGCGCTGTAAGGAACCGTGCCGTGCAGCTCCGGTCGAAGCCGGGCATGCCGCGTGCGCGCTTTCAAGCGTGAAACCCGTGCGCGGGACTAGAATGATGAAGTGAGAAATCAGGGGCGCGCCGCAGCCGAAGCATCGCATGCGGCGTCGCGTTCAAGGGCAAACCGCGGGCCACCGCAATTGACAAGGCGCATTGCGCCGACAACTCGACATGACATCCGCTCTCGACCAGCTCAAGCAATACACCACCGTCGTCGCCGATACCGGCGACTTCCAGCAATTCGTCGCGTTCAAGCCGCAGGACGCCACGACCAATCCGTCGCTGATCCTGAAGGCCGTGCAGAAGGACGACTACAAGCCGCTGCTCGAGAAGACCGTCAAGGAGCACAAGGACAAGCCGATGGGTCAGATCATCGACAATCTGCTCGTCGCGTTCGGCACCGAGATTCTGAAGATCATTCCGGGCCGCGTATCGACCGAAGTCGACGCACGCCTTTCGTTCGACACCAAAGGCTCAATCGACAAGGCACACGAAATCATCAAGCTGTACGACGCAGCGGGCATCTCGAAGGACCGCGTGCTGATCAAGCTGGCGTCCACGTGGGAAGGAATCCGCGCGGCCGAGGTGCTGCAAAAGGAAGGCATCCACTGCAACATGACGCTCTTGTTCTCGCTGGCGCAAGCCGTCGCGTGCGCGGAAGCCGGTGCGCAACTGATCTCGCCGTTCGTCGGCCGCATCTACGACTGGTACAAGAAGTCGGCGGGCGCCGAATGGGACGAAGCGAAAATGGGCGGCGCGAACGATCCGGGCGTGCAGTCGGTGCGCCGCATCTACGCGTACTACAAGAAGTTTGGCTACAAGACGGAAGTCATGGGCGCGAGTTTCCGCACGGTGAGCCAGATCACGGAACTCGCGGGTTGCGATCTCTTGACCATCAGCCCCGATCTCCTGAAGAAACTCGCCGACAGCGACGAGAAGGTGGAGCGCAAGCTCTCCGCGGATTCGGTCAAGAACGAGAACGTCGAGAAGATCAGCGTCGATGAGCCGACCTTCCGCTTCCTCGTCAACGACGACGCCATGGCCACCGAAAAACTCGCGGAAGGTATCCGCGCGTTCGCTGCCGATGCAATAAAGCTCGAAAAGCTGATTACCGCGCTTCAATAAGCCGGGCGCTTCCCCGCATGCAGTACAACAAAATGGCGCACTCACACTGCGCCATTTTGTTGTCATGGGTCAGTGTTTCTGTAAACGCACTATTCCCGTTTATTTTGACCTAAATTGACCTTTTCCCAGTTTCCATAAACGCGCGTTGCAATAGACTGCGAGGCTCTGAGGCAAAACGTAAGAGCTTAAAAAGTCAGTCATGCAACTCGATACTTATGTGTTCTTCAACGGCGACTGCGCGGACGCGCTCGCTCTCTACCAAACCGCACTCGGCGCGGAGATTCATGCGCTGATCCGCTTTCGCGACACGCCCGACAGCGCGAGCGTTCCGCGCGAATGGCAGGACAAGGTCATGCACGCGCTCTTCAGCGTGGGACCTAACGCCATCATGGTGTCGGACGGCCAGTTCGGTCAGCCGTCGAAGGCTTATCAGGGCTTCACGCTGTCCATCGCCGCCGACGACGCGGCTTCCGGCGAACGCATGTTCAACCAGCTCGTCGAAGGCGGCGAAGTGCTGACCCCGTGGCAGGCCACGTTCTTCACGGCAGGCTTCGGCATGCTGAAGGATCGTTTTGGCGTGCCCTGGCTCATCAACGTGGTCAATACCACCGAGGAAGCACCCGCGCAGGCGTGACAGCCCGCTCACTGAAGGCGCGAGACGAGCACAGTCAATCGTTGAGCGGCCGTGCGCCTTCTATGTTCCACTGCCGCTCGATCTCACTCAGTCGCAAGCGCAGGCGTTCCACCTGCTCCGCAAAACGCATGGCGAGCCAGTGCATGCCCTGCGTCGATAAATCCCTTTCGTTCGCTTCTCCTGGCATCGGCGTGAATACGGTCAGGTCCACGCTTCGGTGCAAAAGACCCACGCGCCCGAAACGCAGCGCGCGCGACATGCGCAGCAGCTTGTGCCGCGCCTCCTGCTCACGCGGCGTGCAGTCGATGCCGAAATTCTCCACCGCCGACGAAGCCAGCATTTCCAGTGCCGCCAGGATCGAACGATGCAGGCGCTGAATCTCCTCTAGCCGCGCAATTGGCACATGTGTTTCCTTTGCGACCGATTCCATCAAGCCGCGCGCCTGCACGAGACGCTGGCTCATCGCGAGAAAGCGCCGCGTGGTTTCCTCGGGCAACAGCGGCTTGCCATCGAGCAATGCGCCGTAAAGCCGCGCGCATTCGCGCAGGTTGTCCGCCAGCCGATAGCGCCACGAATACGTTGCGTACTGCGGCAGCACGAACGAGAACGCCAGCGCGATGGCAATGCCGATCATCACATTGGCCGTGCGCCACAGCCCGACATCGAAGGAAAGATCGCCATGACCGGAGACGATGACCATTGTGATCGCGGTCAGCAGCGCGACATAGCCCGCCTTGCCAATTGCGTAGTAGGCGCACGCGCCCGCGAACAGGGACATTAGAAAGAAAAACAGCAGGAGCGAGCCGAACAGCGCATGCACGAGGATCAGAAAGAGGCCGATGCCCGCGCCGAGCGCCGTACCCAGTGCCCGTTCGACGGCTTTCTTGCGGATATTGCCGTAGTGCTGCAAGCCGCCGATCACGACCAGCAGCGACACCGACGCCCACACGCCATGCGGCACGTTGATGCCGGTCGTCACCAGAAACGAGGTTGCCATGCCGAGCGCGACGCGCACCGCGTGGATCACGTTCGCATGCCGGTATCGAAAATACGGCGAAGCGAGCCCGTGCATGAGCCGCCTTGCCTGCATGCGCCGGGGTGACACGGAAGTCTGTAAGGGCATGGTCGCTCGTGGTCCGAAGTCGAAACGCCCGCAACAGCCGGAAGGCGGTTACGGGCGTTCAGGGTATCAAACGCGGAGAAATCGCGCGATCAACCTTCCACGATGTCCAGATAATCTTCCGGACGCGTACGGTCATCCGAACGTTTGAGGCCGAGCGCGCGTACCAGCAGGCTCACGACGATGGACACCACGAGATTGACGATCAACGCCCACACCGCCGCATAGCCCGGCACGGCGTAGCCGAACATATGCACCGTGAAGATCGAGCCCTTGAGCTGCAGCGACACGGCCATCCACGTACCCGTGCCGATACCCACCGCCCAGCCGATCAGCAGACCGCGATGATCCAGCACGCGCGTATAGAGACCGAGCACGAGCGCGGGAAGCGTCTGGATGATCCAGATGCCGCCGAGCAGTTGCAACTGGATGGCATAAGTGAGCGGCAGCGCGAGAATGAACACCACCGCGCCCACTTTCACGATCAGCGAGACGAGCTTGGCGACGTTGGTTTCTTGCTCGGGCGTCATCGACCGGTTGACGAACTCGCGATGCACATTGCGCGTGTAGAGGTTGGCCGCCGCGATCGACATGATCGCCGCGGGCACCAGCGCGCCGATGCCGATGGCCGCGAACGCCACGCCTACGAACCACGACGGGAAGTAATGCAGAAAGAGCGCCGGCACGGCGAAGTTCGCGCCATAGGCCTTGAAGTACGACGCGTATTCCGGCATGTCCTTCACGCCCGAGGCAAGCGCCATGTAGCCGAGCAGCGCGAGCAGCCCGAGCACGAGCGAGTACGCGGGCAACAGTGCCATGTTGCGGCGAATGGTGTTGCCCGAGTTCGACGAAAGAATCGCCGTCACCGAGTGCGGATACAGGAACAGCGCGAGCGCCGAACCCACCGCGAGCGTCGCGTACGCGCTGTAGCCGTTGAGGCTCGCGGTATCGGGCGCCTTCAAGAGCAGCTTGGCGGGCGGCACGACCCCGAAGATGTGCCCGAAGCCGCCGAGCTGCGCGGGAATGATGATCATCGCGGCGATGATGGTGATGTAGATCAGGACGTCCTTCACCACGGCGATCATGGCGGGCGCGCGCAGGCCCGAGGTGTACGTGTAGGCCGCGAGAATCGCGAACGCGATGATGAGCGGCATGTCGCCGAGCAACCCTTGCGTCGAAAAGCCGAGCGCGCCGATCACCACTTCGATGCCCACGAGTTGCAACGCGATATACGGCATGGTCGCGACGATACCCGTCACGGCGATCGCCAGCGCGAGCATGCGGCTGTTGTATCGTGCATGCACGAAGTCGGCGGCGGTTACGTAGCCGTGCCGCTTCGCGATACTCCACAGCTTCGGAAACACGACGAAGGCGAACGGATAGATCAGGATGGTGTAAGGCAGCGCGAAGAAGCCCGTCGCGCCCGCGCCGAACACGAGCGCCGGCACGGCCACGAAGGTGTACGCGGTGTAGAGATCGCCGCCGAGCAGGAACCACGTGACGACGGTTCCGAAGCGCCGGCCGCCCAAGCCCCATTCGTCGAGCTGGCCGAGATCGCCCTTGCGCCAGTGCGCGGCGATGAAGCCGAGAATCGTCACGCCGACGAAGAACAGGACGAAGACGAAAGTCGCGGTGAGATTCATCATCGCGGGGCTCCTTGTCGGGGCGTGGCACGACCCGAGGACAGCGCCTTGGTCTTCTTATAGACGACGGCCGTGATGACCGCGCTGATCAGCACCCACAGCAACTGATACCAGTAAAAAAACGGAAAGCCCCACAGAACCGGCTCGATCTTGTTGTAAAACGGCACCCAAACCACGCCGATCCACGGAAGGATCAGAAGCCAGAGCCAATGCTTGTTGCGTGGTTGTCCTGTGCCGGTCGCAGCTTCGTGAGCCATGACGGTCTCCCTATTGTTTTGAGCATTCGCTTTGGACGCGGCCAGGCGAGGACGGTCGGTCGCTCGCTCGAAAGGCCGGTTGCCATCTTGCATGGCACGCCGCTGAAAGCGCCCCGAAATAACAGGAGGAGTATATGGACCGAAAAACGCGGGTCAAGCAGGGGGAATCCCGACTAATCCCCTGATAAGAAATGAGATCGTAAAAATCGCCGGGATGGCCTGCCTGGATTGGCTGGATTGGCTGGAGCGGATCCGAGGATCAGATGGTGAACGAACCGGTCATCGGCAGCTTCGCGATTTCGGCCAGGCCTTTTACCCACTTGCGCGCGGGCAGGCCGAGTTGCGCTTCGATCAGCCTGGCGCGGGCTTCGAGCGCGGCGAACGGCACGTCTAGCGCGGGACCGGCGAAGGCGAGCGCGATACGGTTGCCGTCGTGTACTTCCGGCAGCGCGATCACGCGATGGGCGAATGCCTCGTTCAGATGCCGCATGTTGCGCACGAAGCTCGGGTGATCGCCGAACAGGTTGATCGTGACGACGCCCGCATCCGGTGTGAGACACGCCCGGCACGCGCGATAGAACGACACGCTGTCGAGCACGGGACCGCGCGCGCTGGCGTCGTAGATATCGATCTGCAGCGCGCCGATGGTGCCGTGGTTCGCGCGGTCGTTGACGAACTCCCACGCGTCGCGTTCGGTGACGGTGAGGCGCGCGTCGTCGTACGGAAGCTCGAACATGGCGCGCGCGGCGATCACGACCGCCGGATTCAACTCGACCGCTTCGACTTGCGCGCGTTTCAGGAAGCGATAGCAGAACTTGGTGAGCGCGGCCGAGCCGAGCCCGAGTTGCACGATGCGCGCCGGCGTCTCGATGAAAAGCAGCCACGCCATCATCTGCTGCGCGTATTCGAGTTCGAGGTGATCGGGCTTTTTGATGCGCATCGCGCCCTGGATCCATTCAGTGCCGAAGTGCAGATAACGCACGCCGCCCTCTTCCGAGAACGTCACGGGCGCGAAGCGCGGCTTACGCGGCGCGTCGATGCGCGGCGCGTTGGCGAGATCGTCGTCATCGCCCTTGATGCGGCGGCGGTCTTGTTTCGCCGCGTCCTTGTTGCGGCCGAACGCGCGTGCTTCGGCGGATGCGCGCTTGATCAGATTCTTCATTGTGTGCTGAGAATGTCGCGCCAGACGCGCAGTTTTTGGTCGAACGAGAGCATAGCATTGGCCGCGCTCGACGAAGGCAGCACGAGCGTCGCGTAACCCGCGGCGCTCGCCTGCGCCTCGAAGCGGCCCGAAGTCTTGCCGTTGAAGCAGACTTTCCCGAGCGCGGGAAAGCGCGTGTGAAATGCGTGGAAGTCGTTCGCGGCGGCGTTGCGGATTGCGCTGTCGAGGCTGCCCTGGCGCTCGCATGCGGCGAGCACGTCCCATAAGCCGATCCGATGAGCAAGCAGGCGTTGCAGACGATTCTCGTAGCTGAATTCATGCAGCGGTTCGCCGATCACCGCGCCCACGAGCCGCCAGAATTGATTGCGCGGATGCGCGTAGTACTGCGTCGCCGTCAGCGATGCGACGCCCGGGAAGCTGCCGAGAATCAGCGTATGCGTGGCGCGGTCGGCCACGGGCGCGAATCCGGTCAGCGTCATCGGGCTTTCTCGTCCGCGACGCGCTTCGCATGCGAACTCAGGTGCTCGAACGCCCGCGCATGCTCACGATGATGAACACCCCGCGGTCTTGCCGATTCCGCGAGCCGGGCCCAGAGCGCATCGAGCATGCATTCGGTGACCATGAGCGGCGCGCCGTGGCGCAGGAATACCGAGCGGCGCGCGTGCAGAGCATGTCCGGGCGGCGTTTCGCGCAAGGCCAGCGCATGGAGCGGATGCCGTGCGGTGACGACGCGGCTTGCGAGTACGGAACGGGACACGCTGCTGTCGCTGTAGAGAAGTTCGGCGAGCGGGCGGGTGCGCAGGCGGCGCATCGATTGCCAGATGCCCGTGCTGTGCGACAGCGCGACGATGCTGTGCGCAACTACAACTGCGACGCCATCGACCTTCAACGCGACTTCGCGCGTCCACACCGGCGTGCGCGGCGTGACGCCGAGCGCTTGCCATTCGTCAAGCCACGGCGCGGCGACGCATTCGCGCGTCACTTCCACAGTGACTTGTCCTAGCGCGCGCAAGTGCGCGGTCAGGGAGCCGCCGCGTGTGAGCCAGTCTTTTTGATGCCCCGTAAGCGATGCGAGCGGCGCGCTGCGCCAATGGCGGTCGACGGGATCGGTGCAGGTCAGCATGGCGTTGATTATAAAACCGTGCTTGCCCTTCGGACAAATCGTATGGAATGGCGGCGCGCAACGCAGCACACTGAATTGCAGACCGTGGATTTCACGATCAGCGCATTTATAAAAGGATATCTAAATGTCTAAAAACACAAAGCAGACGTCGAACAAGGTGGCGCATCTGGCATCCGAGACGCTTCATGATCCGAAAGCATCGGAGATCAAAAAGAGTCTTGCCGCGTCGGCTCTATCACAGGCCCATAGCGCGAAGCAAACAAGCGGCGCGATGGAGCACAAGGCAAGCGAAGTGCTGAAAAGCCCGAAGTATTCGAAGGAAACGAAGACGCTAGCTGCTTCCGTGCTCGCCCAGTCCAACAAGGAGCGCAAGTAAAAATACGCGCTGCCGGTCCGTTCCGGCAGCGCGCATCCAAAGGTCGAGACTTCAAGCGCACCAACGACAACGCTTTAGTCCGCTTCCGTGCCCGAGCGGGCCAAGAAGCCGTAGCCGCATAAAAACGCGCCGCCGAAACCCCAACGGCGCGTCCTTCACCTCAACAACCAACCCTCGACCTCAACGCGCCAACAACAACGCATTCGTCCGCTTCACGAAACTCGCCGGATCTTCCAGCGATCCGCCTTCGGCCAGCAACGCCTGATCGAACAGCAGATAACACCAATCCGCGAAATTCGCGCCATCGGTCTGCAGCGCCTTCACCAGCGGATGTTCCGGGTTCACTTCGAGAATCGGCTCCATCTTCGGTGCGTTCTGCCCCGCTGCCTTCAGCATGCGTTGCAGGTAGCCGCTCATGTCGCCTTCGTCGGCCACGAGACAGCTCGGCGAATCGGTCAGGCGGAAGGTCAGGCGCACGTCCTTGGCCTTGCCTTCGAGCGCTTCCTTCATCTTCTCGACGAGCGGCTTGAATTCCTCGCCGACCTTTTCCTGCTGCTGCTTTTCCTCGTCGTTCAGCGCGCCCAGATCGAGGTCGCCACGCGCGACGCTCGCCAGCGGCTTGCCGTCGAATTCGTTGAGGAAGGAGAGCATCCATTCGTCGACGCGATCCGTCAGCAACAGCACTTCCACGCCCTTCTTGCGAAACACTTCCAGATGCGGACTGTTCTTCGCGGCCTGCCAGCTGTCCGCGGTGACGTAGTAGATCTTCGTCTGCTCGGGCTTCATGCGCGAGACGTAATCGGCGAGCGAGACGTTTTGCACGTCGGAGTCGTTATGCGTCGATGCAAAACGCACCAGCTTCGCGATGCGATCCCGGTTGCTGAAATCCTCGCCAATGCCTTCCTTCAGCACCTGACCGAATTCCTTCCAAAAATTCGTGTACTTTTCTCGGTTGGCGTCGTCGGTTGCTTCGGCCGAGGACGATGCGATTTCTTCCAGCATCGACAGCACCCGCTTGCTCACGCCTTCGCGAATTGCCTTAACGTCGCGGCTTTCCTGCAGGATCTCGCGCGAGACGTTGAGCGGCAGATCGGCCGAATCGACCACGCCCTTCACGAAGCGCAAATACGCGGGCAGCAATTGCTCGGCATCGTCCATGATGAAGACGCGCTTCACGTAGAGCTTGAGGCCGCCGCGATGCTCACGGTTCCACAGATCGAACGGCGCGTGCTTCGGCACATACAGCAGTTGCGTGTATTCGCTGCGGCCTTCCACGCGGTTGTGCGTCCACGCGAGCGGGTCGTCGTGATCGTGCGAAATATGCTGGTAGAACTGCTTGTATTGCTCGTCGGTGATGTCGCTCTTGTTACGCGTCCACAGCGCGCTCGCCTGATTGACGGTCTCGTCTTCGTCCTTCTCGACCATCTCGCTCTTCTCGGCGTCCCATTCTTCCTTCTTCATGAGAATGGGCAGCGCGACGTGATCCGAATACTTCTGGATGATCGACTTGAGCTTGTGACTCGAAAGCAGTTCGTCCTCTTCCGGACGAAGATGCAGCGTGATGGTCGTGCCGCGTTGCGCGCGCTCGATATTCTCGACTTCGAACTCGCCTTCGCCCGCGCTCGTCCAGCGCACGCCTTCCGATGCCGGCAGACCGGCGCGGCGCGATTCCACTGTGATCTTGTCGGCGACGATGAAGCCCGAGTAAAAGCCCACGCCGAATTGTCCGATGAGCGCGGCGTCCTTTTGCTGGTCGCCGGAGAGCTTCGAGAAGAACTCTTTCGTGCCCGAGCGCGCGATCGTGCCCAGATGCGAGATGGCTTCTTCGCGGCTCATGCCAATGCCGTTGTCGTCGATGGTGACGGTGCGCGCCGCCTTGTCGAACGACACGCGGATACGCAAGTCCGGATCGTTCTCGTAGAGCGCGCTGTTTTCGATTGCCTCGAAGCGCAGCTTGTCTGCCGCGTCCGATGCGTTCGAGATCAGCTCGCGCAGGAAGATTTTCTTGTTGCTGTAGAGCGAATGAATCATCAGTTGCAGAAGCTGCTTCACTTCCGCCTGAAAGCTCATGGTTTCTTGCGCCATGGTCGAGTCCTCTGGTTGAGTTTTATAGATGCGGTTCGGAATGCGCGGCGTGCGATCTTAAGCCACTTGCATGGCATGCGCCGCGTACACGCGCAGAATTCGTCCGATATATGGGCGGGACGGGCTATTTCAAGGGCCGGTGAAAAGCCGGTTAGGATGACGCTTTAGCACGACCGATCGCCCGACCATGCTTCACACGCCGAAGCCCTTGATGCGTGCACGGCCGCTCACGCCCGGTGAGATCGCGCTGGCGCGGTGCGTGTTCGGCGCTTCGATCGATTATTCGACGGTCCGCGTCCACGCTCGCGGCTATCTGCCGTTCGGACTGCAACCGCGACACACCGCGATGGCGCCGAACGGCAACCTCTATTTTCCACGCGCATGCTACCAGCACGACTTCTCCGCCTGCGACCTCGGTGAGCGCATGTGGTTCATCCACGAGATGACGCATGTGTGGCAGTTCCAGCTCGGCTATTGGGTGAGGCTGCGCGGGGCGATTCGTATCGGCCTGCCTTATCGCTATGCGCTTGCGGCCGACAAAGGTCTCGCGGACTACAACATGGAAGCGCAAGGCAACCTGCTTGCCGACTATTACGCGCTTAAGTTTTGCGGCGGACAGGCGCGGCTCTATGAGCGTCGGTATCGGTTGATGCCGGGTGCGCTTGCGCTCTTCGAGCACGTGCTGGCGGGGTTTTTGAATGCGCCATCGGACCGGCGGCATTTGCCTCGTCTTCGGAATCGGCCGCGTCGGGAGAGTTGACGTGCGGCCGGGGTGCGCGGTTTTCCACGACACCATTCAGCCGAGCCGCTCGCCTAGGAACCCCGCCGCGCCGCCTTTTCCCGATGACTCGCCAGCAACTCCGGCAACGCCGGATCGCCGCAGTTGGCGATGTTGAAGCGCATCCACGTAGTGGGCGACTGATTCGGCGAAAACAGGCTGCCCGGCGTCAATAAAAAGCCGGCTTCGTGCCCCGCCGCCGCGAGACTTTCCGAATCGACACCCGTGTCGGCCCAAAGAAACATGCCGGCCGATGGCGTCGTGAACAGCTTCAGACCGGTCTTTTCCAGCATGCGAGCGGTCTTGTCACGCACGGCGTCGAGCCGCCCGCGCAGCCGTTCGACGTGCCGCCGGTAATGCCCTTCGGTCAACACCTTGTAAAGCACGCGTTCGTTGAGTTCGGGCGTCGTCATGCCGACGAGCATCTTCTGATCGGCGAGCGCCTTCGCCACTTCCGCCGATGCCGCGACATAACCCACGCGCAGATTCGCGGCGAGCGTCTTCGAAAAGCTGCCGAGAAAGATCACGCGCTTGAGTTGATCGAGCGATGCAAGCCGCGTTGCCGGATACGAAGGCGCACACAGATCGCCGTAGATATCGTCCTCGATGACCATGAAGTCGTACTGCTGCGCGAGTTGCAGGATGCGGAACGCCTGCGCCGCCGTGAGCGACGTGCCGGTCGGGTTCTGCAGCACCGAGTTGATGATCAGCATCTTCGGCCGCCAGGTCGCGACGAGCGATTCGAGCGCGTCGAGATCGGGCCCATCCGGCGTGTACGGCATGCCGACGAGCCGCGCGCCCTGCGATGCGAAGCGGCCGAACATCTGGAACCACGCGGGATCGCCGACGATCACCGCATCGCCCGGCTTGACGTAAAGGCGCGAAATCAGGTCGATGGCCTGTGTGATGCCCGACACCATTACGATCTGCTGCTCGGTCGCGCCGATCTCCAGTTCCGCGAGACGCGTCTGCAACTGCAGCCGCAGCGGCAGAAAACCATGCGGCGTGCCCATGCCGAGCATCTGCGCGCCGGACATGCGGCTCATCGAGCGCAGCGCGTTGGTGATGAGCTCGCCGTCGAGCCACCGGTTCGGCAGATAGCCGAGCCCCGGCCCTTTCTCGGGACTCGAACTGTGCAGCATGTTGCGCAGAAGCCAGACCACGTCGATTGCGTTCTGCACGGGCGCCTGCTCCGGCGCCGGGCTCGCGGCGGCCACGATACGGTCGCGCACGTAGAAGCCCGACCCGCGCCGCGAATCGAGATAGCCGTGCGCGACAAGCCGCTCATAAGCCTCGACCACGGTGAAGCGCGACACGCCTTTATCGACCGCCAACTTGCGGATGGACGGCATGCGCATGCCCGGCCGGAACACCCGTTCGTCGATGCGGCGGCGTCCCCACTGCACGAGCTGATCGACGAGCGTTAGCTGCGCGGCGTCGTGCGGAGCGGGAATCTGATCGAGCGGGACGGACATGCGGGCCTCCGTGGCGGATGTGCGGTTCAGGCGAAGTGTTCAATATGCTCAAAACTGTACAGAACAGTATCCCGCCGATTGTACCGTTACTGTTCTGGTGGCAGCAGCTACATTCTGCATTCGGGCTGCACTGGATGGCGCATCCTTTCCGTGACCGTGCGCTTCGGGCGGCGCGGGCGAGCGGTTATGCTATCGGCCCCTGTATTGACGCTTCGGGCTTGTGCCATGACCGCTCATCCGCTGAAACTCGACCATCTCGTGATCGCCGCGCGCACGCTTGCCGAGGGCGCGCAATTTATCGCCGCGAAGTTCGGCGTGGAGACCGCGCCCGGTGGCGCGCATCCGCTCATGCGCACGCACAACCGGCTCTTGAGCCTGTGGGGCGGCGCTTATATCGAAGTGATCGCAATCGATCCGGACGCGCCTTCGCCCGCCACATCGCGCCCGCGCCTCTTCGCGCTCGACGACCCGGCGTTGCAGCGTCGCCTCGAAGACGGTCCGCAGCTCGTGCACTGGGTGCTTCGGGTGGATCGGCCGAAGTCGCTCGTGCGCTGGCAGGAGCAGTATCCGGAACGCATCGCGCCCGTGGTGGCAATGTCGCGCTCCGGCAATACGTGGGGGCTGACGGTGCCGGACGACGGCGCGTTCCCCGCGTGGCAAGGCGTGGGCGATGGCGTGTTGCCCGCGCTGATCCAATGGGATACGCCGCGTCATCCGAGCGATACGTTGCCGCAAACGGGCATTGCGCTGGCATCGCTCACGGGGTTTCATCCGAACGCGGATGCGGTGGCGCAGCAGCTCGAATGGCTCGGCGCGGCGCATCTGATGCAAGTCGAGCCAACGCGTGGCGCGCCCGCTCTCGTCGCGCGTTTCGAGCTGCCAGATGGCTCGATGGTGACGCTCGGCGAATCGGCGGAATCGGTGGAGGCGGCGCGGCTTGCGAACGAGCAGGCGCGGCAGGCGGCAGGCAAGCGAAGGCGTGTGCGAGACAAGGCTGCGGCGGTTGCGTCGGATGGCGATTCGTCTGCCGAAGAAGGCGGTGCATCCAGCATGCAAAGCGATCCGCGCGAACTGCCAGCCGAGACGAATGAGCAAGCCACGGTCGATGCCGACGCCGCACCTACCGACGGCAACGACGACAACGACGACTAACAGCGAACCCAAGAGCCCGCCCCAAAGGAGACATGGAACGATGAGAACCCGCGAAACCGAAGGCATGTTGCTCGGCCTGATCGGCGTCGTCATCTTCAGCCTCACGCTGCCGATGACGCGCATCGTCGTGCAGGAAGTGCATCCGCTTCTGAACGGGCTCGGGCGCGCGCTCGTCGCCGCGCTGCCCGCCGCCTTGCTGCTTGCATGGTGCCGCGAAAAGCGGCCGTCCTGGCCGCAGATCAAGAGCCTCGCGGTCGTGTCTCTTGGCGTGATCGTCGCGTTTCCGGTGTTTTCCGCCTGGGCGATGAAAACCGTCCCTGCGTCGCACGGCGCCGTGGTCAATGGCTTGCAGCCGCTGTGCGTCGCGATCTACGCCGCGTGGCTCTCGCACGAGCGGCCATCGAAACTCTTCTGGGTGAGCGCTATCGCGGGCAGCGCGATCGTCATCGCGTTCGCCTTGCAGACGGGCGGCGGCGGCTTGCAGGCAGGCGACCTTCTGATGCTCGTCGCGGTCGGCATCGGCGCGCTCGGCTATGCGGAAGGCGCGCGGCTCGCCAGACAGATGGGCGGATGGCAGGTGATCTGCTGGGCGCTCGTGCTATCGGCGCCCTTCCTCGTGCTGCCGGTCGGCTGGCTCGCGTGGGCGCATCACGCGGCTCATCCCGAGCCGCTCGCTTTACGCACGTGGCTCGCGTTCGGTTACGTGACGCTCTTCTCGCAGTTCATCGGCTTCTTCGCGTGGTACACGGGCCTCGCGATGGGCGGCATCGCGCGCGTCGGACAAGTGCAATTACTGCAGATTTTCTTCACGATGGCATTCTCCGCGCTCTTCTTCGGCGAACAGGTAAGCGCGACGACGTGGCTCTACGCGACCGCTGTCATCGTGACAGTCGTGCTCGGGCGCAAGACGGCGGTGCGCGCGGCGCCGCTGCCCGTTGCGGCGGCAAGCCCGAACAGCGCAAGATAAGCACCCAGGCCGAAAGCCCGAGACCGTGCACGCAAGTTCGCTTGGGCGATAATCGACATTTCAGGCGGCCGTGCACTTTGCCGCCGGATTCAGGATCAGCTTCAGCCAGTTGTAGTCAACCCCGGAAACCCCAAGCGAGACATTCCATGAATCAAGCCGATCTGCGCGCCACGCCGTGGCAACTTTCCGAACGCGCCCGCAAGCTCACCAGCTCGGCGATTCGTGAAATTCTCAAAGTCACGGAGCGGCCCGAAGTCATTTCCTTCGCGGGCGGCCTGCCCTCGCCGCAGACGTTTCCCGTCGAGGAAATGCGCGTCGCGTCCGAACGCATCTTGCGCGATCAGCCCGCCGCCGCGCTTCAGTACAGCGCGACCGAAGGCTACATGCCGCTGCGCGAATGGATCGCGGCGCGTTATTCGAAAGACGGCGTGACCATTCGTCCGACGCAGGTGCTCGTCACGACGGGCTCGCAGCAAGCGCTCGATCTGCTTGGCAAGACGCTCGTCGATCCCGGCAGCCGCGTGCTCGTCGAAACGCCGACTTATCTCGGCGCGCTGCAGTCCTTTTCGATGTTCGAGCCGCATTACGTGCAGATGCCGACGGACGAAGCCGGCCTCATCCCCGAAGGACTGAGCGCCGCGCTCACCGCCGATGCACGCCTGCTCTACGCACAGCCGAACTTCCAGAATCCGACGGGTCGCCGTCTGCCGCTGGAGCGCCGCCGCGCGCTCGCCGCGTTCGCGCAAAGCGCCGCGTTTCCGATCATCGAGGACGACCCCTACGGCGCGCTCGATTACGCCGGCGCTCCGCTGCCCACGCTGCTCTCGATGGCGCCCGATCACATCGTCCATCTGGGCTCGTTCTCGAAAGTGCTGGCGCCGGGTCTGCGTGTGGGCTACATCATCGCGCCCGAGGAGCTGCACTTCAAACTCGTGCAAGCCAAGCAGGCAACCGATCTGCATACGCCGAGTCTCACGCAACGTATCGTTCATGAAGTCATCAAGGACGGCTTTCTCGATCGACATGTGCCGACCATCCGCGCGCTGTATCGCGACCAGTGTCAGGCCATGCTCGACGCGCTCGAACGTCACATGCCCGCCGGTGTCGAATGGAACCGGCCCGAAGGCGGCATGTTCGTGTGGGTGAAACTGCCGAAGCACATCGATTCGATGAAGCTGCTCGAACAGTCCATCGCGGAGAACGTGGCGTTCGTGCCGGGCGGTCCGTTCTTCGCCAACGACGCCGAGCACAACACGCTGCGTCTTTCGTTCGTGACGGTGCCGCCCGCGAAGATCGACGAAGGCGTCGCCAGGCTCGGCGCACTGCTGCGCGCGAGCGTCTGATCCACGCGCGGCGCTTTATTGGCGTCGCGCTTCAATTCACTCCAGGAGTCATCGATGGCATCCAACGTTTACGACAAGCTGAAGGAACTCGGTATCGACCTGCCCACCGCAGGCGCGCCCGCCGCCGCCTACGTGATGAGCGCGCAGAGCGGCAACACGGTTTATCTGTCGGGGCACATCGCCAAGAAAGACGGCAAGGTTTATACGGGCAAGCTCGGCGACACGCTTTCCACCGAAGAAGGCAAGGCCGCCGCGCGCAACGTGGCCATCGACCTGATCGCGACGCTGCACGCGCATGTGGGCGACCTGAACCGCGTGCGCCGTATCGTCAAGGTGATGAGCCTCGTCAATTCGACGCCAGACTTCACCGAGCAGCATCTCGTCACCAACGGCGCGTCCGAACTCATCGCGGATATTTTCGGCGATGCCGGCAAGCACGCGCGTTCGGCCTTCGGCGTGGCGCAGATTCCGCTTGGCGCATGTGTGGAAATCGAACTGATCGCCGAAGTAGCCTGACGCTTTCGCCTTCGCACCGCACGGTCGCAAGAACCCGGCGTCATCAGGCGCCGGGTTTTTTGTTTGCACACTTGCCAAGAACGGCTGAAGACGCATGCGCGGCGAAAGCGCCTCGACGATGCATTCGCGCCTGCCGAAACGATTCGTCGGCAGGCATCGGCAGCCACTTCGTTACGATATTCGATGGCACATTTTGCTTGCGGGACGTCGGTTCATCGGCAAGTCGTGCCACGCGTATACCCCTTGGCCACGCCCCTTTCCGAACTCCGGTCTGTTCGCTAATATCTGAACAATCGGGGACCACAAAAGCTCGAGCGCGATTCGTGTCGTATTCAGCCGCTTGCGCTTCGGCGCAAACGTATGCTGTCAGATAAGTCGCACCCTCATCGTCAAATCCGTGTTGTAGTTGCTTCAGTTGCCGCACGGCTTCAAGTAACCGCCGGGCGCCGAACGCTTCTCACGCGAAGCGCATGGCGCCAGATTCGCCATGCATCGTCGTTCGAAGCGTGGTCGCCCAACTCGCGCGGTATAGTGGCTCGTTTCGCCTCAACGCAAGAAGACATGGTCCGCTTCATACACATCGCGCGCTCGGCAGCTTGCAACCTCTCGTGCTCTTCGTCAGCCGAAGCGTTGCATGCCCTCGCGGGCCCACGCCTTCCATGAAGCGCTCGCGCATCAAGGCCAGCGACGCGCGCTCCGTGACACCGGGCGCGCGGCGGCGGCGCGCACTGCTGCTCATTCCCGTGCTCGGCACACTGGTGCTGGTGTCGTTGTGGGCCGTGATCTTCACGCGGCTCTCGGTGGAACGTGAATCCACCACGCACGAATCCATGGCGTCCGCCGCCATCCTCTCCTCCGCGCTCGAACAGCACACGATCAAGGCGATCCATCAGGTCGATCAGATCACGCGCTTTGTCAAGTACGAATACGAGAAGTCGCCCAGCGAGTTCGATCTCATCGCTACCGTGGACAAAGGCGTCGTGCAGAGCGACACGCTCGTGCAAGTCTCGCTCATCGACGAACACGGCGCGCTCATCGCCACGACGGCCGATCCGCATCCGAAGCCCATCGACTTGTCGGATCGCGAGCACTTCAAGGTTCACGTCCACTCCAACGACGACCTGCTCTATATCAGCCGGCCCGTGCGCGGACGCGTCTCCGGCATCTGGACGCTGCAAATCACGCGGCGGTTGAATCATTCCGATGGCTCGTTCGCGGGCGTGGTCGTCGTTTCGGAAGACCCGGCGTACTTCACGAGCGATTTCTATAACGTCGCCTCCATCGGGCATGAAGGCGTGATCGCGGTCGTGTCAGACAACGGCTCGGTGCTCGCGCGCAGTACGGGCGGCGGCGCGGGCACTTCTGGCGTAGCTGGCGTATCCGGCGCCTCTGGCGCTTCGTCTGCGGCCTCCGATGCACGCGCGCCGAACGCCGTAGCCAAGGGCAGCGGCGCGCGCAACGCGAGCGGCCCCGTCCACGGCGAGTTCAGTGCGAGCGGCGTGTATCCGACCTCGGAGCACGCGTCGGGCATCTATGTCGATCCGATCGACGGCGTGAGGCGCATCGTGTCTTACCGGCATATCGACGGCTATCCGCTCGGCGTCCTCGTCGGCCTTTCGGAGCGCGAGGAACTCGTCGACTTCAATCACACGCGCAACGTGTATCTGCTGATGGCGGGCTTCATCTCGCTCGCGATGCTGGGCTTCTTCGCGGTCGCCACGGGTCTCATCGGCAAGCTGCTCGGGCGCGAGCGCGAGATGACGCATCTCGTCGAATACGATCTGCTGACAGGCTTGCGTAATCGCTATTCGACTCTGCGCGGGCTGCGGCAGGACGTGGCGCACACCGAGAACATCGGGCGGCTTGCGCTGCTCTTCATCGACCTCGACAACTTCAAGACCGTCAACGACACGCTCGGCCACAACGCGGGCGATATCGTCCTGCAGATGACGGCGTCGCGTCTCGCCGAAACCGTCGGACAAAGCGGCACGCTGTCGCGTATCGGCGGCGACGAGTTCGTGGTGGTCGTCAAGGGCGAGGAAGTGGAGCAGCGCGCGATCACGCTCGCCGACGACATCTCGACCATGTTCGCCACGCCGTTCGATGTGCGCGGCAGTGCGTTCGTGCTGCACGCGAGCATCGGCATTGCGCTCTTTTCGGTATCGAACGAAAGCGAGATCGATCTGCTGAAGAAGGCCGATCTCGCGATGTACAGCGCGAAGGACGCGGGCAAGAACTGCTATCAGTTCTATTCGCCGCAGTTGTCGCATCGCGCGGATCATCTGATGAAGTGGGAGCAGCAGTTGCGCGTCGCGTTGACGGAGCAGCAGCTCTTTCTCGTGTATCAGCCGAAGATCGATCTGGCGCGGCGCTGCATTACCGGGTTCGAGGCGCTCGTGCGCTGGAATCATCCGCAGCATGGGCTGATTCCCGCCAACGAATTCATTCCGGTTGCGGAGTCGACCGGCTTGATCGTCGCGGTGGGCGACTTCGTGGTTCACACGGCCTGCATGCAGCTCGCGCAATGGCAGCGCGAGGGCTACACCGGCTTGTCGCTCGCGGTGAACATATCGGCCGTGCAATTCTGGCGGGGAGACTTGCTTGAGACGGTGGCGCGATCCATCGAGGCGAGCGGCATTCCGTCGGACAAGCTCGAACTCGAGATCACCGAAACCGTGATGGTTGAATATCCCGAGCTCGTGCAGGAAAAGATCATGGCGTTGAAGCGTCTTGGCGTGCGTATCGCGCTGGACGACTTCGGCACGGGCTATTCGTCGCTGTCGTATCTGAACCGTTTTTCGGTGGATACCTTGAAGGTTGATCGCTCCTTCATCCAGGCGATTCCCGAAGACCGCAGCGTGTGCGTGATGGTGTCGGCCATCGTGAATCTCGCGCGTTCGCTCGGCCTGACGGTGGTCGTGGAAGGCACGGAACGCGAAGAGCAGATCGTGTGGCTCGCGGCGCTCGGTCCGGTGGAAGCGCAAGGCTTCCTGTTTTCGCGGCCCGTACCCGCGGATGGCGTGCAGGCCTTGCTCGACCGCTTTGGCGTATGCGGCTTGACACGAGGGGTCATGCCACGCTCGGAGAAAGATGCGGGCCATGCGGGTCAAGAGCCGCCGAGTCCCGCGCTGAGCGACGAACGCGGCGTTTGAGACTCAAAAGCCGCGCGACAAGACGGCAGTACCGATCGTCACCACGCCCAATACCAGGTTGATCACGACGAGGCGCCGCACCGTGCCCACGGCGCGCGCGCCATCGGGCCAGTTCTGCGCCTGCACCGCGCGACGGATGCGCGGAAACACGCCAAAGCGGATGTGCCCGAAGATCAGCATCATCACGATGCCGAGCCCTGCCATGGCGTGCAGCGGCCACGCCGCGTGACCACCGCCGAACTGCCACAGCAGGAAGCCGCCCGTGAGCAGAATCACGAGCACCGACCCCGCGACCCAGTTGAAGAAGCGTGCGAACACGGCTTCCCAGAGCGGCAGGCGCAATTGCGGCGTGAGATCGCCGAGCGCCGGGCGCAGGCAGAAATGCGCGAAGACCATCCCGCCTATCCATATGGCGACACCGAGCAGGTGCAGGAAAAGGGCGGCTTCGATGGCGTGGGTCATGGATCTTTTGATTATCGGTTGATTAGGTTCGGGAGGAAGGTGCCGCGGGTGACGCGATGTGTAGCCGTTTTGTTTGCTGCGATTTTCGTTTATTTCGAATAAAATGGAAAGCCTGCCGAACGTACATGAGAACAGCCATGACCCATCCAGCCATATCCGAGACGACGCTGCCGGTCGAACGCGAAGTACAGGTTGCGGGCGAAGGACAGCGCACACTTGCCGCCTATCTCTCGACCGGATTTCAGACTCAACGCATTCAAATTTACGATGACCATGAAAAGGCGCATCAAGTTGAATTGCCAACTTCGGCGCTTCGACTGCTCGTCGATATCCTCGCCGAACTTGCGGACGGCAACGCTGTAAGAGTGGTCCCGGTTCACGCCGAGCTGACCACGCAGGAGGCCGCCGATCTGCTCAACGTTTCCAGACCGCATCTCGTCAAATTGCTCGAATCCAATGCGTTGCCGTTTCGCAAGACCGGGAAGCATCGCCGCGTGCGCTTCACGGACCTCATGCGCTACAAAGCCGAGCGCGATCAAGAAAGCGAGCGGGCCATGGAAGCATTAACCCGACAGGCACAAGAACTAGGAATGGGTTACGAATGAGGAGTTCCCGCTTTACGGTTATTTATAATGCGTGCGTGTTGTACCCGGCGCCGTTGCGAGACTTTCTGATGTGGCTGGGTTTGTCCGGGCTTTTTTCAGAGCGCGATGGAGCGCGCGAATACACGACGAATGGAAGCGCAATCTCTTGCGTAACCGTCCCGACTTGTCGGCACGACAAGTGGACCGCACGGCCGCCCTGATGGATGCCGCCATTCCAGACGCACTCGTCAGCCACTATGACGAACTCATCGACGCGCTCGACCTTCCCGATCCCAACGACCGCCATGTGCTGGCGGCGGCAATTCGCTGCGGCGCGAGCGTTATCGTCACGTTCAACAAGCGCGATTTTCCAGACGAAGTCTTGTCGACCTACGACGTCGAGGCGCAGCACCCCGATGTGTTCGTCGACAATCTTTTCGATCTCGACGAAGCCGCCGTGGTGCTCGCGGCCCAACGTCAACGCAGACAGCTAAGGAACCCTTTGCTCGACGTGGACCGTTATCTCGACATCCTGTCGAAGCAGGGGCTCGTCACTACTTGTAAATCTCTCGCGAGATTCCGGTCGGTCTTGTAGAGCGCGATGCCGGAAGCAAACCGGCATCGCGACGGACTCACAATCGCCCTCACTCAAACACCGGCCTCAACTCCGCGACCTTCAACGTCCCATCCGGCGTCCTGCCCTTTCTCGCCCGCTTGCCCAGATGCAATTGCAACTGCGAGCCCGACAGCTTCTCGTCCTTCGGCTTGCCGCCGCGTCCGGTGCCGATCATCACCACGCCGCGTGCATCGATGGCAAGCGCCTGACGCAAGGTTTCCTTCGGATCGAGCGCCATCAGAATCACGCCGCGTCCGCCGCCCGAGAGCGTCTTCATCTCGTCCATGCCGAACACGAGCAGTCGCCCCGTGCTAGATAAACACGCGACATAGTTCGCGCCCGGCACGACCGGCATCGGCGCAAGCGGCAATGCGCCCTCGTCGATCGTCATGAACGCCTTGCCCGCCTTGTTGCGGCTCACCATGTCGCCGAGCTTCGCCATGAAGCCAAAGCCATTGCTCGATGCCAGCAGCAACGGCTGCTCCGCCGTCGCCGCGAAGTAATGCAGCAAGTGCGAGCCCGACTCCAGTTCGATCAGCGACGTGACTGGCACGCCGTCGCCACGGCCGCCCGGCAGCAAGGCGACCGCCACGGAATACACGCGCCCGTTGCTGCCCCAAGCGATGAGCGTGTCCGGCGTGCGCGCCTGGAACACCGCGTAAAGACTGTCGCCCGCCTTGAAAGTAAAGCCCGCCGGATCGAGTCCGTGGCCTTTCAGCGCGCGCACCCAGCCACGC
The DNA here is from genome assembly GCF_031451465.1 of Caballeronia sp. LZ003. Lineage (NCBI taxonomy): Bacteria > Pseudomonadati > Pseudomonadota > Betaproteobacteria > Burkholderiales > Burkholderiaceae > Caballeronia > Caballeronia sp. LZ003. Next base: position 948,596 of record NZ_JARUXJ010000001.1, on the reverse strand, counting down.
TGCGAGACGACTACCGTCACCGGTTCGTCGACCACGCGCACTTCGAAGGTCGCGCGCTTTTCCTGCTGAATCAGCGTGCGGCGATCGTCGCCATATTGCTTCGCGTCCGACTCGATTTCCTTGATGAGCAGACGCTTCATCGCGGCATCGCTATTGAGCAACTCTTCGAGCTTCGTCTTCTCGGTGCCGAGGTCGGCCAGCTCCTGCTCGATCTTGATCGCTTCGAGCCGCGCCAACTGACGCAAGCGGATTTCGAGGATGTCTTCCGCCTGCCGGTCCGACAGGTTGAAGCGCTGGATCAGCGCCTGCTTCGGCTCGTCCGCCTCGCGGATGATGCGAATGACCTCGTCGATATTCAGGAAGACGATCATCCGCCCTTCGAGAATATGGATGCGGTCGTTCACCTTGTTCAGCCGATGCTGCGTGCGGCGCGTCACCGTCACGAAGCGGAAGCCGACCCACTCGTGCAAGATTTCGACGATGCCCTTTTGCCGCGGCCGGCCATCCGCGCCGACCATCACCAGGTTGATCGCCGCGTTCGATTCGAGGCTCGTATGCGCGAGCAGCGAATGCACGAATTCGGTCTGGTCGATACGGCTTGACTTCGGCTCGAACACGAGCCGCACGGGCGCGTCCTTGCCGGACTCGTCGCGAACGGTGTCGAGCAAGCCGAGCAGTGTCTGCTTGGTCTGCAACTGGTCGGGCGTGAGCGTCTTCTTGCCGAGCTTGATCTTCGGGTTGGTGAGTTCCTCGATTTCTTCGAGAACCTTCTGTCCGGACGTGCTCGGCGGCAATTCGGTAATGACGAGTTGCCACTGACCGCGCGCGAGTTCCTCGATCTTCCAGCGGGCGCGCACTTTCAGGCTGCCGCGTCCGGTCTCGTAGGCCGTCGAGATTTCCGCGTGACTCGAGATGATCTGCCCGCCGCCCGGAAAGTCCGGGCCGTTCAGCTTTTCCATCACGCCGGCATGGCCGAGTTTCGGGTCGCGGATCATCGCGACGGCGGCCTGCGCCACTTCGCGCAGATTGTGCGAGGGAATCTCGGTTGCGAGACCCACCGCAATGCCCGATGCGCCATTGAGCAACAAGAACGGCAGACGCGCGGGCAAGAGCTTCGGCTCTTCGAACGAACCGTCGTAGTTCGGCATGAAATCGACGGTGCCCTGATCGATTTCATCGAGCAAAAGGCGCGCAATGGGCGTGAGACGCGCTTCGGTGTAGCGCATGGCTGCCGCGCCATCGCCGTCGCGCGAGCCGAAATTGCCCTGACCGTCGATGAGCGGATAGCGCATCGAAAAGTCCTGCGCGAGACGCACGAGCGCGTCGTAGGCGGACTGGTCGCCGTGCGGGTGATACTTGCCGAGCACGTCGCCGACCACGCGCGCCGACTTCACCGGCTTCGCGCCCGAGGCGAGCCCCATCTCGCTCATCGCGTAGAGGATGCGGCGCTGCACGGGCTTTTGCCCGTCGCACACGTCGGGCAGCGCGCGGCCCTTGACCACGCTCACCGCGTAGTCGAGATAAGCGCGTTCGGCGTAATCGCCGAGTGTGAGTTGTTCGCCTTCCGGTGCTGCTTGCTGATCGGCGAAGAGATCGTCTGTGATTCCCATCGAATATCCGTTGTTATGCGTTCAGGGCGCGTTGCATGCGGGCGCTATGGGCCAGATTGCGAGGCTCAGATGTCCGCTTCCACTTCGTTGCCCTTCTCTTCGAGCCAGCTTCTGCGCGACGCGGCTTCGCCCTTGCCCATCAGCATGGTCATGCGCGAGACGGTGAGATCGAAGCCGAGATCGCCCAGGCCGACCGGCAGCAAACGGCGCGTGTCGGGGTTCATGGTCGTGTCCCAGAGTTGTTCCGCGCTCATTTCGCCGAGGCCCTTGAAGCGGCTGATGGTCCATGCGGTTTCGCGCACGCCGTCCTTGCGCAGCTTGTCTAAAATGGCTTCGAGTTCGCCTTCGTCGAGCGCATAGAGTTTCTGCGCGGGCTTCTTGCCGCGCGCGGGGGCATCGACACGAAAGAGCGGCGGACGCGCCACATGCACGTGACCGCGTTCGATCAATTGCGGGAAGTGCTTGAAGAAAAGCGTGAGCAAGAGCACCTGAATGTGCGAGCCGTCGACGTCCGCGTCCGAGAGAATGCAGATCTTGCCGTAGCGCAGATTCGACAGGTCGATCTTGTCGTCCGGACTATGCGGATCGACGCCGATCGCCACGGCGATGTCATGCACTTCGTTGTTCGCGAAAAGCCGGTCGCGTTCCGTTTCCCACGTGTTCAACACCTTGCCACGCAAGGGCAGGATGGCCTGGAACTCCTTGTCGCGGCCCATTTTCGCGGAGCCGCCCGCCGAATCGCCCTCGACGAGAAAGAGTTCGTTACGCGCGATGTCCGTCGATTCGCAATCCGTCAGCTTGCCCGGCAGCACCGCGACGCCCGAACTCTTGCGCTTCTCGACCTTCTGCCCGGCACGTGTACGCGCCTGCGCCTGGCGAATCACCAGTTCCGCGAGCTTCTTGCCGTATTCCACGTGCTGGTTGAGCCACAATTCGAGCGCCGGACGCGAGAACGACGAAACGAGTTTTACGGCATCGCGACTGTTCAGGCGTTCCTTGATCTGGCCTTGGAACTGCGGATCGAGCACTTTCGCGGAGAGCACGAACGAGACGCGCGCGAACACGTCCTCGGCGAGAAGTTTCACGCCCTTCGGCTGAAGGTTATGAAGCTCGACGAAACTTTTAACCGCCTGAAAGAGCCCGTCGCGCAGGCCGGATTCGTGCGTGCCGCCCGCGGGCGTCGGTATCAGATTGACGTAAGACTCGCGCAGAAGCGGCCCTTCCTCGCTCCACGCGACGACCCACGACGCGCCCTCGCCTTCGGCGAAGGTTTCCTCGCTGGAACGCGAGCTTTCCGCGAAACGTTCGCCTTCGAAAAGCGGGATCAGCAAGTCGCTGCCGCCCATGCCTTCGAGCAGATAGCCGCGCAAACCGTCTTCGTATCGCCACGACTGCCGTTCGCCCGTTTTCTCGATGACGAGCGCCACTTCCACGCCCGGCAGCAAGACGGCTTTAGAACGCAACAGGCGCTGCAATTCGCCGAGCGGGAAATTCGGGGAGTCGAAGTACTTGGGATTGGGCCAGGCGCGCACGCGCGTGCCCGTCTTTTTCGCGCCCCGGTCGCCGGGGCGCGTGACGAGTTGCTCGATGACGTCGCCATTGGCGAACGCCAGTTGCGCGATCTTGTTGTCGCGCCAGACCGTGACTTCGAGGCGCGTGGCAAGCGCGTTCGTGACCGAAACGCCCACGCCGTGCAGCCCGCCGGAAAACGTATAGGCGCCGCCCGCGGCCTTGTCGAACTTGCCGCCCGCGTGCAAGCGCGTGAACACGATTTCGACCACCGGCACGCCTTCTTCCGGATGCAAGCCGAACGGAATGCCACGGCCGTCGTCTTCGACGGACACGGAGTTGTCCGTATGAAGCGTGACGGTGATCTGCTTGCCGTAGCCGCCGAGCGCCTCGTCGGACGCGTTGTCGATGACTTCCTGAATGATATGCAGCGGGTTCTCGGTGCGCGTGTACATGCCGGGCCGCTGCTTGACCGGCTCGAGCCCCTTGAGAACCTTGATCGATGCTTCGCTGTAGCCGGCCGCTTTCGCGCTCATCGCGCGCTCTCGTTGCGCTGCGCGGTGTTGCGTGCCTGCCTCGGCCGCGCTGGATTTTTTCGTGGTCATAGTTGAACGTTGACCCGGCATCGTGCGTGCTCGCGGGAATGCCACGACATGCGCCCGAAGTGCCGGCGAATGCTTGATCGATTGCTCGAAACGTTATCTGCCTGGCCGGATGTGCTCGTGCGGAGCGCTCGCCCCGCCCGCCGATCCTTGGCCGCGCTAGGAGAATAGCGGTTTTCGTCCGCGCCGCCCACATCGGACGAATAAAAGGCCAGCCCTGACCGCGCCGATTCCGCGCGGTCGCGGCCAGGCATGCTGAAATGCGTGTGTTACTTGCGCTTGGCTTCGAGCTCTTCCCAGCGCTCGAGCGCAACCATGAGTTCCTCGTCGATCGCTGCGTGCCGCTCCGAAAGACGCGCGCCTTCCTTGGCGTCCTTCGCGAAGATCGAACCGTCTTCCAGCTGCGCGCCGATGCGCTTTTGCTCCTCTTCCAGTTCCGCGATGCGCACCGGCAGCGCTTCCAGCTCGCGCTGTTCCTTGAACGACATCTTGACGCTGCGTTGCGCGTTGCGGCCGGCCGCGCTTTCCTTCGGCGCGTCGTCCTTCGTCGCTTCCTTCGCGCTCTGACGCGCGGCTTCCTCGGCGATACGCTCCGAACGTTCGCGCTGAATCTGCCAGTCCGAGAAGCCGCCGACATACTCGCGCCACTTGCCGCCGCCTTCCGCAGCGAACACGGACGTCACCACGTTGTCGAGAAAAGCGCGGTCGTGACTCACGAGCAGCACGGTGCCGTCGTATTCCGCGAGCAGTTCTTCGAGCAGTTCGAGCGTGGGAATGTCGAGGTCGTTGGTCGGCTCATCCAGCACGAGCACGTTGGCGGGCCGCGCAAAGAGCCGCGCAAGCAGCAGCCGATTGCGCTCGCCGCCCGACAGCGAGCGCACCGGCGAGCGCGCGCGTTCCGGTGCGAACAGGAAGTCGCCGAGATAGCTCATCACGTGCTTCTTCACGCCGTTCACTTCGACCCATTCGCTGCCGGGGCTGATGGTGTCGGCGAGCGATTTGTCGAGATCGAGCTGTGCGCGCATCTGATCGAAATACGCCGCCTGAATGTTCGTGCCGGTACGCACGCGCCCTTCGTCGGGCTGCAATTCGCCGAGAATCAGCTTGAGCAGCGTCGTCTTGCCCGCGCCGTTCGGCCCGACGAACCCGATCTTGTCGCCGCGCATGACGGTGGCCGTGAAGGCATCGACGACGGTGCGCCCGCCAAAGCGTTTGGTTACATCGGTCAGTTCGGAGACGATCTTGCCGGATTTCTCGCCCTGCCCGACATCCAGTTTGACGTTGCCTTGCACGTTGCGGCGTTCGGCGCGCTCGTTGCGCATCTCGACGAGCCGCGCAATGCGTCCGACACTGCGCGTGCGGCGTGCTTCCACGCCCTTGCGAATCCACACTTCTTCCTGCGCGAGCAGTTTGTCGAACTTCGCCGCTTCCACCTGTTCGACTTCGAGTTGCTGCGCCTTTCTCGTCTGGTACGCGCTGAAGTTGCCGGGATACGACAAGAGCCGCCCGCGATCCAGTTCGACGATGCGTGTAGCCACGCGATCCAGAAACGCGCGATCGTGCGTGATGAACAGCAGCCCCGTGCGCAGTGTCACGAGCAGGTCTTCCAGCCAGCGGATGCCGTCGAAGTCGAGATGGTTGGTCGGTTCGTCGAGCAAGAGCACGTCGGGCTGCACGACGAGCGCGCGGGCCAGGGCGACACGCTTTTTCATGCCGCCGGACAGCGCGCCCGAACGCGCGTCGCCGTTGAGACCGATCTGCGCGAGCGTGGTCGCGACGCGATTGCGCCAGTTCCAGGCATCGCGCAAATCGAGCGCCGATTGCAGCGCGTTCATGCGCGAGAGCAAGGCGTCGTGCTGCGCGCCTTCGGGGGTATCCGCGAGTTCGTGGGCGACGGCGTCGTATTCGTCGAGGAGCGCGCGTGCTTCGGTCAGGCCGGAGGCGACGACATCGAACACGGTGGCGTCGAGATCGAATTCGGGTTCTTGCGGCACATAGACCGTGGAGAGTTCGTTCTGACGCGTGACGAGACCGTCGTCGGGCGCGGCGAGCCCCGCCACGATCTTGAGTAGCGACGACTTGCCCGCGCCGTTGCGGCCGATCAGACCGACGCGTTCACCCGCTTCGAGCGAAAAATCCGCGTGATCGAGCAATGCGACGTGACCGAACGCGAGCTGCGCGTCCGTAATGGAATAAAGCGACATGGGGATGGATGCGAACAGTGCGATACCGGGGAAGCGGCCATTGTACCGATGTTAGGCCCGAGGGTTGGGGCGCTGGCTGAATGGACGAGGATGGCGAGTCGGAAACGCGGCGTGCGCGCGCGGTCGTCGGCGAAGGCCCTGGCCGTATGGATGAGGGCGGCGGCGTGGCTGGTCCGAAACGCATGGGACGTCGATGCGGCCGATGCAATCGTCGGCTGGATGCGGATGCGGCGTGCCGGTAGGTACGAAAGAATCGCGACGGCAGCCTCGGCCATTCCGCAAGGAATCGCCGCTGCCCCCGCCGCCCTCACGTTACTTCACATGAACCTTGATGGTGGAACTCATTTCCGGCCCATACGACTTGTGCTGGCCGTCGCCGAACTGCATGGTGAGCGTGTGATCGCCCGGCGGCAGCTTCACATCGGCTTCCGTCTGGCCTTTACCGAAGTGCAGCGAGGTATCGTTCGCGGGAATCACGGTGCCCTTGGGCAAGGGACCGCTGTCGATGAGCAGATGGTGATGTCCGGTGCCTTCCGTCATCGTGCCGGCTGGCGCGATCTTCATGCCGTCCACGCCGAACTTCACATGCACGGGGCTCGTGACGGTGGCGCCGTCCTTCGGCTCCACGAAGTAGACGCGCGACGATTGCGCATGTGCCGCGCCAGCGAGCATCGAGAGCGCGAATGCGCCGGGCAACAGCGCTTTCGAGAGCGTTTTCTTAAGCATCGTGTTCTCCTTGTCGATAAACCGGCCGATTGCGCGAGCCTTCGCGCCGAGGCCGCGACCAAGGATACACCGCGTGTCGTGAAGTTGTCGTGGCTACTCGCCACGCCAACGTGGCGCGCTCGCGTCCGAGCGTTCACGACGCCACGGCGATCAACTCGGGACTCTCGTCCGTCACCGGCGCACGATCCCAGTTTCCATACCAATCGATCTGCGCAAAACCCGCGTCATCGAGCAGGCGCGCCAACTCATCGCGCGAGCGAAAGCGCAACTCGCTCTTTGTGGATAGCGTCTCGCCATCGTCGAAACGATAGTGCGTCGTGAAGGCCGCGCGTGCGCTGATTAGCGGATCGGGGGTCGCGTGGAGTTCCTGCCACACTTCGACGCCGCGGCCATCCTGCCCGCTCACGCGACGTCGCGAATGCTCCGGCGTCCATCGCTCCCACGCGCGCGCAATGGGATTGCGGCTTTCGAAGGCGATGCGTCCGCCACGACGCACCGCCCGGCGCGCGGCCACGAGCGTGGCGAGAAAGGTGGCGTCGTCGAGAAAGACTTGCGCGACGTGACCCGTCATCAACAAGAGATCGGCAGGGGCGACGAACGGCAAGGCGGAGGCGTCGCCTTCGATCCACGTCACGCGCTCGCCATGCGCACGCGCGCGCGCAACGCGCAACATGGGCGCGGAAGGATCGATGCCCGTGACCTTGTAGCCACGCATCGCCAATTCGCAGGCGAGCAAGCCCGTGCCGCAGCCCAGATCGACGATATGTCCCGCCGATTCGGCTAGCGCGAGATAAAAAGCGGTATCGGCGGCGGCGGGATTGAGCGCGTCGTAGAGCGCGACGATGCGTGGATCAGCGTAACTGGACATGAGCGGCTCTGTAGGCGAACGAGTGATGGAGCGCGACGAAGCGCCGCTCAGCGTAACAGGAGATTAGCGCTTCTCGTCGGCGAGCGCGACGAAGCACGCATCAGCGTAACCGGAGATTAGCGGCTCTGATAAGCCAGCGCGTCGCGCATCGGTTGGCTGTGCACCATGATCGGACCGGAGAACGGCGTGTCGAGATCGAGGATCACGAGCACCGCCGAGGCGATCGACAGCGCGCCCAGCGTGATCGTCACGAGCGACAGCGCGTTGCGCGGCGCGATCAGCCCGAAGCACAGAAAGATGATGAGCAGCCAGCCGACGAGAATCCGGTCGAACGGATAGGAGATCGACCCATGCGCTTCCTCGACGAGCTTCCAGCGCAGCGCAATGAGGTCTTCGAAGCGCGTCGCGCATTCGTCGGCGAGGCGCTGGTGGTAGGCATCGCCCGGTGCGAGCATGCGCACTTCATGCTGGCCACGATTGAGCAATTCGCCGAGTGTGCGGCTCGCGAGATTGTCGGCTCCGCCAAGCGATGTGCCGACCGCCGGATAATCCCCCACGGGCGGCGCTTCGTCGGGCCAGGTGCTGGCGATCGCCGCCGCGGTGTACGAGCGCAAGAGCGCACGTGCGCGCTCAAGGCCGGCGCCGTAATCGCGCATGGTGTGATCGAGTTCGATGATCGATGTCGCGTAGCTGCGCAAGTCGGTGTTGGTGGTATCGAAGACCGTTTTCGCGGATGCCGTCAGCAAGCCGAGCACGAGCGCCGCGAAGGTCACCAGCATGCCGACCAGCAGTTGCACGAGTTGCACGGTCTCCTGCGCCTTGTGCTCCTCGGGCAGCAACGGCCGGACGATCGCGCCCAAGCCGGTGCTTGCGAGCAGCAACGCGAAAACGAGGACGGCGGATTCGACTTCAGTCATGAGCGCATGGGTCGTGGGCGCGGCGGCGCAACGGTTCGCCGCATTATCGACCAGAAAGCAGGCGCGGTGCAGTTGAAAAAACGCCGGGGACGCAGCGTTTCGACTCGTCGATCGAAGGGCGGCCGCGGCCTAGAAAGCGACGGACATGGTCGCCATCACGCTCGCCGTGCTCTTCAACCGGTTCGTGCTTGCAATCGACGGCACCCATCGCAAGCTTGCCGACAACGGGCGCTTGCCGTCGATCTTGGTGTCGTAGGTGAGGATCGGACCCATCGAAAAGTCGTGCCCCCGAAAGCCGTTCAGCCTGTCCGCGAGCGGTCCCGAGTCGTTGCCCAACTGCTGAACCGTTCCGAGCACGAGGCCAACCCCCAGTCCGTTCGAGAACTTCTTCAGTCCCATTGCATCCAGCGTGAACAATGGCGCGTTCTGATAATCGGTTGCGGTGTTTCGCGTATAAAACTGGAGACCGGCCACGACGTCGAATTCGAGCCCGTATTTCGGCATCAACTGGGTGAACGCGACCTGCGGGACGAAGGTCCAGTTATTCAGGCTGGGATTGGCGAGCGCGTTCGCATCGTAGTGGCCGGTGGGCGCCCAGAAATTGAAGCTGAGCGCGATATGCGCCGTCTGGGAAAAGTGATACCCGGCCACGATAGGCGTGAAGTAGAGGTCGAACAGATTCGACGCGCGGTCGCTGCTCGTCGTTCCGAAACGCCCCGCCGAAAACGATGCCGTCACTTCGGTCCATACGTACGGAACCGTGATTCCCGATGCGAAGTCCCATCCCGCAAAGCCGCCCCATACCTTGAGCACCGTCGCGAGCGTGAAGGCGACTTGCCCGTCGATCCCGAGCGAGGTCTTGCCGGCAATCGGGACCTGACGATTGCCGCTGATGGAACCATCGATATAAATTTGCTGCAGACTCACCAGCGTCAGCGGCTCCGGCGGAACAATGCCGATCCCGGACAGCACGCTCATGCCCGCAACGGGCCGTCCCAACGCGCCCTCGGTCGCACGCGAGGATAAAGGCAGCAGGCAGACGCCGACCACGAAAAGCGCCACGGCGAGGCGATGCCAATGGACTCGGAGAGCATGCATGAGGTGGTGTGTCGGTAACGTCATGCCGGTTCATCGCCTTTAGAAAAAACAACGATTTCACGCAAGCAAGATGCGGCGCTCAGTCGTGCGCGCCGAGCACCCAGCGGTAATACGGGTTCGCCTGGTCGGCGCTCAGCACCGCGCGAATTTCCCCCGCCCATGCGTTGCGGTCGCCACGATACGCATCGAGTCCCGCCCGGTAAAACGCATGCAGTGTGTCGCGCTCGCTGTGCAGCGCTTCGGTGAATCCGGCGTCGCCGTTTGCGAGCGGCGGTTCGCTCTGCAACGCCAGCAAGCGCGTCAGCGTCGCCGGAAAATCCGTCGGCTCGACCCACGGCGCGTATTCGATGCGCGGATCGTCGTCGGTGACGGGGCGGGCATCGGCGGCATAGTAGGCAAGTGCGGGGCCGTCCGCGACATAAGTTGCAAGAAGCGCTTCCGCCGAGCCGATGCCCACCTCGTTCAACGCGCGCGCTACGTCGGGCTGTGCCAAGCGCTCGCGAATGCGCGGCACGTCGAGCGTCAACGGCTCCCTGGAGCCGATCAGCATCATCTCGTGGAACTCGGTGGTGAAGAGCGCGGCATGCGGAAACACCTGCATGAAGCTGCGGATGAGCGAGCGCGTTTCCTGCTCGTTTTGCGTCGCGATTGGCAACCATTGCGCGACGATACCGCGCTCGTTCAATCGCGCCGCCGCGAGCCGGTAGAACTGAGTCGAATACAGGTTCACCACGCCCGCCGCCGATGGCGGCGGCGGTTCGAGCGTCACGAGGTCGTAGCGTTCATCGCGCGACAGCAGTTCGCGCCTGCCATCTCCGGCTCGAAGTTCGATGCGCGGATCGGCGCTCACGTCGTAATTGCCCGCGAACGCCGGCGACGCGCGCACGACCGCCGGCAACAATTCGGCGACCACCCGTTTTTCGAGGCCCGGCCACGCGAGCAGCGCGCCCGCCGTGATACCCGTGCCGAGTCCGATGACGAGCGCGGAACGCGGCGCACCGGCATGCACGATGAGCGGCAGCAGCGCTTGCAGACGCATGTAGCGCAGCGACGTCATGGCGTCGCCCGAGTTCGAGACACCTTGAATGTAGAGACGGCGGAACCGTTGCGCCTCAGGGCCTTGTTCGAGCACGGCGACCGTCCCGCCCGAGCTTTCCTCGTAATAGGCAAGGCTGCCGTGATGCGCCTTGGCGAGCAGCACGCCAAGCCGGTCGGACGGCACGACGATCGAGACGGCAACCGAGATCGCCGCAATGCCGGCGCTTGCCCAGATGCCGGCCTTTTGTGCGGAGCGCGCGCTCAGTGCCGCCGACAAGCCGATCAGACTCGCCGCGACCGCAAGCAAGCCGAGCGAGCGGATTAGACCGAGCGACGGAATCAGCACGAAACCCGCAAACAGCGTCCCGCCGATGCCGCCCGCCGTATTCATCGCGACGACGCGCCCTACCCGGCTTGCGATGCCGCTTCCGTGCGCCGTGTCCCCATCGGCGGCCATGGCGAGCGCGAAAGGGAACGCCGCGCCGAGCAAGATCGTCGGCACGAGCACGATCACGCATGCGGCGACGGCAAAGCCCGCGCTCATCGACGCGAGCATGTTGCCCGTCACGCTCAGGCCGAAGTCGGCTGCGTGACGCTGGGCGAGCGAAAGCCAGTCGCCCACGCATGCGACGCCCGCGAACGCGGCCAGACCCGCCAACGCGATCAGCACGCCGAATGCGCTCCACGGGTCGCGTATCCGTTGGGCATGGCGCGCCGCGATCGCGCTGCCGAGCGCAAGACCGAGCAAATACGTGGCGAGCACGATAGAAAAAGCGAAGCTGCGCGTGCTGACGAATTGCCCGATGGCCTGCGACCAGATCACCTCGTAGCCGAGCGCGATGCCACCCGCGACGGCATAGAGCGCAATGGCGATGCGCGAGCCGGAGGAAGCGGCGCTGGCGCGCGCGGCGGGGTCATCGAGCGAACCGTTCTGCACGGCGGCGCGGCGCATGAGCAACATTGCACCGATCGCGGCGCAGGCGTTGAGAAGCGCGGCCGCATAGGCGCTGCCCTGCACGCCTAGCAAAGGAATCAGCACGAACACCGGCAGCAACGCGCCAGCGATGGCGCCCGCGGTATTGGCCGCGTACAACCGCCCGCCCGCGCCACCGATGTCTTGCCGCGACGCGCCGGTTGCACGCATGAGGACGGGCAAAGTGCCGCCCATCGCGATGGCAGGCGCGCCGACCAGCGCGAACGGCAAGAACCACGCAAGCGGCCCGGCGCGCTCTTGCAGCGTCGCGAAGAGCGCGGCCGAGTGCGCCAGCGCGTGCGTCGCGCCCGGACCGAGGCCAAGCACGGCGAGTTCCAGTCCCGCGTACAGCAACCAAGGCCGCATGCTCCGGTCGGCGAGCTTGCCGAAGATCCATCCGCCGAGCGCGAGTCCCGCAAAGAACGCACTGATCGCAACGGTCACGGCCTGCACTTCGATGCCGACCACGAGCGTGAGTTGCCGCACCCACAACACCTGGTAGATCAGCGCCGCGCCGCCCGATGCAAACAACAGCAACGCAGGCCACGCGAGACGCATGGTGCTCGCGTGATGCGCATCGGCGCTGGCCGGTGCGCGGCGGCTTGCCTTGGTCCGGGCGGATTTGATCGCGGCGCTCAGATCTGTCATCGTCTCTCGGCTCCCGGATCACTTGCCCGCGCTTTCGATGCTCTTCATCAAGTTGTCGGTCATCTGGTCGATACTGAAGCTGCTGGGCCGTTGAGCGGGCGGATATTGCTTGAACGTCGCGAGGAACGGCGCGACCTTCGAGACGGCGTATTGCGCGATATACACGTTCTTCGTGGTCCAGTCGTAATACTGGTCGGAGACGATATCGGCGCGCTCGTAAGGGTCCATGCGCAGATTGAAGATTTTCGGCACGCGCAGACACGTGAACGGGTTCGCCCACACTTCATAGCCGCCCGGCTGGCGCTGCTCGCAGAAGACCACCTTCCAGTCGTCCTGGCGCATCGCGACGAGCAGGCCATCGTCGTTGAAGTAAAAGAACTCGTGACGTGGCGCGTCCTTCGTCTGGCCAGTGAGATACGGCACGAAGTTATAGCCGTCCAGATGCACCTTGAAGTTCTTGCCGCCGATCGCCGCGCCCTTGAGCAAGCGGTCGGCAATGCCGTTGTCGCCCGCGGCGGCGACCAGCGTCGGGAACCAGTCGAGGCCCGAGATCATCTGCCGCGAAACCGTCCCCGGCTTGATCTTGCCGGGCCAGCGGATGATCGCGGGCACCCGGAACGCGCCTTCCCAGTTGGTGTTTTTCTCGCTGCGGAAAGGCGTGGTGGCGGCATCCGGCCATGAGAACTGGTTCGGCCCGTTGTCCGTCGTATAGACGACGATGGTGTTGTCCGCGATCTTCATGTCGTCGAGCGCCTTGAGCAGCTTGCCGACGTCGTTGTCATGCTCGATCATGCCGTCGGCGTATTCGTTGCCCGGCATGCCGCTTTGACCGAGCATGGATGGCCGCACGTGCGTGAACAAATGCATGCGCGTCGTGTTCATCCACACGAAGAAAGGTTTGTTGGCCTTGTTCTGGCGCTGCATGAAGTCGATGGCGGCGCTCGTCGTTTCGTCGTCGATCGTCTCCATGCGTTTGGTGTTGAGCGGACCCGTGTCCTGCCCGCGGCCATCCGCGAACGAATGGATCACGCCGCGCGGCGCGTTCGCCTTGACCCACGCCGTGTCGTTCTTCGGATAATAAGGACGCTCCGGTTCTTCCTCGGCGTTCAGGTGATACAGGTTGCCGAAGAACTCGTCGAAGCCGTGCTTGGTGGGCAAGTACTGATCGCGGTCGCCGAGATGGTTCTTGCCGAACTGGCCGGTCGCATAGCCGAGCGGCTTGAGCGCCTCGGCAATGGTGATGTTCTGCGCCTGCAGGCCAACGTCCGCGCCGGGAATGCCCACTTTCGACAGCCCCGTGCGCAAGGTGACTTCGCCCGTGATGAAGGTCGAACGGCCCGCCGTGCAGCTGTTCTCCGCGTAGTAGTCGGTGAAGAGCATGCCCTCGTTGGCTATGCGATCGATGTTCGGCGTTTCGTAGCCAACCACGCCTTTGCTATATGCGCTGATATTGGTCTGCCCGATATCGTCGCCGAAGATCACGAGAATGTTGGGCTTCTTCCCATTCTGATTATTGTTCTGCGCGGCGGCGGGCGCGGGAGCCGGCGCGGGTTTCGCGGGCTTCGCCGCGTTCGGCGTCTGCGCGGTCGAGACGATCGGCGGGACGATCAGCACGCAGATCGCCGCGAGCGCGGCGAGCGCGCCGGTGATATAGCGGAAGCGTCGGAGTTGCGGCTTGGTCATTGTGATTCTCCTTGAGCGCCCTACGTCTTTCGCGCGTCGCCCGTCATGGCGCGCTTGCCGGATAAACCGCCTTCCAGTCGTTCTTCATGCTCACGACGATCCACCCGCGCGCGAGCGCCTCGTCCCATGCGCGGTCGAGCTTGCCGATCTTCGACTGGCGGTCGTAGGCGAATTCGCGCGCCGCGTCGTCGTGATGCACGATCAGTTCGAGATGCGGCCCTTCCTGCGCGGCCGTGTATTGCAGCATCTGCAAGTCGCCGTCCGAGTTGCCGAATGCGAGCACGGGCTTTCTGCCGATGTTCCGGTAGATGCCGACGGGCTTGCCGGGACCGTCGTCGACGAAATCGAGCTTCGGTTCGCGCACGAGCGCGGGCTTGCCGTCGCGCACGACGTACTTCACGAGCTGGCTCGACCCGATCACCTGTTCGGGCGGAATGCCGTAGACCTGTTCGGCGAACACGCGCATGAATTCGATCGTTCCTCCGGACACGATGAAAGTCTTGAAGCCATTCGCCCGCAAATAGTCGAGCAGTTCGAGTTGCGGCTGATAGACGAGCGCGGTGTACGGACGCCCGAGCGTCGGATGCTTCGATGTTGCGAGCCACGCGCGAATGGCGCTGTCGTATTCATCGACCGTCATGCCGCTGTTCGCCACCGCGAGCAGTTTCAGCAATGCTTTTTGCTGGCCCGCGAGCGCGGCCTTGTCGCCCGATGCCAACGCCTTGAACGCCGGGTCGCCGCGCCACTCCGGATGGTTCGGCGCGGCCGCCTTCACTTCATCGAGCATGAAGGCAAACTGAAAATAGATAGGCTGTTCGCTCCACAACGTACCGTCGTTATCGAACACGGCGATACGTCGCGCGGGCGGCAAATAGGTTGGCGATCCTTCGCGCGTGACGGTTTGCACGAAGTCGATGAGCGCTTGCCGAGCGCGGCCGCCGCGCCACGACGGCAGAACGCCTTGCGCCGTCTGCGCGGTGCTGGCGCTCACGCCGGCGCTGGCCTGCGCGGACGCGTCGTTGCCGGAGCGCGCGCAGCCCGCCAGGAGCACCGCGAACGCGGCAGTCAGCAGCGCGGCCCGCACGCCAGCAAGAATGTGTCGAAGTCCCCGCCGCACTCGACTCTCCTTTCGCGAAAGCAATGTGTTGCCGCGCCGATGCGTTCAGCGAGCGGCGGTCCGGGTCGGATTCGCCGGCGATGCGCCATGCGCCGCTTGCCAGACGTCCTTATCCACCACGAGTCTGAAACCGAGGTGCGACATGCTGTTGTAGGGGTCGGTGCCGCGCCGCGCGCTTGGCCGATAGCTCAGGCAGTAGTCTTCGTTGCACAGAAACGAACCGCCGCGCGTAACGCGTTTGGGCGCTTCCACGGGAACGCCGGGATCGGCCGGGTCCCATGAACTGGCCGGGCCCGCGGGCTCGTTGACCACCCCGCCTATCGATGCCTCGCGCCTGAACTGATCGGCCCGGTACCAGTCGGCTACCCATTGCCACGCGTTGCCGGTCATGTCGGAGAGTCCGTAGCCGTTGGCCGGAAAACTCCCCACGCGGCTCGTCCCGGCCGCGCCGCCCGCTTTCGCGTTGACGACGGGGAACGGCTGCTTTTCCTGGCCTTGCCAGACGTTGGCCATTTGCTTGCCGTCGGGTGCGAACTGGTTGCCCCAGGAATAGGTCGCCTGATCGAGCCCGCCGCGCGCGGCAAATTCCCATTCGGCTTCGGTGGGCAGGCGCTTGCCCGCCCATTTGGCATAGGCCTCGGCGTCTTCGTAGGAGACCTGCACGACGGGATGATCGTCCTTGCCATCGATATTGCTCGACGGCCCCGAGGGATGCCGCCAGTCCGCGCCCGGCACGAAGCGCCACCAGCGCGAATAGTCTTGCAGAGACACCTGTTCCCGTGTGCCGACGAACACCATTGCGCCCGGCGTGAGCGCACTGTCCGGCGGACGCGCCGTGCCGGGTGGCAACTGCACCCGGAGCGTCTCCCAGTCGGGTTTCTTTTCAGCGGTGGTGATGTAGTGCGTGGCCGCCACGAACGCGCCGAATTCGGCGTTCGTCACGTGATGCTCGTCCATCCAGAAACCGTGAACGCGCACCGTATGCGCCGGACGTTCGTTGGCTTGCGCGAGCTTGCTGTCGCTGCCCATCTGGAATTCGCCGCCGGGTATCCACGCCATGCCTTTCGGGCCGCTCACGCCGTCGCCGAGGACGGCATGGACCATCGGCCTGGCGGGCTCGCGCAGCGCGCGGCTCACCGCGAATCCGACGAGCGCCGGACATAGCAGCACGAGCACGGCCCACAGCGCCATGCGCCTTGCGTTGAATTCCGAGCTTCGCCCGGCCGCGTTGTGATTCACCGGTATGTTCGCCATTGCCGTCACCCCGACCGTGTCGCATGGGAGCCAACACAATGGAGCCACCAATATACGAACGAATAAATGTTAGCAATCTTTTTTTCGAGCGATGCCGCAAACGGTAGGCATCCTTGCGAAAGGGCCGACACGGCTTTGACGAAACCGCCTTGCTTTAGTAACTTGTGCAGCACGTGTTCAGACAGCTTCGGGATCATCGCATCAGCAACGCGTGCGCGTTGCACTCTTAGCGAGCGAGCCATGCAAGACCTCATCCGGCGATTCGAGACGAGCATCGGGCAAGCGGTGATCGGCCAGGAGGCCGTCGTGCGCCAGATTCTCATTGCGCTTTTCGCGGATGGGCACGTGCTGCTCGAGAGCCTTCCGGGTCTCGCAAAGACACGTACCGTCAAGGCCATCGCGGCGCGTCTGGCCGCCACGATGAAGCGCATCCAGTTCACGCCCGATCTGCTGCCCTCGGATATCACGGGCGGCGAGACGCTTCTGCAATCGGGCAACGAACGCACGCTCTCGTTCCAGCCGGGTCCCATCTTCGGCAATCTGATTCTCGCGGACGAAATCAACCGCGCGCCCGCCAAGGTTCAATCCGCGCTGCTCGAAGCCATGGAAGAGCGGCAAATTTCAATCTCCGGCAAGACGTACCCGCTGCCCGAACTCTTCCTCGTGATGGCGACGCAGAATCCCATCGAACAGGAAGGCACTTATCCCCTGCCGGAAGCGCAGATGGACCGTTTTCTCATGAAGGTGCTGATCGGTTATGCGTCGCCCCGGAGCGAGGCGGACATGCTGCGCTTGCTGCGTCGCGAAAGCGAGGGCGCGCCGGCCGCCATGGAAACGCTGACGCAGGAAGATGTGTTCGCCGCGCGCGAGGCCGTCCGGCGCGTCGCGGTGGCGCCGGCCATCGACGAATACATCGTATCGATTGTCAACGCGACGCGTCATGGCGGCGCGCTCGATGCCGACCTCGGCAAATGGATCGAAGTCGGAGCGAGCCCGCGCGGCGCGATCGGACTGGATCGGGCGAGCCGCGTGCATGCATGGCTCGACGAGCGCGATTTCGTCACGCCAGACGACGTGCGCGCGGTCATCCATCCGGTGCTGCGGCATCGTTTGCTGCTGTCCTACGATGCGACCGCCGACAAGGTCGGCGCCGACCAAGTGATAGACCGGCTAGTGGAGAAAGTGGCCGTGCCAGCTTGAGCCTGGAGGAAACCCGCGATGCCGCACGACGCAGCAGACGTTCATGGCCCGCCCGCTTCGGCCATCGGCAGCGTTTATGTCGATGCCGCGCATCTTGCCGGGCTCGAAGGCCGCGCGCGGGGTTTGAGCTTCGTCGCGCCCGCGCCCGTAACGAGCATCTTGTCGGGACGGCAAGCGTCGCGCATGCGCGGACGCGGCCTGAATTTCGAGGAACTGCGCGGCTATTTGCCCGGCGACGACATACGCCATCTCGACTGGCGCGTGAGCCTGCGCACGGGCAAGCCGCATGTGCGGGTCTATACCGAGGAGCGCGATCGGCCGCTTCTGGTCATCGTCGATCAGCGCATGAACATGTTCTTCGGATCGAGCCGTGCGCTCAAGTCCGTGGTCGCGGCCGAAGCGGCGGCGCTCGCCGTGTGGATGGCGTTTGCCGCTGGGGATCGCGTGGGCGGCGTCGTGTTCGGCGACGAAGAAGTGGTCCGCGTGCGTCCGTTGCGAAGTCGCGCGCGCATCGACTTGCTGTTCGGCGCCATCGCGCGGATGAACGCGTCGTTGCATGCCGAGAGTCTCGCGCGAACGAATTACGCGCAACTTAATGCTGCGCTCGAAGGCGTGTTGCAGATCGCATCGCACGACTTTCTGGTGTGCATCATGAGCGACTTTGCAGGCGCCGATGAACGCACGCGCCGGCTGCTCCGGCAGATTGCGGCGCATAACGACGTGATCGCGGCGCTCGTCTTCGATCCGCTCTGGCAAGGCATGCCCGAGCATCGCGCGCTGGTGGTGAGCGAAGGACGCTTGCAAGTGGAACTGCGCATGGAAAACGAACGCGTGCGTGCGCCGCTCGCCAGCCTCTTCAAGGGCCGCGCGGCAGCGATTGCGGAGCTATTGCGCACGAGCGGCGTGCCGTTGATGGCGTTATCGACCGCCGAACCGGTCGTCGATCAGGTGCGGCGCTTATTCGGCGAGCGCGTGCGTCGCGCGGCGCAAGGCGGCCTATGACCACGCCGCTCATGCCCGCCGACACGCCCGCCGCGTTGCAGGCGCTGCGCGAGTTACCGTTGCCCGAGCCCGTGTCGTATATGCCGCGGACCATCGGCTGGCTTTTCGTGCTTGTCTCGCTCGCGGCGTTGGCGGCGCTCGCCGGATGGTTCGCCTGGCGTCGGCATGAAAGGAGCCGCTACCGGCGCGAGGCGCTTGCCGAACTGGCGCGCATCGAAGCGAAGCTTGCCGACGAAGCAAGCCGTGCGGCCGCGCTTGCCGAGATCGCGCCGCTCATCAAACGTACCGCGCTTGCCGCCGCGCCGCGCGGGCAAGTGGCCGCGCTCACCGGCGCAACCTGGCTTGCATTTCTGCGCGCCACGCACGGTCACTTCGACGATGCGAGCGGCGCGCTGCTTTTCACCGCGACATATGCGCCGCAAGCGCGACTCGCCGCCATCACGCGACAGGACGCCGACCGTCTCGTTCTGGCGGCGCGCGACTGGATCGAGCATCATCATGTGGAAGTTTGAGTACGTGTGGATGTTCGCGCTGCTGCCCTTGCCCCTCTTCGTGTGGTGGCTGGCGCCCGCGTATCGCACGACATCGACGGCCGTGCGCATGCCGTTCTTTCAGGAAATGGCCCATGCTGCCGGCGAGAAACCCGCGCCTGGCGGCGTGCGTCTGCGCCGCAACTGGCTGCAGCGCTTGCTCATGCCCGTGCTCTGGATTTTGCTGCTGATTGCGGCGGCGCGGCCGGTGTTCCTCGAACCGCCCGTCACGCACGAGTTACCCGCGCGTGACTTGCTGCTTGCGATCGACCTGTCGCAATCGATGAGCGAGCGCGATTTCATCGATGGCGCGACCGACGAACGGCTCGATCGCCTGAGCGCGGTCAAGCGCGTAGTCGCCGATTTCATTGCGAAGCGCAAGGGCGACCGCATCGGCCTGATCGTGTTCGGCGACGGTGCTTATCCGCAAGCGCCGCTCACACTCGATCACGACAGCGTGCTGATGCTGCTCGACGCCATGCGCATTGGCATGGCGGGACCGCGCACGGCTATCGGCGACGCGATCGGGCTGGCGGTCAGACTCATGGAAAACACGCCCGCGCAGGAAAAGGTGCTGATTCTGCTCACCGATGGCAACGACACCGCAAGCGCCATCGCGCCCACGCAGGCCGCGCAGATTGCGAAGCATCACGGCATCGTGGTGCACACCATCGGTATCGGCGATCCGCAGACCGAAGGCGAGGACAAGGTCGATCTCGACGCACTGACGCGCATTGCCCGGACGACTGGCGGGACGTCGTTCCATGCGATGGGCCGCGCGGAAGACATCGCGTCCGTGTACGCGCAGATCGACAAGATGACACCGGAAAAGATCACGCGCGAGGTGTACAGGCCGCGCCGGGAGTTCTACTGGCTGGCGCTCGCGCTCGCGGTGTCGCTCTTCACGCTGTATCACGGCATTGCCTGTCTCGTTGCGCTCTTGCGCGCGCCGCGTCGCGTGCCCGGGGAGATCGGAGCTTGATATGGCTATCGATCTGACGGCTTTTCACTTCCTGCGCCCGTTATGGCTCTTGCTGTTCATCCCAGCCGTGCTATTACCGTTTGCGTGGTTGCGTCGTAACGATGTGCGTTCACGCTGGCGCAACATCATCGCGCCGCATTTGCTGGAGCATCTGATCGTCGGCGAGCGTGCGAAGCGTGGTTTGCAGCCGATCCATTCGTTGGCCGCGCTGATCGCCTTATCCGCCATTGCCGTGGCGGGGCCGACGTGGCAACAGGAACGTCCGCCCTTCGATCGGGACAAGGCGCCGCTCATGATCGTCCTCGAACTCGCGCGTTCGATGGATGCAACCGATGTCGCGCCAAGCCGTATCGAACGGGCAAGGCAAAAGGTGCTCGATCTCGCGGCAGCGCGCAAAGGCGCGCGCACCGGGCTGCTGGTGTTCGCAGCGAGCGCGCATCTCGTCGTGCCGCCCACGGAAGATCCCGCCTTGCTCGGGCTTTATGTGCCTGCGCTCGCGCCCGAATTGATGCCGCATGACGGCAAGAACGCCGCTGCCGGCCTGGCGCTTGCGGAGCGTGTCTTGCAGAAGGCCGACGACGCAGCGGGCACGATCGTCTTCATGAGCGACGGTTTCGATGAAAGTCATACGGATGATTTCGTTCGGATGGCGAAGGAATCGCGCCACCAGTTGCTTTGGCTCGCGGTCGGCACGGAACGCGGCGGCGCGATCCGTGGAGCGCACGGCGAAATCGCGACTGACGGAGCGGGCCGCCCTGTCACCGGCACGTTCGATGCAGCCGCCATCCGCAAAATCACGCAAGCGGCTTCGATTCCGCTTGCAAGCATGCGCGCGGACGATGACGACGTGCAATGGGTGCAGCACCGTGCGCAGGTGTATCTCGAAGCGGCGCAGGATTCGAAGATCGTGCCGCGCTGGAGGGAATCGGGCTACTGGCTGCTCGCGCCGATTCTCGTCATCTCCTTGTACTGCTTCAGGCGCGGCTGGACGGTGAAGTGGCTGCCGATCATACTAGTTGCGCTTTCAATGGCTTACTTTCCCAGGCAGGCGCAGGCCGCGTCGTTCGAGTGGCTCGATCTCTTCGCAACGCATGATCAGCAGGGTCGCTACAGCTTCGAACATGGCGACTACAAGCGTGCCGCCGCGCGTTTCGACGATCCCATGTGGAAAGGCCGCGCACAGTATCTTGCCGGCGACTTTGCCGGCGCACTCGATACGTTCACCCGACTCGACACGCCGGACGCGTTGTTCTATGTCGGCAACACGCTCGCGCGGATGAAAGATTACGCGGGCGCGATGAAGGCTTACGACGCCGCGATTGCGCATCGCGCGGGGTTCGCGGAGGCGCGTGCAAATCGGAAGCTGGTACAGATGCTCATCGAGGACGACGAGCAGAGTGACGAATCGACCACGCAGAAGCCCGATCAGGTCGAGACGGACAAGAAGAAGATCAAAGGCGGCCAGCGCATGCTGGTCGAGCAACAGCGTCCATCGGAGGAAACGTGGATGCGTAATCTGAATACATCGCCCGCGGCGTTTTTGCATCAGCGCTTCGAACAGGAAGCAGGAGCGAGCCCGTGATGCGATTGCTCCTCGCGATAGGGTTCGTCATTCTCTCGAACGTGTTTTCGATCGCTCACGCGGACGATGCGCCCCGAACCATGTTGCGCGCGCATCTCGAACCGGCTGGCAAGGTGGTGGCGGGCAGCGCGGCGCAACTCGTCGTCGATGCGCTCACGACCACATGGTTCACGGCCGCGCCGGACTGGCCGCTGTTCGACGTGCACGATGCGTTCGTCACGTTGCCTGACGAGAGTGCGCAGAATCTTTCGGAGATCATGGACGGTGTGCGCTGGTTCGGGGTCCGGCGCGTCTATCGAATCGTGCCGCGCGCGGCGGGCACTTTCGATGTGCCGCCGTTCGCCATCACGCTGCATCCCGGCGGCGCCGACGGACCGGTCACGCTTACGACGCCCCGGCTGGAGTTGGTCGCAAGCGTGCCGGCGGGGGCCGAAGACATGGCGTCGTTTTTCCCCACGCCAAAGCTTACCGTGACGCAAAGAATCGAACCTTCGGACGGCAAGCTGGAAGTCGGCGGCACCTTGACGCGTGCCGTCACGGAGCGCGCGGAAGGCACCGAGTCGATGCTGATTCCACCGCTCGCTTTTGCGGACATCGCCGGATTGCGCCGTTATTCGAAGCCGCCGGTAACCCGCAATATCACGCAGGACCGTTCGGGATTCGTCGCGGGCGAGCGCACGGATACGGTCGCGTATCTCGTCGAGCGTCCGGGAACGTACACGCTGCCAGCAATCGATATCGAATGGTGGAACACGACCACTCGCGCGCGCGAAAAGATTCATCTTCCGGCGCTCAGCTTTCGCGCGCATGCAGCGAGCGAACGGCCGCTTTGGGACATTCCGGGCGGCCTGGCGCGGCATACGGTGATCTACCTCGATGAGAGAGATGTCATGTATGCGTGTGTCGCCCTGGCGGCGATGGCGCTCGCGATCTGGTTTTATCCGCGCATGCGTGTACTGATCGAGCGCGGCTGGCGCCGGTGGTCGGCGTGGCGCAAAGCACGCGCGGAAGGCGAGTTCGCCGCCTGGCGGGCGCTTCGAAAGGCCGCGAGCGCGGGCAGCATGTCGCGCATCGTTCCGGCGCTCTACCGATGGATGGACGTCAATCCGCGTTATCCGCGTCCGGCGCGGCTTCGCAATATCGGCGAGTTCGAACCGAGCGACTTGAAGCGACTAGCGGATTCGGCCATCGTCCATTATCGGGGCACGGGTCGCGCCGATGAAGCGCCACCCACACGTCTACGCCGTCACACGAAGTTTTGGCGAAGTTGGAGAACGAAGCGCCCGGCGCTGGCTCCGCTCAACGACAACGAAGATCGGTAGAACCGACTCTCACGCGACGTTCTCTTTGTTCGCGATCATCCCGTCGTCTTCGGCCTGCGCATCCTCCGCGCTCTTACTCGTCTCGCGAAGCGCGGCCGTGAGCTCGGCCGGTTTGATCGTATCGAGCACCACGAAGCTGTGTAGCGCCGCCTTGGCGTCGATCTCGAAGCAACGTTTGCCGGAAATTTTCGCCTTGGCGTCGCGAGCTTCGATCTCGGCAATCTCGGTTGCGAGCGGATGAGCCTGTCTCTTGAGAATGGCGCCGAGGCGCGCGTCGACCATCACCCGGTCCATGCTCCAGTAGGCGCGATTCGAAAGCGCGTTTTCGCCGGCGAGCACGCTATCGGCGACGACTTCGAGACCCATCGCCCTGAGCTTTGCGACATCGGAGCGAAGGCTTTCCGTGTTGACGCGCGCCGTGCCGCGTTCGAGCCGCAGTTCGAGGCGGCTCGCGTCCACGCCGCTCTCTCGCAGCGCCAGCGTCAGCGTCTGGGCGAAGTCGCTGGTCAGGAGCTGCTTCGGATAGACCGGCACGCAAACGGTAATCTCGGGCAAGTCCGTGGCGAGCTTGCAGGCCTCGCGCAAGATCCAGTCGCCGAGAGGAACGACGAGACCGCTTTGTTCGGCGACGCGCAGGTAGGTTTCGGTGCCGAGGCGGCCGAGCGTCGGGTGGTTCCACCACGGCTGAATCTCGACGGCGATTGCGTCGTTTGCGGAAACACGCACGCTGCAGGCAAGATCGAACTCACGCGCCTTGATCGCGATCAGCATGTCGTGCGCCAGATGCCGCTCGGTCTCGGCGGAGGTTTCCGCATCCTCGGCGTAGAAGGTGAAGGTGCCACGCTGCTTGCCCTTGGAACGATAGAGCGCAACGTCGGCGAAGCGGAAAAGCTCGTCTTCCTCCAGCGTGTCTTGCGGCGTCAGCGCGATACCGATCGAAAGACCGACCTCCAGCCACCGCTCGCCATGAGCGATCGGCTGCGACACGGACTCGATGAGGCGCTCCGCGAGTTCGACGATCTGCGGCCGCGTGAGATTCGTGGCCGCGACGACGAACTCGTCTCCTCCGATCCGCGCCACGAGCTGCCCTTCCGTCAACTCGCCCGTCAGACGGGCGGCAACGGTGCGCAGGACGAGATCGCCGACTTCATGGCCGAACGTGTCGTTGATCGGCTTGAAGTGATCGAGATCGAGATAGAAGAGCGCGAGCTCGCTGTCGGTCGCCGAAAGCACCTGACGCATGAACTTGCGCAGGCCGAGCCGGTTCGGAAGGCCCGTCGCCGGATCGTGCTGGACTTCTTTCTGGGCGCGCGAGAGATCGGCGGCGAGCGAGACGTCGGCGGTGATGTCGGCGGCGATCTTGACGATCTTGAAGGGCTTGCCGTTCAGGTCGTAGATCGGATTGTAGGACGCCTGAATCCACACTTCCGCCCCGTTCGCGGCAATGCGTTTGAACTTCGAGGACAGGAACTTGCCCGCGCGCAGATCGCTCCAGAAGCGTGCGTAATCGGCATGCGCGACGGTTTCCTTGTCGACGAACATGCGATGGTGCCGGCCGACGACTTCCGGGAGCGCGTAGCCCATCAGGGTAAGGAAGTTGTCGTTCGCCTCGAGCACATTGCCGTCCATGTCGAACGAGACGACGCTTTGCGACTTGTTGATCGCGGCGATCTGTCCTTCGTAATCACCTTGCCGCAGCTTTTGCCCGGTGACGTCGACGGCGTTCTTGACGACCTTGAAGGTGCGCCCGTTCATGTCGAGGATCGGATTGTAGGAAGCCTGCAGCCAGATCTCGCGGCCATCGCGGCCGAGCCGCTTGAACTCGCCTGCCTGATACTCACCCGCGGCGAGCGTCTGCCAGAACTTCCCATAAGCTTCGCTTTCTCGCTCCTCGGCCGAGACGAACATCGAATGATGGCGACCGATGACCTGGGACAGCCGATAGCCCGTCAGGTCCAGGAAGTTGTCGTTGGCGTCGAGGATCGTGCCGTCGACATTGAAGGCGACGACACTCTGCGACTTGTGGATCGCGGCGATCTGACCTTGGTGGTCCGCCTGGCGAAGCTTTTCACGCGTGACCACCGTCGCGTATTTGACGATCTTGAAGGGCCGCCCGTCCTGGTCGAGCACCGGGCTGTAGATTGCCTGCAGCCAGATTTCGCGCTTGTCGCGGCCGATCCGCCGGAACTCGCCGCTGCGATGACGGCCGGCGGCCAGATCGCTCCAGAAGATCTCGTAGTCGAGACTGTGCGCGTATGCGGGATCGACGAACATGCGGTGATGACGGCCTTCGAGCTCCTCCATCGTGTAGCCGACCGCTTCCAGGAAGTTGCGGTTGGCGTCGAGAATGGTGCCGTCGGGCGAAAAGGTCACCATGCACTGCGACTTGTCGATCGCGGCGATCTGGCCTTCGAAATCGGCGTTCTGCTTCTTCTCCGACGTGACGTCGACCGCATACTTGACGATTTTGAACGGACGTCCTTCGAGGTCGAGGATCGGATTGTAGGTTGCCCGAAGCCAGACGGCCTTTTCGTCCTTGCGGAATCGCCGATATTCGCCGGAAGCGTGCAAACCCTGCCGCAACCGTTCCCAGAAGGCGGCATAGGACGGGTCCCTGGCCTCGTCGGCGGCGACGAACATTCGATGATGCTTGCCGACGAGTTCGTCGAGCCGGTAGCCGGTGGCTTCCAGAAACTTCTCGTTGGCATGAAGGATGGTGCCGTCCATCGCGAAATGGATGACGGCCTGCGAAGTGTTGATGGCGGCGATCTGGCCAGCGACGTCGGCGGCCGACATCATGCGGTCAGTGACGTCGCGCACCAGCATGACGGTCTCGCCGACTGCGCCGTCTTCGGTTGCGACCGGTATGCAGGAAACCTCGGTCCAGAAGGACGTGCCATCGCGCTTCAATTGCTGCATCTCGCCGAAGAAGGCTTTGGCGGTCGCGAAGACCGTATCGATCTCGTCCGGCGTGGTGGCGCCTGTCGCGAGCGGCCTGAAGATGCTGCGATTGCGTCCGACGAGCTCCCAGCCCTTGTAGTCGAAGAGCTCCAGGAAGCGCTCGTTGACCCGAAGGATGCTGCCGTCGGGCGCGAAGGCGATCCGCCCGAGGCTTCTCTCCAGCGCTTCCTGATCGGCTGGAGTAAAGGAGAATTTCACCGGATTGTTATGCATTGTCACCCGCCAGTAGAAGTTGCGGCGATATGCGCTGATGGCAGGTTGGAACGAAGTTGTCTCATGGATCGAATTCGACGATCACTTAACCTTTTCCCTAAGCGCGAACTTTCTGGATTAACGGCACTGGAAGGAAAAAATTAAACAGGCGGTGAAGATCGATTTGATTGAGACACGCGTAGTCGACGGGCGCATCTCATGGCGGACAACGCTCAGGGGCAATGTTGGATATGCGTGCTGGCTACAGCGTCGGCTTGAACTCGATCCCAGGCGCTTGCAACGATTCCGGCGTCGTTGCGAACGCGCTTTGGGGTTCGTCATAGGTGCCGCAGCGTCTCGGCAGACTTGATCGACTCAAGCCGTAGTGGACACATCAAATGGGTGCGTCAACCAATGGCTGACGTCCCGCACACGAGGACTGGGGAATCCATGAGGTGGCCGAGCTTTGCGACAGGATGCAAGATCCCGAGCCGAGGCGTATCCATTAGACGGGCGCTTGCCGCTCATGAGCGCGCCCTGCCGATTGGCGTTTTTGAGACGGCGATGGGGTTTTCTTAGGTGATGTCGGCACCTAGGATGGTCCCCCCGGCAGGAATCTCCCGGCAAACAGCAAACTTTTAGGCAACACTATCAAATGCCTTCAAACTCAATGCTGGCGGGCGTTCGGCGCGTTCGGTAGCCGACATTTCCGACATCGAAATCCATCAGAATTCCCCGCATTTCGGATATGCTTTACGCCAAATTTACGCCAACTGATGGGGAAGCATGGCAACGTACAGGAAGCGCGGCACGAGTTGGCGCGCAGAGGTGGCAAAGGGCGGCGTCCGAGAGTCGGCCACATTCGATACCAAGGCCCAGGCTGTCGAATGGGCCACGAAGCTCGAAGCTGAGATTGCGGGTGGCCGGCGGCGGGCATACGCGAAGGTCCAGAAGACGCTGTCCGACGCGATGGACGAATACCTCAATAAGATCTCGCCGAATTTGGGCAAGCACGACTGGAATGTGACCCGCATCGCTTTTTTGAAAGCCGAACTGGACTTCTGCGGCGAGCTGATCCGCAATGTAAGGCCCGAGTCGATCGCTGACTGGCGAGACAAGCGCCTAAAGAATGTGAAGTCATCGACCGTTAACAGAGACATGAACCTGCTTTCTGCCGTGTTCGAGGCAGCGAAAACGGAATGGAAGTGGATTCACGATAATCCCTGTCACGAGGTGAAGCGTCCAAAAGACCCGCCACCTCGCCGCCGGCGCGTTCCGGACTCAGACACATCGCTCATGACCCATGCTCTTGGACTTGAAGATGGAACGATAATTGCGACGACGCAGCAGTACGCTGCGGTGGCCTTTCTTATCGCGATTGAGACGGGAATGCGGCAAAGAGAATTGCTAAACACTATTCGACCGAACGTCCATTTATTGCAGCGGTACGTGCATATCCCGAAATCGAAAAACGGTGATGCGCGTGATGTTCCGCTAACAACTAAGGCGGTTGAGTTGTGGAAGCGCCTTCCGGAGATTCAGGGTGATCAAAGGTGTTTCCCTATAGCGCAGAGTAGTGTCGATGCATTGTGGCGCAAGGTACGAAACAAACTTGCTCAGAAACATCCGCATATGGCTGATCTGCATTTTCACGACTCACGGCATGAAGCGACCACAAGACTTTCGCGGAAGCTTAATGTGCTGGCGCTCGCCAAGATGATCGGGCATCGCGATATTCAATCGTTGATGATTTACTATGACGAGACGCCAGCGGAACTCGCTGCGCGCCTAGACTAGGCCGCAGACAGAGAACAACCATGAAAATCAAGATTTTGATTGTGGCAGGAGTAGTGAGCGTTTTCGAGAGCGCAAACGCCGCGCAATAAGCCGAATGTGCGAACAGGGTTGACCCTCCGTCCTGTGATCGCGTGATTGACGCTATGCGCTTCGCAGACGAACATCAGGCGCAGTTTCAGGCACAGCAGGCCGCCATGCCCAAAGGCGGCGGCGCGCAAACGCCCTACCCCCTGCCCGCCAACATGCCGACCATCATCATTCAATCGCAGTAACGCTTAACTGCCGTGATAGATCTCACCCTGCGCGCCGGACATCATGAAAAGTTTGAGTTTGGTGCCCGCGACTTCAATGCCGAAAACTGCGCGGCGGTCGAGTTCGCGCCGAATGAGTAGAGACTGCGGACGACCGGCGTCGCCTGAAGCAGGACCGCAAAAACGATCGCGCCCGCGATCACCAGAACGAAGGGCGTCGGCAGGAATGAATCGCAAACCGTACTGATGCCGAACGCCATGTACGCCGCCTGAAAATCCGCAATTGCCTGATCGCCCAGCAGCACGTACGCAAGGCCACGAAACAGCGCCAGCGTGCCGATGGTCACGGCCAGCGAAGGCAAACCGAAGCGCACGATCACGAGCCCGTTCATTAGCCCCGCAAGCACGCCGGACAACAGCACGAGGACGATGACGAGCGGCATCGGCAAACCCATGTGCCAGAGCACGCCCATCAGCGCGCTCGATGCGCCGAGCACCGACGCCACCGAAAGATCGATATGCCGCATCAGCACATCAACCCATTAGCCGGAGAGACATACGCGCGCTCGGACCGGATTTTCCCATCACTAATCGATGCATCATTCGCACAACTACGCACGATATAGATCAACGTTTCAGGAAGCTGTTTTGGATTTCAGTGAGGCCGACAAAGATGTGCCGAAGTCCATCAGTAACGCTGCGCGTTCACCTTGTTATGATCCGAGGCAATGCGAAATAGGCGCACATAGGCGTCATTCGGCGTGAGGACTTGAAGTATAGGGATGTGTTCTCGACGACTCGGGTCGGTCTTGGCAGAGCTGCTTGCCCTGAATCGAGATATCGGCACCGGGATCGTGGAAGAGCCTGGAGATCACGCAAGCAACGTGCTCGTCGAGACGTGCCCAGAATTTTTCCGCCATGGTTTATCCTGCTTCCGGTTGGTGCAGCGCTTCCGCGTTTGCGTCTACTGCTTCCTCGGTGCGAGGCTTTCTTTCGATATCTTTGGTTTCCCTTGCCGGGCCTACGCCTTTATCGAATAAGTGACTTGCGATAACGCCCTGCGCTTGAAGGGTAAAGACCTCACGCTGGGACGTTTAGCACTACCCCATGCGTCGGCGTCAGCATTATCGGCCATCCCAGAAGAAGCTTCTGCAACCACTAGTGACAGCCCGACATAGCGGCGTGTCTATCGCCCATGCCTACAGCGGTGCTGGATTTGCGGTACGTCACTGGTTGCTTAGAGTTTCATCGCGACGGACTCCTGACTCATACCACCGGAGTTTAAATCGATGTACCAGTCGATCGCGGTGGCACCTTTCAAAACACGATTGAATGAGAAATGCGCCTATTCCAAGTGGTGCGCCGAGGCATCCCCGCCGTGCGCTCATGTGCATTGATCATTCTAGTCAACACCGGTCTTTATAAGCACCGACGGCGCCTTTTTTGGCCGCCTAGCAATCGCTCAAAGGTGGGATGTCGCCGAGGAAGAAAATACTGTGGCGAATATCCCGGCACTTCTTTCTCGATAGCGAAAGGCCCGGCGTCAGCGTTGTAGAAATCAAATCTTTCTACAATATTCGTGCCAGGCCAACGTGCTCGGGCAATATCTCCATTCACCGTCTGATGTACATATCGCGGATCAAGACTCTCCATGATACTTATTTCTCCCTGATAAGCTTTAACGGGAGTAAAAGTTTCAATTGAAAGCTTTGCGGCAAAGGAGCGAGGCCCGCCATCCGCCCCATTGCAAGTTACAAGTCGCAAGTAATTATAGTCCTCGAGGGAATAATAACAACGCAGAAGCCGACTCACCTGGCTCGCCGATGCGTTCATTTCACCAATATGCAGTTCGCCGTTCACGAAACGTGAATGAGCAACAAGGTTGAGACGCTTGGCGTTCTTATAAATGTCGTCAAACAAATAAAAGCCAGGTTCTGACGCTACAAGCTCCATTGCACCTCCCAGAGTAATGCGTGATGCGTAAGACAACTTACTCCGTCGGGCGAAACGTTGCGAGACCTGCCGCACACCGCCAGCGAACCCGCATATGCCGACGGCGAGCGATACCCATCCGAGTACAGCCGACGCCTTCGGATCGCTATCCTCAACAGCGCCGCTCGCGATCGCCGTAACGTCAGCGACTACGCCCGCCGTTCCAACAGCCAGTCCTACTGCGGACGCGCTCTCGATTGCGGCTATAACGCCGCCTGCTGCGGCGATGGAAGCGCCTGCGGTGAATGCTGCAAGCCCTAGCCCCACTACCCCCAGGCCGATACCCATCCAGGCTTGCCAACTGAGATGTCCGGAGGGATCCAGCCTATTAATGGGGTCGCCCGCGCAATATGCGTAAGGGTTAATGCCGCCCGCCCCAAACGGGCTCAGACTGTCTGGGCATGTGAAGCGCATCAAGCTAGGACTGTAGGCTCTGTACCCGTTACCAAGATGGTAGGCACCGCTCACGGCGTCTCGCCGTTCTCCGCCATAAGCCGGGAGGCCCGGTGCCTCACTTCTTTTCACCATACGGGCCATATACCTACTCCACATGTTAAGTTCTATTAAACGCAGCAACGACTTCATGGCCATCGCTAGTACCAGTGAGCCACGTCGTCTGCTGCGCACCGTCGTTAACCTGCGCCAAGGTGGCCGGACCCAAACGCAGTAGGTGCTGCTCCCGACCCGCAGTAGAGTCTGAGATCCAATTTGAAAGTTGCTCCGCCCGGTAATTGTGTTTAAGCTGAGAGCGCGACCCGGTCAAAGCCCTGAAATATAGCTTGCCTCGCGAGACCAAACGAGCCGCAGCATCATCAACCTAATGGCCTGTGTGTATAAACCGAAGGGAAACTAAAGTACCTATCTCATAGTGAGTTCAGCATACTTGTTTGGATTGATTGCGTCGATTCTGCTCAGGAGCAGAGCTGCTTTCCTCATGGGCTTAGCGGCGGAGTCAGCGGCGGACGTTGCGGCACAAAGTGGACTGGTTGATAATTCAGTCGAGACTTGTCAACACGGAACCGATGACCGTTTGCGTTGAAAGCCCGAAATTGATAGCGAAGCACCTCAGAAGGGTTTGTGATGTGGGGAGGTGCTGGATAAAGCGCATGCATCTCACGAAAAAGGCCCTCAGGCCAAAACCTCGGCGATGTCGCATACACGCGTCCAGCATAAGCTTTCACCGGTTTGTTAATCATGGTGGCAAACCTCTGAGCGTAAGAATTCGCTCCTCCATAGCCAGCAAAACAAGATACAAGTCGAACGTAGCGATAGGCATCTATGTCGATAAATGACTGTTCTAAGACATACGCAAGTTGGCCAGCCGTGAGTAAGTCGGTCGGGTGCCTCTGCAAGAAAGTAATTCCATGCTGATGTGTTGAATGCGCTACTATATTCAGGCGCCTCAGGCCTTTATAATTGTCACCGAAATAGAAGGCAGATTGATAAGGGAAAACCAAAAGCCTGATATTGCCTCCCATTGCGACAAATTCGGGAGCCCCCTCGTTCGCTGTGCGAGCAATACCGCGCAACCCAAATGGCCGTGCGAAAGCCACTCCAAGAGCACCCGCGCCCAGCGACATCCACCCTAGGATGGCTGATGCTTTCGAATCGCTATCCTCAACAGCGCCGCTCGCGATCGCCGTAACGTCAGCGACTACGCCCGCCGTTCCAACAGCCAGTCCCACGGCGGAAGCGCTTTCGATTGCGGCTATGACACCGCCTGCAGCGGCGATGGAAGTGCCCGCGGTGAATGCCGCGAGCCCTAGTCCCACTAACCCCAAACCGATACCCATCCACGCCTGCCAACTAAGATGTCCGGAGGGATCCAGCCTGTTAATGGGGTCGCCCGCGCAATATGCGTAGGGATTAATGCCGCCCGCTCCAAACGGGCTCAAGCTATCCGGGCATCGGAAGCGCATTAATGCGGGACTGTACGCTCTGTACCCGTTACCCAGATGGTAGGCGTTGCTAAATGCATCGTGCCGCTCCCCGCCGAATGCCGGGAGTTTTCTGTCTGCATTCCGTGTGCTGCTTGATGCCGTTTGATCCATATGAAATCTCGAATGTCTGCGCTTCGTCTGACGTGACAACAACGTCGTGTAGGTCGTTCAAAAGCAAAGCCGTGTTGTCATCTTCCGTGACGTTCATTTTTTGCACGAACAGTGTCGTCAGGCAAGCGTCCCACCGGAACGACCGAACACCACATTCGCGAATACAACTCGGATTGGTTAGTTATTCGCTAGAATCTGAACCGTCGTTCAGCGCGCGGCGGATCGACGCATTATTGATGGAGGAATACCGAGTATCCCGCTTCGCTAATCAAATTCTTTGGCCGCGTTACTCGACGGCTCGTCTCCGGTGATCAGACCTCGCCGTTGCAGCATGAGCACGTAGTGCTGCAAGTATGTTGCTCTCATTCGGGCGTCGCCATCAGCATCGTCAACTATTGCAAAAAGAGCTGCTCCAACCGTTGGTGATAACTCGGCGTAGCGACGGGCTCCATCGCCCATGCCGCCGGCGGTGGTGCCTGTACCTGGGGCATTGACACCGCTGGTTTTTTTGGTAATTGCGATGCGCAGCCGACGAGTGCCGTGAGCAATAGCGGTGCGATTTTTCGCATTGTCTGCTTCATGGGACGTTTTCTCACGGTGGAATTGTTGATCGAGCGCGGCAATACGAGCGGCCGCTGCGTTGTGAGCCGCGATCGCAACGCTCGCTTCCTTCGCTGCGTGCTCCGACAGGGTCGCGAGCTTCCGTACGTTCGCCTCGTTGTCGCGCGCGTGAGCGGCCTGCTCCGTAGCGAGCTGGCTGTTGTCGAACACGTGAACAGCGCCGCCGCCGATTGCGACGCCAACAGCGCATGCTGTCAGCCCGGCGATGAGGTATGGTGCGTAACTCATAAGTCTCGCTCACAAAGCGCTCGCTCTTCGGCGCGACGCTTCACTAGGCCGGGAAGCACTTTCCCTCGCGAGCTCACCCACTGCGCGCGACCATCGTCCGATTCGTTGATCGCCCGGCATGCGCCCCTCCAATCGTGCTCATTGAATCGCTTTGCGGTCGTGCTCGCACAATAGTTGCGGCCGCCTATGTTGTAGGCGAAACTCACCGCGGCCGCGAGTTGGCTCGGATGATCCTTGAGGCCCGGGGTACATCGAAGCACATCATCGGCATGCGTCATGAGTTGGCGGTTCAACGACTGCCAGCACTCGTCCGGACTGTACGACTGGCCGACAACGACGTCATGCGTGTCGCCGTTGCATTTCGTCGCAACGCCCACAGGATCGAGGTAACCGCGATGCACAACCCCTTCGAAGCGAGGCACGATGCAATACAGCGTGGTTGCAGCTACGGTGCCGACTATGCCCGCGAGCGCTGCTTTCCCAAGGTTTGCCATTCAATGATCTCCAGAAACAACAAAGCCCCGGCTGCCGATGGCAAGCGGGGTTTCATTAATATTGAGCAGAACTACGCGCGAGACGACTCGCGTTCGCGCGCGCGTTGGTCGCGCCGGTCTTTTCTCCAGGCGAACACGAAACTCGCGCTAATATAGGCAAGCGTCGCCACCGCCACCCACCAGTTGATATCGTGCTTGCCTAACCACAGCCACATGTTCCCGCCTGCCACGGGCGCGCACTTCGCCGCGCTCGCAACAAATTCATCGTTCATCGCTTCTCCCACATTCATCCTGGTGAGCGATCGCGCATGCCGTTGCGTTTGCAATGGTTAAAAAAAGCCGCCCGGAGGCGGCTTAAAGACCATCACCATGCTTCGAGAGACCTCACCGTGCGCCGCAGTCCCGACACCGGCGAACGCACTGCTGCGAGGCAAGGCCGATTTTTACAACACAGCCTTTCCGATGCAAGCGGCTTGTGCGCATGCTTCAGGTGCAAACGGTGTGAATCTTCGGATGTACGTGATCGCTTGTTCCTATTCAGGCTCATCGCCTTTCACAGTTGCTTAATACGGCGTTTCTGCTACCGCTCCATTCCCGCGGTCCCGGCCCCGCGCAGATTCGTACCTGCCAAGTCCGCGCCGCGAAGCTTCGCTTTTTCCAGACGCGCGCCATCCAGGTCCGCGCCGCTTAGGTCGGCTCCGCGCAAGTCAGCTTCGGACAGGTCCGCGCTGCGCAGACATGCTCCGCTCAGATTCGCGCCCTCAAGCGACGCTTTCACAAGAACCGCGCCCCGCAAATCAGCGCCACGCAGGTCCGCGCATGTGAGCTTTGCTCCAGTGAAGTCGACATCGCAAAGCGAGGCGTTCGCGAGCTTCACATTCACGAGCGGCGCACTGCCCCGATGCTCG
>NZ_JARUXJ010000001.1:829328-914136 GCF_031451465.1 Caballeronia sp. LZ003 | reverse complement strand
CCGACGCAGAGGGCCGATAAGATCACTGAATTGCTTCCGCATAATTGGGTACCAGCCGCCTCCTGATTAAGCGCACCCGTGACTTTGCCGGGCGCTTACGTTTATTGCCCTCGCTCAATGCCCGGTCTCGGGCGAGCAAGTCGGGGATGGCACCGCCTCAAGACAATCAGCCTCAAACGTCGGCCAGCTGGTTCGCGCCGACATCCCAATGTCGGCTTTGCAACGGGGAACGCCCGACAATGCAGTTCTTGCGTCCAGCGCTTCGCTAGAACGCTCGTGCAGTAACCTGCCAAATTCGAGCATTTCGTTACACATTGCTCATCTCTATTCAAGCCCTTGCATACGACATAAACACAGCCCGTCTTCGCGATTCGGAGTACGCACCAGATATCTCTTTCACTCAAGCAGATTACTTATTTTTGAGTCGGCGAAGAGACGTCTAATTAGCGCCGGCAATCGTCCAGCCTGTGTGTCTTGCGCAATGTTCCTACAAGCTGCAATGAAATTCTTCACGGCGCTTCCAAAATGCTCCTCATACCCGCCGTGCGAATGCAAATCGAGCATCTTTATCACCACTCGACGCATTTCGGGTACAGGGCTATGTCGCAGGATTAGCTCCATGTCTTCGATCGTTGCTGCGCGCAACGCGAGTTCCTGACGAGTACCCCAGCCACTGTGCTCTACAATATAAACACATGCATCATGAACAGTAGTGTTCTTCTGGGCCTTCTCGTTTATGTCACAAAAGGCTCGACTTATGCGCGCGTTAAGCTTGCGTTGAAACAGATTCTCACTATTTACCTCTGATAGGTTTTTCGCTTTTAAATTGTCGAGCCACTTGTCAAGAGCTGCATCGGCCACTGGCTGACCACCGGACAATTCCGCTATGCAGTCATACAATAAAGTGAACGTGTACGCGTCTAGCAGGTGCGTCTTATCTACGAGGCGCTTTGCTTCATCCAGAATTTCCTGCTCCGTAAGAGTATGCTCCCAATAATATCGGTCCAAAAATCTCCTGGTTTCTTCCTGGGCCTGAGCGACGTCCGCTTCGGCTACGTAGCGATCGATGATATCTGAGACCTTCGTTATATCAACAAGTCCCGACTGCAAGAATTCAACTGTGAGAAGCTCATATTCATCGCAGCCATAGATACCGAGTTCCGACATAAGCGCCGACCATTTGGCGCGCCGTTTGTCCTCCTCGGTTTGCTCACCCTCCTTCGCGCCGTCTGCCCAGTGGGTCGCTGCTCCGTAGCTGACGACGTAATCAAAATCCGGCGCGTTGTCGATACCCTTGTAATGGATCGCTGCGAGCAGCACAGTAGACGGAATGACGCGTCCTAAAACTGCGTCACTCAGATCTTCTCGGTCGGCAAGAATCCGATTGACGACCTTGATAACTCTACCGATTATGCGTATGTTGACTATACCGCAGACAACGACGCTTTTCCGCATAAGATCCGAGAAAGCTGATGGTGACAGGGTTGATGCGATTTCGAACGCTTCTTCAGAACTAGTGTTTAGGTGCAATTCTTGATCTATAACTTTCTCGCGAAGGGCGTTCCACACATCTCTCTTATCGAGCCTATCGCTGTTTAGAATCAGAAGGAAGCGGCAATCATGCTGTTGAGTAAACTCGTCGATGAAACCAAGAACTTCATCGATATGAAGCTTCTCGTGTTTTCGCTCTATGTCGTCAAGGACGATGAATTTATCACTCAGTACCGCAGGCGCCAAGACAAGACCGAAATCGTTTAGGGCGCTGAAACCCTTGTTGAAACCCTCTAGTATTTTCACGCCTGATTTTGCGGCTTGCTGTGCGCCTTTCCAAAGCCGCGGGTTCGCCTTTACCGCCGGGATCGAGCTTTGCACAAGTTTCATCTTCACCTGGTCAATCGTCGATAAACCGAACAACGACGCATATAGGGGGCTCTTTATTTTCTCATCGCTCGACGACAGACTAAGCTCTGACCACATATAGCTTTTTCCGGTACCCCACTTCCCGGAGAGAGCGACGACCTTGTTGTCCTTGTCGGCCAACAGTCGGCTCAGTTGTTCTCGTGTCATTTGTAACGACATAACGTGCGCTCAACTCGCTTTCTGTATTGTCGAGCATTCTAGCGAAAAGAGCGGGAACAAACCGGCTTGTTACGGCTAGGTCGCCAACGGCCGATCACTGGCGGTTTAGTCCGCGTACCTCCACTGTCTGATTGACGGCTTCGGGAAAAAGCCGTCTGTCCGGAGTATGCCGGCAGGACTCCGTCACGACCGGCCACTTTGCAGCAGCTGCACTTCAGCCGGCCGCTCTCGAGCTACGAGCTTGAAGAGTTGACCGACGCAACCCGACCCACAAGCGCCGTTAGCACTTCCGTCGCGGCAATGTTAGCTATCGGCGGTAAAGCAGCACTTCGTAGAATTGGGCCGCCGCTTATCGATTGGCCCGTCATTGACTTTCGACTGCCGAAGCAGCTTGCAAGTCCTCAATGAGCAGCGCATTCAAATCGTCCAGTGCCGGGCTGTGTCTGGCGCGATTTGCAGTCCTGCGGAACGTCCCGATTTCCCCGTATTGTCAAGGACTTCTCGAGACAACGCTCTTGGGTACCGACGACACCGCGTCAATAGCCCTTAAGCATTCGCTCGGCGCGGCGGCGGTTCGACATGCGTCCACAGCTCTCGCAATCTCGCTAAAGTGAGCGGGCGTAAACGGCCCAGACCGTGTCAAAACTCCGAGAGAGCCACCCTTGTGCGCGGCGCTCCGCCGAGTGCATGAGCAAACTGCGAAGTCGCCGAACTTGATTCTGCTTTTGCGTCTTCGGCAACATCGAGACCGCCGTCTCGCTTACGCCCGCATCGCCTCGATAAGTCTTGTTGAACCGAGCAGCGCAATCACGCTTCATGTTGTAGGCAAGCACGTGCAAGCTCATCTCGGTACTGACGTGTCCGATGGTCTTTGTCAGGAAGTGAGTGGCTCCTATCCAAGCCTTTATCGTGCCGAACGGATGCTCGACAATCTGTCGTCGGATTCGCATCATCTCGGGCGCATGGCCGAGTCGTGACTGCATCGCTTCGAGCACAGTCTCATGCTCCCAGCGTGTCACACGGCGTTGAGGCCCTGGAGTGCAGTTCTCCTTTAACGCGCACTGTTGGCAGTTTGAGCTCCAATATTTACTGAGCTTTAGTCCGCGCTCGACAGTCGAGAACCTCCAGATGAGGCGCTCGCCTACGGGACAACGAAATTCGTTCGCCTGTCGGTCGTAAATGAAATCGTCTCGACTAAAGCGACCGTGGGCCGTCGCGCTCGACGTGATGATTTTCGGTACGTATTCGACGATTGCGACAGGCGGTCGCCTTGCTTCATATTCGAGATGCCACCATCAATCGACAGCTACAAGCCAGCTGGCCTGCTCGCGATGTCGTAAGGCCTCTTCCGCAACGAGGTCAGCGACGAGACATTCCCGACCCCAACTTCACCGAAGGAAAAAAACGTTTCGCCGCGTAGGAAGCGGTTGCCGAGTACCTCGGTAGCATATCAAGACTCGCTCGATCCGAATTTCAGCTTGAATTGTATTAGTGGGCAAACCGAATAAAAATTAGGCCTGCCTACCAATCCGTTTAGGTCTTGATGTGAACTTGAGTCGCGATCTTCACAGGTTGAAGCGATTTATACTTTTGCAGGACGCTGTTATAAACACCGGCTGTATTGGCGACAGAGACGGTTACGACGAGAACATACGGCAGCGGGGTTTGTTCTTTCGCCGGTACCGCCCTACCCTCTTCGCGAGTCAGATACTCGATATCGAATACCGGCTCGTCAAGGGTTCCTGGGTTGAATCGTCTTGACCGCGAAAGACAAGACTCCCATTTTTGGGCATCACGCCTGAGATCGCTTTCGCTGTCGAACTTGTCCTGATTAAAGAACGGCACCGTCGCCTTCTTGGCACCGTTCGGACGAAAAATGACGGTGAGCCCCGCCTTCGTGTAATTCAGCGAGTGCGCAGGATCGGTGGGCGCGGTGAATGCGAAGGTAGCCTTCACCGTAACTTTTCCGTTAAGCGGAATATCGGGAAAGGGAATTTTCGCTCTAACCGGCTGGCCAGGGTTAATAGAGCCCGTATAGATAACCATAGCTTCATTGTCGCTGCATACGATCAACTTTTCTGGATCTGTCTCAAAGCGCCCCCATCCGATCTCCCGACCACCGGCCGTAGGGTGCGGAAGCGCCCTGTGTACGATCAATGCACGAAGAGCCGTCGCGGACAAGGGTGCGTCCAAGGATGCAGCCACACCGATCGCCGAACGCAGAACTAACGGCGCCGAAAAGCTGGTTCCTTCAAGCCCGACCATTCCATTATGAATGGGCGAGTACGCATGAAATGCCTCGCTTTTAGATCCTCCGAAGGCGACACCGTCGGGTTTCATCAGACCGGGACTTCGACCCGGACCAATACAACTGTACGGTGCGCGGTGCCACGTGTCGCCGGCGGAGTCCGCTGCGCCCACGCCGAGCGCATTGACCATGTCGCTAGGGGGCTGAACTCGAGAAAGCGACGGGTCAGGATCCTCCCCATCGTTGCCGACCGCAACGGTCGTAAACGTACGTCCGTTGGATAAGCGGTGATCCAGCAGCGTTGTCCATACGTGTACGTCATCGTCCTCGATGGGGAGGCAGGGCCCCAAGCTCAAATTCATGAACTGGGGTTGTTCGTTGATGAGCACCCAATCGATTTTCTTGAGAACGTCGAACAGATCGGGATCGCCGCCGTTATCCTTCCCAAGCACCCGGTAATGACGAACCCGCGAAAACGGCCTTTCCAAGGTCGTCTTTGCTGAGCCCTCACCGAATAGAACTGTTGTTGTCACGGCGTTACCGTGCAACAACAGGTTCGACGCGG
Source organism: Caballeronia sp. LZ003 (assembly GCF_031451465.1). Taxonomy (NCBI): domain Bacteria; kingdom Pseudomonadati; phylum Pseudomonadota; class Betaproteobacteria; order Burkholderiales; family Burkholderiaceae; genus Caballeronia; species Caballeronia sp. LZ003. The sequence continues at coordinate 909,244 of NZ_JARUXJ010000001.1, read as the reverse complement.
TCACTTTTGTGTCGGGCCATGTGTACTCGTCGACCCAACGCGAAAGGTCGCCATGCCCTATCCCTCCATCGAATACAGCGACCGAAAGTGCGGGATCCACCGCTCCTTCCGAGGGCAACACCACTGCGTCGCCGCCTTTCACATTCCTCACGACAACTGGCCGATGCACACGCAATGGCGCGAGGCTGCGCAGCGCCCGTACGAAACTAAACTCCGCTACCGCGGAGACCTGATCCCTTCCGATTTTTATCGGTAGGAAGGTCAGTCCGGGGACGAACACGGCCTTATCAATGTAGACCTCTCCTCCAAACTCCTCAGCCCATTGTACAAAAGCGTCGTGGATGTAACTTTGATGATGACTGGCATGCAGTACGACCTCTAGACTAGCTAAAGACGCACCTTCGCCAATCCATTTGATCTTCCTCTGCGCGCTGTAGACGTCTAAAGTTTCGATCTTTCGAAAGTCATTCTGAAAAACTGCGGGCAGCGATTTTGATTTGAGACCTGTCTCCATCGCCGCGAAGTTTTCGACGGAGCCTGCCACAAATAAAACTGGTGCAGCCTCTCCCTCGGGGGGCGCCTGCTTTCTCAACGAAACTTCAGGATGGACAAATCGACCCTTGCTGCCGACATGACGCAGACCGAACTCATTGAGCAACTGCTGTGGAAAGTAGCTTTTCGCCAAGAACGCAGGGTGCAAAGTCATTTCCACTACTGCCTCGCCTTTCGGCTTAGCACCCGTAGGTATTTTCTCCACCGCTTTCACGACCGACCTTATCTGTCGCGCAATCCGTCCGCGTGCCTCATCAAAATCGTACGGATAGCGCTTCTCACCGCCGCCGCGCGTCAATTTGACGGACTCAATCAAAGTCTCCCCGTAGCCGATTAGCAGATTCTTATTGGCCATTCGTTTCCCCAAATATCGATCTTAAGTGTCTTCCAACCGTTGTATGTGCCATATTGAGCCGTGTGGCGATAGCTCGCTGTGACATGCCTTTTAGCCGTAGTGAGATTAGCTCAAGAGTCTCTGCGTTGGTATGCCCGATAGAATCTTTCATATGCGTCACGATCGAATCGCATAAACATTCCTCCAGTAACCGGTGATCCAATACAGCTGTCTTTCTTGAAACGTTAACGATCTTTTCGATTCGAGCGTAGGTCTGCCCGTGCAGAACTAAAGCCGCGGACTTGGCAAACGTAGCGTCGATTCCAAACGAGATGAGAAATCCCTCAATCGACCGTTGATCCGGTAGTTCGAAGCGCAAAACCAGATCAAAGCGCCGCCAGACAGCTGGATCCAGCAACTCTTCGTGGTTTGTTGCTGCAATTAACAAAGATGTGTCGGGCCATGCGTCGACCGACTGAAGAAGAACCGTCACAAGTCGCTTCAGCTCTCCAACATCGGTTTCATCGTCACGTCGTTTTGCAATTGAGTCAAACTCGTCGAGCAGCAACACACAAGGAAATCGTCTCGCAAAATCAATCACGGCCCTTACGTTGCTCCCGGTTTTCCCGAGGAAACTACTCATAACAGTCGACAGATCAAGCGTAACCAGAGGCAGCACAAGTTTCGCAGCGATCCATTGAGCCGTCATTGTTTTCCCAACGCCGGGTGGCCCCGCCATGAGCAAAGATCTACTTGGGCTCAAGCCATGTGCCCTCAACTCGCCAGCAAGCTCCCACTCGTGGAGAAGCTGCCGAAGAGCAACTTGAACACTGTCGGTCCAAACTGGTCGAGAAACTTCAGCGAGCACGGGGTGAGTCACGGAAACTAACGTCTGCCGACTGTCGCTATCAACTGGCACGTGGGCGAACCTTTCGTTGTCCGAAGCAGTGTTTTCGTCCCGTGCTCGCACGTCAAGCGCTTCATCGGCGATCGTCGGCCGCGCGGAAACGTTGTGCGCATCAGGTGCGCGCCGGACTTCGTCGCCCCCGAAGACATACGTCTCACGTGTCGGCGCTGCACTTTCCGAAAGAACACTGATCAATCGCCTTGCAAGCTCAGGCTCAGTCTCGCGAAATCGACTGACCGCTCGCCTCAACCGCAACTGAAAAGCACGACTATCGCCTCGCACGCCCTGCTGCGCCAAAGACACAACGATATCGGCAATATCTTGATCCATTATTTTCCTTATAAAACAATCATTTAATGGATATGGTGCAATTTGCATTGATTTTATCGCGAAAGACGCACCACTTCTAGCCCTTTTGTGGTTTGTGATGCAACGCTCCGAACTGGCATGTGGCGTGCCTCAAAAGGCAGGTCGCGATCGCGCTTTGACACAAATCGCCCACACGCGAAGAGGCCAAACCATGTTGAGGTGTTGCGGAGGGCAATAGTGCGACCGGTCGGTCTTGAGGTACAGCGAAGGGTATTGAACGCAGCGGATAGAGTGGTAAGCACGGAACCGCATGCAGGCAGCATTCGAAAAAGCTCTGCTACGTGTTTGCTACAGCAATTCGTTCGGAGCTTGGCTAATAAGCGTTGTGCCCATCATTCCACCCCGTGAACTACGGGGAGCGCGCCAGCATCGAGGCGCACGGCTCGCCGTTGCGAGACGGCCAAGCGAGCGCAGAGTATAGCAAACGCCACTCGCGCTAATCGGGACGTCGCGCGGAAAATTCATCACGCTGACGCCAACGGCGTACGTTCAGGGTTTATCCCTATCAAGTTGGATTAGAAACGGCCGCCATCGCAATAATGGACCCTATCCCCGATACCAAGCCACAAGGCGCGTTCTCGGCATTGCTGGCAGACCAGGACCTGACTCATCTCGAGCGGGTGTTGCGGCAGTCATTGTCGCGCGACGCGGGCGGGTACGCGCTGCCACCATCGTATTGGCGCGAGCGTCTCGCGGCCATCACGCGGCAGGCGCATCTGTCTCACACGCAGTTGCAGACGGTGCATCGGTTGTATTTGTATGTCGACCGGTTCGAAGCCGCCGCGGAGGCACGCGAAGCCAAGCGCCTGGCCGATGCTGCCGATATCGAACCCGGCGCGCCGCTCAGTGCCGATGCCTGAGCCACCAGTCCCGCAGCGGATGATGCGCCGCTTGTTCGAGCTCACGTCGCGCCATGCGCTCGCGCCGCGCATCGCGCCAATCGTCGGCCAGCAAGACGATGCTAATGGCGGCAAGCGCCGCGAGGCCCACTAGAAACATCGGTAAGTCGAACATGGCGCCCTCCTTTGAATTGCCGCCATGTCTTCATGATAGGACGCGCAGTCACGCGCGGCCAGCCAATCATCCGCCCGCCGAAGCCCCCTGCCGCGCCCGCTGCTGTTGCGCATGCGCCGCGAGCCGCACGGCCGCATTCGCCGCGCCGTAACCATCGTAACCGCCGCGCCGTTCGATCACTTCCAGGAAGAAGCGCTGATCGAGCTGCTCGGTGTACGCATGAAAAAACTCGCCGCCACGCTCGTCGCGATCGTAAAGAATGTTGTGTTCGTGCATGGCGTCGATCAGTTCGTCGGCCAGGCCGTAGCGCGCAACCAGATCGTCGTAGTAGTTGCGCGGAATGCGCAGGAATTTGACGCCATCGGCTTCGAGTCGAGGAATGGCATCGAAGATATCGGACGTGCTGAACGCCACGTGATTCAAACCCGAACCGCGATAAGTCGTCAGCGACTCCACCACCGCCGTATGCCGGTCCATCGACGCATTCAGCGCAATGCGCACCGACCCGTCGCGGCTGCGTACCGCACGACTGCGCACGAGACCGTACGGGTCCGGCACGGTCACGCTCGCTTCGACCTCGAAGCCGAACGCGCTGCGGAAAAACAGCACCCAGGTGTCGAGCGCGTCGGCGGGCAGCGACAGACACACGTGGTCGATACGTTCGAGCGGACCCACTTCGTAAGGCCCGTCGATGTCCGTCAAAATGAAATCGGATTCCCACAGCGTGGGACCGCCCGGTTCTTCATCGACGAAATAATCGAGGCTGCCGTCAGGCGACTGCACGCCCGGCACCACGCGCTCGTTCGGTCCGACCTGCCCCGAAAACGGCTTCGACCCATAAGCGGCCGCGCGTTCGAACGCGAGCTTCGCGTCATCGACATGAAATGCGGACGCGCACAGCGACAAGCCGTGCTGCTCGAAGAACGCGCTCGCGAAGGAATCGGCTTCCGCGTTGAGCACGATCGACCCCGCGCCATGCCGGTACAGCGAGACATCCTTCGAGCGATGCTTGCCCGCCAGCCGAAAGCCCAACCTGCCGAGCCAGCCGGCGACATGTTCGCGCGTGGCGGCATCGACGGCGAATTCGAGGAACTGGAAGCCGATATGCGCGGGCGGCGCGGGCGGATCGAAGAGTTCGGCTGGCGCCTGGTCGCCCATCAATGCGCGCGTCTGCTCTTCCAGAAAGCGCAGCGAGCGATGCCCGTCCGCGGCGGTGATGGCCGTGGGCGCGGCGCGAAAACCATCGTTGAAAATTTCGAGCGAGAGCGGGCCGGTATAACCCGCTTCGAACACGCGCGCCGTGAAGCCCGCGACATCGAACGCGCCTTGCCCCGGAAAGCAGCGATAGTGACGGCTCCATTCGAGCACGTCCATGGCGAGCACGGGCGCATCGGCGATTTGCACGAAGGTGATGCGGTCGCCCGGAATCCGCGCGATCTCCTCCACCGAATCGCGGATGGAAAGCGTATGGAAGCTGTCGAGCACGATACCGAGACTTGCGTGATTCACGGCATCGACGAGTTTCCACGCGTGCTTGTACGAGTTGACGTGACGCCCCCACGCAAGCGCTTCGTAACCGACGATCACGCCCGCTTCTTCCGCGAGGCGCGCGAGCTTGCCGAGTTGATCGACGATCAACGCGTCGTCGCCGATGGTGTCCGGCGACACATTGCTGCACGCCAGCATGCGATCCGCGCCGAGCTCGTGCATCAGCTCGAACTTGCGCTTCGCGCGCTCGGCGTTCTTCGCGAGACGCTCGGCGCTCACGCCCTCGAAGTCGCGAAACGGCTGGAACAGATAGATGGCGAGGCCAAGATCCGCGCACATGCGGCGCACGTCGGCGGGCGTGCCGTCGAAGTACAGCAGATCGTTCTCGAAAATCTCGACGCCATCGAACCCTGCCGCGCGGATTGCCTTCAGCTTCTCGGGCAAGGTGCCGCTGATGGATACCGTCGCAATGGATGTCCGGATTGAACGCAGCATCGCTGCCTCCTCGTTGCATTCAGATGATGCGGGTGGATCGGTGCAGTCCCGTCAGTGTAGGACGTTCGCGGCGCTTGCGGGAAACGGAGCGGTGCGCACGCAATCCACGTCATTGTGCGCCAGCATAACAAACTAACTAGACCGTACAAATACGTGAAAACACCGAAGGACACGGCACCGAGCGCCCGTCACACTGCGCTTACATTATTTGCACTGGAGTATTGCGCATGACCAGCAAAGCGTCTCCCCGCTCCTATCTCGTCGGGCTGATCGGCTCGGGTATTGGCGGCTCGCTCACGCCCGCGATGCACGAGGAAGAAGGCGGCAAGCTCGGGCTCAACTATGTGTATCGACGGATCGACTTGCAGGCGCTCGCGCTCGAACCGTCCGCGCTGCCCGATCTGCTCGATGCCGCCGAACGCATGGGCTTCGACGGGCTCAATATCACGTATCCGTGCAAGCAGAGCGTGATCCCCTTGCTCGACGACCTCGACCCCGACGCCCGCGCGCTCGGCGCGGTCAATACGGTTGTCTTCAGGGATGGCAAGCGGATCGGCTACAACACCGACTGGTCGGGTTTCGCGCGGGCGTTTGAACGCGGTTTGCCGGGTGTGCCGATGGATCGCGTGGTGCAACTCGGCGCGGGCGGCGCGGGCGCGGCGGTGGCCCATGCCGCGCTGACCATGGGTGCGCGATCGCTCACGCTATTCGATTCGGACGACACTCGCGCGGCCGCGCTCGCAAGCGAACTCGCCGCGCGTTTTCCCGATCGCGAAGTCAAGAGCGGCGGCGATCTACGCGACGTATTGCAGAAGGCGAACGGCCTGATTCATGCGACGCCCACCGGGATGGCGAAACTGCCCGGCCTGCCCTTGCCCGCCGAGTTTCTGCACAAGGACTTGTGGGTGGCGGAGATCGTCTATTTCCCGCTCGAAACGGAGTTGCTGAAAGCAGCCCGCGCGCTCGGCTGCCGCACGGTGAGCGGCGGCGGCATGGCGGTGTGTCAGGCCGTGGATGCGTTGCGCATCTTTACCGGCCTCGAACCGGATGCCGAGCGCATGTTCGCGCATTTCCAGACCTTGCTGGAACGCTGAGCCCTTCGGCGCCCTCGAAACCAAAACGGCGGCACTCGCAGAAGTGCCGCCGTTTTGTCTTGGCTCGTCTTGGCTTCAGTCTTCGCGGCGCACGAAGCGCAGCACCGCTTCGATGATCATCTCGCGATGCCGCGCCCGTGAACGCGGCCCGGATGGATCGCGCCCGAACGCCGCGCCCCACGTATGCCGATTCGCCACGCGATGAAAACAGAACGAACTGATCATCAGATGTAGATCGATCGGGTCGATGTCCTCGCGAAAACGCCCCGCCGCGACACCGCGCGCAATCAGGTCTTCGATGGTCTTGATGACGGTCGAGTTACGCGCCTTGAAGGTCTTCGACTGCTCGATATACTTCGCGCCATGCACGTTCTCGATAGTCACGAGACGCACGAAATCGCGATGCTTGTCGTGATAGTCGAACGTGAAGCCGATGAACTCGCGCATGGCCTCTTCCGGGTCCAGCTCTTCCAGCCTGAGCTCTTGTTCGAGCGCGCGGATGTCGCCATACACCTGCTCCAGCACGGCTTCATAGAGACCGTCCTTGCTGCCGAAGTAGTAATACAGCATGCGCTTCGTGGTGTTGGTGCGCTCCGCGATTGCATCGACGCGCGCGCCGGTCAGACCCATTGCCGAGAATTCCTGCGTCGCGATGTCAAGGATGTTCCGCTTGGTCTCCTCAGGATCGTACTTGCGCCGCCCTTCCGAGGACGACGAGGGCGCAGCACTGGCGGCCTTGCTTCCTTTCTTCATTTTTCTGTCTGAGAACGGCATCGAAAATCGATTCTAGCATGGGGTTTCCAAGCGTCTTATGCGCTTCATCCCTATGCGCGGCATTTGTTTTCAAAGGCTTAACCTATAATTTTTCGGTCCCCGATGCGTGGTCCGCATCAATCAAACGAGAATCGAATGAAGCACCTTCAGGTACTTGCCGCATCCTTGCTGGGTCTTGGCGCCCTGCACGCGGCGGCGCAGACGCAACTGCCTCCCGGTCATCCCGCCACGCCGCAACTGCTTGCCGCCGAAGGCGTGATGACGAGCGCGAACATCGCGCGCGGCGCAGCCGACGTGTGTCATATCGACGCTGCCAAGGTGGCGCGTTTCAAGGACATGGCACGCAAGAACTTCCCCGATGCGCCCGACTTCGACGCCGAGTGGAAGCTCGGGCTCGCGCAGGCGCAACCGACGGTGGATCGCATCAACAAGCTGCAGACGAGCAATCCGGCGCAATACCAAAAGCAGATCGACGAAGCCTGCCCGGCGCTGAACAAGGGTATCGATGAAGCGACGGCACAGGCTCAATAAGCCGTCGTCCGAAGCGCCCTATTTGCGTTGCGCGTTGGCGTAGTGCAGGCGCTTCTCGACATACATCGCGGCATCGGCGCGTTGCAGCATCGGCTCGATGCGCTCGCCTTCGTGCGCGGTCGCGGCGCCCATCGCGAAGCTGAGAGGCATGCCCGAGTAGAACTGATTGTTCACTTCGAGCAACTGGCGAATGCCGTCCATCAGCGCCTCGCCGCCGCGTTCGTCCGTGCCGGGCAGCAGCACCATGAATTCGTCGCCGCCTATCCGCGCCGCCTGGAACGGCTTCTCCACCGCCTTCGAGAGCACTTCGCCCGCGCGGCGCAGCAAGGCGTCGCCGGCCGCGTGGCCGAGCTGATCGTTGACGGTCTTGAGGCCATTCACATCGACCGCGATGGCCGTCACGGGGAACGGGCCCTTGCGCTCCAGCCGATTGATTTCATCGGCATAGAACGAGCGATTCTTGAGCTTGGTGAGCACGTCGTGCTTGCCGAGAAACTCCAGATACGCCTCGGCCTTCTTGCGCGCGGTGATGTCCGTGAGCGCGACGAGCACGAGATCCCAGCGCTTCTCGTGCCCCGGAAACACCGAAAATTGCAGGTGCACGTGCACCTCGTTGCCATCGAGCGAATAGTTCAGCACCTCGCGCTGATGAAAGAGCTTGTGCTCCCATAGCTCGATCAACTGCTCCTGAAAGTGCTGCTGCATGTCGTCGCGGAACACTTCCGGCAGACGCGCGAGCAAGGTCGCCTTGTCGGGCGCGGCGAACATGCGCGAGGTGTGCTGATTCACGTCTAGGACGTGAATCTCTTGCATGCATCGTTCGACGAATTCGGGATGCACGCTCGTAAAGGTACGGAAGTCGACGATACCCCGTTCGCGTACATCGTCGAGCAAGTCTTTCACGGAACTGAAGTCTTCCACCCACAGCGAAACCGGCGAATGCTCGAAAAGGCCGCGCGCATAAAGGCTGCTCGCCGCGGTCTGGCGGCGCATGGTTTCGAGTTCCGTGATGTCCTCGATGGTGACGAGCACACGGCTCCACGTATTCTCGTGCCCCGGCAAGATCGCGGCCTTGAGAAGCACGTCGAGACGCTTGCCGTCGAGCGTGTAGTTGACCGTCTGGCTTACGAAACGCGGTTCGCCGGACCAGAGTTGCTCCAGTTCGTCGATGTGCGTGGTCAGCATGTCGTCGCGAAACACGCGTTCGAGGTTTTGCACGAGATGATCGAGGTCTTTCGCGCCGAACAAGCCGAGCGTGCGCCGATTCACCTTCACCACCCGAATGCGAGAAGAGCATTCGACGATGCGCGCCGGGTCTTCTTCGAGGAACGCGCGCAAGTCGGTGACGCCCGCGGCGCGCCAGCGCTCGAACTGCTCGCGCACGGCGCTGAAGTCTTCGAGCCAGAGCGAGACCGGAGCGAGGTCGAACATGTCGGCATCGTCTTCCGGCACGCTCGCGGGTGTGAACTGTCCAGTGATTGGGCGCGGATCGTTTGGCATAAAAATCCCTTCGGCTCGCGTCGGAGCGCTATTCATCGCACGATTTGTCTCAATATTGTAGCGCGCCGCTTTTACGTCCCATCCGCTGAAAAGCGAGCAGATTCCGGGCGATTTTCCCGAATCGGGAGCGACGCCCGACTCAATTGAGGGGCGGATGCTACACTCGATCGAATAACGCGCCGCAAGTTCAACTCCCGTCGTAGGCATGCTTGCTGCAATCGGTTGCGTGCTGCCGTATTCAAGCGTGCATCGACACACGTCCGCGGACCCTTTCAGTCCGCCAACTCCCAACACGCGACAAGGAGGCATGACTCTCATGGCTGATTTCCGCATCTGGTCCGACGAATTTCCCGCCAACGGTTACTTGACGCGCGAGCACGAGTTCGATCAGCAGGCTTTCGGCGTCTCGGGCGACAACCTTTCCCCGGCGCTGCAATGGGAAGACCCGCCGGCCGACACGCGAAGCCTCGCGCTTACCGTCTACGATCCCGACGCGCCCACCGGCAGCGGCTTCTGGCACTGGGTCGTGGTCAACATTCCCGCCGATGTCCGCTCGCTGCCGCGCAACGCGGGCAAGGCGGATGGCAGCCTCTTGCCGGCGGGCGCGCTGCAAATGCGCAACGACTACGGCACGGTTGGCTTCGGTGGCGCCGCGCCGCCGCGTGGCGACAAGCCGCATCGCTACATCTTCCGTATTCACGCGCTGAAGGCGGATCAACTGCCGCTCGACGCCAACGCGACCAATGCCGTTGCGCGCTTCATGACTCATCTCAACGAGATCGACTCGGCGACGTACACCGGTCTCTATCAGCTGAAATAAGCACCACGCTTCTTCTCCGGACGATGCGCGCATCGTCCGGCCGTTGAACGCGCCGCTCCTACCTCTCGCCTACCGATGGATTCCGAACAAGGTCTTCCCCTGCCGCAGCGTTATTGGGCCATCGCGGTGGTCGCGCTCGGCATTACGCTCGCGGTACTCGACGGCGCCATCGCCAACGTCGCGTTGCCGACCATCGCGCGCAATCTGCTGGCCTCGCCCGCGGATTCCATCTGGATCGTCAACGCATATCAGCTCACCATCACCATCTCGCTTTTGCCGCTGGCTTCGCTCGGCGACCGTATCGGCTACCGTCGCGTATATATGGCCGGCCTCGCGGTCTTCACCGTCTCGTCACTGGCCTGCGCGATGTCCGGTTCGCTGCTCACGCTGACGCTAGCGCGAATCGTGCAGGGATTCGGCGCGGCGGGAATCATGAGCGTGAACACCGCGATCGTGCGCATGATCTATCCGCAAAAGCATCTGGGGCGCGGCATCAGCATCAATGCAACCGTGGTGGCGATTTCATCGGTGATCGGTCCGACGGTCGCCTCGGGCGTGCTCTCGGTCGCCACCTGGCCGTGGCTCTTTGCCATCAACGTGCCGATAGGACTCGTAGCGCTTGCCATCGGCACGAAGGCGCTGCCGCGCATGGACGGGCATCGCCGGCCTTACGACTACATCAGCGCGCTGATGAACGCGCTTTTCTTCGGGCTGGCCATCGTCGCGGTCGACGGGCTCGGGCACGGCGAGCATCGGCCGTATGTGATCGGCGAGTTCATCGTGACGGCGGTCATCGGCTACTTTTTCGTGCGCCGGCAATTGCGTCAAAGCGCGCCGCTTTTGCCCGTCGATCTGTTGCGCATTCCGGTGTTCGCGCTATCGATTGGCGCGTCGGTGTGCTCGTTCTGCGCGCAGATGCTGGCGTTCGTGTCGCTGCCTTTTCTGCTGCAGAACGGCTTCGGCATGAGTCAGGTCGAAACTGGCTTCCTGATGACGCCGTGGCCGCTCGTGATCGTGTTCGTCGCGCCGCTCGCGGGCGTGCTCGCGGATCGTTATCCCGCTGGTCTACTGGGCGGCATCGGGCTGGCGGTTCTGACCGTGGGTCTTGCGCTGCTCGCCACGACAGGCCCGCATCCGGATGCGTTCGATATCGGCTGGCGCATGGCGGTCTGTGGGCTTGGCTTCGGGCTGTTCCAGTCTCCGAACAACCGACAAATCATTTCTTCCGCGCCACGGCATCGCAGCGGCGGCGCGAGCGGCATGCTCGGCACGGCGCGGCTAACGGGGCAGACACTCGGCGCGGCTATCGTCGCGTTGATCTTTGGCGTCGAACCGCAGCACGGGCCGCTGATCGCGCTTGGCGTAGGCGCTGGTTTCGCGGCGACCGCGGCTTTGGTTAGTCTTTTGCGGCTGACGGGGAAGCGTAGCGTCGAGACCGTTTGATGGTTCGGCTTTAGCCATGGTTTGGCCGATCACCGACGCGCCCCAGCCCCCACTTGGGCACACCCCTTGCTCCTTTTCGAATCAGGTATCCGCCTCTTGCGGTGCATCAATATTCGAGCAATGAAGGAGTGAAGCAATGGCAATTTCCCTTGACGGTTACAGGGTCGCGATTCTTGCATTGGACGGCTTCGAGCAAGCCGAACTAATCGAGCCGCAGCGCGCGCTCAAGGAAGCTGGCGCGCAGGTCGATGTCATTTCTCAAAAGCCCGGACAGATCCAGGGCTTCAAGCACGTCGACAAAGGTGACAAGGTCGATGTGGACCAAACCTTCGACGCCGCCAACGCATCCGATTACGACGCCGTCGTGCTGCCGGGCGGCGTGGTCAACGGCGACGCCATCCGCCTGGACGCCAAGGCGCAAAGCTTCGTGAAGGAAGCGGATCAGGCGAAGAAGCCCATCGCCGTGATCTGTCATGGCGGCTGGCTGCCGATCTCGGCGGGCATCATTGCAGGCCGCACGATGACGAGCTGGCCGAGCTTGCAGGACGACATTCGCAACGCGGGCGGCACTTGGGTCGATCAGGAAGTGCAGATCGACGGCAATCTCATCACGAGCCGCAAGCCCGACGACATTCCCGCTTTCAACAAGGCACTGATCGACGCGCTCGGCAAGACGCGCGCCGCCTGAAACAAGAAGCGACGGGGCCACCGTATTCAACAAGAATCAACGACCAAAACGGAGTCGAGCCGATGATGCCGCGATCGTTGTTCGCAGGCTGTGCAAGTGCGATAACGCTGGCCGTTGCCTGCGCTGCTCACGCGCAGACCGGTGACGCCGCAAGCGCCAAGCTGTCGAGCGTCGACCAGCAGTTCGTGCAAGACGCCGGCACCGCGGGCGCGACCGAAATCGCAGCCAGCAAGCTCGCGCTCACGCATGCAAGCGGCAAGCAGGTAAAGGACTTTGCACAGCGAATGATCGCGGATCATACGAAGCTCGCGCACAGCCTGGATGGAATCGCAAAACGCCACGGCATGAGCGAGCCACCGAGCGCGGATTCGTCGGTGATCGGCAGCCTGCAAAATCTTCAGGGCGATGCATTCGACGATGCCTATATCCAAAAGGTAGCCGTCGATGGGCATCGCAAGGCCATGGAGTTGTTCAAGCAAGAAAGCGAGCAAGGCAATGACGCCGCGTTGAAGGCAGTCGCGGCGAAGGCGTTGCCCGTTATCGGCCATCACTACGCCATGGCGCAACAACTGGCGAAGGCAAAGGCGGCGTCATGAGCGTCTTTCAATTCATGGAAGTCATCGATGTATCCGACAGCCCTGCAGCACGGCTGACCCGCGCCGTAGCGGACGCGCATGCAAGACATCGTCCGGCCTATGAGGATTCGACCATGCATATCACCTTTGCAGACGAAAAACCCGTGTTCGATGGCGACGACCTCGCCCTCCACTTCACCGCGCTCGTCGACTCCGAACCCGTCGTGTGCTCTATCAGCGCCGAAGCGCTAGAAGATCATTTCGGCGCTCCATCCGCGCGCGAGGACGATCTGCTTCCCGCATTCGAGCGCGGCGAGGCGCGCATTCGCGCGGTATGCGCCGAAGTGCTCGATGACAACGGCGGCGTGCCCGTCGTGCTGCGTAGCGGCTTGTTCCGCGTCGCGGGACTCGAACCGGATTGAGCAGGACTTACATCGTTAATCCTTTGTCCCGCGAGCGCACGCGCCCGGGCCGAACCACGCAACACTGAAAAGAAGGAGGGAATATGTCCCTGATCATCGCGGGTCGCTTCCAGACTTTTCCCGCAGCCGAAGCGGCGGCGCAGCGCCTCTTCGAACGCGGCTTCATCGAAGAAGATGTCACCCTGTTCTTCGTGAATCCGGGCGGTCAACACGCGCGGCATCCGCTGGGTGGCGATGTCGGCACCGACGTCGGCGCGCGCTCCTCGCCCAAGGGCGCGGGTAAGGGCGTGACCATCGGTGCGGTCGTGGGCGCTATCGTCGGCGCGGCGCTCTTCGCCATCTTCAAGGCGCCGCTGATCGTCTCGGCCATTGCAGCGGGTGTCGGCGCTTACGTTGGCTCGCTAGCGGGCGCGATGTCGCATACCAAGACCAAGGAATCGGCTCACACCGAAGCGGCGCCGCGTCATGCGGGCGTGCTGGTCGCGGTGCATGTGTCGCCGGAGAATTCGAACGATGCCGCCACCATCTTGCGCGATGCAGGCGGCGTCGATGTCGAACGCGCGTCGGGCCGCTGGCAGCAAGGCAAGTGGAGCGACTTCGATCCGTCCAAGCCGCCGAAGCCGGTGGAAAAGTTTGCGGAACATCGTGCCTGAAGCGAATGACCGCGGAAAGCGGTCTGCCGGGCACGCCGCGTGCGTCTACTCGTACCAGAGCCAACGTGCCGCACGTCGCACGATGGCAAGATCCAAACTAATAGGAGGTGTCATATGAGCACGAATGTCGTATCGGTACTCAACGATCTCATCGAAACGTCGAAGGACGGCGAAAAGGGTTTCCTCAAGGCCGCCGAAGAGACGCGTGACGCAAGCCTCAAGCTGCTATTCCAGGACCGCGCGCAAGCCTGCACGACCGGCGCACGCGAGTTGCAGGAAATCGTTCAGCGTCTGGGCGGCACGCCGGAAACGGGCGGCTCGGTTGCAGGCGCGCTGCATCGCGGCTGGGTCGATGTCAAATCGGCCGTCACCGGTCACGGCGATCACGCGATTCTCGCCGAATGCGAGCGCGGTGAAGATTCCGCCAAGAAGAACTATCGCGAAGCACTCGACAAGGATTTGCCCGCCGATGTGCGTGCCGTGGTCGAACGCCAGTATCAGGGCGTGCTCGAGAACCACGACCGTATCCGCGATCTGCGCGATCAGTACGCCGCAGCGAAGTCCTGATTCGGTTTTAGCGTCGAAGCCGCGAGGTTGGCGGCTCGTGATGCGACAGTCGCCGCGCCAAGTGCGCGGCGATTTTTTATTGCGGCGCGCGCGTGTGGAAGCGAAAGATCAAAGAGAAACGGCCGCTTGCGCGGCCGTTTCAGTTAAGCAGCAGGCAACGACGAAGGCTTACTGCGGCTGACCCTTGTCGTTCGTCCCGAGCGCGGAAGCCGCAGCGGCCGCCGATGCGCCCTTCAGCTTGTGCGCCTTGTCTTGCTGATGCAGATACGTGCCTTTCTGCTTCTTCGCCGGAGCGGCAGCGGCGTCGGAAGCCGCTTGCGCGAATGCCGTCGTCGAGAATGCGAGTGCCAGCGCGCCAATCAAGGCCATCTTTTTCGTCTTCATAAGAGCTCCATTTGCCGTGGCCCTTGGATGCATCGCGAAGGAAGCATTCGCAGGCCGGCTTTGCGTAACGTCCTCGAACGGACGTACTTCGTTTTAAGGTAGCAAAGATGCTGCGAGGGTATTGCGTGTCATGTCTGTCTGCGACTTTCGCATGGCCGCGCGCACGTTCTCCACGCTGCTCATGCAAGAACCCGCGCTAGAAGCCTGGCTTCATCGTTCAAGAGAGCGATTCGCCAAACTTCCGCGCGGGTTCCGATACTGCGACTGCTACACCGCGACCCGCCGTGACGAGCCGGGCATACGCACTATGCCATTAGTTGGCAGCGATTTTAAGATGGTTTTTCACGGAAGCAACACCGGAAACCTGCTTAACGGTTTCTTCGGCGGCGGTCTTGTCTTCCGCCGACGGCACCGTGCCGGTCAGCGAGACGACGCCGGCGCGCGTCTTGACGTGAATATGCGTCGACTTGACGTTCTTCGCTTGCAGCAGTTCGGCCTTGACCTTGGTCGTCACTGCGCTGTCATCAACCTTTTGGCCAACGGACGTGTCCGTCGAACCCGAGTTCGTCGTCGTGGTCTGCGCGTTCACGTTCAGCGCGAACACGACACATGCGATACCGCCAGCAGCTTTGAGGAATTGAGTCGTCTTCATGGCAATACTCCATTTTTTCGATTTTCGATACTGCGCGTCCGCGGCTTTGAGCCTGTTTGCGGAACGCCCCGTGGGTGCTGCTTTTAGTGATGCTCGATCACGTTCGCCGCGTGTTGCACGAATCGTGTCCCCCCTACCGCAACTTGCGTGCCGTGCCCCGTCAAAAGTGCTTAGTGGGTCTCCGCACGCAGCAAAAAAGCCCGACGAATCAAAGGGCTTGGCGCTTCTCGAAGTCGTCCTCGGCAAGCGCGGCATCGACCGCTCAAGTCCGATCCATAAGCTCGGGAGGGCGCGGCGCTTTTGTCTGAGTGCGTGTAAAAAGTGCGCGAAAGCATCGCTTCGCCAAGTGAAAACAAGCCGTGGACAAAGATCAAAACGTAGATGCAGCAGGCATCCGATGCGCATTGGCATAACCATTGCTTTAGTCCTCGTCACGAACACCTCTCAGTCCAGAATAACGAGGATTAGCAAGCAATGCCGCCTACACTCGAACTTCGCACCAAGCAAAGCCTCGCACTCACCCCGCGCCTTCAGCAGTCGGTACGCCTGCTGCAGTTGTCGTCGCTGGAGTTTCAACAGGAGTTGCGTAACGCGCTGGACACGAATCCGTTTCTCGAATACGACGAGTCGCAAACCGAAGACAACGCCCTTTCCGCCGACAACGGCAATTCGATGAGCGACTCGCCGCTCTCGAATTCGTCCGACAATGCGACCGAAGCGCCAATGGCCTCCGAAAGCAGCATGGACAGCGACTCCGGCGGCGACAACAATTCGCGCGACGACTCCATGAGCGACTACTCGTCCGATCCGTTCGGCCGCAGTTCGACGCGCAACAGCGGCGACGGCGAAGGTTCCGATCCCGCCGACTGGGTACGCATCGAGCCGTCGCTGCATGAGACCTTGCACGATACGCTGCGCCTCTATCAACTCAGCCAGCGCGACCGCGCGATTGCCCAGCTCATCATCGAAGCATTGGATGACGACGGCTATCTGCGTCAGGAACTGAGCGAACTCGCCGATGTGGTCGATATCGAACCGGCGCTGACCGAAGACGAACTCACTATCGCACTCAAGCTCGTGCAGTCGCTCGACAAGCCGGGCGTCGGTGCGCGCAATCTCTCGGAATGCCTGACCCTGCAGCTCGATGCGATGCCCGAAGGCACGCCGGGCCGCGCCGTCGCACGCGAGATCGTGGGACATCATCTGGAACGGCTTGCACGCCGCGAGCAGGCCGAACTGCAAAAGAAGATCGGCTGCAGCGCGGAAGAACTGCGTATAGCGTGTGCGCTGGTGCGTCGTCTCGACCCGAAGCCCGGCGAGAACTACGGCGCGAGCGAAGACAACTACGTGGTGCCGGACGTCATCGTGCGTCAGGTCAAGAAGAGTTGGGTCGTCACGATCAATCCGGCCGTGCTGCCGCGCGCGCGCATCCACCGCATGTACGCGGAATTGTTCGCGCAGTCCGCTGGCGCAAGCCGTTCGCCGCTCGCGCAACAGTTGCAGGAAGCGCGCTGGCTAATCCGCAACGCGCAGCAGCGCTTCACGACGATTCAACGCGTGGCCGAATGTATCGTCTCGCATCAGAAGGCGTTCTTCGATTACGGCGAAATCGCGCTCAAGCCGCTCGTCCTGCGCGATGTCGCCGACGAACTCGGCCTGCACGAATCGACCATCTCGCGCGCCACGGGCAACAAGTACATGTCGACGCCGCGCGGCATCTTCGAATTCAAACACTTCTTCCCGCGCGAACTCAGCACGGAAAGCGGCGGTACGTGCTCGGCTGCCGCCGTACGCGCGCTGCTCAAGGAAATGATCTCGAAGGAAAACTCGCGCGACCCGCTATCGGACGTGAGCCTTGCCAAGATGCTCGCGGATCAGGGCGTGATCGTCGCGCGCCGCACGGTGGCGAAATATCGTCATCTGATGAAGGTGCCGCCCGCCGAGCTGCGCCGCCAAGCCTGAACGCACGCAAATTTCACGCGCTGACGCATTGGGCGACGACCCGGTCAAGAGAGTCGCCTCGTAGCCTCAGCATGCAGCCGCCCTTTCAACGGGCGGTTTTTTTATGCGCGGCCGAATCGCCGCGTTTAGTCGACGCGCTAACGCCAGCCTGCTTCCCGATGCGTGCGCCTGCGTGCCGCCGTTGCCGCCAGCTCCGCGCCGAGCAGAAAAACCGCCGCCGAGTAGTAGAGCCACATGAGGATGATCGCGAGCGACCCCGCCGCGCCGAACATGTTAGCCGTGCCCGCATGCGCGAGATAAAACGCAAACAGTCGCTTGCCCGCCTCGAACAACATGGCCGCCGCGGTTGCGCCTAACGCGGCGTCGCGCCACATCATGCGCGTGGTCGGCAAGAACTTGAGCAGAAGCGTGAACGCGAGCGTGAGCATGCCGAGTGAAATCGCGCGCTGCGTGACGCTCGACAGGATGATGAACGGATTGCCGTCGCCGAAAGCCCAATGGCCGAGCACTTCGACGAGCGCATCGAGCACGAGCAACGCAACCACCAGCAAGCCGGAGCCGACGACCAGGCCGAAGGACATCAGCCGAACGCGCAGCAGCGAGACGATGCTTTCCTTCGCGCTCACGATAGGCGTGGGCCAGATCACGTTGAGCGCGCTATGCAGCGATGAAAACGTCGCCGACGCGCCGATCAGCACGCCGCCCGCCGAAAGCAGCGCCGTGCTGCGCGCGATATCGGCGTGCCACGCGTTGGCGACGATGGCTTCGAGCGCGTGCGCCGCATCGGGGCCGACCACGCCGCTGATTTCATCGAAGAGTCTGCCTTGCACGGCATCCGCGCCGAAGAAAACGCTCGCGACCGCGATGACGATGACGAGCGTCGGCGCCAGCGAGAACGCCGCGAAAAACGAAATCGATGCGGAGAACATCAGGCAATGGTCCTGAATCCATTGCCTGACGGGATCGACGAACCACGCAACCCAGCCGAAACGCGACGTGCGGCCGACAGCGACAGGCGTGGAAGAGGTCGGAACTTCTCGGGTCATCGGCGTGAGCTTGGCGGTTATCAATCGCCGATGTTAACGCCGCTTCGAAAGACGTGCGTAAAAACGGCGCGCCGCAAGTACATCGCGGCACGCCGTATCGATCGTTAAATGCGTGCTCAGACCTTGTCTTTGTCGTCCGCGGGGTCGGCGTCTTCGTCGAGCAGGCCGCGCGTTTCGTCCTCGATGTCGTCCGGCAGAATGTCCGCGTCCGGTTCGAGATTGTGGTCGCCATCGGCGGATGCTGCCTCGCCGGTGCCGTAGCGGTCGGTATCGCTCGCGAGTTCGGCTTTGGACTGGCCGAGCGCGTGGGCATCGAGTTCGTCTTCGATGTCGCCCGGATGACGCATTTCGCCCTGCACGTCGGAACCGCTATCCGAGGAATCGCTCGGACCTAACGCGCCTGTGCCGTGCCCCTTGCCAACTTCGATCTCGCCTTCTTCATTGGGATTCAGAGTGCTTCCGCTCATCGTGACCTCCTTCGTTTCGTGTCGAAGGTTGAAGCGCAAGGAGCGTTCCGCGCAAGCCTTGCGGCGTCGAATGGCGGGCACAAATAAAAACCCCGCGCCGTGTAGAGGCGCGGGGTTTTCTGGTTACACGTTCAAGCCTTGGCGGAAGGCCGTCTTGCCTGCGTCGATGTACTCGCGCCCTGGCGCACCGTCTTGACGGTCTGCTCTGTGACGGAAGTCGCGGTTGCGACGCTGCGCAAATCCGACAGGAACGAATCGCGCCACACGGACAGATTGTTCTCGCGCAGCGGCGCCATCATGTCGGCGTGACGCGCCTGGCGTTCGGCGAGCGGCATCGACAACGCACGTTCGAGCGCCTCGGACATCTGCGACAGATCGAACGGATTGACGACGAGCGCGCCCGGCAGTTGATCTGCCGCGCCGGCAAATTGCGACAGCACGAGCGCGCCCGGATCGGCCGGGTCTTGCGACGCGACATATTCCTTCGCCACGAGATTCATTCCGTCACGCAGCGGCGTGACATATCCGACCTGCGAAAGCCTGAAAAGCGCCATCAGCAGATTGCGTTCGTATTTGCGGTTGAGATATTGAATCGGCGTCCAGTCGAGTTGCGCAAACCGGCCATTGATACGCCCCGCTTCGCCTTCCAGGTTCTGGCGAATGCGCTGATATGTCTGCACGTCCGAGCGTGTCGGCGGCGCGATCTGCACGAGCGAAACGCGGCCATGCCAGCCCGGCGCGTTGAGCAAAAGGCGCTCGAAAGCCTGGAAGCGCTCGACGAGGCCCTTCGAATAATCCAGCCGATCGACGCTCATGATGAGCTTGCGGCCACGCATGCTGTCACGCAGGCTCTTGACCTGCTTGCGGTTGGAGAACTGATCCGCTGCCTTGGCGATGGCGTCCGGATAGATGCCGATCGGATACGCGCCCACTTTCAGCATGCGGCCGAAGGCCTGCAACATGCCGTCTTCGCTCAGATGACCACGCCCGCTACGTTCGACGTAATCGGTGAAGGACTGCTTGTCGGCATCGGTCTGAAAGCCCACGACGTCGTACTGACACATGCCGGCAATCAGTTCCTCGTGCGGTGGCACGGTCCGCATTACTTCCGGCACCGGAAATGGAATGTGCAGAAAGAAGCCAATCGGATTCTGGATGCCGATCTTGCGGCACTCCTGCGCGAACGGCAGCAAGTGATAGTCGTGTACCCAGATGATGTCATCCGGCTTGATGAGCGTCTTGAGCTTCGCGGCGAGTCCCGCGTTCACGCGCATATAGCCCGCGTATTCCTCGCGATCGAAGCGCGACAGGTCGTTGCGGTAGTGGAAAGTCGGCCACAGCGTGGCGTTCGAAAAACCACGGTAATACTGGTCGTAATCGCGGCGCGTCAGGCCGACGGTGGCATACGTCACATTGCCGTTTTTCTCTATGACAGGGTCAGCCGCTTCACCGACGATCTCGCCGCTCCAACCGAACCATACGCCGCCCGTCTCCTTGAGCGCATCCAGAACGCCGATGGCAAGGCCGCCCGCGCTGGGCTTGCCTTCCTGGATCGGCGCGACGCGATTCGAAACCACGATCAATCTGCTCATTACAGCATCACCTCTCAGTTGTCGTTGCTTGCTCGAATTGGCGGCTGAAGATATGCAAGAGCCGTGCCTTTTTGAGACACGGGCAGGATGAAAATTCGTATCCAAGTGTTACGAACGAAATCGGACACGCGGTAAGAAGTCGCCGCGTAGAAGTTTTTGCTCTTTCGTCGAAGGAAACGAAGGCGGTGAAATCAGGAATCCTGCTCCGAACCCAGGTCGCGCTGATAGTCGATTCCCTCGCGGCGCACGCCGCCCTGATTGTGCTCGCCGTCGGGCGGAGCGTCAGGTGCGGGGCGGTTCTGGCTGGCGGGATCGTGTTCGATCGGCGGTGCCGGCGCGGCTTCGCCACCAGCGGCTTTAGCCGCCTCAGCGCGTGCTTCGCGCTTGGAAGAGTGACGCGCGGAGCGTCGGAGTGCGGGATGCCTCATCAATGCCTCCAGAGAAGAAGGCCGTCGAAAATGACGTCGGCGGCGTCGGACCGATCTTGTCGCAATGCATCTTTGCTAGAAAAATCGACCGGACACTGCTTGCAGCGCCGGTCATCGTTGCTGGCTACGTTGTAATCCCTACCTTCGAGATGGAAACTTATTCAAAGCCTGCACAGATTCAGTGAATGGTCGAAAGTCCGCCAATTCCCTTATTGCACGTGCGGCGCTTCGTTCGGTCCGGGCGGCGGGTCGCCAATGGGCTGCATCGGTTGTTCGGGCGGCTCGCGAGTCGGATCGGGATTCGTGTCGGGCGGGATCGGCGTGGGCGGCGGCTGATCGGGCGGCGTCACGGGCGGGTCCGGCGGCTGGGGCGTCTGCGCGCTGATTCGAGCGCTATCGGATGCGAAATCGGGCATGTCAGGCTCCTTGCGGTCTTGTGATCGTAATCGCCGCATCCACGCTCCGTTTTCTTGCGGTTTCCCGCGCGTGGATGGCAGTCAAAGGTCAGCAAGGCCTATGCCCTTGTTTCTTCCAATTTCCGCCTACCTCGCGCCAGGACTCCGCTTCATTATCGGCGCTGAATCCGCATGCGACAAATAAAAAGGCCCGCGCTTTGCAAGCAGCGGGCAATGTTTTGTCTAAAGATAAGCGACGTTCAGGTATTTTCGCTATCCGCGTCAGAAAGGTCTCCGCCTTCTCCGACGGCTGCCTTGCCAGCGGCATCCTCGCCGTATTCGACGAGCCGGTTGTACAGCGTCTTCAGGCTGATGCCGAGAATTTCCGCCGCCCGCGTCTTCACGCCGCCGCATTGTTCGAGCGTCGCGAGGATGAGCTGCCGATCAGCCTGCGCGAGCGACGTGCCGAAGGGAATCGTCACCGCCGTGCCCGCAGAAGGACGCGACAGTGAAATCTGCAGCGGCACGGTGGCCGTGCTATCCGAATCCGTACCCGACATGATGTACGCGCGCTGCACGTAGTTCTTCAACTCGCGCACGTTGCCGGGCCAGTTGTAGGACGCGAGCATTTCACGCACGGCGGCGGGAAACACCTTCTTCGTGTTGTAACGCGAGTTGAGTTCGTCGAGGAACGCCTGCCCGAGCAATTCGACGTCCGTGCCGCGTTCGCGCAGCGGCGGCAGGTTGATCGGAAACACGTTCAGGCGGTGATACAGGTCGAGCCGCAGTTTGCCTTCGAGCACAGCCTGCTCGGGATCGCGATTGGTCGCGGCAATCAGGCGCACGTCCGTTTCGAGTTCCTTCGTGGTCCCGACGCGCATGAACATGCCGGTTTCGAGCACGCGCAACAGCTTCACCTGAAGCTCGATAGGCATCTCGGTGATTTCGTCGAGGAACAGCGTGCCGCCGTTCGCGCGCTCGAAATAACCCTTGTGCTGCCGGTCCGCGCCTGTGAACGAGCCGCGTTCATGGCCGAACATTTCGGATTCGATCAGGTTCGGCGAAATGGCGCCGCAATTCACCGCGATGAACGCGTGCTTGCGTCGCAGGCTCAGCTCGTGCAGCGTTTGCGCGGCGACTTCCTTGCCGGTGCCGGACTCGCCGATCAGCAGCACGGACGCTGCCGTCGGTGCCACGCGGCCGATCTGATCGTAGACCGTCTGCATGGCCGGCGAATTGCCGAGCATCAGCCCGAAGCGGCCCATGCGGCGCAACTCGCCACGCAAGGTGCCGATTTCCGCTTTCAGGTCGCCGGCGCGCGGCAGGCGCGAAAGGATCGCCTTCACGCGCTGCATGTTGATGGGTTTGACCAGATAATCCGCCGCACCCATCTTGAGTGCGCTGACCGCGGACTCGACGGTCGCATGGCCGGTAATGACGATGAACTCGACGCCCGAGCGCGGGTCCAGATCCTCGAACAGATCGACGCCGGTGCCGTCGGGCAGCTTGAGGTCGGTAAACACGACGTCCGGCGTCTGCCGCACGAGCTGGATGCGCGCCTCGCGCAAGTCGCCTGCCGTGGCTGTCGTCAGTCCGTCTTCGCCGATGATCGCGGCTAGCGCCTCGCGGGTACTGGGATCGTCATCGACAATCAATACATGTGGCATTGCGTCTCGATATTTCCAAAGCGTTTTCAGGGTCACACGCCAGGTGCGGCGTGGTCTTCTCCGGGCGATGACACGGTGGACTGCCCGGGCCGGTGCGGCTTTCGGTCATGCGCCCGTTGTGGCTCGAGCTTGAAGTGCATGACGCAAAAAGCGCGAGAAATAGAATAATTTCCGATGCGCTGTACGCTTGGGTCTGTCAGCCGTAAGTTTTTCCATTTAGGCAACTTATGGCGGATATTCGTTGATTATAAAGGTTTATCGACATAAAAACGCACGCCGGTCGGGCGTGCGCGGAGTTCGTTCTAACGCGGCGGTGATGAAAACGCCTTCCGGCAGCACTCCGTCGCTCGCAATGGAACGACGGTTGTGGACTACTGCGCGTCAGCTTCGCGGGAAATTCCAGGCGTCTGCCGTGCCGCCTACGCCGTGACCATTCACCTCATGCGGCGCGGGCAAGCGACTCGACGGCGTCAGCACCTTGCCGCCCTCGTCTTCCCAACGGTGCAGATCGCGGGCCGTGCGACGTGTGGCGGCATCGCGCGATTGCGCCCATTTCCATGCAAGCACGCTGCCCACCGCGAACAGCGCCCCGAAAATTCCGATTGAAGGACGTGCCATCTCGTTTTCTCCCTTGGTTATCTAAATCGCTGTTTGTGCCTTGATTTCGCCGACGCGCGCTCTTGTCTATTCAGCGCGCTTCGATCAGCGGACAACCAGAAGCCCGATGAGAAAGCCCGCGCCCGCCGCGATACCCAGCGATTGCCACGGATTTTCACGCACATATTTTTCGGTGCACTCGACGCTGGTCTTGTAACGCGTCTGCGCGCTCGCTTGCGCGTCTTCGAGCGCGGAGCGCGCCGAATCGACGTGATCGCGAAGGCGCGTGCGCAAGGCATCGACGCCCTCGCCCGGCAGCGACGCCGAGAGCCGCAACAACTCTTCCGAGTCGTTGAGCAGCACCTTGATGTCTTCGATAATTTTCTGCTTGCCCAACGCAAGCTGGACAGTCGTCTCAGTCATGAAATCAGGTCCTTGCCTTAGAAATGTGGGGGTAAAGTCTGAAGCTTTGCGTATCTCAATGCGTTTCAGCGCCCGCGAGCGCCTTGGCCACACCGTGCATCGTGAAACGCATGCGCAGATTGCGCAGGACGCCGCCGGCCATCAACGCGACGCCAAGCACGCCGAACACGGCGCTCGTGACGTTGGCCGCACGCGAAAGCGCAGGCGTGCCCGCCGCGTAACCGAGCACGGCACACATGAGCGCGGTCACCAGCGCGACCAGAGCCCAATGGTAAATGTCGATCGGCTCGCGCACCGCGAGTTCCTGTCCGCCGCGCGTCGGCCGCACGGGCTTGCTGGCGTTGCCACCGAAGTTGCCGACCATATTGCCGTCGCGCGTGGCGGTGTCGAAGTCGAGCGTATCGTCCATGATGCGTGTTACCTCTCTCGCTGCCGTCCGCTCGCAGTCGCGATGCACACCGACCGCTTGCTGCGAGCTTGTTCGAATAAGGATGACTCGTCCTTGCAGCTTTCATGCCAGCCATCTGTGACGGCGTCCAGGAAATGTTCTGCCCGAAGCGGTCCGCGCGAGCCATCACGAAACCGGGTAAGTATTACGCTGTAGACGTGTAAATTCCCCGAGCGGAGCGAGAACCTTGCCGGAAGTCACGCGACGCACATGTGCCAATCAGACAAATTGGGCGATGCCGAACGCCGCACGTTGCCGCAAAGTCGTTGCGAATGGTTAAATAGCGTTTATGAGATGGACTTGTCCGTCTACGGAAAACATCGACCCGCCTGACGAGCGATCGTACGAATGGATCGCGAGCTTGCTTGGCGTCAAATCAAGCGACGTGTTGCTGCCAGGAAACGCCCGAAACTGGCGGCATCGAGCCGAAACTCAGCTAACGCGGCCGGTTCGCATGCTTGGCGCCGCTCGCGCGCATCGACATGCGCCACCACGCTTGACCGATGCCTGGCCGCCATCCGCTCAACCATATTGGCAGAACTCAGGACATATCAGCACACATGGCGACAACCGATCTGGACCCGCCCATCGCCGTCGGCGATACAGCCGCGCAGAAAAAGCGCAATGCGGGGGAAGTGCCGGGCTTGAGATCGTACGGACTGCTGTACGGCTCATCACCCGTGATGCAGGAGTTGTACACGCAGATCGAACGCGTCGCCGGCACCGATGCGACCGCGCTCATCATCGGCGAGTCGGGCACCGGCAAGGAGCTCGTCGCGCGGACCATCCACGATAAAAGCGCGCGCAAGGACGCACCGTTCATTGCCGTGAATTGCGGCGCGATTCCCGACAACCTCATCGAAGCGGAACTCTTCGGTCACGAAAAAGGCAGTTTCACGGGCGCGGTATCGGGACGTATCGGCTACTTCGAACACGCGAATGGCGGCACGCTTTTTCTCGACGAAGTGACGGAGATGTCGCCCGTGCGGCAGGTGAAGCTCTTGCGCGCGCTCGAAACCGGCACGTTCTTTCGGGTCGGCGGCAACGATCTCATCAGCTCCGACGTTCGAGTGATCGCCGCGACCAACCGCGATCCGATTGCCGCCGTGAAGGAAAACGGCTTGCGCGAGGACTTGATGTACCGGCTCGCCGTGTTTCCGCTGCGCGCGCCGCCTTTGCGCGAACGCGATTCGGACCGCGAACTGCTCGCCCAGCATTTTCTGTCCGAAATGAACGCGCAGGAGGGCACGAGCAAGGCCTTCAGCAAACGCGCGCTCGACGTGCTGCGCACCTACTCGTGGCCGGGCAACGTGCGCGAACTCAAGAACACGGTGTATCGCGCGTTCATTCTCGCGGAGAAGACCGTGGAGATCGCGCATCCGCATCTGGCATCGCGCGTGAAGAAGCCCGTCACTCAGGGCGATGCGATGAACGTCTGGGTCGGCACGCCGCTCGCGGATGCGCAGAAGCAGATCATCCTCGGCACGCTCAAGCATTGCGGCGGCGACAAGCGTCGTGCCGCGAAAGCGCTGGGCGTGAGTCTCAAGACGCTCTACAACCGCCTTGGCGCCTATGAAAACGAGGACACCGAATCAGGCGAAGCCCCTTCCGGCGGCAGCAACGAAAGTTGAGCGTCCGTTGGTCACGGACGAACAAAAGGCGAGTGCGTGAAAGCGTTCTCGCCTTTTTTATGGGGCGTTGAGCAACGCGTTCCCGCTGCTTGCAATTTCTTGCAATTTTCTCGAAGCGGTAATTAGAAGCATGCTTCAAAATGCGCGAAGCTCGCGACATGCACGTGTCGCGCATTCTTACGTGGCGGGGCTTTGGCGGCGATTCCTCAAGGAGATTCGCAGCCTGGCTCACGGCGCCTGGGCAGACGAAGGAAACCAGCAACATGCAGATCAGGGTTGAATGGCGCGGCAAGCGCGCCGCCGCGCTTGCCGCGATCGTGTCGGGCGCTATCGCCTGCGTGAGTCTCAGCGGCTGCAATTCCCTCTACAGCGAAGGCGCGACGGCTGGTGCCGGTATCGCCGGTGCGGCTATCGCGGGCAAGGTGACGAGCAACGCCGCGGTCGCCACTGGTATCGGTCTTGGCGCGGTGGCGGCGGCGCGGGCGGGCGTGCAGTACTCGCAGCGCATCGTGCATACGGACACGCAGGACAAGATCGCGTCGGTCGCCGGCCCGCTCGACGTCGGCTCGGTGGCGCCGTGGATCTCGGTGCATTCGGTGCCTATCGAAGACGACGAGAAAGGCCGCGTGACAGTGAGCCGCCAGATCAGCAGCGGTACGCTCGACTGCAAGGAAATCGTCTTTTCCGTCGATCGCGACGCGACCAAAGACCGTGCCGCCGACAGCGCGTTCTACGTGGCATCCGTGTGCCGCGATGGCGACAAGTGGAAGTGGGCATCGGCCGAACCGGCGACGCCGCGTTGGGGCTCGCTGCAATGACGGAGCGCGTGGCGGTATCCATGACGCTGCGCCTTGGCTGCATCGCGGCTTTCGCGGCGGCGTGCG
This sequence comes from Caballeronia sp. LZ003, assembly GCF_031451465.1. Lineage (NCBI taxonomy): Bacteria > Pseudomonadati > Pseudomonadota > Betaproteobacteria > Burkholderiales > Burkholderiaceae > Caballeronia > Caballeronia sp. LZ003. Next base: position 882,442 of record NZ_JARUXJ010000001.1, on the reverse strand, counting down.
TCGCGATGAGCGGCTGCGCGTCGATTGGCGCGGCAAGCGGTGCGCTCGCGGGCGTGGCAACGGGCGCGGTGACGACCAATCCGGCTATCGGCCTGGGCGTCGGCATTGCGGTGCAGGCCGCGACCGACGAAGTCGTGAAGCGCGTGACGAAGTCTCTGCATCAGGATCAGCAGGTTGCCATCGCGGTGACGGCGGGCATGTCGGACATCGGCGAGACGCGACCCTGGAAGGTCAAGCACACCTTGCCGGTGGAAAATGGCCACGGCCAGGTGCGAGTGCTGCGCGAGGTCAAGAGCGCGCTTGCGAGCTGCAAGGAATTCGCGTTCTCCGTGGCGGATGGCGACGATCCGAGTTCGCATGAAGACTGGTTCATCGCGACGGCGTGTCAGCAAACCGAGGGATGGAAGTGGGCTTCGGCGGAACCGGCGGTCGAGCGGTGGGGGAATCTGCAGTAGGCGGGGAGGCAGCGGAACCGCTTTTTTTGCTTCGAGGCTTCGAACAAGAAGCGCGGCGAGTCCGCGCTTTTTTGTTGGCTTCGATTCTGGCGATGGCTTGATGTTGGCGGGCCAGTGCAGTGCGACCCTGCCGCGCCGTTCGTTGACCGTTGCCGTGCGCCTGCTACTTTCGAAAAAGGCGTGGCGAGTCCTCGCTTCTCCTTGCCTCGACCTTCAGCGTTCTCACTTGCCTCCAGCACGACGTGATGATCAAAGCCCCAAAGAAAAACGCGGCGTCCTGACCGGCCACCGCGCCTTTCCCGCAGAAACCACCAATAGCCTCAAGCCTCCACGTCTTCCAGACTCAGCATCTCCGTTTGATCGTTGTACGAGAAGATCTCGCCATAACGACCCCAGTCGATGACCGCATCCATCGTTTCCTGCGCGGCCTTGTCGGAGAGGAAGTCTTCCAGTTCCTGCTCGAAGCGCACGCGCGGCGCGCGATGCCCCGGCCGCTCGTTCAACACCTTCTTGATCCGCGCCGCCAGCGGCACGTGCCGCAGCAGATGCTCGGCGAACATCATCTTGCGCTCCTGCGTGCCGAATTCGGCAAACACGCGCGCCTGCGGCGTCAGGAAAATATCGCCTTCGCGCACGTCGGCGAAACCGAGATGCTGCAGCACTTCGGCCACCGGAAAGAGTTCATCGACCTCGAGATGCAGCGTGCGCGCAATTTCCGGCATGTCCGCGCGACCGTGATACGGCTCCGCCGCGAGCGTTTCGATGAGACCCGCCATCAGATTGGTCGACACCGACGGCAGCCAGCTTCCGAGCTCGAGTCCCTTCTTCTTCGATTCATCCAGTTGCCGCGCGGTCATCTTCGCGTAAATGTCGTCGACGAGACGCCGGAACGCCGGGTCCAGACGATTGCGCGGATGCTTGAACGGCACCTTGATCTCGGCCATCACGCGGCCCGGATTCGACGACAGCACCAGAATGCGGTCGCACATGAACACCGCTTCCTCGATGTTGTGCGTGACGATCAGCACCGACTTGATCGGCATGCGCCCTTGCGTCCACAAGTCGAGCAAGTCGGTACGCAAGTTCTCGGCGGTCAGCACGTCGAGCGCGGAAAATGGCTCGTCCATGAGCAGCAAGGTCGGATCGACGACGAGCGCGCGCGCAAAACCCACGCGCTGCCGCATGCCGCCCGACAATTCGCGCGGATAGGCATTCTCGAAACCGTCCAGCCCGATCAGGTCGATGGCCGCCAACGCCCGTTCGCGCCGCTCGCGCGCCGCCACGCCCTGCGCTTCCAGACCCGCTTCCACGTTTTGCATGACGGTCAGCCACGGGAACAGCGCGAACGTCTGGAACACCATCGCGACGCCCTTCGCCGGTCCGCGCAAGGGCTCGTTCAGATAAGTGACGTCGCCGGCAGTCGGCTCGATCAGTCCGGCGATGATGCGCAACAGCGTCGATTTACCCGAGCCCGAACGTCCGAGCAGACCGACTATCTCGCCTTCGCGCAGCGAGAGGTTGGCGTCGTCGAGCACGAGCAGTTCGCCCTGGGTCTTGTTGAATCCGCGGCTCACGTTCTGCACGCGCAGGATTTCCGCGCCCAGGCGCGGCGGCGTGCCGGGCACGCTGGGCGCCGGCGTGCCCGTCGTGCGCGATGCGCCCGGCGTGTTGGGGTTTTGCGTGTTCTTGGTGTTCTGCATCGGAACTCGTCCTCAATCCAGTCGAAGTCTTGCTTCGGCGTAGGCGTACAGCGGGCGCCACAACAATCGGTTGAACAGCGTGACGAAAAGCGACATCACGGCAATGCCCAGGATGATCTTCGGATAGTCGCCATCCGCAGTGGTCTGCGCGATATACGCGCCGAGCCCGTGCGCGACGACGCTCGTCTTGCCCCACGACACCGCCTCCGCGACGATGCTCGCGTTCCACGCGCCGCCCGATGCCGTGATCGCGCCGGTGATGTAGTACGGGAAGATGCCTGGCAGCATGGCCTTTTTCCACCATTGCCAACCGCGAATCTGAAAGTTGGCCGCGGCCTCGCGGTAATCGTTCGGATACGCCGATGCCCCGGCAATCACGTTGAAGAGGATATACCACTGCGTTCCGAGCACGATCAACGGCGAAAGCCAGATATCCGGGTTCAGATGCCAGCGCACGATGGCGACGACGAACACCGGAAACAGCAGGTTCGCCGGAAACGCCGCGAGAAACTGCGCGACGGGCTGCATCTTCTCGGCGAGCGCGGGGCGCAACCCGATCAGCACGCCGACCGGCACCCACACCACCGACGCAATGCCGATCAGCACGACCACGCGAATCAGCGTGATGAAGCCGAGCACGAACACGTGACCGACATCGCTCCAGCCGACGCCTGTCGACACGAACGAGACCACCTTCCACGTGACGAACGCCGTGACGAGCAGCACGGCCGCGCCCCAGGCGATATCGCCGGTGCGCGTGGACGGCACGGTGGCGCGCAACGGCAGCTTCACGCCTTGCAGCGACGGCAGACGAATCGGGAAGCGCGCGGCCTTCGCGAACAGCCATCCGGCCGGCACCAGCAACCGGTGGATCAGCCGCGTGCGGCGAATCAGATCGAGCAGCCACGATTCCGGCGCGTTGCCCGAGCTCGTGTTCTCCATGCGGAATTTGTCTGCCCACGCGACAAGCGGACGGAACATCAGTTGATCGTAGGCAAGGATAACGACGGTCATCGCCAGAATCACCCAACCGATCGCGGAGAGGTTGCGCTCGCCGATCGCCGCGGCCAGATACGCGCCGATACCCGGCAGCACGATGCTCCGGTTGCCCACCGTGATGGCCTCGGAGGCGACGACGAAGAACCAGCCGCCCGACATCGACATCATCATGTTCCAGATGAGGCCGGGCATGGAGAACGGCACTTCGAGCTTCCAGAAGCGCTGCCAGTTGGTGAGGTGAAAGCCGCGCGAGACTTCATCCAGATCGCGCGGCACCGTGCGCAGCGACTGGTAGAAGCTGAAGGTCATGTTCCACGCCTGGCTCGTGAAGATGGCGAAAATCGCGGCACACTCCGCGCCGATCACGCGCCCGGGAAAAAGCGCGAGAAAGAACGTGACGGTAAACGAGATGTAGCCGAGCACCGGCACCGATTGCAGGATGTCGAGCACCGGCACCAGCACGACCGACGCGCGCCGGCTCTTCGCCGCGAGCGTGCCATAAACCAGCGTGAAGATGAGCGAGGCGACCATGGCGAGCAGCATGCGCAAGGTCGTGCGCAGCGCGTATTCGGGGAGATTGCCGGGGTCGAGCGAGATCGCCTGCGTCTGCAGGGTGGAAATAGGCGCGAGCGTCTCGTGGAAACCGACAGCGGCAAGCGCGATGATGCAGATGATCATCGGGAACGCGACGAAGTCCCAGCGATTGGGCAAGATCCGCCATACCGACGCGTTCGCCGTGCGGTTCAGATTGAAACCAAATTCCATGCAACGCCCTCCCCGTAAGGCTTTGTTCCAACCGCGCAAGGCGCGGGATAGTGCTCATGACGGCAAGCCGTCGCGCGGGCAAGACGCCTTCGTGATCGATGACTGCCTGATCGTCGACTCTCGTGGAATCCGTCGCGCTACCCGCATGCTCAACGTATCTGCCCGTCCAAAAGCTGACAGACGACACAGAAAACCAGCAAATGGATAACGTCAGGCAGCCGTCACTCTTTAACCAGTGCGTACCGGCTGTGCGGAACCGAGCGACACTACACCAAGTTTCGTGACAGTCACAATCTTTCGGCGCTCAGCCACGTCATTCGTGTGATGTTTCTATTTGCTCTTCGGCGCCACGGAGGCAAAATAAACGCTTGGTCGCCGTCGCATCCGCATTCTGAATAATCTGGCTTTCTTTTGACTTAACCTCTGCCCCAAGCCGAGGAGCAGGCCGACCAAAACCACGCCGGGAGTGCGTACGAGCAGCGACGAAGGCAACACATAACGCAAGAACCGAACCGCCCGTGCTTACCCTGTGTTGGGTAGACGCCGCCTGTGGAGACAAGGCGCTTGCTGGGCGGCGAAAAACATCGTCCAATCGTGGCTATCACTAACAATAATGAGCGCCGATGCAATGCACTACGCCGCCCCGAAGCCGAACGCCCGTCTGCCCGGCTGTTCTCGCTTGAATCCGCGCGCGGCGTGAGCCAGCGTAGCCGAGAACGCGATGAACAAGACCCTCCTGCACCGACTGATCGCGCTCCTCGGATTCGCGCTGCTCGGCCTTGCGTGCTGGATCGCGGCCGGCTTGCTGTCGGACCGAATGGTACAGCAGGAAATGACGGGCACGGTGCGCACCGAACGACAAATGGCGGCATCCATCGTCGACAACATGGCGCAGGTCATCGCAAGCGATCTCGCGATGTCGCGCGCCATTCCCGCCACGCTCGCACAGGTCGAACTCATGCAGCATGCGCTCGCGCAATCGCGGGATTATGCCTCGAACCCCGCGGGCTCGGAAAGCGAACGGCGCGCCGAATGGACCGCGCGTCCCAATCTCGCGAAGGTCAACCGGTTCCTCCATGACGCGCAGGGCTTCTCCGGCCTCGATTCCATCTGGCTCATCAACGACCAGGGCTACTGCATTGCATCGAGCAATTCGGCGGACGACAACAGTTTCATCGGCTACAAGATGAGCGCGCGCGGCTATGTCGCGCGGGCGCTGCTCGGCGGCTTCGTCGAGATGTACGGCGTCGGGCGGCTTTCGGGCGATCCGGGCATCTACATCGCCGCGCCGATCTACGACGACGGCATCCTCGTGGGCGCGGTGATCGCCAAGGTGAGCATCGACCGGTTGCGGCATTGGGTGTCGCGGGCCGGCACCTTCGTCACCGATGAAAACGGCGTCGTGGTGATGGCGCACGACGGCGCGCTCGAGTATCAGGCCATGCCCGATGCGCCCGTCGCCCAAATGACGCCGCGCGAGCGGCTCGAACATTACCGGCGCGAGGACTTTCCGCCGTTGCGCGTCGCGCATGTCGGCGATCAGATGCGCGCGGCCGAGCACTGGCTCGCGCCGACGCTCGCGGAAACCTTCTACGCGACCAACGGCAGCAGCGTGCCCGCGCTCTACGACGAGCGCACCGGGCTGAATTCGGGGCTGTCGGCGCACATCGTCCATCCGCTCACGAGCTGGCCGGAGATCAGCCGCAATCACAGCCGCGACCGCGTGCTGGTGTTCCTGACGATGCTCGGCGTCGTGACACTCGCTATCGTGATCGCCGTCTCGTATTCACGCGAGCGCCGTCTGCATCGCGCGACGCGCGATCTCGCCGAGCAGTTGCAATCGGCCAATACGCTCTTGTCGGCCGAAGCGCGCCACGACGCGCTCACCGGCGCCCTCTCGCGCCGCTACTTTCTCGACACGCTGCGCCACGAAGTGGAACTCGCGCGCTCGGTCGGCACGCCGTTGTCGCTCGCCATCGCGGACCTCGACCACTTCAAGCAGATCAACGACCGTTACGGACACGCGTCCGGCGACCGCGCGCTCGAACACTTCGCCGAAGTGTGCCGCGCGCAGTTGCGTCCGAGCGATGCAGTCGGCCGGCTCGGCGGCGAGGAATTCGGCATCCTGCTGCCGCAGACCGCGCTGGCGGACGCGCAGGCCGTGCTGGAGCGGCTGCGCAAGCGCTTTCATCACGAGCATTGCGCGCATCTTCCCGACGAGGCGGTGTTGTCGGTAAGCATCGGGATTACCGAACTTGCTGCCGACGATGCGCTCGAATGGATTCTCTCTCGCGCCGATCTCGCGCTCTACGAGGCGAAATCGCGTGGTCGCGACCGCAGCGAAGTGCGCCCGGCCGATCCCCCGCCGCCCGCGCGCTATCCCGAAAACTCGCTGATGGGTAAGTAAGCGCGGCATGGCTTGGGAGGGCATCTCGTCGCGCTCGACGGCGGGCAGGTATCATCGACGTTCAATATCGAATGACGCCGCCGTCACGGGAGAAATGCATGAAGGGAAATCTGGTCATCGTGTGCCGCGATCAGGACGCTGAAACGTTCGACCAATTGCTGGCCGAGTACGGCTCGTTCCAGACGCGCCTTTCTTCGACCACATGGTTTCTGAAGATCGCGCTTGCGCCGGAAGTCATTCAGGAGGAAATTCTCGCGCGGCTTGGCAAATACACCACGCATTACATCTTCGAGGCTTCGACGGTGACTTACAACACCGTGGATAGTGAAGCGGCCTCGGCGCTGGAAACGTTGTTTGATTGACGTGGGGCATGGATTAATGCCGCCTGGCCTTGAAACGTTGTTCCATTGACGCGGGTTTAGTAAAGACGCCTCCGGACTTTGATTCGGAGGCGATTTTGCTTTCTCGATGCAGGTTCAACGCTTCGGACGTTGAGCATCGTCTGGCCTACTTCGAGCTACACACGAACACGGCCCGACACTGAAACATCGTTCCATAGACATTGGCGCAAAACAAAACGCCTCCGTTTCGATGCGGAGGCGCTTTGTTTTCAGCGCGACGAAAGCCGACGTGCGCGGTTCAAAGAGAAGCACGCTCCTCATGCTGCGCTCCCACGCGCCTTTCGCTCGTCGGCTGCGAGGCGACATCGAACGGGAACGTCATGACCACCTGCAACCCGCCCGCAGGCTGATTGCCGACCTCGCATTCCCCGCCCGCGCGCCGTGCGAGCCGTTCGACGATAGCCAAACCGAGGCCACTATGTCCGCTGCCGCCGCGCGCCGGATCGAGCCGCACGAACGGCCGGCTCGCCTTGATGAGATCGTCCGGCGCGATACCCTTGCCGTGGTCCGAGACGGTCAACACCCAGCCCTTTGCCGCGCGCCGGGTCGCAATGACGATGGGCGCCGCGCCGTAGGCATGCGCGTTATCGAGGAGATTCGACAAGAGCCGGTCGAGCGTTGCCGCGGGCAGCACGAAATTCGGCCCGGCTTCCAGGTCGAGCCGAACCGGTTCCGCGGTCGGCGACACCGCGCGATACGTCCGCGCGATCTTCTCGCACTGCTGATCGACCGAAACGGGCTCGCTGCCATCTGGCCGGTCGTGCGCGAACACCAGGAACTGATCGACGATATGCGCCATGGAATCGACATCGCGCACTACGCCATCACGCACCTTGGCGTCGTCCATCATCTCGGCGCGTAGACGCAAACGCGCGAGCGGTGTCTTCAGATCGTGCGCGACGCCTGCGAGCATCACCGCGCGATCGTTCTCGGTTTGCGAGACTTCACGCACCATCTGGTTGAAGCCGTGCGTCAGTTGCCGCAGCTCACGCGGGCCGCGTTCGGGAACGGGCGGCGTCGGCTGACCGCGACCGAAACGCCCGACCGCTTGCGCCAGCGAGCGCAACGGATATTGCAACTGCCATGCGCCGAAGAGCGCGGCGAGTACGGCGGTCGAGAAAATGAGCGCGAGCCACAGCAGCATGCGGTCGCGGGAGCGCGGCGGCCGCAACGGCTGCACCGGCACGACGATCCAGCCGGCGTCCTTCGCGCCATGCACCCACACGCTGGGCGGCGCGCCGGGTTCGTTCAGGCGAACATCGGTGCCATCCGGCAGACGGTCTTTCAGGTCTTCGATGAAATGAGCGAGCGGCGGCGGCGTGTCTTCGTCGGGCGTCCGGGGCACTTCCGGGCTGTTGAGCGGAAAGATGCGCACGCGCGGCGGCAAGGGTTGATCGGGTGTGTTGGCCATGTGCTGACGCACGGCATCGACGAGAAATGCGGTTTCCTCGACGGCAAAACGCGTCTGCACGTTGTCGCGCTCGAAGCGGATGATGGCGAACCAAGCGACATGCGACAGCACCAGCATGCCGATGACGATGACGACCAGCCGCCCGAACAGCGTGTCAATTGCCCGGCGCATTTTGCTCGCCGTCCGGCACGAACACGTAGCCGCGCCCGCGCACCGTCTGAATGAAACGCGGCGCGGATGGATCGCTTTCCAGAATGCGCCGCAGACGCCACACCTGCACGTCGATACCACGGTCGGTGCCGTCGTATTCCGGCCCGTGCAGCAGTTCGAGCAGACGCTCGCGCGTCAGTGTGCGCATAGGGTTGTTGACGAAAATCTTCAGAAGCGCGAATTCGCTGCCGGACAAGGTGATCGGCCTGTCGTCCTGTTGCAGCGTGCGCGACTGGAAGTCGAGCCTGAAGCGCCCGAACGAATACGGCTCGCGCTGTTCCGGCGCGGCCGATGGAATGGTGCGGCGGCGGCGCAGCACGGCTTGCACGCGGGCAAGCAATTCACGCGGATTGAACGGCTTGCCGAGGTAATCATCCGCGCCGAGTTCGAGACCGACGATGCGGTCCACGTCGTCCGCGCGCGCGGTCAGCATGATGACGGGGATGTCGTCGCCCGATGCGCGCAGCTTTCTGAGCGCGGTCAGGCCGTCGACGCCCGGCATCATCAAGTCGAGCACGATCAGATCGGGGCGCTCGCGCTCCAGCCGGCGTTCCAGCGAACCGGCGTCGTGCAGCACCGAAACCTCGATGCCCTGCCGGACCAGATAGTCGCGCAGAAGGTCGCGCAGTTCGGCGTCGTCGTCGACGACAAGTATTTGCGTAGTCATGGGCTGAAGTTTAGCGCGTGAGACGTAACCGTTTGCCCGCAAGGATGCCGTAAAGGGTTACGGGGTGTTACCGCGAAAGCATCGCGTAAACCTGCGTAATAAGCAGCGACCGTGTCGTAACACGCCACGCGGCGCAAGCCTCTACGCTGTGTCTCACCGACAAGCGCAAAAGCCTGGACGACCTTCTCGGAAATACCGTCGCAAGCGGCTTCGACGTTTCGGCATCGACAATCAATCAGGGAGTCTCACAATGGGCAAGCAATATCGCATTCTTACTGCCGCCGCCACTGCAATTGCACTGACATTCGGCGCCACGGCTTATGCCGCCACCAGCGACGCGCCTTCCGCGCCGCCGCCCGGCGGTCCCGCCATGATGGGTGGCCCCGGCGGTCCTGGTGGCCCTGGCGGTCATCGCATGGAAGAGCGCATGAAGAAGCAGATGGAGCAGCTTCATAGCCAGCTCAAGCTCAACGCAGATCAGGAAAAGCTCTGGCAGACCGCGCAGGACACCATGAAGCAGAACCGTCAGGCGATGCGCGAGAGCCACCGTCAGATGCACGAGCAGATGAAGTCGCTGGAGCAGCAGCCGATTCTCGACCTGAACGCCATGAACGCGGCGCATCAGAAGATCGAGCAGCAGAACCAGCAGTTGCGCGAAGGCACCACGACCGCATGGCTCAACTTCTATAACTCGCTGAACGATCAGCAGAAGACCACTGTGAGCACGGCGCTCAAGAAGCACTTTGCGAAGATGCGCGAGCACGAGCACAAGATGCACGAACGCTGGGGCAAGCGCGATGGTCAGCACGGCGGCCCGGGCGCCGGCGCGCCGGCTGGCGCTTCGGGTACGACGAAGCCCTGAGTTTCGTGGAGCGATGCCCGCCGTCGTGATACGGACGGCGGGCGCTTATGTTCAAGCTCTGCGTTCGCGCGAGCTGGCAGCATCATGCTGCTCTTAGCTTGAGACGCGGTGTTGCACGTTGAAAAAAAACCGCAAGGCGCTTTGGGCGCTTCGCGGCTTTGCGTTGCATGGATCTTCTGCTTAACGGCTCGCGGGCACTTAACGTCCGCGCGAAGCATCCGCAGCGCCCAATCACCCTTCGTCGACCTCACGCCAGATCGAACAACAGCACTTCCGCGCCTTCACCGCCTTCGACCGTGACTTTCGACACATCCTCGATCTTCGCGGCATCGCCTGCTTTCAGCGCTTCGCCGTTCACCAAAACCGCGCCGCGCGCCACGTGCACGTACACGCGCCGGCCAGCGGGAACATCGAAGTCCGCGCGCTCGGCGCCGTCGAAAAGGCCCGCGAAGATGCGCGCGTCGGCGCCGATTTTTACGGAGCCTTCATCGCCTTGCGGCGAGGCGATCACACGCAGACGGCCGCGCTTTTCCTCATCGCCGAAACGCTTTTCTTCGTAGCCCGGTGCGTTGCCTTGTGCATCCGGAATGATCCAGATTTGCAGAAAGTGGGCCGTCTCGCTGGGCGAACCGTTGTACTCGCTATGCCGCACGCCCGTTCCCGCACTCATGCGTTGCACGTCGCCCGGGCGGATGGTCGAACCGTTGCCCATGCTGTCGCGGTGCGCCAGCGCGCCTTCCAGCACGTAGCTCACGATCTCCATATCCCGATGTCCGTGCGTCCCGAAACCCTGTCCGCCCGCGACGCGATCTTCGTTGATCACGCGCAACGCGCCGAAGTGGACGTGCTCCGGATCGTGGTAGTCGGCGAAGGAGAAGCTGTGGTACGAGTCGAGCCAGCCGTGGTTGGCGTGACCGCGTTCGCTGCTGCGGCGAATCTCGAACATGATGTGTGCTCCCGTTGAATACGTTGAAATGCGATGGACAGAATGTAAGGGCGTCCACCCCGTCAAACAACGGGCACGCGGGCACTACACCGTCTCGCGCATGAGGGTAATCGGATGCCTCCGCTTCTCACCCGCGCATCTTCCGGCTTCGGGTAAAATACCGCGCTTTTCAGGCGGCCCTGTGGCCAGAGCCGGTCGGGAAAGCCCGTGAAGGCGCGTCTTTCGGCGTCCGCCGACGGCGACCGCCAATTTTGGCCACCTAGAATACGCGCACCAAAGGCGTCATCTCCCGGAGCCCGAACCCCGCGCGCGGCGCGCGTCACGTTCGCAGTTTCCGGCACGTCGGGCACCTTTACAAGGAACCACCATGTTGCAAGGCTACGGTCCGCTGATCCTCGCGGGCACCTGGCAGACCGTCAAGCTGGCGGTGTTGTCGCTCGCGTTCGCCTTCGTGATCGGGCTGATCGGCGCGGCGGCGAAGCTGTCGAAGAATCGAATCGCCTCGGGCGTCGGCACCGTCTACACGACCTTGATACGCGGCGTGCCCGATCTCGTGCTCATGCTGCTGCTCTTCTACAGCATCCAGATCTGGCTGAATCTGCTGACGGATGCCCTCGGCTGGGATCAAATCGATATCGATCCATTCCTGGCCGGCATTCTCGTGCTCGGGTTCATCTACGGCGCGTATTTCACGGAGACGTTTCGCGGCGCGTTTCTCTCGGTGCCGCGCGGCCAGCTCGAAGCGGGTGCGGCTTACGGCATGACGCCCTGGCAGACGTTCACGCGCATCATGTTTCCGCAGATGATGCGCTTCGCCCTGCCCGGCATCGGCAATAACTGGCAGGTGATGGTCAAGGCGACTGCGCTCGTGTCGATCATCGGTCTCGCGGATGTCGTCAAGGCCTCGCAGGACGCCGGCAAGGGCACGATGCGTTTCTTCTTCTTCACGCTGCTCGCCGGCGCGATCTACTTGGCCATCACCACGATCTCCAATTTCGTGCTGATCTGGCTCGAACGGCGGTATTCCATCGGCGTGCGCAAGGCTGACCTCTGATAGAGCCTGTCGGTTAAAAAAGAACGGCGGAATCCATGATCCAAATCATCCAGGAATACTGGAAGAACTACCTCTTCACAGACGGCTACCGCATCACCGGTCTCGCGATCACGATGTGGCTGCTGGTCATCTCCATCGGCCTCGGCTTTTGTCTTTCGATACCGCTGTCGGTTGCGCGCGTCTCGAAGAACAAATTGCTCTCGCGTTCGGTGTGGCTGTATACGTACGTGTTTCGCGGCACGCCGCTCTATGTGCAGTTGCTGCTCTGCTACACGGGCCTATACAGCCTGCAGGTCGTGCGCGATCACATGCTGCTCGCCGACTTCTTCAAGAGCGGCATGAACTGCACGCTGCTCGCCTTCACGCTCAATACCTGCGCGTACACCACGGAAATCTTCGCCGGCGCGATCAAGGCGACGCCCTACGGTGAGATCGAGGCCGCGCGCGCGTATGGCATGTCGTCGTTCACGCTGTATCGGCGAGTGATTCTGCCTTCGGCGCTGCGCCGCGCGCTGCCGTACTACAGCAACGAGGTGATCCTCATGCTGCACGCGACCACCGTCGCGTTCACGGCGACCGTGCCGGACATTCTCAAGATTGCCCGCGATGTTAACTCGGCGACGTATCAGTCGTTCGAGGCGTTCGGCATTGCGGCCCTGCTCTATCTCGTCATTTCGTTCGCGCTCGTGTGGCTCTTTCGCCGCGCCGAGTATCGCTGGCTCGCGTACCTGCGGCCTCAAGGCAAATAAGTGGGCTGTTGAGCCGCAAGGACCCGTTCATGAATTCCAAGATGCACAAGCTTTTCGTCGACGACATCCACAAGCAGTACGGCAGCAATGAAGTGCTCAAAGGCGTTTCCCTCAAGGCGAATGCGGGCGATGTCATCAGCATCATCGGCTCGTCGGGTTCCGGCAAGAGCACGATGCTGCGCTGTATCAACTTCCTTGAACAGCCAAACCAAGGGCGCATTTTCGTCGATGGCGCCGAGCTGCGCACGCTGAAGGACAAGCACGGCGCGCTGAAGGTAGCCGACCAGAATCAATTGCGCGAAATGCGCTCCAAGCTGTCGATGGTGTTTCAGCACTTCAACCTGTGGTCGCACATGAACGTGCTCGAGAACGTCATGGAAGCGCCGGTGCACGTGCTCGGGCTCACGAAGAAGGAAGCGGAGGATCGCGCGCGGACCTATCTGGAGAAGGTCGGCCTCGCGCCGCGCGTGGAGAAGCAGTATCCGTCGCATTTGTCGGGCGGCCAGCAGCAGCGTGTGGCGATTGCGCGGGCGCTTGCCATGCATCCCGATGTCATGCTCTTCGACGAACCCACTTCCGCGCTCGATCCGGAACTCGTAGGCGAAGTGTTGAAGGTGATGCAGACGCTTGCCGAGGAAGGCCGCACGATGGTCGTCGTAACGCACGAAATGGCTTTCGCGCGCAATGTGTCGAATCACGTGGTGTTTCTGCATCAAGGGCGCATCGAGGAGGAAGGCCAGCCGGATATCGTGTTCGGCAGCCCGAAGAGCGAGCGGCTCAAGCAGTTTCTATCTGGCAGTCTCAAGTAAGTCCTTTCCCCTTCCCTTCCTTTCTAAAAGCGCCCGTGAGGCGCTTTTTTTTCGCCCTCGCCAAGCGGGTCATGCCTTATCGGTAAGCTTTTCTCGCACTAGCGCTGCCGTCCACGTCCGTCAATAGGCGTGAAACCCGACTCCAGACGCGCTCCACAACTGAAGCCTTATGCCACAAGGCTTTGCGGGCGATTTCCCAAGCTATGGGTAGTACACCTACCACATAGGCATTGCGTTTTTGACACAATCCTTTGCAAAACGTCAAATTTCTTTGGCGCTCATGACGTATTTTGATAGATTGCTACTCAAAGTAACAAAACGAACCGCAAAAAAAGTAGTTTTACTTCAAAAGATAAGAAAACGGAGGCAGACGCCCATCGACGGATCGGCGTCGGCATCGCGCACACGAAGCGCGACTCGCCCACGAGGATCATCGCCCTTGCGTGTCCTTCCTCCAAAAACGATTTCCGGTTGGATGCGCTCGCATCGAACCACACGGCAGCACTTGGGTTCCATTTATTGACAGGGTTGGAGGAGATGATGAAGAAAGCTTTGCTCGCGGCAGCAGCACTGCTGACGTTCAGCGCGGTGGCTCAGGCTCAAAGCAGCGTGACGCTGTATGGTCGCCTGGACGCAGGGCTTGAATATATGAACGGCGTGCCGACAGGCACAGGTCCCGGAGGCCAGGCCACCGGTTCCACCCACCGTTTCCGCGCGGAAAGCGGCGACTGGGGCACGAGCTTGTGGGGTATGAAGGGCGTCGAAGATCTGGGTGGCGGCTATCGCGCCGTGTTCCAGTTGGAAGGCAGCTTCAACACCATGACGGGTCAGGGCCCGGGCAACAACGGCATCTTCAATCGCTGGGCAACCGTCGGTGTCGCCAACAACCAGTTCGGTACGCTGTTGCTGGGCCGCGAACTGTTCATCGCGAACGGCGTGTGGGACTTCGATCCGTTCGGCCAGTCGAACTGGTCGTCGGCATCGCTGGTGCGTGGTCGTAACTGGCCGCAATCGAGCAACAACATTTCGTACCAATCGCCGAAGTTCGCGGGCTTTGACTTCTACGGTCAGTACGCGCTGTCGAACGCGACGAACTTCAACGGTAACGGCACGACGCCGCAAGGCCGCGAAGGTGGTGCTTACATCACCTACACGACGCCTCTGTTCCAGATTCGCGGTATGTACGATGAAATCCGCAACCCGGGCAACGGTCTGCTCGGCGGTGCGTACAACGCGGTCAACGGCGGCGCGGCAAACGCGGATCAGAGCAACGGCAACGGCGTCTACGCTTACTCGCGCGAGTACACGGCGATGTTCAACGTGTTCCTCGGTCAGTTCAAGATCCAGGGCGCTTACCAGGCTATCCGCTCGTCCGGCATGACGGGACAGTTGCCCGGCCAGCCGACCACGCTCGACCACGAATGGGGTGGCGTGACGTGGCAAGCCACGCCGGCTGCAGCCCTTATCGCGGCGGTGTATCACGTGAACGGCAACAACAGCGCCGGCAACGCGAACATCTACACGATCGGCGGCTCGTACAACCTGTCCAAGCGCACCTTGCTGGACATCCAGGTGGCAACGGCGCAAAACAGCAAGGCCGCGAACTACGGTCTGAACGCCAACAACTACGGCACGGGAACGGCAACGGACAATCCGCTGCCGGGACACAGCCAGACTGGCGTGTATGCAGGCATCCAGCACTCGTTCTAAGCAACGAGGCTGAACAAAGAAAAAAGCTTCATCGAGTTTTCACGCTGCTGCGAGAGGCGCGTATCGGTGCGGTGCCCGAAAGGGTATCGCACCGTTTTTTATTGGGGCGATGAATGCGCTCGCCTTCGCGACATTAAGTATCAGATTGACAAACAAAACGACAAAAAGCTGGATTCGAAAAAAGTAGTTCTCCTTCAAAATTCAAACATCTGACGATTGATCTTCATGCAACAGGTGAGGATCGGTTGCTCGGTTCTGTAGTTTGAATTCAAAAAGGAGTGTTGGGGGATGATGAAGAAGTCTTTGATCGCGGCTGCCGCCTTGTTGTCATTTAGCGCCGTGAGTTTCGCGCAGAGCAGTGTCACGCTGTTTGGCCGTCTGGACGCGGGCCTCGAATATATGAACGGCGTGCAAAACGCCGCCGGAACGGGATCGGCCAATCGCTTCAGGGCCGAAAGCGGCGACTGGGGCACGAGCCTGTGGGGTATGAAGGGCGCAGAGGATCTCGGCGGCGGCAATCGCGCCGTGTTCCATCTGGAAGGCAGCTTCAACACCATGAACGGGTCGGGTTCGACCGCCGGCATCTTCAATCGCTGGGCGACGATCGGTGTCGAGAACGATCGATACGGCACCTTCCTGCTCGGCCGCGAACTGTTCATCTCGAACAGCGTGTGGGACTTCGATCCGTTCGGCCAGTCGAACTGGTCGTCGGCATCGTTGGTGCGCAGTCGCAACCGGCCGCAATCGAGCAACAACGTTTCGTATCAGTCGCCGAAGATCGCGGGTTTCGACTTTTACGGCCAGTACGCGCTGTCGAACGCCACTAGCTGGAACGGCAACGGTTCGACGAAGCAGGGACGTGAGGCCGGTGCCGCGATCACCTATACGGCCCCGCTCTTCCAGATTCGCGGTCTGTACGATGAAATCCGCAATCCGGCTAACGGCACGCTTGGCGGAAGTTACGCGGACAGCAACGGCGTCTACTCCTACTCGCGCGAGTACACGGCGATGGTCAACGTGTTCCTCGGCCAGTTCAAGATTCAGGGCGCGTATCAGGCAATCCGTTCGTCGGGCATGACGGGCCAGTTGCCCGGTCAGCCGACCACGCTCGATCACGAATGGGGCGGTGTGACGTGGCAAGCCACGCCAGCCGCGGCGTTGATCGCGGCGGTGTATCACGTGAACGGCAACAACGGTGCGGGCAATGCGACCATGTATTCGCTGGGCGGCTCGTATAGCTTGTCCAAACGCACGTTGCTCGATCTGCAAGTGGCCACCGTGCGCAACAGTAAGACAGCGAACTACGGCTTGAATGCCAACGACTTCGGGTCGTCGCCTGGAACGGACAACCCGCTGCCCGGGCGCAGTCAAACTGGCGTGTATGCGGGAATTCAGCACTCGTTCTGAGTGAAAAGCTGAGATGCGGTGCCGTAAAAAAGCATCGCATCGTCCTGAAAAGGCGCGCTAGCCTTGCTTCGTCTTGTATGTGAGAAAGCGACTTCGCGCGCACTCTCAAAAAGAGCGCCGTACGGCTTCGAGCGCTTCGGCTAGTCTCGCGACGCTTTTGAAAACGGAGTTCGCAGCGTCAAGCCGACAAAGCCGCATACGAAAAAGCGCCTCCATGAAAAACACCCCAAAGGCTGGATCGATGTCCAACTTTTGGGGTGCAGTTCATTCTTCGGCGCCTTTTTTCAATCGAACAAGACGCACCCTACTCCCGCGCCGCGCCCGATGCCCCGTGGCTCAACCAATCCAGCACGGCCGCCGCATCATCATCACTCGATTCACGCGCCTTCGCCACCGTCTCGCTCAGCGTCGCGCCCGGTTGCGGCGCGGCACGGCGAATAGCCACGCCGACAGCGAGAATATCGATGATCACGAGATGCAGAATGCGCGAGATCATCGAGAGTTGCGACTCGCGTATCTCGATGTGATCCGTCTCCAGCGCCACCGTCGCGCGCTTGGCGAGCGGCGTGTTGCTCGACGTGATCGCAATGACCGTCGCGCCTTGCTGCATCGCCACTTCCAGCACGCGCAGCAGTTCGGGCGCGCGGCCCGATTTCGACACGGCCACGATCACATCGCCCTTGCCGAGCAATGCAGCCGACGCCGCCTGCATGTACAGATCGCCATAAGCGATAGTCGGGATGCCGAAACGGAAAAACTTGTAGTGCGCGTCCTGCGCGACGATATTCGAATTGCCGAGCCCGTAGAACTCGATACGCCGCGCGCCGTTCAGAATCTCGATTGCGCGCTCCACGTTCTCGAAGTTCAGATGCTCGCGCAGCTGCAAAATGGCCGACACGGTGTTGTCGAGCACCTTCGCGCCGAAATCGGTGGCGGTGTCGCCGAGATGCACCTGGCTGTGGCTCATCGGAATGGTGCCGGTCAGCCCGGTCGCAAGCTTGAGCTTGAAATCCGACAGCCCCTGGCAGCCGAGCGAGCGGCAAAAACGAATCACCGTGGGCTGGCTCACGTCCGCCTTGCGCGCGATATCGATGATCGGATCGCTGATGATCGAACGCGGATGGTTCAGCGCGAGATCCGCCACGCGCCGCTCGGCCGGCGTGAGCGCGTCACGCATCTGGCGGATGCGCTCGAACACCGCCGACGAACCGCTATTCGCACGGTTCGACAACTGCTCGGACAAAATAGCCGAGACGCCGAGAAACGCCGGATATTCCGCCGTGATGATGTAAGTCGGAATGCTCGACAGATACTGCGAGAAACGTCCTTTCGACTCGAAGCGCGCGCGAAACGGCGACTTGTGAAAGAGTTCGCCGAGTTTGAGCACCACGCCGCCGCCAATATAGATGCCGCCGAGCGCGCCCAACGTCACCGCGATATTGCCCGAGAACGTGCCGAGAATGCTGCAAAAGCAGTTGACCGCTTCGAGCGCGAGCGCTTCGCCGGCATGCGCGCGATTCGTGACTTCGGCGCTCGTGAAATCCTCGGCGACATCTATCTCATCGCGCTCCGCGAACGCGCGGTAAATCAGCTCCAGCCCCGGCCCCGCCGACACGCGCTCGAACGAGACATGCGCAAACTTGCGGCGCGCATAGCGCATGACGAGGTCTTCGTTCTCGTCGAACGGAGAAAACGTGGCGTGACCGCCTTCGCTGCCGAGCGCGATCCAGCGGTCATCGGCGGGAATGAGGCCCGACACGCCCAAGCCCGTGCCCGGCCCGAGCAGACCGATCACGCTGTTTTGCCGGCGCGAACCGCCGCCGACCTGTTCGCGCTGCGCATCGGTGAGACCGGGCAGCGCCATGGCCAGCGCGGTGAAGTCGTTCACGACGAGCAAGGTATCGAAACCGAGCGCGCGGCGCGTCGCTTCGATCGAAAAGCTCCAGTCGTGATTGGTCATCTTCACGTGATCGCCGTCGACCGGATTGGCGATCGCAATCGCCGCGTGATTCACGCGTGCGACCTTCGTGTCCTTCAGATACTGCTGCATCACTTCCGCGATGCCCGGGTAATCCGCGCCCGGATACACGCGAATCTGCCCGATCTCGCCGGGGCCCGTCTCCAGCGCGAAGCGCGCGTTGGTGCCACCGATGTCGGCGAGCAATCTCGGTCCGTCGGCGTGCTGGTTCGCGGCGGGCGCGGCCTTGCTATGCACACCAGTAGACATCGAGCTTCACTCCTTCTGCGTTGGCCAGGGTCGAGATGGCGTTCTTTTGCGGCGCGGCAAGCGCCGCGTTCAAGACGTCGAGTTTTTTCTGGCCGGAGATGAAGAGATACAACTGCTTCACCTGCTTGAGCGCGGACATCGACAGGCTCACGCGCGCGTGCGGCGCCTTGCCCGGATGCACCGCGACAAAGCGGTCCTGCGTCGAAATGGCGAAGTCCCATTCGGGCGCGTCGGCGAAGATGGATGCCGTGTGGCCGTCCTCGCCCATGCCGAGCACGACGACATCGGGCAGATGGCGGCGCGGGTCGGCGTTGAGTTCGGCGACATGCGCTTCGAGCGGCTTCGAGACATCCACGAGCGGCAGAAAATGCGCCGCCGCGGCCGCGTTCTGCAGCACCGTTTCGTGCGCGAAGCGCGAATTGCTGTCGGGATCGGTGTCGGGCACCCAGCGGTCGTCGACGAGCGTCACGTCGATATGCGCCCAGTCGAGCGGCTCGTGCGAAAGCGCCGCGAGAAACGGGCGCGGGCTCGAACCGCCGGAAACGGCGAGCGTTGCGTGAGGGGTTTGCGTGGCCGCGGTTGCCGCGAGCGTTGCCTTCAGCGCGTCGCTGACGGCGTTCGCCAGCGCGTCCGAATGGGCGCGCGGATCGTCGAAAGTGCGAAGCTCGATCACTGCTCCTCCTGCTTGTCTGGTTTGTCGACCCGCTCTTTTTCGATGCCCCGAGCGGTTGCTTATAGCTTGCTTATGTTGTTTCGCGCTGCCGCCAGGCGACCGCGCGACGCCATCAATTCTCTTCTTCGAGCCAGCACGTGCCATGTTGCGCCAGCATCGCGCTCGATGCCGCCGGTCCCCACGTGCCAGCCGCGTAAGGCTTTGGCTTGCTCATCGGCTGGGCCCACGCGTTCAGGATCGGTTCGACCCAGCGCCACGCCGCTTCCTGCTCGTCGCGCCGCACGAAGAGCGCGAGGCGACCGTGGATCACATCGAGCAAAAGACGCTGATACGCCTCCATCTGCCCTTCCTTGAAGAACTGATCGAAGGCGAGGTCGAGGTGAACGCTCGCGAGATTCATGCCTTCGCCGGGCTGCTTGGCAAGGCAATATAGTCTGATGGTTTCGTTCGGTTGCAAGCGGATGACGAGACGGTTCGCGCCCGCGCGCAAGGCGTTCGCGCCGAGCGCCGAATGCGGCACCGCGCGAAAGTTGACGACGATTTCCGCGACGCGGTCCGCGAGCCGCTTGCCCGTGCGCAGGAAGAACGGCACGCCTGCCCAGCGCCAGTTCTCAATTTCAACTTTCAGCGCGACGAAGGTCTCCGTCGTGCTGTCCGGGCGCACACCCTTTTCCGTTGCATACGCCGGCACGGCAGCACCGCGTATCACGCCCGCGTGATACTGACCGCGCACCGCGACGCGGCTGATGTCGCGTTCATCCACGGGCTTGAGTGCGCGCAGCACACGCAGCTTTTCGTCGCGCACGGAGTCGGAATCCATCGAGTGCGGCGGTTCCATCGTCACGATGGAAAGCAGTTGCAGCAAGTGGTTCTGCACCATGTCGCGCAGAGCGCCGGTGTTGTCGTAGAAGTCGCCGCGCGCCTCCACGCCCAGTTCTTCCGCAATGGTGATCTGAATGCTTTCGACCCATTCGCGCCGCCACAGCGGCTCGAAGAGCGCATTGCCGAAGCGCAGCGCGAGCAGATTCTGCACCGGTTCCTTGCCGAGGTAATGGTCGATCCGGTAGATCTGCTCTTCCTGGAAGATTTCGCCGACGGCGTCGTTGATTGCGTTCGACGACTCGAGGTCGTAGCCAAGCGGCTTTTCGAGCACGATGCGCGCGTTCTGGTTCAGGCCGACGTCCGCGAGCGCGCGGCAGATCGGCACGAACAGCGACGGTCCGGTGGCCAGATAAAACACGCGCGTGCCTTCGTACTGGGCCATGACATCGCGCAATACGACGAAGTCTTCCGCGCGCCCGAGGTCGAGCTGCACGTATTGAATGCGCTCGAGAAAACTGCGCCACGCGGCTTCGTCCAGACCGTTCTTCGATACATGCGGCTTCACGTGCTCTTCGACCCAGGCGAGATATTCGCCCGGTTCCTGCGCGCCGCGCGCCACCGCGACGATTCTGCCGGCGGGCGCAAGCATGTTCGCGCGATGCGCCTCGAAGAGCGCGGGGAGAATTTTGCGCATCGACAAGTCGCCGGTCCCGCCGAAGAGAACGAAAGTGAAATTCGAGTCGCTTTGCATGAGTCTCCAGGACGGTTCACTGATGTCGGTGAGGAAGCGCACGAAGGCGCCCGTAGTCCGATAAAATTTTTTTTGACACTGAATTGTAGTTTAACTACAATTCAAATCAAGAGGAAATGTCATCCGGGAAAAAAATGGCTTGTCAATCAGAAGATGAGTGTTTTCCCTAGGGCGTCTCTGAGCGCATGTTAACGGACTCCGCGCATCGCTGCTTTCAATGGCCCGAGCGCGTTTTGTCTGTCAGCAAAAATCAAAAGAGGAGACTGTCGTTGCGATTCAACCCACTCGTCTCTTGAGAGCCGTGCGGCCGTCAATCGGTACCGCCGGCTTTCGCGCGTCCTCGTTCACCGCTGCACGCGCGTTCTTCTGCGACACCGCCGATTCCCCGGTCATCCACGTTTTGCCCGTTTTTCCAACCGCGCTTCCTGGCGACATCAGGAGCCAATCGTTTCTTGTTAGGTGTCTGGAGGAGATAAACAATGAAAGTCCGTAAGCTCATGGGCGCGCTGTGCGCCGCAGGTCTTCTGTGCGGCGCGACGGCGTCGGCGGTTCAAGCTGCCGAAGCGGTTTCCGTGCTGCACTGGTGGACGTCGGGCGGCGAATCCAAGGCAGTCGGCGTGCTCAAGGACGACATGACGAAGCAGGGTTACACCTGGAAGGACTTCGCCGTCGCAGGTGGCGCGGGCGCTGCCGCGATGACCGCGCTCAAGACTCAGGTGATCTCGGGCAACGCGCCGTCGGCGGCACAGATCAAGGGTCCGTTGATCCAGGAATGGTCGGAGCAAGGCGTGCTCGTGCCGATCGATTCCATTGCCGGCGACTGGAAGAAGAACCTGCCGCCTGAAATCGACAAGATCATCCACGCAGACGGCCACTATGTCGCCGCGCCCTTCTCGGTGCATCGCGTGAACTGGCTCTACATCAACAAGGCTGCGCTGGACAAGGCGGGCGGCAAGGTGCCGACCACCTGGGCCGAGTTCTTCCAGGTCGCCGACAAGATGAAGGCCGCGGGCATCATGCCGATCGCCATGGGCGGTCAGCCGTGGCAAGACCTGACCTTGTGGGAAGACGTCGTGCTGTCGCAAGGCTCGGACTTCTACAAGAAGGCCATCGTCGATCTGGATCAGAAGACGCTGACCTCGGACAAGATGGTTCAGGTGTTCGACACCGTGCGCAAGATTCAGGGTTACTTCGATAACGGCCGCACCGGCCGCGACTGGAACCTCGCCACGGCCATGGTCATCAACGGCAAGGCGGGCATGCAGTTCATGGGCGACTGGGCGAAGGGCGAATTCGCCGGCGCCAACAAGAAGTCGGGTACGGACTACATCTGCGCCGCGGTGCCGGGCACGGAGAAGGCCTACACCTTCAACGTCGACTCGTTCGTGTTCTTCCAGCAGAAGGGCCAGAAGACCGCGACGCCGGGCCAGCTCGCGCTCGCGAAGACCATCATGACGCCGGAGTTCCAGGAACAGTTCAGCCTGAACAAGGGTTCCATTCCGGTTCGTCTCGGCGTGAACATGGACAAATTCGACGACTGCGCGAAGAAGTCGTACTCGGATGAACAAGCGGCGATCAAGGGTGGCGGCTACGTGCCGTCGCTGGCTCACGGCATGGCTCAGGGCGATGCCACCGCCGGCGCCATCACCGACGTCGTCACGAAGTTCATGAACTCGTCGCAAGACTCGAAGAGCGCGGTGCAAGCGCTTTCGAACGCAGCGAAGACGAAGTAAGCAAGCCGTAACGGCGGCCCGTGGCGCACCTGCGCGCGGGCCGCTTCAAGCATTCGAACGCGCTCAAACGCCATACGAAGCAAAGCCATTGGCTCACGCGCACAAACAAGCGTATCCAAACGCCGGCGCATTACCAGGAGTCGAGTTGTGACTGCCTCCCTAAGCGGTACCGCGGAAAAACGTCCGCATCAGCCTCGCCGCGCGTCCGCGACGGCGGCGCTTGCCGATCGATGGATTCCGAAGCTGGTGCTTGCTCCCAGCATCTTGATCGCGCTGATCTTCGTGTACGGGTTCATCCTCATCACGGGCTATCTGTCGCTCACGAATTCGCGGCTCATGCCGCGCTACGAGTTCTCCGGCCTCGACCGATACCGGCAACTCTTCGACAACGACGTCTGGTGGACGTCCGCCGCCAATCTCGGCTGGTTCGGCATTCCGTTCATCGCAATCTGCGTCGGACTCGGTCTCTTTCTGGCCATCCTGCTCGACCAGAGAATCCGCAACGAAGGCGCGCTGCGCGCGATCTTTCTCTATCCGATGGCGCTCTCGTTCATCGTGACGGGCACGGCGTGGCAGTGGATTCTCAACCCGAGCCTCGGCATCGAGAAAGTGCTGCACGACTGGGGCTGGACGAGCTTTTCGTTCGACTGGCTCGGCAATCCGGACAAGGCGATCTTTTGCGTCGTGATCGCGGCGGTGTGGCAGTCGAGCGGCTTCGTGATGGCGCTTTTCCTCGCCGGCCTGCGCGGCGTGGACAGCGAAATCTTCAAGGCTGCGCAGATGGACGGCGCGGGCTTGCCGACCATCTACCGCAAGATCGTGATTCCGAGCATGCGCCCGGTGTTCTTCTCCGTGCTGCTGATTCTCTGCCACATCACCATCAAGACGTTCGACCTGGTCGTCGCGTTGACGGCGGGCGGTCCTGGCACGTCGTCGTCGCTGCCCGCCATCTTCATGTACACGTTCTCGTTCAATCGCGGCCAACTCGGCGTAGGCGCCGCTTCGTCGATGATGATGCTCGCCACCGTCGTCGCCGTGCTCGTGCCGCTCATGTATCTGGAATCGAGGAGCACCCGCAATGCAGCCTAAGATGACGATCAGCCGCACCGTCATTTATGCGGTGCTGATTCTGTTTGCGCTTTACTTCCTGTTCCCGATCTACGTCATGCTCTCGACGTCCTTCAAGGACCTCGATCAGCTTCGTACCGGCAACCTGCTCACGCCGCCCACGCACTTCACCTTCGCGCCGTGGGTCAAGGCGTGGCAGGAAGCTTGTACCGGCGTGCGTTGCGACGGCATGCAGCCGTTCTTCATGAACTCGGTGCGCATGGTGATTCCGGCCGTGCTGCTCTCGTCGATCATCGGCGCGTTCAACGGTTATGTGCTCACGCACTGGCGTTTCCGTGGCGCGGATGCGTTCTTCACCATGCTGCTCGTGGGCTGCTTCATCCCGTTCCAGGCCATTCTTCTGCCGATGGCGCGGCTGCAAGGCATGCTCGGCCTCTCTAACACCACCTCGGGCCTCGTGCTCGTGCACGTGATCTACGGCATTGCGTTCACGACCATGTTCTTCCGCAACTTCTACGTCAGCATTCCGGCTGAACTGGTGAAGGCGGCGCGCATCGACGGCGCGGGTTTCTTCACCATCTTCACGAAGATCCTGCTGCCGGTGTCGTTGCCCATTTTCATGGTGTGCCTGATCTGGCAATTCACGCAGATTTGGAACGACTTCCTGTTCGGCATCGTGTTTTCGGGCGTCGATTCGATGCCGATCACGGTGGCGCTCAACAACCTCGTGAACACATCCACGGGCGTGAAGGAATACAACGTCGACATGGCGGGCGCGATCATCGCGGCATTGCCGACGATTCTCGTCTACATGATCGCGGGACGCTATTTCGTGCGCGGCCTGACAGCCGGCGCGGTGAAGGGTTGATCGCCATTTTCGCGATCCCTTTCCGGCCAAGACAAACATAGAGGATTCACATGGCAAGCCTTTCCATCCGTGACGTGTACAAGACCTACCCGAACGGGGTGCCGGTTCTCAAGGGCGTCAACATCGACATCGAGGACGGACAGTTCCTGATTCTCGTCGGCGGCTCGGGTTGCGGCAAATCGACCCTGCTCAACATGATCGCGGGTCTCGAAACCGTGACGCGCGGCGACATCATGATCGATGGCAAGACGGTCAACAATCTCTCGCCGAAGGACCGCGACATCGCGATGGTGTTCCAGTCCTACGCGCTCTACCCTTCCATGAGCGTGCGCGAGAACATCTCGTTCGGCCTCAATATCCGCAAGGTGCCGAAGGACGAGCAGAAGAAGATCGTCGACCGCGTGTCGGAGACGCTGCGGATCGGTCATCTGCTCGACCGCAAGCCCGGTCAGTTGTCGGGCGGTCAGCGTCAGCGCGTGGCAATGGGCCGTGCGCTCGCACGCGATCCCGTCATGTTCCTGTTCGACGAGCCGCTGTCCAACCTCGACGCGAAGCTGCGTATCGAGATGCGCTCGGAAATCAAGCTGCTGCATCAGCGTCTGGGCACGACCATCGTCTACGTCACGCACGATCAGATCGAAGCGATGACGCTCGGCGACCGTATCGCGGTGATGAAGGACGGCATCGTGCAGCAGTTCGGCGCGCCACAAGAAATCTACGACTCGCCCTCGAACCTGTTCGTCGCGGGCTTTATCGGCGCTCCTCCGATGAACTTCATCACCGGCAAACTGGTGGAAGCGGGTTCGGGCGTCGGCCTGCAGATCGACACGGGCGTGACGAAGAAGGTGCTGAACCTGCCGTTCGAAGCGAGCCGTTTGCGCGGCAAGGTCGGCCAGGACGTGATTCTTGGGCTGCGCCCGGAGCGTATCACCGACGCGCGCAACGCCCACAACGCGGACGACGCGCGCATGCAGCCCATCGACGTGCTGGTGGATGTGATCGAGCCGACCGGTCCGGACACGCTGCTCTTCGCGCAAGTGAACGGCAAGCGTATCGTGGCGCGCGTGCACCCGGCGTCGAACCCGCAACCGGCTTCGAACATGACTTTGCTGTTCGATGTGTCGAAGGCTGTGTTGTTCGACCCGCAGACGGAAGACCGGCTGGCCTGAGTTTCAGGCTTCGTCTTCGTTCGTAGAGAGCCGCGCGACATGCGCGGCTTTTTTGTTTTTGCTGATTTTTCAGCCCGATTTCCATGGGCGATGCCAGAAGCAGGCACAATCGGCATATGAAAACCTCTCTGCACCGTACATGAGTCTGCTTTCGTCGCAACCCGCTCTCGCCTGGCCTTCGGGTCAGCAATCCGATCCGTTCATCGGTCTCGAATCGCTCGACGATCCCAAGGTGCAAATCTGGGTCGATGCCCAGAACCGCCGCACCGAAGCCGCATTCGGCAACACGCCCGAGGCGCGCGCCCTCGCCTCGCAGCTCGAAAAGTCGTACACCTCGAAGGACCGCATCGTCACATGCTCGCGCTATGGCGAGTGGGGCTACAACACGTGGCAGGACGAAGCGCATCCGCTTGGCATCGTGCGGCGCACGCCGTGGAGCGCGTGGCTCGCGGGCACGCCCGAGTGGCAGATCATCCTCGACGTCGATGCGCTCGATCTCAATACCGACGAAACCGACGACACGCGCTGGGCGCTCGCCGACTTCGACATGCTCTACCCGACTTACGATCGCGCGCTCGTCAGCTTGTCGCCCGGCGGCTCGGACGCGTGCATGGTGCGCGAGTTCGATATCGAAGCACGCAGCTTTATCGAAAATGGCTTCGTGCTGCCGGATGTCGGCAAGCACGACATTTCGTGGATCGATCGCGATACCTGCTACGTCGGCTGGGACGACAGCAAGCACAACAAGAAACCCGCGTTGACGACATCGGGTTTTCCGCGCCAGGCGCGTCGCTGGAAGCGCGGCACGCCGCTCGCGGATGCACCCGTGGTGTTCGAGGGCCAGCGTCGCGATGTCTCGGCGGGCGCGGATTACGATCCGCTCGAAAAGCTGCATCTCGCCTCGCGCGCGGTCACGTTCTACGACACGCTGCACTTCTGGCTCGATGAAACCGCCAACGCGTGGCGTCAATACGATCTGCCGTCGCACGTCGAAGTCGAGCACTGGAACGGCTGGCTGTTCGTCACGCCGCGCGAAGCGTGGAAGACAGGCGGCGTGCGTCACGAAGGCGGGACCTTGCTCGTCATCCGCCGTGACGCGTTTCTCGAAGGCGCGCGCGATTTCACGGTGCTGTTCAAGCCGTCGGACAGGCGCGTGCTCGCGGGCATCGACTTCACGAAGCATTGGCTGATCGCAAGCCAAATGGACGACGGCACGCCGCGCGTCACGCTCCTCGCGCCGCCCGCCGATTACAAGACGACGTGGAACGCGCGCGATTTCGCGCTGCCCGAAGCGAGCCAGTCTTACGTCGATTCCATCGACAGCGAACGCGACGACACGGTGCTCATTCACGTCGAGCATTTTCTGATGCCGCCGTCGCTCTACTTCGCGGACCTTGCGAGCGACGCGCCCTGGCAACTGCTCGCACGTTTGCCCGCGCAGTTCGACGCGAGCGGCATGTCGGCGGTGCGTCATCACGCGATCGCGAAAGATGGCGAGCGCATTCCGTACTGGCTGATCGGTCGTGGCGCGGATGTGTCGACCGATGCGCGGCCTTGCCTGCTCTACGGCTATGGCGGCTTCGAAGTCGCGCTCGATCCGCATTACGATTCGACCACTGGCATTGCGTGGCTCGCGCGCGGCGGGCTGTTGGCCGTCGCGAACATTCGCGGCGGCGGCGAGTTCGGGCCGCAATGGCATCAGGCGGCGCTGCGCGAAAAGCGGCAAGTCTCGTTCGACGACTTCATCGCGGTGGCTAAAGCGCTGGTCGCGAGCGGCGTGACCACGGCCAGGCAGCTCGGCATTCGCGGCGGCAGTAACGGCGGTTTGCTCACCGGCGCGTGCATGGTGCAGCGGCCCGAGCTTTTCGGCGCGGTGCTGTCGGAAGTGCCGCTGCTCGACATGGCGCGTTTTCATTTGCTGCTGCAAGGCGCATCGTGGATCGACGAATACGGCGACCCCGACGATGCCGACGACCTGCGTCATCTGCTGGCGTATTCGCCGTATCAGAACGTAAAGGCGGATGTCGATTATCCGGCGTCGTTGTTCACGTCATCGACGGCGGACGACCGCGTGCATCCCGGTCACGCGCGCAAGATGGCCGCGAAGATGCAGGCGCAAGGGCACGAAAACGTCTGGTATCAGGAAACCGGCGAAGGCGGACACGGCGCGGGCGTGGAGCCGGAAGCCGTGGCGCAGGCGGAAGCGGCGGCATTTACGTTCCTGGCGATGAAGCTTGGGCCGCTCGGGTGACAGGTCGAACCGTTGACGCGCGAACGAAGTCCGAAAAACCTCGCCAGGCGGCGAGGTTTTTTAATCGCGCAATGCGCCTCAAACCTTGACCGGCGCGGCATGCGAACGAAGCACCAACGTACGCCCGAGAAAAGTCAGCACGCCGCAAACCCCGATTACGATGCCCATGCCATGCGGCGACACATCGTGGAACAACCCGACCGCAAGACTCGATAGCGCGCCGAGCGCAAGCTGCATCGCACCGAAGACAGCGGCGGCCGCGCCCGCGTTGCGCGGATAGCGGTGCATCAGTTCCGTCGTGCAGTTCGCCGCGAGCAGGCCAACCACGCCGACCACGAAGAACAGACATACGACGATCGACCACAGCCCGCCCCAACCCGTCAGCGAAACGAGCGCGACGGCGAGCGCCGCGATCACGCTGACGAAGGCCGCGCCGGAGATCATCTTCATCGCGCCGAGGCGGCCGACGAGCTTCGTATTCAACACGTTCCCGCCAATGATGCCGACGATATTCAGCCCGAACAGCAGCCCGTAATACTGCGGCTTCACATGGAAATAGTCGATGTAGACGAAGGGCGTCGCCGTGATGTACGCGAACATCGACGCGAACGCCATGCCGCCGCACATCATGTGGCCCCAGGTGACGGGGTCGCGCAACAAGTGCCCGTAAGCCGCGAACGAAGCGCCGAGCGCGGAGCCCGCGCGCTTTTCCTTCGGCCAGGTTTCGGGTACGCGCAGAAAAGCGGTGATGGAGCACGCCACGCCGAAGAGCGTGAGCGCGGCAAAGACCACGCGCCAACCGCCCAACAGCAGCAATTGCCCGCCGATCAACGGCGCGAGCAGCGGACCAATGGACGTAACGATGGACAGCATCGACAGCACGCGGGCGGCATCGGCGGGCGCGTGGGCGTCGCGGGCGATGGCGCGCGCGAGCACGGAAGCCGCGCCCGCACCGAGCGCCTGCAGGAAGCGCACGAAAACGAGGGCGTCGATGGACCACGCCACCGCGCACGCGACGCTCGCAAGCGCGTACAGCGCAATGCCGCCGAGCAGCACCGGCCGGCGTCCATAGGCGTCGGAAAGCGGGCCATAGAGCAACATGCCGAACGAGAAGCCGAACATGAAACTCGTGAGCGTGCTTTGCGCGGCGGCAGGCGTCGTGCCGAACGCGGCGGCGAGCGACGGCAGACTCGGCAGATACATGTCGATCGACAAGGGACCGCAGGCGGCGAGCGCGCCGAGCAACAGAATCAGCCGGCCATCGGGCCGGCGGGCAGTGGTGTCAGGCATTGGACTCGGAAAAGACGAAGGGTGCAGAGCGGATGCCGCGCGCGTGCTGCATCGGCGCCGGGCGAGGCCATTGTACGCGTCGATCCGCTAAGCTCCGGCTTTGAGCCATCCACTTATTCTCGTCAGACCCATGACCGCGTTTCTCCTGATCTGGAGCCCGAAGAAATGGCCGTGGCCCGAACTGCCCGACTGTGCGCGACGCGTGGCCGCAGGCGAAGCCGTCGCCGACGTCTGGGGCTGCGGCACCGCGCGCGGCCTCTTGCCGGGTGACCGCGTGTTCGTGCATCGCGTGACGCAGCAGCCGAAGGGCGTGTTCGCATCGGGCTATGTGACGCGCGCGCCCTACGAAGTGCCGGATGCGCACTCAAAGCGCGGATACCGGCTGTGCATCGATTTCGTGTATGACTGGCTCGTCGATGCGAACGAGCAAGTCGTCGTCACGCGCGACGAACTGCGCGCGCATCCGCTTTCCGTGCAGACGTGGGACGCGCAGAGTTCCGGCACGATCATCAAGCCGATGGCGGAAGGCGCGCTCGAAAAGCTGTGGACTGCGCGCACCGGGCGACGCGGGCGGCCGAACCCGCTCGAATATGACGACTCCGGTACAATTTGAAGCATGTTTTTCGCACCGGACCGCGCGTCGGCATCAACCGCGCGCCGCGCTTTTGCTACTTTGAACGGAGCGTCGAGTCCCTTGCGTATTTCGCATCCACAACCGTGCAGGCCTCATCCATGTCCAAGAATCAAGCCCTCTTCGAACGCGCTCAGCAAACCATTCCCGGCGGCGTGAATTCGCCGGTGCGCGCGTTCCGCTCGGTCGGCGGCACGCCGCGCTTCATCGAGCGCGCGGAAGGCCCGTACTTCTGGGACGCCGAGGGCAAGCGCTATATCGACTACATCGGCTCGTGGGGCCCGATGATTCTCGGCCACGTGCATCCCGAAGTGCTCGACGCCGTGCAGCGCGTGCTCGCCCACGGCTTCTCCTTCGGCGCGCCGACCGAGGCGGAAATCGAGATCGCCGAGGAAATCTGCAAGCTCGTGCCGTCGATCGAACAGGTGCGCATGGTGTCGAGCGGCACCGAAGCGACCATGAGCGCGCTGCGCCTCGCGCGCGGCTTCACGGACCGCAGCCGCATCGTCAAGTTCGAGGGTTGCTATCACGGTCACGCGGACAGTTTGCTCGTGAAGGCGGGTTCGGGCCTGCTCACGTTCGGCAATCCGACTTCGGCGGGCGTGCCCGCGGATATCGCGAAGCACACCACCGTGCTCGAGTACAACAACGTCGAGCAACTGAACGAAGCCTTCGCGGCGTTCGGCGCGGAGATCGCCTCGGTGATCGTGGAGCCGGTCGCGGGCAACATGAATCTCGTGCGCGCGACGCCCGAGTTCCTGAGCGCACTGCGCGCGCGTTGCGACGAGTACGGCTCGGTCCTGATTTTCGACGAAGTGATGTGCGGCTTTCGCGTCGCGCTTGGCGGCGCGCAGCAGGTCTACGGCATCAAGCCCGACCTGACCTGCCTCGGCAAGGTGATCGGCGGCGGCATGCCGGCCGCGGCCTTCGGCGGGCGCCGGGACATCATGGCGCATCTCGCGCCGCTCGGCGGTGTGTATCAGGCAGGCACGCTGTCCGGCAATCCCATCGCGGTCGCGGCCGGGCTCAAGACCTTGCAGCTGATCCAGCGCCCCGGCTTCTACGACGACCTCGCGAAGCAGACGCGCAAGCTCGTCGATGGCCTGAGCGCCGCCGCGCGCGATGCCAAGGTGCCCTTCTCGGCCGACTCCATCGGCGGCATGTTCGGCCTTTACTTCGCCGAGCAGGTGCCGGTGAGCTTTGCCGAAGTCACGCAGGGCGACACGCGGCGCTTCAACACGTTCTTCCACGCCATGCTCGATGCCGGCGTGTACTTCGCGCCATCGGCATTCGAAGCCGGTTTCGTCTCCAGCGCGCACGACGACGCCGTGATCGACGCAACCCTCGAAGCGGCGCGCGGCGCATTCGCGTCGCTCGCGGCTTAAACCTCGGGCGCGGCGACCGCGATGTTTTCGCAAACCGACTTCACGCACATGGAGCGCGCGCTCGCGCTCGCCTCGCGCGGCATGTACACGACGACGCCCAATCCGCGCGTCGGCTGCGT
This sequence comes from Caballeronia sp. LZ003, assembly GCF_031451465.1. Lineage (NCBI taxonomy): Bacteria > Pseudomonadati > Pseudomonadota > Betaproteobacteria > Burkholderiales > Burkholderiaceae > Caballeronia > Caballeronia sp. LZ003. Next base: position 850,903 of record NZ_JARUXJ010000001.1, on the reverse strand, counting down.
GCTGGTCAAGAACGGCGAAGTAATCGGCACGGGCTTCACGCAGCCGGCCGGTCTGGATCACGCCGAAGTCCGCGCGCTCAAGGACGCGCGATCGCGCGGCAAGGACCCGCGTGGCGCAACCGCTTACGTCACGCTCGAACCGTGCAGCCATTTCGGGCGCACGCCGCCGTGCGCGCAGGCGCTCATCGACGCGCGCGTGGAAAAAGTGATCGCCGCGATGGAAGATCCGAACCCGACCGTCTCCGGGCGCGGTCTCGTGATGTTGCGCGATGCGGGCATCGACGTGCGCTGCGGTCTGCTCGCGCACGAGGCGCACGAGATGAACATCGGCTTCGTGTCGCGCATGACGCGGCGGCGGCCGTGGGTGCGCATGAAAGTGGCCGCGACGCTCGATGGCCGCACGGGTTTGCCCTCGGGCGAAAGCCAGTGGATCACGGGTGAGGACGCGCGTGCCGACGGCCACGCATGGCGCGCACGCGCCTGCGCCATCCTCACGGGCATAGGCACGGTGCGCGAGGACAACCCGCAACTGACCGTGCGCGCGGTCGAAACGCCGCGCCAGCCGCAGCGCGTTCTGATCGACAGCCGTCTGGACGTGCCGCTCGATGCACGCATGCTGGAAGGCCCGCCAGCGTGGATCTTCCATTCGGCCAACGCCGATCCCGCGCGCGTCGCGGCGTTGCGTGCGAAGGGCGCGGAGCTGATCGAACTGCCCAACGAACAGGGCAAGGTCGATCTGCCTGCCGTGCTCATCGCGCTTGCGGATCGCGGCATCAACGAATTGCACGTCGAAGCCGGGCACAAGCTCAATGGCTCGCTATTGCGCGAAGGCTGTGTCGATGAACTGCTGGTGTATCTCGCGCCAAGCCTTCTCGGCAGCGCGCCCGGCATGTTCGACTTCGCGCCGCCCGCCACGCTGGATGCGCGCGCGCATCTCAAGTTTCATCGTATAGACCGGCTCGGCGACGACTTGCGCATTCTTGCGCGTTTCGCCGAGGCAAATGTCACCACCGACGCCTGCTGATCCGCGTGGGTCCGGCCAAGTCAGCTCGTCAAGTTAAAGGAAGCAGTCGATGTTCACAGGAATTGTCAGCGCGGTAGGCCGTATCGACCAAGTCACGCCGCTTGGCGCGGAGCCGGAAGCGGGCGTGCGCCTGACGGTCACGGCAGGCGGGCTCGATCTCGCGGATGTCGAACTGGGCGACAGCATCGCCATTCAGGGCGCGTGCATGACGGTCATCGAAAAGACCGCGAATGCCTTCGATGTCGATGTCTCGCGCGAAAGCCTCAACAAGACGGTCGGACTCGGCCACGCGGGCGACGAAGTGAATCTGGAAAAGGCGTTGCGCGCGCATGACCGGCTGGGCGGCCACTTGGTCTCGGGCCATGTGGATGGCCTTGGCGAAGTGTCGCGCTTCGAACGCGTGGGCGAATCGCACGAATTGCGCGTCGTCGCGCCGAAGGAGATCGGCAAGTACCTGGCCTACAAGGGTTCGGTGACGGTAAATGGCGTGAGCCTCACGGTCAACTCGGTCAGCGACCGTGCCGATGGCTGCGAATTCTCCATCAACCTCATTCCGCATACCGTCGAAGTTACGACGCTCAAGGCGCTCAAGCCGGGCGCGAAGGTCAATTTGGAGATCGACCTGATCGCGCGCTATGTCGAGCGGATGATGAACGCGTCGTGACGCTTTCCAGTCTTGGCGCTTTGGCGCGGCGCGGCTCAGCGTTCGGGGCCCCAGATGTGATCGAAGTCGAAGGAGACTTCCTTGGTGTGGCGAATGGAGGCGAGCAGCACCGTGTCGCCAATCAGAAGGTACAGAAGCACGTAGTCTTCGAACACGTGTTCGCGTAGTTCGGCGCGCTTCTTGGCTTCCTCGGTTTCTTCGATAAGTTCTTCGCAGGCCAGTATTGCCTGATAGGTATCGGGGTCGGTGTTGAGGAAAGGCCGCCCGATCGCCGGAAAACGCCGCAAAAGCGGCATGACCTTGCTCTCCAGCACTTCCAGCATGCGCTCATAGCTTTGAGGCTGATCCACTCGGCCCCAATAACGCTCGATATCCGCGAGCCGAAGCAGAAATTTCTTCGAGGTGCGGAGAGTCGCGCGTGTGCGTCCATCATTTGGCATCCTCACCCCCGTCTTCCCGTGCGCGCCTTTCGCGTTCCTCGCGCTCCTGACGCAGTCGAGCCCTGATACGCCCTATTGCCTCGCCCGCATCCTCCGTCGGCTCCCCTGCCTTCCACGCCGCGATCGCTTCCTTGGCGTCTTCCAGCAACAGCAAATGAATCCGCGCCCGCTCCGCGCGATAGTAGTGCTCCAGCTTCTCCGTGCTGATCAACGCGACGCTAGCTTCGCCGTTCTTCGTGATGATCTTGTCTGTGCCCTTCTGCACTTCGTCGATGAGCTCCGACAAATTCGCACGCGCCTGCGAAAGGGAGATGACGTCTTTGGGGGTAAAAGCCATTTTAGGCTCCGTGCTATTTAACGTACTCAACATGGTACAGAATTCACACTCGCAAAGGATAAGGAATTCGTATCATCTCAGGCCGCATGAGGCCGCGCCAGTCGTCCAGAAGGAATAGGAAAAATCGCCTGTGCAGGCGACGCCGCGATTTCACCGACTGTCCATCATCGGTGGCGTAAAATACGCCCTTTCCCAATCCGGACCCCTTCGGGACGCCATCATGCCGATCGCCACCACTCCAGAGATCATCGCTGAACTGAAAGCCGGGCGGATGGTGATCCTCGTCGACGAGGAAGACCGCGAAAACGAAGGCGACCTCCTCGTCGCAGCCGATTTCGTCACGCCGGAAGCGATCAATTTCATGGCGAAGCACGGTCGCGGCTTGATCTGCCTCACGCTCACGCAAGAGCGCTGCAAGCAACTGAATCTGCCGCTCATGACCCACCGCAACGGCACGCAGTACGGCACCGCGTTCACGGTCAGCATCGAGGCGGCCGAAGGCGTGACCACCGGCATTTCGGCTTCCGACCGCGCGCGCACGGTCGCGGCGGCGGTCGCGCACGACGCGCGCGCCGAGCACATCGTGCAGCCGGGCCACGTGTTCCCAATCATGGCGCAGCCAGGCGGCGTGCTCGTGCGTGCCGGCCACACGGAAGCCGGCTGCGATCTCACCGCGCTCGCGGGCCTCACGCCCGCATCCGTCATCTGCGAAATCATCAAGGACGACGGCGAGATGGCGCGCCTGCCCGACCTCATGGAATTCGCGGATCAGCACGGGCTCAAGATCGGCACCATCGCCGACCTGATCCACTATCGCAGCCGGACGGAATCGATCATCGAAAAGGTCGGCGAGCGCATCATGCAGACCGCTCACGGTTCGTTTCGCGCGGTGCTCTATCGCGACGAGCCGACGCGTTCGCCGCATATCGCGCTCGTGCGCGGCACGCCCTCGCCCGACCGCGAAACGCCGGTGCGCGTGCACGAGCCGCTTTCGGTGCTCGACTTGCTCGAGATCGATTCTTCCACGCATTCATGGACTATCGACGCGGCCATGAAGGAAATCGCCGCGCGCGATCTCGGCGCCATCGTCATGCTCAATTGCGGCGACACCAAGGAACAACTCGTGGACGTGTTCCGCGCGTTCGACGAGAAGGACAAGGCGCTCGAACTGAAGCGCCGTCCCATCGACTTCAAGACTTATGGCATCGGCGCGCAGATCTTGCGCGACCTGGGCGTCGGCAAGATGCAGGTGCTCGCGAATCCGCGCAAGCTCGGCAGCATGTCGGGCTACGGGCTCGAAGTGACCGGCTTCATCGCCATGCCCGGCTGCCCCGCGACCGCCGCGCCCGCGGACACGCCGGTCTCGCATCTGCGCTCTGCCTGAACGCATCAACTCATTCCAAACCAACGGAACTCATTCATGGAAATCGGACAATACCAGCCGAATCTCGACGGTGACGGTCTGCGCATCGGCATCGTGCAGTCGCGCTTCAACGAACCCGTGTGCAATGGCCTCGCCGATGCATGCATCGAAGAGCTGGAACGCCTCGGCGTGATCGGCGAAGACGTGCTGCTCGTCACCGTGCCGGGCGCGCTCGAAATTCCGCTGGCGCTGCAAAAACTCGCGGAATCCGGCCAGTTCGACGCGCTGATCGCGCTCGGCGCCGTGGTGCGCGGCGAGACGTATCACTTCGAACTGGTTTCGAACGAAAGCGGCTCGGGCATTTCGCGCATTGCGCTCGACTTCGGCGTGCCGGTGGCGAACGCCGTGCTGACGACCGAAAACGACGAACAAGCCGTCGCGCGCATGACGGAAAAAGGCCGCGATGCGGCACGCGTGGCAGTTGAAATGGCGAATCTTTCCGTCGCGCTGGAACAGCTCGGCGGCGACGACGAAGAAGACGAAGACGAGGACCGCGCATGAAGAGCGCTCGACGCCGCTCGCGTGAACTCGCGACGCAAGGGCTTTATCAATGGCTGCTGTCGGGTGCGCCCGGCGGCGAGATCGACGCGCAGTTGCGCAATGCGCAGGGCTTCGACAAGGCCGACCATGAGCATCTGGATGCCATTCTGCACGGCGTGATCAAGGAAGCCGACGTGCTCTCCGAGCAGTTGCAGCCGTGTCTCGACCGGCCGATCGAGCAACTGTCGCCGGTGGAGCGCGCGGTTCTGCTGGTCGCCGCGTTCGAATTCAAGCATCACCTGGACATTCCGTATCGCGTGGTGATTAACGAGGCGGTCGAGCTGACCAAGACGTTCGGCGGTTCGGATGGCTACAAGTACGTGAACGGCGTGCTCGACAAGCTCGCGGTCGCCTTGCGTCCGACCGAGGCGCAGGCGCGCAGATGAATACCGCCACCGAGCCGCTGGTGCGGCTTGCGTCACGGGTCGACGCGATCGAGCCGTTCTACGTGATGGAGTTGATGAAGGACGCGCAGGCGCTGGAACGCGCGGGGCGCGACATCATCCATATGGGTATCGGCGAGCCGGATTTCACGGCGCCCGAACCGGTCACGCGCGCCGCCGCGGATGCCTTGCAGCGCGGCGTCACGCAATACACGAATGCGCTCGGCGTGACCGCGTTGCGCGAGGCGATCTCGCAGCACTATCGCGATGCGTTCGGCCTCACGGTCGACCCGCAGCGCATCGTGGTGACGGCGGGTGCATCGGCGGCGCTGTTGCTCGCGTGCATGACGCTCGTCGATCACGGCGACGAAGTGCTGATGCCCGACCCGTGCTATCCGTGCAACCGGCATTTCGTGTCGGCGGCGGACGGCAAGCCCGTGCTGATCCCAAGCGGCCCGGCCGAGTGCTTTCAGTTGACGGCGGCTCACGTCGAGGAATACTGGCGGCCGCAAACGCGCGGCGTATTGCTGGCGTCGCCGTCGAACCCGACGGGCACGTCCATCGCGCCGGATGAACTGAAGCGCATCGTGAATGCGGTGCGTGCGCGCGGCGGCTTTACGATCGTCGACGAGATCTATCAGGGCTTGAGCTACGACGCGAAGCCCATCTCGGCGCTCTCCTTCGGCGATGATGTCGTCACCGTAAACAGCTTTTCGAAATATTTCAGCATGACCGGCTGGCGGCTCGGCTGGCTGGTCGTGCCGCACGCAATGGTTCCGGCAGTCGAGAAGCTCTCGCAGAACCTTTTCATCTGCGCATCGGCGCTGGCGCAGCACGCGGCGCTCGCCTGCTTCGAGCCGGAGACAATCGCGATCTACGAAGCGCGCCGCCTCGATTTCAAGCGCCGGCGCGATTACATCGTGCCGGCGTTGCGTTCGCTGGGCTTTGGCGTGCCGGTTACGCCCGACGGCGCCTTCTACGTCTATGCGGACACGTTGAGCGTCGCGCACCCCGCAGCCGGTCACAGTGGCGCGCTCACGCAATCGATGCTTCACGATGCAGGCGTCGTGCTCGTACCAGGCGCCGATTTCGGCTTTCATTCGCCCGAGCGCTATATCCGGGTTTCGTACGCGACGGCGCACGCAAAGCTGGAGGAAGCGGTTCATCGCCTGGGCTCGCTTTTCAGCCGATAAATTTGCAGCGAAGAAAAGCAAAAGGGCACCCGAGGGTGCCCTTTTTTACGACTCGACGAAAAAAACTCAGGCGCCGAACTCGGCCGAAGCAACATGCTTCGCTTCACTATCGGTTTCGTCCTGCGATTCCGCTTTCTTCTGATTGTCGATGGTCGCATGCACGCGCTTGCTGCCATCCGCCGTGGCGGCCGACGTAGAAGCGAGAACCTGCTTCGGCGCCGCCTGCACGGGCGCTTGGGGCGAGTTGATCGGCACATTGCGGCCACGCGCGACATCGCGCAGACGTGAACGCTCGGCCAGCACCTTCGCGCCGTACCCGCCATCGTCCTGCGTCGACGAACCCACGTAATAACGCAGACCGCCCGCGACCGAACCACCACGCGCGATACAGTCCTTCAGCACCAGCGCGCCGACCTTGATATTCGCGAGCGGATCGAGCGCCGCGTGCGAACCGCCGAAGTACTGGAACTTGTCGGAATGAACCTTCGACATCACCTGCATCAGACCCTGCGCACCCACGCCGCTTTCGGCATACGGATTGAAGCCGGACTCGATCGCCATTACCGAAAGCAACAGCAACGGATCGAGGCCTACTTCGCGGCCGGTATCGAAGGCCGCGCGCACGAGCTCGCTGACCGGGTCCTGCGCCACGCGATATCGCCGCGCGATGAAGCTGGCGACGAGTTGCTGCTCACGCGTCGAGATGAGGACGCGGTCGTCGCGGGCATCGGCGACGACGCGTTGGGCGGGAATCAGACTCGCGAGCATGCCGACGGAGGGCATGGTGCGCGGATCGAGCCCGTTAGGCGATACGGCGAGGCTGATGCCGCCCGTAAGCTGGCGGGCGCTGGCGTCGTCGTAGGTCGCGGCGCCGAGCGACGGAGCGGCGGTTGCGGGCACTTCGCGCGCATCCGCGGCCCGTGCTTTCGACACGAGATTGACAGCCAGATTCGACTCGACCGGCGGCCGATGCACCGCCGCGAACGGCGGCAGCGGCTGCCCCGCGAGCAAGCGAGCCGGACCGGCCTGCACGGCCGCCGAAACGAACGGCATGATTCGTGCGGCGAAGGTCGTACGCCAGGAAGGCAGGAGCCAAAGTGCGAAAGCCGTGATGACGGCGGCGCCGCCGACGAGGCTGAAGAGATGCTGACTCAAACGGCGTCCGCGACGCAGCGCAATGCGCACGATCTGCGCTGCGCGGGTGTCGGAACCCCAGAAAACCGAAGCGTTCATCTATGCTCCCAATGTTGCTTGATTTAACGCAGATGAATACGAATAAAACGCGAATTCAATGCGTAAATCAGACACCGCTCGCTCTCGGCAAGCACAAACGGCATCGGGGAAACGGCATGGAGCCGTCTGGAAAGCCGCCGGTTAAAAAGTTGACCGGAGTGCGCGGCACGAACTGCATGCCATGAATGCGCAGAGGCTTTCCACGCGAAAAACCGGCGCTGGTAACGCCGGCCGTGACAACCAACAGCCATGAATCGCCGGGCATGTTCGGCGCAGGCGACGCATGTGCGTCTGAAAGACCTGAGGCAGCGGTAAAAAGTTTCAAAACCCGCAAAGGATGGCAAAGGATTCTAGCAGGCTTTAATCATCCGTCAATGCTATAGACTTCCGTCTCAATTACTTAAAGTAATAACGAACAGTGTTCAGTTGCCGAAAACCGCGCCAGTTGGGGCATTGGAAGCGGAATTTGCTGAATGTCTCCGAACGCACCGACGCGAGCGCATGTAAAATCGACAATCGTCTGGCGCGCAGCCGTCCCGCCCTTCTGGGCCGTCCTCGAGTCCCTTTCTGATCATCGATGAAATACAAAGATCTGCGCGACTTCACCGCCCGCCTCGAAGCGCTAGGTGAACTGCGCCGTGTTCGGCAGCCCGTTTCCCCCGTTCTCGAAATCACCGAAATTTCCGATCGCGTATTGCGCGCGGGCGGCCCCGCCCTGTTGTTCGAAACGCCAACGGGACATTCCATGCCCGTGCTTGCGAACCTCTTCGGCACGACGCGCCGGGTGGCGCTCGGCATGGGTATCGAAACGCAAGCGCAGAGCGGCAACGATACGGCCCTCGGCAGCGACACCGCCGCGCTCGGCTCGCTGCGCGATGTTGGCCGGCTACTCTCGGCGCTCAAGGAGCCCGAGCCGCCCAAGGGTTTGAAGGACGCGGGCAAGCTGTTGTCGCTTGCCAAGGCCGTTTGGGACATGGCGCCGAAATCGGTGAATTCGCCGCCTTGCCAGGAAATAGTTTGGGAAGGCAACGATGTCGATCTCGCGCGCTTGCCGATCCAAACTTGCTGGCCCGGCGACGCCGGCCCGCTGCTCACCTGGGGCCTCACCGTCACGCGCGGCCCCAACAAGTCGCGGCAGAATCTCGGCATTTATCGGCAACAGCTGATCGGACGCAACAAACTCATCATGCGATGGCTCGCTCATCGCGGCGGCGCGCTCGACTTTCGCGAATTCGCGCTTGCCAATCCCGGCAAGCCGTATCCCGTGGCGGTCGTGCTCGGCGCCGATCCCGCGACGATCCTCGGCGCCGTCACGCCGGTGCCCGATTCGTTGTCCGAGTATCAGTTCGCGGGGCTGCTGCGCGGCTCGCGCACTGAACTGGCGAAGTGTCTGACGCCTGGCGTCGACACGCTGCAAGTGCCGGCGCGCGCGGAGATCGTGCTCGAAGGCTTCATCCATCCGCAAGACGGCGCGCCGCCGCCTGCCCCTGCGGGCGCGCCGCCGCGTCCGTCCGCGGGGGCATCCGCGAAATACGAACACGCGCTCGAAGGTCCGTACGGCGATCACACCGGCTACTACAACGAACAGGAGTGGTTCCCGGTCTTCACCGTCGAAAAGATCACCATGCGGCGCGACGCCCTCTTCCATTCGACCTATACCGGCAAGCCGCCCGACGAACCGGCCGTGCTCGGCGTCGCGCTCAACGAAGTCTTCGTGCCGCTCCTCCAGAAGCAGTTCACCGAGATCACGGACTTCTATCTGCCGCCAGAAGGCTGCAGTTATCGCATGGCCATCGTGCAGATGAAGAAGAGCTATCCCGGCCACGCCAAGCGCGTGATGTTCGGCGTATGGAGTTTCCTGCGGCAGTTCATGTACACGAAGTTCATCGTCGTGGTCGATGAAGACGTGAACGTGCGCGACTGGAAGGAAGTCATCTGGGCGATCACGACGCGAGTGGACCCCGTGCGCGATACCGTGCTCGTGGACAACACGCCGATCGACTATCTCGACTTCGCGTCGCCCGTGGCGGGTCTCGGCTCGAAGATGGGACTCGACGCGACCAACAAATGGCCCGGCGAGACCACGCGCGAATGGGGCCGCCCGATTGTCATGGACGAAGCCGTCAAGCGCCGCGTCGATACGTTGTGGAGCGAACTCGGCCTCGACACGTCGTCATCGGCGAGAAAAGCATGATCGGGGCGACGGTTTTTCGTGGCGATGTCATCGAAAACACGCATGCGGCGCATGTCGCAGTGGTCGATGCATCCGGGCGCGTGCTGCATTCGTTCGGCGATCCATATCGCGTGACTTTGCCGCGCTCGGCGGCGAAACCCGCGCAGGCGTTGGCCGTGCTCGAAACCGGCGCGCTCGAACGCTTCGGCTTCAGCGAAGAAGATCTGGCGTTGATGTGCGCGTCGCATAACAGCGAGCCGCGTCATATCGAGCGCGCGCGGGCGATGCTCGCGAAAGCCGAAGCAAGCGAAGCCGATCTTCGCTGCGGCGGCCATCCGCCCATTTCCGATGCCGTCTTCCGCGACTGGATCAAACGCGATTTCACGCCGACGCCCGTGTGCAGCAATTGTTCCGGCAAGCACGCCGGCATGCTGGCCGGCGCGCGCGCCATGAATGCGCCGCTCGACGGTTATCATCTGCCCGCGCATCCGCTGCAGGCGTGGGTCAAGCGGACGATGGCGCGCGTCGTTGATCTCGCCGACGACGAAGTGCAATGGGCCATCGACGGCTGCAATCTGCCGACGCCCGCCTTCCCACTCGATCGCCTCGCGCGGCTCTTCGCAAAGATCGCCGATGCGCCGGACGGTACGCCGCTCGCGCGTATCTACGAGGCGATGACGGCGCATCCCGAACTCGTCGCCGGCGAAGGCCGCTTCTGTACGCTGCTGATGCAAACCTTCGGCGGCACGCTCGTCGGCAAGACCGGCGCGGACGCGTGCTACGCCATTGGCGTGCGGCGCCCCGAAGGCACACTCGGCATCGCGGTGAAGGTGGAAGACGGCAACACCGGCGTGCTCAACGCGGTCGTCGTGCATGTACTCGAACGGCTTGGCATAGGCACGGACCAGCAGCTTGGCGCGCTCGCACGCTTTCGCCACCCGCCAATGCGCAACACGGTCGGCGTACCGACCGGCCGCCTCGACATCCACTTCGCGCTACGCGATCACTAAAAAAAAGACGATGCACTCGTGGTCCCTGCTGTCCGACGGCTTCTTTTTGTCGTTGTCGCTGTGTCTGGATATTGGCATTGCCAATGTCGCGATCATTTCGCTCGTGCTGTCGCACGGCTTCAAACCAGGATTCGTGCTCGGCCTCGGGACCTGTTTCGGCGATCTCTTCTACGCGGCGCTCGCGCTGGCCGGCATGTCGGCGCTTCTGCAATTCGCGGCCGTGCGATGGGTCGTGTGGATCGGCGGGGCGATCGTGCTTCTGTTCCTCACGTGGAAGATGGCGCGCGAGGCGCTGAATCCCGCATCCGCGCCGCCTGTCGAAGGCGAAGCCGACGACCGTCTGCCACGCCAAAGTCATGCGAAGAGTTTCGTGCGTGGCTGTTTGCTCGCGGTGTCGTCGCCAAGTGCGATTCTCTGGTTCGCGGCCGTGGGCGGCGCGTTGATCGCCAAGGCCGGCGCGACCAGCGCGATGAGCGCGTCCGTGTTCCTGATCGGCTTCTTTTGCGGCGGACTCGGCTGGACGCTCTTCGTCTGCACGCTGGCGAGCCACGGCCGCAAGCGCGCGGGCACGAGCCTGCTGCGCGCGTGTCATGTGCTTTCGGCCGTGCTATTCGCTTATTTCGCGTACAGCGTGATCGTCAATGGTTACCGCGATCTGATCGTGCACGCGCCGGTTTGAGCGGCGCGTGCCTTTCGCGCGATGAGCGAGCCCACGTCAGGCGACGAACTCCGCCAGACGCGCCAGATCGACGTTGCCGCCGCTCACGATCACACCCACGCGCTTGCCTTCCACCGGCACCACTTTTTGCAACACCGCCGCGGCGGCCAGACAGCCGGTCGGCTCGACGACCATCTTCATGCGTTGCGCGAAAAAGCGCAGCGTGTCGATCAACTGGGCGTCGCTCACGGTGACGATGCTGTCCACATGACGCTGGATGATCGGGAAGTTGTATTCGCCAACGTGCGTGGAAGCGGCGCCATCGGCGATCGTGCGCGGCACTTCAATATGCACGATCTCGCCGCGCGCGAGTGACTGCTGCGCGTCGTTGCCCGCTTCCGGCTCAACGCCGATCACCTTGCACGACGGGCTGAGCGCGGCAGCGGCGAGAGCGCATCCGCCGATCAGCCCGCCGCCGCCGAGGCAGACGAACAGGTAATCCAGCGGTCCGGTTTCTTCGATCAATTCCTTTGCCGCCGTGCCCTGCCCCGCGATCACATGTGGATGATCGTATGGCGGGATCAGGGTCATGCCGCGTTCCTCTGCGAGCGCGCGGCCGATTTCCTCGCGGTTCTGCGTATAGCGATCGTAGGTGATCACTTCGCCGCCATAGCCGCGCGTCGCGGCCATCTTCGCGGCAGGCGCGTCTTCGGGCATGACGATGGTCGCGCGGATGCCCGCGAGCTTCGCCGACAACGCGATGGCCTGCGCATGATTGCCCGACGAGTACGTGATAACGCCGGCTTTACGCTGGGCATCGTCGAAATGGGACAACGCGTTATAGGCGCCGCGAAACTTGAACGCGCCCATGCGCTGGAAGTTTTCGCATTTGAAGAAGAGCGACGCGCCCGACATGGCGTCGGCCGTGGTGGACGTGAGAACCGGCGTGCGATGCGCGACGCCTTCGATGCGGCGAGCGGCATCGGCGACGTCTTCGAAGGTAGGTGCGGGAAGTGAGGACATGGGACGAGGACGAGGGGTGAGGAGAGCCGTCATTGTCCCAGTTATGACGCGCTTCTGAAAAGCGATGCCGCAATGAAAAAAGCGATGCAGGTCCGCTTGGGGACATGCATCGCCAGGAGATTCGACAGCCGAATTGTCGATTAGCGGTGCCAGTAGCCCGGACCGCCCCGATAGTAGCCGGGACCGCCCCGGTAGTAGCCGTGATGATAGTAAGGGCGACCGTAGTAGCCGTAACCATAGCTTCCGACGACGACCGGAGGCGGCGGCGCATAGACCACGGGCGGCGGCGGCGCAACATACACCGGCTGCTGCGGCGCTACGTACACCGGCGCGGGCGGCGCGACATAAACCGGCGGCGGCGGCGCCTGATACACCGGATACGCGGGAACCCCGATCCCGATGCCCACCGAAACATGCGCATGTGCAGCGCCAACAATGCCGACACCCAGCGCCCCTGCAACCATCCAATAAGCGAACCTTTTCACCTTCGTTCTCCTCGCCGCCTGCTGCCGATCCGTACGGCACGACAAACGACGGTATGGCTTCAATCTATCGAAAAAGGCCAAACGCCGCTGGAACCATATGTTGCAAATTGCAAGTTTTCTTACGCTTCTGGAAAGGCTAGAACGCGTGCGCCCACGCGAGTCGGCCGTCCGGCGTGCCTTTCGATCAGCAAAAGTCCTGCGACCGGACTTTCGCCGCCCAGCAAGTAACGACATTTACAAATGCAAAGAAAAACCCCGCCGGGCAATCGATCAGGCGGGGCTTTGCAAACACAAAGTTCGAATAGCGACGACGCTTCAACCCACCTTCACATAAGCGAATTCGCGCGAGACATTCGGCGGCACGTATGCCCCGCTGATGACCACCCGAGGCGTTAGACGCTTTTTCTGATCCCACCAGCGACGCCGCTGGGCCTGGCTCAAGAATCGCAAATGTTTTCGATAAGAGAAAATGCTCACAGCGACCTCCGAACGTAGCGATTAAGCCTCACGGAAAACCGTGCGCTTTCTCGCGCCACCGTTTTCCCTGTTGATCCGTCTTTTCTTTAGTATTCGCGCCCTGTCCGTGCATCAATGTGCGGGATAGAACCCAAGCCTTTCGATCGGTGTGTGTTGAACCACATTCGGCGTTAAGACTCGCGGGCTTTCAGACAAAAGCGGGAAATGGTTCCGAAGGCCTCGGCTGCTTGTGCTTTTCCGGCCAGCTTTACGCCTCGTTGCCAGAAGAATCCCCAGCTTTTCTATGTAACCCGTTTCGCTTTTCGTTGCCCTATCCTGCCAGTTCTACGTAAAACGCGCCTTTTGCGATCGTCTCGAATTGACAACACTAGGGTTTTCCGTCGCGAGAATCTCTTTCCTACAGGTTCGCGAAACCTCCTTGCATGCGCCTTTCAAGCCGCGGAACCTCAAACGGCCGCGCCTTGTGCGACAACGCGCCCAAGCCGCCGTCAAGCCATGTTAAGGTGACGTCCGGCGCCCCACCGAGCTTATCCGGTGGGCGGGGAAGCAGGCGCAGAAAAGCCGCCGTGTCCGCAGGACGAGTCAGTCGAGAACGAACGACGATCAAGGTCGGCATCGACGCTTCGCTTGTTGGCGGGTTATCGCGCGGCGCAAGACTTATCGATTACGCACCTGCGCATCTTTTCGCGGCGAGTGGCCCGGCCGTCGCCTTCCCTAGCTTCGCTCACCCTATCCAGCGCAGGTTCGAACCCTGTGCGGCTTCATCGAGGAACCGAGATGTTCGGCGAGATCGCCCGTTTTCTGCTTAATACCGTCTTCACTCTGTTCGGCGCGGCGCTTTTGCTGCGCGCATGGATGCAGGTCGTGCGCATGCCGCCCTATAACCCGGTCTCGAACGGCGTGATGCAGGCAACCAACTGGATCGTGTTGCCGCTGCGCAAGATCCTGCCCGGCGGCAAGATCGACTGGGCGAGCATTCTCGCCGCGTTCATCGCCTCGCTCGTCTATGTGACGTTGATGGTCGTGCTGGCCAACGTCGATCCGACGCTCATGATGCCGATGATCCTGCTCGTCGCCCTGCTCACCGTCGTGAAGTGGGCGCTGAACCTCATCATCTGGATGACGATTCTGATGGCGCTGCTTTCGTGGCTCAATCCGCAATCGCCGGCCATGCCGCTTTTGTTTCAGATCACCGCGCCGTTTCTCGATCCACTGCGACGTATTTTGCCGCGCTTGGGCGGCATCGATTTGTCACCGATCCTGCTGTTCGTCATCGTGCAGGTATTGTTGATGGTGGTCACGCGTCTCGCCGTTTCGATGACCTTGTTCGGCATCTAAACGAAGCGCGCAAGGTGGCCGGCGCCGGGGCAGCAATTGCGCTGTGCCGCGCCGCCGCTTAAAATAGCGGGCTCACGCGGGCGTCGTATAATGGCCATTACCGTAGCTTCCCAAGCTGCAGACGTGGGTTCGATTCCCATCGCCCGCTCCAGCATCGCCGAGAAAGCCGCCTGTCGTTGTCCGGGCGGCTTTTTAGTTTCCACGCTCTGCACGCGTGCGGATTCGCCAGCCGCGCCGCGTTAGTCACGCACTCTGCTCTCGCCATGAATCACGATTCCCAGGACGACGCCACGTCGTCTAGCGCTCCCGCCGACGAAACCTCCACGCTGCGCCATCGCCGCATCCGCAGCTTCGTGACGCGCGCGGGCCGCGTGTCGCCGGGCCAGCAGCGCGCCATCGATCAACTCGGACCACGTTACATCGTGCCGTATGACGCGCAAGTCGCCGACTGGTCAGCCGTGTTCGGACGCGGAGCGCCGCGCGTGCTGGAAATCGGCTTCGGCATGGGCGGGACAACAGCGGAAATCGCGGCCAAGCGTCCGGGCGACGACTTCATCGGCGTGGAAGTGCACGAGCCGGGCGTGGGCGCCTTGCTGAAGCTGATTGGCGAACAAGGGCTCGGCAACCTGCGAATTCTTCAGCACGACGCCGTGGAAGTGCTCGAACACATGATCGCGCCGGCTAGTCTGGATGGCGTACACATTTATTTCCCCGATCCGTGGCACAAGGCGCGGCATCACAAGCGGCGGCTGATTCAACCGAAGTTCGTGGCTTTGCTCGTGTCGCGCGTGAAACCGGGCGGTTATGTGCATCTTGCGACCGACTGGCAAGACTATGCCGAACAAATGCTCGAAGTGCTGTCCGCCGAACCCGCGCTTCAAAATACCGCCGATGGTTATGCGCCGCGCCCGGATTATCGTCCGGTGACCAAGTTCGAGAAACGCGGATTAAATCTCGGTCATGGCGTTTGGGACTTGCTGTTCCGCCGCGTTTGAAGACGATCAATCTGCCTTTGAATCGAGACGCGGACATTTAGTCACGTCCAAAAAACAAAACCCCACGCTTCGAAAAGACGTGGGGTTCAACTCCCGCCAGAAAGCGTGCGTGACTTTCAGTCAGCCCAACTCAAACCGCCGCTATAACCGACAATCAGAATCAACAAGCCAAAGCCGATGCGATACCACGCGAACGCCGAAAAATCGTGCGAGGCGACGTAACGCAGCAGCCATCGAATACAGATAAACGCGCTCACGAACGCCGCCACTAGCCCGATTGCAAAGAGCCCGAGATCGTTCACGCTCAGCGTGCGCCAGTACTTCGCCATTTCGTAGAGCGTTGCGCCGAAGATGATCGGAATCGCCAGAAAGAATGAGAACTCCGTGGCCACGCGGCGTTCGAGTCCGAACAGCATGCCGCCGATGATCGTCGCTCCCGAGCGCGACGTGCCCGGAATCAGCGCGAAACATTGCGCTAATCCGACCTTGAGGGCGTCGGAGTAAGAGAGGTCGTCGATGGAAGTCACGCGCGGCGCGGCGGCGCGGTCACGCTGACGCGCTTCCGCCCACAATATGACGATGCCGCCCACGATCAGCGCCACCGAAACCGGCACCGGCGAGAACAACACCGCCTTGATGCTTTTCTCGAACAAAAGACCGAGGGCGATGGCCGGAATGGTCGCGATGATCACGTTGAGCGTGAAGCGCCGCGCGTCCGGCCGTGACGGCAAACCGGTGACTACCGAGCCGATTTTTTTGCGATATTCCCAGCAGATGGCGAGAATCGCGCCGAACTGAATGACGACATCGAAGGTTTTAGCCTGCGCGTCGGTAAAATTCAGGAGACTGCCTGCGACGATCAGATGTCCGGTGCTCGAGACCGGCAGAAATTCGGTCAACCCTTCCACGACGCCCAGAACGAGCGCCTTCACCATCAATATCCAGTCCATCCGTCAGCCCTTTTTCGCTGTTATCGCCGTTCGTGTGGAGCACCCCGCGCCAAGATTTCGACTTATTTTTCGACGATCTGAACACGTATGCCGTTTGTAAGGACTGTGATTGTACCGGGTTCGTAAGAAACGCCGGCGAACTGCAATTCTTCGGGTTTGAAGGTGTGGATGGGATACCGTTCGAGCAATTGCGCCGCGAGCATGGCACCGGCGGCAGCGATCTGCTGATTGTATTGCGCGGCGTCCCCTGAGAACTGCGAATCATCGACGCTTGGCGAGACGAGGATCACCGAGCGGCTTTGCGCGTCATAGCCGAGTTGCGTCGAGAGCGTGAATGCGCCGTTGACGGGGTTGGGCATGAAGGGCGTGGTGAAGCGCGCATCGACATGCACGGTTACGCGATTACGATCAGGCGCCATGCCGATGACGGGATTGCTCAACACGACATCGACGATCTGCGAGATCGTGCGTTGCAAGGGAAACTTGCGCGCGACGGCTTCCTGGACTTGCTGCTGAGAGAACGTGTAGTGATCCGGAATGAACGGGAAGATGGAATTCGAAGCTGCTTGCGTCACCGATGACGCGCCAAGCGCCGGCAAGGCGATGAGCGTGGCAAGCAGGAACCGGCGCCGGGTTAGCGCGACGGGGTTGGACATGCGGGAGTCTCCGGGGGCTGAACTGTGAAATGCGGTGAGGCTAAAAACCGGTCATTGGACCACTGAACTTCAATGCGGTTGCGTGGCGACTTCAAGTTTGGCGATCCACGCGAGCGCAAACTCCCGCGTCTCCCCACACATCTCCGCCGAAGCCTGCAACCCGCCGCAACAAGCCGGTCTGCGCGGATCGCCGAAAATCGCGCAACGCAGATCATCGCCGAGTTGCACGCAGCGTTCGCCGGCCGGCTTGCCGTTTGGCATCCCCGGAATCGGACTCGTAATGGAAGGCGCGATGCAGCACGCACCGCACCCTTCGCGGCACGCATGCGGCGCGCTCGAAGCAGTCGACATGACATTGGCTCAAAAGCGTAAAACCGCATTGTCCCACGCCTGAAGTTTGCGTTTCGTCAAACCCGGAAGCCGTACTGCGACCTTATCTCGCAATTGCCGCGCGCCTCGCGCTTTTACACTCGTGCGCAAGCCCAAGGTCCGTTATGACATCCTCGAATACCTTCTTCCGCCCCGATCTCCTCGAACGTTACGACGCGCACGGTCCGCGCTACACGTCCTATCCGACCGCCGTCCAGTTCATCGATTCCTTCGACCCGAAGCATTACTGCGAGGCGGCAATGAAAGCCGATCCGGCCGCCGATCTATCGCTCTACTTCCACATTCCGTTTTGCGACACCGTCTGCTTCTATTGCGGCTGCAACAAGGTCGCGACGAAAAATCGCGCGCATGCGCGGCCGTATCTCGACCGCATGAAGCGCGAACTTGCGATGCACGCCGCGCTTGTCGATACCCGCCGTCCCGTGACGCAACTGCATTGGGGCGGCGGCACGCCCACGTTTCTCTCGCACGCCGAGATGACGGAGTTGATGGCCGCGACCGCCGAGCACTTCAACCTCGTATCCGACGATCGCGCCGAGTATTCGATCGAAGTCGATCCGCGCGAGGCATCGGCGGAAACGATTGGTGTGCTGCGTGAGCTTGGCTTTAATCGGCTGAGTCTGGGCGTGCAGGATTTCGACGAACGTGTGCAGCGGGCGATCAACCGCGTGCAGCCTTATGCGATGACCGAAGGCGTCATGCAGGCGGCGCGGCGAAATGGCTTCAAGTCGATTAGCGTCGATTTGATTTATGGCTTGCCTCATCAGAGCGTCGAGAGTTTTGCGCGCACGCTCGATGCGATGATCGCGCTCGCGCCGGATCGTGTCTCGGTGTTTGGTTATGCGCATATGCCGGCGCTGTTCAAGATGCAGCGGCAGATCGATGAATCCGCGCTGCCCTCGCCTGCCGTGCGGCTTGCGATTCTCGGGCGCGTGATCAAGCGCATGAGCGACGCGGGGTATGTTTATATCGGCATGGATCATTTTGCGTTACCCGGTGATGAACTTTCTCTCGCGCTCGCGGACGGGACGCTTCAGCGGAATTTTCAGGGATATAGCACGCGTGGGGATTGTGATTTGATTGGGATCGGGGCTTCGGCGATTGGAAAGATCGGCGATGTCTACGCACAGAATGCGCGTGGTGTCGATGAGTACGCGGCTGCTATCGACGATGGACGGCTTGCCATTGCGCGTGGGGTGCGGTTGTCGGCTGATGATCTTCTGCGGCGTGATGTCATCATGCGGTTGATGTGCGGTGGTGGGCTGCGGTTCGATGAGATCGAGCGGGTGCATGGCATTGCGTTTGAGAGCACTTTCGCCGATGAACTCGCGCGGCTTGAGGCTATGGTCGATGATGAGCTTGTTGAGATTGGACGCGACGGGATTCGGGTGTTGCCTGCGGGACGCATGCTGGTGCGGAACGTGGCTTCTGTGTTTGATGCTTATCTCGGACAGGCGAGTGTGAAGCGGTTTTCGCGGATGGTTTGAGTGGGCATTATCGGCAATCGAAATCGAGAATCCAGAACAAGCAATTCAGGAAAACGGCTGTGCTCTTGCGAACCTCGCATGTTTGAAGCCCGGTTTGACTATGCGGGATCGACTGGATGATTTAGCGGGAACGGCTGCGATCGGCCACTAACAGCCGCCCACATGCGTCGACACTCGGACGTTCGAGCGTCGGCTCCCCTCCGTAATCGGTCATTCAATCGTCGAAGACGACCGCAAGGCGCCGGAGCGTAGTTCTGTCTCATGTTTATGTTCGATTTCTTTTTAATATTCAGTGCATTGCGGCCCAAGTTGCCGCGCTTTGTGCCTTTTCGTCCCAATGAAGCGATAGGCGGTCGGATCATGGTGCGCTCATGCGCCTGTTCCAGCCGGGAAACTGGATGCGAGCTTCGCTATGCTGAAGAAAAAGGGTTTCCGACCTGGTGGATTCCTTGTGCAGCCACATGATCGCGGATTGTGTCTCGTGGAATGACTGCGGTCATATGAAGTTTGTTCGATGGGACACACAACCTGTGGTCGCATGAAATTCTTAAGCTTGAAAGCGGGGCATTTACCAACTATCTTCACTTACATCCGTCGCGCAAGACGCGTCGTGCAAAGCGGTTTCTTCATAGTTCAGAATAAATTTCAGGAGCGGCTGTGAAGATTTCTTCTATGGTGGCGATGAAAAATAGCGCCCGCGCCCGCTGCGCATATGCCTTCAGCATATCTTCCTTGATTATCATGACCGTCTCGTCCTGCACGACGACCCAGACGGTCAACCCACCAGTTACCACTACGTTCGACGAGTTCGAATCGTCCATCGCGCACACGCTTGTCGGCGACGAATTGTCCAATAACTTTCTGATTTCTCCAACGCCCGGCGGTGCTTATCCAGTTGGGACGCTTTTACCCTACGGGCGCACAGTGGAAATTTTCGATGAATGCACGGTCGATCAACCAGCGCTTTATGACGTAGCAAGACTTGACTCTTCCTACACACTTACGCGAGGTGTAGCACTCGATGCAGGACTTAGCCAAGCGATTGGCCCGCTTGCTTCATTAGGAATCACGATAACCGATAACTCTAACGTGACACTCGGTCTAGCTGATGCCAAGATTCAGCAATTAAGCTTCGCGCAATTAAACTCTCTTCTTTCTAAGCCTGATTGTAAGGCTAAGATCAGTGGTCAAAATTTGCTTGTCGTACGCGGCTATGTTCAAGCAAAACGAACGTTTAGTACCAAAGTTGTGAATACCGGAGAGTTTAAAGCCGGCATAAAACAGATCGCTTCTCTGGATGCTAAATATGACGCAGGCAGCGCAACCCTAATAGTCAGTGATTCTCAGCCTGCGAACTTCCTTCAAATTACGTCGGTTGTCGTCGTCTCTGCTGCGCCGGGCGCGGCCCCTCCTCCTGCTGCCAGTGGTCCTGGGGTTGTAACGCCCCCACCGACTGCTACGCCGGTCCTCATCAAGCCGACCGCAGCGGCCCCGAGCCCAGCGCAAAAGGGACTGGTATATATCCAGATTGACAAGAATGACCTGCCAGCCAACGGCGAAAAAGTGAGGCAGCTTTTGAGCGGTAAATTTTCAGTCGCACAAAGTGTGGAAAGCATCGCCAGCTCGAAAATGCCAAATACCCCGCAAGTACGGTATTTCAATCCAATGGACAAGAACAGCGCGGACAGTGTTGTTCAAATACTCAAGAGCGAATTTCCAAACGTGTTCGCCAAGTTCGTAGGTCTTCCTGCGCCTCCCGGCCAACTTGAAGTCTGGTTGGCACGGCAAGAATAGAGTTCGCATTAACCATCGCAGGAACGCCGCTCGAGTAAATTTGGCTGGTTTGATGCCCGTGCCGTCGATCTTGTTGGCACGGCTCGAAGACGCGCAACGCCCCGAGTAAGAGAAAAAGCCCGCCATTGCTAGCAGGCAACAAGAATGCGGACACTTATGAAAGTCCCCGCATCAAGTATTGTCCTTTCAGACGGGTACATCAACCGTGCCGGTGAACAACTGCGTTTCGCAGCGACGCTCAAGAAATTGTGAACATCGTCGTTCTCTCAGTTTAACTAACCCAGTCAGAGTTGGGGGAGGAGACTCATCGTCTCAACCATGTCCGAACGAGCGCCGTTAGGCTTCGCTATGGACGTCGTGATGTCGAGCACGCCCGATACGACATCAGACAGCAACAAGAGCGCGCGGGTGCAACTGACCTGCTCACCCAATTCGAGTTGCAAGCACTTCTCGAAGCGTTCAAGTAACTCGGCGGCGCCCTTTTTCGCTCATGAAGTGATTGAGCGCTCCCACATGCCCGCTGTTATGGGTGATGCCGTCGATTCCGTAGTCAATCGCGCGGGTCGCACGCGAGGCAACGAGAGCAGATAGTTCGCAGACGCGTTTTCTTCTCGTCACGCATTGAGATAAGTGGCTTTAAGACTTGCGCACAGAGCCTGCAGGCGGCTGATCGGTTTCTGCATCGTCGATCGTGACGTCGTTTCGGAGATACTCCGCCCTGTCATCAGCGTCTGTGTATTAGTTTGGATGTCTGAAAGCTGCAGCAGTAGCTACTTAGTCCTTTCAAAACGGCGCGAGATTTTCTACTCTTTGGACCCGAGAGGCCCGATAAGGCGAACGTATCGTCGAAGAGCTCGAGTGGACAATTGTGCGTAAGCCGTGCGAGTTAGCGAGTGTATCGT
>NZ_JARUXJ010000001.1:0-829228 GCF_031451465.1 Caballeronia sp. LZ003 | reverse complement strand
CCACTTCCCCAATGACGAGGCCGCCATCAAGCTGCTGTGGCTGGCATTGCGCAACGTGCTGGCAAAGTCAGTACGCGCGGCGTTCGACTGGTCGTCCGCAATGAACCAGTTTGCCATCCTGTTTGGAGAGCGTTTTACCAACGCACGCGGGTGACTCCGCTAACCGCCTCGCACACAAAAATGCGGACAGGTTCTTTGGTTGCGGCCCTCAGGCGATGGAAAAGTTGAAGTTGGCGGCTACGAGTCTATCGATTACAGATCAACCACCAACGGCCATCCTCCAGCGCTCGACGCGATGACCACTAAGGCCAATGCTGTCTCCAGATCGCGGACTTGGATGACTGTAATACTCAGCAACCTGTCGTTGAATCGGCGACAGCACGACCGTCTCTTGTGGGTCGCAAAGCGTCTCTCACAAAGCGCCAATCAAAAGACACCTCGAATTTCAAACCCCGTCAGCACAAAATCTCCAACTTCCACGCCCACATCCATCTATCGAGCACCTACCATCAAACCACCTGCCCGCGCCTCAACAAACCATCCCCCAAGTATTTCCCCCCACCCTGGCTTAGAATGACACCCACCCCGGGCCCCCACCGCCCATCCATTCACTCGCCGATGGACCTCCGCACAAGAAGCCCATCGTCGCGCCGCCCGAGTGCCTCAAGCGCGCATCGCACGTCACGCGCGTTTCGCATTCGGCAATGCCACTGCCCGACGCCATGCCAACCACTTCGCCGCAGTTTGCCCCGCTAGCCCAACTCGCCGCCGATCTGAAAAGCGGTCGCACCACCAGTCGCGCACTCGTCGAATCCGCGCTCGAACGTATCGCCAATCCGGCTGGTCAAGGTTCCATCGTTTTCACGCATGTCGATACCGCCCACGCCCGCGCCGCCGCCGATGCCCTCGACGCGCTGCGCCGCGCCGGCACCGTGCTTTCGCCGCTCGCGGGCATCCCCATTTCCGTGAAAGATCTCTTCGATATCGAAGGGCAAGTCACGCGCGCCGGCTCCCGCGCGCTCGCCAGCACCGCGCCCGCCCAAGCCGATGCCGTGAGCGTCGCGCGCCTGCGCCGCGCAGGCGGCGTGATCGTCGGGCGCACCAACATGAGCGAGTTCGCGTTCTCCGGGCTTGGCCTGAATCCGCACTTCGGCACGCCGCACTCACCGTATCGCGCAAACGTGCCGGGCGACGAACGCATCGCGGGCGGCTCGTCGTCAGGCGCGGCGGCATCGGTGGCGGACGGCATGGCCGCCATCGCGCTCGGCACCGACACCGGCGGCTCCATCCGCATCCCCGCCACGATGTGCGGCCTCACCGGCTTCAAACCCACCGCCAGCCGCATTCCGAGGCAAGGCGGCGTGCCGCTTTCCAAATCGCTCGATTCGTTCGGGCCGATAGGCGTCTCGGTCGCGTGTTGCGCGCTAGTCGATCGCATTCTCGCTGGCCGCGAACCCGATGTGCCCGCCACGCGTCCGCTCGAAGGCGTGCGCCTCGGTGTACTCACCAATTACGTGACGGACGGCCTCGATCCCGCCGTTGCCAGCGCCGTCGATGCGGCCATCAATCATCTGTCGGCGGCGGGCGCGCTCGTGGAAGACGTGCGCTTCGGGCCGCTCGATCGTCTGCCGGACATCAGCCGCTTCAGTCTCGTCGCCATCGAAGCATATGCGTGGCATCGCAAGCTGCTCGCCGATCACGCCGCCGAGTACGATCCACGCGTGCTCGCTCGTCTGCTGCGCGCCGAGTCGGCGAGCGCGGCGGATTACATCGACCTGTGCGAAGCGCGCGCCGCGATGATCGACGAAGCGCGCACGACACTGTGGCAGCGTTTCGACGCAATTCTTTGCCCGACGGTGCCGGTTCTGCCGCCGCGTATCGCCGAGCTGGAACAGGACGACGATCTCTTCACGCGCACGAACGCGCTCATCCTGCGCAATCCCACGACCTTCAATTTTTTGGATGCCTGCGGGCTGTCGCTGCCCTGTCATCGGCGTGGCGAGGCGCCCGTGGGGCTCATGCTCGCGGGCGCGCCGCACGCGGACGACACGCTGCTCTCCATCGGCCGGGCAGTCGAAGCGGTGCTCGATACGACGCGCTAATGTTTCGCGCCGGACGTTCGCGCTAGAATTCCTCCGCGATCTCCCGCAACTCAGGTGCTTCTTTCTCGAATCGTTGCGAAACAAATGAACAACCATCTAAATCACTTTACGATGCATCAGGACGACCGCTCCCTCGGCCGCGAGAAGCGCTTGCTCGTGTTGCTCGGGTTCGTGAGTCTCGCGCTCGTTGGCGGAGCGTTGTATCTGCAGTTCTTCCAGGGCGAAGACCCTTGCCCGCTTTGCATCATCCAGCGCTACTTCTTCGTGCTGATCGCCGTGTTCGCCTTTCTCGGCGCGGGAATGCGCGGCTGGCGCGGCGTCGCGCTGCTCGAATTGCTGGTGGTGATCTCCGCGCTCGGCGGCGTCGCGACGGCGCTGCGCCATGTCTACGTGCAGTCGCATCCCGGCTTCAGTTGCGGTTTCGACGCGCTTCAGCCCATTGTCGACAACCTGCCGCCCGCACGCTGGCTGCCGCAAGTGTTCAAGGTCGCGGGCCTGTGCGAGACGCCTTATCCGCCCATTCTCGGGATCTCGCTGCCGCAATGGTCGCTGATCGCCTTCGGGGTGATTTTCCTGCTCGTCGGCGGCAGTCTGCGTCTGAAACGCAAGCTGCGCGCCGCCGCGCGCTAATTCCGCCACGTTTCATCCCCCTTCCCCGTCGCGGGCTTTTACACGGCCCGCGCGTCTTGCCTCTTCCTCGCATCAGCACATCCGCATAATCTGGATACGGTCCCGACAATCTTTTTGAGATATTGGGATGTTAAGGTCGTGACTGGATGGCGATCTACGTGCGCGCAGTCCGTTTGTTCAAAGGCAGCCAGCGTCGAATTCGACGGCAACCCATGAAGCAGGCGGAAACCGCGTAACGCGCGCCCGGTCCGCAATGTCCCCGAGTCGCTCATGACAACGCAAACCATCCGCTTCCTTCACCACGGCGCCGTTCGTGAAATCGGCGACGCGCCCGCCGCGCGCACGGTGCTTCAGCATCTGCGCGAGGAAGACCTTTGCACCGGCACCAAGGAAGGCTGTGCCGAGGGCGATTGCGGCGCCTGCACGGTCGTCGTGGGCGAGCTGGACGCCAGCGGCGAACTCGCGCTCAAGGCGGTCAACGCCTGCATTCAATTCCTGCCGACGCTCGATTCGCGCGCGCTCTTCACCGTCGAAAACCTGCGCGCCGAAGACGGCGCGCTGCATCCTGTGCAGAAGGCGCTCGTCGATTGCCACGGCTCGCAGTGCGGCTTCTGCACGCCGGGCTTCGCGATGTCGCTGTGGGCGCTGTATCACGCGCATCCGCCCGAAGCCGGGCCGCCTTCGCGCGATGAAATCAACGCCGCGCTCTCGGGCAATCTGTGCCGCTGCACGGGGTATCGGCCGATCGTGGATGCCGCCGAACGCATGTTCGACTATCCGCGTCCCGCCTTCGATCGTGCCGCGCTCAAAGACGCGCTGACTTCGCTGCGCCGTTCGGCTACGTTCGAATACCGCGCGCCGGACGCACGCGGCGCGGCTTTTGGCACGCCCGCGTTCACCGCGCCCGTCACGCGCGCTGAATTCGCGCGCCTGCGTGCAGCGAATCCGAATGCACGTCTGCTTGCGGGCAGCACGGATGTCGGCTTGTGGGTCACGAAGCAATTTCGCGATCTCGGCGACGTGCTGTTTATCGGCAACGTCGATGAACTGAAGCACATCGAGCGTGACGCCGAGACGCTGACCATCGGCGCGGCCGTATCGCTCGAAGAGGCTTACGCCGCGCTGACCGCCGATTACCCCGAACTCGCGGAACTGTGGACGCGCTTCGCCTCGCGGCCTATCCGCAATGCGGGCACGCTCGGCGGCAACGTCGCGAACGGCTCGCCGATCGGCGATTCCATGCCCGCGCTCATCGCGCTGAATACCGAAATCGTGCTGCAAAAAGGCGAGCGTACGCGCACGATGCCGCTCGATACCTTCTACCTCGGCTATCAAAAAACCGCGCTCGAAGCGGGCGAATTCGTCGCGGCGATTCGCGTGCCGCGCGCATCGGCCGACTTGCGGTTTCGCACGTACAAGGTCAGCAAGCGTTACGACCAGGACATCTCCGCCGTGTGCGCGGCGTTCGCCATTCGTTTGGCCGACGACAACCGCGTTGCAAGCGCGCGCATCGCGTTCGGCGGGATGGCCGCGACGCCCAGGCGCGCGGCCGCCGCCGAAGCCGCGCTGACCGGCCGCGAATGGTCCGAAGCCAGCGTCCGCGCCGCGATGGCCGCGCTCGATGCCGACTTTCAGCCGCTCAGCGACATGCGCGCGTCGAGCGCGTATCGGGCGAAGGTGGCGCGCAACGTGCTGTGGCGCTTCTATCTGGAAACGCGCCGCGACGCGCCGCTCGCGCTCGCGGAACTCAACGCGTTTGCGTTCGGCGCACACGGGATCGAGACGTCATGACGCGGCCCTTCCCGATCCCGATCCCGATCGCCGCGATCACGCCACTGCGCGCCAGCGTCCAAAAGGACCCGCGATGAACAAGGCCAGCGAACCTATTCAGCTCGATGCCGCGCTCGACGCCGCCGGCGCCTCGCTGCCGCACGAGTCCGCGGCGCTGCATGTGAGCGGCGAAGCCATTTACACCGACGACATCGCCGAATTGCGCGGCACGCTGCACGCGGCGCTCGGCTTGTCGCGTCATGCGCACGCGCGCATCGTCTCGCTCGATCTCGACGCGGTGCGCGCCGCGCCCGGCGTCGTCGCCGTACTCACCGCCGCCGACATTCCCGGCGAGAACAATTGCGGCCCCGTTCTGCACGACGACCCGATCCTCGCGGTCGACGAAGTGCAGTATCTCGGCCAGCCGGTCTTCGCCGTCATTGCCGAGACGCACGATCTCGCGCGCCGCGCCGCCGCGCTCGCGAAAAGCGAAGACGTCGTGCGCTACGAGCCGCTCGAAGCCGTGCTCACGCCGCGCGAAGCGAAAGCGCGCAAGGAGTTCGTGCTGCCGCCGCTGCATCTGCGGCGCGGCGATCCGGACGGACGAATCGCGGCGGCCAAACATCGGCTGTCTGGCGAATTCGAAGTCGGCGGACAGGAACAGTTCTATCTCGAAGGACAAGTCGCTTACGCCATCCCGAAAGAACAGCACGGCATGCTCGTGCATAGTTCGACGCAGCATCCGAGCGAGATGCAGCAAGTCGTCGCGCACATGCTCGCCTGGCCGACCAACGCCGTGTTGTGCGAATGCCGGCGCATGGGCGGCGGCTTCGGCGGCAAGGAATCGCAGTCGGCCGTCTTCGCGTGCGTCGCCTCGCTGGCGGCGCATCTGCTCAAGCGTCCGGTGAAGTTGCGCGCCGATCGCGACGACGACTTCATGATCACCGGCAAGCGCCACGACGCGGTCTACGAATATGAGTGCGGCTTCGACGACGACGGCCGCATCACCGGCGCGCGCGTGGAAATCGCGCTGCGGGCGGGCTATTCGGCGGACCTGTCGGGCGCGGTCGCGACGCGCGCCGTCTGTCATTTCGACAATGCCTACTTTCTCGGCGATGTCGATATCCGCGCGTTTTGCTGCAAGACCAACACGCAGTCGAACACGGCGTTTCGCGGCTTCGGCGGCCCGCAAGGCGCGCTCGTCATGGAAGTCATGCTCGACGAAGTCGCATATGCGTTGAAGCGCGATCCGCTCGACGTGCGGCGCGCGAATTACTACGGCATTGACGAGCGCAATGTCACGCCGTATGGTCAGCCGGTCGCGGATAACGTGATTGCGCCGCTCACGGACGAACTCATCGCAACGAGCGAATACGAATCGCGCCGCGCGCAAATCGCCGCGTTCAACGCGAAAAGCGCGGTGCTCAAGCGCGGTATCGCGTTCACGCCGGTCAAGTTCGGCATCTCGTTCAACGTGCCGTTTCTGAACCAGGCGGGCGCGCTCGTGCACGTCTACAAGGACGGCTCCGTGCTCGTGAATCACGGCGGAACGGAAATGGGCCAGGGGCTCAACACAAAGGTCGCGCAGGTGGTGGCGAGCGTGCTCGGCATCGGCTTGCAGCGCGTGCGCGTGACAGCGACGGATACGTCGAAGATAGCGAATACATCGGCGACGGCGGCATCGACGGGAAGCGATCTGAACGGCAAGGCGGCGGAAGCGGCGGCGCTCACCATCCGCGCGCGTCTGGCGGAACTCGTGGTGAAGCAGCTCGGCGGCGCGGCCGCGGACGTGCGCTTTCATGGCGGCGTGGTGCAGGTCAACGGCGGGCAGATGCCGTTCGAGCAACTCGTGTCGGCCGCGTATCTCGCGCGGGTGCAGTTGTGGTCGGACGGCTTCTATGCCACGCCCAAAGTCCATTGGGACGCGCGGACGCTGCAAGGCCATCCGTTCTATTACTTCGCGTATGGCGCGGCGGTGTCCGAAGTCGTCATCGATACGCTCACCGGCGAATGGAAGCTTCTGCGCGCCGATCTGCTGCACGACGCCGGGCGCTCGATCAATCCGGCTATCGACATCGGTCAGGTGGAAGGCGGCTTCATTCAGGGCATGGGCTGGCTCACGACCGAGGAGCTCTGGTGGAACCGCGACGGACGCCTGATGACGCACGCGCCTTCCACTTACAAGATCCCGGCGATCAGCGACACGCCGCCCGTGTTCAACACCACGCTTTATCGCAACGACAACGCCGAGCCGACGATTTTCCGGTCGAAAGCGGTCGGCGAACCGCCCTTGCTGCTGGCGTTTTCGGTGCTGCTGGCCATCCGCGCGGCCATCGCCGCCAATACGGCCGATGCCGCTCACGCACCGCCGTTGCGCGCGCCCGCGACGCCCGAAGCGATCCTCGACGCGCTCGATGCATCCGTAACACAAAGCGCGGCCGCCGCCCCGGTAAACTAACGCCTGCGACAACGCAAAAGACTCTGGAGCCCCTCGATGCAAGTTTGGCTGACCGACCTGCAACACCTGCTCGCGCACGGCGATGCCGTCGTGCTCGTGACGGTCGCGCGTGTCGAAGGCTCCGCGCCGCGCGAGCCGGGCACGAAAATGATCGTCACGCGCGAGGAAGCCCGCTATACCATCGGCGGCGGCCATCTCGAATGGAAGGCAATCGAAACCGCCCGGCAAGTGCTGAAGGACGGCCAGCGCCGTCCGCACATGCGGCGGCTCGAGCGTTTCGCGCTCGGTCCGAGCCTCGGCCAGTGCTGCGGCGGTGCGGTCGTTCTGTCGTTCGAGCGGCTCGATGTCGGCGATCTCAACTGGGTGACGTCGCTCGCGAAGCGCACGGCGCAAGGTCTTTCGACCGTGCGCAGCGTTTCGTTCGCGCCGATGCCCGATGCCGTCATGCTCTCCGACCCCGAACCGGGCGCCGAAGACACCGACTGTCTCCTGTGGGACGGCGCGGGCTTCGACGAAAGCGGCGCGCTGCTCACCGAGACCATCGCGCCGCGCGATTTCCAGGTCGTGCTGTTCGGCGCGGGCCATGTCGGGGCCGCGCTCGTGCGCGTGCTCGCGACCTTGCCGTGTCACGTCACCTGGGTCGACGAACGCGAAGCGGCCTTCCCCGCCGCGCAGTTCGTGCCGGATAACGTAAGCATCGAGCCGAACGACGCGCCGGACGAAGCCATCGACCAGGCGCGGCCCGGTACGTACTTCATCGTGATGACGCACAACCATACGGTGGATCTCGAACTCGCCGCACGAATTCTCGCGCGTGGCGATTTCGCGTTCTTCGGCATGATCGGCTCGCATACCAAGCGCAAGCAGTTCGAGCACCGGCTCGCGGCGCGCGGGATCGACCCCGCGCGTATCGGCCGGATGGTTTGTCCGATCGGTATAGACGGCATCGTCGACAAAGCGCCCGAAGTGATCGCCGTTGCAGCGGCAGCCCAACTGCTGCAAGCGGTCGAAGCCAACGCCAGCACTTCTGCGTCGTCGCAGCAGACCGCCTGACTAGCCGCAGGCGGAAGTCCCAGCCCCAACAAAGACAAGCCCATGAATCCCACACTCGCCGACAAGATTGCGCGCGCGCCCAAGGCGGAGTTGCATATCCATATCGAAGGATCGCTCGAACCCGAGCTGATTTTCGCGCTGGCGAAACGCAACGGCGTGACGCTCGCCTACGATTCCATCGACGCCTTGCGCGCGGCCTACGCCTTCACCGATCTGCAGTCGTTCCTCGACATCTACTACGCTGGCGCGAGCGTGCTGCTGCACGAGGAAGACTTCTACGACATGACGATGGCCTACGTCGAGCGCGCGCTCGCGGACCACGTCACGCATACGGAAATCTTCTTCGATCCGCAAACGCACACCGAACGCGGCGTTTCCATCGACACGGCGGTGGCCGGTATCGAGCGCGCGCTCGCCGAAGGCGAAAAGCGTGGTCTCACGTCGAAGATCATCCTGTGCTTCCTGCGCCATCTTTCCGAGGAAGACGCGCTCGCCACCTTCGATGCCGCGTTGCCGCTGTTCGACCAGTACGCGCATCGGCTGATCGGTGTCGGGCTGGATTCGTCGGAGCGCGGCCATCCGCCGTCGAAGTTCGAGCGCGTGTTCGCGAGGGCGCGCGAACGCGGCCTCAAGCTCGTCGCGCACGCGGGCGAGGAAGGCCCGCCGTCGTATGTCTACGAAGCGCTGGATCTGCTCAAGGTGGATCGCGTCGATCACGGCGTGCGCAGCATCGAAGACGCGGCGCTCGTCGCGCGTCTCGCCGACTCGCGCATTGCGCTCACGGTCTGCCCGCTCTCGAACATCAAGCTCTGCGTGTTCGACGACATGGCGAAGCACACGCTCAAGGACCTGCTCGATCAGGGCGTCGCGGTCATGGTGAATTCGGACGATCCCGCCTACTTCGGCGGCTACGTCAACGCGAACTATTTCGCCATCGTCGATGCCCTGAAGCTCTCGGATCACGAGGTCTACACGCTCTTGCGCAACAGCCTCGAAGCCTCGTTCGTCACCGATGAAGAACGCGCCGCGATGATCGCGCGCCTGGACACGCACTGGAAGCAGTAAGAAATGGAAAGCACGGCAACAACTCAACGCGACGCCACCGCGCTCGAACGCTTCTTCGGCGTGCGCGCGGCGGGCTCGCTCGTCAAGACCGAAGTCGTCGCGGGCATCACGACGTTTCTCACGGCGATGTACATCATCGTCGTCAATCCGGGCATTCTCTCGCAGGCGGGCGTGCCGTTTCCGGCGGCGCTCACGGCCACCGTCATCGTCAGTTTTCTCGGCAGTTGCGCGATGGGCCTTTACGCGCGCAATCCGGTGCTCGTCGCGCCGGGCATGGGCATGAACGCGCTCTTTGCGTTCGTCATGGTTCACGGCGGCAAGATGCCGTGGCAGACCGCGCTCGGCTGCGTGTTCTGGGCCGGCGTGATCTTCGCGGTGCTCGCGATCTTCAACGCGCGCAAGCTCGTGGTCGATGCCATTCCCGACAATCTGCGGCACGCGGTTTCGTGCGGCATCGGCTTGTTCATCAGCCTCATCGGGCTCGTGAACGCGAAGTTCGTCGTGGGCGATCCGGTGACCATCGTGCATTCGGCATCGCTCAATCCGGTGGTCATCACGTTCCTGATCGGGCTTGCCGTAACGACCATATTGGTGGCGCGCAAGACCACCGGCGCGCTCATGCTCGGCATCGTGTTCACGACGATCATCGCGATTCCCATCGGCCGCTATTGGGGCGACGGCACCGCTTACTGGCCCGCCGCCATCGCCACGAAAACGCTCGTCAACTGGAACGGGTTCGTGTCCGCGCCGGACTTTTCCGCACTCGGCCAGCTCGATTTGATCGGCGCGCTGAAGGTGGCCTACTGGCCGTTCATCTTCGTGATGCTGTTCACGTCCTTCTTCGACGCGCTCTCCACTTTCATGGCGATCTCCGAAGCCGGCAAGCTCTACGATAAGGACGGCAACCCGCGCAACATCCGCCAGTCGATGATGGTCGACGCCTTCTCCGCGCTCGTTTCCGCGCCGCTCGGCACGAGTCCGGCGAACGCGTATATCGAGTCGGCGGCGGGCATTTCGGCGGGCGGGCGCACGGGACTCGTCGCCGTCGTCGCGGGCCTGTGCTTCCTGCCGTTCCTGTTTCTCTCGCCGCTTCTGTCGCTCGTGCCCGCCATCGCCACCGCGCCCGCGCTGGTGCTCGTCGGCGTGTTCATGATGGAAGCCATCACCAAGATCGAATGGCAGCGCTTCGACGAAGCCATTCCCGCGTTCCTCGCGATGATCCTCATCCCGCTCACGTATTCGATCACGGACGGTGTCGCGTATGGCTTTCTCGCGTTCGTCGTGCTCAAGTCGGCGACAGGACGCGCGAAGGAAATCAAGCCGGCGATGTGGATCATCGCGGGCTTTTCGTTAGTGCTGCTTTCACAGCTTTGAAAACCACGAAGATTGGAGACGTTGCATCATGACTCAAACCGCCTACCGCGCCCAGCTGCTCACCTTCCGGGAAGATCCCGCGCATGCCGCCGACGGCGCGGTCCATGAGGCCGATGGCCTCTTGATCGTCGAAGATGGCAAGGTGGTCGCGGCGGGTTCGTATGCGTCGGTGCGCGACAAGCTCGCCGCGGACGCCACCGTGCATACGCTGCGCGACAAGCTGATCGTGCCGGGCTTCATCGACTCGCACATCCACTATCCGCAGACGGACATGATCGCGTCGCCCGCGCCGGGCCTCTTGCCGTGGCTCAACACGTACACGTTTCCGACGGAACGCGGCTTCGAGAATCCGGCGGTCGCGCGCGAAACGGCGAGCTTCTTCATCGACGAACTGCTGGCCAGCGGCACGACCACCGCGCTCGTCTATTGCACGGTCCACAAGCAATCCGCCGATGCCTTCTTCACCGAAAGCGAAGCGCGCAACCTGCGCATGGTCGCGGGCAAGGTGCTGATGGACCGCAATTGTCCCGAGTTCCTGCGCGACACCGCGCAGTCGGGCTACGACGACAGCGACGAACTGATCGGGCGCTGGCATGGCCGCGGGCGTCAGCAATATGCGCTCACGCCGCGCTTCGCGCCGACCTCGACGGAAGCGCAGCTCGAAGCCTGCGGCGTGCTCGCGCAGAAGCATCGGGACGTGTTCATCCAGAGTCACGTGGCGGAGAACACCGACGAGATCAAGTGGGTCGAGAGCCTGTTTCCGGGACACCGCAGCTATCTCGACATCTACGATCACTACGGTCTGTTGCGACGCCGCGCGGTGTACGGCCACTGCATCTATCTCGACGATGCCGACCGTCAGCGCATGGCCGAAACGGGCGCGGTGGCGTCACACTGTCCCACGTCGAACCTGTTTCTCGGCAGCGGCCTCTTCGACTTCGACAAGGCCGGCGCCTCGAACATGCCGGTTGCGCTCGCAACGGACGTCGGCGGCGGCACCTCGTTCTCCATGCTGCAGACCATGAACGAAGCGCACAAGGTCGCGCGTCTGACGGGGCATCATCTGACGGCGACGCGCATGTTCTGGCTCGCGACGACGGGCGCGGCGCAAGTGCTCGAACTCGACGACAAGATCGGCACGCTCGCGCCCGGCAGCGAAGCGGATTTCGTCGTACTCGACCCGGCTGCGACGCCGCTGCTCGCACGCCGCACGCAGCGCGTGAATACGCTTGAGGAACTGCTGTTCGCGTTCGCGCTTCTCGGCGACGATCGTGCAGTGTACGAGACGTATGCGGCCGGCAAGCGTGTGCATTCGCGCGAGCGTCGGCAGACGGCGGCGCTGGAACTGGCGGCGTAGTCGAAATTACGCTGCGTAGTTCCGCGAAGTTCGGGTTACTGATTGCCAACCGGCAGCCAGTAGCCCGTTTCTTTTTAGAACGATGGCCGCCATTCGAGCATGGCGTGTGCATAGCGGATAAAGTGGAGCCTCCGCGTTCAACCATTCGTTCGCAATGGCCTCCATGAAGCACACCGCGCGCACTTCCCGCATCGCCGTCAAGACCGCTCTCGTTTCATTGCTCGCGCTGCCTGCGCTCTGTCAGGCTTTTGGAATCGAAGGCCCGCTCGACTGCCATTCCAACGCGCATGATTTCATCGCGCCGCTCCTCGAAACCAATCTCATCGAAACCAAGCCCATGCGTGTCGAGCCGAATTCGATCAACGCGTTCCGGCCGGTCAAGGGCGTGAATCTCACGGCTTACGGATTCAAGATTTACGCGGTGGTGGGATATCAGAAGAACGATCCGATCTTCAAGGAAGGCAAGGGCGACCCGATCGGCGATTCATCCTACGGCGCCGTCGTTTGGGGCGGCGACGACGAAGTGCTGAAGAAGGTGCGCGATGCGGGCAGCGACGCGGTCGTGCACCACGTCGCGCCCTTCATCACGGCGATTTTTTGCAAGCGTTCCTAGCGCAGCAATTCCGCAACCGACGAAAGCAGGCGCTGCATGTCGTTGGAATCCAGCGCGCCCATCGTCGAGATACGGAACAGTTCCTTCGACAAGCCGCCCTGCCCTGCGTAGATGACGAAACCTTTCGCTTTCAACGCGTCGTGCAGCTTCTCGTAATTCACGCCAGCAGGCAGGCGATACGCCCGCAATACCACCGAAGACTCCTGCGCCGGCAACGCGCTCTCGATGCCGAGCGCAGCCAGACCCGCGCGCACCTGCTCGGCGAGCGTCGCGTAACGCCGATGCCGCGCGCGCCAGCCGCCTTCTTCCTCGAACTCGCGCAGTGCTTCGACGAGGGCGTAATACGCATGCACCGATGGCGTGAACGGCGTATTGCGCTCGTCCTGCAGTTTGGCCAGACGCGCGATGTCAAGGTAGTACGTGCGGCTCGCGGCGTTCTGCAAGGCATCGCGCCGCGCGATGACGAACGCCGCGCCCGGCACGCCGTGCAGGCATTTGTTGGCTGTCGCCGCCACCGCGACGATGCCGCCGCCGTCGAAGTCGATCGCCTCGGCGCCGAAGCTGCTGACGGCATCGACGAGCAACCCGATGCCGCGTTCGGCGCACGCGCGTGACAGCGTGTCGAGCGGGTTCAGGCGCCCTGTCGTGGTCTCGTGATGGATGATCGCGACATGCGAGAAGCCATCGAGACGCGCGATGATCGCATCGATATCCGGCGCCTGCATCCACTCGTATTTCACGACTTCATGGTCGATGCGGTACTGCTTCGCGATCTGCGCGATGCGCTCGCCATACACGCCGTTCTCGACGATCAGAAGCCGCCCGCCTTCCGGCACGATGCCCGCAATCATGCTCTCGACGGCGGCCGTGCCCGAACCGGTCATCAACACGGCGCTCCACTTCGCGGGATCGAGTTCGTAAGCGGCGACGAGACGCTTGCGCGCTTCGTCCTGAAGGTCGAAGAACTCCGGCTCGCGATGGCACAAGTCGGTCTGTAAAAGGCTCTTGCGCACGCGTTCGGACAGCGTGACGGGACCAGGATTGAGCAGCAGCATCAGCGGTCTCCAATGTGTCGTTGCAAACGCGCGCGCACGTCTTCGGGCGTGATCTTCGGACGCGGCAAGTCGCCCGGCGTGCCGGCGCGAATCGACAGCCGGGCAAAGCGCGCGCCATTCACGTCGCGCGCTTGCAGCAGGCGGTCGATCACGCCGATGTCGTCGCCATCGAGCGCGAGCGCGTAGCCGCAGGCGGAAGCGATCGACGCGAAATCGACACCGCGCGAAACCGTCGCCTGACCGCCGGTGGATTCGTGTGCGCCGTTGTCGAGCAGCAAGTGCACGAGGTTCGGCGGCCCGTAAGCGCCGAGCGTGGCGAACACGCCCATGCGCATGAGCGCGGCGCCGTCGCCGTCGAGCGCGACCACGGTCAGGTCCGGGCGCGACAGCGCAAGCCCGAGCGCCATCGGCGTGACGCAGCCCATCGAGCCGACGAGATAGAGCTGGTTCGCGCGGTCATCGATTGCATAGAGTTCGCGGCCGCAAAATCCCGTCGATGCCAGCACGACCGTTTCGCCGGCAGGCGTGTTCGCGATCACGCGTTCGAGCGCCGCATGACGCGTCACGCGCTCGCCATCGAAGCGCTGCACGGCGGCAGGCGTGGCGTTCGACTTGACGCCCGACAAGCCGGTTTTCTTGAGCTCGAAAGGCGCGACGCTGCCCTTTTGCACGACGAGCGCATACGGGCGGCCCGTCTTGTCCATATACGCTGTCGCGCGGTCGAGCGCCGGACTGATGGCTTCGCTTTCCGTTGGAAACAGTTCCCACGGAATCTCCATCGTTTCGAGCATCTGCGGCGTCACGGGACCCATGAGCGCGTGTTGCGGCTCATCGGCGACGCCTGGCTGGCCGCGCCACGTCACGATCAGCAACTGCGGCAGGCGAAACGTCCACGTGAGCGACGTCAGGGGACTCACCGCATTGCCCAAGCCGGAGTTCTGCATCATGGCGATGCCGCGACGTTTGCCCGCGCCGCCGAGCGCGACGCCCGCGATCAGCGCGACGGCGTCGCCTTCATTCGCCGCCGAGACGTAATGCAGCGAGTCGTCCTGCAGCACGTAGTTGATGAACGGCGTGAGATACGAGCAAGGCACGCCCGCGTACCAGTCGAAACCACGCGCGCGCGCCGCTTCGACGAACCCGGCAGCTTCAATCACGCTCGTTCTCCGTGCCGACCGGCATTTGACCGTGCGCGAAATCGCCGGCGCGACGGAAGTCGTCGAGGTCGTTCACGCCACGCCAGTGGCCATGCACGTATTGCACTTCGACCTTCTTGCCCGCCGCGACCAGTGCATTGAGCAGCGCGGCCATGTCGAGCTTGTCGAAGTCGGCGCGTTGCTGCAATTGCTTGAGCGTGGTTTGCAATGCTTCTCGCGCGTTGGCGCGCACGTTGATGAGGCCGATCCAGCGGCCTTGCGGTGCGCGGCCATCGGTCAGATTCTGGCCCGCGCCGACCACGCTTTGCAGCCAGACTTTCTGGCCGAAGAGCGAACGGTCGTCGGCGTGCGAGCAATACGCGAAGTCGGTGCCGCTCGCGCCCGCTTGCGGCGCCTGCGACGAATCCACCACTACGCAGAAGTCGCTATCCGATTCCACCAGATCGCGCAGGATATAGCTGCGGAACAAAAGATCGCCATACGAAAGCACGGTGTCGCCGCTCATAAACTTCACGGCACACGCGAGCGATGCCAGCTCGCCCGTCGTCTCGTGCTCCGCGTTGACGACGAGACGGATACCGGACGCATCGATCGCATCGGCGCGATAACCGCCGACCACCGTGATGTCGTTGATGCCTTCCTTTTTGAACGCTTCGGCCAGATGGCGCAAGAGCGGCTTGCCCGCGACCGGCAGCATGACTTTCGGACGCTCGGCGGTCAGTGCTTCGAGGCCCGCGCCACGGCTTGCCGCCAGCACCACGGCGCTGCGTTGCGCGTTGGCCGAACTCAGATAGATGTTCTCGGCGGCCGAGTATTCGTCGGCATCCTGCAGACGGAAAATTTCGTTGACCGACGCAATGCGGTCTTCCACGTTGATAAGCGTCTCGCTATCGTGGATTTCCTTCGCGATGGCCTGCATGGCCGAGACCGCGCCGCGAATCAGATGGTTCGCCCAGATCACCGTGCTGATGCCCGCCTGACGGAACACATCGGTCGGCGTGCTGTAGTACTTCGTCGGCACGATGACGAGCGGCCCGCGCCCGGCCCATTCGCGCGCGAAGGTCAGGATTTCGTCGGGCTTCGAGAGCTTGCTGTGAATCAGGATGGCGTCCGCGCCCGCCTGGCGATACGCCTCGGCGCGCTTCAACGCTTCTTCCATGCCCCAGCCCGCGATCAGCGCTTCCACGCGCGCGACGATGGAGAAGTTCGGGTCGCTCTGCGAGTCCTTGCCGGCTTTGATCTTGCCGCAGAATTCGTCGATATCGGCGAGCGGCTGCGCTTCGCCGTTGATGAAGCTGTTGGTCTTCGGAAACTGCTTGTCTTCGATACACACGCCCGCGATGCCACGCTGCTCCAGCTTCTTGACGAGCCGGCGCACGTTGTTGAAGTTGCCGTAGCCGGTGTCGCCGTCGAGGAGAATGGGCAAGTCGCTGGCGTCGGCCATGAATTCGAGGTTGTCGACGACCTGCGTCCAGCTTGCTTCGTTGTTGTCGCGCACGCCGAACTGCGCGGAGATCGACAGGCCCGAGCCCCAGATCGCCTTGAAGCCCGCTTCCTTGGCGATGCGCGCGGAAATGCCGTTGTGCGCCTCCATCAGGAATTCGAGGCGATTGCTTTGCAGCATCTCGCGCAGGCGCAGCGTGCGCGAAAAACCGACGGGAAGTTGCGAGGGTGCGTTCATTTCAGGGCTCCGGCAAACTGACTGAGGGCGTTCAATTGCGGCAGCACGTCGAGAGCCGCGCGCGTCACGTCGTTTTGAAAGTCGATTTCGATCCACGGTGCGCCGGTGACATCGGCGATATCGAACACGTGGCGCTTTTCCAGCAACAGGTCGCGCACCGCTTCTTCATGCGGCAAGTTCGCACGCCCGGTTCCCACGTAATCCGCGACGATTTCGGCCAGGCGCTGCGCCGTCTTCTGATCGAAGCGAAAGAATCCCACCGATTCGCCGATCGTGTCGTAATCCAAGCCCGCCGCCACTTGCTTGCGCAGTTCGACCGGCACGCCGTGCGCCACGCACAGCTTCACCGGCTCGTCGCCGGCTTCGAAGTCGCGGTCGATCAAAAGACGGTTCGCCGAGCCGCCCGCCACCAGCGGCGCGAGAATGCGTTCGTCGTAGAGCACGTCGGCGTCCATCAGGAGGACATCGCCGCCGCGCGTCATGGCGTCGCGCGCGGTATGCACGGAGAGCACGCTGCCAAGCGAGAAGTCGGCGTTGATCACCGTTTCCGTCTTGGGCTTCCAGTCGATGCCCGCCAGTTCCGCTTCGATCTGTTCGTGCTTGAAGCCCGTCACGAAGACGACTTCATCGACACCGGCTGCCTTCAGCAAGTGCAGATGGCGCTCAAGGAGCGACGCGTCGCCGAAACGCAAGAGACACTTCGGCTTTTGCTGGCCTTCGGGCTGCACGAGGCGCAAGCCCATCCCGGCCGCAAGGATAATTGCGCGCATGGTGTGATTCCCTTCGAGGGTGGTTCAGTCGATTTCCGGCACACGCGCGAGACGGCGGCGCTGCCAGCCTTTTTCAACGAAATGCAGATAGACGATGCCCGGCACGCCAAGCAGCAACTCGCGCGCACGTTTCACAAGCGACAGCGCGAGCGCCGCTTCGGGCGGCAGGCCGACGAGACGTGCGAGCAGCAGATAGCCGCCTTCCTGCACGCCGAGCGAACCGGGAATGGCGAACGCCGCGCCGCGAATGGCCTGGCCGAGACTTTCGAGCAGCAGCGCTTCGGTCCAGCCGACCGGGTGCCCGAGCAGACTCAGCGCGAGCCACGCTTCGCCCGTGCCGACCACCCAGCCGACGAGGCTCAGGCCGAAGCTCGCCGCCACCTTGCCGCGTTCGCGATACATCTCGTGGACGGCGGTATCGACCGCTTCGGCGCGTGTGACGAGCGAAGACCAGTCGTGCTTCTTCGAGAAGCGCGCCGCGATGCCGGAGGCGAAGCGCATGGCGCGACCGAAGAGACCGCGCCGCTGCGCCAGATAGAAGCCGAGAATCATCGCGCCGATCACGCCGATGACCGCGAGCACCGCGATCCGTACGGTGGAAGCGGAGCCGCCCGTCGCGTAACCGGTGAGGAGCACGACGCCGACCAGCGCGAAAAGCAATTGCGCGACCGTCTGCATGGTCGTGCTGACGGTAATGACCGCGGCGGCGTCGCGGGCGCGCATGCCGCGCTGCGTGAGATAGCGGACCATGAGCATCGGTCCGCCGATCTGCCCGGCGGGCATCAGGCTGTTGACCGATTCACCCGTCCAGCGCGCGAGCAAGGCATCGCGCAAGGAGACGTCGCGTTCGTCGTTCGAGAAGAGACTGCTGATAGCGATTGCATCGATGAAAAGCGGCACGAAATGGAAGGCCGCGACGGCGACGAGTCCCCAGCCCGCCGCGGCGAGCGTCGAGGCCACGGAGCCGAAGCCTTGCCAGCCGAGCAGCGCGACGAACAGAACCACGCCGGCCGACAGCAGGAAGGTGCCAGCGCGACTCATGCGGCGCCGTTCTTGCCGCCCTTGCGGCGAAAGACCTGCTTGAAACCGAAGTACGCGATCGAATCTTTCATGTTCGAGATGAAGCGCTGAAACGGCTTCATGTTCGGGTCCGTCACGTATTCGAACGTAAGCGAGACGCGCATTTCATTTTCGCCGAGCGGCGTGATGCGATGACGCAGCTTGTCGCCGTCGAAGAAGACGAGCGCGCCCGGCGGATACTGCACCGAGCCCGGCTGATCGGGAATCTCGGGCGTGCGCGTGTGCAGTTCGTAGTCGAGACGGCAGGAGGAGTCGTCGATGACACCGAGCAGCAGCGTGTAACGGCGGCCGTTGTAATACGAAGTGTCGTAGTGCCAGCCGATGTGATCGCCTGGCCGCGTATAGAAATACAGCGCGTAGGCGTGCGCGTCGTCTTCGGGCGAGAGTTGCAGTTTGTCGCCCGTCAGCGTTTCGAGCCACTCGATGAGGGCTTCCGAGCGGTACAGGTCCGCGATGAACGGCGCAAGCTTGTCGAGCGTATGACGGCTCACGCTGCCGCCCGCCTTGTGCCCCGGCAAGTAATTGCGATTCACGGCGGGCAGGACATCGTGCACCGCGGCGATCAGGCGTTCGGTGTACTCGCGCGGCAGAAAGTCTTCGAGGTAGAGAAACGCGCCCTGCTTGTCGTAGTCCTGGCGCAATTGCGGCGTCGGCAGCGCCGAGATGCGCGCGGACAACGTCGTGTCGATGTCGCGCGCGCTCGGCGTGGCTTTGCTGGTCCCGTTGCTCGTTTCGTTGAGCTTGTCGTGAAGTGGGGTTGCCGTATCGCTCATCTCACCGCCTGGAAGTCCTTGCCGTTCTCGCTACGCGTTTGCGCCTGGCTCGCGCTCGAGCTCTTCGCGCGACGCTCGCGACGCTCGCGACGCATCACGCGTTGATAATCCACCGCCACGTAGATCGCGAAAAGCGGCGCGCCGATGGCCGCCGCGATCAGAAACGGCGTCATGCCGTTCAGGATGGTAATCACCGGCAGCAGGTAAAGCACGTCCTCGGTTTCGAAGCCCGCCATCGACGCCTGCTTCGTGGCGGCCTTGCCGACCGTCGACTCGATCCGCATGCGCAGGAAAAAGATCAACGCAACGGCAATGCCCGCGATGCCGCCGAGCCACTGCGCCGAAACGGGCCACGCCGGATGATGCACGCTCACGTAAAAGCCGATGCCCGCGAACAGCAGCACGGTGACGAGCGCGTCGCACGCGAGGTCGTACAGGTGGCCGATCCTGCTCGACTGACCGCTGATACGCGCGAGCTCGCCGTCGGTGTGATCGACGAAATTCGATAGTGCGATCAGCAACGCGCCGAGCGTGCAAAGCCAGAACGAACCGAGCGACAAATAGTACGCGCCGCCAAGACCGATGGCGAGCCGTAGTGTCGTAAGGTGATTGGGCGTTACCGGCGTTCCGACGAGTGGCGTGACGAGACGGCGGGCAATGCGCGCGTCCCATGTCGATGGTTCGGGAACGGCTTTCGGGCTGGGCGGACACGATTTTGTCATCACGCGAATATATCGCTATTTCGCGCAAGCTGCATATATTGCGACTCATTCCGACGGCGTCGGAACCTTGTTTAGCGGGGCCGGACGCGTGTTTTGATCCATGCCCGCTCGCCGCAAACGATTGTCGCGATTCGCCCCGAAGAAAATATTTCCGATTCGTTTTGACGGAACAGGCGCCCCGTTTCGATTCGGGGCGCTTGCGGATCACTGAATGGTCGCGGGCGGCGGCGCGTTGCGCGGCGGCGGAGGCGGTGGCGCATTGGGCGGTGGGATGGGTACGCTGCGCTCGTTGCCGATAGATGCCGTGGTTTCGCTCGACATGCCGCCGTTCTTGTCGACAGGAATGGTGACCGTGCGAACCGTGCCGTTGCCGAGCGGGAAGTCGGCCAGCGCGCTGCGCGTGAGATACGGCATGGCGTGATAGAGCGACGGATCTTCCGTGGAATTGACCGCCGTCACCTTATAGACTTCACGCCCGGAAGCACGCTCGTTCATGCGAATTTGCAGCGCGTGGATATAGACCGGGAAGCTTTGATCGACGTAGCCCGTTGGGCCCCACGGGCCACCGCCGTAGCCATAGCCGCCCCAGCCGCCGCCCCATGGTCCGAAGCCCGGGCGCCCCCACGGACCGTACATCGGCCAGGGATCGTAATAGACGGGCTGGCGCACCGTCATCAAATCGCCGCGTACCGAATAATTGAGCGCCACCTTGTAGTTCGCGCTCGCTTCCGGCGCCTGACGGAACGAATACTTCGAAAGCTCCGTGGCGACGAGCGTCTCGTAAGTCGTCTGCTCGATGCTGTTCTGCTGATCGTTGTTGCGCGCGAAGGCGTAGGTACGGGTGGCGTCGCTGCCGCCGCTCCAATCCGAGAACGCGGTGACTTGCGTCTGCACGTAGGTCGTGCAGCCGGCAAGCCAGAGCACGCCAAGCGCGAGCGCCGCGCGGGCCAGCATGCGCCACGGGCCGCTGCCTTCGATCCGGGAAATCATGGTCTTCCTCGCTTCGTTCAATGTCGTTCCGGTTTGAGCCGCTCTTGCTGTGGCCGCGGACGCCTTGCTGACCGTCCGGCTTCACGATCGGCGGTCGTTCAGTACAATGGTTCGACATGCCGCGCCCGCTTTTGTGCCCGAAACCACCCGGCTCACGAGCGCGACCGCGCCGCTCAACTCACTCAAGATCTTGCCATGTCCACCACGACCGAAACGACCGCATCCACCGTGATCCGCCGCCAGGACTACACGCCACCCGCGTTCCTGATCGATTCCGTCGCGCTCGAGTTCGATCTCGTGCCCTCGCGGACCGTTGTCAGAAACAGCATGCGTCTGCATTGCAACCCGGACGCGGCGGACAACACCGCGCGGCTCGAACTGATCGGCGAGCAACTCGAATTCGTTAGCGCGACCATCGACGGCAAGCCGCATACGGACGTCCGTGTAAGCGATAACGGTCTGTCCATCGGCAATATTCCGGGCGACGCGTTCGAACTCGTCATTGAAAGCGTCTGCAATCCTGCCGCGAACACCACGCTGTCCGGGCTTTATGTGTCGAGCGGCAACTTCTTCACGCAGTGCGAGGCGGAAGGTTTCCGGCGCATCACCTATTTCCTCGACCGTCCGGACGTGATGGCAACCTACACCGTGACCCTGCGCGCCGACAAGACCGCGTATCCGGTGCTGCTCTCGAACGGCAATCTGATCGATGAAGGCGACCTGCCCGACGGCCGCCACTTCGCCGTCTGGGAAGACCCGTTCAAGAAGCCGAGCTATCTCTTCGCGCTGGTCGCCGGCAAGCTGGTGAGGATAGAAGAGCGCATTCAGTCCGGTTCGCGAGAGAAGCTGCTGCAGGTCTGGGTCGAGCCGCACGATCTCGACAAGACGCGCCACGCCATGGATTCGCTCATCCACTCCATTCGCTGGGACGAGAAGCGCTTCGGGCTGGAACTGGATCTGGACCGCTTCATGATCGTCGCGG
This sequence comes from Caballeronia sp. LZ003, assembly GCF_031451465.1. Taxonomy (NCBI): domain Bacteria; kingdom Pseudomonadati; phylum Pseudomonadota; class Betaproteobacteria; order Burkholderiales; family Burkholderiaceae; genus Caballeronia; species Caballeronia sp. LZ003. Next base: position 807,596 of record NZ_JARUXJ010000001.1, on the reverse strand, counting down.
TCAGCGACTTCAACATGGGCGCAATGGAGAACAAGGGCCTCAATATCTTCAACACGAAGTACGTGCTGGCCAATCCGGAAACCGCGACCGATATCGACTTCTCCAACATCGAAGCGGTCGTCGGACACGAGTACTTCCATAACTGGACCGGCAACCGCGTGACTTGCCGCGACTGGTTCCAGTTGAGCCTGAAAGAAGGCCTCACTGTCTTCCGCGACCAGGAATTTTCCGCCGATATGGCCGCGGGCGACGTGGACGGCGCGGCGAGCGCGGCCGCGCGCGCGACCAAGCGGATCGAGGACGTGCGCGTCTTGCGTCAGATGCAGTTCGCCGAGGACGCCGGCCCGATGGCGCATCCGGTGCGCCCGGAAAGCTACGTCGAGATCAATAATTTCTACACGATGACCGTCTATGAGAAAGGCTCGGAAGTCGTGCGGATGTATCAGACACTCTTTGGCCGCGAGGGTTTTCGCAAGGGCATGGACCTGTACTTCCAGCGCCACGACGGCCAGGCCGTGACTTGCGACGACTTCCGTCACGCCATGGCCGACGCTAATAACCGCGACCTCGCGCAATACGAGCGCTGGTACAGCCAGGCGGGCACGCCGCGCGTGTCGGTGCGCGCTTCTTACGACGCCGCCGCCAAGCGCTACACGCTGACGCTCGCGCAAGGCTACGCCGAGGGCAACGAAGCCGCGCGCGCCACGCAACAAGGTCCGCTCCTGATTCCGTTCGCGGTCGGTCTGATCGGCGCGAATGGCGCGGATTTGCCGCTTCGTCTCGAAGGCGAAAAAGAGCCGAACGGCACGACGCGCGTGCTCGAATTCACGGAGCGCGAACAGTCGTTCACTTTCGTCGATGTGAGCGAAGCACCGCTGCCCTCACTGCTGCGCAATTTCTCGGCACCGGTGATCGTCGAATTCGACTACACGAACGAACAACTGGCGTTTCTGCTGGCCCACGACAGCGATCCCTTCAATCGCTGGGAAGCCGGTCAGCGGCTCGCCACGCGCGAACTGCTGGCGCTCGCAGCGCGCGCGGCCAAGGGCGAAACGCTCACGCTCGATAGCGACATCATCGCGGCATTTTCCCGCGTACTCGACGACACCACGCTCACGCCCGCTTTCCGCGAACTCGCAATGATGCTGCCATCGGAAAGCTATCTCGCCGAGCAGATGTCCGTCTCCGACCCCGCCGCCGTGCATGCGGCGCGCGTGTTCATGAGCCGCCAGCTCGCGGCAGGACTGCGCGACAAGTGGCTCGCCGCTTACGAGGCGAACCGCACGCCGGGCGAATATCGTCCGACACCGGAAGATGCGGGCAAGCGCGGCCTGAAGAACCTCGCCCTTGCCTACCTGAGCCAGCTCGACGACCCGAGCGAAGCCATCAGGCTTGCCGAGGCTCAATACGATTTGGCCGACAACATGACGGATCGTTCGGCGGCGCTTTCCGCGCTGCTCCTGGCAAGCGCGACAGCGGGCGCCGATCCCACCGTCGCCGACACCGCGCTCGACGACTTTTATCGCCGCTTCGAGCACGAGGCGCTCGTCATCGACAAGTGGTTCGCGCTGCAGGCGACGCAGCGTGGCGGGCCGGACCGCAAGATCATCGAGATCGTGCGCCAGTTGATGCAGCATCAGGCGTTCACGCTGAAGAACCCGAATCGCGCGCGCTCGCTGATTTTCAGTTTCTGCAGCGGCAACCCGGCGCAGTTCCACGCGCCCGACGGTTCCGGCTACGCGTTCTGGGCCGAACAGGTCATCGCGCTCGATGCGCTCAATCCGCAAGTCGCCGCCCGCCTCGCGCGCGGCCTCGAATTGTGGCGCCGCTTCACGCCACAGTTGCGCGAGAAGATGCATGCGGCGTTGACTGAAGTAGCGTCGAAAGCGAAATCGCGCGATGTGCGCGAAGTCGTCGAAAAGGCGCTCGCTGCTTAATCACTGATTCATCACACTTTTTTACTGTTTAGCGGCCACCACGTGTTGTTTAGCGCGGTGGCCGTTCTTGCTTATGTCGGGCATCAGCGGCCTCTGTCATACGGAGCGCATGGGGCAAGCGGTTAGAATCATGAGATTCGTCAAACGCTCACGGAGCCCAGCATGTCCATCTCCAGCCGCACTACGCTCACGAAATATCTGATCGAGCAGCAGCGCGAACACCAGAATCTGCCGGCCGACTTGCGTCTTCTGATCGAAGTCGTCGCGCGTGCATGCAAGCAAATCGGTTATCAGGTGAGCAAGGGCGCACTCGGCGACGCGCTCGGTACGGCCGGCAGCGAAAACGTGCAGGGCGAAGTGCAGAAGAAGCTCGACGTGCTGTCCAACGAAATTCTGCTCGAAGCCAACGAATGGGGCGGCAACCTGGCCGCGATGGCATCGGAAGAGATGGAAAAGATCTTCCCGATCCCGAATCGTTATCCGAAAGGCAACTATCTGCTGACCTTCGATCCGCTCGATGGATCGTCGAACATCGACGTGAACGTGTCGATCGGCACCATTTTTTCGGTGCTGCGCTGTCCGGACGGCGCGGAGCCGAGCGAGGAAGCGTTCATGCAGCCGGGTTCGGCGCAGGTCGCCGCGGGCTATGCGGTGTACGGCCCGCAAACCGTGCTCGTGCTTACGACCGGCAACGGCGTGAACTGCTTCACGCTGGACCGCGAGTTGGGCTCGTGGGTGCTGACGCAAAGCGACATGCGCATTCCGACCGAAACGCGCGAGTACGCGATCAACGCGTCCAACAGCCGTCACTGGTATGAGCCGGTGCAGCGGTATATCGGCGAGTTGAACGACGGCAAGGACGGCCCGCGCAAGGACGACTTCAACATGCGCTGGATCGCGTCGATGGTGGCGGATGTGCATCGCATCTTGAATCGCGGCGGCATCTTCATGTATCCCGCCGACAAGCGCACGCCGGACCGTCCGGGCAAGCTGCGTCTGATGTACGAAGCGAACCCGATGGCGCTGATCGTCGAGCAGGCTGGCGGCGCCGCGACGGATGGCGAGCAACGCATTCTGGATATCGTTCCAACGAGCCTGCACCAGCGCGTGCCGGTGTTTCTCGGCTCGAAGAGCGAGGTCGATCGCGTGACGCGTTATCACTCGGAAAAGAAAGTTTGATTCAGGGTCTTGCCAAATTGGGAAAGGAGTCTCTATAATCTCGTTTCTCTGATGCCGGAATAGCTCAGACGGTAGAGCAGCGCATTCGTAATGCGAAGGTCGGGGGTTCGATTCCTCTTTCCGGCACCAAACGTATCAAGCAAAAAGCCCAGTCAGGTTGACTGGGCTTTTTGCGTTGTGGGGTCTTCCCAATAAACGCAGGCCAACCGAGTCCATATCAGCGATCAGATGGCACCGAAACACCGCGCACACGTAACGCCATGAAAACAAGCCATACGTTGCCTCCGCCACGGTCCTCGAAACGCGCTTCATGCAAACGCCGGTCGCGAGTCTCGAAGCGCGGCAATCAAGCAATCACAAAACTCAGTGCGTCTAAGTTTTCCGAAGCACCGCTGAGAATGGCGAACTGCTGAACGCGCCGCGAAGCAAGTTCAGCCTCCCTCCTCCGCGCTCGTCGCAGAACATGGGTCGAATGCCGCGCGGACTCATCCGCTCATCGACATGGACTACCTCGGTAGACATCAGCCCATGTCCTCGACCCACGGCGACATTCGCCACGAGACAAAACCGTATATACTGTTTTCTCCACATCAAGAGGAGAAAAAATGAGCACACCCAAAATCGATGCCCCCGCCACCAAGGCTGTCGATGCTCCCAAGAACGCCGTCGCAAAAGACGAGAAGCCGGCCACGAAGACCGCAACGAAAACCCGGTCGAAGGCTGCGGCGCCCGCATCGGGTGGAGTGAAAAGGCCCGCGAAGAAAGCGGTTGCCGAGCCCATAGCCGGTGCATCCTCGGCTCCCGCGACGAAGTCGAAAACGAAGCCGAAGACGAAGGCAACCGAAGCCAGGGAAAAGAAACCGACCGCGCGCGCCCCTGCCGATACAGCCAAACCCGCCGCGACGACCAAACCTGCGGCGAAAGCCAAGCGAGCGAAGAAAGATAAAGTCGTGCGCGACAGCTTCACCATGCCAAAAGCGGACTACGCGAAGATTGCATCGCTCAAGCAGAAGTGTCTCGACAACGGCATCCGCGTAAAGAAGAGCGAACTGCTGCGCGCCGCACTCGCCGTGCTCGACGCCGCGCCGGAAAAGCGCATCGTCGCCGCGATCAAGGCCCTCGAAACCGTCAAGACCGGCCGTCCTGCAAACGCCTGACCGCCGCTCGATCGCGAACCTCGCAATACGTCGAGGAACGCGCCGCTGCCAGTGCAATCGCCGCTGGCAGCGTCATCGACATTGAAGACGCGCAGGGCACCTACGACGCGCATCTGCTCAATGAAACTTTTGTGTCAAGCCGCCGATTTTCTCATTCGTGTGTTTTTATGAAATCGATCACAAAAGGCCGCTTTCTTGTAATAGCATTAGCGCACGTTTCTGCCCCGTCAGCGGCTCTTCACAGCTGACGCCAAGAGCCGAAGCTATTCGACGACAAAGGTGGATGAGATATGAGCCATCACATCCAAAAGAACAAAGTGGAGTTCAATTGAAGAAGCGCGCCACTGTTATCTGTCGAAAGGGAAAACGCATTCTTCTAGTGGCACGTCGCCAATCGAAATGGGCCCTGCCAGGCGGAATCCTCAAGCGCGGGGAGCATCTCCCTGACGCCGCGCTTCGAGAACTCAAGGAGGAAACACAACTCTCCGGCAAGTCGGCCAAGTATCTCTTCGACTTCAGAGGCAAGCAAAAGCACCATCACGTCTTCTATTGCGATATCTCCGCTCGGGCCAAGCCGCGTCCGAGCAATGAAATTTCGCGATGCCGCTGGGTGAATCTCGAAGACATTCCACGGCTCATGACGAGCACGCCAACGAACGATATCGTGAAGCTCGTCAGTCATAAGCGTAAGAACGGCCGCGGAAAATAAAGCCGAACCGCGACACGGACGAGCTCGTCAATCCCGAAAGACGTCACGCCTCGGCCGCACATCGACCGTGGCACTTCGCTCGGCTTATCGCGCATATCGACCGGCTCATTGGCATGGCGTCGCGTTCGTGGCCTGCCATGCCGATCTCGAGCACTGCAAGCCCTTCAACCATCGCTTCGGCTACTGGCAGGGCGACACCGTGCTGAAGGCGGCGGCGCATACGCGGGCATCGGTCTCATTTACGACCTGCATCGCGCGCGGCCAAGCTGCGAAACCGACACCTACGCGGCCCGCATCGTCCCCATACCATCTCCCCGCAGCTTGAAAATCGCCACCACGTCACGCAACGACCTCGCCTGCTCCGCCAGCGCCTGAGCCGCCGCCGATGCCTGCTCGACCAGCGCGGCGTTTTGCTGCGTCACCTCGTCCATCTGCGTGACGGCCATGTTGACCTGTTCGATGCCCGTGGTCTGTTCCTTCGACGCCGACGAAATCGCGCCGACCACATCGGTCACGCGCTCGACCGAGCCGACGATATCCGCAATGATGCTACCCGCGTCCCGCACGAGCGACGAGCCCGTCTCTACGCGGCCGGCCGACTGCTCGATCAGCTCCTTGATCTCCTTCGCGGCCGTCGCGCTGCGTTGAGCGAGCGAGCGGACTTCCGATGCCACGACCGCAAAACCGCGCCCTTCCTCGCCCGCGCGCGCCGCTTCGACGGCCGCGTTCAGCGCAAGGATGTTCGTCTGGAACGCGATGGCGTCGATCACGGCGATGATCTCGCCCACCTTGCCCGCGCTCTCGGAAATGCCGTGCATGGTCTCGACGACCTTTTCCATCATCTGGCCGCCGCGCGTGGCGGTCTGCGATGCATTCTCCGCAAGCGACGAAGCCGCGACCGCGTTATCCGCGTTCTGACGCACCGTCGCGGTGATCTCTTCCATGCTTGCCGCCGTTTCCTCGAGCGACGCCGCCTGCTCCTCGGTACGCGAAGACAGATTCAGATTGCCCGATGCGATTTCCGCGCTCGCGGTCGCCACACCTTCCGCGTTCTGGCGCACCTTGCTCACGACCGTCGCGAGACTCGTCTGCATATGCTTGAGCGCCACCAGCAATTCGGCGATTTCGTCCTTGCCGTCGGTTTCGAACTCGTGCGAGAGATCGCCCTTCGCCACGGCGCGCGCGCAACCGAGCGCACGGACGAGCGGACCGGACACCGTGCGGCTGAAGAGATATCCGCCGATCAACGAGAGCGCCAGCACGAAGAGCATCAACGTGACGCTGATGAACGACGCTTGCCGCGCGGCGCTATCGGCGTGCGCGGACACTTCGGCGCTATCGGCGGCAATCTTCTGGGCCGCCTGTTCGAGTAGCGCGGCCGGTTCGCGGTCGACGCCCGCTACGGCGTTATCGCCAGCGGACGATTCGAAGCCCGCGGCCTTGAACGCATCGAAGCCGCGCCGGTAGCCATCGCCCATTGCGGCGTGTGCGGAAGCAAAGCGGTCGATCAAATCGCGGCTCTCGCCCGCGGGAAGCGTGCGCTTGAGTTCATCGGCCAGTTTGTGCACGGTCGCTTCGCGAGTCTGGAAAGCCGACCAGTACTTCTGCAGTTTCTCGGGGTCCTTGCCGCGCAAGAGCGTGTCTTTCCACTCCTGCACTTGCAACTTGAAGGCGACCAGCGTCGCGGACACCATGCGTTCGCTCGCGACGTTATCCGCGACCACTGTTCGATAGGTGTCGATGGATTGATTGAGGGCAAAAATACCGTATAACGCGCCCGCGAACATGAAAAAGAGCGCGGCGGCAAAAGCGAGCGGAATCTTGAGGCTGAGCTTCATCGAGAGTCTTCAATTCGAGGGTTTACGCGCAATGTGCGCCGATCGCTTTTTTATCGGCTGTCTCGCGGGAAAACTGAAGGCGATGAAACAGGGAACGCATCACGTTGGCGTCGCTTTACGCACCGATAAAGCGCGCTTCGTCTAGCCACGTCGCGGCGTTCAACGCGTTCAGACTAGCTTCGCGATGCCTTCGGTCGCTGGCCGTCCGTCGATGCTCGCTAAAAGCCGCGTCACCGCCGTTTCGAACTCCAAAGACACCGGCTACGTAGGCTCCGCGACACATTCCGCTTCATCGACGACTCGGTTCGCGAGCCTGTGCGCGAAGCATGGATTGCCTCCGGCATCACGATCCAATTTGGTGTGGAATAAACTTTGAAATTGGAATACTATTCCGAAATAGCTTCGAGTTCGCGGTAACAGGATATTGCGTGCCGTCAAACGCTTCACGCAACACGCGCGGCGCGAGACACCACAACAGGAGACACGAATGAGCAGGACGACCCTCGCCCTCATCGGCGCCGGCGCGATCGGGCGCATGCATGTGGAACGCGCGCGGCTGCATCCCGATTGCGAGATCGTGGCCGTGGCCGATCCGTCGCCGGCGGCCGAAGCGTTCGCACGCGCCGAAGGCCTGCGCTGGTTCGCCGACTACACCGCCATGCTCGACGAGGTCAAACCGCGAGGCGCGATCGTCGCGACGCCGAACGCGACGCACCTGCAAGTCGGACTGGCGTGCATCGAACGGGGCGTCGCGGTGCTGATGGAAAAGCCTATCGCCGATACCGTCGAGCAAGCCGAACAACTGACCCGCGCGGCGTCGCAAGCGCAACTGCCGCTCATCGTCGGACATCATCGGCGGCATAACCCGATCCTGCGGCGCGCGCGCGAGATCGTCCAATCCGGCCGCCTCGGCACGCCGGTTGCGGCCATGGCGCTTGCCACGTTCTATAAACCCGACAGCTACTTCGAGATGGCGTGGCGCCGCGAAAAAGGCGGCGGTCCGGTGCTCATCAACCTGATCCACGACATCGACATCATGCGGTTTCTGCTCGGCGAAGTGATCGAAGTTCAAGCGCAGACATCCAACGCGGTGCGCGGCTTCGAAGTGGAGGACACGGCCGCCGTGCTGCTGCGGTTTGCGAGCGGTGCGCTCGGCACGCTCGCGGTCTCGGATTGCGCGGCATCGCCCTGGAACTGGGATCTCGCGGCGGGCGAAGCGGCGCACTACCCGCGTCAGAACGTCAACACGCATTTTCTGACGGGCACCGATGGATCGCTCACGCTGCCCTTGCTCGATGTCTGGGATTACCGCAGCGGCAAAGGCTGGCATGACCCGCTGACCGTCGAACGAAGCACACCGCATCGCGGCGATCCGTATCACGAGCAGCTGCGGCATTTCTCGGCGGTGATCGACGGCAAGGAAGCGCCGGTCTGTTCAGGCGAGGACGCAACGCGCACGCTCGCGACGACATTCGCGGTGCATCGCGCGGCCGCATCGAGAGCGCCGGTGGCGGTCGCAACAACGGCCGAAGCGAGCATCGGCCGCACGGCATGAGACAGGAGACAAAGCGCATGAATTCGATGACTCAACCCTGGGACGAAGAAGTCGATCTGCTCGTGTTCGGCGCGGGCGCGGGCGGCATGACCGCGGCGCTCGTCGCGCATCACGAAGGTCTGAAGGTGCTCATCTGCGAGAAGACCGACGCGGTCGGCGGCATTACCTCGACCTCCGGCGGCACGACCTGGGTGCCCGGCACGAGCGACAGCGTGCGCGCGGGCGTTCCCGATAAAACCGACGACGCGCGGCGCTTCCTCGCGTCGGTGGTCGGCGATCGCGGCGGCGACGATGCACGCGAGGCGTTCCTGGCGAGCGGCCCGCAGGCCATCGAGGAAATTCAGCGCATCAGCGAGGTCAAATTCGTGGCCGCGGCGGCACATCCCGATTACGTCAGCGGTCCCGGCGCGGCGTTCGGCGGACGCGCGCTCGCGCCCGTGGCCTTCGATGGCCGGCTGCTAGGCGATGACTTCGCCCGCGTAAGGCCGCCGCGCCCCGAGTTCATGGGCTTAGGCGGGATGATGGTCGCGCGCACGGACCTCGATGCGCTGCTCGAACCGTTCGCGTCGAAGAAAAATTTCACACGCACGTTGTCGGTGGTCGGACGTTATGTCGCCGACCGTCTGCGCCACAAGCGAGGCACGAATCTCGTCATGGGCAACGCGCTCGCCGCGCGTCTCTTCTACAGCCTGCGCAAGCAAAACGTGGAAGTGCGTTTCGAGACACCGTTGCTGGAACTCGTCGTCGAGCACGGCATGGTGACGGGCGCCGTGGTCGGACAGAAAGGCGGCTCGAAGAAGCGCATCGGCGCGCGCCGGGGCGTGGTGCTCGCAACGGGCGGCATCACGCGCAACCCGGCGTTGCGCAAGCAGTTGTTCCCCGCTGCCGCACAACCGTTGTCGCTTTCGCCGCAAACGCACACGGGCGATGGCATCGAGCGCGCGCTCGATCTCGATGCGAGGCTCGACGATGGCTGCGAAAGCCCCGGCCTGTGGATGCCCTGCTCCATCCTGCGTCGCGAAGGCAAGCCCGATAGCGTCTGGCCGCACATTCTTCTCGATCGCGCGAAGCCGGGACTCATCGCCGTGAACGCGCGTGGCGAGCGCTTCGTCAACGAATCGGATTCTTATCACGACTTCGTGATGGGCATGCTGCGCGACAATGGCCAGGGCACGAGCGTGCCGGCGCATCTGATCGTCGATGCCGCGTTCCTGCGCGATTACGGCCTCGGACTCGTGATGAAGAAACGCAGCCAGGCGCGCATTGCCAGCTTCGTGAAGGCGGGATATCTCATCAAGGGCGACACGTTGGCCGAACTGGCGACGAAACTCAAGGTCGATGCCAGCGGCTTGGAGCGCACGGTCGCCGCGTACAACCGCGACGCGGCGCGCGGCGAAGACCCGCAATTCAAGCGCGGCGCAAGCGCGATGAACCGCTTCAATGGCGATGCATCGCAGAAACCCAATCCCTGCGTGCGGCCCATCGGCGCGGGACCGTATTACGCCGTCACGGTGTGGCCCGCCGATCTGGCATGCAGCGCGGGGCTGTCCGGCAACGCCGACGGTCAGGTACTCGATAACCACGGCAACGCCATTCCCGGACTCTTCGCATGCGGCAACGACCTCGCATCGATCTTTCGTGGCACTTATCCGGGGCCGGGAACGACGCTCGGACCCGCACTCGTGTTCGGATGGCGTGTCGCGAAATTCGCGGCGCGCGCCGTGCCCGTCGCCGATCCTGAATTCGTGGTCGGGCTGCGGGACATTCCGGTGCGCGTCAGGGTTTGATGCGCTGTCGACGAAACTGAAGCAGCCACAATCGAACACCACGAACCGGCCTGGCACATGAATACTCCGAATCAAATCGACTGCGACCTGCTGGTCGTGGGCTCCGGCGCCTCGGGTCTCGCTGCCGCTGTTACCGCGGCGTGGCACGGGCTCAAGGTGGTCGTCGTCGAGAAGGACGACGTCTTCGGCGGCGCCACGGCATGGTCGGGCGGCTGGATGTGGGTGCCGGGCAATCCGCTCGCACGACGCGCGGGCATCATCGAAGATCCGCAACAGCCGCGCACGTATCTCAGGAACGAGTTGGGAGATCGTTACGATCCCGAACGCGTCGATGCCTTTCTGGACAATTGTCCGCACATGGTCGGCTTCTTTCACGAGCACACCGCGCTCCGGTTCGTGGACGGAAATCAAATTCCCGATGTGCATGGCCACGTCGAAGGCGCCGCGACGCAAGGGCATCAGGTGATCGCGGCGCCCTACGATGCGCGCGAAATCGGTCCGCTCAACAAGCGCCTGCGCAAGACCATGCGCGAAACTTCGTTCATGGGCATGCCGATCATGGCGGGCGCCGACCTCATGGCCTTTCTGAGCATGACACGCTCGTTCGGCTCGTTCATCCACGTGACGAAGCGCTTCACGCGTCATTTGCGCGACCTCGCTTTTCACGGCCGCGCAATGCATCTCGTGAATGGCGTGGCGCTCGTCGGGCGTCTTGCCAAGTCCGCCGACGATCTCGGCGTGACCTTGATGGAGTCCGCGCCCGCCAAGCGTCTGATCGTCGAGGATGGCGCGGTGCATGGTGCTGTCGTATCGACGAAGAGAGGCGAAGTCACGATTCGCGCGGCGAAGGGCGTGGTGCTCGCCGCCGGCGGCTTTCCGAATGACCTCACGCGCCGCAAGGCGCTCTTCCCGCGCACGCCGACAGGCCGCGAGCATCTGGCGCTGCCGCCTGAAAGCTGCTCGGGCGATGGCATCGGCCTGGGTGAATCGGCGGGCGGCTCGCTCGTGACGGATGTCGCTTCGCCCGCCGCATGGGCGCCGGTGTCGCGCGTCACGCATTCGGATGGCAGCATCGGGCACTTTCCGCACATCATCGATCGCGGCAAGCCCGGTGTGATCGGCGTGCTGTCGAACGGCAAGCGCTTCGTCAACGAAGCCGATGGCTATTACGACTACACCGCCGCTATGGTCGCGGGCGCGCCCGACGGTCAGGAAGTCGCGTCATGGCTGATTTGCGATCACCAATTCTTGCGCCGATACGGCCTGGGCTACGTGCGGCCCTTCCCGGTTCCGATGCGCCGCTTCATCCGCAACGGCTATCTGCAACGCGGTTATTCGCTGGAAGAGCTGGCCGCCCGCTGCGGTATCGATTCCGATGCGCTGGTTAAAACCGTCATCGCGTTCAATGACCACGCGCGGCGCGGCGAGGACCCGGAATTCGGACGCGGTTCGACGCCCTATAACCGCAAGATGGGCGACCCGTTGCATCAGGGGCCGAACCCATGTGTGGCGCCTATCGAACACGGTCCGTTCTACGCGGTGAAGGTGTACCCGGGCAGCTTCGGCACCTTCGCGGGATTAAAGACGAACGGCTCGGCGCAAGTGCTCGATTTGCACGACCAGGCGATCGCCGGCCTTTACGCCGTGGGCACGGACATGGCGAGCGTGATGGGCGGATTCTATCCGTCAGGCGGAATCAATCTTGGTCCCGCGATGACCTTCGGCTATGTCGCGGGCCGGTATGCGGCGGGCATTCATCGTTACGAAGACGAAGACGCGGTGCAGGAGGATCTCGTTTTGCCGCTCGACCTGAACCGCGTGCCGACGCCGACGCATTGAAGCGTCAGTAAGTCGCCCGCCCGCCCGATGCATCGAACACCGCGCCTGTGGAAAACGAGCTCTCCTCGCTACTCAACCAGCGAATCAGGGCGGCGATTTCCTGCACGGTGCCGGGACGTCCCATCGGAATCTTGGCTTGCAGCATCTTCATCTGCTCGGGCGGCATCTGCGCGAGCAACTCGCTTTGCACGGATGCCGGCGCAATTGCATTGACGGTGATATTGCGCTGAGCCAGTTCCTTGCCGAGCGACTTCGTAAGGCCGATCACGCCCGCCTTCGAAGCCGAATACGCCGATTGGTTCGCGTTGCCTTCCTTGCCCGCAATCGACGCCATGTTGACCACGCGTCCATAACCGTTTCTGAGCAGATACGGCACGGCCGCCTTGCAGACGATGAACGTTGCGGTCAGGTTCAGCAGCAGCACCTTGTTCCACGCATCGAGCGGCATCTCCCACACCGACGCACTCGATCCGACGATCCCCGCGCTATTGACCACGATATCGAGCTTGCCCGTCTGCGCCACCGCCGCTTCGAGCGCGGCGCGTACTTCATCCTCGTTCGTGACGTCGACGCGTTGCGCAATCGCGCGCTCGCCCAGACGTTCCTGGCACGCGGTGAGCCGCTTCTGGTCGATGTCCCATAGGACCACCGTCGCGCCTTCCGACATCAAGCGCTCCGTGCACGCGAGCCCGATGCCCGATGCAGCGCCCGTCACGAGGGCGACGCGTCCTTCGAATGCCTGGCTGATCGTCATGTTCAACCTCGCTGGCTTGCGCGCCGCGCGAAGAAACGACGCGCGGCATCGGTGCAATGGGCTACCTTGCGTGCATCGGATAAACCGGCATCCGCAGCAACCGGCGTCTCGATCACGAGTTGCGCGTCGGCGGGCAAGCGGTCGAGAATCGCATCGAGCGGAATCACGCCATCGCCTAGATGCAGGCGCGCGGTGCGGGCTTCGTTGGCGAGCCCGTCGAGCGACGGACTTCGTTCGATGGCATCGCACAACTGCACGTAGGCAATACGTTCGGCCGGCACCGCGTCGAGTTCTTCCGGGCGCGCGCCGCTGCGATGAAAATGCAGCACATCGAGGATCACGCCCGCGTTGGCGCGCCCCGCCGCATTCAGCAACTCGAGCGTTTCACCAAGCGTGCGCACGTCGCGATACAGCATGAATTCGACGCCCACATGCAGGCCGTATTCGGCGGCGGCATCGCACAAGCGGCCGAACAGTTCGATGCGTTCCGGCGCCGATAAAAACGCGTCGTTGGTCAGCAGTTCCGTGCCGACCGCCGAGATATGCGTCGCGCCCAGTTCCGCGCCGGTGGCGAGCGCCGCGCGATAAGTGTCGATATCGGCGGCGGGCGAAAGAATGAACGCTTCCACGTCGAACACGCGGATGTCGTTCGCACGGCACGCCGCCTTGATCTCGCGCACCACGTCTGGCCGGCCGATGACTTCGTGCGCGAGCGGCTTGGGCGTCGCCGTGCGCAAAAGCAAGCCGACCTTGCCGAGTCCCGCCGCCGCGGCGGCCTCGATCAGCGCAACGGGCGCGCCGCCCGCCACGGTCAGGTTCGCCACCGACACGTCATGTAAATTCACTTCCTCGATCATCGTTTCTCCTCAACGCGTATTGAAACCGGTGCTCGCCGACCACCACTTGAGGATCGTGTCGCGATCCTTCAGCGCCTGCGGCAAATCGAGCTTGAGCAGCTTGACGTTCGTGAGCGCGGGCAAGCCCTTCGGCGCGGCAACGTCCTTGCGCACCGGATACGCGCCCGCCGCCGCGAGCCGCGTCTGCGTCTCCGCGCTCAATGCGTAATCCAGAAAGAGCTTCGACGCGTTCGGATGCGGCGCCGTCTTGCTGATCGCCACCGCGTTGAACTGCGCCACCGCGCCCGATGCCGGCACTCTCACTTCAACCGGCACGCCTTGCGTGATGAGACCCGTCGCGGCCGTCGTGTTGGTGAAGAAATCGAGCGGACGTTCGCCGGTTTGCAGCTTGGTCGTCATCACGCCCATGGAGGCCACCAGTTCCGCGTTGGTCTTGCGCACGCCCTTGAGGATCGCGCCGCCGGCTTCGGGTCCGTAATGCTGATAAAGACTCGCGATCACCGCGAAGGTCGCGGAAGACGACGCCGGATTCGTCGTCGCCACGAGTCCGTCCCATTCATCCTTCGGCTTCGCGTAGTCCTGCCAGTCGGCGGGAATGGGCGCGGAACCGATCGACTGCTTGTTGTAGGCGAAGAGGCACAACTGGCCGTTGCCGCGCAGATACGTCGTGCCCTGTGCGGGCGTGGCGATGGGCAAGAGCACGCCCTTGTCGCCATACGACACATCGGCGAGCGTGCCCGACGCGCCCGCCGTGATGATGGTGTCCTCGGCCTGATAGAACACGTCCATCACCGGACGTCCCGCCTGCTGTTCGCCGATGAAGCGGTTATAGATCTGCCAGGCGTCGCCGGTCGCGGTCGTCACGTCGATGCCCGGATACTTCGCGGTGAATCCCTTGACGATGATCTGCACCGTGAAGAGATCGCCATACACCACGAGCTTGCCTTCCTTCTTCGCCTCCGCGATCAGCGTGCTGTCGGGCTCGGCGTGCGCGATCAGCGGCGAGATGCCGAGCGCGAGCGCCGCGCTTCCGAGCGAGAGTGTCTGGACGAGGCGGCGCCGTTTTATCGAAGTGGTCATGTTGTCTCCTGATGATTTGTAGTCGTTCGGCTATTTCAGGTCGAAGCGTTCGGTGATGAGCGCGTCGTCGCGACGGAAGTGTTCGAGATGCGCGATCTCGTCATAGTCCAGCCGGTACGCCTGCGCGTAATGCCCGGCTGAACGCACGCGTGCCGCGACGCCGCTTGCCACGAGTTGCTCGCGCACGTCCTCGAGACACGCGGCCAGTTCGTATCGATCGAAACCTTCGAGGATCACCACGCCCACCGCTTCGTTGCCCTCGCGCCCGGCCGGCAATGCTTCGCCGACGCGGATCGGCACGTTCCATTCGGGCGCGGCGAGATGCGCGCCGACCACGGGCGACAAACGCGTGAGGTCATCCACGAGCGCCGCGAGACGCGGCGCATCCTGCCGTGCATCGTCGGCGAAGTCGATCAAGAGCGTCGCCACCGTGCCGCCCGTGCCGCCGCCCGCGCTTGCCAGCACTGAGCAGTGATACGCAATGCGGTCGCGGTAATGCGGGCGCATCTTCAGAAACCAGGCGGTCTCCGTCACCTTGCACTTCGCGTGCTTCTCGTCGGTGAGCACGTCAAGACTCGTCAGCCCGTAAAACGTGAAGAAGCGCGGCATGTCGCCTTGTCCGTCGATACAGCGCCGCGCCCAGCGGATGCCGTCATCGCCGAGATAGGCCATGTGCTCGGGCACGTGGTCGCGCGTGTGCATCAGCGCAAACTCGCGGCCGTAGGCGGGCGGGATGTCGTTCCACATGGTAAAGAGACCGGTGCCGACAGCGATCATTGAAGCTCTCCTCTCATCAGATGCAAATGCTGGGGCGCGACGCTCAGGGTGATTTCATCGCCGTTGGCGTAGCGTTCGAAGCCGGGCGTCACCACGGTCTGATCGCCGAGCGGCGTTTCCACGCGCAACTCGCGCCGGTCGCCGACGAACGAACTTTCACGCACGCGGCCCGGCACGCCCGTGTGCGAGCGCGCCTGCACGCGCCACGCTTCGGGCCGCACCATGCAGAGCGCTTCGTTGCCGTTGGCGGCGCCCGTCACATCGCCCTTCACGACGATCTGCCCGGATTGCGCCACGACTTCCGTTTCGCCCGCGTGCGAACGCAGCGCAACCGGAAAGAGATTGGCCTTGCCGAGAAACTCCGCGACATAGCGCACCGCCGGCCGGAAATACAGTTCCTCGGGCGCGCCGCGCTGCACGATACGTCCGCGATCGAATAGAAAGATTTCATCGGCGAGCGACATGGCTTCTTCCTGATCGTGCGTGACGAACAAGATGGTCGCGCCGATGCGCCGCTGCAGATTGCGAATCTCGTGACGCATCTCCACGCGCAGTTTCGCGTCGAGATTGCTGAGCGGCTCGTCCATCAGGATGAGACGCGGATCGGCCACGAGACAGCGCGCAATCGATACGCGCTGCTGCTGGCCGCCCGAGAGTTGCATCGCGCTGCGATCCACTTGCTGACCGAGCCCCACCGAAGCGAGCGTGTCGCGCACGCGCGTGTCGATGGCCGCGTGCGCCGTGCCGCGCGCCCGCAGCGGCAGCGCGACGTTTTCCATCACGCTCAAATGCGGCCAGATGGCATACGACTGAAACACCATGCCGAGTTCGCGTTTCTCGGGCGGCAGGTCGATGTTGCGCGTCGATGAATACACGGTGCGCCCGTCGATCTCCATCTCGCCGCTCGTCGGCTGCTCCAGCCCGGCGATGCAGCGCAAGGTCGTGGTCTTGCCGCAGCCGCTCGCGCCCAGCAGCACCGTGATGGCGTTCGGGCGGAACTGCACCGTGAGATCGTCGATGGCGTGCACGCCGCCGAAGCGCTTGGTGAGGGACTGAATGGCAACGGTCATGGCGTGGACTCTCGTATCGGGTGATCGTATGGCGCGCGTCAGACAATCGAACTCTCGCGGCGGCGCGTGATGACGGCGACCGCCGCCATGACACCCACGCCCATCATCAGTTGCAGCAGCGAAAGCGCGGCGACTTGCGAGAATTGGCCGATCGACCAGGTATCGAAGCTGAGGATGGAAAGCGTGCGCGTCTCGGCGGTATAAAGCGGCAGCACGATGGAAAGCTCGGACACGAAGATGCTGTAGATCATCACCCAGCTCGAAATCACGCTCGGCATGATGAGCGGCAACGTGATGCGTGACAGCGCGCGCGTCCAGCCGTAGCCCGAGATGCGCGCGCTCTCTTCGAGTTCGGGATGAATCTGCACGAGACTGCTGGAAATGGCGCGCACCGAGTAGCTGATGTAGCGCCCCACCAGCGCGATGATGATGATCCACACCGTGCCGTACACGCCGACCCACTTCGGCATGGCGACCCAGAAGAAGAACACGCCGAGCGCGAAGGCGAGACTCGGCACCGACATCGGCAAAAGGACGATGGCTTCGATCCATTGACGGCCGCGCATCTTCGAGCGCGTCGTGAACCACGACACCGCGACGCCCAGAACCGTCGTCGCGCTCGCCGCGATGATCGTGATGAGAAGGCTGTTGACGAAGGTCGTGCGCACGTCCACCGTGGTCCAGAGAAAGCGCAGGTTGTTCCAGGTGAAGTGTCCCGACCACGCGTAGGTCGAAAACGCCGCCGCCGCGATGATCGCAATCGGCGCGAAGACCGTGAGCGCGAGATAGCACCAGATCGCGGCGGCGATCGCATGACGGCTCGCGCCGAGCTTCATCAGGCGCGGCCTGAATCCCTTGCCGGTGACGGTGACGAAGGAACGGCCGCGCAGCATCCATTGCTGCACGAGATTGGCCGCGACCGAAAGCACCATGAGATAGATCGCCAGCACGGCAACGATGCCCGCATCGGGCGGAAACTGCTGCAATTCGAGGTAGATGCGCGTGGTGACGAGATAAATCTCCTTCGCCATGCCAAGCAGCACAGGCGTGCCGAAGAGCCCGAGACTGATGACGAACGCGAGCACCGCGCCCGACAGAATGGACGGACCGACCACCGGCAGCGTGATGACGCGCATCGTGCGAAAGCGGCTGAGGCCGGCCACTTGCCCGGCTTCCTCGAGACTCGGGTCCATGTTCCGCAGCGCGCCGGCGACGATCATCATCACGTAAGGCGCGATGTAGATGCCCATCACCCAGACGATGCCGAGATACGAGTACACGTTGAACGGCTGGCCGATGCTCATCCACTTCGCCGCCACGTTGAAGATGCCGATGCGCGGCGCGCCGAACAGAATCCACGCAAACGCGCCGATGAACGGCGGAATGAAGATCGGCATGGCGGCGGCGCGTTCGAGAAAGCCGCGCCACGGCACGTTGGTGCGCACGAGACACCACGCGAGCATGACGCCGAGCGCGGTCGCGAGCAGCATGGAACCGAGCGCGATGACGAGCGTGTTGCCCATCGCGATCCAGTAGCTCATATCGCCGAATACCTTGCCGAAAGCGGCAAGCGATGCGCTGGCATGACCATTGTCGATTCGCACGAAGCCGCGCAGGATCAACGCGCCGAGCGGCAGGACGATCAGCACGGCGAGCGCCGCGATGAGCAGCGCGAACATGCCGATCTGGTTCAGACGGCGCGTGGAGACGCCCGCGCGCGCTGCGGGCGCGCGGTCGGCGGCAAGCGGCTGTACGTGATGTGGATTCAAACTTCGCTCCCGAAGTCGACGTGTCAGGACCGGCGGCGCATCTCGTCGATTTCCGCCTGATAGGGTGCGGCCTCGCCATCGATCACTTCGGCGAGGCTCACGCTGCGGCCGAGCCTGCCCGATTCGATCGGCGCATACGCGAGCGCGACATCGGCAAGCGCTTCCTCGCCGGTCACTTCGGGCGCTTTGCCGTGCATCACACAATCGGCGAGTTCGTGAAGCTGAAGCGCGAGAATGCGCTGGTCCACTTCGTCGAAGGCAAACGAATAGGTCCACGGACGCGCATCGCCGAAAAGCGCGGCAGCAACTGGCCCCAGGCGATAGCTCGGCGCGTGCTCGAGAACGCGCGCATCGGCGATGACGGAGCCATCGTCGAGATGAAGCGTGACAGGACGGCCATTGCGGTCGCCCGGCGCCACGATGGAGCCTTTCGAGCCGTGAATGACGCGGCTCTCGCGATGCTCGCCATGTCCCGCGCGATCGTTCACCCACTGGCCGATGGCGCCCGAAGTAAAGCGCAGTTGCGAATACGTGGCGTCGTCGCCGCTCGCTTCGAATTCCGTTGGCATGCCGCCCGGCGCGCGCCACCACTTGTCCGTCTCGGATGCCGAACCGCCTGCGCGCGCGGCCACGCGGCGCGTCTTCTCGTGCAGCCGGCTTTCGCCGTAGACGCTCGCCACGCCGCCCATGTAGAAGCGGATGATGTCCGCGTTGTGCACGCCCGAATCGAGTACCACCATGCCCGATGGCTTTTGATGCCGCCACGGCGTCTGCACCATCACATCGCGCCCGCCGATACTCGTTTCCAGCATCAGGCGCGGCGTGCCGATGGCGCCATCGTCGAGCAGCGCCTTCACGAGCCGGTTGATCGGATCGCGCCGGAAATTTTCCGCGACCGAGAGCACGCGCCCGGCATCCCTCGCCGCATTCACGATCCTGCGGCACTCTGACACCGTGATGCCGAGCGGCTTTTCGCACAGCACGTGAAGGCCGGCCGCGAAGCACTGCAACGCGACGCTCATGTGCGAGCCGGCGTCCGTGGCGATATCGGCGGCGACGATCTCCGGATTCTCGCGCGCCATTTGGCCAATGTCCGCGTACACGGCGGGCCGCGCGCCGAAGAGCGCGGCGGCTTCGTCGGCCATGCTGCGCGCGCTCTCGGCGTTGAGATCGCAGACGGCCGCAAGCTCGATGTTCGCAAGTCCGCTGCGCTTCAGTTGCGCGAGACCGTGCAGATGTCGTCGTCCCATGCCGCTGCAGCCGATTGCGGCGTATCTGATGAAAGCCATGTGTCTCTCTCCGATGCCAGTTCGCTCGATGCAGCCGTCTGATGCAGCCGTCTATGTTCTTAGAAAGCGTATCGATTTTGGAAAGGTATTTCAATCGGTAATTGCATTACGGCAATGACGCGCGCATGCTCGTGTTTCGACGACTTCTTCCACGGGGAACGCTCATGACGACGCGCACGCAGGCCATGGTCGTTATCCGCCACGACGTGGACGCGGACACGGTCGATGAATATCTGCGCTGGCATTCGTTCGAGCATCTGCCAGAACGGCTCGCCCTGCCCGGCTTCCGGCATGCGGAGCGATGGGAACGTATCAGTGGCGACGGGCCGCGCTATCTGTGCGTGATCGACGTCGATTCCGCGCGCGATCTCGAATCGCCGGACTATCTCGCGAGACTCGACGCACCGACCGAGTGGACCCGCAAGCTGATGCCGCATTACCGGAATGTTCAGCGCGCGTTGTGCGAGACGCTCGTGGATGTGGGCGGCGGCCTGGCGCCTTTTCAATGGTGCATGCGCTTCGATCTCGAGCAAGGCGTCGATATCGGCGACACCATTCGCGAGCTTCGCGACGCACATGCGCTCACGCGCGTGCGGCTCGGCCGCGTCCACGAAGCGCTCAGCGGCCGGCAGACCGAGGAAAAGCGCATGCGTGGAACGGAGGATACGGGCGGCTTCGGTCATCTGCTTTTCGCGGGCGCATTGACACGCAATGCGCTGGAATGCGGCGCGGCGGCCATGCAAGACGCGCTCGGAGTATCGGCGGCGGATTGCGACCGCGCGCTCTTCCGGTTTTCCTACGCAAGCACCGCTTAGAACGCGGCGCTTCACTGTCCGGTCCAGTTCGGCTTGCGCTTCTCGGCAAACGCCTTCGGTCCTTCGCGGGCGTCGTCGCTATCGAGCATGCGCCGCGCGAGCGGATAGTCTTCGTGCAGGGTCGCGGCGAGATTCGCTTGCGCAAGGCTTTGCAGCATCACTTGCTTGGATGCCTGAACGGCCAGCGGCGCGCACGCGAGAATGTCTTCTGCCAGGGCGCGCGCGCGCTTCATCAGTTCAGCCGCCGGCACGACTTCATTGAGCAGACCGATGCGGCGCGCCTCATCCGCCGAGATGCGATTGCCGGTCAACACGAGGCCCATTGCGTCCTTCATGCCGATCTGCCTTGGCAAGCGCTGCAAGAGACCGCCGCCCAGCGCGGCCAGTCCGACGCGCGGCTCGGGCAAACCGAATTGCGCGTGATCGGCGGCGACACCCAGGTCGCATGCCGCGAGAATCTCCATGCCGCCGCCGAGACACAGGCCGTTCACCGCCGCGATCAATGGCTTGTAAAGATCGAAGCGATGCGTGATGCCCGCGAAACCCGTCGCGGGCTTCGTATGGTCGCCACTCGCCGCCAGCGCCTTGAGGTCGGTGCCGACGCAGAATGCGCGCTCGCCCGCACCGGTCACGATGGCGACGCGCAATGAAGCATCGGCGGCGTATCGATCGAACGCTTCGGCCAGTTCCCGATGCGCCTGCGGATGCAGCGCGTTGAGCACCTCGGGACGATCGATCGTCAAGATGAGGAGCGGGCCTTCGACTTCGTAGCGGCAAAATCGAACCGTTTCGGGTGTCATGGATGCCTCGTCAGTCGAGCGGAACGGTGAGCCGATCGATTACCGCGCGCGTCCGCGGACGCACGCCGCGCCACCATTCGAAGGCTTCCGCTGCCTGTTCCACCAGCATGCCGACGCCATCGGCTATTTCCCTTACGCCGGCATTGCGCGCGAGCCGAAGGAACGGGGTCAACCGTTTGCCGTAGACGAGTTCGTAGGCAGCGCCGTCGGGATCGAACACGCTTGGCGGCACGGGCGGCAAGTCACCCGTGAGACTCGCGGAGGTCGCGTTGACCACGAGATCGAAGCCGCCCATGGCTTCGAGCGCGTCGTATCCGCAGGCCGTCAACGACGCTTGCGCGCCGACTTCGCGCACCAGCGCTTCGGCTTTCGGCACGGTTCGGTTCGCAATGACGAGTTCGGCGGGCCGCGCATCGAGAAACGGCAGCAGCGCCCCGCGCACCGCGCCGCCCGCGCCGAGCAGAAGCACGCGTTTGCCGGCCATTGGCAAACCGAGATTCATCTCGATGTCGCGCACCAGGCCGACGCCATCGAAGTTCTCGACGACGACCTTGCCGTCTTCGAAGCTCATCGCGTTGGCAGCGCCCGCAAGGGTTGCGCGCTCGCTGCGTTCATCGGCCATGGCAAACGCCTTGAGCTTGAACGGCGCGGTCACGTTCATGCCCTTGCCACCGTCCGCGATGAACGCGCGCACCGTATCGGCAAAGGCGTCGTGCGGTTCGAGCGGTCCTTCGATTGCCGTATAGCGCATGTCCTGCCGCGTTTCTTCCGCGAACAGGCCGTGGATCAAAGGAGATTTCGTGTGGCCGATCGGGTTGCCGATCACCGCGTACCGATCGCTCATCGCGGCCTCGCTTTCGAATACAGCACGCCGTCGGTCTGCATGGCGTCGATCTCCGCCGCGTCGAACCCCAGCGACTGCGCGACTTCCGCGTTGTGCTGACCGAGGTCCGGCCCGACTTCGCGAATGGTCGTATCGCAATCGGAGAACCGGAACGGCAGGTTCGGCAGACGCAGCGTGCCGAAGCGCGGATGCTCCTGCTCGATCACCATGCCACGCGCGATGATCTGCGGGTCCGCGAGCACTTCGTCGATCCGCTGCACCTTCGCGCACGGCACGTCGATGCTGTCGAGCAACGCAAGCACGTCGGCAACGGGCCGCGATGCGACCCAGGGCTTGACCACCGCGAGAATGTCGAGCCGATTCGCATTGCGCCCGTTGAGCGTGTGAAAGCGCGCGTCGGCGCCGAAGCCCGCCGGTGCGCCGTGCGCTTCGAGCAGCGCGGCGAAGCGCTTCCATGCATCGTCCACTTGCGCCGCGATCACGAGGTCGCCGTCGGCGGCGCGAAACACGCCATAGAGCGTCGATGTCGGCATGTCATGACCGGTTTGCTCGGGCACGACGCCTTGCATCGTGTAGCACTGGACCGCGTATTCGTGCATCGACACGAGCGTGTCGTAGAGCGCCATGTCGATATGCTGCCCGCGCCCGCTCTTCACGCGGCCGAGCAGCGCCGCATTGATCGCCGCGACCGCGTGAATGCCGGTGTACATGTCGCCGAGCGAGATACGCATCAGGGGCGGCGGCTCGCCGGGATTGCCGATCATCTGCATGATGCCGCTCTTCGCTTCCGCGATCAGCCCGAAGCCCGCGCGATGCGCGTCCGGTCCCGTGTGGCCGTACGCCGAGATCGAGCAATAGACGAGACCCGGATTGCGCGCGGACAGCTCTTCGTAACCGAGGCCGAGCTTCTTGAGCGCGCCCGGCCGGTAGTTCTCGACGAACACATCCGCCGAGTCGCACAGGCGCTGCATGAATTCCTTGCCGCGCGCATCGCGCATGTTGACGCTGACGCCGCGCTTGCCCATGTTGAGTTGCAGGAAGTAGGCGCTTTGTTCGTCGTCGAGCACGGTTGCATGCTGCCGGCCCGCATCGCCGCTGACCGGACGTTCGACCTTGATGACTTCCGCGCCGAGCGCCGCGAGACAGCGTCCGACATAGGGACCGGCCAGAAAGTGGCTGTAATCGACGACGCGCATGCCTTCCAGAGGACGTGCCTGCATTACTTTGCTCCCGGTCGGCGCGGCACCATCAGACGATGCTCGCCATGCTGGACGACCTGCCCGTGCTGATTGATCAACTCCGACGGCAAGATGACGATGCCCCAGTCCGGACGGCTCTTGCTGGCACGCATCGAGCCGATGCGAAACCTCACGTGCAGCACGTCGTCGACCTTGATCGGCAGGTTGAAGTCCCACGTCCAGCCAAGCGACATGCCCGGCAGGAAGCGGTAGTCGCTCTGCGTCTTGAGGCCGTCCGCGATGGACAAGCCGAAGAGTCCATGCGCGACGATCGAACCGAAGTGGCTCGCGTTGGCGTAGTCCTCATCGACGTGGACCGGCGTGTGGTCACCCGTGAGGTCGGCGTAAGCGAGGATGCGCGCTTTCGTGACCGTGTAGGTCGGGCTCGTGCACTCGTCGCCTTCGTGGGCGTCGTCCCAGTATTTATCGACAATCGTCATCTCATGCCTCCGAACGCGGATCGATGGAAAGCGCCCGTGCCACGCACGACGCGGGCTTGGCCTGAATCAGCTCGACGGCAAGGCCGTCCGGCAGGCGAATCCAGTTGCGTCCCTGCGGCATTTCATTGACTTCGTGGCGCTGCGCGGCTCGAAGCGCCGCTTCCAGGTCCTCGCACATCACGCCCAAATGGCCGAGCCGGCCTTCGGGCGCGTCATGGTCCGGCTTGTGGATGAACTGCAGTCCGCCGAGCGTCCAGTACTGGCGCGGTTCGTCGATCGTGCCGTCGACTTCGCGCATAGTCATGCCGAGCACGTCCTCGAAAAAACGGATGTGCCAGTGGATGTCCTTCACCCAGATGGCGACGTGTTCCAGATACGCCTTGCTGCCGTTCATGCGGTTGTCTCCTTATTCTTTTCGGTCGGTCATGGCCCGCTCGATGCCCTTGATGCAGGCGACGAGCGTCGCGTTGACGGGAGTCGGCACGCCGTGCCGCTCGCCCCAGCGCACGACCGCGCCGTTGATGAAATCGATCTCGGTAGCGGAGCCTTTTTCCAGGCTTTGCAGCATCGACGTCTTGAAGGCGGGCGAGAGCCCTTCGCCCGCGAGAATCCACGGCCGTTCGGGATCGGTGACGGAGAGCGCGACGCCCGCCGCTTTCGCCACGGCCATCGCTTCGGCAACCGCCGCGAGAGACGTGGCCTTGAGATGCGCGTCTTCATAGAACTGGCCGTAAGTCAGGCCCGTGATGCCCGTGAGCGCGCCGGTGGCGACGTTGACGAGGAGCTTGTCCCACATCGTCCCGAGGATGTTGTCGCTGACCGTCGTGGCGAGCCCGGACGCGTTGAAGGTGTCGGCGATGGCCGCGACGCGCGCGGTAACGCGGCCGTCGAGTTCGCCCACGATGGTCGCCTTGCCGGCCACGCCCGACTCGATATGCCCCGCGCCACGCATGACGCCGCCAACGTATGTCTTGCCGGCCAGCACGCGTTCGCGTCCGACGATTCCCGCCAGCACGTCTTCATGCCCGAGACCGTTCTGCAGCGAAAGCACCACCGTTTCGGGACCGATCAGTTCGAGCGCGCCGCGCATGGCGGCATCGGTATGAAAAGATCTGACCAGCACGATGATGAGATCGGCCGCGCCGGCATCGGCGGCTTGCGTCGTGGCGCGCACTGTGACGCGACGCGAGCCGGTGGCGTCGTCGACGAGCAGGCCGTCGCGGCGCATGGCGTCCACGTGCGCGGCGGAGCGGTTCAGCAACCACACTTCGTTGCCGCCTTCGGTCAGCGCCGCACCGATGGCGCAGCCGAGCGCACCGGCACCCAGAATCGCGATTTTCACAGCCGTCCCCCTGATCTGCGACCAAGATACGGCTCACGGGTCATATCGGCAATGCAATGAATTCAATGACCACATTGCGTTTGGCAATATCACTCGCGCGGCTTGTTCCGTGACAATAGGCCGATGGAACCGATCGAACTTCCCGACCTCAAGCTGCTGCAACTCTTCGATTTGCTCTACGACGTGCGCAGCGTGACGCGCGTCGCAGAGCAGCTCGGACAAAGCCAGCCGACCATCAGCATCTGGCTCGGACGCTTGCGAACGCATCTGCAAGACCCGCTTTTCATTCGTACGCCGAGCGGCATGGCGCCCACGCCGCAGGCCGACGCGCTGATCGGTCCATGCCGGGAGATTCTCGAATCGCTGCGACGCTTCGCTGCATGGGAAATTGCGTTCGATCCATCGACCGCCAAGCGGCGGTTTCGAATCTGCATGACCGACGCCAGTCACATCACGCTGCTCCCGCGGATGCTGGCGCATGTGCGCGCGCAGGCGCCCGGCGTGCGTCTCGATGCGGCGCGAATCGACGGCAACACGGAACGCGCCCTGGAATCCGGCGAGGCGGATCTGGCGATCGGACATGTGCCCTGGCTTGGCGGAGGAATCTACCAGCAGCAGTTATATATGCAGGATTGGGTATGCCTGACCAACCGCAGCCACCCGAGGCTGCGCGCGAAGCTCAGCCGAAAGCAGTATTGCGCCGAGGGACATGTGGCGATCGCAGCCGGCACGGGCGCGCAGTTGCTTGAGCAGGCGCTGCTACGCGAGCATATCGAGCGCGATGTCGTGCTCGAACTGCCGGGCTTTCTCGGCCTCGGATCGATCATCAAGACCACCGACCTCATCGCCACGCTGCCGCGCAATATCGGCGAGACGCTGGCGCGAGTCAACGACGTCGCCGTTCACCCGTGCCCTTTTCCCGTCGATCGATTTGCCGTGCGTCAGCACTGGCATGCGCGATATCACCACGAAGCAGGAAACCGCTGGCTGCGATCCGTCGTGGCGCAGCTATTCGGCAGCGCAAGCTGATTCGCGTGACGCCATGAAGACGCTTTCAGTGTGCGATTACAACAGTGCGGTTTCGATCCGACACGCTTGCGTAATAACAGCGAAATCACCACACCGATTTCACATTCGGGCGTGACACTTCGATGATTGATTCTTTATGTGCGCTTTCGTACAACAACGAGCTATTTTCCGCTGCGCACAATCGAGCGTCAACGCTGGTTTCCCGGTATCGTTATATCCATAGAGGAATCGCTAAACTATTAGTGCGCGATGACCTCACGGTCGCCGAGCCAAGCTGGGCGCGGCTTCCGGAGCTACCGATTATCTGGCTTTTAAGTAATTTTTGCGTTGGAAGATTTTTAAATTCGGTAATTCGTGACCGCATGCTTATTTAAAACCGTTCGTACTGGATAAATCGCTCAAGTCGGACTGCCGGCGTACCGATAACGCATTCACACAGAACGCAGTAATGAATTCGCAAGGCCGCATGCGGCGCTGTAAAAGCCATGAAACGGGCTTGCGTCGCGGAATGGCTAGTAAGTAATCGTTGTCGACACAGAGGAGAGCATCATGGACGCCAGACCGACGAAAATCCCGACCCCCGACAAAGTGAACAGTCCGGACCCGGACCCGGTTGCCGTCGAATTTCTCGCCACCGAGTTGCCCGAGCATGTTCGCGCGTTCTTCGACGAACAGCGCAACTCGACCGGCTCGAAATAGGCGGGCGGGCTGGATCGTCACGCCGTCGTCGTGAAAACGACGCCCGGCGCGCACGGACCTCACGGTCTCTTCATGGCAGAAGCCAGGCGAAGTCGCGCCTTATCCTTTTGACGGCAGCCGGGAGTCGTGCGGCAAGACTCGCCTATCCGGGATGAACTCTCACAGCGGTGCGTTATGCTGGCACTTTTGCATCGAGCCCATGCGCAGCCGATCTTTGACTTCTCTCCTCGCTTCATCTCGCGTGCTCGCGGTGACTGGCGTCGCCGCTCTGCTCTTGACGTTGTCGGCGCCCGTTAGCGCCGATGGCGACGACACCGCCTTCACCAATCTCATTGCTCTCGTCTCGCAACGGCTTGCGCTTGCCGAACCCGTCGCGCGCTGGAAGTGGGCGCGTCACGAACCGATCACCGATGAACCGCGCGAAGCCGCGCTCCTGAAGCAAGTCGAAGACAAAGCCAGCGCCGCGCAGGTCGATCCCGCGTTCGCGCGCCAGTTCTTTCGCGATCAGATCGATGCCAGCAAGGACGTGCAGAACGCGCTCTTCGCCAACTGGCGCGCGGCGAAGGCTGCGCCAGAAGGCACGCCACCCGATCTCGCGCATGACACGCGCCCGAAGCTCGATCGCCTGACGCAGTCGCTCATGACCGCGCTCGCGCGCGTCGAACCGCTACGTCAAGCCGACGATTGTCCGCTGCGTCTTGCACAAAGCGTGGCGCGCTGGAAGCATCTGACGCGCTATGACTCGTCGATGAACGATCCGCTCTCACACGCGTTGTCGCATGTGTGCGCGGCGGGCGGCGTGGGCGCGGTTGGCTAGCTGGTGACCCGATTCCCGACAGCTGCTGGCGCGCATTCGAGTGCGACGAACCCCAGTCCGCGCGCGAGGCGCTCGCCGAGGATGCGATAGGTAGCGAGTTCGAAGACGGGTGCCGAAGCAATCACCGACAAGGCGCGCGCGTCGACGATACTCCGAGCCGAACCGAGATATTGCCATCGGTCGATGACATGCCAGACGCGTTCGGCCATCGCCGGATCGCGTTCTTCGATTGCGATTGGACCCGCATAGGGCCACGGCGCGCCACGCATGTCGCCGGTACGCGCCTTTGGCACGCGGTTATGCGCCGGCCGCAGTGCCGCCACCAGTTGCGCTTCGGCAAGCAACGCACCGATTTCTCCACCGGTCGCGCGCCACTCGACGCGCCGCACGAGCGCGGACAACCGCAAATCCTTCGCGGAACGGCGTGGCCCAACCAGATGCGAGCGCACACGTTGACGCAAGCGCACGCTTCGGCCGACATATAGCGGGGCATCGTCGTCGCCGCGAAAGACGTAGACGCCACAGCCAACTGGCATGCGCTCGATCGTGTCTTCATCGATATGAGCCGCGATCTGAAAGCGCCGCGTCACGCGTTCGACGTGCGCGCTCAGTAAATCGGCCGCGTGCGAGCGATGCAGATGCTGCCAGAACTGCCAAAGCAGATCCGCATCGGCGAGTGCACGGTGACGCGCGGACGGCACGAGCGCGTGACGCTCGACGAGCGCATCGAGTCCGTGGCGGCTTTCGGCGGGATACACGGCGCGCGAAAGTTGCACGGTGCACAGCACATCCGGCGTAAAGCGCAGGTCGAGCCGCCGGAATTCGCCCTTCAGGAAACTGTGATCGAAGTGGGCGTTGTGCGCGATGAAAAGCCGCCCGTTCATGCGTTCGAACAGGTCTTGCGCGAGCGCTTCGAAGGTGGGCGCGTCGCGCACCATGGCATCGGTGATGCCCGTCAATTGCTGGATGAAGCCAGGAATCGGCTTCTGCGGGTTGACGAGCGTGGTCCACTGCGACACGCCGCTTGGCCCGACCTCGACGATGCCGATCTCCGTGATGCGATCGATGCCGAACGTGCCGCCCGTCGTCTCGAGATCGACGAAGACGATGGGATCGGTGGGAAGCTTGAATTCGGCGGGTGGATCGAAATGCATTATCGGACGGCGGGAGATTGCGGGATTCGCGGGAGTAAGCGATGGGACGAGATTGCCCATTCTAACGCAGCGGGGTGACCGGGGCTTTGGTCGCCGAGCTGCCGCGGTAATCGGTAAGTAATTCTGGTTAAGGGAATATCTTGTCGGTTTACGTGATTACCCGGATTTACGATCTACGACGCTTGAGTCGTCGCAATTAGAATTTTTTGCGGCGACAACGTTGAACACGAGTTTTGACACAATGGCGGATAACCCTGATTATTTATAGATTTTGGTCATGGTCGCTTGGACACCGTCCATACGCGCCAGAGGCCGCTCCAGCGGGCCGTCGACCGGCGATGGACGCGCCGCGAGCTACCGCGATGGAGCGCATCCTGCGAATCTCCGGTCTCACAAGTCCGAGGTCGATAATCGTTATCGAGCCCGGAAGATAATACGGCGATCGCTGTTGCACATTAACTAATCTGTAATTCAGACCATCCCGATTATTGCTTTCCGTCATCGTTATCTCAAGCGACAGGCAGACGCATTTATTAAGTGGAAAAATTACCGCGCCCGTAACCGATTTATTAAAATCGTAAGTGTTTACTCGTCTTGCCCAATTCTATGAAATTAAGGATTATCGAAACTAACTTGTAAAGGAGGACGCGGTGATAATCCAATTCAAGCGTATCGCGCTTTGGCTAAAACTGGCATTCGCTCCGACCATTGCGCCGGAAACGTCATCGGCCGGCTTGCTCCAAATCGATCCTTCCTGGCACGGCGATCATTGGCAAAACCTGCTCGCATCGCCCATGGACGCCCGCCGCTACGTGATGGAGGATTGGGCAGTGCCGCTCGGCGCGGACGTCGTCGAGCGGGAAGAGGAGAAAGCCACGGCCTAGATTGCGGCCCGTGAGTTCGCGAAGTTTCAAGCAAAAAAAAGCGCGACCCGAAGATCGCGCTGACAAAGTTTGGAGATCTTTTCCGTCAACGAAAAAGTCTGCTTCGGAAAGCAGAGCCCTCAGTATAGCCACGGCTGCAGCAATAATTACCCTCGAAACAAGCAATCTTCTGTTTCACTTGGCTCAACAATCCGTATTTTCAGAGAACGCCTGTTGCTTTGCGCCAACTTATATGTAGCGCTTGCGCAACGCGAGTTGGTTGACACTTCCGCCCTTACGACTTTATTCGCGCTTAAAGCGTTGTATTAAAAGAAGAATAAGCGGTTCATTGATCATTGCTGTTAGAAGAATGATTTATTGCGGAAATTGGAACGCCCCGCTTGTAACGCCGTCTTTACACTTCGTCTGGTCCGGAAACACATGTGTCTCTTCGTGACGCATGACTCCTCCGACAGCGCCTCTCGCA
This sequence comes from Caballeronia sp. LZ003, assembly GCF_031451465.1. Lineage (NCBI taxonomy): Bacteria > Pseudomonadati > Pseudomonadota > Betaproteobacteria > Burkholderiales > Burkholderiaceae > Caballeronia > Caballeronia sp. LZ003. Next base: position 777,471 of record NZ_JARUXJ010000001.1, on the reverse strand, counting down.
GCGCGCCGGAACGAGGTTTCCTCAAAGCCTGGGTCTAGGGCCCAATCTGCTCTCGGAGTTACAAAGATGAAAAAGACTCTCATCGTCGCAGCCCTCTCGGGTGTCTTCGCCACTGCAGCTCACGCCCAAAGCAGCGTCACGCTGTACGGCTTGATCGATGCAGGCATCACCTACACGAACAATCAGAACGGCCACAGCAACTTCAAGGAAACCAGCGGTTCGGTGAACGGCAGCCGTTGGGGCTTGCGCGGCGCTGAGGACCTCGGCGGTGGCCTGAAAGCAATCTTCACGTTGGAAAACGGCTTCAACATCGCTAACGGCACGCTGGGCCAGGGTGGCCGCGAATTCGGCCGTCAAGCGTACGTTGGTCTGTCGAGCGAACAGTTCGGCACGGTCACGCTCGGTCGTCAATATGACTCCGTGGTCGACTTCCTCGGGCCTCTGGCTCTGACGGGCACGCAATACGGCGGCACGCAGTTCGCCCACCCGTTCGACAACGACAACCTCGACAACACGTTCCGCGTGAACAACTCGGTCAAGTACACGAGCGCGAACTACGCCGGCTTCAAGCTTGGCGCGCAGTATGGCTTCTCGAACGAAGCAGGCGGTTTCTCGGACAACCGTCAATACAGCGTCGGCGCATCGTACAACTACGGCCCGTTAAACATTGCTGGCGCGTACATGCAACTGAACAACGCCGGTTCGCTGAACACCGGTGGCGCAATCAGCGGCGACAACCCGTTCGTAGCTGGCCGTCAACGCATCTTCGGCGGCGGCGTGAACTACGCTTTCGGCCCGGCAACGGTTGGCTTCGTGTTCACGCAGACGATGCTGGACAACGCAACGGCCATCAGCAACACGGGTTCGCAAGGCGCTGGCCTGGTTGGTTTGACGGACGGCCACGTTCGCTTCACGAACTACGAAGTCAACGGCCGTTACAACCTGACGCCGGCTTTGTCGCTCGCAGCGAACTACACGTACACCGACAGCCGCATCGATGGCGTGAAGCCGAAGTTCCACCAAGTCGACCTGCAAACGGCGTACGCGCTGTCCAAGCGTACGGACGTTTATCTGCAAGGCGAATACCAACACGTTTCGGATCTGGATGGCACGGGTCTGGGCGCGACGATCAACGGCGTAGGCGTTTCGTCGACGCCGAACCAAGTCTCGGCAACGGTTGGTCTGCGTCACCGCTTCTAAGCTGGACTGGTTTCATCAGTATGAAAAAGGCCGCTCTTCGGAGCGGCCTTTTTTTCGTCCAACGTTTCGGGCACCAGAGCGCCTTCAGGACTTTTAGCGCGGATAGCGCACGTCGAGGATGTCGATCTGCTGCACGCCTGCGGGCGTATGCAACGGCACCGTATCGCCGATCTTCGCCTTGAGCAGCGCGCGCGCCACCGGCGAGATCCAACTCACGTGACCGACGTCCAGGTCAACCTCGTCCACGCCGACGATCGTCACCGTATGCACCTCGCCGTCGTCGCCGGAATAGTCGACGGTCGCACCGAAGAACACCTGGTCGACGTTCTCCTGCCTGCTGCTGTCCACCACTTCCGCGAGATCGAGACGCTTGCCGAGAAAGCGGATACGCCGGTCGATTTCTCGCAGCCGACGCTTGCCGTAGATGTAATCGCCATTCTCCGAGCGGTCGCCATTTGACGCCGCCCACGACACGAGCCTGACCACTTCGGGGCGCTCGGTATCGAGCAATTGCAACAACTCGTCGCGCAGGCGCTTGTGGCCCGCTGGCGTGATGTAGTTCTTGGTCCCCGCCGGAATGTCCGGCTGACCGAGTTCGAGATCGTCGTCACTTTCGTCCGACTCTTTGACAAATGCCTTGTTCATCGCACAGACCAAGTTCGAATTTCCGGGGCTTCTCCGCCCCCAAACCAACAACTTACCACGCGCGTTGAGCGTGGAGGACGCATCTAAAGCGATAATTTGGTCAACGCCCCTTCCTTTTTCAAACAGGCTTGGCTATAATTCCGCTTCTGCGTGCGGCTGTAGCTCAGTTGGATAGAGTACTTGGCTACGAACCAAGGGGTCGTGGGTTCGAATCCTGCCAGCCGCACCACTTAATTCAGGTTTCCCGCCTTCGGACGGAAAACAGCATCAAGCGCTTAACCAAAAGCGCATGTAATAAACAAGCAGTACCGTTTGAAGCAGTACCGTTTTGCGTGCGGCTGTAGCTCAGTTGGATAGAGTACTTGGCTACGAACCAAGGGGTCGTGGGTTCGAATCCTGCCAGCCGCACCACCTTTCGAAGGGCCTTCCACACGGAAGGCCCTTTTTGTTTGCCTCGTCGCTAGTTACTCTACTGCCGCGGCAACGAGCCGATATCGCCTATACGCTCGTCCGGTATCGGCAAATCTTCAACCGATGCCACCGCGCTCGGCTCGCCAATCGCCTCGGCTCGCTCGCCCATCAGCATTTGCGAGCGATGCGGGAATTCGTCGTCCACGGTATCGCCGAAAGAGTGACGCACGAACGCACGCAGAAGCGCCACGCGCAGCGACGGTCCGCGCCCTTCCATCGTGTCCGCGTCCTTGCCGAAGCTCACGCTGCAGACCACCTCGCCGCGTCCGTGATCGCTCATTTCGAGCCGGCACGCGCGCTCGAGAACGACCGAAGCGGCTTCCCACGAAGTCGATGGCAGAAAGCGACCGTCCCAAGGCCGGCCGCGATCGTTGCCGCGAATGGAGAGCGTCTGTCCGCTGTCGGTGAAGTGGATTTCGCGAATGAAGTCGTGCAGCCCGCGCGCTACCCAGTAGTCGAGTGCGTGGCCGTCGAGATCGGATGTTTGCATGTGGCGCTTCTCCTGTAGTCGTACAGGCATGCACGCGATGTGCCCGCGCCGTGGATCAATAGTCGGCGCGTTCGCGGTCGATGCGCATGCCGCCTTCCTGATTGCGATGATGCGGCTCGTCGCTAGGCCGCTCGCGCGCGATACGCATGACGTCCGGATTGGTCCGCACACGCCGCATTACGTTGGCGAGATGCACGCGGTCGCTGACCTGGATGACGAAGCGCAGCATCTTGGCTTCCTGCGAGACGTCTTCATCCATGGCGATATGGACGATGTTGGCATCCGCCGACGTAATGTCCGCCGCGACACGCGCAAAAACGCCCTTCGTGTTTCTGACGAGCACCTTCACCGCGACATCGAACAAACGTCCCGGCTGCGGCGCCCACGCGACGTCGATCCAGCGGCCCGGATCGCGCCGATGAATCCGCTGCGCCACGCGACATTCGGTCGTATGAATGGCCATGCCGAGCCCGATGCCGATATAGCCCATGATGTCGTCGCCGGGAATCGGGCGGCAGCACGCGGAAAGCTGCACCGACATGCCTTCCGTGCCCGTGATGACAACTGGCGGCGCCGTATTCGTATTGACGTGATCGCGCGGCGAGTGATCGTCGTCGTCGCGGCCGTTCATCAGCACTTCGATGCGCTTGGCCATGACCGCCGCCACGCGCCTTCCAAGACCGATATCCGCGAAAATTTCCTGACGCGTCTTGTTGCCCGTCCATTGCACGAGCTTTTCCCAGACTTCCGGCGTGACATCCGAAAGCGCCAGACCGTAGCCCTTGAGGCTTTGATCGACGAGACGTTCGCCCAGCTGCACGGACTCGTTCAGGCGCATTGTCTTCAGATAGTGACGAATGGCCGAGCGAGCCTTACCCGTGCGCACGAAGCCGAGCCACGCGGGATTCGGCTTGGAGTACGGCGCGGTAATGACTTCGACGATATCGCCGCTCTTCAACTCCGTGCGCAGCGGCAGCAATTCGTTGTTGATCTTCACCGCGACGCACTGATTGCCGAGGTCGCTATGGATCGAATACGCGAAGTCGAGTGCGGTCGCGCCGCGCGGCAGCGGCATGATCTTCGACTTCGGCGTGAAAACGTAGACGGCGTCCGGGAACAGGTCGATCTTGACGTGTTCGAGGAACTCGCTCGAATCGCCTGCTTCGCTCTGAATGTCGAGCAGCGACTTGAGCCATTGATGCGCGCGCTTTTGCACGTCGTTGAGGTCGGCACCGCCGTTCTTGTAGAGCCAGTGCGCCGCAACGCCCGCCTCGGCGATCTCGTGCATCTTGCGCGTGCGAATCTGGAACTCGATGGGCGCGCCGAACGGACCGACCAGCGTGGTATGCAACGACTGATAGCCATTGACCTTCGGAATGGCGATGTAGTCCTTGAACTTGCCCGGCACCGGCTTATAGAGCGCATGCAGCGCCCCGATGCACGTATAGCATTCGAGCGCGCTTTCCACGACCACGCGAAAACCGTAAACATCGAGCACTTGCGAGAACGACAACTGCTTGTCGCGCATCTTCTTGTAGATGCTGAAGATCGTCTTTTCGCGGCCGGTGACTTCGGCGCTGATCTTGGCGTCCGCGATGGTGCGCTGAACGGCTTCGAGAATCTTGCCGACCACTTCGCGCCGGTTGCCGCGCGCCGCCTTCACCGCTTTTTCGAGCGTGGCGTAACGGGTTGGATTGAAGTTCGCAAAGCTCAAATCCTGCAGCTCGCGATACGTATTGTTCAGACCCAGCCGATGCGCAATGGGCGCGTAGATGTCGAGCGTCTCACGCGCGACGCGACGGCGCTTTTCCGACGGCACCGCGCCGAGCGTGCGCATGTTGTGCAGCCGGTCCGACAACTTGACGAGGATGACGCGGACATCGCGCGCCATGGCCAGCAGCATCTTGCGGAAGTTTTCCGCCTGCGCTTCCTCGCGATTGCGAAATTCCATCTTGTCGAGCTTCGACAAGCCGTCGACCAGTTCGGCGACCTTCGCGCCGAAGCGCTCCGCGATCTCCGTCTTGGTGACGCCCTGATCCTCGATCACGTCATGCAGCAGCGCCGCCATGATCGATTGCGCATCAAGCTTCCAGCCCGCGCAGATTTCCGCAACGGCAACCGGGTGCGTGATGTAGGGCTCGCCGCTTTGACGATACTGCCCGAGATGCGCTTCGTCGCTGAAATGGAAAGCCGACTTGACTTCCTTGATCTCTTCCGGCGAAAGATAGCCTGCAAGCGTGTTCGTCAGTTTCGCGATGGAAACGACGTCGTGCTTGCGCGGCTGTTCCGGCGTGGCGGTGGGCCCGAACAGATGGCGAAACGACTGTTCGAGGACCGCATCGATATATCTGCGCGCCGCTTGGGGCTTGTCCGCGTCGAGCACCGAATCCTGATCGATTTCGATGTCGGGTTCCACGGAGGCGGAGACGGGCAACGGTGCTTGACTCATGTTCGCCTCCGTGGGTAAGTGACGCGCAATGTCGTCCGGTTAGGAGAGTTGAAACGCCATGCAAAAAACAGCGCCCGTGATGAGGATCACACGGGCTGTTACGAAGGCAATTAAACCGGCACCTTCTTCAACATTTCGACGCCGACCTGGCCGGCCGCGATTTCGCGCAGCGCAACGACCGTAGGCTTGTCGCGGCTTTCGATCTTCGGCGTATGGCCTTGTGCGAGCTGACGCGCGCGATAGGTCGCTGCAAGCGCGAGCTCGAAGCGGTTAGGAATTTGTTTCAGGCAGTCTTCGACGGTGATGCGGGCCATGTTTGTTTCCTTCTCGATATGTACTTTATTCTACCTTATGTGACCGGCATGACCCGGCCACTACTTCGCGTCATTGCGCCTGCGCGGAGTGAATGCCGAGCTCCACGAATAGCTCCGTATGACGCGCGTATTGCGAGGTGAAGCGCAGCCGCGTCGCCTTGACGAGACACTGCAACTCGGCGAGCGCGCGATCGAAGTTCTCGTTGATCACGACGTACTCCGCTTCCGATGCATGCGCCATTTCGCTGCCGGCCGCAAGCAGACGCCGCACGATCACTTTCTCCGAGTCCTGGCCGCGTTTTTTCAGACGGTCTTCGAGCGCGTCCAGCGAAGGCGGCAGAATAAAAATCTCGACCGCATTGCGGAACTGCTTCTTCACCTGCTGCGCACCCTGCCAGTCGATTTCGAGCAGCACGTCGTTGCCGTTACGCATCTGATCCTCGATCCACACCTTCGAGGTCGCGTAGTAGTTGCCGTGCACTTCGGCGCTTTCGAGGAATTCGCCTGCCTTGTGGCGTTCCATGAATTCATCGACGGAAACGAAGTGATACTGCACGCCGTTGCTTTCCTTCGGGCGCGGGTCGCGCGTCGTATAGGAAACGGACAGGCGGATAGCTTCGTCCTGTGCAAGCAGCGCGTTCACGAGCGTGGACTTGCCCGCACCCGAAGGCGCGACGACCATGAACAGGTTGCCCGGATAAATGCCCGTGTAGTTGCTGTGCGAGCGGTGCGTGTTGTTCGGCATGATGTTGCGTTACTCCAGATTCTGTACTTGCTCGCGCATTTGTTCGATGAGCAGTTTCAGCGTCATCGATGCATCCGCGAGTTCCTTCGCCGCGGCCTTCGAGCCGAGCGTGTTTGCTTCGCGATTGAGCTCCTGCATCATAAAGTCGAGGCGCTTGCCGACCTTGCCGCCCTTTTGCAACACGTGGCGCGTTTCGGTCAGATGCGCGGTAAGGCGCTGCAATTCCTCGGCGATATCGATACGAATACCGTACATCGTCACTTCCTGGCGAATGCGCTCGGCAATTTCCTCGCGCGGCACGCTCGCCGATGTGGCGCCGTCGTTCGTCGCAATGCCGAGCGCGTCTTGCAAGCGTTCGACGATCTTCTGCTGATGCTTCGCGATCAATTCCGGCACGAGCGGCATGATGCGCGCGACGATGGCTTCCATCTCCGTCACGTTGTTGATGAGCACCGCGCCCAGCGCCGCGCCTTCACGCGCGCGCACGTCGATGAGATCGGCGATTGCCTGCTTGCCGCACGCGAGCACGGCTTCGCGCAACGTGTCTTGCGACACCGAGCTCTCCTTCAGCACGCCAGGCCAGCGCAGAATCTCGCCAGTGCGCATGCGTTCGGAGTCGCGAAACACGTCGAGCACGGCGCGTTCGAGCGCGGCGAGTTGCGTGAGCGCTTCGCGATTGAGCGCGCCCGCGTTGGCCGTCTGCTCCACGCGATTCAAATTGATGCGGATATCCACCTTGCCGCGCGAAAGCTTGCTCATCAGCATTTCGCGCAATTGCGGCTCGCTTGCGCGCACGTCTTCGGGCATGCGGAAGTTCAGATCGAGGAAGCGCGAATTCACCGTGCGCAATTCCACCGATACACCGACGCCCGAACCGCCCGCGCCATTGGGTCCCGCGCCATCCGCGACGACTTCGCGGGTCGCGCTGGCATAGCCTGTCATGCTGTAGATCATGGTACGTCTCGCGATGTGAGCCTTCGTTGCGAAGGCCGTTTCGATACGAGCGCCCGGCGCACTTGAGGGTGCGCTTCGGTGGCACGCGTATGGCCGCCGGGCGAGGAACCGGCATTATCCCATTTTTACTGCCGCGCCCGCCGATATGACGCCTCGCGGCGCTTGCCGCGCGCGACAACGCCGGCTTTGGATTAACGATAAAATCGCGCACACGCCGCGCTTTCGCGTTATTCCCGCGTCTTTATCGAGCGCCGGCACTTTCATTACGCGTTCAACTCCACTCTGGCCCATCCATGACCGACTCTCCCCTGCTGAAACCTTCCGTTCCGCGTCCGGGCGGCCGCCGCGCGAATCAATTGCGCGACGTGCGCATCACGCGGCACTACACGAAGCATGCGGAAGGCTCGGTGCTCGTCGAGTTCGGCGATACCAAGGTCATCTGCACGGCGAGTATCGCCGAGCGCGTGCCGGAATTCCTGCGCGGGCGCGACCAAGGCTGGCTCACCGCCGAATACGGCATGCTGCCGCGCGCCACGCATACGCGCAACGACCGCGAAGCCGCGCGCGGCAAGCAGACCGGCCGCACGCAGGAGATCCAGCGGTTGATCGGCCGCGCGCTGCGCTCCGTATTCGATCTGAACGCGCTCGGTCCGCGCACGCTGAATATCGACTGCGATGTCATCCAGGCCGACGGCGGCACGCGCACGGCGAGCATCACGGGCGCGTTCGTCGCCGCGCATGATGCCGTTACGAAGCTCGTCGCGAATGGCCGTATCGCGCAATCGCCGATCAAGGATTTCGTCGCGGCCATTTCCGTCGGCATCTATCAGGGCGCGCCCGTGCTCGACCTCGACTACGAGGAAGACTCGCAGTGCGACACCGACATGAACGTCGTGATGACGGGCGCGGGCGGTTTCGTCGAAGTTCAGGGCACGGCGGAAGGCGCACCATTTTCGCGCGACGAAATGAACGCGCTGCTCGACCTCGCGGACAGCGGCATAAAAGGCCTGATCGCGAAGCAGAAAGCTGCATTGGGGATAGAAGGTGTCTGATACGGCAACACTCGGACGCGTGGTGCTCGCGTCGAACAATGCGGGCAAGCTGCGCGAATTCGCATCGCTGCTGGATGCGGCGGGAATCGAATTGATCGCGCAGGGCGAACTCGGCGTGCCGGAAGCCGAAGAACCGCACGCCACTTTCGTCGAAAACGCGCTGGCCAAGGCGCGCCATGCCGCGACGCTCACCGGCCTGCCCGCTTTGGCCGATGACTCCGGCCTTTGCGTACGCGCGCTGAACGGCGCGCCCGGCGTGTATTCGGCGCGTTTCGCCTCGATGCGCGGCGGCGTGAAAAGCGATGCGGCCAACAACGCGCACCTCGTCTCCGAACTCGCCGACAAAGCCGACCGCCGCGCCTATTACTTCTGCGTGCTCGTGCTCGTGCGTTACGCGAACGATCCGGAACCGCTCATCGCCGAAGGCCGCTGGCACGGAGAAGTCATCGACACGCCGCGCGGCGCACATGGCTTCGGCTACGATCCGCACTTCTTTTTGCCGACGCTCAACGCGACGGCTGCCGAACTCGATCCGGCACGCAAGAACGCGCTTTCGCATCGGGCGTTGGCGCTGCGTGAATTGCTGCAACGTCTCAAGGAACTTGCGTGAGTTCCGGTCCGAAGACAATCAATGTCGTGCAGGCATTCACGTCGCCGGGCAGCATCCGGCTCAAGTCGTTGCCGCCGCTCGCGCTTTACGTGCATTTCCCGTGGTGCGTGCGTAAGTGTCCGTATTGCGATTTCAACTCGCACGAGTGGAACGGCGATGCGTTCCCCGAGGACCGTTACCTCGACGCCTTGCGTGCCGATCTCGAAAGCGCGCTGCCGCTCGTGTGGGGACGGCAGGTACACACCATTTTCATCGGCGGCGGCACGCCGAGCCTTTTGTCCGCGAAAGGACTCGACCGGCTGCTCTCGGACGCGCGCGCCTTGTTGCCCATCGACGCCGACGCCGAGATCACGCTCGAAGCCAATCCCGGCACCTTCGAAGCCGCGAAGTTTGCGCAGTTTCGCGCGAGCGGCGTGAACCGCTTGTCGATCGGCATTCAGAGTTTCGACGAAACGCATCTAAAGGCGCTCGGCCGCATTCACGATGCAACGCAGGCGCGCAAAGCCGTGGAAATCGCGTCGAAACACTTCGACAATTTCAATCTCGATCTGATGTTCGCGTTGCCGAAGCAGACGCTCGACGAATGCCGCCGCGATATCGACACCGCGATCGGCTTTGCGCCGCCGCATTTGTCGCTGTATCACCTGACCATGGAGCCGAACACGCTCTTCGCGAAATACCCGCCTGCGCTGCCCGACGACGATGCCGCCGCCGACATGCAGGACTGGATTCACGAACGCACGCGCGATGCCGGCTACGAGCATTACGAAGTATCGGCGTATGCGAAGCCGCATCGGCAAAGCAAACATAACCTGAATTACTGGCGTTTCGGCGATTACCTTGGAATCGGCGCGGGCGCGCATACCAAGCTCTCGTTTCCGCAAAAAATCTTGCGGCAGGCGCGCTTCAAGCATCCGGCGACATTCATGGACCAGGCGCTTTCGCCCGGCCAGAGCGCGATTCAGGAAGAGCGCGAAGTCGGACCGCGCGATTTGCCGTTCGAATTCATGCTCAACACGCTGCGTCTGGTCGAAGGCTTTCCGGTGCATTCGTTCATCGAGCGCACGGGCTTGTCGATGTCGGCTATCGAACCCGCGCTCGTCGAAGCGGAGAAGCGCGGACTCATCACGCGCGACTTCGAACGCATTGCGCCGACCGAGCTCGGCCAGCGCTTTCTCAACGACCTACAGGAGCTGTTCTTGAAGGATTCGCAAAATTGAGCGCGCCCACGTTGGGATCGGACTCGGTGATGCGGCATCGTCCGTTTGCGCTTTTCTGGAGCGCGCGGGTGATGTCGTCGGTGGCATTTCAGATGATGTCGGTGGCGATCGGATGGCAGGTTTATTCGATCACGCATAGCGCGTTCGCGCTCGGGCTCGTCGGACTCGCGCAGTTCCTGCCGATGTTCGTGCTCACGCTTGTCGTCGGCCATGTGGCGGATCGTTACGACAGGCGCACGATCGCTTGGGTTTGTCAGGGCATCGAGGGCGTCGCGGCGCTCTGTCTGTGCGCGGGCGCGTGGCATGGCTGGCAAAGCGTTGCGCCCATTTACGCGATTGCGGCGATCACGGGCGCGGCGCGCGCGTTCGAATCGCCATCGATGGCGGCGTTGCTGCCCAATCTCGTCCAGCGTTCGCAATTGCAGCACGCGACGGCGTGGTCTACCTCGGCAAATCAGACGGCGCAGATTCTCGGCCCGGCGATGGGCGGCCTCCTCTACGGCCTCGGCGCGTTGACGGTGTATGGCGCGGTAGCCGTCGCGTTTCTCGGCGCGGCGTTTGCCGTGGCGGCGATCAGGATCGATGAAGCCGTCCGCATGCGCGCGCCGCTGTCGTTCGAGGCGCTGTTTTCGGGCATCGCCTTCATCCGCAAGAAGCCGGTGATCCTTGGCGCGTTGTCGCTCGATTTGTTCGCGGTGCTGCTCGGCGGCGCGACCGCGCTCTTGCCGGTGTTCGCGCGCGACATCCTGCATACCGGACCTTGGGGCTTGGGTGTCTTGCGCGCGGCGCCGGCCGTGGGTGCGCTTACCGGCTCGATCTGGCTTGCGCATTTTCCGTTGCGGCAGCGTGCGGGCACGGCGCTTTTCGGTGGTGTGATTGCGTTCGGCATTGCGACGATCGTGTTCGGCTTGTCGCGCAACATTTATTTGTCGCTGGTGGCGCTCGCGGCGCTGGGCGCATCGGATGTGATCAGCGTGGTCGTGCGCATGTCGCTCGTGCAGTTGCAGACGCCCGATGAGATGCGCGGACGCGTCGGCGCGATCAATTCATTGTTCATCGGGACGTCGAATCAGCTCGGCGAATTCGAATCGGGGATGACGGCGGGTTTGTTCGGCGCGGTGCCGGCGGTGTTGATCGGCGGACTCGGAACGATTGCCGTGGCGCTTCTATGGATACAACTATTTCCCGCCTTGAAAGCGACGCGCTCGCTCGAAGGCTGATGGTTCCGAAGCGCGTTTGAGTGCGCTACAATACGCGCCTTGCTGGAGGTGTGGCCGAGCGGTTTAAGGCACCGGTCTTGAAAACCGGCGAAGGAGTGATCCTTCCGTGAGTTCGAATCTCACCGCCTCCGCCACCCCTCATTTTTCATCCGCTGTCAAGCCGTCTCAGGCAATCTCTCAACCCCCCGTCGCACAAGGCTCTCAGCGGTATTGAGCGTCTCCTCATTGTCTCAGACCGTTGCAAAAAACCTCATCCAGTCGTAAATTTTATGGTGGACGGGATGGTGGACGGTTTATGGTGGACGGGTTGGCGGACTGTCCGCGCGACAGTTCGAATGAGAGAGGGCAATGCCGAGAAAAGCGAAGGAACTAGGGCCGCTGGCGGTCAGCAGACTCACCGAACCCGGCAAGTACCCGGTGGGCGGCGTCGATGGCCTGTATCTGCGCGTCACGAGCCCGAGCGATCGTTACTGGATCTTGCGTGTGGTCATCGCCGGCAAGCGGCGGGAGATCGGCCTAGGCGCTTATTCGAAGACGCGCGGCGTGGCCGAGGCGCGCGCGATGGCGCTGGAAAAGCGCGAGGACGTCAAGCGCGGCATCGATCCCATCATGCAGCGCAAGGAGGCGGCGAGCCAGCTACGCGCCGGCCAGGCGCTGGAGATGACGTTCAAAGACACATCGGACAGGTACATTGCCGCGAAGGAAGTCGAATGGCGCAACTCGAAGCACGGCGCCCAGTGGACATACACCCTCGCCGAGTACGCCCATCCCATTATCGGCAAGATGCAGGTACGCCATGTGACGCGCGCCCACGTGCTCGAGATCCTCGAACCCATCTGGCAGGCCAAGACGGAGACGGCGAGCCGCCTGCGCGGCCGCATCGAGGCAATTCTCGACTATGCCCGCGTGAAGGGCTTCCGTGATGAAGGCGTGAACCCGGCGGCGTGGCGCGGCAATCTCGACAAGCTGCTGAGTGCGCCGAAGAAGACCAAGCGCGTGCGCAATCACCCCGCCCTGCCGATCGTGCAGATGGGCGCATTCATGACAACCCTGCGCGGTATCGAAGGCGTCAGCGCACGGTGTCTGGAGTTCTCGATATTGACCGCTGCACGATCTGGCGAGGCGCGCGCCGCGGACTGGAGCGAAATCGACCTCGACAAGGCTGTCTGGGCGATCCCTGCGGAAAAGATGAAGGCGAAGAAGGAGCATCGCGTGCCGCTGCCGAAAAACGCCGTAGCGCTGCTGAAGTCGATCGACTTAGGGAAGCGTATGGGCCTCGTGTTCCCGAGCCCGCGCTCAGGCCGCGCGCTGTCGGACATGAGTCTGCTCGCCATCATGCGGCGCCAAGGGCTGGAGGCCACGCCGCACGGTTTCCGCTCGACGTTCCGAGACTGGGCAAGCGAATACACGAACTATCCGCGCGAGCTGGCGGAGGTGGCGCTGGCGCACATCAAGGGCGACGCGACCGAGGCGGCCTATTGGCGGTCCGACGTGCTTCAGAAGCGCCGGCGGCTGATGGAGGACTGGTCAGCGTTCTGCGACAAAGTAATCGAGGCAGGGGCCGTTATCCCAATGAACAAGCAGGCACAAAAATGAAAAAATATGAGTTCGATGGAATCAAATTTATCGACGAATCTCAGCTGTCGAGTAAAGAAAAAATCGCTCGAAAGGCGGAGATGGATTTATTCGAAGAGCAAGTCAAACTGGGAGATCCAAACAAGGCCCTCTTTGAGATGATCCGCAGTCGGCAGTCCCGATACCCGGCAGATTACGCCGACCAAATTCGCGACGACATGCTGCATATCTTCTCGAAGGCTGTAGCCCAGAGTATTGTCAAACAGGCGAAGTTCGCTGGCGAGCTATACGCCGCTGCGACTTCGGCCAATGGTGACTTCTTCAAAATGTTCGAGCGCATTTCGGCGCTCCTGAAAGGTCAGGAAGTCACAAGTTTGGTCGTCTTGGGTCTAATTGCTCAGGGCAATAATGATTCTGCAGAAAAGGTCAAAAAAGCCCTTGATTCCCAGTTGTCTGACCGTGCACGGGCGGCATCCGACAAAGGAAACGCTGAGAATCGCGCGATGCGAGACGAGGCATTCAGGTGGCTGGATAAAAATTTCGACGCCCCTGGGATGACGGTCGACCGTGCGGCCGAGGCACTGCAGAAAATCGTTCCGATGGAGTTCAGTACACGACGCGGCTATGTCAAGGCGTGGAAGAAGTCAAGATAGTGCGCCAGCGTCATAGGTCAAGCGCCAGTGCTTGATGCATAGCGCTAGCGTAGTGCGTTCCGCAAAGATGCATCGATCTTAAGAATAGGTGTCGCCCGTCTCAGATACACACATGACGGCGCGACACTCGCCGGGCCGTGTCGCGCCAATACCGGAGCGACACCATGTCCCTTACTCTGCACCGCGCTCTCCGTTCGGAAGCGTTCATCAATTTCAAAAGCATGCCCGACGAGGCGCGCGTTCCCGATTACGTGGTCGCTGCCATCCTCGGCATCTCCCGCGCTACGCTGCATCGCCGCGTGCGTGCCGGCCTCATCCCTGCACCTGAACGGCAAGGCCATACCAGTCGCTGGATCGTCGGCACGGTGCGCGCAGCCCTCGCCAAGGGGGCATAAATGGAAGACAAAAAAAAGGCCGGCACGATGGCCAGCCCAGAGAGTTCGAGCAGCAATGATACCTCCGTCGGCGGCGTTCTGTTCGCCGATCTGAAGAAGCGCGACACCGAGCGCGTGCGCATCCACGTGAAGGCATACAAGGGTCACGACTTCATCGACATCCGCGTCTGGTATCTGGCGGATAACGGCGAGTTCAAGCCGAGCAGTAAGGGACTTACGATCCGTCCGGCACTGGCGTACGAACTGATTCAGGGTATCGACCTGGCGGCGCGCTCCATCGATCCGAAGGAGGGAGCGTGATGCGTGAATTTTTCAGAACGGCCCCCGGGGTCACTGACAAAACTGACAGAAGCCCACTGCATTTTCAGGAAACAGCCCGCCCCCTCACTGCCATAACTGACAAATCTCCCCTTCTGTCAGTTTTGTCAGTGACCCCCCCGGCTCTTTTCAAAAAAATAGCTTGTAAACGGGCGCGGCTTCGCTATACTCGAATCGTCGCTGAAACAACAGCGGCCGGGTTTGGCGACCCGACTAATCGAAGCGCACAGACCGCGCCGAGCGGTTTTTTTGTGCCTGACGCCTTTGCGCGCCTCCACCTCTTTCTATGGGCGGGCCTTGGCGGGGAGACCTTCGGGTCTGCCGGTTCCTTCGGTTGCCGGTTCGCCAACCCTGCCATGCGCCCGCTCACCTCATTTGGCGATGAAAAGCGGGCCTTCACCAAACCGAAGGAGCCCGCAATGCGTGCTAATGCCCCTGCTCGTCCTGAGCTTCCCGAATCTCAAGTAGTCGCACAAGCCAACTCGTTCTTGGCGCTTCAGGCCATTAATACCGCCCTGCGCGACGCCGCGATGGCGGACAACGTTTTCGACGCGCTCGACGTGTGCTCCGACGCTCTGCTGCACATCGCCGAGATCATCCGCGCGGAGGGCCGCCACCATGGATAAGAACCTTGAGGCCTTGGCGCAAGCGCGCGCTCAACTGGGCAACGCGATCGATACGCTGCGCCAGATAAACCTTCTCTTCACGCTGATCTGCTCGAAAACCGAGGGCTCGGAGACGGAGCAATGCTTTCTTCTGGCGCAGATCGGGGCTGAGCTTGCTTCTTCTGCTGGCGCGTGCGCTGAGGACTCCTATCGGGACGCATCGGAGGATCTTCGCCATGGCTGAGAAACTCGACACCAAAGAGATTGCATTTCGTATCGATAGCGCGGCCGGCGAATTCGCGCATGCCGCCTCGTGCTTCGGAAGTCTCGCAACGCTATTCGAAGCGATCATCGCGGCGACGGAGGACCACTCTCTGGCGCATCGGCTCGCGAAACTCGGCGAGAACATGTGCGTGGAATATGACGACGCATACATGACTTTGCGCGACGACTACTGCGCCCATGCCGAGCGCTACGGCAGCACGATGCGCCACTCCGAAAAGGAGGATGCATGAGCCCCGCACAAGCAATGAAGGATCGCGTTAATCGGTCCATCGAAAAGGAACTCGACCGCTGCAAGGCGGCGATGGGAGAGCACGCATGGAACGAGCACGAGGAATGGATAACGGAGTACGTGGTGGCCGAGGCGAAAAGCTGGATGGACCGCAAGCTGGGGAGGGTAAGCCAGTGAGAGATTTTCTCGACACTTATGAAATGACGGACAACGACGTGCGTGCTGCGAATGATCGAATTGCGGTGGCGAAGGCGCGCGAAAAGTTCAATGCCCGCACCGCGCATATCGCTGCTGCAAAAGATTGGCCGACACCGGAAGCGCTGCCTTCTTCGCTCCGACCGGTCGAAGCGTTCGACATGGATCTGCTGCCCGCGAGCCTTCAGACCTGGGCCCGGGACATCGCGAACCGTGTTCAATGCCCGCCGGACTTCATCGGCGCCACGGTGATCGGCGCGCTCGGCGTCGCCATCGGGCGTCGTGTCGGCGTGCGGCCGAAGCTGCGCGACGACTGGACGGAGTATGCAAACCAGTGGGTTTGCATCGTTGGCCGGCCAGGTGTGATGAAGTCGCCGGCCATGAGCGCCGTGCTCGCGCCGCTGAAGCGACTCGACGCAGAGGCCGTGAAACGCTTCGAAGACGAAATCGCGCTGCACGAAAGCGAAGCGAAGGTTCACAAGATGCGGCAGGACGCTGCGGAGAAAAAAGCCATGGCCGCGCTGAAGAAGGATCCGGAAGCCGCTGTCGACTTGTGCGAGTCGGAACCGCCGGAGCCGCCCAAGCTGCTGCGCTATTTGGTCAATGACGCGACCGTCGAAAAGCTCGGCGAGATCTGCGCCGACAATCCGCAGGGCGTCGGCGTGTTCCGCGACGAGTTGGTGAGCCTGCTGAAGGGCCTGGATCGCGACGGACAGGAAAGCGCGAGAGGCTTCTACCTGACGGGCTGGAACGGCAATGATGGGTACATCGTCGACCGCATCATGCGCGGTCACCAGCGCATCGAGGCCGTCTGCCTCTCTGTAATCGGGTCAACCCAACCCGGTCGGCTGTCCGAATACCTGCGCAGCGCGATCGGCGGCGGCGTGGCGGATGACGGGCTCGTGCAGCGCTTTGGGTTGATGGTCTGGCCGGACGTGCCGCGCGAGGCTTGGGAGAACGTCGACTGCTGGCCGGATGCGGAGGCGAAGCACGAAGCCTTTGCCGTGTTCAAGCGGCTGTCGGAAGCTGATCCCGTCGACGCGTGGCAGGCGGAGACGCCCACCGGGCCGGACGGCCAGCCGGACGGGAACCCGCCCTTCCTGCGGCTCGATGCGGAGGCGCTTGAGGTATTCGTCGAGTGGCGCACTGAACACGAAAACCTACTTCGTGCCGGCGACCTGCATCCGGCGATGGAATCGCACCTCGCAAAGTACCGAAAGCTGGTGCCGTCCCTCGCACTCGTCTTGCATCTGGCAAACGGTGGCGCCGGGCCAATCTCGGCGCGCGCGATGCATCAGGCGTTGGCTTGGTCGATCTACCTTCGAAGCCATGCCGAGCGCGCGTACGGATCCGTGCTGCTCGCCGAAATGAGTGGTGCGAAGGCGCTGCTGCGCAGAATCCAGCGCGGCGACCTATCGGACGGTTTCAGCGCGCGCGACGTGTACCGCAACCAATGGTCCGAGCTGGAGAACCGCGAGGCTACAAGCAAGGCGCTGGCGGCGCTCGTCGAATACGGCTATGTGCGATCAGAAGCCGAGGACACCGGCGGGCGTTCGAAACTGATCTACCGCATCCATCCGGAGGCAAGGCAATGACGACGCTCTGGACGTTGATGAAACAACTCGAATCGACATGTCCCGACTTGCTCCCGATTCAGTTCGCTGCCTTCAGGGCAGGACTAGACGCGGCCGCCAGCCATCTCGCGAATGACGACGATGAAGAGTCCCTCGCGTGCACGCACGAGCGCGAGTATCTATTCTTTGAGAAGCATTACGACAGCTTTACCGGCCGTTATCTGCGGCCGTACTTCGATGCAGGATTCGCTAGCCTGCTCGTGCATGCAGACGTTTCTTTGGATGAATTACGCGGACAGGTCGAGGGGTGGCGATGAATAAATATCTCGCTCGACTCAAAGGACTCGGCGAAACATCGACCCCTTCTGTCAGTTCTGTCAGTGACCCCGGGGGCTCTTTTCGAAAAACGCAACCTGCTCAGGCATCTCAGGAAAATGATGATGTCGTATCGTTCGACATCATCGACCTCTGCGCCGGCGCGCTGATGGTAGACGGTCCTTACCTCCCGTGGGGGCCATACCTGACGCCTGAGCAGCTGGCGGCAATGCAGCAGGCCGTTATTGAGGTCGTTACGGAGCTTTCCCGTATCGAGCGATGGCGCGACGACTACTACGACATGATCGTAGTGGAGATAAAGCGGCAGCCCATCAGCACGCTGTTGCCGGACCTCGACTACTTTCGTGCGCGGCTTGCGGCGGCGCGCTCTCAATAACGTACGGCTGCGGAGCGATACATTAATGAGAGACACGAAACGGAAGCGGGCCATCCTAGCGATGCTGGAGTCGCACGACGACTGGCAGTTCAGCGAATACGGCCCCGCGCCCTACTCCGCGACCACGATAGCGACCGAGATCGGAGGGAGCGCTCAGAGTGTCGCGCGCACCCTGCGCGGCATGCTGAACGAAGGGCTGGTGTTTGCCGTGCGCGACCGGGAGGAAGTATGGAACGCGATCGCACGCGACTTCATTCCTATGCCGGTCACCGCCTACTTCAGCGCCCGGACGATGCATGCAGACATCGCGGCGGCGCAGAGATGGCGGGACGGTGCGGCCGCACGATCATCCGAGGCAGGGCAAGCGCTCATGCGTGCGTTCTCTGGACAATCGCCGGCGCCCATGCTGCCGTCAAATACGGAGAAATCCCGTAGTTAGACCTAAGCCGGAATTCCGGCTTAGATCATGCAGCCCCGGCGGGATACCCTGAATCGAGGTATCCCTTATGCCGGGTGTTCGCGCTGCATCCCAACGGTATCACGGGACGAAGCAACGACGCATGCTGCGTTTTTTAACGACACCCCGTAGCAGTCCTCATTTCCTGCTTTGCTTAACTGGATCGCGCCCGTATAAATGCCCACAGAAACACGAAATCACGAAAACGTGAAAACTCATTTTTGAGGGAAGTGATGCTGATTCGAGACCTTAAAGCCCTAACACCGGAGCAATCCAAAGCGGCGCGCGTGCTGGTGTTTGCAGGCGACCTGTACGGCGGCTGGACTGTCTGGATCAACGGCCAGCCGCTCTGCACGACAAACAACAGCCGGCGGCGAGTGTTCAACGACCTCGACACGGTCGCCGCGATGCTGAAGCGCGCAAAGATTCCGAAATTCACCGTGGACATCGACGTCGGCGATTGGCGGCCGCGGTTCGAGGTGCCTCCGATGGAGATCGTCGCAAGAGCGGTCGATAACGTCGTAGACCGCGCTGCCGACCAACCGAATGAAGCGAAAGAGGAGAAGCAACAATGAGCACGAACGATGAAATCATGGACGCCTTGCGGAAGGTCGGTCCGAATCTCGAAATGCATGCAGAGAAAACGCGCGACAAGCTGAATGAGATCAGTGCGCGCATGGGCGAGCTGGAGCAATATGTTGTGGGCATCAAGCCGACATCCGGCGCGCCTGCCGCTTCGTCGCGCATCGGCCAATTGGCGGCCGCAGTGAAAGACAACGACGCGGTTACCGCGTTTAAGGAGCGTCGCCAGACCAGCGCGCGCATCCCGCTCGACAATTACCGTCGCCCGTCCGCAGCGATCACGTCGGATGGCGCCACGCCCGCTATCAATCCTTTCCCCGGCGTGCGCCCCGGCATCGAAGCCCCCTTGCTGGAAACTCTCGCGATCGAAGATCTGATTCCGCACGTAGACATGACCACTGGGTCGATCGAGTGGCTGCGCGAGAAGGCTGGCGCCGACGTGCGCGCGGCAGTCCAGGCAGCCCAAGGTGTTCGCAAGAAGGAAGGCACGCTGGCATTCGAGGCGATGGAATCAAAAGCCGCAACGGCGGCCGTGTTCCTGAAGTTCTCCAAGCAGGTTCTGGACGATCAAAGCGGCCTCGCCAAGTATGTTGAGCAACGCCTAAGCTACGGGCTGGATGACGGCATCGACGATCTGCTGCTGAACGGCACGGGCACGAACGGCGAGAACGAAGGCATGCTGCTGCCTGCAAACCATACCGCGCTGGATCCGGCGGGCCTCGGTGCCAACGCACCGATGTTCGATTACATCCGGCGCGGTAAGACGCAGATTCGCATCGCAAAGGGAGCGGCGGGGTCGCTGCTGCTTCATCCGAGTGATGCTGAAGCCATGGACCTGACGAAAGACAGCGAAGGCCGCTACATGACCGGCGGCCCCGTCGATGCTTCGGGCCGCGTGTGGGGCCTGACTCCGGTGGAGACGACGCAGATTTCTGAAGGCCAATTCGTGGTCGCGGACTTCCAGCGCGCGGCGGTGTTCTTCGACCGCATGGCGGCGATGCTGATCCTCGGCTACTCCGAAGACGACATGGTTAAAAACCTTGTCACGATGCTGATGGAGCGTCGATTCGCAGTCTCGTGGAATCGTCCGAGCCTGATCATCGTCGGGTCGTTCACCGGCGCAACCTAATCGAGAGGCAGCGGCGTGGCGCACCGTGAGGGCCTTGTGCAGTTCTTCACCCTCAAACGCGCTGGGATTACTGCTGAGTGCCCGTCCCTCCAGCGAAAACCGGCAGAGCGCGCGGCTATTACGGTAGGTAGTGGCGCGGCGAGCACTGAGCCGCTCCTGAGATTCAGGGGCGGCTTTTTCACTTCATAGGAGATGCAGAGATGCAAACGGAAAAACTACGCACCATCAGGCTGTACGGGATTCTGGGAAAGAGGTTTGGGCGAATTCATCAGCTCGCCGTTTCGTCTACGCGCGAAGCGATCAGCGCATTGAGCGTGCTTCATCCGGGCTTCAAGTCGTTCATGCTTAACGCGAAAGACAGCGGCCTGACCTTTGCAGTCTTCAATGGCAAACGCAACATTGGCGAGGACCAACTACCGCAGCCTGTAGGCGACGACGACATCCGCATCGCGCCGATATTGAGGGGCAGCAAATCAGGTGGCCTGTTCCAAACCATCCTGGGCGCTGCGCTCATCGCTGTCGCTGTGTGGAACCCGGCCTTCCTTTCCCTGTCCCCTGGTGCAGCGTCTGGACTTCTCGGTCTCGGCGCATCGATGGCACTTGGAGGCGTTGTACAAATGCTGAGTCCGCAAACGAGCGGCCTCGCCAGCACGCAGGACAATGGCACGTCGTATTACTTCAATGGTCCGGTGAATAGCGCGGCGCAGGGCGACTGCGTGCCGATCGTCTACGGCCGCATGCGCGTCGGCTCGAAGGTCGTCAGCGCCGGCATTTATGCGGAAGACCAGATGTGATGCGGAAGCACGAGCATGATCACGAGAAGGCCGCACGCCAGGCTACTCAGGCGCGGGATGCTGTAGCGTGCCGAAGCGATCTCGAACGGGTTCTGGCGGGCTGGATCGTCATCGCGCGCGCCTCGACGACGGGAGGGTGCGGTCAAACTTCAGCCCATGCCCCGCCAGGACCGACCGTTCCGCTGCATTTTCACGATCGCGAAAAATAAAATTGGATTTTGGCCGTTCATAGGAGGGGCCTATCGAAAGTTCAGGCCGATTTGCCGCCTAGACCGCCGATCATCCCATCCGCAGAAAATTTCCCCCTCTTGAGCTTTTGTTAATCAAAGCCGAAAATCAAACAACTTTTGACACGCCCGCCTGACAAGGCTCAGCGGGCGTTTTGATTGTTTGATTGCTTGAATATTTGTTAAAGCTTTAACACACCGCAATCCGGCCGGTACAGTACCGTCGATTCTGCCCAGAGCGTCTCGTATGCCTCTATCTTGAGTGTGTCATCGGATCTTGCTTTGATCAGCTCAGCCGAGGCTGTTCTCGCAATGTCTTTGAACGATTGCGTGATCGAGTAAGCGGTTGACGAGTCAACCAGGATCAAGCGGTCGTGAAGTTGCGGCTTGTGCACCCCTCGAACCTCGACCGGGCGAGCAGGACCATATTGCTCGGTCCACTTTCGAGCGGCAGCAAGCAATGCATCATTGGATGAACGCTTTACAGTGAGCAACCGCAGAGATGGAGCTTCGGTTGCGACTACAGCGAATTCAGTGAGGATCGTCTCGTCCATCCAAGGATCCGCAATAAGAACGTCTTTCGTAGCGGCCTTTAGGACTTTCACGATGCCCGCAAATGCATCGAATCGGTTTCCGGCCGGGATGAAGGTACCGGCAAATCCTGCCGGCGCCTTGACCTCCGCCAACCCAAGTGCTCGGTGCAGTAAGATCATTATGTCTTGGGCGCTTTGTGCGCGTGCAATTGGAATCGCATTATGTAGATTCGCGATCGCATTATCGATCTTAATCACTAGCATGGCGTCGCCGGTTTCCTTAATCGCCGCGTCGACCTGCCCCAGCCACCGCATCGTGTCGGTGTCTGGGCTAAACATGCATTCGTAGCGCGGAGCCGTTCCGATTAGCCTTCCAAGCTTCGTGTATAACGCGAGCGGATCCATACCGGAATTTTATGTGAGTGGGAGAAGTGTAGGGTCTCGTAAACTGTCTGCGGATTCAAGAGTGCAGATACCTTGGCTTATGGTGGACGGGATGGTGGACGAATCGCCCACTATGCCTCAGACGTCTTATCCGGCGACGTTGTTGGGCGGACACCGCCTCCGCCAGCGCGATCTCTAAAAGCCCCGTAATTTAAGAATTACGGGGCTTTTTGTTTTCCGGCGCGCAATTGATTCATCAGCAAGCAAGAACAGCGAGATCCTCTTTTTCGGGCTTGACGAACTCAGTGCACCGACGCTGGGAAATCAAGAAATTCGAGCATCCAGAACTGCTTACAGTCGGCATGCTCTAGCGTGCTATCGATCTTGGTTCATGGAGAAGCGCGCGTTTGATCGAGCCGCATGATCCAACACTGAAAGATCGACCAATAAGGCTTCGCGAAGGCGAATTCCCTGTGACACCGCTCGAAACATGGCCAACTCGCCGCACTGGGTAACAAAAGCTTAAAACGAGACAACCGTCCAATACGGCTGCATGCCCAAGAGCAACAATCAATCGGATTCCTCCGATATATGAGCCATCGCCCGATCCCTATCCTTGACCTTGCTTCCTCGTCGCGTTAAACGCCTTTTCGCGATAAGGAAGCCGTTCGAAGTGTTTGACCTCGCCTCGCGCGAGGTCTTTTTTTTGCCTGCCGCGCGCGTGCACTTGCAAACAGCAACGAGCGCACAAACCCCATCTGCCACAATCCGCATGAACAAGGCGGCTTAATTACCATCTAACCGCCTCATCGATCGATAAAGCGGAGACAAGCCTGATGAAGCCAAGCCGTATCGCGCAAGTAACTTTGGGTTGCATCGCCATGACAGGCATAACAGCGCATGCACAGCCGCAACCCAACACTCAATGGCGTCAGGCGGAAACCTCGTTTTTCGATCTGATTCAAAACGGCTACGGAATCGTAGCCGTGACGAGCATCGCCGAACGCGCGTCCGGTCTGCCTGCGGATACTTACGTGCTGCAAAAAAACAATAGCGTCTTTCGTTGCGTCGAAACGCGCGCCGCCGAGCCAGAAACAACGAGAACCGCCGCGCCATTGCGCTGTGCGGAACTCGTCAAACCCTTCGTGGATTGATCAACCTACCGGCGCTTCGCCCTCGCCTGTTTCCTTTCCTGGGCGATCGTTTGGCGACTGCTTGCGGCCTTCGTCATCGCGTTCGGGCAGCTTGCTCTTCTCGTTGTCGCTGTGTTCGGCGGGTTGTGCTTCGGCCGGCTTCGCTTCGCTAGTCATGGCTCCTCCTTTTTGCCTTGGGTGTAAGCATCGTCAGCAAATCCTGCGCCTGTAAGAAGCGCATCCAAAAGCGCACGCAGAATCGCAAACACTGCGGCGCCGACACGGGCTACCATCGATCCATCGTCATCAGATGCTACTCGCGATGCCTAAAGCACCGATTCTGCCGTCAGCCACGCTCGTCGCCATCGTGCTTGCCGCGACATTGGCCGCCTGCACAATCACGCCGCCACCGAGCGTCATCGAAGCACGCTCCGCCGCAACCGCACCGTCTCGCGCATCGCTTGGCGACTACAAGGAGCGCGTCGCGCAACGTATCCTCGAACGCAATCCGTCGTACGTGCTGAAGGGCACGCCGCAAGCCATGCTGCGCTCGTTCGTGCTGGTGTCCTTTACCGTGGATCGCAACGGGCGCGTCGTCAATTCGTCGGTGTATCGCACCAACGGCGACGACGAAGCCGAAGCCACCGCGCTCGCCTCGCTGCGGCGCTCGTCGCCATTGCCCGTGCCGCCCGCTCGCCTCCTGAACGGCAACGGCCAACTCGAACTCTTCGAAGGCTGGATGTTCAACGACGACGGCCACTTCCAGTTGCAAACGTCGCATTCGCCACAAGCGACGACCATCGATTGATTGGCGCTCGCGCGGCACGCTCGTTATAATTTTTGACATCCCGGCCGGACCCGCTTCCGGCATGGCTTTCAGACCGCGCCTACCCCTCGCGTCCGTTGAAAGTCTTTGTCCGGTTCGCGCTCTACTCCTGCGAGCCGCTCGACCGTTTTACCGCCCACCCCAACAAGCGTCTTGCGTGCGCTCTTACGCCTTGCTCGCCCATCGAGCAAGAATGCGTCACCATAAGCACCACAAAAGCGACACGACAACGGAGACACCATGTCATCACCCACGCTTTCCGCCGCCAAGCCAGGCGACGGCGCCCAAAGCACCTCGCGCGTGATCTTCGCGAGCTTCATCGGCACCGCAATCGAGTTCTACGATTTCTACGTCTATGCGACAGCCGCCGCGCTCGTCATCGGGCCGGTGTTCTTTCCACACGGATCGCCGGCCGCGCAAGCGCTTTCGGCTTTCGTCACGTTCGGCATTGCGTTCGTCGCGCGGCCTATCGGCTCGTTCATCTTCGGGCACTTCGGCGATCGCGTCGGACGCAAATCGACGCTCGTCGCGTCGCTGCTCGTCATGGGCATTTCAACGACGCTCATCGGCTTCGTGCCCGGCTACGATTCCATCGGCAGTCTTGCGCCCGTGCTCCTGTGCATCCTGCGCTTTGGGCAAGGCATCGGGCTCGGCGGCGAATGGGGCGGCGCGGCGCTACTTGCAACGGAATACGCGCCCAAGGGCAAGCGAGGCCTCTTCGGCATGTTCCCGCAGCTCGGGCCGTCAATCGGCTTTCTTGCTTCCAACGGCCTGTTCTTCGGCCTCGCGCTCTCACTCTCCGACGAACAGTTCCGCAGTTGGGGCTGGCGCGTGCCGTTCATCGTGAGCGCGGTGCTCGTCGGGCTCGGGCTTTACGTGCGCCTGAAAATCGCGGAGACGCCCGCATTCCGCACGGCCGTCGAGCGTCACGAGCGCGTGCGCGTTCCCATCGCCACGCTGCTCGGCCGTTATCTCGCGCCGACCTTGCTCGGCGCCTTCGCGATGGTCGTCTGCTACACGCTCTTCTACATCTCGACGGTCTTCTCGCTGTCGTACGGCGTCTCCACGCTGCATTTCTCGCGCGAGAAATTTCTCGGTCTCTTGTGTTTTGCCGTGCTGTTCATGGCAATTGCGACGCCGATCTCAGCCATCGCCAGCGACCGCTTCGGCAGACGGCCCGTGTTGATCGTCGGCTGTCTCGCGGCGATCCTCTCCGGCTTCGCAATGCTGCCTCTGCTCGGCAGCGGCAACACGGTCTACGTCGCGCTCTTTCTGACCATTGAATTGTTCTTGATGGGCGTGACTTTCGCGCCGATGGGCGCGCTCCTGCCCGAGCTGTTCCCGACGAGCGTGCGCTACACCGGCGCGGGCGTCGCGTACAACTTGGGTGGCATTCTGGGCGCATCGGTCGCGCCTTATATCGCGCAATTGCTCGCAAATCGCGGCGGACTGTCGTGGGTCGGCGGGTACGTATCGGCGGCGGCGGCGGTGAGCCTCATCGCCGTGTTGTGCATGCGCGAGACGCGCGACATCGTACTCGAATAGCGTTCGAATGACTTCGATGACGATACCGGCGCGTTCAGCGATCGCGCTGGTTCACCGCATGTGCGGGCACCGGCTGGCCCTTGATGAGCGGCACGCGCTTGCGTTCCCGTTCGACGCGCGTGCGCTTGCGCTCGGCCCAAAAGTGCGCGAGCCATAGGAGCGTGCCGACAGCGAGCGCATCGGCGGCAAGACCGCCAATCCACTGATCGTGCGTCATGCCGATGGCGCGCAACGCCGAATCCAGCACGAGCGACACACACGTGCCCGCGATGAAGCACACGAGCCCTTGCTGCCCGATGGTCACCACGCCCGGCAATTTAGCCGCGAGCGCCTTGATCCATCCCGCATAGACCGCGCGTGCGATCACCCACGCAACGGCGGCGAAACTCACGATACGCAACGTCGCCAGGTTCTGCTTGAGGTATCCCGGCGGCGCTTGCGTTTCCAGGAAGAGCTTGAAGAATGCGAAGGTCAGTGCGATCGCGATCGCTCCGCACGTCAGCCAACGCGCAGTACGGCTTGCGTGGAAGTCGTTGCTGACAGGCTGCACGCGCGCAAGGATGCCCATCACGAACATGAGCTGCCACGCGAACGGATTGAACGCCCACGCTTCGGCGTAGGTCGAGGGCAGCGCGCGCGCCAAGGGAAGAGCGGCGAGCCACACGAGCAGACTGCCGAACATGGCGATAACGGGCTTCCTCTCGGCGAGCGGAACCACGAAAGGCACCGCGAGCGCGAAGATGGAGTACATCGGCAAGACTGACGAAAGATACGGCTGCTGGCGCAAGGTCGTGATGTCGAACAAGAGCCCGACCGGACGGGCAAGGAACGTCGGCCATTCGGTGTACCGCAGCATCGGCGAATCGATCTTGAGGAGCATCAGCAATGCGCCGCCGATCAACATGAGAACCGCGGTCAGCAGATAGGCGCGATAGATCTCCCAGCTGCGCTTGAAAAAGCGTCGGCGGGCGGCTTGTGCACTACGGCGAGTCGCAAGCGCCGTGTATGCCGCCGCCGACGCATAACCGCCGAGGAAGACGAATACTTCCGCGGAATCGCAGAACGCGTATTGATGCAGCGTAAAGTGCGACAGCACGCTTCCCGATATATGGTCGACCGCGATAATGAGCAGCACGACGCCTCGAAAGAAATCGACTTCGAGAGAACGTTGGGTCGGGGAACTCATTGGACGAATGCTCCACGCACTGCGGTCGGGCGCGCGGCCAACATGGCGTTCGCGCGCAAACGGGGTTTGTACCTAGCCTTAAAAGAAAATTCCCTGAATCAACGCGTATTTAAATTAACACTTGAAGACAGTCGGGAAGCTGGCGGCAAAATGACTATTTTGTTGGGTGTTGCAGTAACTATGCCAATACCTAATACTCGATGAAACGCCGGTCGCGGGAAGCAATGCCGTCTCAATCGACAGGAGGCTGAAATGCCTTTTCATCTGCAGAGTTCGCATCTCGTCGTGGTCATCGCACTGGCCTTGGTGACGGCCTTGCTCCTTGCGATGAAGTTCCGGCCGCTCACATGGCGCGGCGTCGTTTGCGAGGCGCTCATTGCGAATATCGGAGCCATCGGCGCGGTGATCGCTTTCGAGATGCTTACCGGCTGAAAACGTGTCCAGTTTTCGACTGACCAAGATTTTTCAAGCCGATTGAACTTTCGTCACGGGCAAAAGTCTTTTCAGGAGTGCCGTGCATGCGCGGCAACCTTCTCCTCTCCGCTCCCGTTATCGGGAGCGTTTCTTGGGCGCCTGGCGAAAGCCTCGCGCCTGTTCTTTTTTCTGGCTCCGGGGTCTGCTTCGTCAGGCGTAACCTGCCGCATGCATGGGACGCTCGCTATACTCTGCCCTTTGGCCGAAGCGACCGCATGATCCGAGCGCTACGTTCTCTTTCTCTTCGCACCGCGCGACGCACACGCGGCCTGTGGCGTCGCTACGGTATCTTCTGGCTTGGCGCAATCGCCGTCGGACTGATCGCCGTCTACTATGCGCGGCTGATCGACTGGGGCTACGGACTTTTTCTCGATGCGCGCGCCGCGCACGCCTGGCTGCCGCTCGTCATCACACCGGCCGCCGCCGCGCTATGCGTTTTCGTCACGCGCAGGTTCTTTCGCGGCTCGGAAGGCAGCGGCATCCCGCAGGTCATCGCCGTAATCAACAGTCCGACTTCGGAAGCCGGCGGACGGCTGCTTACGCTCAGGATTCTCGCGAGCAAGATCGCCGTATCGTTCATCGCGATTCTGGGCGGCTTCACCATCGGCCGTGAAGGTCCGACCGTGCAAGTCGGCGCGGCGCTCATGTTCAACATGCGGCGCTTCTACCCGCGCTCGAACTCGCTGATCGAACGGCAACTCGTGCTGGCGGGCGCGGCGGCCGGTCTGTCGGCGGCGTTCAACACGCCGCTCGCGGGGATCGTCTTCGCCATCGAGGAGCTCACGCGCAGCTTCGAAGTGCGCACGAGCGGCGTGCTTATCACGGGCATCATCATCGCGGGGATCGTGGCGCTCGGGCTCAACGGCAACTACACGTATTTCGGCACCATCGACGTCGGCACGCACTTTTCGAACATGCTGGCCGTCGCGGTGATCGTGACCGCCGTCGTCACGGGCATGGCGGGCGGCGTCTTTTGCTGGCTCCTTCTGAACACGTCGAGGTGGATTCCCGCGCCCTTGCGGCATTTGCATGCGTCGCGGCCGGTCGTGTTCGCCGCGCTGTGCGGACTGGTCATCGCGATCGTCGGGCTCGTGTCGGGCGGCACGACCTTCGGCAGCGGCTACGCGGAAGCGCGCGGTCTGCTCGAAGGCCGCGAACATCTTTCGGTGTTCTACCCGCTATTGAAAATGATCTCGATGATCGGCTCGTATCTGCCGGGCATTCCGGGCGGCATCTTCGCGCCGTCGCTGTCGATTGGCGCGGGCTTCGGCAACGTGTTGCATCTGCTGTTTGGACAGATGTCGCTGCCCATGATGATCGCGCTCGCGATGGTCGGCTATCTCGCAGCCGTGACGCAATCGCCGATTACAGCGTTCGTCATCGTGATGGAGATGATCAACGGCCACGCGCTCGTCATCTCGCTGATGGCGACCGCGCTGGTGTCGAGCCGCGTGTCGCGCTTGTTCGCGCCGCCTTTATACGAGGCGCTGTCCGAGCGCTATATGGCGCCGTTGCCACAACCGGCGGCCTCGCCCGAGGTGCCGGAAAGAGACGAGGCCGTCGTCGAGAAAGACGCGGCCCCGCAAAAGTAATCAGCCTTACGCGCCGATCAATCCCAATGCCCTGCCACATAGCGATGCTGGCCGTGATCTTCCACCCAAACGGCCGGCACCCAGTGGTGGCCGACGTGCTCGGCTTCCCAATGGCCGCCCGCCCAGACGTAGTGGCCGTGTTCCCAGTTCCAGTGACCCTGATCCCACACGTAACCCGCGCGTGCGGGCGGCACCGGCTCATGGCGCGGCGCGGGCGGCGCGCTAGGCGCCACGATCACGATTTCGGCCGATGCCGCGGTCACGGTGAGCGCGCCAGCGACGATAAGCGCGGTTGAAGCGAGCAAATGGCGAACGGAAGTTTTCATGCTTGGACCTCGTATTCCAGGACATTGAACGCGCCGGGTGGCGCGGATTTTCATGTCGGCAACGCAACCTTGCTGCCGATGTCCGTTCAATGCGCGACGTGGTCAAAAGGAAGACAAACGTCTGATTACGAGATGACCGAAGTGCAACCGAATATTGATGAAAGCCACGCGCATTTGAAGCCGCGCGCAAACGATAGCGTCGCCATGAAAAAAGCCAGGATCGCCCGATCCTGGCTTCATACGTTCATCTCGATACACAAGCCCGGCGTTATGCCGGCGGTATCTCGATCTTCACTTCCAGCACTTCGAGATCGTCCTGACGTTCGAGGCTCACTCGAATATCGTCGTCAGTAATCTTCACGTACTTCGAAATCACCGCAACGAGTTCCCGTTGCAACGCCGGCAGGTAATCGGCGGCGGCTTTGCCACCCGCGCGCTCGTGCGCAATGATCAACTGCAAGCGTTCCTTCGCGACCGCAGCGGACTTTTTCTTCTCGCCCAGCAAAAACGAAAGAATCGACATTGCGTCCCCTTACTTGGTGCCGAAGATACGTTGCAGCAGCCCTGGCTTTTGATAATCCGTGAAGCGCAGCGCCTTTTCCTCGCCGAGAAAACGCGACACCACGTCCTTGTACGATTCCGCAACGTCGGTGCCGTCCAAATGCACCGCGGGCAAGCCCTGGTTCGATGCATGCAGCACCGCTTCCGACTCCGGAATCACGCCGATCAGCTCGATCCGCAAGATCTCCTGGATGTCGTTCAACGACAGCATCTCACCTTCGGAGACGCGCTTCGGGTTGTAGCGCGTGATCAGCAAATGCTCCTTGACCGGGTCCTTGCCTTCGATCGCGCGCTTGGTCTTCGAAGCGAGAATGCCGAGAATACGGTCCGAGTCGCGCACGGACGACACTTCCGGGTTCGTCACGATAAGCGCTTCGTCCGCGAAGTGCATGGCCATGAGCGCACCCGACTCGATACCCGCCGGCGAGTCGCAAATGATGTACTCGAAGTCCATCTTGCTCAGTTCGTCGATCACCTTCTCCACGCCTTCGAGCGTGAGCGCGTCCTTGTCACGCGTCTGAGACGCCGGAAGGATGTAAAGGTTCTCGAGCTTTTTGTCCTTGATGAGCGCCTGATGCAGGTTCGCCTCGCCCTGGATCACATTGATGAGGTCGTACACCACGCGGCGTTCGCAACCCATGATGAGGTCGAGGTTGCGCAGACCGACGTCGAAGTCGATCACGGCCGTCTTGTGGCCGCGCAATGCGAGCGCCGATGCGAAGCTCGCGCTGGTGGTCGTCTTGCCGACGCCGCCCTTCCCCGAAGTCACCACAATGATTTTTGCCATACAAGTACCTTGTGTTCGTCAAATAGGTCCGTCGCGTTGCTTAATCGAGCGCGCGCCAAGGGGCATCGGGCGCGCGGCGTCAGGTCAGCCGCAGCGGTTCGATCATCAGTTTTTCTTCGTCCAGCCAGATCTGCACCGGCTTGCTCTGTACATCGGGCGAGAGCGGGTTCTCGGTCGTCCGGTAGATTCCCGCGATGGAGATGAGTTCCGGTTCGAGACAAGTGCAGAAGATCCGCGCGTCGTGATTGCCGTGCACGCCTGCGAGCGCGCGGCCTCGCAATGGCGCATAGATATGGATATTGCCTTCCGCGATGACCTCGGCGCCGTACGACACGAGCCCGAGCACGATAAGATCGCCTTTCGCGTAGACCTGCTGACCCGAGCGCAACGGCCGGTCGATGATGGTCGACGGCTGCGGCAGCGCGGGCGGCGGCGTGATGGCGACTGCTGCTTCGATCGCCGCGGCGGCCTCGACGTTAGGCTTGGCCTCATCGACCGAAGGCTTCGGCGCGCCACGCCGGTCGCGCGCCTCGAGGACCGGCAAGCCGCCCTCGCTTGCCCATTGAATTGCCCAGCGCTGCACCGGCAACGCGACGATGCCCACGGGCCGCATGCGCACGCTCTTCAGAAGCGTCTCGAGCTCCGCGAGCGAGACGCGCTCGCCTTCGCCGCCTTCGGCTTTCTCGGCGAGCCGGCGCACGTCGATGGCGACCACGTCGCCCGCGAAGAATTCGGGAGTCGCCTCGAAGCGCCGCGTGAGTTCAGTGCGCAGGGCATCGAGGTCTGGAGTCTTGACGACGAAGTAGAGCGTGTCGACGGAGCCGCTGCGCAGTTCGAAGAAGGGCGTTTTGTTGAGCGACATAGGAACGGCCAAAATTTTTGCGTATTTTACAGGCGTGTGGGCGCGCGGCCATACTTTTTACGGCCCGTTTCAGCTATCGGAAACGATGAGTACGCGCGAAGGAAGGGTGAAGCGAGACTTACGCGCCGGTCTCGCGCTGAACGTGGCGCACGTAGAGCAGTTCGTGCTCCTGTTCGTGCGACGACATCGTGCGGCGATCGCCCGTGGGTCCGAAGCCCAGACGTTCGTAGAAGCGCATTGCGGTGCGGTTCTCGTCGGCGATCCACGCATGCACTTCCGATGCGCCCTGCGCCGCGAGCCAGTGCGACGCGGCGTTCACGAGCAACTCGCCGCCACGCAAATGGCGCACTGCCGGCGCGACCCAGAGCGCCGCCACGAAGGCCCGCGCCGATCCGGCTTCCTCGACATACGCATGTACGAGCCCGCAGGGATGCCCTTCCGTGTACAGCAGGAAGGTCGCGACGCGAGGCGAATGCGCGTGCTCGGCGGCGGTGTCGTCGAACGATTGCGGTTCGACGCGCAGCGCATCTTCCAGCGTCTCGCCGAACGCATAGGGCGCTTCGCGCAGCGACGACGTGCGCAGCTCGCGCAATACCGCGCCCTGTTGCGAGGCGATTCGGTTGACGGTCAGTGAGGGACTCATGCGGGGCTCATGCAGGCAAATTCTCTCTGGCTCTCTGGCTTCTCTGCCTCGAAGGCGCTCGGGCCTTTCCGGTATTCGGGCCATTCGCGTAGCTTCAACCGAACGGGCGTACCCGTCAATTCTTTCTTCTCGGATAGTGCTTTACAGCGCACATGCAGACGCGCTCTCGCCGCTTACGCACCATCACGGCGCGCGCAAACGGTACCCGCGCGCTTCTTTACGGCGCGGCGTAGGCGCCTACGCCATCCGGCCAGGGCGTAAGCAACTCGAAGCCGTCTTCCGTTACCGCGACCATGTGTTCCCACTGCGCTGACAGCGAGCGGTCCTTCGTGGTCACCGTCCAGCCGTCGCGCGACTGCTGCGTGGCGGGACGGCCCGCGTTGATCATGGGCTCGATGGTGAAGACGAGGCCGGCCTTGAGCCGCAGACCCGCGCCGCGCTGGCCGTAATGCAGCACTTGCGGATCTTCGTGATACACGCGGCCGATGCCGTGACCGCAGTACTCGCGCACCACCGAAAAGCCTTCACGGTGCGCGACCGTCTGGATTGCGTGGCCGACGTCGCCGAGCGTCGCGCCCGGACGCACTTCGCGGATGCCCGCGACCATGGCTTCGTAGGTCGTTTCGGTGAGGCGCCGCGCTTCCTTGTTCGGCGTGCCGGCGTAGTACATGCGGCTCGTGTCGCCGAAGTAGCCGTCCTTGATGATGGCCACGTCGATATTGATGATGTCGCCGTCTTTCAGTTCTTTCGGGCCGGGAATACCGTGACAGACGACATGATTCACCGACGTGCAGACCGTCTTCGGAAAGCCCATGTAGCCGACGTTCGCCGGCACGGCCTTCAGTTCATCGACGATGAAGCGGTTGCAGATGGCGTCGAGTTCGTCCGTGGTGACGCCGGGGCGCACGTGTTCCCCGATCATGGCGAGGACTTCGGCGGCCATGCGGCCGGAGATGCGTAACTTCTCGATGTCAGCGGGTGTCTTGAGCGTAATGGCCATTGGCAGATGTGTTCGTCGCGCCTGCGTGCGTGGCGCGAGAAACGCCGCTTGGGGCGCGCCGTGCACGAGGACATTGGGGCCGATGATAGCACTCTCGTGCGGCCCTCTCTCTTTGGAAAGGCGCATGCGTGCTGCGTTTCGTGGCGACACCGGGCGTTTGCGATCGCGCCATGCGGTCTTGTGATCGATGCGCGATTGTGGTCTAGTGACCCGCATTCGCACTTGAGAACCCGAGCCTGAAGATATGAACCTGCATCGCCTGAATGCTGCTCGTGCCGTTTATTCCGTCTATGCCGTTTGTACCGTTACCGCGGTCTTGTCCGTGCTGGCTGCCTGCAGTTCGACGAGTGGCCCGGAGCTGAGAGCGTCGAAGCCCGTGATTCATGTTTCATCGGCGCGGCGTGCGTCGGATATATCGGGTTGTCTCGAAGGCAGGTTGCCTTCGGTGCAGACAGTGCGCAATCAAGGAACGACGGAGCTCGTCGTCGGACCGAACGCGTGGCTCGTGACCTTGACGCCATCCGCGTATGGAACAGAGGTGAAGGTGCAGCGATCCGTGGATGACTACAGCGGGTTGCCGGAGCCCGAACTGAGGTTCGATGTGGCGCGATGCACGACTTGATGCACGACGTGATGCCGAAGTGATGCGAAGGCCTTGAACGAAACCGGGCCCCCAACGAAAAACCCCGCAAGTCTCACGACTTGCGGGGTTTTGTGTCTTGGCGGAAAGGGTGGGATTCGAACCCACGGTACAGCAAAACTGTACACTGGATTTCGAGTCCAGCGCATTCGACCACTCTGCCACCTTTCCGTCTACCAGACTGGGCCTTAAAGGCTTTGCCGGCCTTCGCGAAGCGGGTCGTTGCCAAGCGAAGAACGAAAGTATAACGAAGTCGTTCGAGCTTTCCAAGGCCCTTTTTAAAATAAACGTCAGACCACAGCCGGCGCCTCGATACGCTCCGCGCCACGCATGTAAGGGCGCAAAACCGCGGGAATGGTCACCGAGCCGTCCGCGTTCTGGAAATTTTCCAGCACGGCAACCAGCGTGCGTCCCACCGCGAGACCCGAGCCGTTGAGCGTATGCACGAACTCCGGCTTGCCTTGTGCATTGCGAAAGCGTGCCTGCATACGTCGCGCCTGGAAGGCCTCGGTATTCGAGCAGCTCGAAATCTCGCGATAAGTGTTTTGCGCCGGCAACCACACTTCGAGGTCGAAGGTCTTCGCCGCCGAAAAGCCCATGTCGCCCGTGCAAAGCGTGATTACGCGATACGGCAATTCGAGCTTCTGCAGAATGGTTTCGGCCTGCCCGACCATCTCGTCGAGCGCGGCGTACGAGTGCTCGGGTGCGACGACCTGCACCATCTCGACCTTATCGAATTGATGCTGGCGAATCAGGCCGCGCGTGTCGCGTCCATATGAACCCGCCTCGGAACGGAAGCACGGCGAATGCGCCGTCAGCTTCACCGGCAGCGCGCTCGCTTCGAGGATGCTGTCGCGCACGGTGTTCGTGAGTGAAATCTCCGAGGTGGAGATGAGGTACTGCGTGATCGTGTTTTCGTCGCCGCCCTTCTCGACGCGGAACATATCGTCGGCGAATTTGGGCAACTGTCCGGTCCCGTAGAGAATCTCAGGATTCACGATGTACGGTGTGTACGCTTCTGTATAGCCGTGCTGTTCGGTGTGTGTGTCGATCATGAACTGCGCGAGCGCGCGATGCAGCCGCGCAATAGGCCCGCGCAAGAGCGTGAAACGCGCGCCCGAAAGCTTTGCGCCGGTTTCGAAATCGAGTCCGAGCGGCGCGCCGACATCGACGTGATCCTTGACCTCGAAATCGAACGCGCGCGGTGAACCCCAGCGGCGCAATTCGACGTTCTGCTTCTCGTCGTTGCCCACAGGCACGCTTTCGTGAGGCAGATTCGGCACGGTCAGCATCAGGTCCGACAGACGCTTCTGCACGTTTTCGAGTTGCGTCGCCGATGCCTTCATCGTGTCGCCGATGCCGCCTACTTCCGCCATCACCGCCGACGTGTCCTCGCCCCGGCCTTTCATCGCGCCGATTTGTTTGGACAGGCTATTGCGGCGCGCCTGAAGTTCTTCGGTGCGGGTCTGGATGTCGCGTCGCTCGGCTTCGAGCGCGGCGAAGGCGGCAACGTCGAGCGTGTAGCCTCGGTCGGCGAGGCGCTTCGCGACGCCGTCCAGGTCTTTACGGAGGTGTTGAATGTCGAGCATGTCGGGGATGCTTTTGTTAAGTATTCGAAAACGACGATTTTAGCGCACGCATCGGGCGCGGCCGTGGCTGGCGTTCAGGCGATCATGCGCCGCCGATATTTGCGGCATGGCGCGCCGCCAGTAGCTGTGAAGTCTAACGCACCGGTTACGGCCGGCGCGTGCCGCTTCGATTCGCTCGATGAAACAGGCGGGCGGTGCGAGTGAAACGAAGCACCCGCCAGCGTGCAACACCCCTTACCGCTTCTTCTCATCCTTGTGCTCGCGCCGCCAGGCTTCATCGAGTTCCGCGAGACGCGACAGCTTGTCGCCGATCTTGCCTTCCAGCCCGCGCGGCGTCGGCGCATACCAGTGCGGGTCGCGCATGCCGTCCGGCAGATAGGTTTCACCGGCGGCATAGGCGTCCGGTTCGTCGTGCGCGTAGCGATACTCGTGGCCGTAGCCGAGCTCCTTCATCAACTTCGTCGGCGCGTTGCGCAGATGCACCGGCACGCCGCGCGACTGATCCTTGCCGACGAAGCGCCGTGCCTCGTTATACGCGTTGTAGCCCGCGTTCGATTTCGGCGCGACCGCCAGATAAATGAGCGCCTGCCCAAGCGCCAGTTCGCCCTCGGGCGAGCCGAGCCGCTCGTAAGTTTCGGCGGCATCGAGCGCGATGCGCGCGCCACGCGGATCGGCAAGACCGATATCTTCCCAGGCCATCCGGACGATGCGCCGCGCCAGATAACGCGCGTCCGCGCCGCCGTCGATCATGCGGCAAAACCAGTACAGCGCGGCGTCCGGATTGCTGCCGCGCACCGACTTGTGCAGCGCGCTGATCTGGTCGTAGAACGCGTCGCCGCCTTTGTCGAAACGGCGCAGATTTTCGGCGAGCGCGCTGCCGAGCAACGCGCCATCCACGTGCGTCTGCTTCTGCTGCGCGGCCGCGCGTGCGACGATTTCCAGGTTATTCAGGAGCTTGCGGCCGTCGCCATCGGCGGAACCGATCAGCGCGTCGCGCGATTCGTCGGTGAAGGTCAGGCCGCCGAGTTCAGTGCTTGCGCGCTCCAGCAGTTCTTTCAACTCGTCGGCGTCCAGGCTTTTCAGCACGTAGACGGCGGCCCGCGACAACAGCGCGCTGTTCACTTCGAACGACGGATTTTCGGTCGTCGCGCCGACGAACACGAACAGGCCCGACTCCACGTGCGGCAAGAACGCGTCCTGCTGGCTCTTGTTGAAGCGATGCACTTCATCGACGAACACGAGCGTCTGGTGCCCGTTCGCGCGATGAATCTGCGCCGTCTCGACCGCCTCGCGGATATCCTTCACGCCCGAGAGCACCGCCGAAAGCGAGATGAACTCGGCGTTGAAGGCAGCGGCCATGAGGCGCGCGAGCGTGGTCTTGCCGACGCCGGGCGGGCCCCAGAGGATCATCGAATGCGCCTCGCCCGATTCGAACGCGACGCGCAGCGGCTTCGCCTGACCGAGCAGATGCTTCTGCCCGATCACGTCGTCGATGGTGCGGGGGCGCAGGCGTTCCGCGAGCGGGACGGTGCCACGGTTTTCTTCGAACATGTGCTTGCTGAGTAAGGTGAGGCGCCGACGGCCGGGTCACCGGACGCATTTTTGCCTATGCCGAACGGCAGAGCTAGCGCATTGCTCCGCGTGGCCGCAAAATCCGGGTCATTATGACAGCCGATGCTCGCGCGCAAGCGACGGCTTCGGACAAACCGCGAACAGACAAGATAAGGATCAAATCCGATGCAGCAAGAGGACACGTCGACTTACGCCCCGCTCATTCCCGTGCCGCCCGAACGGCGCGCCTTCGGCACCAGCGACGCCTTCGCGCTGTGGTTCTCGCTCGGCATCGGCCTGCTAGTCGCGCAGGCGGGCGCGCTGCTCGTGCCGGGTCTGTCGCTGCCGCACGCACTCGTGGCAATCGTCATCGGCACGGTGATCGGCGTGGTGCTGCTCGCGCTCGCGGGCGTGGTCGGCGCGGACACGGGGCTCGCCGCCATGTCCTCGCTGCGCCCGACGCTCGGTGTGCGCGGCGCGTCGGTGCCTGCCGTGCTCAACGCCGTTCAACTGGTCGGCTGGGGCTCGTTCGAAATCATCGTCATGCGCGATTCCGCGGACGCGCTCGCCAAACAATCTTTCAATCTGTCGATGCCGCTCGTCTGGACCGTGATCTTCGGCGTGCTCGCCACGCTGCTCGCGGTGAGCGGTCCGCTGTCCTTCGTGCGGCGCTTTCTGCGTACCTGGGGCATCTGGCTTTTGCTCGCGGGCGCGGGCTGGCTCACGTGGAATCTGCTGGCCAAGCAGGATCTTGCCGCGCTGCTGGCACGTCCTGACACCGGTGAGTTGGCGTTCGGCGCGGGGATCGATCTAGTCGTTGCCATGCCGCTTTCGTGGCTGCCGCTGATTGCCGATTACACGCGCTTTTCCCGCAGCGCGGGCGGCTCGTTTCGTGGCACGCTGCTCGGCTACGGTATCGCGAACCTGTGGTTCTACGCGCTCGGCGCGGTGTACGGGCTGGCCGCGGGCGGCGGCGATGCGCTCCTCACCATCGCGCTCGCGCAAGCGGGGGGCGGCATTGCGCTGCTCCTGATTCTCATCGATGAAATCGACAACGCCTTCGCCGATATCCACTCCGCCGCCGTCTCGACGGGCACGTTCTGGGCGCGCGTGAGCGTACCCGTGCTTTCCGCCGCGTTCGGCGCGCTCTGCACGCTGGTCGCGCTCGCCGTTGCCATGGGCAAGTATCAGAACTTCCTGCTGCTGATCGGTTCGGTGTTTGCGCCGCTCTTCGGCGTGGTGCTGGCCGATCACTTCATCGTGAGAAAACGCCGCGTCGATCTCGCCGCGCTCGGCCAGTCCGTCGGCCGCTATGGCTATTCGGGCGGCTGGCACGTGAGCGCCTTTGTCGCGTGGGCGATCGGAATCGCGGCCTATCACGCGATCAACCAGTGGCTGCCGAATCTGGGCGCGACATTGCCATCGCTTGCGTTGGGCGCCGTCTGCTACTTGCTGCTGGTTTCGACGCGGCGGGCGGCGTTGGCTTCGTAACGTCTCGCCCGATTCACGCGCGCCGCTCGACACCCGGAAACACGCACAACAATTCGAACGCAAGATTCGCCCCGAGCAGCGCCGTGGTCCCGAACGGATCGTACGGCGGCGCAACCTCCACCAAATCCGCGCCGACGATATTCAAGCCCCACGCGCCGCGCACGATCTCCAGCGCCTGCGGCACCGTCAGACCCGCGATTTCCGGCGTGCCGGTTCCGGGCGCAAACGCCGGATCGATGCCATCGATGTCGAAGGTGATATACACCGGCCCGTCGCCCATCTGTTCGCGCACTTCGGCCATCAGCGGCGCGAGCGACTTGTTCCAGCACTCCTCCGTCTGCACGACGCGAAAGCCCTGTTCGCGGCACCAGTCGAAATCGCTCGCCTCGTAGCCTGTGCCGCGCAGGCCGATCTGCACGACGCGCCCGCAATCGAGCAAGCCCTCTTCCACCGCGCGGCGAAACGGCGTGCCGTGCGCGATCTTCTCGCCGAACATGGTGTCGTTGACGTCGGCGTGAGCGTCGATGTGAATGAGCCCGACCTTGCCGTGCTTCGCGTGGATCGCCCGCAGAATCGGCAACGCGATGGTGTGATCGCCGCCAAGCGTGATCGGCTTGCAATCGTGCGCGAGGATCTCGCCATATGCGCGCTCGATGCGGTCGATCGAATCCAGCAGGTTGTACGGATTGATCGCGACATCGCCGATATCGGCCACGCGCAGCGAGTCGAACGGCGCGGCGCGCGTCGCCATGTTGTAAGGGCGCAGCAGCACCGATTCGCTGCGCACCTGACGCGGGCCGAAACGCGCGCCCGTGCGATTCGACGTACCGAGGTCGAACGGCACGCCGACGAAACACACGTCGAGACCGGCGGCCGTCGGCACGTTCGGCAGACGCATCATCGTGGTGATGCCGCCGCAGCGCGGCATCTGATTGCCGGAAAGCGGTTGCGGACGCTCGGCGTTAAAGTGTTCGGCAGGCGTAAAGAGCGAAGACGTATTCATGGTGTCAAATGTTCCCATTGAGCCAAAGATGGCGTATTAGTACGCGCTTTTGACCCAAGCTAAAATGGCGACGAAAACAACTTCACATCGATCCCAATCGATGTATAGGCGGCGCGCGTGTTCACTCATCTTTCCGACCTGGATTTGCGGCTCATACGCGTGTTTCTCGCCATCGTCGATGCAGGCGGCGTTTCCTCCGCGCAGGCCACGCTCAATGTTGGCCAGTCGACCATCAGCACGCAACTCGCGACGCTCGAAACGCGCCTCGGCTACCGGCTTTGCGAGCGCGGACGCGGCGGTTTCGCACTCACTTCGCGCGGCGAGCAATTCGTCGATGCATGCAGAGCGTTGCTCGCCGCTGTCGAAACGTTCGATTCCACCGCGCGCCATGTCGGCCGAAAACTCGTCGGCACGCTGACGCTCGGGATGATCGGCAACACGCCGGTGAGCGCGAATGCGCGCATCAGCGAGGCGATCGCGCGCTTCCGGCGACGCGACGAATCGGTGCGCCTATCCGTGCTCGTCCGCTCGCCAGGCGAACTCGAGGAAATGCTGCTTGCCGGCCGCATTAAGATGGCGATCGGCTACTTCTGGCATCGCGTGCCGTCGCTGGAATACACGCAGATCTTTGCCGAAGATCAGTTCGCGTACTGCGCGCGAGAGCATCCGCTTTTTGTACACGCGGGCAATGTGAGTCCGGACGATGCCGCCGATCATGCGTGGGCGTGGCGAAGCTATCCGCTGCCCGAAGCAGGCGCGCTCACGCCGCGCACTATCGGCGCGGTCGCGGACAACATGGAAGCCGTCGCCATGCTCGTGTTATCCGGGCGGCATCTCGGTTATCTGCCGGAGCATTTCGCCGCGCCTTATGTGAAAGACGGCTTGCTCGCCGCGTTGAATCCCGAGTTCATGCGTTATCGCGTGGCGTTTCACATGGTCGTGCGCGCCGAGCGTGGACGCGGCTCGCGCAATGCGAAGAACGATATCGTCGATGCATTCATCGAGGACATGACCGCCGCTCACACTGCTTAGACGCAGCTAAATAAGCAGTACGCATGCTTATTCGACAAGCATCGATTTCCGCGAGCAATTAGCAAAAGCCAATCACTCGACCGACACGATTTCTCCTAATATCCAAGCTAATCGCGTTATCTCAAAAATAAGCCGAATGATCGGATTTGCTTAATCACGTCACGCGAAACACGGACTTTTCAACGGGGGAAAAGATGGACCAAGCAAAGCTGAGAGAAACACGCCGGGTGGGATTGGCAGCGGCGCTCGCCGTGATGAGCGCCTATGCGGTATCCGCCCCGGTGTACACGATGCCCGGTGGCACGATCACATTCCGGGGCGCGCTGGTGGCGCCGCCGTTCGGCGTATCGACATCGACGGCGGCAACGTCCGCAACTTTTTCGGCGACGAACCATGCGAGCGACCAGACGGTCTCGGTGCACTTCACGCCGCCGCCAACCGACGCGCCGAACGCACGCGTCGCCATTGCCGGCAGCGTGTACGCGCGCTTCGCCGATGGCGCTGGACGTCAGACCGCACGCGGCAGCGATGGCACGTTTCACGTCGGCGCGACAGGCGGCGTGCTGTCCATGTCGGCGCCATCGACAGCGCTCGTGACGGTCGTCACCGACTATCAATAAGCCGGGCGCCCAACCTTACCCGTTGATCACGTCCGCGCCCTTCGGCACGTTGAACTTGAAGGTATCGCTCTTGATCGGCGGGTTCTTCTGAATGTTCGAGAACGTAAGAAGCGTGACGTTGCCGAACACGTCGTGCAGTTCCATGGCTTGCAGATTGCCGTCCTTGAAGCCGATGCCCACGCGTTCGAACTGCGTGTCCTTCGCTTTAGGCGTGAGTTCCAGCCAGTCGATGCCGCCCTTCTCGCCCGCATCGCGCGAGGTGAAGTTCTTGTCGAGGTCGTTGCTGCCGAAAAGGATGGCGGCGGGGCTTGCGCCAAGCGCGCCGCCAAGCGTGCGAACGGTGACCTGGTTCAAGTCCTTGTCATAGACGTAGAGCTTGTCGCCGTCCGCCTGCAAAACCTGCGAGTACGGCTTTTCATACGACCAGATGAACTTGCCCGGCCGCGCGAACATGAATGTGCCGCTGGAGGTCACGCCCTTGGTCGGCGTAGTCGTGGAGCTTGCGCCGTTATTGACCTTGCCTGGCGCCTTGACTTCCTGTTGCGTGAATTCGCCGCGTGCCGCGTGGACTTGCGAAACGAAGGCCTTCAGCTGCTCCGTGCCACTCGCGTAAGTGTGCGACGCAAACAGCATCGATGCGGACAGCAGCGCCGCGCCGAATACCTTCTTCCCCGTGTGTTGCTTCATGCTTTTGTTCTCCATTCAAAACACGTCGGCGCTCAGTCGGAATCGCGCGCCGGCGTCAGAATCTCGCGGTTGCCGTTCGACGACATCGACGAAACGAGCCCGGAGTTCTCCATCTGTTCGAGCAGCCGCGCCGCCCGGTTATAGCCAATGCGCAGATGCCGCTGCACGAGCGAGATCGAAGCGCGCTTGTTCTTGATGACCACTTCCACCGCCTGATCGTAAAGCGGGTCGGACTCGCCATCGGTCGCGCCGCCTGCGCCGGGCGCGCCTTCTTCACCCTCGCCGGCCAGTCCGCCTTCGAGAATGCCTTCGATATAGTTCGGCTCGCCGTGCTCCTTGAGTTTGTCGACCACGCGATGCACTTCTTCATCCGACACGAACGCGCCATGCACGCGCACCGGCAGACCCGAGCCTGGCGGCAGATAAAGCATGTCGCCCATGCCGAGCAACGATTCCGCGCCCTGCTGATCGAGAATCGTGCGCGAATCGATCTTCGACGACACCTGGAACGCCATGCGCGTCGGCACGTTTGCCTTGATGAGGCCCGTGATAACATCGACGGACGGCCGCTGCGTCGCGAGAATCAGATGGATGCCCGCCGCGCGCGCCTTCTGCGCGATCCGCGCGATCAACTCCTCGACCTTCTTGCCGACGACCATCATCAGATCGGCCAGTTCGTCGATGACCACGACGATATGCGGCAGACGCGCGAGCGGCTCGGGTTCGTCCGGCGTGAGGCTAAACGGGTTCGGAATGGTTTCGTCGCGCTTCTTCGCTTCGTCGATCTTGCTGTTGAAGCTCGCGAGATTGCGCACGCCCATCTTGCTCATGAGCTTGTAGCGCCGCTCCATTTCCGCGACCGCCCAGTTGAGCGCGTGACCCGCCTGCCGCATGTCGGTGACGACCGGACACAGCAGATGCGGAATGCCTTCGTAGACGCTCATTTCAAGCATCTTCGGGTCGATGAGGATGAGCCGCACCTGATCCGCGCTTGCCTTGTAGAGCAGCGAAAGAATCATCGCGTTGATGCCGACGGACTTGCCCGAACCCGTGGTGCCCGCGACCAGCAAATGCGGCATCTTGGCAAGATCGGCGCAGACCGGATTGCCGCCGATGTCCTTGCCAAGGCCCATTGTTAGTGGCGAGGCGGCGGCTGCGTAGACCTCGGAGCCGAGAATCTCGGAGAGCTTCACGGTCTGGCGGCGCTGGTTCGGCAATTCGAGCGCCATGAAATTCTTGCCCGGAATGGTTTCGACGACGCGGATGGACACGAGCGACAACGAGCGCGCCAGATCCTTCGCGAGCCCGACGATCTGGCTGCCCTTCACGCCCGTGGCCGGTTCGATCTCGTAACGCGTCACGACCGGCCCCGGATACGCCGCGACCACGCTCACTTCCACGCCGAAGTCCTTCAGCTTCTTTTCGATGAGACGCGAGGTGTATTCCAGCGTGTCGGCAGCAATGGTTTCCTGGGTTTTCGGCGGCGCATCGAGCAACGCGAGCGGCGGCAAGGTGGAATCGCCCGGCAGGTCCTTGAAGAGCGGCACCTGCTTTTCTTTCTCCGCGCGCTCGGAGCGCGGCGGCGTGGCGACCGGCGGCACGATCACGACCGGCTCGTGATCTTCCTGCTTCACGCGCGAGCGCACGACCTTGCCTTCGCGCTTGGTCGCCGCTTCCTCGCCGAGCTTGCGGTCGCGGCCCGCTTCGCGCCGGAGTTGCGCGCCGGTGATCGCGGTGAGAATGCCGTCGCCGACTTTTTCGCACACGGACAACCACGAGAAGCGGAAATAGAGCGACAAGCCGATGGCCAGCGCGATCAGCAGAAAGAGCGTCGCCCCCGTGAAGCCAAGCGCATGGGAAACATGGCGCGCGACCATGTCGCCAACCACACCGCCCGGCGCGCGCGGCAGTGGCACCTTGAGCGACCACATGCGCAACGCCTCGATGCCATCGCTTGCGAGCAGCACGAGCACGAACGCGAATGCCTCGGCAAGCCAGGTGCGATCGCGCGGGGTGTCGTCGTCGGCGAGCGCGGGTTGCGTGATGCGCCGGTAATTCGCGACGATCCGCCTCCCGAGCAGCACGACAAACCAGTACGACGAGAGCCCGAACGCGAGCAGCAGGATATCGGACGTGTTGGCGCCGACGCGCCCAGCCCAGTTCGAAATGTGATCCACGCTGATGGCGTGCATCCAGCTCGGGTCTTTCCGGCTATAGGAAAGGAGCGCCATGACGAGAAACAGTCCGAGCGCAACCTGGAGAATCCAGCGAATCTCGGTGAAGAGCCGCGACATGCGGTGCGGCAGCGCCTGCGGGCTCGCGGAATAGGATGCTTTGGCCATTGATTCGGAGTCGCTTGTCGCGGCTTATAAAGTGCCGCATATAAGGTGGCCTATTGTAAACGCTGCATTGCGGTGAACGGCGCAAAAAGGCGTCCGTGCTTGCAACCTGTAACACTCGTCACACGCAAACCGTCGTGGTTTAAGCCACGATTAAGCAACGATTTTTTCGTGATTCCTGCGACGCTCGGCTATCAATCCGATTGAAAGGTTCACTCGGAAGGCTTTTGCAACGGCCTTTATAATTGATCCCTTGCACCCAACTAGAGTTCGTCGGGGCTGCAATGGCGCGTCGCGGTCATGAGCCGCTTTTCGCGCCGGGCGTCGAAGTTGCCGCGCCACAACCCGACGGCCATCAATAACGGACCAAACGCCATGTCATCGACCAAACACGCCAAAGTGCTGATTCTCGGTTCCGGCCCCGCCGGCTATTCGGCCGCCGTCTACGCCGCGCGCGCGAATCTGTCGCCGCTGCTCATCACCGGCTTAGCTCAGGGCGGTCAGTTGATGACCACCACCGACGTCGAAAACTGGCCGGGCGATCCCACGGGCGTGCAGGGTCCGGAACTCATGCAGCGCCTCGAAGAACACGCGCGCAACTTCAACACCGAGATCGTCTTCGATCACATCCATACGGCGAAGCTCAACGAGCGTCCGCTGCGGTTGATCGGCGACTCGGGCGAGTACACGTGCGACTCGCTCATCATCGCGACGGGCGCATCGGCGCAATATCTCGGCGATCCTTCCGAAGAAGCGTTCATGGGCAAGGGCGTTTCGGCGTGCGCCACCTGCGACGGCTTCTTCTATCGCAACGGCGAGGTGGCGGTGATCGGCGGCGGCAAT
This sequence comes from Caballeronia sp. LZ003, assembly GCF_031451465.1. Lineage (NCBI taxonomy): Bacteria > Pseudomonadati > Pseudomonadota > Betaproteobacteria > Burkholderiales > Burkholderiaceae > Caballeronia > Caballeronia sp. LZ003. The sequence continues at coordinate 732,724 of NZ_JARUXJ010000001.1, read as the reverse complement.
ACGGCGGTCGAGGAAGCCATTTACCTTGCGGGCATCGCGAAGAAGGTCACGGTGATCCATCGTCGCGACAAGTTTCGCGCCGAGCCCATTCTCATCGACCGCTTGCTGGCGAAGGAAAAGGAAGGCGTCGTCGATATCAAGTGGAACCACGTGCTCGACGAAGTGCTCGGCGACGCGACCGGCGTGACCGGCCTGCGCGTGAAGAGCACCGAAACCGGCGACACCACCGACGTCAAGCTGCAAGGCGTGTTCGTGGCAATCGGTCACAAACCGAACACCGATCTCTTCACCAACCAGCTCGAAATGAAGAACGGCTACATCATCACGAAGGGCGGCACGACGGGCGACGCAACGTCCACCAGCATCCCCGGCGTGTTCGCGGCGGGCGACGTGCAGGATCACGTGTATCGTCAGGCAATCACGAGCGCCGGAACCGGTTGTATGGCGGCACTGGATGCGCAACGTTATCTGGAAACCATCGACGAAACGCCCACGCCGCACTCGATGAGCCACGAAAAGGATCGTTGAGCGACTGCGCGCGCGTCGGACCGTTAGAATGGTTGCCGGCGCGCAGCGTACTGCTCACTGAGTTCAGCCGCATCGAGGGTTGAACCAGACTGAAGAACGGGCCACGGTTCGCGCCGCCGGCCCGTTTTTATTTTCGCGAGCGCCGTTGCGTGCAGGTGCATGGCGCCGCGCGTGGCACAATCGGCCCGCTGCGTTTGACCGTCCCGCGCTTATCCGTTGGCCGAACGATGCCGAAAAACCAACCTCATCCGAACGAACCGAAACTGCGGCGCGCCGCCACGCCGCAAGTCAGCGCGCCTGTCGAAGCGAAACCCGTCGATGTCGCCGAAGCGGTGAAACGCGAAGGGCTCGCCGGACTCGGATCGCTGAAAAGCGCGTTGAAGGCGCAGGCGGAGAAGCGCGAGGTCGAACGCGTCGCGGCCGTGCGTGCGGAACGCGAAACGTTGGCCGAGGCCGATGAGTTTCGCCGCGCCATCGGCGAAATCGAGCCATTGAAGACGCCGCCGCGCATCGCTATCGCTCGCGTGCCGCCGCCACCGCTTCCGCTGCAAAGCTGGCGCGACGAGGAAGCGGTGCTGCAGGAAGCGCTCTCCGACGAATACGACCCGGAAAGCCTGCTCGATATCGACGAGACGCTTTCCTACTGTCGTCCGGGCATCAGTCAGGAGGTCGTGAGGAAGTTGCGGCGCGGCGCGTGGATCGTTCAGGCGCAACTCGATCTGCACGGCATGCGCCGCGAGGAAGCGCGCGAGGCGCTTGCGGAGTTCATCCGCGAAGCCGTGAAGCGCGGGCTGCGCTGTCTGCGCGTGATTCACGGCAAGGGGCTCGGGTCCGTCGGCCGCGAGCCGGTGCTCAAGGGCAAGGTGCGCGCGTGGCTCGTGCAGAAGGTCGAAGTGATTGCGTTCTGTCAGGCGCGTCCGCACGATGGCGGCGCGGGCGCCGTGCTCGTGCTGCTGCAACCGGCGAGCGCGCCGCGACATCATCAACATCCACAAGACAAGAACCGCAAAGCGGGTTAGAACGTGCATCCCAGGCTGACTCTCGCCATTTCCATCATGGAGGCGTTCGCGATTTTCGCGTATGCGTTCTCCGGTCTCATCGAGGCGCGCAAGCGCCGGCTCGACGCCGTCGGCGCCTTCCTCGTCGCCCTCGCCACGGCTTTCGGCGGCGGCACCGTACGCGACGTGCTGCTGTCACGCCGGCCGTTTTATTGGGTCGAGCATCAGGAATACGTGTTCGTCATCTTCGCGATGGCGATTTTCGCGCCCTTCTTTCTACGCGTGACGACGCGTCTGTTCGATCAGCGCGCGCTCCTCATCACCGATGCGATCGGCCTCGGACTCTTCAGCGTCTCGGGCACCTCCATCGCGCTCGATGCGCAAATGCCCGTTTTCACCGCGACGATGATGGGCGTGACCACCGGCGTGTTCGGCGGCATCATGCGCGACGTGCTGTGCAACGAGATTCCGCTGATCCTGCGCGATTCGCGGCCGTACGCAGTGTGCGCGTTTGCGGGCTGCTGGATGTATATCGGGCTCGAACAGCTTCAAGTGGACACGATCTACAACGTGCTGCTGTCTACGGCTTTCATTCTGGTCGCGCGGCTCGTCACCTTCAAATTCGATATCCGACTGCCGCATTAGTCAAACTGCATGAGCCGAGCCGCACTGGCTGCGCGCGAACGGGCGGGAAAACCCGTCTATTTGCTACAATCGCACAGTTTTCCAACCCGCCTGAAGCTGCCTGAAAGTCTGACCCGGCGGCCTTCGCGGCTACCCTTCTTGCAGAACGACGCACAACGACGCACAACGAACATGAACATCGAGCAAGCGCGTTTCAACATGATCGAGCAGCAGATTCGTCCTTGGGAAGTGCTGGACCAGGAGATTTTGAATCTGCTGTCGCTCATCAAGCGCGAGAACTTCGTTCCCGCCGCGTACCGCAATATCGCTTTCGCGGACCTCGAAATTCCGCTTCCCGGCGGCGAGCGCATGCTGTCGCCAAAGGTCGAGGCGCGGGTTCTGCAAGAACTGGCCATTCACAAGGGTGAGACGGTGCTGGAAATCGGCGCGGGCTCGGGCTATATGGCGGCGCTCCTCGCGCATCGCGGCCGCAGCGTGACCACGGTTGAAATCTCGCCGGAACTCGCCGAGTTCGCGAAGCAGAATCTCGCGGCGAACGGTGTGTCGAACGCGCATGTGGTTCACGGCGACGGCGCGCGGGGCTTGGCCGACGGCGCGCCTTACGACGTGATCTGCGTTTCGGGCGGCATGCCGGTCATGCCGCAGGAATTGCTCGAACAGTTGAAAGTGGGCGGGCGTATCGCCGCTTTCGTCGGCACGGCGCCGGTCATGAAGGCGCAGATCATCACGCGGGTCGACGAAAAGCAATTCCGCGTGTCCGATGTTTTCGAAACGCTCGTCGCGCCGCTGCAAAACGCGGTGCATCCTTCGCTATTCAGGTTCTGATTCGGTGCGTTCGGGCCGGGCGCCGCCCGGCTTTCGCCATCGTCCTTACTCGATTCCATGCAAAATCTGACCGCACCCGAACTCGCCGCGTGGCTTGCCGACACCTCGCGCCCCGCTCCCGTTTTGCTCGACGTGCGCGAGCCGTGGGAAGTGCAGACCGCGAAGCTCGACAAGATCGTGTCGATTCCAATGCGCGACATCCCCGCGCGTAGCGAAGAACTCGACGACGACGCGCAGATCGTCTGCATCTGCCACCACGGTGCGCGCAGCGCGCAGGTCGGCATGTTTCTGGAGTCGCGCGGCTTCACGAACGTGTTCAATCTGTACGGCGGCATCGACGCGTGGTCGCGTCAGGTCGATCCTTCGGTGCCAACGTATTGAACCGAGCCTGAATCGAGCCTTCAGGCCAGCCAACGAAAAAGCCGCATGCGTTTAAAGCGCATGCGGCTTTTTTGTGTCGAAACGAAAGCGTCAGACCACGTTCATTGCCAGCGCGCTTGCGCGATAATGCTCCGCGGCCTTTTCGGTATCGCCGAGTTGCTCGTGCAGACGCGCCAGCGCGCGATGCGTCCGAATACGCAACGGCTCGTCTTCCGCCAGCTTCAGCGCCGATTCGAGAAACGCCTGCGCCTTGCCCCACAATTGCTGATGCAGGCACAGACGACCGAGCGTGAAAAGCAGGTCGGCGTCTTCGGTGCGTTCCTTTTGCCAGGCTTCGGCGCGCTGAATGAGCGGCAAGGCGTCGCCCCCGACGATGCAGTCCGGATAACGGCGCAACAACCGCGCATCCCAGTTCACGGCGAGCGCGTCTTCGATAATCTTCTTCGCTTCCGCCCGACGATCCAGCGCGATCAGCAATTCGGCGGCGAGATCGGCGAGACGCGGCGACTGACGCTCCACCGGCGACAATGATTGCCACAGTTCGAGCAGCGCATCCGGATTATGCCGGCGATCGCGCAGCAGGTTTTCCGCCGCGACTTGCCGCAGCCGCACGGCGACCGCGGGATGCAGCGCCTCGCGCTTTTCAAGCATGCGCACGAGCTTCAGCACTTCGCCCCAGTTCTTCAACTGCTGCTGGGCGCGCAACGCGATCTGCTGCGCATGGATGCGCCGCCCGCCCTGCGCCTGAATCTCGGTCAGCGCGACGAGCGCGCCGTCCGCGTCGCGGCCATCGGCGCGCATGTCGGCGGTGGCCATCAGGCGCGCGTCCTGCCAGTCCGCGCCGCCGACTTGCGCGAGCCACTCGTCGCGACGCGCGTATTCATGCAGCCGATGCGCCGCGTTCGCGCCGATCAAGCCCGCCGCGCCCTTGTTGTCCTCGACACTCAACGCATCGCGCGCGGCTTTCTCGGCCTTCGAGAAGCGGCCCGCGTACAGATGGCCGATCGCATCGCGCAAGGACGCGTTCGCCTTCGCAAGCTTGCTGCGCGTGCGATACGCCGCCACGCGCGACGGCATCTTCCACACGCCGCGGATCGCGCGGATCAGCGCATAGAGCGCGAGAAACAGCACGACCAGCGCCACGACAAACAGATTGAGCGACATGTCGATGCGATATGGCGGCAGCACGAGCAGAATCTGCCCGCCATTGAAGCCGCCGACCGTCGCGATGATCGCCGCAACGACGAACAACAGCGCAATCCAGATGAGTCCACGAATCGTCATCATCCGCCTCGCTTGAACTGGTGCACGGCGGCGAGGCTCGCGTCCAGGTTCGGCACGGCGACGGCCATCGACGCCTGATCGACCTGCTTCACGAGATCGCGCACGGCTTGAACCGCTTTCGACGAGGGATCGAAGTAGCGGGCAAGCGCGGCATCGGCGGCTTTCAGGTCGGACTTGAGCGTAGGCTCACTGCGCGAAAGCAGCGAAAGACGCGCGGACAACAGACGCAGCTTCACGTTCTGGCGCACGAAGTAACCCTGATCCGGCGACGTGAGCATGGCGTCCGCATTGTCGATACGCCGCACCGACACGAGACTCGACAACTGCTGCCCGATGCCGCTCGTGATCTGATACCACAGCACCTTCCAGCGCGGCACGCCGGTCGCCGCAGCAATCGACGCGCTGTCACCCGGTTCTGACGCGCGAGCGCGCGCCGGATCGATCGGCGCTTCGCCGGACAGCGGCAAGCTGTCGATGCGGTCGATCGCCGTATCGAGCTTGATCGCGAGACCCGTGAGGTCGGTGGTCGGCGTGGCCTTGAGCTTGTCCATGTCCTGCGCGACGGCCTTGCGGATCGCCACGACCTGCGGACCGTTCGTGGCGGCCAACCGCGTGTCGGCGCTTTGCAGCGCGAAGAGCGCGAGTTGCACGTTGCCGGTCAATTGCAATTGCTGGCTTGCGCTCGACAGAATCTGCTCGACTTCGGCAACCGTCCAGTCGTCGCGATTGCTCGCGAGGTCCTGATACTGCTGCTGCAACGCCTGGCTGTGCGCCTCGGCGTCATTGAGCTTGCCCTGCAACTGAATGACTTGCGTATTGAGCGCGGCGGTCGAGCTCGCGGCTTCGTCGGCCTTGGCGCGCAGTTGCGCGTCTTGCGCGTTGGCCTCTTCGACGCGCTGTGCGAGCGCCTGGTTATTGCGTTCGAACTTGCGGTTGAGCGCATAGCCGCCCGCGCCGGCAGCAATCGCGAGGATAACGATGACGAACCACAACAACACCGTGCCCGCGCCGCCGCGCCGCTTCTGCTGCTCGTAGGGCGTGAAAGGCGTATTGGGCGGAGGCGGTGGCACGTTGGGCTGAGGTGAAGCTTTGTTGGAATCGTTCGAATCAGTCATGCGTGATTGAGCCGTTTGGTGGGCCGGCGCGGCGGCCGGTTGCGTGTCCGGCGATGCATCCGCCGGTGCGGGCTTCGCGTGCGTTTCACGTGCTTGATTGGTGTGAGGTTCAGCCTGAATTCCAGCCGATTTGCGCGGGTAAAGCGCATCGACTGCCTGCACGATGCGCTCGTCGCCGGCGCCGGACACCGTCATCCTATCAAAACCCGCTTGCCGCGCGGCCTGCTCGATACGCGGATGCGGGCAGATCACCTGCGCGTGCCGCAGCCGCGTGATCTCGTCGGCGGTGAGATGTTCGCGCGCGAGTTCGTCGAGATTGCGCACGCCTTCGGAACTCGTCAGCAGCCACGCGTGCGGATTGCCCGCGAGCAGCGTGTGGATGCGCTCCCACTTGTGCATGGACGGTTCGGGCAGCACGCGGCGATACGCCGCCACCTTCTCCACTTGCGCGCCCGCTTCGGTGAGGCGCTCGGCGAGCCACTCGCGCCCGCCATCGCCACGCACGATCAGCACGCGCTTGCCTTCCAGACCGTTCTCGCCGAGCGTGGCTTCGATTGCCGTGTAGAGCGCTTCGGAATCGAAACGCGGATCGGCTTCTTCCGCCGACGGACTGATCACGCGATACGCCGGCGCGCTCACGCCTTGCCGCGCCAGCGCAGCGACGCTGCCCGGACCCACGACGGCCACCGGCACATCCACAGGCCACGGCGCGAAAAGACGGCTGAACGCATGATCGATCGCATTCGGCGAGACGAAAACCACGAGCGCGTAACGTTGCGGCCCGTAGAGTTCGTCGAGGGCCGCGCGCAAAGGAGCGTCGTCGGCGACGGGCGCGATGTCGATGAGCGGAAACTCGAGCGTCTCGAAACCGGCATCGGCGAGAAGCGCGATGAGCGCAGCCGATTGTCCCGCAGGCCGCGTGACGACGATGGTGGCGCGACGCTCGCTCGCCATCAGTGCTTGCCCGCCGTCGAAGGCGGGATCAGGTCGGGATTGGCCGCGTCGTTGCCGGGGCTTCGGTTCGGCCCGTCCGGGTGGCTGATGGTGGTCAGCGCGTTGACGATCTCCATGGCGCCCTGCGCTTCGAGATCCGCCGATACGCGCAAACCCAGTTCGAGCGCGGCGGCAAGATCGGGCGTGGCGATGCGTTCTTCCGCGTTCAAGACGCGCGTGCCATCCGGCGTCGAGACCGCGCCGCGCAAGTACAGCGAATCGTTCTCCCAATGCGCGTAAGCGGCCAACGGCACTTCACAGCTGCCACCAAGCGCACGCGACACGGCGCGCTCCGCTTCGACGGCAAGCGCGGTCGCTTCGTGATGCAAGGGCGCGAGCCACGCGACGAGATCAGCGCGATCCGCACGAATCTCGATGCCGAGCGCACCCTGCCCCGCCGCCGGCAGACTGTCGGTTTCATCCAGATACGCACGGATGCGTCCTTCGAGACCAAGCCGTATCAGACCGGCCGCCGCGAGAATGATGGCCGCGTATTCGCCGCGATCCAGCTTGCCTAGACGCGTGTCGAGATTGCCGCGCAGCGGCCGCACTTCGAGATGCGGATAGCGCGCGCGGATCATGGCTTCGCGGCGCAGGCTCGAGGTTCCGACCACGCTACCCGCCGGCAACGCAGCGAGCGAATCGAAGTGCGAAGAGACGAACGCATCGCGCGGATCTTCACGTTCGAGAATCGCGCTGAGTGCGAAGCCTTCGGGGAGTTGCATCGGCACGTCTTTGAGCGAATGAACCGCGAGATCGGCGCGGCCGTCGGCGAGCGCGGCTTCCAGTTCCTTGACGAACAAACCCTTGCCGCCGACCTTCGATAACGTGCGATCGAGAATCTGATCGCCGCGCGTCGTCATTCCGAGAATTTTGACGTCGCAAGATGGATATAATTTGTGCAGCGCACACTGCACGTGCTCGGCTTGCCACATCGCCAGCCGGCTTTCCCGCGAAACGATTGTGAGGCTCGCGGGCGGTGTCGTTGAATGCGTCTCGGAATTCATTGAAGCTCGATCGAATGACGGGATGGATAAATAGACATTAGCTAACAATGGTAGCACGCAGGCCAGGGTCGACCTGAAGACACGCGGCGCGCCAGAGCCTTAGTCCGCGCGCCTTTCGAAGCGTTCAGCACGCGTTCCGGTAGCGGAAGGCAAAGCGGCTGCGGCGCGGTTGCGGCAGCTTCGCGCCGCACCTCGCGCGGCTGTGCAGAACTCGTTTCGTCGGTGATTTCGTCGCGTTACCCTGACTGCGCAGCTTCTGAGGAGAACCCGACGTGACGACTTCCGGATCGGCCCGCCCCGCGCGCCGCAACGCTCTATCGCCTGACTCTTCCGCGGACGCATCGAGCGCGGCCCATGCAACCGGCGCCTCGTCGTCAACGATGCCAACGTCAGCGACGCCAATCATTCGCACGACGAAAGCGGCCACTGCCGTGAAGGCATCGAAGGCGAGTGTGGCTCCAAAGGCCGCGCCGGTTCCCAAGAAGGCGAGCGTCAAGACGGCCATCAATGGCGCCGAACGGCCGAAGCCAACCAGCCGCACGCGCGACGACAAGGACCGTCCGCTCTTCGAAGACATCCGCTATCTTGGCCGCCTGCTCGGCGACGTGTTGCGCGAACAGGAAGGCGACGCCGTCTTCGACCTCGTCGAAGCCATTCGTCAGACCGCCGTCAAATTTCGCCGCGAGGACGACAACGAAGCGTCGCAAGCGCTAGGAAAGCGTTTGCGTGCTTTATCGCCGGAACAGACGGTCAGCGTGGTGCGCGCCTTCAGCTATTTCTCGCATCTGGCGAATATCGCGGAAGACCGGCATCACAATCGGCGGCGGCGGATTCACGCGCTCGCCGGTTCGACTTCGCGGCCGGGCACCATCGCCTACGCCATCGAGCGCATGCGCGAGCAGTCCAACGTCAGCAAGACGCGCAAGGTGCTGGAAAAGTTCTTCGATGCCGCGCTCATCGTGCCCGTGCTCACCGCGCATCCGACGGAAGTGTCGCGAAAGAGCATTCTCGATGCGCAACACGACATCGCGCGCCTGCTTGCCGAACGCGATCAAGAACTGACAGCGCGCGAACGCGCGCACAACGAAGCCGTCCTGCGGGCGCGCGTGACCTCGCTCTGGCAAACGCGCATGTTGCGCGAGTCGCGCCTTTCGGTCGCCGATGAAATCGAGAACGCGCTTTCGTACTATCGCGCGACTTTCCTGGAGGAAATTCCCGCGCTTTACGCCGATATCGAGGAAGCGCTCGCGGAACACGGCCTGCCCGCGCGGCTGCCGCCGTTCTTCCAGATGGGAAGCTGGATTGGCGGCGACCGCGACGGCAATCCGAACGTCACCGCCGCCACGCTGGAAAACGCCATCACGCGGCAAGCAACGGTCATCTTCGAACACTATCTGGAACAGGTGCACAAGCTCGGCGCGGAGTTGTCCGTGTCGAATCTGCTCGCCGGATCGAGCGAAGCCTTGCAGGCGCTCGCGGAAGCCTCGCCGGACCAGTCGCCGCATCGCACGGACGAACCATATAGGCGCGCGCTGATCGGCATCTATACGCGGATCGCGGCGAGCGCGCGCGTGCGGCTGGGTGAAGGCGTGGTCGCGGTGCGCAGCGCGGGACGCGGCGCGGCGCCAATTCGCGCGACGCCTTATGGCGATAGCTCGGAGTTCACGCGCGATCTTCATGTGCTGATCGATTCGCTCGCGCAACATCATGGCGGCTCGCTTGCGCTGCTGCGGCTCGCGCCGCTCACGCGCGCTTCGGAAGTGTTCGGCTTTCACCTGGCGAGCATCGACTTGCGGCAGAGCTCGGATATCCACGAAGCGGTGATCGCGGAGTTGCTTTCGCGCGCGGGCGTCGAAGCCGACTATGCGGCGCTTTTCGAGGAAGACAAGCGCGCCGTGTTGCTCAGGGAACTTGCGCAGCCGCGTCCGCTGCGTCTTCCTTATGCCGATTACTCCGATCTCGCGAAGAGCGAACTCGGCGTGCTCGAAGGTGCACGCGTGACGCGCGAGAAGTTCGGCAAGCGCGCGGTGCGCAACTACATCATCTCGCACACGGAGACCGTGAGCGACTTGCTCGAAGTCATGTTGCTGCAGAAGGAAACCGGCGTGCTGCACGGTTGCCTCGGCAGCAAGGACAATCCCGCGCGCGATGGCGTGATGGTGATTCCGCTCTTCGAGACCATCGCCGACTTGCGCAATGCGCCGGTCATCATGGGCGAGTTCTTCAAGCTGCCGGGCATCGACGCGCTCATCGAAAATCAGGGCAACGAGCAGGAGGTCATGCTCGGCTATTCGGACAGCAACAAGGACGGCGGCTTCTTGACGTCCAACTGGGAGCTGTATCGCGCGGAACTGGCGCTCGTCGCGCTGTTCAAGCAACGCGGCACGACCTTGCGTCTGTTCCACGGCCGGGGAGGCACGGTGGGACGCGGCGGCGGCCCGACCTATCAGGCGATTCTGTCGCAGCCGCCCGGCACGGTCGACGGGCAAATCCGTCTCACCGAGCAAGGCGAAGTCATTTCGAGCAAGTTCGGCAATCCGGAAATCGGGCGGCGCAATCTGGAAACGGTGGTGGCGGCAACGCTCGAGGCATCGCTTCTGCCGCACGAGAACGCGCCCGCGCAATTGCCGCTATTCGAAGCGACGATGCAAACGCTCTCCGATTCCGCGATGGCCGCGTACCGCGCGCTCGTGTACGAAACTCCCGGCTTCACCGATTACTTCTTCGCCTCGACGCCGATCGCCGAGATTGCCGAACTGAACATCGGCAGTCGGCCGGCATCGCGCAAGCTGCAGGACCCGAAGCAACGCAAGATCGAAGATTTGCGCGCCATTCCGTGGGGCTTTTCGTGGGGCCAATGCCGCCTGCTGCTGACGGGCTGGTTCGGCTTCGGCAGCGCGGTGACGGCTTATCTAGATTCGGCCGACTCGGACGCGGAACGCGCGAAGCGCCTCGGCACCTTGCGCAAGATGCACAAGACGTGGCCGTTCTTCACGAATCTGCTTTCGAACATGGATATGGTGCTCGCGAAGACCGATCTCGCGGTGGCGTCGCGTTATGCGCAGCTCGTCGCGGACAAGAAGCTCAGGAAGCGCGTGTTCGATCGCATCGTCGCGGAGCACGAGCGGACCGGCAACGCGCTCGCGGAAATCACCGGCAAGGGCGAGCGCCTCGCTGACAATCCGCTGCTCGCGCGCTCGATCAAGAACCGTTTTCCGTACCTCGATCCGCTCAATCACTTGCAGGTGGAACTGCTCAAGCGGCATCGCGCGGGCGATCAGAACGTGCGGCTGCGGCGCGGGATACATTTGACGATCAACGGGATTGCGGCGGGCCTGCGTAATACGGGTTGATCGATGCGCCCGGCAACGGGCATTGCATCTTTCACGTGCCACGAATCACGCCATATGTTCGTGGCACGTTTGTTTAAGTAGCCCTTGCGGCATTCGAGCGGCGCTCAGTCGCGCCGCTTGCCTTCGATCATCAACGCATCCAGCTCGAACGAGAAGTCGTCGCCGGCCTTGAAGTATTCGCGCACTTCGTCGGGCGCGGCGGCCCACATCGATTTGATCGCCGTCACGCGTTCGGGCGGCGTTCTCATGCGTGTCACCCACGAATCGAATTCCAGGCCGATACGCCAGCGCTCGGTCACGTTCGCGTCGAAGCCGGCGGTATCGAGCATGGCGATCCACTCGTCGGCGCGATAGTCGCGGATATGCGATGCATCGCGCAACAGTTCGATTGCCTGAATGTGCGTGTCGTACAGCGGATCGTCGGCGCCCGCGATATCGATGAATTTCAGCCGGCCGCCCGGCTTGAGCACGCGCCGCACTTCGGCCAGCGCGCGCGGCACGTCGCGCCAGTGATGCGCGCTCATGCGGCTCACCACCCAGTCGAACGAGGCGTCGGCGAATGGCAGCGACTCGGCGGCGCCCTGTTGCGTGCGGATCGTGGCAAGGCCGCGTTCCTTCGCGGCGGCATCGACCGTGGCCAGCATTTGCGGGGCGATGTCGTACGCCACGACCTCGCGCACGTGCGGCGCCACCGCGAAACTCGCGTGACCCGCGCCGCATCCCATGTCCAGCACGGTCGCGTTGCCGCACGTCGCGGCAAAAGTCGCGGCGAGATTTTGCAGATCGGCGCCGCTCGCGTGAACCTGGCTCGTGAGATAGGCGGCGGCGGTGCTGCCGAATGCATCGGCTACCTGGTCGTGGTGTTTCATCGGTATGGCTCCAGAATGTTCTTGGGGACGCCGGGCGGTTCCTGAGCCGCCCGGCCTGCCGCTACAATAGAGCCCGCCTTGTACCAGTACAAGTGGACTGTTTATTCTGGTATCGACATTACCCGCCACGCCTCATGAAAACGATCCCGAAGACCGAATCCAGAGAAGCTGTCGATATCCCCGCACGCGCGCTCGGCGAATTCATCCGGGCGCATCGTGAACGGCTTTCGCCGCAGTCCGTCGGTTTGCCGCCGGGGCCGCGCCGCCGCACGCCGGGGCTGCGCCGCGAGGAAGTCGCCGCGTTGTGCGGCGTCAGCCCGACCTGGTACACGTGGATCGAGCAGGGCCGGCCGGTTTCCGCCTCGGCGGATGCGCTCGCGCGTATCGCCGTCGCATTGCAGTTGTCGCGGGCCGAACGCGCGTATCTCTTCGAACTGGCCGAGGAACGCGATCCCGCCGAGCCCGATCCCACCGCGCAGGACGTGCCCGCCGCGCTCTTGCAGAGCGTCGGGCTGATCGGCGCGCCGGCCTACGTGCTCGACCGCCAGTGGAATGCGCTGCGCTGGAACGCGCACGCGTCGGAACTGTTCGTCGGCTGGCTCGATGGCGAACACGACCGCAACCTGCTCGCCTACACGTTCACCTCGCCGGTGGCGCGCGCGTTGATCGTCGATTGGGACACGCGCGCGCGCCGTCTTGCCGCCGAGTTTCGCGCCGATTCCATCCGTCACCTCAACGACGCGCCCACGCGCACGCTGATCGACGCGCTCGGCGCCGCCAGCGATGCCTTCGCGCGCTACTGGGCGTCGCAGGACGTGTTCGAGCGCGAAGGCGGCGAACGCGCGTTCGATCATCCGTCGCGCGGACGACTCGTGTTCAACCAGATCACCTTCAAGCCCGCGCATCGCGAAGATCTGAAGCTCGTGATCCTCGTCGGCAACGACTGAGGCAGCAGGCGCCGAATGTTAAAATCTTCGACTTCCGGCTTGCCGCTTTAGCCGCCTCATTCGCCTCAACCGCCAATCACATCACCATGACGTCCCAACTGCACAAAAAAGGCGAAGCCTGGTCGGCTCGCTTCTCCGAGCCCATGTCGGATCTCGTCAAACGCTATACGTCGTCGGTGTTCTTCGACAAGCGGCTCGCTCTCGTCGACATTCAAGGCTCGCTCGCGCACGCGTCGATGCTTGCGGCGCAGAAGATCATCGGCGCGGACGACCTTGCCGCCATCGAGCGCGGCATGGCGCAGATCAAGGGCGAAATCGAGCGCGGCGAGTTCGAGTGGAAGCTGGACCTGGAAGACGTGCACCTGAACATCGAGGCGCGGCTGACCGCGTTGATCGGCGACGCCGGCAAGCGCCTGCACACCGGCCGCTCGCGCAACGATCAGGTCGCAACCGACATTCGCCTGTGGCTGCGCGGCGAGATCGACCGTATCGGTGAACTGTTGAAGGACCTGCGAAGCGCGCTCATCGACATGGCCGAGAAGCACGCCGACACCATCATGCCGGGCTTCACGCATTTGCAGGTGGCGCAGCCCGTGACCTTCGGGCATCACCTGCTCGCTTATGTCGAAATGTTCTCGCGCGACGCCGAGCGCATGCGCAACTGCCGCACGCGCGTGAACCGCCTGCCGTTGGGTGCGGCGGCGCTCGCGGGCACGAGTTATCCGATCGACCGTCACGCGGTGGCGAAGACGCTCGGCTTCGATGGCATCTGCGCGAATTCGCTCGATGCCGTCTCCGACCGCGACTTCGCCATCGAATTCACGGCGGCCGCCGCGCTCGTCATGACGCACGTCTCGCGCTTTTCCGAAGAACTCGTGTTGTGGATGAGTCCGCGCGTCGGTTTCATCGATCTCGCGGATCGTTTCTGCACCGGCTCGTCGATCATGCCGCAAAAGAAAAACCCCGACGTGCCCGAACTCGCGCGCGGCAAGACAGGCCGCGTGAACGGTCATTTGATGGCGCTGCTCACGCTGATGAAAGGCCAGCCCCTCGCTTATAACAAGGACAATCAGGAAGACAAGGAGCCGCTTTTCGATACCGTCGATACGGTCGCCGACACATTGCGCATTTTCGCGGAAATGGCGGCGGGCATTACCGTCAAGCCGCAGGCCATGCGCGCGGCCGCGCTGCAAGGTTTCTCGACGGCCACCGATCTCGCGGACTATCTCGTGAAGCGTGGCCTGCCCTTTCGCGACGCACACGAAGCCGTGGCGCATGCGGTGCGCATCTGCGTGGATCGCGAATGCGATATCGCCGATTTGTCGCTCGATGAAATGAAGCAGGAACTGGCGAACGTCGCGCATCTGATTGGCGACGATGTCTTCGAATATCTCACGCTCGAAGGTTCGGTCGCGAGCCGCGATCATGCGGGCGGCACCGCGCCGGATCAGGTGCGTGCGGCCGCCAAGGCGGCGCGTGCGGCGCTTGGCTGATCGAGCCGGACCATGCTTCGAATCGGACCCATTCGTGGGTCCATTTTTTTTGGAACGCCGGTTTTTATCACGCCGTGCGAAACACTGCATGGTTCAAATGCACGCATGAAATGGGAGCGAACCTATCCGCCTTGGCGTAGCCCGCAAGCATGATGAGAGACACTTTTTTGCCTTCGGGAATCATCATGCACAAGCGCAATTTTCGCAGTACCGCATTGGCTGCGCTCGTTGCGGCGGAAGCGCTTTCCGGCACGTCCGCCTCATATGCCGAGCGCAAAAGCTCACAACTAGAAGTCACGTTGACCATCCACAATGCCTGCTCGATTATCAGCGGTTCGGAAACGGCAGATCCGATTGAGATGCTTTCCGGTGCGAATGCCCGAACGTCCATCAAGGTGGATTGCACGGGAAAACAAACGCCCTACGGCGTTTCCGTCATGAGCGAACTGCATGCAAGCACCGCCGTCTCCAGGCAAGCAACAGCACAGGCCGCGACTGCCGCTTACGGCGATGCTCGAAAGACGATCGGCGTTGCCGCGGAACCGCAATCGTCGGCGATAAACTCCGAGACCACGCCGCTGGTCAAGTTCGTGACCGTCGAGTTTTGATATTCGCGGGGCGCCAATCGTGCGCACGATACGACTTGCAAGACAACGCTCGATTCATTGGAAAGCGATGCAATGCAGGTCGAGTGTTTTGCCCTACACGCTTTAGATGCCCAACAATCCCGATTTAAATTCACAAATATAAAACGACGGGTCTCGGATGTTCTTCCGGCTTCACCGCATCTGCTTCATCGTCTTCCCGACTGAAGGCATCTGCTAAACGGTGGCAGCTTTCTTTGTAACGCAAGCATCGCCATGATTCGAGATTGCATTCGCAGTTTCGCCTGGATCGTTCGTATTTGCTTCGCTTCTCTCAACGAGTTCCTTGAACGAATCGACGTCATTCTCACAAGAAAAAAACGTCAAGGAAAACATGCTCCGTCTACCCTTAAAAATTTTTCCGTAGGAAACCTAATATCCGATTTTCGGCTTGCCTCGCCTTGGTCGCTGGATTATCAATGATCGCACGAGCCCTATAAGAGAGGGTTTGACGACAGTTCAGTCAGCGCAAATGAGTCGCGGATCGAAACGAACCAAACAAACCGAGTAAGGAGGCCGTTCTCATGAATCGCCTTGGCATGAAGTCGAAGACTACTGCGCTGACGCTGGCTGCGCTCGTCGCTTATTCAATCAATGCGTTGGGCGCCGAATGGCAGGAAGGTGCGACCTACGCGGCGGGCGCGACCGTCACCTACAACGGGCGCACATACCAGGCTCTTCAGGCGCATACGGCTTATCCAGGCGCTGGGTGGACTCCGGCCAGCACGCCGACCTTGTGGCGCGATGTGAGCGCGGCTACGCCTACGCCAGCACCATCGCCCACGCCTGCGCCTGCGCCGACACCCGCTCCGACTCCTGCGCCAACTCCCGTACCAACCCCGACGCCGACTCCA
Source organism: Caballeronia sp. LZ003 (assembly GCF_031451465.1). Lineage (NCBI taxonomy): Bacteria > Pseudomonadati > Pseudomonadota > Betaproteobacteria > Burkholderiales > Burkholderiaceae > Caballeronia > Caballeronia sp. LZ003. Next base: position 716,788 of record NZ_JARUXJ010000001.1, on the reverse strand, counting down.
ACGCCAACACCCTCTCCCACTCCCACTCCGACACCTTCGGCTTGCTTCGCTGCGTGGTCGGCATCGCAGGTTTATGCACAGACAGGTACGCGCGTCACGGCCAATGGACGCAATTACAGAAACAAGTGGTGGACCCAAGGCGACAACCCGACGCAGTCCGGACAATACGGCGTATGGGAAGACATAGGCGCATGCTCGGGAAGTCCGACGCCGACACCGGCGCCAACGCCAGTTCCAACGCCAACACCAACGCCGGTTCCGACTCCAACGCCGGTTCCGACTCCAACGCCAACACCAACACCGGTTCCGACTCCAACGCCGACACCGACACCAACGCCGGTTCCAACACCAGCACCAACACCGGTCCCGACTCCTACGCCGGCACCCGTGCCGACACCGGTCCCGACGCCTACGCCGGCACCTACGCCTACACCCACGCCAGCACCAACGCCCGCCCCCGCTCCCGCCGGCGCGCGTGAAGTCGGCGCGTACTTCGCGCAATGGGGAATCTACGACCGCAACTACAAGGTCAAGGATGTCGACACATCGGGCTCGGCGAAGCTGCTCACGTTTATCAACTACGCATTCGGCAACGTTTATCAAAAGAACGGCGGCTACGAGTGCGGCATCATCAACAAGGCAGAACCGGGTGCGACCAACGAGAACGCCCCGGACGCAGGCACCGGCGGCGACGCCTGGGCCGACTACCAAAAAGGCTTCTCGGCGAACGAATCGGTCAACGGCAAGAGCGATGCATGGGACTGGCCCTATGGCGATCCACGTCAGGGCAAGTCCGGTCCGCTCAAGGGTAACTTCAATCAGCTCAAGCTATTGAAGGACAAGTACCCCAACGTGCGCATGATCATTTCGCTCGGCGGATGGACCTGGTCGAAGTGGTTCAGCAAGGCCAGCGCTACCGATGCGCTGCGCAAGCAGCTCGTCTCGTCGTGCATCGATGTCTATATAAAGGGCAACGTGCCCTTCGATGCTGCCTCCAACGCGGGCGGAGATGGCGTCGCAGCGAACGTGTTCGACGGCATCGACATCGACTGGGAATTTCCCGGCGGCGGCGGTCAGCCCTATAACACGTACGACGTCAAGGACAAGGAGAACTACACGCTTCTCCTGACGGAATTCCGCAAGCAACTCGACGCCATGGGCGCGCAAAACGGCAAACGCTATCTGCTCACGGTCGCCATCGGCGCGGGTGGCGACAAGATCGCCAGCACGAACCCGGGCGACTACAGCAAGCCGCTCGACTGGATCAACGTGATGACGTACGACTATCACGGCGGATGGGAAAGCACCGGCCCGACGGACTTCCAGTCGCATTTGTATCCGGACCCGGCCAGCCCGAACATGGCGGGCGCTCCCGGCAACACCTACTACACCGATGCCGCCATCCAGGCCTTGCTGAAAGCGGGAGTGCCGTCGTCGAAGATCGTTCTCGGCATTCCGTTGTATGGGCGCGGCTGGACCGGCGTCACGCCGGGACCGAAGGGAGACGGGCTCTATCAGAAAGCCACCAAGACAGCGCCTGGGAAGTACGAGGCCGGCATCCAGGACTACCGGCTCCTGAAGAGCGCCGCAGGCACGGTGTACGAGCATCCGGTGACGAAGCAGTCGTACAAGTTCGACGGCACGACTTTCTGGTCCTACGACTCGCCCACGACGATCCGCGTCAAGAACGCCTACGTGAAGCAGTTCAGTCTGCGCGGTGTCTTCGGCTGGGAGCTGGACGGCGACGCCGCCAACGCGGAACTGCTGAACGTCATGAGCGAAGTCAACAAGTGATCGGCCGCGCGACTGCGCCCGGTGCATGACGCCGGGCGCAGACGATGCGCAGTGCAATGAATCGGGGGCAGCCATGCAGGATCGATTGACGAATGCCGCGTTCTCGACGGCCGCTGTGTCGAAAACGAAACTCTCCCGGCACAATCTCGGCTGGCGCGGGCGCGGCTTTACCTTGCTCGAGTTGCTGGTGGTGCTGCTCATCATCGCGCTCCTGGCGGGCTATGTCGGCCCGAAGCTCTTCGGTGAAGTCGGCAAGGCGCGCTCCAAGACAGCGGCGACGCAGATCAAGGGTATCGAAGACGCGCTCGATCGATACCGTCTGGACACCGGCCACTTTCCCGGCACCGACGCCGGACTTCAGGCGTTGATGAGCAACGTCGGCAACACCTCGGGCTGGGAAGGTCCGTACATGAGCAGCGCCATTCCGAACGATCCTTGGGGCAAGCCGTACGTCTACCGCTCGCCCGGCGAGAACGGCAAGGACTACGACCTCATGACCTACGGCGCCGACGGCAAGCCCGGCGGTTCGGGCGAGGACGCGGACATCATCGGCAAATGATGGATTCGGCGGCAGTCATGCGATATCGCGTGCGGGTCGAGTCCGACGGCGGCCAGCAGGAACTGGAGCTCGATGCAGCGGACGAAACGCAGCTTCGGCAGAACATGGCCGACATGGGTTTGTCGCTGATCGAAGCGACACCCGTGGAAAAGAAGTCGCGCGGTCTCTCGTTGCGCAAGCCCGTATTCGAGCGCGCGCTCTTTACGCAGGAACTGATCGCGCTTCTGGAAGCGGGCCTGAGTCTCGTCGAAACGGTCGAGACGTTGCGCGACAAAAGCAAGGAAGGCCTCAACCGGACGGTGCTGCAAGGCATCGTCACCGCGCTTTACGAAGGCGAGCCGTTGTCGCGGGCGCTCGAGCGTCAAACCGAACATTTCCCGCCGCTGTATGTCGCGACCGTGGCTTCGGCGGAACAGACGGGGCATCTTTCCGAGGCGCTCAAGCGCTATCACCACTACGACGCGCGGCTCGCGGCGGTGCGCAAGAAAGTGGTGTCGGCCATGGTGTATCCGTCCATCGTGATCGCCACGGGCGCGTTCATCATCCTGTTCCTCGCGTTCTACGTGATTCCGAAGTTCAGCCAGGTGTTCGCGTCGATGAAAGACATCCCCTTCTCCGCCCGCATGATGCTCACCTGGGGCAACCTCGTCGCCGAGCACGGCGGCGTGCTGCTCGCGGGCATCGTGGCCGCGCTCGCCGGCGCGATCATGGCGCTGCGCAACGAGAAGGTGCGCGGCAGATTGTTCGGCGCGGTGCTGCGCCTGCCCAAGCTCGCTGATTACCAACGGCTCTTCGCCCTGACACGGTTTTACCGGACGCTCGGCCTGTTGCTCGCGGGCGGCATGTCGATGGTCGCGGCGCTCGAACTCTCCGCGCAACTGCTGCCTTCGCTGATGCAGTCCGCGCTTGCGCGCGCGCTCGACGAAGTGCGCGCGGGCAAGTCGCTGTCCGGCGCGTTGCCGGCCGCGAATCTCACGACGCCGGTGGCCGAGCGGCTGATCCGCGTCGGCGAGCAGAGCGGCGAGCTGGCCGGCATGGTGACGCGCTCGGCGGAATTCTGCGACGAGGAACTCGACCGCGCGATCGACACGCTGATGCGCGTGGTCGAGCCGGTGCTGATGCTGGTGGTGGGCGGCATCGTCGGGACGATCATCTTTCTGCTCTATATGCCGATTTTTCAGTTGGCCGGAAGCGTGGGGTAAGACATGGAACAGACCACCGATACGCCCGCGAAGGCGAACCCCGTGCGCGACCCGCGCCCGAAGCAGCAGCGGTTCTGGGACGAAGCGGAACACGACGGCGCCGACTATCTGATGAAGGTCACGCAGACCATCGGCCTGCGCGGCTTCGACGCCACCGCGCTCGAAACGCTCGAACCGCGCTTCGACCTCCTGCCGTTCGGCGAAGCCATGTCGCGCCGCTGCCTGCTTGCCGCCGACAGAGACGCGCGCCTATGGTTCGTGCTTGCCGATCCTTTCGATCCGCCGCTGCGTGCCTGGGCGATGCAGCGCGTTAAGAAGCCATTCGCGTTCGCCTTTTGCGTGCCGGGCGAGCTCATGGCGTACCTCGCGCTGCACGAGTCCGCGCATCAGGCGCTCACGCAGGTCAATGTCGACAGCAAGACCGGCAACGCCGCCGCGGCGGGCGTGGAGATCACGCTCGCCACGCTTTCGGCGGACGTGCATCCCGTCATCCGGCTCGTGAATTCGTCGCTGTACGACGCGCTCAGGGCGCGCGCCTCGGACATTCATATCGAGAGCACCGCGACGGGTCTCGTCATCAAATACCGCATCGACGGCGTGCTGCAGGAAACGGCGTCCGCGCCCGGCACCGATGTCGCGGAGCAAGTGCTCTCGCGGCTCAAGGTCATGGCGGAGCTCGATATCGGCGAGCGGCGCATTCCGCAAGACGGCCGCTTCAAGGCGTTCATCAATCAGCGCGAGATCGATTTTCGTGTGTCGATCATGCCGTCGATTCACGGCGAGGACGCGGTGCTGCGCGTGCTCGACAAGCAGCGCGGCGATGCAAACAGCACGACGCTGCGTCTGGACGGACTCGGACACGACCCGGACACGGTAGCGTCGATTCGCTCGATCGCGCGCGAGCCCTACGGCCTGTTGCTCGTGACGGGCCCGACTGGTTCGGGCAAGTCGACCACGCTCTACGCCACGCTCACCGAAATCAACACGGGCGACGAGAAGATCATCACGATCGAGGACCCCGTCGAATACGAACTCGCGGGCGTGCTGCAGATTCCGATCAACGACAAGAAAGGGCTCACCTTCGCGCGCGGCCTGCGTTCGATCTTGCGGCACGATCCCGACAAGATTCTCGTGGGCGAGATCCGCGACGGCGAAACCGCTGGCATCGCCGTGCAGGCCGCGCTCACGGGACATCTGGTCCTGACCTCGGTGCACGCGAACAACGTGTTCTCCGTGCTGGATCGCTTCCTTCACATGGGCGTCGACATGCACAGCTTCGTCGATGCGCTGCTCGGCGCCGTCGCGCAACGGCTCATGCGCAAGAACTGTCCGCATTGCGTGCGCGACGACGAGGTGCCCGACGACGCCACGCTGCTTGCCTCCGCGCTCACGCGCGAGCAGGTTGCGCATTGGCGCTTTCGCCGTGGCGCGGGCTGCGAGGCATGCCGCCGGACGGGCTATCTCGGGCGTCAGCCGATTGCGGAAGTGCTGCGCATGAACGACGCGATCAAGCAGTGCTTCGTGGAACGGCGGCCGTTGATCGAACTGAAGCAACTCGCGAATCGAAGCGGTTTCGTGCCGATTCGCCAGATCGCCCTGCGCGCGGTCGCGGATGGCCGCACGACGCTCGCGGAAGTCAATCGCGTCACGATCGTCGAACCGGCCTAGCGGAGACGGAACATGTCACGTTGGTCGGATCTGGTCGGAGCGATGAGCGCCGTCGCGAAGCGCCCTTCGAGGCGCACGGGACCGGCCCGCGCGGGCGCTTTCATGCCGCGCGTGACGCTATGGGTCGATGGCGAACGCGTGCGAGAGTCCGGCGTCGCGAGCAACGTCAATACCGAAGCCCTTACGACGCCGGGCGACACGGCGGCCGCGCTCAAGGCCATCGAGGCGCTCGCGCCGAAGCCCGCGCGACCTGGGCTGCACGGCCTGCGCGTGGTCGTCGGCGCGCCGTTCGTGCGCTATTACGCGCTGCCGTGGCGGCCGCATCCCAAGCCGGAGCAATGGGTGTCGATGGCGCGCATGCAGGCCGTGCAGGCGGGCGCGGGCGCCGAGCCGTGGCGCTACGCCGTCACCGATGGCGCGTGGCAACAAGGCCGCCTCGCCGCCGCGATGCCCGAGGCGCTGTGCGCGGGCATCGAGCGCTTATGCAAGACGCGACGACTGCAATTGCTCGGTATCGAGCCGGGCTTTACCTTCGCCATGCAAAAGCATGCGCGGCACATTCGCGACGGCAACATCGCCGTCGTGGAACTGGAGCAGGCGGCAAGCGGCGCGGCCATCGCGCATATCGGCTTGCGGCGCGGCGGCGGCTGGAGCGGCTTCATCGCGCTGCCGGTGGCGGGCCCGCTCGACGACGTGCTGCGCGACGCCTTCGTGCTCGCCGCCACCGAGCCGCCCGAGCGCTGTTACGCCATCGGGCCGGGCGCAGCCGATCGCTGGGTCGCGGATGCAACGCTCGTCGAATGGCTTGCCGCGCCATGGGAGGCTTCGCCATGAAAGCGCCCGCCATCGACCTGCATCGGGCCAATCGTCCGGGCGTGGCGACCGGGCTGATTGCGCTCGCCCTCGGCGTCGTCGTGCTGTTCGTGACGATGCAGTATCGCGACAAGCTCAAGGAGCAAGGCGCCGCGCTCGATGAACGCGAAGCGTCGGTCGCGCAGGAGGAGAAACGCTTCGAGCGCATTGGCCGGGCGCATCGCGGCACGCGCAATCCCCGCGCGGACGCCTTGATGGCGCAGCAGCGCTATGCGGCGGAACCGGCGCGCAGTCTGATCGAAGGCGGTTGGCAACCGAATATCGCGATGCTCTCGCTCGATATCGTGACCGCATCGCGCACCATCAACATGCAGTTCGAGACGCGCTCGGCGCAGGAAGCGATCTCCTATGCGGACTGGCTGCAGGCGCAGCCCGCCGCCGAAAGCGTCTCGATCAAGCGGCAGAGCGAGAAGCCGGGGCCGCCCGTCAAAACCGTGGAAACCGCGCTTCAGGTGACGTGGCGCCCGTTCGCGACGCAGGCGGCAACGGGCGCGTCGGCGCCGGATGTGGCCGCGTCTTCCGCCGGAGGTTCCAGATGAGCCGCTGGCTTTGGGAACTGCGCCGCGCGCAGTGGCGGCTCGGCACCTTCGGGCTCTTTGCGCTACTGCTGCTGAGCAGCGCGGCGATCATCGCGCTGGTCGAGATCTTGCCGCTTCGCAACGACATCGCCGCACGCGAGCTCGATCTCGATGCGCGCACCGCGAAGCTGAAACAACCGCCGCCGCCCACGCCGGATGAAGCCGTGGCGCCGACGAGTCCGGAGCAGCGTTACTTCGTTTTCCTGCACAGCCTGCACGCGATCGCCGCGAAGAACGGTATCTCGATGCCGCAAATCACGTATCAGATGGCCGCGCAGGACAAGGATTCGCCCTCCCGCCGCTTTGTCGTCGAGACGTCGTTTTCGAGTCAGTATCTGCAATTTCGTACTTTCTTCTCCGAGTTGCGGACCTTGCCGGGCATTCGCTGCGAGCGGCTCACGCTGTCGCGGCCGAATATCGGCGTGACCGATCTCGAAATTCGCCTGCAATGTTCGTTCGTCGTGGAGGCGGCCAAGTGAAGCCGCTCGATATGCGAACCCTGAGAATCTCGTGGCCGATAAGCGGGCTGCTCGTCGTGACGCTCGGCTTGATCTTGTTCGTGTGGTTTCGCGGGGCACCCGACGACGAGGCGGATCGTCCTCCGGCGGTGGCCACGAAGGAGCGAGTTTCACGAGCGAGCGCGCCTGCACCGGCAAGTGCGCCGCAAGCCAACGCCGCGCCGGATACCCGCGTTGCCGCCGTGAACATCTTCCCCATGCAGAACTGGCAGCCGCCACCGCCGCCGCCTCCGCCGCCCGAATCCATCAAGCCGCCGCCACCGCCGCCCTTGCCGCCCTTGCCTTTCGTCGTCCGTTCGCTGTGGCTGGACCAGCAAGGCATCTTCTACGTCGTTCTGAGCGGCACCGGACGCGAGTTCCCGCTTTGCATCAACTGCAAGAAAACGGGTTTCCTGCGTAAGGGCGATGTGCTTCTCAACGCCTACAAGATCGAGGACATCAACCGTAAAGAAGTGAGGTTCATGTACTTGCCGTTGAAGCGCCGACAAACGCTGTCGCTCGGAGAACTGAAATGAGCCGGCTCAAAGACATTACGGTCTGGGTCCTGATTCCGCTATTGACGGCGTGCGCGGGCGAGATGCATCGCAAGGATCTGCAGAACCGTCTGGGGACCATGCCGCCCGACGCGCAGCTCGAATTGCTCGCGCAGCAGAGCGCGCAGTATCCCGACGACCTGGAAATCTACAACTGGTATGTGAGCCTGCGTCGCAAGGTTTCGTTGGAGTACTTGCAGCGCGCAAGTGTTGCGTACCGCGCGGGCGATTCGGCCCAGGCGATCGCGTGGGCGAAGAAGGCTCAGGCCGCCGCGCCCGGCGACGACGGGCCGCGCGAGATGATTGCGTGGATCGAGAAGCAGGCGCCCATCGACACCGCCGTGCAATACGCCGAAACGATCTATCAGGATCAACCGGACCAGGCGATGGCGATTCTCAACGACGTGCTCTCGAAACAGCCCGACAACGCGCGCGCCATCCGTCTGCGCGACCTGCTGCTCGCGCCCAAGGGACAAGACCTCGAACCGAAGCTCAACAAGGACCTCAATCAGCCGATCACGGTGCAGTTCCGGGATCAGCCGCTTATCAGTATCTTCGAGCTGATGTCGAACATTACCGGACTGAACTTCACCTTCGACCGCGAAGTGCAGGCCGCCGCGCCGACGACCATCTTCGCGAGCAACACGCCCGTCAAGCAAGTGATGACGATGGTCCTGCAGGCGAACCAGCTCGCGAGCAAGGTGGTGAGCGGCAACTCGATCCTGATCTACCCGAAGCGGCCCGACAAGGAAACGGAATACAAGGACCTCGTCGTGCGCACGTTCTATCTGCAGAACTCGCAGGCGGCGCAGGTGCTCGCGGCGGTCAAGCAGATGGTCAAGACGCGCGATGCCGTGCTCGACGAACGCACCAACGCGATCATCATGCGCGACGCGCCGGACACCATCAAGGTCGCGGAGCGGATCATCCGCGCGCTCGACGTGACGCCCGCGGAAGTCGTCATCGACGCGCAGATTCTCGAAGTATCGTCATCCGATCTGCTGCAGATGGGCATTTCCTATCCGAATCGTATCGAGTTCGCGCTCATGCCGGACGGGACCAATTCCGATTCCTCGACCCGCGCGCCGGGCACGCTGACCTTGCAGCAACTGCGCAACCTGAACAGCAGCGACGTGCTCGTGAGGATCGGGCCGGTCGGTATCGACATGCTGCAGAACCAGGGCAAAACCAAGACGCTTGCGAACCCGAGCATCCGCGTGAGAAACCGCGAGAAGGCGAAGGTGCTGATCGGCGACCGTCTGCCCGTGGTCACGACGACGCTCTCCAGCAACTTCAGCTCCGAGAGCATCAACTATCAGGACGTGGGCCTCACGCTGGAAGTTGCGCCCGTGATCGTCAACTCGGACGAAGTGCAGGTGAAGTTGCGCATGGAAGTGTCGAACGTTACCGACACGATCACGACGACGACGGGACTGGTCGCCTATCAGATCGGCACTCGCACGGCCGAAACGGTGATGAGCGTGCGCAACAACGAAACGCAGCTGCTCGCGGGTCTCCTGCAGCGCAACGAGCGCGCGTCCGGCTCCGGTTTGCCAGGCCTGAGCCGCATTCCATTGCTGGACCGGATCTTCGGCACACGCGCGAACGACCAGCATCAGACGGAGCTCGTGCTGATGCTGACGCCGCGCATCGTGCGCAATCAGGCCATGCCGGCGGGCAATGTCGTGTCCTTCGATTCGGGCACGGAGACGCGCATTTCGACGGAGCGCGACCCGGTCGGACCGAACGCAAGCGTGCGCGTTCCGCCAAGCGGCGCGGGCAGCGCGCCTGCCCTGCCTCCGCCCGTGCCGACGCCTTCCGCGCCGCCGCCCGTGATGGCGCTGCCCGCACCCACGCCGCCGCCACAGCCACCCGCCGCGACCTCGCCGCCCGCACCCACGCCGCCGCCACAGCCACCCGCCGCGACCTCGCCGCCGCCGACCCAACCCTAGACACGTGCAACCAGCCGCGACCATGGACAAGGGCTTCACGATCATCGAGTTGCTCATCACGCTCGCGATCATCGCGGTGCTGGCGATGGTCGCGGCGCCGCTCGTGCAGGTGACCGCGCAACGCAACCGCGAAGACGAATTGCGGCGCGCCCTATGGAGTATTCGCGATGCCATCGATGCTTACAAAGCCGCCGGCGATGCCGGCAAGTTCGATCGTCCGCTCGGCGAAACGGGCTATCCCGCCAAGCTCGACGTACTGGTGGACGGCGAAGTCGACAAGACCAATCCGACTCACGCGCGCATCTTCTTCCTGCGGCGTGTTCCGCGCGATCCGATGTGCGATTGCCCGAGCCGTTCGGATGAACAGACCTGGGGCAAGCGCGCTTATTCGAGTTCCGCCGATTCACCGAGCGAAGGCAACGACGTCTACGACGTCTACTCGCTTTCGGAAGGAACCGGCCTCAACGGCGTCCCTTACCGCAAGTGGTGAGCGTCATGAACAAACGCATGCTGCGCGCTTTCACGCTAATCGAATTGCTGGTCGTTCTGGCGATCATCGCGACCTTGCTCACGCTCGTCGTGCCGCGCTACTTCGGGCAGGCGGAGAAAGCCAAGGAAACCGTGCTGCAGGAGAATCTCGCCGCCATGCGTGATTCCATCGACCGCTTTCGCGGCGATCAGGGGCGCTATCCGCAATCGCTCAACGAACTGGTCGAGCGCCGCTATCTGCGTGAGGTGCCGATGGACCCGGTCGCGCAAAGCCGCACGACCTGGACGACCGAGCCGCCCAACGACGGCACGCCCGGCGTCTATAACGTGCGCAGCGGCGCAAAAGGCAAGGCCAGGGATGGCACCGACTACGGCAGCTGGTAGCGCGCGCGGACGGCATTCGGATCGAGCGCGTCGAGCGTTTGCATCGCGCAAGCGGCAGCATGGTTTCGGCATGTTGTGGGCGCTGATGTGCGTGGCGCTCATCGGCATCTACCTGATGCAGATCGGCACCGTATGGAGCACGCAGATTCAGCGCAACCGCGAATTCGAACTGCTGAAAAAGGGCGATGCGATCCGCAACGCGATTCGTGAGTACGTCAAGGCCGACCCTGGCGGCGCTTTTCCGAAAAGCTTCGATGACCTGTTGCGCGACTCGCGCGCGTCCTTCGTGCGCCGATACCTGCGCGATGCATACACCGACCCGATGACCAACGGCGAATGGCAAACGGTGCGCGGCCCCAACGGCGAGCTGTACGGCGTGTACAGCTCATCGAAGCAAACGCCGCTGAAAACGGATGGCTTCTCCGACGAGGACGCGAGCTTCGCGTTGAAGACGAGCTACGAAGACTGGAAGTTCACGAGCTACCCGGAAATGAGCATGAATCGAAGGTAGTTTTCATATCGGGCCGGCATGTGCAGCTGCTGGCCGTCGCGTTCCAAAAGAGGTGCTGAGATGTTGACCGTTCGTAGAAAGTTGGCGATGCTTCCAGCCGCGTTGCTATTGCATGCCGGCATCGTGTCCGCGCAGGAAGCATGGCGCGAAGGCGCGACCTATGCGGCTGGCGCCACGGTGACTTATAGCGGTCGCGTTTATCAGGCGCAGCAGGCGCATACGGCATATCCGGGCGCGGGATGGTTTCCTGCGACTACGCCGACGCTTTGGAAGGATGTGGGGGCGGCGGGGGCTCCTGCTTCTGCTCCTGCTTCTGCTCCTGCTTCTGCTCCTGCTCCTGCGCCAGTTCCGGCTCCTGTGCCTGCGCCAGCTCCAAAGCCATCACCAACACCCGCCCCAACGCCAACGCCAACGCCAACGTCAACGCCAACGCCAACGCCAACGCCAACGCCAACGCCAACGCCAACTTCATCGTGCTTTGCAGCGTGGTCTGCTACCCAAGCTTATGCAACACCGGGTACACGCATAACTTATAACGGCCGCAACTATCGAAATAAGTGGTGGACCCAGGGAGACAACCCGGCGCAATCGGGCGCCTATGGTGCGTGGGAAGATCTCGGTGCGTGTTCTGGCGGCTCACCTTCGCCTACGCCTATGCCCGCGCCAACGCCAACGCCAACGCCTACGCCCGCGCCCACACCAACTCCGACGCCAACGCCGGCGCCCGCGCCTGTACCAGCGCCGACGCCAACACCCGTACCGACACCAACGCCGGCTCCCGCGCCCGTACCAACGCCAACGCCAACGCCAACACCAGCGCCGACGCCAACACCGGCGCCGACTCCAATCGCATCCTACAAGCCGAAGATCACCTACATCCCCGAACCCACCGGCTATCCGACCGTCGCCCAGTTCAACGCGACCGAGAAGACACTCGTCGATCAGGGCCAGGTCGGCTTGATCCGCGACGCGCTGCGCGTGCTGCCCGATACCGACGTCGATGCCGTCACGCCCGGACGCGCGGCGAATCCATCGAATGTGAAGCGAGTCGAGTCGATCGTAAGCGAAGCGAAGTTCGACCAGCTCTTCCCGGTGCGCAACATCAAATACTCCTACGTCAGCTTCTTGCGCGGGATCGCCAAGTTTCCGGCGTACTGCGGCGATTACACGGACGGACGCGACGCCGCCGCCATCTGCCGCAAGTTGCTCGCCACGTCCTTCGCGCACTTCGTTCAGGAGACGGGCGCCAACTGGCCGTCGCTCACGCCGGCGCAAGTTCGCTCGGGCTATGCGGACCACAACAACGCCGTGCTCGCAAAAATGCCGCAAGACACGGCCATCCCGTTCTGGCAGCAGGCTTTATGGTTCCTTCGCGAGTCGGGCTACGAGGAAGGCTCGGCCGTTGGAGCGTATCAACAATGCGCGCCGGGCTCGCATGCGACCAACTGGATCTTCTTTCCGTGCGCGAAGAACGCGGCAGGCAAGTACCTCGACTACTTCGGGCGCGGCGCCAAGCAATTGTCCTGGAACTACAACTTCGGCCCGTTCTCGCAGGCGCTATACGGCGACCCCAACGTGCTGCTCGACGACCCCGGCCGCGTCGCGGATACATGGCTGAACTTCGCCTCGGCGGTATGGTTCGCCGTGACCCCGCAGACGCCCAAGCCGCCGATGACCTGGGCGATCGACGGCACCTGGAAGCCTAATAGCGTCGACGTCGGCAACAACATGAAGCCTGGCTTCGGCGCGACGATCTACATCATCAACGGCGGCATAGAGTGCGGTCAGGGCGGCGCGGAACGCTCGCAAGTCACCAATCGCATCAACGCGTACAAGGAGTTCGCGCGCGAACTCGGCGTCACCATTCCCGCCGACGAACCGCTAGGCTGCGCGAACATGCGCGGCTTCACGGAAGGCTCGGCCGCGGCAATCAAGGCGTATCTGGACAAAGACTATGCGTGGGCCAACGGCAAGCCCGTCACCGGATGCAAGCTCGTCGATTATCAGATGCCGTTCTCGCTTCTCACGCCCGGCGACTACAAAGCCTGCACCGACTACTTCTTCCGCGGCAAGGTTCAATACAACGGGCAGATCGTGATAGACAACACGCAATAGCAACGTCCACGGGCACGCGTTCAACGGTTCGTTCTGGTTAAACGCGCGGCCTGCGAACGACGGCATCGTGCGTCCGATTTCGAAGACCGTGCCATCGTCATTTGCCGCTCTTGTAACGCTCGGTCAACTCCTTGACGCGCGAGACGTAGATCTTCGTCTCGCTGTAGGGCGGCACGCCGTTGTATTTGTCGACGCTCGATTCGCCGCTGTTATAAGCCGCCAACATGAGATCGACGTTGCCGTTGAAGCGCGTTTTCAGCCACGCCAGATAACTCACGCCACCGCGAATATTCTGCGCGGCATCGAAGGGATCGTTGACGTTGAAGCGAAGCGCCGTCGCGGGCATGAGTTGCATGAGCCCTTGTGCGCCCGCGCGCGATATTGCGTTCGTGCGGTACGCCGATTCCGCATGAATCACGGCACGAACCAATGCGCTATCGACGCCGAAGGTCGAAGCAGCCGCATCGATTTCACGTTGATATGAACGCAAGTCGAGCTTCAAGGCGGGGATGCCGATGTTCTCTTCGGGCAAGCACAAACTGCACGTCTCCATGAAGTGCAATTTGATGACTTCGACGTTTTGCGCCACGCCCAGCGGCATCTTCGTGAGGTAATGCCTGACGCCGTCTTCCACGTAGGTATAGACAGGCGTGACGGCTTCGCGCCTTGCAAGACTTGCACGACGCGGTAACGCCACGCTCGATGCCAGCGCGCCCGGATCGCCCGATGCGGCGGCACGGGCTGGCGCAACGCTCGACGCCACCGGCGGATAGGCGGCTTGCCAGATCAGATTCACGCGACTGCATTTCGCGTTGCCGAGATTCTCGCTCGCATAGCGGACGGAATTATCCGCGGCCTCGCATCTCAACATGGAAGCTGCGTTCGCCTGCCTCATCGACATCACGAGCGCGCAGGCCAGCAGCGTCGATATGGAATGACGCGTGCCGGCTCGCAAGACGAGCGCTACAGTTGAACGTGCGGACATTCAACAAGGATAGTGTGCTTCGGGCCTTCCGCCACGCTTAATCGACGAACCGAGCCAACGAACCAAACCGCCATGCAGTCAGCGTTTCGATTCATTGGCCGATTCACTTCTTTAGCACGATCTTCAATGACGGATTGTCCAAGGATGCCGTTGTTTTACGCCAGCATTTGTGCTTCCATGAAAGCTGATTTCCCCAGCGTTCAACCGAGCGTCGGCTTGTCACGCACCGCTCGGGACGAATCGAAACTCTCGCTTTTTGATGACGTCACGATGAGCACGAATCCGCGCTTCGACGCTACATGGAAGAACTGGCTCGACGAGAATATCCGCCGTGGCTGCACGCATCAATCGCTCATCGACGCAATGGTCGCCAGCGCGTTCCATCCGAACGCCGCGCGCTCCATCATCGCGCGTCACATTGCAGGCGATACATCGGATGACGGCGATGATTCGCCCGGCGTGTATCGATACGGCAAGCCCATGCTTCCCGACGGTCGCGTGCTGAGCGCGAGCGATTGCGAAGCGCTAAAGGTATTCACATGCGAGACGCCGGTAGTCGCGTTGTTGGCCGACGTCTTGACCGATGACGAATGCGCGAGGTTGATCGATATCGGCCGCGCGCGGGTGCAGCAGTCATCGGTCGTCGATCCCGACTCGGGCAACGAGATCACTATCGAGGAACGCAAGAGCGAAGGCGCGTTCGTCAACGCATCGACCGATGCACTCGTCACCAGGATCGATCGCAGGCTCGCCGAACTCGTGCGGCAACCGATCGAGAACGGCGAGGACCTGCATATTCTGCGCTACGGCATAGGTGGCGAATATCGTCCGCATTTCGACTACTTTCCCGAAGAGCAAGCCGGCAGCCGGCACCACATGCTGCGCGGCGGACAGCGTATTGCAACCGTCATCCTCTATCTCAACGAAGTCGAACGAGGCGGCGATACCACCTTTCCGGACGTCGGCTTGCGCATTCATCCGCGTCGCGGCAGCGCGTTGTACTTCGAGTATGTCAATGACCTCGGTCAAACCGACGCGCGCACGCTACATGCCGGAACGCCTGTCGAAAAAGGCGAGAAGTGGATTGCCACCAAGTGGATTCGTCAGGGCAGGTTTCGCGCCGAAGCCTGACGCATTCAAATGAGCGATCCACGCCGCGTGTGCGCCGGAACATTCGCTCCGGCGCGACACGCTGGCACTGCTACTTGCACGCTCCTACTTTTTCCCATGCACCGTCGGAGTTGGTTGCCGGGTCGACGCCCGAACTCCACCACTTGTTGCGATAGTTCATGCCGCTCACGCTGACACTCGTTCCGGCTGTCGAGTAAGTCTTGCTCGAACTCCAGGCCGGCGCGCATGTCAACGCGGTCTGTCCGGAGCACGTCCCCATGTCCTGCCACGACTTGCCGTTACCCGCGTTGCGCGATGGCTGATCGGAGTTCTCCCAGCGCGCGCTGTAGTTGTGCCCGCTATCCGATACCGTTTCCTTCGCCTTATAGAGCGTGCCGGCTTGCCAGGCAACCGAGCACGTCGATCCGCCCGCGCTTGGCGACGGGGCAGGGGTTGGCGTCGGGCTCGGCGTCGGTGTTGGCGTGGGCGTCGGCGCCGGGGCCGGGGCCGGCGATGGCGGCTTCGGTGAAGGCGCAGGGGTTGGCGTGGGCGTTGGCGTCGGGGCCGGCGTGGGAGTCGGCGTCGGAGCGGGCGTGGGCGTGGGCGTCGGCGACGGCGCAGGCGTTGGCGCGGGCGCTCCGGTGTAGTCCATCGCGAAGTTGTAGTCTTGCGCGCTATCGACGTAGATGCGGTTCGCCGACATGACCTTCTGCGGCACGATGTTCCCGTTGTTATCCACGAGACCGAGATGCACGCGCCCGGAGTCCGTGTTGATCTTCGTGGCCATCGCGTACACCCAGTCGGCCGCGGCGGTCGTTTGCTGCGTCACCGTGTAACTGAGCGATTCGAGATCGTGACCGTCGTTATCGAATACCCGCAAGGTGATTTTCGTGCCGACCGGCTGATCCACCGCGGTGGTCGGGATTGGACGAACTTCGCGCCAGCTCGTTTTAGTCGAGTTGATGACCACGTCCATACATGCATAGAACGCTTCCGCACTATCGTTGCGTTGCCAGATCGCATAAAGGATGCGCTTGCCTGTCTTGCCTGCGGGCAATTTGCATTTCAACTTGTAGCGGCCGTTGTCGAGCGTGACGCTGGTTATCTCGCAGAACGGCTTGCTGTCGAGATCGGACCATTTCAACGGTTGATTGAAGTCGTAACCATCCGCCGACATGAATATCTGGAAGTAGCGCGTCACGTGCGGCGCCGTCGCGTTCCAGACGAACTCGTAGTTGCCGCTCAGGTCGGGCGAGATCGTCGTCGTGGGCCAGTCGTTGCGACCAAGATCCAAACCGTAATAATTCGACTTGTTGGCGCTGCACAGATGCCCGTCGGGTACGAACGATTTGTGATCGCCATTGGGAAGCTGGTTGACGCCCGCCCAGTCATAAAGAAACGCTGGCCCGGCGACGGCCACCGCAGCCTTGCACGCCGCGGACGTCGGACTTTCCGGCCCTTCCTTGTAGCAGGCGTAGACCCGGCTGATCGGCGTTTCCATCGTGCCGTGACTCCACGCAAGGCATGGAACGGCCAGCGGAACCAGCATTGCCAAAACCTTCTTCTTGTGACGCAACATGAGAGACACTCCTACGCTCGTTCAATAGCCAGCGTCCGCTTTGTGTACGACGAGCCGAATTGCCTCGATATAGATTCGAAACACGTCGGCAAGCGGACTCATTTTCAGAACGTCGAGTCACTCAGTGCCTCGTTCCAGTTTCGAACGGCATTGGTGCCCGAGCTTGTTGTTTGCTTCTCCTCGATCGGCTATGCAAGATCACGCGTATCGATACGTGCGCACTCCCGGCATATAAGAAATGAAACAGGCAACTGGAGAGGGGTCTGGTATCGCGGATTCACACGGACTGTTTTCGCATCTGGCTTCGACGCATGTTTCGCTTACGCCATCTGAAATAGTTCGCTTTACTAACTTAAACGGAATCTACTTGCCCTTCGTTTGGGTTTCATTCTAGACGCTTCAAACGATATGCGGTAGCACACGCGGACCGACATCCCGGATGTTGTCAGCGTAGCCGATGTTCGCCATCAGGACGCGCATGCACCGCAGTGCGCGCGTCGTTTCGCTGCCGCTTTCTACGGCCCGCTTATCATGCTGATTGTTTCTGCATCAATCGACAACGACAGCGACCACGCTTCGCACAAGGTAGTCATTCATGATCATTCGCCCAAAACTGAACTGGTTCCGGTTGCTGTTCGTCTGGCGCGGCTCCGTGCTGCCCCAACTGCTGCCGAGGCTCGCGCTCATCTTCGTGCTGTCGATCTCGGCGATGTTCATGCACGATCACATTCGCAACTATCCGGTGAACCTGGGCACGCCGCCGTTTGCGCTCGTGGGCATCGCGCTGGCCGTGTTTCTCGGCTTTCGTAACAGCGCAAGTTACGAGCGCTGGTGGGAAGGCCGAAAACTGTGGGGCGAACTCTTCATCACGGCGCGCTCGCTCGCACGCCAGATTCTGTCGATGCCCGATTCGCTCGATCCTCTACAAAAGCGGCACTTCCTCGCGGCAATCGGCGGCTTTGCGCATGCGTTGCGGCATCAGTTGCGCGGCACCGATGCGCTCGCCGATCTCGCATCACGGCTGACGCCCGAACTGCACGCTCGCGAGTCTTAAAGCGCTCGCCTCTATGATTCATACATGTCGCGGCGATGCAGAAAAACGCAGCGCCGAATCAAAAGCTTCCCGCTTAAATTTGTACTGGAGAGTCTCAAGCATGCGTAACCTGATCAAGAATGTCGCCATCATCGCTATCGTTGCAAGCACCGTTGCCGTCGCTACGCCCAGCGCCTTCGCCGGCAGCAAGACCGCAACGTTCGACGTGACGCTCAACATTCAAGACGATTGCTCGATCTCGGCGAACCCCTTGAACTTCGGCGACACCGGCGCGCTTACCGACAACGTCGATCAGTCCAGCAACCTCGCCGTGACCTGCACCACGGGCACGCCGTACAACGTCGCGCTCGATGCCGGCACGGCAACCGGTTCGCAAGTCGCGACACGCAAGCTCGCCAATGCCGGCGGCACCGCGACGGTCGACTTCAACTTGTATCGCGATGCAGCCCGCACGCAGCTCTGGGGCCAGACGACCGGCACCGACACGACAGCGGGCGTAGGTAATGGCAAAAGTCAGAGTCTCGTCGTGTACGGCCGCGTACCGTCGCAAACCACACCGGCCGCAGGCACTTATAGCTCGACTGTCACCGCAACGGTCGTGTTCTGAAGCGAGTAGATAAGCAGACGGAACGGCCCCCTTCGGGAGGCCGTTTTTGCATCTGACGGCGCAACGAATCTATCCCAATAAAGCCGCGTCTCCTGATGCAGTAAGGGAAAGGCAGCACAACGCTATCTCAAATGAGATTCGTCTCATTCAGTCTTAAAGCGCCCGTCCCTATGATTCATACATGTCGCGGCGATGCAGAAAAACGCAGCGCCGAATCGAAAGCTTCCCGCTTAAATTCGTACCGGAGAGTCTCAAGCATGCGTAACCTGATCAAGAATGTCGCCATCATCGCTATCGTTGCAAGCACCGTTGCCGTCGCCACGCCCAGCGCCTTCGCCGGCAACAAGACCGCGACGTTCGACGTGACGCTCAACGTTCAAGACGATTGCTCGATCTCGGCGAACCCCTTGAATTTCGGCGACACCGGCGCGCTTACCGACAACGTCGATCAGTCCAGCAACCTCGCGGTGACTTGCACGTCCGGAACGCCCTACAACGTCGCGCTCGATGCCGGCACGGCAGCCGGTTCGCTCATCGCAAAGCGCAAGCTCGCCAACGCCACCGGCGACGCCTCGGTCAATTTCAACCTGTATCGCGATGCAGCCCGCACCAAGCTCTGGGGCCAGCAGACCGGCATCGACACGGCTTCGGGTGTAGGTAATGGCGACAGTCAGAGCCTCGTCGTGTACGGCCGCGTACCGTCGCAAACCACCCCGGCCGCAGGCACCTATAGCTCGACTGTTACCGCCACGGTCGTGTTCTGAGGCAACTCGCTTCGCTTCATGTGCAAAGCTTGCCAGAGCTCGAATAAAGCTATATCACTGGCATCGTCGGAAGTAATTCGGGAGACCGACGATGCCACGCTTTACACAACCAGCATGGGCAGCCTTTCTGCTTTTGGAATGCGCTGCCTCGCTCGCCGCGTCATTGCAGATATCTCCGGTTTCAATCCAGCTCGCTGGCCCGGAAAACGGCAAGGTCGTCACGTTACGCAACGATGGCGATGAACCGATTCACGCTCAGGTGCGAACCTTCGTCTGGGATCAGTCCGACGAAGAAGACAAACTCACGCCTACCCGTGATCTGATCGCCAGTCCGCCTATCGCCGAAGTGCCCGCCGGCGGTCAGCAAGTCATCCGCGTCATTCGCGCCAACGCCGCACCCGTTGCACAGGAACGCGCATACCGCCTGATCATCGACGAGTTGCCGCCCGACGGCGGCGACAAGCAATCGGCGGTTCAGTTTCGCTTTCGATATTCCGTACCCCTATTCATTTCGCCGCGCGGTGAGGCGAGCACGCCGAAGCTGCAATGGTCCGTCGTCGAAAGAAACGGCAAGGCGTATCTGCGAGTGCAAAACGATGGCGACATTCACGCGCAACTGAGCACCGTTTCACTTAAGACATCGGACAAGGATGTGCGCGTGTCCGGCGGTTTGCTCGGCTACGTGCTGCCAGGCCGGGTGCGCTCATGGATACTCCCCGACGCGGCCAGCGCCATGCGCGGCAAGACGGGCGAAGTCAGCGCCACGGTGAACGGCGCCAGCATGAACGGATCGTTGAGCAATCCGGCCGCGCCCTGATCGTTCGGGGTTGCCACGGGAACAGCGTGCATCGTCATGGATGGATCGACTCGCCCAAGGCTCGTGACGCGCGGTGTTCCTCTCCTGATTTCACTGGGCGTGTTTTCCCAAGCGGCTGTTGCTCAAGTCGATATCACCGGCGGCTCGCCCAGCCAGGTTCCGAATATCGCGGGCTCACCGCGCACCGCCTCGCTCGACATGCAATCGCAAGAAACGCAGTCGCTCGTGCTCGAGATCGTCGTCAACGGCACGAACCTGGGCGAGCCGTCCAACTTCGAGTTGCGTCACGGCCAACTCTATGCCGAGCGCGCCACGCTCGAGAATGCGGGCATCCGTGTCGACGACTTACATGCCGATGCAGACGGATGGATCGCCGTTTCATCGATTCCAGGCGTGCGCGCCACTTATTCCTCCGCGCGTCAGCAGGCGCTTCTTGACGTCGACCGGTCGCGTCAGATCGCGCAGCGCCTCGGCAACCGGCTTCCGGTTACACCGAAGGCAACGCCCGGCACCGGCTTCGCGCTCAACTACGACGTGACGTACACGCGCCAACTGGGCGAAATGGCGGCCGGTCAGTTCGGCGTCTGGAACGAACAGCGGCTCTTCAGTCCGGCGGGGGTATTCGACAACACCGGCACTTACCTCAACGGCGCCGGAACCAACGGCTACACGCGGCTGGACACGAACTGGGTCTATTCGAATCCGGCCAAACTCATGACGATGACGTTCGGCGACGCCATCTCCGGCTCGCTCGCGTGGACGCGCTCGGTGCGATTCGGCGGCTTCCAGATACAGCGCGATTTCAGCCTGCGCCCGGATCTCGTGACGTTTCCCCTGCCGATGTTCAGCGGATCGGCCGCGGTGCCCTCTGCCGTCGACTTGTATATCAACGGTCTGCGCCAGTACAACGGCAACGTCGCGCCGGGTCCGTTCCAGATCGCGCAGGCGCCCAGTCTGACAGGCGCGGGCACGGCGCAAGTGGTCGTGACCGATGCGCTCGGCCGTCGCGTCACGACGAGCGTGCCGCTTTATATCGACACGCATCTGCTGTCAAAAGGCCTGTCGAGCTATTCGGCGGAATTCGGCTTTCTGCGCGACGATTACACGCTGCGCTCCTGGTCGTACGAGGCATCGCCCGTCTTCAGCGGAACCGCCGCGTATGGCATCACCGACTGGCTCACACTGCAAGCCCACGCGGAAGGCGGGCAAGGTTTGAGCAACGCCGGCACGGGCGCGATCGTGCGCGCAGGCCAATTCGGCGTCTTCAATGCGGCGGCCGCGGGCAGCAAGCTGAATGGCGCGACCGGCGCGCTTTTCAGTCTTGGCTACCAGTACATCAGTCCTGCGGCTTCGCTGACGCTGCAGACCACGCACGCGACCAACAACTATCGCGATATCGCGGCCCTCGACGGCACCTCGGTGTTTCAGCATATTTACCAGGCGACCGTATCGGTCGCGTTGATGCGGTCGCAATCGGCAACAGTGAGCTACGTCGATTCCGAAGACACGTTCTCGGGACACGCGCGCGTCGTCACGCTTGCCTACAACGCCCAGATCGGCAGCCGCTGGTCGCTTTTCGCAAGCACGTATCGCGACTTTCTGCAGCGCGGAGTATGGGGCGGTTCGATTGGCATAACCATCGCGCTCGGCGGCAATACGTCGGTCAGCACGACGGTGGCGCAGTCGGGTGGACACACGACCGCCGACGTCACCGCATCGCGTCCCGCCGACTACGGTGGCGGCTGGGGTTGGTCGGTTCAAGGCGGCGCCGGTGCCGATTATCGTCATGCCTTCGCCGGAACGACTTATCGCTCGAAGTTCGGCGATTTCGAGGCGACCGCGCAGCGCTTCAACGGCACGACGGCGCTCAGCACGGACATGGCGGGCGGCATCGCGATCATGGACGGCGCCATCTTGCCGACGCGCACGGTCACCGACGCGTTCGCGCTCGTTTCGACCGATGGCGTCCCCAATGTTCCTGTCACGCAGGAGAACCGCTTTGTCGGCGTGACGAACTCGAAGGGCTATCTGCTCGTGCCGAATCTGACTTCCTATCAGCGCAATCAACTGGCGATCGACCCGCTCGCGCTGCCGCCAGACGCATCCATCGAGAGAACGAAACTGGACATCGCGCCGCAGCGGCGCTCGGGTGCGCTCGCGCACTTCGGCATGTCGCGCTATCAGGGCGCGTCGGTGAGTTTCGTCGATACCACGGGCGCGCCCTTGCCCGCCGGCGCCGTGGCGACGCTCACGAGCACGGGCGAAGCGGCGATCGTCGGCTACGACGGCGTTGCATTTTTCCGCCGTCTCGATTCAGACAACCACGTGACGATTCACGAGGCGAAAGGCGACTGTTCAGCCGGTTTCAGGCTCGACCCGCCGAAGGCCGGAGACCTGCCACAGCTCGGGCCGATCACCTGCCAGCCGGACAAGGGCAAAAGCCAAAAGGAGAAATGACATGCACGCACCGCTTCGCCGCACGCACGGCTCGTTTCGTCCCGTCAGATACGCGCTCGTGTTTCTCGTGCTCTGCGCGCTCTCTGGCGCGGCGCGCTCGCAAACCTGCACGTTTTCGGTGGGCTATACGGATTTCGGCTCCATCGATGTGACGGACACCGAGCCCGCCGATATCGTCGGCGGCATTCACATTTTGTGCAGCGGCTATTCGACGGCGATGGTTCGCATGTGCCTGAACATCGGCCACACCGACTCGCGCACGCTCATTGGCCCAAGCGGCGCAACGTTGAACTACAACCTCTACGTCGATCCGGACCATCAAGGTGTGTGGGGATCGGTCACGGCGCCCGACACCGTGCCGCTGACGCTCGATCTTCCCGTTCATCCGGGCGGCAAGGTCTGGGAACATGAGCCGTTCTATGGACGCATTCCGCCTAACCAGCCCGTACCGAACGGCACGTACACCATGCCGTTCAGCGCCTCGGACACCTACTTCGTCTATGTGGGATACACCGGCACGCCACCCGATTGCAAGACGGCAACGGCGCCCTATACGAGCGGTCCGTTCACGGTTACGGCGACGGTCGGCCCGACTTGCACGATAGACGCGTCGCCCCTCGTCTTTCGGGAGGCGAGCCTGCTCGACCAACCGATCGAGTCGACGAGTTCGTTGCGGGTGACGTGCGTCTCGGGCATGCCCTTTTCGGTGGCGCTGGACCGCGGCATGACGCCCGGCGCGACGACCACCAACCGCAAGCTCGCTCGCCAGGGTGGGACAGAGACCATCGACTATCAGCTATACATCGACCCGACGCACAAGGTGCCTTGGGCCGATGGCACGAATGGCACGACGATGGCCTTCAATACCGGAACCGGCCAGCCGCAAACGCTCGTGGTCTATGGCCAGGTCCCGGCGCAGGAATCGAAACCGCCTGGAAGGTATCGCGACACCATCATGGCGCTGATCGTCTTCTAGCAACGATTAGCGCGCAGCCGGGCGCAACTCAGTCGCGCACGCAATCGACGAAGTATTCGATACGCCCGTTGATCACCTCGCCCACGAGCCCGTGGATGTCGGTGTGAAAGCCCGGGAAGCGTTCGTTGAATTCGCGCGCGAAACGCAGGTAATCGACGATCGTGCGATTGAAGCGCTCGCCCGGAATCAGCAACGGAATGCCCGGCGGATACGGCGTGAGCAGAATGCTCGTCACGCGCCCTTCGAGTTCGTCGATAGGCACGCGGTCGATTTCGCGGTGCGCGAGCTTGGCGAACGCTTCGGACGGCTTCATGGCCGGCTCCATGCTCGACAGATACATCTCGGTAGTCAGACGCGCGATGTCGTTCGCGCGATAAACACTGTGAATCTGCTCGCACAGATCGCGCAGGCCGATGCGCTCGTACGATGGATGCTGTGCGATGAATTCCGGCAGCACGCGCCATAGCGGCTGGTTGTTGTCGTAGTCGTCCTTGAACTGCTGGAGTTCGGTGACCATCGAGTTCCAGCGGCCCTTCGTGATGCCGATGGTAAACATGATGAAGAACGAGTAGAGCCCGGTCTTCTCCACGATAATGCCGTGCTCGGCCAGATAGCGCGTGACGATGCCGGCCGGAATGCCCGTGTCGCCGAAGCTGCCGTCCACGTCAAGTCCCGGCGTGATGATGGTCGCCTTGATCGGGTCGAGCATGTTGAAGTTTTCCGCGAGCGCGCCGAAGCCGTGCCAGCGGTCGTTCGGCTTCAGCATCCAGTCTTCGCGGTCGCCTATACCCTCTTCGGCCAGCGCCTCCGGGCCCCAGACCTTGAAGAACCAGTCGTCGCCGTATTCGTCGTCGACCTTGCGCATGGCGCGGCGGAAATCGAGCGCTTCCGCAATCGATTCCTCGACGAGCGCCGTGCCGCCCGGCGCTTCCATCATCGCCGCGGCCACGTCGCATGACGCGATGATCGCGTATTGCGGGCTCGTCGACGTATGCATGAGGTACGCCTCGTTGAAACGATGCCGGTCGAAGGTGCTGTTCTCGCTGTCCTGCACGAGAATCTGCGACGCCTGCGAGATGCCCGCGAGCAGCTTGTGCGTGGAGTGCGTGGCGAACACGAGCGCGCCGGTACGCGGCCGGCCCGCGCCGATTGCGTGCATGTCCTGATAGAACGAATGGAACTCGGCGTGCGGCAGCCAGGCTTCGTCGAAGTGCAGCGTATCGAGCAGGTCGCCGAGCAGGTCCTTGATCATCTCGACGTTGTAGATCACGCCGTCATACGTGCTTTGCGTGATCGTCAGAATGCGCGGCTTGATCTTCGGGTTCTTCGCGAGCGCCTCGCGCGCGAACGGATTCGCCTCGATCTTCTTGCGAATGTTTTCGGGCTTGAACTCGTCGCGCGGAATCGGTCCGATGATGCCGAACTGGTTGCGCGTCGGCGTGAGGAACACGGGGATCGCGCCCGTCATGGTGATGGCGTGCAGGATCGACTTGTGACAGTTGCGGTCCACGAGCACGATATCGCCCGGCGCCACGGTCGCGTGCCACACGATCTTGTTCGAGGTGGACGTGCCGTTGGTCACGAAGAAGAGATGATCCGCGCTGAAGATGCGCGCCGCGTTACGCTCGGACGCCGCGACCGGCCCGGTGTGATCGAGCAACTGGCCGAGTTCCTCGACGGCGTTGCAGACGTCCGCGCGCAACATGTTCTCGCCGAAGAACTGGTGGAACATCTGTCCGAGCGGATTCTTCAGAAACGCGACGCCGCCCGAGTGTCCCGGACAATGCCACGAATACGAACCTTCTTCTGCGTACTGCACCAGTTCCTTGAAGAACGGCGGCGCGAGCGAATCCAGATACACCTTGGCTTCGCGAATGACGTGCCGTGCAACGAACTCCGGCGTGTCCTCGAACATGTGGATGAAGCCGTGCAGCTCGCGCAGGATGTCGTTCGGCAAGTGGCGCGAGGTGCGCGTCTCGCCGTACAGGAAGATAGGGATGTCCGCGTTGCGGCGGCGCACGGCGTTGATGAACGCGCGCAACGCGACGATAGCCGAAGCCAGTTCCGGCGTGTTGCCTTCCACGACGACGTTATCGGCATATGGCAGGAGTTCGTCGTCGTCGATCGACAGAATGAAGCACGACGCGCGGCTCGACTGCTGCGCGAAGGCCGCGAGGTCGCCGTAGCTCGTCAGGCCGAGCACTTCGGCGCCTTCGCGCTCGATCGCTTCGGCAAGCGCGCGAATGCCGGAACCCGAGATATTCTCGGAGCGAAAGTCTTCGTCGATGATGACGACGGGAAAGCGGAACTTCATCGTGCGAATCTCCAAATGGAACGACCGCTGCCCGAGACTGGAAGCTCGACGACAGCGGTCTTTCGACAAGCGTATGCGGTGTGCGTTTCTTTGAGAAGCGAAGGAATTAGGTTTTCGGCAGGGTAACGCCGTGCTGCCCCTGATACTTGCCGCCGCGATCCGCATACGACGTCTCGCAAATCTCGTCGCTTTCGAAAAACAGAACCTGCGCGACGCCTTCGTTCGCGTAGATTTTGGCAGGCAAAGGTGTCGTATTCGAGAATTCGAGCGTGACGTAGCCTTCCCATTCCGGCTCGAACGGCGTCACGTTCACGATGATCCCGCAACGCGCGTAGGTGGACTTGCCGAGACACACGGTCAGGCACGAGCGCGGAATACGGAAATATTCGACCGTGCGGGCAAGCGCGAAGGAATTCGGCGGGATGATGCAGACATCGCCCTTGAAGTCGACGAACGATTTCTCGTCGAAGTTTTTCGGATCGACGATGGTGGAATTGATGTTCGTGAAGATCTTGAATTCGTCGGCCACGCGGATGTCGTAGCCGTAGCTCGACGTGCCGTACGACACGATCTTGCGGCCGTCTTCGGTCACGCGCACCTGATCGCGCACGAACGGCTCGATCATCTTGTGCTCTTCGGCCATGCGCCGGATCCACTTGTCGGACTTGATGCTCATAGGGACGCTACCCAGCGTTGCGGCTCGCGGTCATGCGACCGGACGCCTGCGGTGAAACGGGGCATGGCGGCAGCGATCTTGTCGCGCGCTGCGGCCAAACGGAAAGCGCGTATTTTACGCGAACGACGCGTCGTATCGGCGACGCTCGACCGTGATCGACCATTCGGATGATACTCGCGGCGTCTTCATCGATCAGCGCCGGATGACGCCGCATGCGAGCGCCGGTCCCACGTTGTGCGGACTGGCGGCGTAGGGATCGGTGGCTTCGCGATGCAGCACGATAGCGCGCGAGATGACCGAGCGCACGCCGTCGAGCGACACGTCCGTCGCCACGAAAAAGCCCGTGGCCGATCCGGTGGAATCCGCGTGAATGTTGCCGAGTTCGCCTTCGAGACGCGCGGTGGCGCGCTTGCGCTCCGCCGGCAGCGCGAAGACCGGGCTTGCGTCCTGATCGTCCATGGCGATGCAGTCGCCGCGCTCGTGAACCTGCAGCGCGTGATCGCTGTCGGGCGGCATGTCGATCAGGCTATACGACACCTGAACGCCGTCCGCGCGCTCGATCAGCGTGATGGTGCCGCGCGCCGCGTTGCCAGGCGTCGGCTGAAGCACCGCGTCGGCGCGTTTCTCGTGATTCTGGAAGATGATGCCGCAGCCGCTCACGAGAACACTACAGGCGACGAGCGCCGAAGCAAGTCCGGCGTGGGCCGCCCTTCCGTCGAATCTATGTCTCATGCGATCCTCTCGGCGGCCCGCCGATACCCGGTGCATCCGCGCGGCCGCCCATAGCAGGCGACATGATACCGCGAGCCGCACCGCACAAGGCTTCGGCGAAACGCGTCCAAGCGCGCCACATCAAGTGTTCTGCACGACGATGCTCGGAAACTTCGACGTCATGTCGCGCTGACGATCGGCAATGGCAATCGCCACGCGCCGCGCAATCGCGCGATACGTCTCGGCAATCCGGCTTTCCGGCTGCGAAACGACTGTCGGCTGACCGGCATCGGTGCGTTCTCGAATCGCGATATCGAGCGGCAACTGGCCGAGAATCTCGACGCCGTATTCCTTCGCCATGCGCTCGCCGCCGCCCGCGCCGAAGATATGCTCCTCGTGCCCGCAATTCGAGCAGATATGCGTGCTCATGTTTTCGACGATGCCGAGAATGGGAATGCCGACCTTCTCGAACATCTTGAGGCCCTTCTTGGCGTCGAGCAGCGCGATGTCCTGCGGCGTGGTGACGATCACCGCGCCCGTCACCGGCACTTTCTGCGAGAGCGTCAACTGAATGTCGCCCGTGCCCGGCGGCATGTCGACGACGAGATAATCCAGGTCTTTCCAGTTGGTCTGACGCAGCAGTTGTTCGAGCGCGGAGGTGACCATCGGGCCGCGCCAGACCATCGGGTTGTCCTGCTCGATCAGAAAGCCGATGGAATTCGCCTGAATGCCATGACCGATCAGCGGATTCATCGACTGATTGTCGGGCGACTCCGGCCGGCCGGAGATGCCGAGCATCATCGGCAAGGACGGGCCATAGATGTCCGCGTCGAGCATGCCGACATTGGCGCCTTCCGCCGCCAGTGCGAGCGCGAGGTTCGCGGCTGTCGTGCTCTTGCCGACGCCGCCCTTGCCCGACGCCACCGCGATGATGTTCTTGACGTTCGGCAGCAGCTTTACGCCGCGCTGTACCGCGTGCGCGACGACTTGCGAGGACACATCGACGACGACGTCTTCCACGCCGGGCACCGCACGCAACGCATCCTCGAACAGTTTGGCCGTGGCCGCGAACTGCGTACGCGCCGGATAGCCCAGTACGACGCTCACCGAGACCGTGCCGTTTTGTAGCGAAACGTTGCGGATACTTTTGGTATCGACGAACTTGCGGCTGGTGTTCGGATCGGTCAGTGTGGCTAGTGCGGCGTCGATCTTCGCGCGGTCGATACTCATTGCAACTCCATGGAATGGTTTGTGCTGATGCGACGGCGCATTGCAACAAACTGAGGAAAGTGAAAGTAATTGTTAGAGCCGTTGCGCCGCGTCCCCGCGCATTGCACTATTGCGCGCGGTAATTGTTTCCGGGGATGCATCGCCACTGGCGACTGACGCGCTCTCATTTCTCATAATTGTAGAGGTTCGTCCGGACGCACGTCCGAAGACCCTTACGTACTGTCGGCGCGGCGCGCCGAATCGCTCGTTGATTCAAGGAGATCAAACATGAAGTTGAAGTTGATGACCCGTTTGTCGGTTTTCGTCGTTGCTGGCGCACTGGTCGCGGGCTGCGCGACGGAGCAGGGTAACAATGCGGCGGTCGGCACAGGCGTCGGCGCCGCGACCGGCGCTGGCCTCGGTGCGATTTTCGGCGGCGGCAAGGGCGCGGCAATCGGCGCGGCTGCAGGCGCGGCTGTCGGCGGTGTGACCGGCTACAACTGGCAAGCCATTCGCAACAAGATTTCCGGCGACTCAAAGGGCACCGGCACGCAGGTGACCGAGCAGCAAGACGGATCGCTCAAGGTCAACATCCCGAACTCGATCTCTTTCGACACCAACAGCTACGCGATCAAGCCGACGTTCGATCCGGTTCTGAACTCCGTCACGCAAACGTTGCAGCAGCATCCGGAGTTGATCGCCAACGTGATCGGCCATACGGATAACACCGGCACGGCGGCTTACAACCAGACGCTGTCGCAGAATCGCGCGCAAAGCGTGGCTTCCTATATCGCCACGCACGGTGTCGCCGGTCAGCGTCTGTCGTCGCAGGGCATGGGACAGAACCAGCCGATCGCCGACAACTCGACCGAAGCAGGCCGCGCACAAAATCGTCGCGTGGAAATTTACCTGCGCGCGACGGCACAGCCGGGCCAAGTGCAATAAATTTCTGATTTATAAGGAGAATCGGCAGATGCCGGCGCAGCGTGGCAAAGCGCGCGAAGCCGCCTGAAAAAAATTTGAAACTTGGGCGCACGGCGCGTGTCTGTCTTTACGGTAGGCGCGCGGCGAGGCCGCCACCTGCCATTCTCCTCTTGTCGTTGTTGCTCCGGGGCCCGGTTTTGGACCCCGGTTTTTTTTGGTGCGATGGTTTTCGGCTGCCGCGCCCAAGTCTCCCCGTCTCCCCGCCTCCCCGTCTTCCTTCCCCTCCCTGCTAAAATCGAAAATCGCTTTTTTTGCGTTCTTCGATCAACTTCTGCATTTCCTCCGGGCCGCGCCTTATGTCAGCACCGATTTCAGCCATCGCCACCGCCGCGCCCGCCGTCAAGAACGGCGCTCGCCAGATCCTCGTCACGTCCGCGTTGCCGTATGCGAACGGTCAGATTCATATCGGCCATATGGTCGAATACATTCAGACGGACATCTGGGTTCGGACGCTGCGCATGCATGGCCACGAGGTCTACTACGTCGGCGCCGACGATACCCACGGCACGCCCATCATGCTGCGCGCCGAAAAAGAAGGCATCACGCCGAAAGCGCTGATCGAACGCGTTTGGAAAGAGCACAAGCGCGACTTCGACAGCTTCGGCATTTCCTTCGACAACTATTATTCGACCGATGCCGAGGAAAACCGCGTCCTTTGCAACACCATCTACGCCGCGCTCCAGGAAGCGGGATTGATCGACGCGCGCGACATCGAACAGGCCTACGATCCGGTCAAGGAAATGTTCCTGCCGGACCGCTTCATCAAGGGCCAGTGCCCGAAGTGCGGCGCGAAGGACCAGTACGGCGACAATTGCGAGGTTTGCGGCTCGACTTATCAGCCCACCGAACTCATCAACCCGTATTCGGTGGTGTCGGGCGCGACGCCCATCCGCAAGATTTCCACGCATTATTTCTTCCGCCTGTCGGACCCGCGTTGCGAAGACTTCCTGCGCGGCTGGGTCGGCGGACTCGCGCAGCCCGAAGCCACGAACAAGATGCGCGAATGGCTCGGCGACAAGGGCGAGGCCAAGCTCGCCGACTGGGACATCTCGCGCGACGCGCCCTACTTCGGCTTTGAAATCCCCGGTGCGCCGGGCAAGTACTTCTACGTCTGGGTCGACGCCCCGGTCGGCTATTACGCGAGCTTCAAGAATCTCGCTGACCGTATCGGCCTGAATTTCGATGAATGGGTGAAGCCCGGTTCGAAGACCGAGCAGTACCACTTCATCGGCAAGGACATTCTGTATTTCCACACGCTCTTCTGGCCCGCGATGCTCGAATACTCCGGTCATCGCACGCCGACGAACGTGTTCGCGCACGGCTTTCTGACCGTCGACGGCGCGAAGATGTCGAAGTCGCGTGGCACGTTCATCACGGCGCAAAGCGTGATCGATACCGGCATCAATCCGGAATGGCTGCGCTACTACTTCGCGGCCAAGCTGAACAGCACGATGGAAGACATCGACCTCAACCTGGAAGACTTCCAGGCGCGCGTGAACAGCGATCTCGTCGGCAAATACGTGAATATCGCGAGCCGCGCGGCGGGCTTTCTTCTGAAGCGCTTCGACGGCCGCGTGCAGGACAGCGCGATGCAGCATCCGCTGCTTGCGCAACTGCGCGCCGCGATTCCGCAGATTGCGGGCTTCTACGAGTCACGCGAATACGGCCGCGCGCTGCGCACGACCATGGATCTCGCCGATACCGTCAACGGCTACGTCGATACCGCGAAGCCCTGGGAACAGGCGAAGGACCCGGCCAACTCGGTCGCGTTGCACGAGACTTGCAGCGTGAGTCTGGAGGCGTTCCGCCTGTTGTCGCTTGCGCTGAAGCCGGTGTTGCCGAAGCTGATCGAAGCGGTCGAGGCGTTCCTCGGCATCGCGCCGCTCGTCTGGGCGGATGCGGACATGCCGCTGTCGTCGGCCAATGCCGTGAACGCGTACAAGCATCTGACCACGCGCGTCGACCCGAAGCAGATCGAGGCCTTGCTCGCGGCGAATCGCGAGTCGTTGCAGGCGGCGCCGGAAGCGGCCGCTGCTTCTGCCGCTGCTACAAGTGCGAGTGCGGCTAAGAGCGCGGCGCCCGCCAAGAAGCAAGCGAACGAAGAGACGCCAGGCGTCATCTCCATCGACGACTTCTCGAAGATCGATCTGCGTATCGCGAAGATCGTCGATTGCAAAACGGTCGAAGGCTCCGACAAGCTCTTGCAACTGACGCTCGATATCGGCGAAGAGAAAACGCGCAATGTGTTCTCGGGTATTCGTTCGGCTTATCAGCCGCAGGATCTAATCGGCAAGCTGACCGTGATGGTCGCCAATCTCGCGCCGCGCAAGATGAAGTTCGGCCTGTCGGAAGGCATGGTGCTGGCGGCGTCCGCCGCCGACGAGAAGAAGGAGCCGGGGCTCTATATTCTCGAACCGCATGGCGGGGCCACGCCGGGAATGCGGGTGCGCTGAACGACAACCGCGACGCTCGAAACAGGAACGCCCCTCTTGATGGGCGTTTTTTTTCGGACGTCTGTCCGTGGCAAGCAACCTGAGCAGCGCTGCCCGGCGATGCCTATTGATAGATCATGGTGAGGATCATCGACGTGTTCGCCGGACCGGGCGTCACGGTACCGGTTCGGTAGTAACGCGCCTTCATCGGGATGACATAGCTGCCACCCGTGGAACTGTTATAGCCGGAGAATGCTTTCGTCGTGCTCAGCGGAAACACCGCGCCGGAGCCATCCAGTAGCTGCACGCCCACGCCCGTGGCCGACGACGAGCCATTGAGCGCCACGACGGATTGCGAACTGTTAAGCACACTGGTCGTGGGATCGATTTCATACAGGACGCCATTCATCCCCGAGGGACAATTGTTGAGGCTGATGTTGAACGGGACCGCCGCGGTAGTCGCACCGACAGACGCCATCTCCACCGGAAAATGGGTGCCGAGCGGCACCGGCACATCGGGGGTCTGGCAGGTAAGCGGGACGACCGTCACCGCCGGGACGATCAGATAAAAAGGCGTGGTGCCCGGGCTGTCCGGGACAAAATTGATCATGGAGCTTGAGCTCGCCAGCGTCTGCGCGCCCAGCACACCCGCCGCGCTCACAACGCCTGTCTTCACGAGCGCAACTGCCCAACGCCCATAGTTTTTGAGGTTGGAACCAACGGCGGTACAGGTCCAGCCCACGTAGGGCGGCCGCACGGAGGGCGACACCACGTCGAGCCAATCCGCGCCGCCACACGAACTCGGCTCGCCGTCGAACGCGATGGCCATGCCAACGCCGGGCACATTGGTCTGCAAGACCGTATAGGACGCGAGACCTGGACCCGGTGTGCTCGCAATCGTCACGCTGCTTTTCGGCCATGCGACATTCAACTTCGAATACATGCCGGAACCGGATGTCGTCGACATGGTGCACACGTAGTTGACCATCGACGTGATGCTCCAGGGCGCCAGAATGGCGCCCACCGGCAAGTCGCGCGGCACCGAAATCGTCGCGGGGAGAATGGCCTGCACACTCTGACCTCCGCCCGTGCAAGCGTCGGCCCATGCGTCCTGCATTCCGCCTGTCAAAACCAGCGCGCTCGACAAGATGATCCAAGCATATCGTCGCAGCCGGGCAAATCCGATGCCTTTCATATCGCTATTCCGTCAAAGGGTGTCGAAGTCACGCGCGCGTCAGTTGTAGGTGAAGTTGACCGTCGCCGAGGTCGTCACCGTGCCCGCTGTCATCGTTCCAAGACGATAGAACTGCGCCACCATCGGAATGGTCATGGCGTTGGTCGCGTCCACTTGGCCGCGATTGGAGGTGTTGCCAAGCGTGACGACCGTACCGGTGGTCCCGCCCGCACTGCTCGCCTGCAGCAGTTGCACGCCGGTCTGCGTCGCGGTGCCGGTGTTCTTGAGCACGCTCGGAACGGTGTCGGACTGGCCCGATACGGCCATCGATACCGTGGTGCCCGGCGTGCAGTTGGTCAGCTTCAGGCTGAACGCCGTGGGATTCATCGTCGATCCCACGCTCGGAAAGTCGAGGATATTGGCGCTGCCCAGATTGATCGTCTGATTCGCCGAAGCGGTGTCCACCGTGCAGGACGGGGGCACGATGGTGCCGGTGAAGTTGAGCGTGGCATCCGCTCCGAATGCCGAACCGGTCGCGGTGACGGCGATGGTGACGGCGAGATTAGCCAGAAGTGATCCAAGTGTGCGCATAGTCATTCAAACGTGTTCATGTTGCCGCCGCTCGTGCGGGTCTTTGTCGATTGCAGATTCATGTCGTGGAGATATCGGCTTAGTTGCAGGCTGCATCCGCGAAGGCAGTCGATGCCGCCCGGCTCCCGTCGGCTTCGGGCAACGCGTAATGCACCTTGCAACTCTGATCGGCCGCCGAGCCCCAACGGGCGATCAGATCGCCACTCGCGGCCTTGCTATACAACATCGCGCGGCTGCCCTGCGTCACGGCGCCAACGGATTCGCCGCTCGCATCCAGCACGTCCGCGCCGAACGGCACCGGCTCGCCGTTCAGACGACGCAAGCGCATGACGATTGCGCGGCCTCGGTCTTCGGTATCGAACTTCACGAGCGACACCGCGCCGGCCGTTGGTGCAAAGTGCTGCTCGGTGGTCTTGAGCTGCACGCCCATCGGCAAGCCCTTGGTGTCGATCTCCACCGCGTTCTGCGAATACGGCTGCATGCCCGCCACGGCCGCGCGGCCGGCGCCGTTCAGACGCACACCGGGCGAACTGGCAATGCGCGCTCCGGCGGCATCGTTCGCCTCGACAATCGCCAACGTGTCGCCGCTTTGCGGTGACAACACCAGACCGCCCCCGTATGCGACCACGGAACCGGACGCACCCGCGCCTGCCTGCGTGTATCCGTTGGCGCGGCCAACATTCGCGCGCAACTGCGCGACAGGCGAGAAATAGCCGACGTTGGCGCTAAGGCTGTCGCTGTGGCTGCCGGAATCACCCGATGTGTGGCCCGCGCTCACGCCGTAGTTCATCTCATAGTCCTTGCCGAGCGTGCCCGTGAAGGTTTCCTGAATCTGGTTCGTGTTGTCGCGCGAGTCGTGCGAGAAGCTCGTCGTCGAATTGGCGATGTTCGTGCCCAGATCGAGAGGAACGCTCAGCGTGAGCATCACGCGGTTGTCCCAGTTCGCGGTTGACGTGTCGAGTTCGCGCGAAGCCGAAACCCCCACGCCGACGCGCCCGACGTTCGTGTTGTAGCCGACCTGGAACGCGGTATCGTTGCCATGCTTGTTCCAGTAGTTCTGCGTGTAGCCCGATGCGTAAATGGAGCCCCACTTGTCGAGGTTCTGGTTGAGCGTGAGCTGCAGGCGACCTTTCTGGATGCCGTTGCTCATGAACGCGGTGCCCTTCGATTCGAGGTCGCGCAGGTTCATGGCGTCGCGGAACCCGAGGAAGCCGCTCGTCGAATAACGGTATGCCGCGAGCGTGACGTCGGTGTTCGTCGGCGTGAAGCTGCGCGAGAACGAAAGGCGAAGGCTCTGTCCGCTCCGGCTGCCGGATTTCGGCAGATTCGCATTGGCTTGCGTCGCGTCGAAGGCGAATGCACCGACCGACGTGTTGAGCGACGCGCCGAGCGCCGCCGAAATGTAGTCTTCGGCGACGATCGAGCCGCCATACAGCGTGACCAGGTTGTTCACGCCGTGCTGCACACCGGCCTGCACGACATACGGATGGCCCGATTCGCTCGAATTGCGATACTGGCCCGCTGCCACGTTCAAGCGCCAACGCCCCTCGCGCAGCGAATTCACGGGCGCGGCATACGGCACGGATGCAACGTGCTGGCTGCCGTCCGCTTCGGTGACGATCACCTGCAGGTCGCCGCCGTAGCCGGTCGGGTAGAGATCGTTGATCTCGAAAGGACCCGGCGCGACCGTCGTCTCGTAGATGAGATTGCCGTTTTGCTTGACCTGAACGTTCGCGTTGGTATTGGCGATTCCCCGCACGATCGGCGCATAGCCGCGCTGCGATTCGGGGTACATGCGGTCGTCGGTTGCGAGCTGCACGCCGCGCACGCCGAACGAATCGAAGATCGAGCCGTCGGTGTAGGAGTCGCCGAGCGTCAACTGGCTCTTGAGCGGAATCAGCGAGCGCTGCACATTCGTCTGCAGGCTCTGTGCATGCGTGCCGCCAAACGACGATGTCGTGACGTTGCCGTTGTAGCGAAAACGCCAGGCGTCGAAGTTGAGACCCGCCGTCACGCCCAGATAACCCTGAGTGTTCGACACGCCGCCGCCATTCGAGCGATACACGTTGGCGTTGTACTGCAAGGTCGCGGCTGGCACACCTTCGTCCCACAGCTTCGGATCGACCCAGCCGCGCGCGTTGCGGCTCATCATCGCTTGCGGCACGCTCACGTCGAGGCGCTGTTCGCCCATGTCGAAGGTGGCCGTCGCCTGCGGGATCAGGTCCGGCAGCGCCACGCCGCCCGTGCCGTTCGCGGCGTCGAGTTGCGCTAACGCGGAATCGGGCAGGCGCATGGTATCGACGCCCGCGCGCGCGAGCAGATCGCGATCGAAGACCGGGACCGCGCGATGGTCCGGCGCGCCGACATTGCGCAATGTGATGGCGGTCATGCCGAGCCACACGCCGTTCACGTACAGTGCGGCGCGGTAATTGCCGGCCAGTGCGATGTTGCCCTTGTCGAAGCGGCTGACGTCCATGACCGCCGCGCCCGCGAAGCGCAGGAAGCCCGGGTCGAACTCTACGGACTCGGGCGCGGCCGATGCGGCCGATGCCGTCGAGGTCGATGCCGTCGATGCCGTCGATGCAACCGCACCACTCGATGCAGCCTTGACATCGGACGAGGCCTGAGCCCGATCCGGCCGCACCCCGGACGATGACGAAGTGTCCATGCGAGCCGGCGTGTTCGCATCGGCCCTGGCATGCGCCGCGGCGAAGGCGAGCATCACGGCGACGCTGGTCCGACTCAGCGAGAGAGCGAACCTCGAATTCGATTCCATGCAGCGTTCATTCATATCGAGCCGGATTCGCGGGCAACACCGCTCCCCACCGATGGGAAACATCGGCATCCGGGGCTCGCTGCCTCGCGACGATTAAGTCTTGGTGTACGTGAACGCCAGGCTATTCGCGCCCGGCGTGTGGCCGACCGATGGCGAAGGAATCGACATCCTTCGCGTCGCTCGTGAATGGGTCAGATAGCCCGCATGCAGCGCGTCTTAGTGGATCGCTGCCTCGTGCTTCGTGGGACCGCCGTAGTCGTTCAAGGTCGTGAACGAGACCTGGCCGTTCGCGGTCGCCTTACCGGACAGTGGCAGCGTGAGCTCGCCACCCGGTGGCACCATGCCGCCTTCATCGAATCGGGCAGCATGTTCGCCTTCGCCCACATGAGCGTCGATGATCGTCACGTGATAAGGCGCCGGATTCGAAACCACGAGCGCGGACTTGCCACCTTGCGACGACAGCCGCCATGTGAGCTTGCCCGGTGCGTCGTCGGCGCTGCCCGGCAGACCTTGCGGGCGAAAGAAAAACTTCAGGCGCGAGCGGAACGCGAGCTGGACGTAGTTCGCGCCGGCCTGAGCTTCGGTTGGCTTCGGCGGCACTTCCAGCATGTTGAACCAGAGCAGGGTTTCGCGATCTTTCGGCAGCGCTTCGCCGGTATAGGCGATACGGACGGTCTGCGCCTTGCCCGGGTCGATACGCGCAAACGGCGGCGTGAGCACAAATGGAAGATCGATCTGAGCCGGATCGACCTTGGGATCGCCCTTGTCGAGCCACACCTGCGTCAAGGCCGGCGATTTTCCCGCGTTGGACAGCTTAAGCGTCACTTCGCTATCCGTGGCGTTGTACACCACGCGCGTGCCCGCGACGACGACGGACGCATTGGCTGCAAACGGCAGGATCGCAACGAGAGCGAGCACACCCGCTGTCACTGCGCTAAAAACGACTTTTCGGAAACTCATGACATTCAACAAAATTTGCGGTGACGCGATGACTCGACCCCGCGCGCCGTGCGAGGGTTAAACGAAGACGCCGCGAGGGCGTCCTCGTTTGCGAATCGATTTACTGATAGACCATCGAGTAGGTCACCTGGCTCGTCACCGTGCCCGCGGTTGCGGCGCCCATCGGCGAGCTGTACTGCGCTGCGTATTGCAGGCTTGCGCTGCCGCTCGTGATTGCAACGTCTTGCGACTGCTGCGCACCGTCGGCCTTGCTCACGTCAATGGCTTGGGCCGAGCCGTTGTAGTCCAGCAACTGGACTTCGACGTTGGTCGCCGTGCCGTTGTTCTTCAGGTTGCCGTCGGCCAGCGTGTTCGCGCCGTATTCCCAAAACGTGTGCACGTTGCCCGTGGCCGGCGTGCAGTTGGACAGCGCAATGTTGAAGCCGGTGGCGCCCGCGGTCGAGCCGGCGTCCGTCAGTTCCGCTGCGGCAAGCGCCGGCAGCGTCACGGTGAAGTTGTTGCCCTGAGCATTGCCGCTTACCGTGCACGTGTTGGCCGTCAGCTCTCCGTTGATGGTCAGCGTGCCACCGTTACCTGCCGGTGCGGCGTGCGCGGCAGCGCCTGCGAGAGACATGGACACCGCGACCAGCGGAAGAATGATCTTCTTCATAATAAGTATTCCTTAGTCGTCACCTGAGTGACTGAGCCCGATTTGAAAATTCGTCAGGTCGCGTCGTGAACAATTCATACTCGCTTCCTGACGAAAGGCTGAGTATGCTGACTCGGGCCATGCGAACGATTAGGAACACGCTTAAAACTACAAAGTTCCTACATAAATCGTTGATGTAACGCATCCATATTGAGAATGTTCTTGCGGATTTTCCCGCGCTTTGAGAACGATCAGATCAGAAGCGGACTTTGGGATCAGCAATAGGGCATCAGTTACGGGTGCGGCGTAAAAATAAAAAGGGGCACGCGATCGACTCGCATGCCCCTCTCCCCTTACGTCTTCAAAGCGATCTACTCCGTGGTCGACTCCACCTCGGATGCCGCCGCGGCCGACGAAGCCGCCGCCCGCTCCGACCGCGTGGGCGTCGTCGACGAAAAGAGCCGCATCCACGAATTGAAGCGCCGTGTGTAAGACAGATCGACGCCCTGGAACGTCCCGCCATACGCCGTCACCGACCAGAATCGCGACAGGCTCAGTGTCGCCTTGATCGCGTTGCTGGCCGATTGCAGACCCTGCTCGTAGCCAATCACCAGCCGCTCGTTGATGGCCTTGGCGATCATCACCACTTGCGGATCGGTCAGGCCCACTTCGCTCGAACCGATGGTGAATTCATCCAGCCCGAAGGTCTGCGCAATACGCTTGCCGCCCGTGCTGCCGAGCAACGCGAGTGCGCTCGTCATTGCGCTCTGCTGGCCGACGTTATTGCCCTGATCCGTGCCATGACCGAACAAGAGCCACGAGAGCTTTTCGTTGTCAGGCACGCTCGGTTCGGAAATGAGTTTGGCCACGGGCGCCTGCACCGTGCCCGTCACCTGCACGCCCGCCTCGACTTCCTGATTGCGCCGCATCGCGAGGACATTGATGCCGGGGTTCGCCACCGGTCCGTTGAACGTGAAGAAGCCATTCTCGATGTTGAGCTTGCGCCCGAACGCCGTGTAACTCGAACCCGGCGTCGTTACGCGCACATTGCCGACCGCGCGCAGCGGCATGTTCGGCGCGCTCGTCACACTGATGACGCCGGCAAGCCCGAGATCCGCGCCGGCGCCCTTGAAGCGAAAGCGCTGCCCCAGGTCGATGTCGATATTCGCCCGCGGCGTGAACGGTCCAACCGGTTTTTCCGTTGCGGCCACCGTCTGCTTCGTCGTGTTTTCGCCCTTGATGGTGCCATCGGGACGTTCGATGACCACGTCGTCGCCGAGCGATGGCGCGCCGGATTCCGGCAAGTCGAACAGCGCGTGATCGACGGTGAACTTGCCGTTGATCGCCATGCCGCCCTGCAATCCCGCGTTCGCGATACTCGCGCTGCCCGAAAGCGACAATTGCCGGTCGGGCGAGGCGAACAGTTCCAGCTTGTCCGCGATGATGCTCGCGGTGAGGTCCGGCTGTGCCTGATCGAGCCGCACCTTGCCCGTCGCGCGCAACGTGCCGCTCGCGCCGTGGAACTCCACCTGCTGGAAGTCCACCAGATTCTCCGACAGCGCAATGCGAATGATGCCGTCCTTCAACTGAACGCCCTGATCGACGACCGTCGCCGAAAGATTGTCGCCCGTCAGCGACCCAGACAGATTCGGCTTGGCGACGATCCCCGCGATGCTCAACTTGAGCGCAAGCTTGCCGCCCAGCAGATAGCTCGGGCCGAGCAGCCCGCCGGTGGTGCGCAGTTCGGGGATATTCGCGTTGATCGCGCCGGAAAGCGGCGCTTCGTCGACCACGGTCAGCATGCCGTCGCGATTGGCGAGCGGCGTGTGCGCGTTGGCTTCGATCACGCCGATGCGCGTCGCCTGCGCGCGCAGCGTCGCGTTGAGCGTATTGCCGTTGGAGAAATCGGCGCGCGCCGAGATGTCGTTGATGCCGAGCGCCGAGACGCCACGGGTGCCTTCCACGGTCACATCGCCGCTGCGGCGCTTGATCTGCGCATAACCCGTCGCCGTGGCGCCGAGCGAGAAGTTCCAGTCGCCATCGAAGACGAGGTCGGTGCGGATCGGCGGCTCCTCGCCCGTCATTTCCTGACGCACGGCCAGAAGCCGCGGCACCGAGAGATTCGTCAACGTGCCGGCCGACTGGATGCGGCCGTGATCGAGCGCGAACGACTTGAGATTGAGCGCCGCGCCTTCCGCGACGAGCCGCGTCGCGCCGAGCACGAGCCTGGCCGGACCGTAGCTCACGGTCAGCGGCTGTTCGAGGTTGACCGACGGCGTGCCCTTGTTGGTGAGCTTCGTGATCGTGCCGTCCCAATGCGGGCCGTCGGCGGCATCGGTGAACTTGCCGTTCGCGCCGAGCGCGAGATTCACCGGCTGCCCCTGAACCTTGCCGGTCGCGGTCACGTCGAGCGTGTGATGCATGCGTGTGCCGTTGAGGTTCGCATCGAGCGTGGCGACTTCGATGCCCGAGGTGCTCGCATCGCGCGCTTTCAGCGTGAAGACGAGCGCGCCGTTCGAGCCATCGCGAATGTCCGCGCGACCTTCCGCATGACCGAGGCGGTTCGCGCCGAACACGACGCCATCGGCCTGATAATTCGCCGCCACGTTCGGATGCGCAATCGAGCCGGTCAGATCGCCGTCCGCCTTCACCGTCCCCGCGAGACCGAAGCCGAGGCGCTCGAGTTGCGGCGCATCGACGCGAAAACGCAGCCGGTCGCCGGGCGCGCCGAAACTGCCGTTCAGATCGACATCGTTGCCCGCGACAGACAACTTGGCCGCGCTTGGCAAGAGCCGCATGCCCGCCAGTTGCACCGTGCCTTCGCCGGTGAGCGGCAAGTTGTCGTACATGCTGTCGGCGAGTTTGAAGGTCGCCTTGGTGGTGAGTTCGGGCGCGAGTCTGCCGGATGCGGCCAGCGTGCCGTTCACGCGCGCCTCGATCACGCGCGCGGGCGCGGGCTTCTTCTGCGTGCCTTTCCTGACGGGCGCGGGCTTCGGCTGAAGCAACTGCTGCGTGAGCAGAAGCGGATTGAAGTCGATGAATTTCGCCTTCAGGTCATAGCTCGAATTCGTATCTTTCTTGAGCACACCGTTCGCTTCGACGCGACCCTTGCCGACGGTCAGCTTGACTTCGTCGAGCGCGGTCTGCTTCGGGTCGAGCTTCACCTTGGCTTGCGCGCGGATCGCCGCTTTCGGATCGTTCAGGTTGGCGGTGACGGTTTGCGTATCGCCCGCAAGCACGACGCTGATCGGCCCGGAAAAATCGGTCGGACGCACGCTCGCTTCGATTGCGTTGAGGTCGAGCTTCGCCACCTTGAGGTCGAACTTGCCGTCGCCGCCCTTGAGCGAGCCGCCACCCGTCACGGTCGCGTCTTTCACGAGACGCACGTTTAGATCGGTGATGCTTTGCGCGGAGGCATCGAGCCGCACGTTGGCGTGCGCGTCGATGAGCGGCAGCAGCTTCTTGTCGATGGCGCCCGGCTTCGCGTTGACGATCGACACCGGCCCGCTCACCACGAAGCCCGGCGCGTTCTCGACCGGCTTCACTTCGGCGCTCACGGCGAGGTCGGCGAACGGCGCGCCCGGGCTGAACGCTTGCGGATTGACGTGATCGACATTGACGATGGCGAGCTTGAGCGGCACGTCGCCGAACGGCAGCGCTTCGACATACGCGCGGCCGTTGAGCTTCATGCCGCTGGCGTCGATGTCGGCAATGAGGTCTTCCAGCGAGCCCGATAATCGCGCGCCCACCTGCACCGCTTCGCCGTTTAGCTTGCCGGTGTAGCCGGCATCGCCGGAAAGTGGGAACGGACGCGCGCCGCCGTCGAGTTTCGCGGATGCCGTCACCGCGCCGAACGGCGTGTCGAGCCGCTGCACCGTCGCCTGATGATGCTGCCCGTCGCTGCCGCCGTTAAAGAGCAGGCGCGAGAATTCGGTGGTCGTCGCACCCTGATGCAACCGCAGCTTTTCCACGCTCAGGTCGCGGATGGCAAGCTGGATCGGCAGGCGCAAATCCTTCGGCAGTTCCGTTTTCGTCGACTTTTCTTGCGAAGGCGCGATGCGCGCGTCGATGGTGCCGACATGCAGATAATCGATGGTAAAGCGCAGCGGCTCGCGCGTGAGCGCCCAGCGTCCCGAAACGCTGTCGACCGCTATGTCCGTGCCCTTGCCGTCGGGACTCTTCCAGTGGACATCGCGCAGACTCGCGCCGGTGGCGATAGCGCCGCCATCGAGCTTGCCGGTCAGCTGACCCTTGAGCAGCGATGTCGCCGCCTGCCACGCGTAACGCGTGCCGCGCTCGGTGTTGAGCACAAACAACACGGTGCCGATGGCAAGCACGACGATCAGAACGATGACCAGCGCGAGCACGCCCAACCAGCGCATGAAACGCCTGAAGCCGCCGCGGCGCGGCTTTTTATCGTCGCCGGAACCGCCGCTGCCGCCGTTATTGCCGCCGCCCGCGTCAGCATCGGACGCAACGACGCCGCCCGCTTCATCCCAACGCGGCTCGTCCTTGCTTCCTTGTGCGCTCGATTCCGTCATGCCCTTGATATCCACCATCGCTCGTGCGCCCGTTCAGAACGCAATGCCGAGCGTCAGATACGGCTTGATGCTCTTGTTCTTGAGCCCGTAGGCCACGTCCACGTTGACCGGCCCGACCGGACTGCGCCAGCGCGCGCCGACGCCCACGCCCGGCTGGAAGACGCGCTCGCTCCAGGTATCCGTCGCCGTGCCGATGTCGAAGAACACCGCGCCGCCCCAATCGTGCGTGAACCAGTGCTGATACTCGCTGCTGCCCGTCACCATGTACTTGGTCGGCAAGATCGATCCCGCCACATTGTTGCCGATACTCAGATAGCTATACCCGCGCACCGAATTCGCGCCGCCCGCGCGAAACAGCAGGGACGCCGGCACGCCGCTCGACGGCCCGCTCGTGAACACGCCGCCGAATTCCGCGCGAAACACGAAGAGATCGTTCTTCGTGATCGGCAGATACTGCAGCGCGTTGGTGTAGAGACGCGCAAAGGTCTGATCGGTCATCAAGCCTTTCACCGCGAAGCTTGCTTCCGCGCGAATGATGTTGCCGCGACGCGGAAACAGCGGATCGTCGACATCGCGGCGCACCCACGTCCACGCGGGCACGAGCGCGCGCGCCGTCGACGGATTCGGCTCGTTTTGCGTGATGCGGTCGTCGTAGAAAGCGAGCGAATACGTCGTGTCGATGTTCTGCGTCGAACGCGAGCGCTGCACGCCCACGCGTCCGCTATAAATCTTTGTGCTCGATACGTCGGTGATGGTGTAGGAGCCGAACACCGCGTTGACCCAGCCGCGCGAATCGGGCGGCATCGCGAGTTGCACGCGGCCGTACTGCTGCGTCTGATCGAGCCGGCCGGAAATGGTGAACGGATAGGCCGCGTTGAACGTATTCAGATAGCTGTAGGCGCCCTGCACGTGAAAGCCGGTATCGGTCGCATAACCCACACCGTAGCGGATGCTGTTGTACGGATACTCGCTCACCTTCAGATGCACCGGCGTTTCGAGCGGCTTGTTGACGTCGTTGTCCGCGTCGATGGCCACGCTCGCGTAATACGGCGTGTTCTGCACCTGGCGTTGCAGTTCGTTCACGCGCGAGACGTCGTAGATCTCGCCCGGATGAATCGGGTTCACGTTGTCGATGATCTTTTCCGGATAGCGCTTCGTGCCGCTGATATCGAGCTTGCCGAATGTGAAGGTCGGACCGCTGTCGAAGGTCACGGAGAGATCGGCGAGGTGCGCGCGCGGATTGATGCGCGCCTGCGAGCGCACGATTTTCGCGCCGAGATAGCGCCGCGACTGGAGCGCGCGCAACGCGGCGTTCTTGGCGTCGTCCCACGCGCCTTGCGAGAACGGATCGCCTTCGTTCACTGAAAACGCGAAACGCGCGGCGTTCTCCTGATTGCGGTCTTCGGTCGTCACCGCGCCCGTGAAATGCAGTTGCACGGAGGCGATCTTCGTTTGCGGACCTGGATCGACGCTGACGGTCACCTTGCGCTTGTCGCCATCGGTCGTCACGTCGGTGCGCACGACCGGCGTGAAATAGCCTTCGGTCGCGACGAGGTCGCGCACGTCCTTCGGCGCGGCGGTGACGAGGAACTGGAACTGGTCGTCGCTGACGTCGTCGCGCTTGGCGAAGCGCGACAGATCGAGATGGTCCTTCAGCAGCTTCTTGACGCTGCGCGGCGCGTCGATGTCGATGTCGTACTTGGCGAACGCAGGCCAAGCGGCC
Source organism: Caballeronia sp. LZ003 (assembly GCF_031451465.1). NCBI lineage: Bacteria > Pseudomonadati > Pseudomonadota > Betaproteobacteria > Burkholderiales > Burkholderiaceae > Caballeronia > Caballeronia sp. LZ003. The sequence goes on along the minus strand of NZ_JARUXJ010000001.1, from coordinate 672,544 downwards.
GCCAGGAGCGCACATGCCACGAAGCTGCGCAGGGCAGCCGGCAAGCGCTTCATTCCGGGCGACGTGGACATCGCCATGTGCGGCCGTTTCGGCGGACAGGCGCGCAACGCGCGCAGCGGATCAAACGAACGCCCCGCCAAACGTGACCTCCGGCATCTGAATGAATGAGACTGAAAGATGAACCTCGAACGCGCGGCTGCAATGCGATGAGCCGGTCACGGCGCGCAGGCGCTATTTCACCACAGCTTCGCATGGGAACCGAGCACGGATGTGCAACGGCGGCTTGCGGCGGTGTGGTTTGCCGCGTGCCGTCCGCGGACCGCTGCCGGGCGCGCTGTCGTGCGGCTTTGGACGGTCAGACGCTCGCGGGGTTCCGCGGGTTCCAATAATCGCTTACGTGACAGCCCAAGTCCCATGCGTTACCGCTTCACGCTTGCTGTAAAATCCCGGAGATCGAACCCAGTGCCGCGCGGCATCGGCGCCAGCAAAGGCTGCCGGGCGCGTCCTCCCTACTCACCGCATCGAGCCAACGGAAAACCGATCATGTACCAGTCGGACATCACCCAGTTCATCAATCAGTTGAAAAGCCAGAAGCCGACGCTCGAAGACGAACAGCGTCGCGGCCGCGCGCTCCTGTGGGACAAGCAGCCGGTCGACCTCGACGAACGCGAACGCCAGCAAAAGGCGCGCGTGAACCAGACGCCATACGTCTACTACCAGAACTTCTGAACGTGAGTACAGCCGGCCGCGAGCCGCAGTCGCCCCGCCGTCAGGCCCCGGACGACTCGCGAGATGAACGGGCCGCCGCGCTCGCCAAGCCTGCGACCGACTCGACGCCCGACACCATCGACGGCGTCGCTTTCGCGCATCTCTACGGCGAGCCGCTCTGGAAGCTGCCGACGGATCTATACATTCCGCCGGACGCGCTCGAAATCTTTCTCGAAGCGTTCGAAGGCCCGCTCGACCTGCTGCTCTACCTCATCCGCAAGCAAAATTTCAACGTGCTCGACATTCCGATGGCGGATGTCACCGCGCAATATCTCGGCTATGTCGATCAGATTCGCGAGTCGAATCTCGAACTCGCGTCGGAATATCTGCTGATGGCGGCCATGCTCATCGAGATCAAGTCGCGCATGCTGCTGCCGGTCAAGAAGGCCGACACCGGCGAGGACGCCGAAGACCCGCGCGCCGAACTCGTGCGCCGCTTGCTGGAATACGAGCAGATGAAGCTCGCCGCGCAACGTATCGACCAGTTGCCGCAACTCGGCCGCGACTTCCTGCGCGCGGACGTCTATATCGAGCAGGCGTCGGCGCAACGCTTCCCCGACGTCGACATGAACGACCTGCGCTCCGCCTGGGCCGATGTCATCAAGCGCGCGAAGCTCGTTCAGCATCACCGGATTTCGCGGGAAGAACTCTCGGTGCGCGAGCATATGAGCGTAATCCTGCGGCGCCTGCAGCATGCGCGCTTCATGGAGTTCTCCGAGCTATTCGATCCCACGCGCGGCGTACCGGTGGTCGTGGTGAACTTCATCGCCATGCTGGAGTTGTCGCGCGAATCGCTGATCGAAATCACTCAGGCCGAGCCTTTTGCGCCCATTTACGTGAGACTCGCGTACTCTCCCGCTTAAAAGCATTTTCTCTACCCTTGCCTCGGTGCGGCCTGTTGCTGCCGCCCGCCAGGAGACACCCGCTCGATGAAAGTCATCAGCTCAATTCACGAACTGCGCGATCAGTTGCGCGGTCAGAACCGCACCGCCTTCGTCCCGACGATGGGCAACCTCCACGAAGGCCATCTTTCGCTCATGCGGCTTGCGCGCCAGCATGGCGATCCGGTGGTCGCGAGCATCTTCGTGAACCGGCTGCAATTCGGGCCGAACGAAGACTTCGACAAATATCCGCGCACGCTGCTGGACGACATCGAAAGGCTGCAGTCGGAGAACGTCTACGTGCTGTTCGCGCCGACCGAAGTGGATATGTATCCGGAGCCGCAGCAGTATCGCGTGCATCCGCCGCATAACCTCGGCGACATTCTCGAAGGCGAATTCCGCCCCGGCTTCTTCACCGGCGTGTGCACGGTCGTGATGAAGCTGATGTCGTGCGTGCAGCCGCGCGTCGCGGTGTTCGGCAAGAAGGATTATCAGCAACTGATGATCGTGCGGCAGATGTGCCACCAGTTCGCGCTGCCCACCGAGATCATCGCCGCCGAAACGGTGCGCGAGGAAAACGGTCTCGCGCTGTCATCGCGCAATCGCTTTCTGTCGGCCGCCGAGCACGCCGAAGCGCCGCAACTCGCGCTGCAGTTGAATCGGGTGCGCGAAGCCGTGCTCTCGGGCGAGAAAGATCTGGCCGCGCTCGAACGCACGGCCATGAACGCGCTCGCCGAACGCGGCTGGAAGCCCGACTACATCAGCGTGCGCAAGCGCGTCGACCTGCTCGCGCCGGGCGAAGCGGATGCGAGCGCGCCGCTCGTCGTGCTGGCGGCGGCGAAGCTCGGCAACACCCGTCTCATCGACAATCTGGAAATCTGAAGTAAAGGAACCACACGCATCATGCAGCGCACCATGCTCAAATCGAAGATTCACCGCGCGACGGTCACGCATTGCGAGCTTCACTACGAAGGCTCGTGCGCAATCGACGAGGATCTGCTCGAAGCGGCGAATCTGCTGGAGAACGAGCAGATCGACATCTGGAACGTGAACAACGGCGAGCGCCTGACCACCTATGCCATCAAGGGCGAGCGCGGCAGCGGCATGATCTCGCTGAACGGCTCGGCGGCGCGGCGCGCGCAGTTGGGCGACCTCGTGATCATTGCGGCTTTCGCGGCTGTCGACGAAAAAGAGATCGCGGCGGGCTGGAAGCCGGACCTCGTCTTCGTCGATGAAGCGAACCGCATCAAGGGCAACCGCGATCACGTGCCGACGCAGAACTGGACCTGATCGTCCGAGTTCATCCGCGACTTGGCCGGCGCTCCGCAAGGACCGCCGGCCTTATTTTTTGCTGACCCATTCGATGATGGGTTGCCACTGCTCCAGGTCCTTCTCCACGCGGCTTTTGGCGACGTCCCAGATCGTGAGTCCGTGCGCGGCGAGTTGCACGTAGTTTTGCGTGTCGCGTAAAAAGCCGAGCACGGGCAAGTCGAGACTTTCCACGAAACGATGCAGTTGTTCCGCCGAGCGCGTACGCGCGTCCACCCGCATGCCGACGACGCCGACCTGAATCGCGCCCTTTCGCACCGCCTTTTCCTTCGCGAGTTTCGACAGAAAGTCTTGCGTGGCGAGGATGTCGAACATCGACGGTTGCAGCGGCACGATCACCTTGTCGGCAATATCCAGCGCGAGCGCGAGCCGGTTGCCGTGGACTCCGGCGGGCGTATCGACGACGGCTTTTTCCAGGCCCTTGGGCGGCTTGGCGGGCGCGTCGACATCGAGATTCCATTCTTCGATTCTTGGCAGCGTGTCCGGGCGCAGCGAAAGCCACGCGTGCGAGGAGCGCTGCTTGTCCAGATCGGCGAGCGCGACCCACTCGCCGTTTGCCGCGAAACACCCGGCTAGATTGGTTGCGAGCGTGCTTTTCCCGACGCCGCCCTTCGGATTTGCCACCACGATCACGGTCATGAATTGTCCAGAAGATTGTTCGACGCGCTTGAGTTCGACGCCCTTCGCCGGTATACCCCTGCGCGCGGTTTCGTTTTAGGAACCGATACATGATTTCGAGCCGTTGATATTATCGGCAAAACGGCGCCCACGCGAAGCGCTGGCCGAACGGACTACCCTTTCCTTTTCTTCCCATCTCTTCTAAACGACCGCCATGCCCCTTCGTTCCGATGTGACGCTCGACTTTCTTCGCAACCGTCAGAAGGGCTGTCTGCCCGAGTTGCTCGGCGTGCAACTGATTTCACTCGAAGAAGGCGCGTTGACGGGCGAACTCGTCATCCGGCCGGAGTTACTCGCGCCCAATGGCTTTCTGCATGCGGCAACGGTCGTCGGCCTGGCGGATACCTGTTGCGGATACGCGTGCATCGCTCATTTACCGGAGAACGCGCAGAATTTCACGACGCTCGAATTGAAGAGCAACCACGTGTCGACGGCGCGTGAAGGGAAGATCATCGCGCGGGCGACGGCCGTGCATGCCGGACGAAGCACGCAAGTGTGGGATGCAAGCGTCACCAATGGCGAAGGAAAGCTGATCGCCATGTTCCGGTGTACGCAGATGATTCTTTATTGAGGAAAAGCCGGACAGCGGCGCGACTGTCCCGGCTTTTCAAGTCGCGATCAGAAATCGACTTGCGCGGAAATCAGCAAGGTCCGCGGCGCGGCGTTGGTCACGTAGGTGCCCTGCTGCATCCAGTACCGGCTGCCGAAGAGATTCTCGACGTTGGCGCGAAACACGACGTCCTTCTTCGCGATGCGCATTCCGTAACGCACGCCGACGTCGTAACGCGTCCACGACGGCAAGCGCAAGGTATCGCTGGAATCGTAGTACTGCGCGCCCGTATGGATGATCCGCCCGTTGACGCTCAGGCCCGGCACCCACGGCAAGTCGTAATCCGCGCCGAGGTTGAAGGCGAACTTGGGCACGCCGCCCGGATCGTTGCCGTCCTGCGTGCCGCCCGCCGTGCCCGAAACCTTCGGATCGTAGAACGTCGCGCTCGCCATCAGGCGCAGACTGCGGAACATTTCGCCGTAAGCAGCCAGTTCGAGACCGCGCACGCGCGTCTTGCCGTTGTAGCCGTAGAAATTCGTGGTGGGATCGGTGACGGCGTTGGGCTGCGAGATCTGAAACACCGAAACCGATGTCAGCACGCGGCCCCAATCCGCCTTCACGCCCGCTTCGTATTGGTTCGACTTGTACGGCGCAAACGCCTGGCCCGCGTTCGCGGTGCCCGCCGGCGCCGTGCCGCCATTCGAAAGACCCGACGTGAAGTTGCCGTACACGGAAACATTCGAAAGCGGCTTGATCGCGATGCCCGCGAGCGGCGAGATCGCCTGCTGGTCGAGCGAGCTTTGCTGCGCGCCCGTGGTCGGATCGTAATTGTCCTGGCCGATCGTCTGACGACGGAAACCGCCCGTCAGCAGCACGCGGTCGTTGAAGAACGACATCGTATCGATGACCTGCTGACTGTTCAGGCGCGTCTGGCTGCTGCGCTGCATGTCGCCGCGCGGGGTATCGACGGGTGCGAGGGGCGACGGCGAATAGAGATTGGACGCCACCGCGGTCGATCCCAGCGCGTAGAAGTAGCCGATCTCCTGATTCAGGCTCGTCACGCCCGTGACCAGCGTGTGCTTGACGCCGAAGGTATCGAAGTGAAAGCGCAGGCCCGCATCGACGGTCTTGGTGCGCGTGTACTGGTCGTAATAGCCGTTATAGGCGCTGAACTCGCCCGCCGCCGTCATGCCCGCCGCATACGGGAAGTTCTGCTGCGACGTGCCGTAATGCTCTCCCGCCGCGCCGTACACGGTCACGTACTGGTTGATGTCGTACTCGGCGCGCGTCATGACGGCCGAATCGCGCAGCTTGAGCTTCGAGCCGGGATAGAGATTGTTGTATGCCGAAGGCACGGCGGGCACGGCGGTCGCGGTGCCGAAACCGATCTGCGAGCGGTACTCGTCGGTGTTCTCGGAGACGTTGTAGGCGTCGAACGACCAACGCAACTGTTTGCCGCGATAGTCGAGGCCGATCGCGCTGTCGCCCTGCAATTGGTTGCCGTGCGCAATGCCGGTCTGCCCGTCCTTGATCTGGCCGTTGAAGCGCACGCCCCACTGGCCTTCATCGCCGAAGCGGCGGCCGATATCGGCGGCAAATCCGAACTGGCTCTTCGATTGATACAGCGCGGTGAGACGCGTGAGCGGGGTATCGTCGGCGCGCTTGGTGACGATGTTGATCGCGCCGCCGACGCTGCCGCCCGGTCCCATGCCGTACATGAGCGATCCCGGGCCTTGCAGCACTTCGACGCGTTCGAGCAGGTTGACCGGCACGCGCGCCGCCGAGACCATGCCGTAGAGGCCGTTGAGCGCGACATCGGTTGGCTGGACGTCGAAGCCGCGAATCTGGAACACGTCGCCGAATCCGCCGCCGCTTTGCTCCGTGCGCACCGACGCGTTGTTGACGACGAGGTCGCCGATGGTCCGCGCCTGCGTGTCCTGGATCATCTGCTCGGTGTAATTCGTCGTGCTGAAAGGCTGGTCCATCACGTTCGCCGTTCCAAGCACACCGATGCTGCCGCCGCGCGCCACTTGTCCGCCTGCATAGGGCGCGGGCAGATCGCCGGGCGCCGCCGATCCCTTGACCATCACGGCGGGCAAGGTCGTCGATTGAGCAGCACCGGCGCTATCGGCCGAGGTGCCGTCCGCCGCCGGCGCGCCTTGCGCGTAAGCGCTCGCCTGCATTGCGGCGGCGGCGACCAGTCCCACGAAAAGACGTTCTACCGCCTTCGATACCGCAGTGCGGCGACTGACTTCTTGCTGGGTGACCGATCGTGACATAAGGCGTGGATATTCGAAAAAAGGTGAATTGAGCCGTCTGAGCGCGTAAATGCGAATCGTTAACAATTGTAAAGTGTCTATTAAACGGACGGTACAAAAATTGTATTTGTCGTATCAGAAACTGTTGTCGTGCTGCGACGTGTACGAGGCGTCACGGCACACTGGACGAGAAAAAGCCCGCGCGCGGCGGGCTAAATCCTAAGCAAAGAACCGGGATTTTAGGAAACCAGCAACAGGCTCACTGTCCCGACAGATAGAACGCCTGATCCCGCTGCGTCGTGACGCCGACGACGGTGAGCTGTCCGTTGACGACCGTGGCCTCCACGGGCATCGACACATTATTGAGCGTGCAAGACGCGCCGCCCGCGAAGTTCAAGGTGCCATCGAGCAGATGCTTGCCGGTCGAGCGCGGCTTGAAGCTGCCCGTGAACGTGCAGGCGTTCTGCGTGCCCTTGGCCGTGCCGTCCGCCGCGAAGGTGATCGAAGAGATCGGCGAGACGCCCGATGCGCTCGTCCAAGTGCGCGCCACGTCGTTGATGGTGATCGGCGTGTCGTACGTCGCGTTGTAGTTGCCGTTGTACGCGGTGGCGGCGGTATCGGGCGGAACATAGAGCGAGGTGGTCGCGGTGAGCGTGCTCTTCTGCGTGAAGTTGCCGCTGAGCGAGCCGGCACGGATCGCGCCTGCTTCGTGGAAACCTACCGTCGACGCGTCGCTGAACGCGCCATCGGTCGCCGTCATGATGCCTTCGATCAGCCAGACGAACGAGCCATCTCGCGAATAGATGCTGAAGTACTGACCCGATTCGAGGACGATGGTCTGCGCCGCGAGCGACTGCCCGGAATTCACCGAGCCGTACCAGAAGCCTTCAGGAAGCGTATGCGACGGATTCGTTACGCACGATTTCTGCAGATTACCGAGGTCGGTCGTGCAGGTCTTGTCGTCGCCGCCGCCGCCGCCGCAAGCAGCGAGGACGGGCAATACGAGCAGCATAAGCTTGGAGCGAAGTTTCATGAGAGCGTGTTCTTGGTATCGGATTGAGCACAGGCCGCCGCTCGTCACGGCGTGCCGACAATCAGATAACGGACCGCTGCTGCAAAACTTGAATGCGGAAAAGCACGCCCCGCGGCAGCTCGTCCTTAAGCGAACGCCGCCAGCACCGCCTTTAGATCCAGCGCCTGCTCGAACGAATCCGCGAGCCGGTCGAGCGACGCCTCCCGCAACGCCGGATAGTCGAGCGGCGCGGCATCGTTCACGCCGGCCCACGCGAGCAACGCGGCACAGGCTTCGGGTGTATCGAAGAGGCCATGCAGATACGTCGCCGCGATCTGCCCGTCTTGCGACACCGCGCCGTCGAAGCGGCCGTCGTCGAGCGCCACCGCCGGCCGCGCGAGCGCCGCGCCGCTCGTGCGTCCCATATGAATCTCGTAGCCGCGCACGGGCGCCTCCTTGCCGTCGATGACAAGCCGCCCCGTCACGTTTGCGAGCTGCTTGTCGGGCGTGAGCACGGTGGCGAGATCGAGCAGCCCCAGGCCATCGACACAACCCGCCGCGCCTTCGACGCCCGAAGGATCGTCGACCGTGCGCCCCAGCATCTGCATGCCGCCGCAGATGCCTAGCACCTTGCCGCCGTAGCGCAGATGCCGCTCGATCGCCCGCTCCCAGCCGTTCGAACGCAGCCACGCCAGATCGCGCTGCACGCTTTTCGACCCAGGCAACACGATCAAGTCGGCGGGCGGCGGCGCCATGCCCGGCCGAACGTACTCGAAATCGACTTGCGGATGCGCCCGCAGCGCATCGAAGTCCGTGTGATTGCTGATGCGCGGCAACGCCGGCACGATCACCTTCAGCGTCGATTCCGCGCCGCGCGACCGCGCCTGCGACGGCAGCATGTCCTCGGCATCGAGCGTGAGGCCATGCAGATACGGCAAGACGCCGAGAACCGGCTTGCCGGTCTGCGTTTCGAGCCATTCGAGCCCCGGTGTCAGCAAGCCGATATCGCCGCGAAACCGGTTGATGACGAAGCCGCGCACTCGTGCCCGCTCACTTTCCGAAAGACACGCGAGCGTGCCGACGAGATGCGCGAACACGCCGCCGCGATCGATGTCCGCCACCAGCACGACCGGGCAATCGACTCGTTCCGCGAACCCCATGTTGGCGATATCGCGATCGCGCAGATTGATTTCGGCGGGACTGCCCGCGCCTTCGACGATCACCGCGTCGAATTCGGCCGTGAGCCGCGCGTAGGACGCGAGCACGGCATCGAACGCGGTGCGCTTGTATTCGTGAGACGCCCGCGCGGCCAGATTCGCATGCGCGGGACCGTGGATGATCACTTGCGCGCCTCGATCGCTCGTCGGCTTGAGCAGCACCGGATTGAAGTCGATGCGCGCGGGCACGCCCGCCGCGATTGCCTGCAGCGCCTGCGCCCGGCCGATCTCGCCGCCATCCACCGTGACCGCGCTGTTGAGCGCCATGTTCTGCGGCTTGAACGGCGCGACCTTCACGCCGCCGCGCCGCGCGAGCCGGCACAGGCCCGCGACGAGCGTGCTCTTGCCGGCATCGGAAGTCGTGCCCTGAATCATCAGCGTGCCGCGCGGCGTGAAAGACATGGAATGCGGTCCTCGGGTGAAAGCCTGCATCTTAGCCCGCCGGTACAATATTGCGATGACCACGACCCACTCTCCACGCGACCTCATCTTCGTTCTCGGCGGCGCTCGTTCGGGCAAGAGCGCGCACGCCGAACGCCTTGCCAACGAGAGCGGTTTGCCCGTGACATACATCGCGACTGCGCGCGTCGGCAGCGACGCCGAGTTCGCCGAGCGCGTGCGGCATCATCGCGAAAGACGGCCCGCGCACTGGACGCTCGTCGAAGCGCCGCTCAGTCTTGCCGATGCCGTGCGCGACGCGGACAGGCCGGGCGCGTGCGTGCTCATCGACTGCCTGACGCTCTGGCTCGCCAATCTGCTCTTCACAACCGATAACGCCGACGCGCAGAACGCGTCACTGCCGCGCGAGGCCACCGATGCCTTCGATGCCTTCGACCGCGCGCTCGCCGCCGTGCGCGGCACGGTCATCGTGGTATCGAACGAAATCGGCTTGGGCGTGGTGCCGCTCGGTTCCGTCACGCGCCTTTATGTCGATGAACTCGGCCGATTGAATCAACGCGTCGCCGCCGCAAGCACGCGCACGACGCTGATGGTCGCGGGTCTGCCGATCGCGCTGAAAGGCTGACCGGCGATGCTCCTGCTTTCCTTTTACTCGATGTCCTTGCTCGCGGTGCTCGGCGTGATCGTCGATCGCATGTTCGGCGAGCCGCGCACGCGGCATCCGCTCGTCGCCTTCGGGCGATACGCCACGAAGCTCGAAGCGCGCATGAACACGGGGCATCGGGCGCGGCCGGCGGGCATGCTTGCGTGGCTTGCGGCCGTCGTGCCGCCGGTGTTGGTCGCGTGGGCGCTCGTGAGCGTGCTGCCGCCCGCGTATGCCGCGGCCGTGCATGTGATCTTGCTGTGGTTCGCGCTCGGCGCCAAGAGCTTGCGTCAGCACATTGCGCCGATTGCCCGCGCCCTCTCGCTCGGCGACCTCGAAAGCGCGCGCAAGCTCACCTCGCGGATCGTGTCGCGCGATACCTCGCAAGCCGACGAGAACGCCCTTTCGCGCGCGGCCGTCGAATCCGCGCTCGAAAATGGCAACGATGCGATCTTCGGGGCGCTCTTCTGGTTCGTGATCGCGGGCGGGCCGGGCGCGCTCGCGTTTCGCCTCGCCAATACGCTCGACGCGATGTGGGGTTATCGCACGCCGCGTTACCTGCGCTTCGGCTGGGCGGCGGCGCGCATCGACGATGTGCTCAACTTCATTCCCGCGCGCCTCACGGCGGCGAGCTACGCGCTCGCGGGCGACACGCGCATGGCCTGGCATTGCTGGCGCACGCAGGCGCGTGCGTGGGACAGTCCGAACGCAGGGCCGGTGATGGCCTCGGGCGCGGGCAGCCTCAATGTGCTGATTGGCGGCGCGGCGGTTTATCACGGCGTGCTCGAAGCGCGTCCGACGCTCGGCGCGGGTCATGAGGCCACGCCGAGGCACGTGGTCGCGGCGTTGAGGCTCGTCGAGCGTTCGATCTTGCTGTGGCTTGCCATCCTGCTCGTCTTTGCCTTGATGAGCGCGTCCGGACATGGGTGATTCTTCTGTTTCGATTCGACGCGTCCATCACTTCGCGCCTTCCACACGCCATCATGGCTGATCCACTGCGTCCCATCCGTCACGGCGGCAATCTGCGCGAAGCCGCGCGTCGATACGGCATCGCGCTCGACGACTGGCTCGATCTTTCAACGGGCATCAACCCCTTAGGCTATCCGGTCCCGCCCATTCCGCCCGATGCCTGGCGCCGTTTGCCCGAAGACGCCGATGGTCTCGCCGAACTCGCCGCGACTCATTACGGCGCGCCGCTCGCGCTGCCCGTCGCGGGTTCGCAGGCCGCCATTCGTGCCTTGCCGTGGCTCTTGAAGAAGGGCACGGTAGCCATCGCACCGTTGACGTATGGCGAGTACGCGCCGGCGTTCGTGCGCGCGGGCCATTCGGTCGTACCGCTCGATGTAAATGCCGACACGTTGCCGAATGCCGTCGATCACGTGATCGTCGCCAATCCGAACAACCCGACCGCCGAGCGTCTCCCGCGCCACGTCTTGCTGCATTGGCATGCGAGGCTGGCATCGCGCGGCGGTACGTTGATCGTCGATGAAGCATTCGCCGATGTCGATCCGGCCGAGTCTCTTGCCGGTCGCAGCGCGGATGCGGGGCTTGTCGTCCTGCGCTCGGTCGGCAAGTTCTTCGGGCTCGCGGGAATTCGCGCGGGCTTCGTGCTTGCCGCACCCGATGTGATCGCCATGCTCACCGATGCGCTGGGTTCATGGACCGTCAGCGGCCCCGCGCGTCACGCGGTGCGGGCGGCTTTCGAGGATCGCGCGTGGCAACGGGAAACCCGCGAACGCTTGCAGCGCGATGGCGCACGGCTCGCGGCGCTTATCGCGCATCATGGGTTCGACGCGCGTGCGACGCCGCTTTTTACGTCGTTCCAGACATTGGATGCGAGCGGCTTGCAGCATGCGCTTGCCACGCGCGGTATCTGGACGCGGCTCTTCGATCCGGCTGGGATGACGCCGAGTTTGCGCATCGGCTTGCCAGGCAGCGAAGGAGAATGGGTGCGGCTTGAACGAGCGATGGCGGAGGTTTGCGCGTGACGTCGAAATCTTTCTGGCGCACCTTGGCTGCGCGGATCGGCTTGCTTGGCAGTGAAGTCAATCGGGCGCAGCTTGAACGCTCGCTCCCGGTGGCTTGCGCGTGAGCTTAGAACTCGTCTTGCGCACCTTGGCTGCGCGAATCGGCTTGCTCCGGCGCGCAAGCAACCGAGGTCTGCGCGCGTTCGCCGCGCATTCGCTTCGACACGCCGTTCCGCATGTCCTTCTCGCAACGACGTTGACGCTGAGCGCATCGCCCTCTGTCGCCGCTATCACCGTCACCGACGACAGCGGCTCCAGCATCACGCTCGCGACACCCGCCACGCGCGTCGTGAGTCTCGCGCCGCATGTCACCGAATTGCTGTTCGCGGCGGGCGGCGGGTCGCGTATCGTCGGCGCGGTGACGTATAGCGATTATCCGAAGGAAGCGCAGGCTATCCCGCGCGTCGGCGACAACAAGGCGCTCGATCTGGAGCGCATCGTCGCATTGCATCCGGACTTGATCGTCGTATGGCGGCATGGCAATGCGGCGCGGCAGATGGATCGGCTGCAAGCGCTCGGCATTCCGATCTTCTTCAGCGAACCGCGCCATCTCGACGATATCGCGAGCAACATCGACCGGCTCGGCGCGTTGCTCGGCACGGAAGCGAACGCACGCGCGGCGTCGGCTGCATTCACGCGCGATATCGGCAGTCTGCGGACGCGTTATGCGCAACGTCCGCCGGTCGGCGTGTTTTATCAGGTGTGGGACGACCCGCTCATGACGCTCAACCGCGACAACGTGTTCAGCGAAGTGATCGCGTTGTGCGGCGGCGTCAACGTCTTCGCCGCGAACGACACGCGCGTGCCGACCATCTCGACCGAAGCCGTGCTCGCGGCGAACCCGGAAGCCATCGTCACCGCGACGCCCGGCGCGACGACGCCGAATCGCGCGTTGCCCGCACTCGATCGATGGAAGCGATGGGGTTCGCTCACCGCGGTGGCGCGCGGCAACCTCTTCGGTATCGATGGCGATCTGATCAATCGGCCGACGCCGCGCATCGCGCTGGGCGCGGCCGAGCTTTGCAAGGATCTGGAGCAAGCGCGCGGGCGTCGCGGAAAGTGACCGAAGCGGCCCTGCCCTCAGGCATTCCACCGCACCAGCAGCCACTTCCCTCTCACGCGCCTGAACTGCACGATCGCGCCGAATTCGATCGGCCATTGCAACACGCTCGCGCGCTCCATCCCGAGCATATGCGCTGTCAGCACGCGCATGACGCCAGCATGCGCGATCACATGCACCGGCCGTTCGGCACGCTCGATATCGCGCAACCAGTCCTCCACGCGCCCGGCGAACTGCACGAGACTCTCCCCGCCATGCGGCCTCGCGTGTTCGATATCCGCGGCCCAGGCATCGATCAGCGCGCGATCGATCGCATCCCACGCGCGCCCTTCCCATGCGCCGAAGTTCATCTCGGCGAGGCGCGCATCGACGTGAGGCGCGATGCCACCGCTCAACGCCGAGGCCAGCGATGCACATCGCACGAGTCCGCTCGAATGCCAGCCATCGACACACGCGGGCACGTTCAGCGACAGCATGCGCGCCTTCAGAGCGCAAGCCGATGCATTCACATCGCGCAGCAAGGGAACATCGGTCTGGCCGTAGCACACGCCTGCATCGACGCGCACGGCTGGATGCCGGATCAGTACGAGATCCATGCGAGCCCGATGAGATAAATGGCCAGTTCGAACACCTGTTGCGCGAAGCCGAGACAATCCCCCGTATAGCCGCCGATGCGCTTCACAAAGTAACGTCCCATCGCCCAGCGCAGCACCGTGAGCAACGCGATCGTCAGGCAGGCGAATTTCCAGTCGATGACAAAGAGCCACGGCACGCCGAAGATCATCGCAATCAGAAACGAGCCCGCGCTCATGCGCTGTGCGACCGGCTTCGCCTTGCCCTCGGCGCGCACATAGTCGAGCGTGACGAGATAGCTGATGGCGAAAACGCGGCTCGCGGCGTGCGCGGCGATCAGCAACCATGCGGCAATAAGCGGCGGCGTGCTCGCAAGCGTCTGCCACTTGAGCGCCAGTGCAATGACGAGCGCAATCGCGCCGAACGCCCCGATGCGCGAGTCATGCATGATGCGCAACACGTCATCGCGCGTATAGCCGCCGCCGAAGGCGTCGGCGCAATCGGCAAGACCGTCTTCGTGGAACGCGCCGGTCAGCACGAGCGTGGCGGCCATCGACAGCAACACGGCAACGCCCAACGGAAGCACGCGCAACGCCGCGAGCAGGACGAGCGCGGCAACACCGCCGACCATCACGCCGACGAGCGGAAAATAACGCGCCGCCGCGTTCAGATAAGCGCGCTCGAAGCCAACCCAACGCGGCACCGGCACGCGCGTGAAGTAACCGAGCGCGGTGAAGAAGTAGCGCAGTTCGTCGAGCGGACGGGTCATTGCGGCAAGCGGGTCGAGACGCCCGCGCGCCTGAACGCAGTGACGCGCCCCGACCTCGTGCAGCGCTTGCGGATGATGCTCATCGCCGTCACTCTCGCTTATCCGTGACACCCGCCGCCTCGAAGCTCGCCATCTCATCGACGAACGCAACGGCCGCGCGCAGGATCGGCAACGCGAGCGCCGCGCCCGTGCCTTCGCCAAGCCGCATGTCGAGTTGCAACAGCGGCTCCGCATGCAGATGCGCGAGCATGCCCCGATGCCCCGCCTCGTTCGACGCATGCGCGAACACGCAGTAGTCGAGCACCTCGGGTGCGATCTTCGCCGCGACGAGCAGGCCGGAAGTCGCGATGAAGCCATCGACGAGAATCGTCATGCCCGCGTCCGCCGCAGCGAGACACGCACCCGCGATCATCGCGATCTCGAAGCCGCCGAACGTCGCGAGCGTGTCGATTGCATCGCCTTCGGCCGCATGCAACGCGAGCGCTCGGCCAAGCACGTCGCGCTTGTGCGCAAGGCCGCGATCGTCGAGACCCGTGCCGCGTCCGACGCATTCGCCAATGGGCACACCGCACAGACGGCTCATCAGGCACGCCGCCGCCGACGTGTTCGCAATCCCCATCTCGCCGAAGCCGATCACGTTCGTGCCGAGCGCCGCGTGATGCCGCACACGCGCCGCGCCGCGCGCGATGCCTTCGAGCGAGGTCTCGCGCGACATCGCCGCTTCCTTCGCGAAGTTGCGCGTGCCGAGGCCGAGCGACAGACGCTCGTAGCCGCTATCGATGGGAATCGGTGTCGCCACGCCCGCATCGACCACTTCGAGCGTCATGCCGACCGAACGCGACAGCGCGTTGATCGCCGCGCCGCCCGCCAGAAAATTCGCGACCATCTGCGCGGTCACTTCTTGCGGATACGGACTCACGCCCTCGGTCGCGATACCGTGATCGCCCGCAAACACGATCATCGCCGGGCGCTCGATGCACGGCTTCGTCGTGCGCTGAATCACGCCCATTTGCAGCGCGAGCGTTTCGAGCCGACCGAGGCTGCCCGGCGGCTTCGTTTTCGTATCGATGATGCGTTGTAGTTCGGCTTCGCGCGAACGGTCTGGCGCGCGGGGCGTAGGCAAGTCGTGAGCGTTTGACATCGGCAATCCTTCAGGTGCGTGCAACGGGAATGGACGGCACGAGCGCTTCGTGCTCGCCATCGCGGATCAAGGCTAGCGGATAGCCGAACGCGGCGCTCGCGCGTTCAGGCGTGAGCACGTCCGCGACGAGACCGGCGTGCGCGCCGCCCTTGCCATCGAGCAAAAGCGCGTGCGTCGAAAAGCGCCGCGCGAGATTGAGATCGTGACACGAGAAAATCACCGTGCGGCCCGACTTGCACGCGGCGTCGGCCAGTACGTGCAGACAATCGATTTGATGATGCAGGTCCAGATGCGCGAGCGGTTCGTCGAGCAGCAAGAGCGGTGTGTTTTGGCACAGCACGGCGGCGAGCGTCACGCGTTGCCGTTCGCCGCCCGACAATGTCAGGACATCACGCGAGGCGAACGATAGAAGACCGAGCGCATCGAGCGCGGCACGCGCGGCAGCGCGGTCTTCGGCGCTCTCCCAGCCCCAGCCCGTGACATACGGAAAGCGGTTGAGCAGCACGGTGTCGAGTACAGTCGCGCTGAAGGCATCGTGCGAGCTTTGCGGCATCAGCGAGCGCGCGCGTGCGAGATCCGCCGCGCGCCAGGACGCGAGTGCGCGGCCATCGAGCGATATCGCGCCTTTGGCCGGCTTTGTCAAACCCGCGAGCACGCCAATGAGCGTGGTCTTGCCCGCGCCGTTCGGCCCGGCTATGCACCACATCTCGCCCGCGCCGATACTTTGCGTGAGGTCTTCCACGAGCGTGCGTGCGCCCGCGCGCAAGCTGACGTGTTCGATATGCAGGGTCATCGCGGTCTCGCCAGCAGCATCCACAGGAACATCGGCACGCCGACGAGTGCGGTCACCACACCCACCGGCAATTGCGCGGGCGCGATCGCCGTGCGCGCGACGAGATCGGCGCTCATCACCGCGAGGCCGCCTGCCAGCGCCGACGCCGGCACGAGCATGCGCTGATCGTTGCCGAACGCGAGCCGCAATAGATGTGGCACGACGAGCCCAACGAAGCCGATGGTGCCCGCCGTCGTGACAGCCGCCGCTGCCGCAAGCGATGCGACGAGGTACACCGACAGCCGCACGCGCGAGACAGGCACGCCGAGCGAACGCGCGGCCGTATCGCCACGCAACAGCACGTTGAGTTGCGGCGCGAGCGGCACGACGACGATCATCGCGACGACGAGCGCGATCAGCGCGGGCCACGGCGTCGCTGCGCCGTTCAGGTCGCCCGTCAGCCAGAAGATCATCCCGCGCAAGCGATTCTCCGGCGCAATACTGAGGATCAACGTGATGAGCGCGCCCCAGCCCGCCGCTATCACGACCCCAGTCAGCAGAAGACGCGGCGAGGCATCGCGATCGCCGTGCCACAGGTCGCGTCGCGCGAGTCCGAGCACCAGCACGATGGATGCGAACGCGCCCGCGCACGCCGCCAGATCGATGCCCCACCACGGCAGCGACGCGAGCATCGCCGTGAGTGCGAAGGTCGCCGCTCCGCCGGATACGCCGAGCACGTACGGCTCGGCCAGCGGATTGCGCAACAGCACTTGCAGCAGCGCGCCGGAAAGCGCGAGCAAGGCGCCCGAAGCAAAACCCGCAAGCGCGCGCGGCAAACGCAAGGTGAGCACGATGTCATCGGCGATATCGGGCGCGGCCGC
Organism: Caballeronia sp. LZ003; assembly: GCF_031451465.1. Classification (NCBI taxonomy): domain Bacteria; kingdom Pseudomonadati; phylum Pseudomonadota; class Betaproteobacteria; order Burkholderiales; family Burkholderiaceae; genus Caballeronia; species Caballeronia sp. LZ003. The sequence goes on along the minus strand of NZ_JARUXJ010000001.1, from coordinate 655,586 downwards.
ATGCGCGTGCAGCAACGCCGCGATGGCGCGCGGCAAGGGCAACGCGACGCTGCCGAGCGCGAGCGACGCCACGAACACAAGCAACGCGGCAAGCCCGAGCGCAGCCCAGATGCCTAACGCGCGTTTCGCGTTCATCGCGCGGCGCAGGTCAACGGTGTCGCTCACGACGGGCGCCAGCCGAGCGTGACATAAGCGCCGCGCCTCGGCGTGTTGTACGAATAAGCCAGTTCATAGTTCCGGTCGAAGAGGTTGTCGACACGCGCGCTCACGTACCACGACTTCGTGATGTCATAGCGCGCCGACAGATTCACGACGCCATAGCCCGCGAGCGTCGAATCGTAATCGCTGCGCGCACCGCTCACGATCCACTCGCCACCCACGCGCCAGCTTCCTATCGAGCGATGCGCGCTGAAACTCGCGAAACGCCGCGCACGGCGCGTCAGGTCCTGATTGCCGGTTTCATCGACGGGATTCTGGAACGTCACGCCCGCGCGCAAATCAGTGGCGCCGACATGCCCTGCCCACGATCCCTCGACGCCCTGCACCTTCGCGCGTCCGACGTTCTGCGCGATATAGAAGCCGCTGCCGTCCGATACGTAATCGATCAGATTCGAATAGCGCGTCTGAAACGCCGTCACGCGCAGCACGCCCACTTGGTCCGATGCGTACTGCAGCGCCGCTTCCACCGAATGACTGCGCTCGGGCTGAATGGACGGATTGCCGCTGAACGGATAGTAGAGATCGTCGAAGCTCGGCGCGCGGAACGACGCCGCGTAACTCGCGCTCGCGCGCCAGTGCGTGTCGATGTTGTACGCATAGCCCAGATAGTAGCTGTTCGCGCCGCCGAAATCGGAATACTGGTCGTGGCGCAGATTGGCCTGCACTTCGCTCGGACCGAAGCGTCCCACATAGCCCGCGTACACCGAATTCACGTGACGATCCGGCGCGCTGAACTGATCCGAATCGAGCGTCTGGTCGAGATGCTCGTAACCGAACAGGAGCTTGTGCGCCTCCGTCAGGCGAAAGTCGTTCTGCCACAGATACTGGCGATCCTCGGAATTGAAGCGGCTCGTATAGATGCCGTTCTGCTCGATGTTCGCGCGGTCCTGTCCCTGCGCGACCGTGAAATGCGTGGTCCACTGGTCCGTGATACGGCCGTTCGCAAACACCGATGTCGACCGCACGCGACTGTGCGAATCGTTGAGATCGCCGGGCAAGCCGTAGGCATCGTCGAAACTGTCGATGCCGTTCGACTGATAGAAGCGCACGCCCGCGTCCCATTTGTCGCCGAACTTGTGGCGCAGCGTGGCCGCGACGCTTTCGTTCAGATAACCGTTCGCGTTCGGATTGGCGTTGGGCGCGAGCGCGGGATCGATCGACGAGAAACCATCGGTCTTCTCGCGCGATACGTTGAAGCTGAAGGTCGTGCGGCCTTCGCTATCGAGCGCGCCGGAAACGCCCGCCGCTTGCCGCTGCGTGTGATAGCTGCCGTATTCCGTCTCGAAGTAGAAGCGCGGCGGATGCGCCTCGCCGTCTTTCGTGAAGATCTGCACGACGCCGCCGATCGCGCCCGAGCCGTACAGCGCCGACACGTTGCCGTCCACGACTTCGATGCGGTCGATCTGATCCGGCATGATCTGCGCAAGCTGCGCCGAACCGAGCGATGCGGATTCCACACGCACGCCGTCGATCAAAACGAGCGATTGCGTCGAGGACGCGCCGCGTATGAACGCGCTTGCATTCGCTCCCGGGCCGCCGTTGCGCGTCACCTGCACGCCGGGCGCAAGACCGATGACGCCGAGCGCGTCGTAGGCATTGCTATCGGCGATATCCTGGGCGTCGAAGAGCGAAGTCTGCGCGATCGTATCGGCGAGAGGTTGCGCGGTGCGCGTCGCGGTCACGACGACGGGCGCGAGCGGCGGTTGCGAGGCTTCGTCCGCGAGCGCTTCATGAGCGAGCAGCCATGTGTTGAGGGCGACGAGCGCGGCGCGTTCGATCGTTTTGCGTCTGCCCGCGTGTCGGGCAAGTGGCGATACCATGCGTGAAATGTTCCCATGCGTAGGCTGGCGCGACCTCGCTCCCCGCAAGGCCAATGCGCGACGAGCGCGCTCGAATGCGAACAGACGAACGCGCTGAACAGTTGGCCGGTATCCGGGCTGGCGACACACCGTCCCGCCTTCCCACGCATGAAGCGCAGTGGCATCGACACGTTCTTCGCCTTGCCTGCGTCGAGCGGCGGATTCTTGCGAATCAGACAAACTCGCAAGCAAACTCACACGACGGCGCGGCGAAAAACGCGCAAGGGACGACTTGCAACTTGCGTTGCGGTCGCTTACCGTTGCGGGGGCAGCACAGGTTGGCGTGGCCTTGGCGGCGCCGCTTCCTGTTTCCCGTTTGACTGCGCCCGCAAAAGAATGCGGACGCGAGCACCAAAAGTGCGGCAAGTGTAGGAGCGCGATTCAGGACCGTCAAGAAACGACCCTGGCCGATCATCGCAAGACACACGGCTCACGACGAACCCAACTAGAACCCGCCGTCGCAACACATCGGCAGCGCCCGCGCTTTCCACACACGAATGCATCGCGATGCACGCATGATCGCGTGCTGTTACGTCTCGAAACGAGACAATTATCGGAAGCTCCGTTGAACCGCGCTAGAATGCGAGGTCTTTAGAGGACGCAGCACATGCTCAACGAACTCGAATCACTGTCAGGAAATATCGGCCGGCTGATCCAGATCAGCGAGCGGCACAATCAGGCGCGTCTCGCGCTTGAAGCACAAATCGAACAACTGCGTAGCGACTACGCGAACGTGCAGGCAGAGCTCGTGCAAATGCGCGAGGAGCGCGACACGCTGCAAGCCGAACGTGATTCCCTCTCGGCCAAGATCGACGACGCGCAGGTCCGCCTGAACGCGATCCTCGAAAAGTTGCCGCGCGGCAAGTCCGCGAATCATGCCGAGACGGAAAATCAGCTCGATCTCCTCGATGCCCGTTCTCACGATGTGCAAGCCGCGCACGAGCATGCGCACGCGGGAGAGCACAGTGAGCATCATCACGGAGAGAAGGCATGACGACCACGCAGATCGAAGTATCCATTCTCGGCCAGCAATATCGCCTCGCCTGTTCGCCGGAAACCGAAGGCGCGCTGCGTGAAGCGGTGGCACGCGTCGACGCCGAGATGAACAAGGTGCGCAATGCAAGCAACGTGCGCGGGCAAGACCGCATCGCGGTGATGGCCGCGCTTTCACTCGCTTCCGAATTGCTGAGGCTGCAAGAAAGCGTGCGTCATGGCGAGGCCTTCCCCGCCGAGGAAATTCGCCGCACGATGCACTCCATGAACGAACAGCTTGGTGCTGTCATCGCGCAGTATGAAGTGCAGTGACCGAAGTGCTGCGACGCCGCTCCTTGGCGAACGCTAATCGGTCGCGCGATGTCAATCGAAAAAAGAAACTGCGCAATTGGTGTCGAGAGGCTGCATTAGACATTCGATTGGTGTAGAGTGACTACTCCCTGCCTGGTTCGCCAAGGTCATATATTCCTTGAACCAATGCTACATTGGCACGGTTGTGGAAACTTGCAGCACGGGCGCGCGCGTCACTCTGTCTGATGTACCCGAAGTGTTGCTTACTGCGACCAATCTTGAACCCAGGTTCAGGATGCCGGCCTAGCGGCCGAGGTGGGGACCCTACTCCAGCGGCATCGGTTCATACCGATGCCGTTTGCTTTTGTCGAGCCCGTTTTAAAACCCCGTTGCCGAATCCATCATGCGCTACTGGCTGATGAAGTCCGAACCGGACGAAGCGAGCATCGATCATCTCGCGCACGCGCCGAAGAAAACCCTCCCGTGGACGGGCGTGCGCAACTATCAGGCGCGCAACTTCATGCGCGACCAGATGCAAGTCGGCGACGGCGTGCTTTTCTATCATTCGAGTTGCCCGGAACCGGGCATTGCGGGCATCGCCAAAGTCTGTTCTACGGCCTATCCCGATCCCACTCAGTTCGACGCCAAAAGCCCGTACTTCGACGCCAAGTCCACGCAGGAGACGCCGCGCTGGATGCTCGTCGATGTGCGCTTCGTCAAGAAGACGCCGTTGATTCCGCTCGCGACATTGCGCGAACACGCGGAACTCGCCGACATGCAAGTGCTGGCGCGCGGCAATCGGCTGTCGATCACGCCCGTGACCGAGGCGCAGTGGCGCTTCATAACCGAGCGTCTGGTCTAGGGCGCGCGAATCGTTCAAGGGAACTAAGGGAACGAACGAAGCGCCTAAGTGCGGTCGCGAATCACGCGATGCTCTTGCACTCGGAGTCCTTAGATGATCGACAAGAAAACCGCCGCCGCCCTCGCCTTCGTCGCGATGTCGAGCGCCGCGCTCACGCTTCCGCTTTCGGCCGCCGCTCAGACGGTAATCACCAATCCGCAGCCATCCGGCGTGCTCTCGCTATCCGCGCAAGCCAGCGCGCAAGTGCCGCAAGATGTCGTCAACATCACGCTGTTCTACGAGCAGGAAGCGGCCGATCCATCGTCGCTCACCACCACGCTCAATCAGCGCGCCGAAGCCGCATTGCGCGAAGCAAAAGGCGTCGACAACGTGACCGCGAAAAGCGGCTCGTTCACGGTTTATCCGAGCACGGATCGCGACGGTAAGATCTCCGCGTGGCGCGGCCGCACTGAGGTCGTGCTGGAATCGCACGACTTCGCGGCGGCGTCCAAGCTCGCGGGCAAGATGAGTAACGCCATGCAAGTCGGCAGCGTCGCGTTCTCGCTGTCGCCCGAAGCGCAGCGCGCCGCCGAGCAGAAGCTCTCGACGCAGGCCATCGAGTCGTTCCGCAAGGAAGCGCAGGCCACGAGCCAGGCGTTCGGCTACGCCAACTTCACGATCCGCGAAGTGAACGTGGGCCACAGCGGCGCGGGTCCGCGCCCGGTGATGATGATGCAGGCCCGCTCGCTTGGCGCGGACGCGAAGGTCGGCGCGCCGATGGCGCTCGAAGCCGGCACGACGACGGTGACCGTCGACGTGTCGGGTTCGGTGCAAATGGGGCGATAACTGCTGTGCCGGAGAACGCGGCGTGATTTACGCCGCGTTGCCGGACACGCGTTTCTGACGTTTGTACGCCCACACCATCATGACGATGCCCGCGACGATCATTGGCAGCGAGAGCCATTGGCCCATCGAAAAGCCGAGCGCGAGGAGTCCGAGATAATCATCCGGCTCGCGCGCGAATTCCACCGTGAAGCGCGCAAGCCCATAACCGATCAGAAACAACGCCGACACTGCGCCCACCGGCCGCGGTTTGCGCGCGAAGAGGTAGATCACCGCAAACAGCACGAGCCCTTCCAGCGCGATTTCATACAACTGCGACGGATGGCGCGGCAGCATGTGATAGCGCGAGAAAATCTCCGAGAGATTGTATTGCGCATCGAGCTGCGGATGCTTCGCGAGCCAGATGGCGTCGTCGTTGGTGGAATTCTGGAAGAGCATGGCCCAGGGCGCGGCCGGGTCGGTCACGCGGCCCCACAACTCACCGTTGATGAAGTTGCCGAGACGCCCCGCCGCCAGTCCGAGCGGCACCATCGGCGCGACAAAATCCGTCACTTGCAGCCACGTGCGCTTGCGCTGAAACGCGAACAGGACCATCGCGAGCGTCACGCCAAGAAAGCCGCCGTGAAACGACATGCCGCCTTCCCACACCTTGAAGATATCGAGCGGATGCGCGAAGTAATAACTCGCCTTGTAGAACACCACATAGCCAATGCGGCCGCCGAGAATCGTTCCGAGCACGCCGTAAAACAGCATGTCGTCGATGTCCTTGACGGTCCAGCCTTGCGCGGCGACATGCGGCAAGCGCAGACGCAATCTGCCGATGGCAATGGCCGAAATGAACGCAACGAGATACATGAGGCCGTACCAGCGCACGGCGAGCGGTCCGAGATGGATCGCGACGGGATCGAAATTGGGATGTATGAGCATCGTGTAATGGAAGAGCCAGGCGAACTTCAAAGGCGAATCATACGGCAACGACGGCAGCAGCCTGCGCGCGCACGATCTCGATGAGCCGGCTCAACACCGGACTCACTTCGGCCGCGCGCCACACGAGCCCGGTTTCGACCACGGGCCCCGGTTCCCGCAACGGGCGATACACCACGCCCGTGCGCCGCAGATGCCGCAACGACTGCGGCACGAGCGCGACGCCCATGCCGGCGGACACGAGGCTCACGATGGTCTGCATCTGTATCGCCTCTTGTCCGATGCGCGGCGTCAAACCGGCCGCGCCGTAGCAGCCCATAATGATGTCATACAAACCCGGCGCGAGACGCCTTGGAAAGACGACGAGCGGCGCGCTGGCCAAGTCGTGCAGATCGACGGGCGTCTCGGTCCATTCGGCGGCGCCCTGCCCGAGTTCCTGCGCGGTATCCGTCGACATGGCGATGACGAGCGGCTCGCGCGCAATCGGCAGATACGAAAGCGTCATGGCGTGACGCGGCGGCAGCGGCGGAATCACGAGACCGGCATCGATACGGCCGGCCACGAGTTCGTCTATCTGAACGTCGCTGGTGGCTTCCGTAAGTTGCAGACGCACGCCCGGATAACGCGCATTGAATTCGCGCAGTAACGCTGGCAAAAGGCCGTAATCCGCCGTGGAGACGAACGCGAGCGAGAGCACGCCCGCCTCGCCGCGCGAAAGCGACTGCGCGAGCGGACGCAAGGCGTCGGCGGCGGCAAGCAGGCGGCGCACCTCGGGCAACAGATCGCGGCCAACCGGCGTCAGTTCGACCGTGCGCCGCGTGCGTTCGAACAGCACGACGCCGAGCGCGTCTTCCAGCGCACGGATGGCCTGCGAGAGCGGCGGCTGCGTCATGGCGAGGCGCGCGGCGGCGCGGCCGAAGTGCATCTCCTCGGCGACGGTCACGAAGTAGCGCAGCAGGCGGAGTTCGACTGGCATCGATATGTTTTGCGACTCAATAGACCCTGAATAATATATTGGACAGATACATCGACGACACTGCATTCTTCCTGCACCACACCAAGAACCACGATCCCCTCAGGAGGCAGCCATGCCCTTCAATCGCCGCTCGAAACACATCACGCAGGGCGTCGCACGTTCGCCGAACCGCTCGATGTACTACGCCCTCGGTTACAAGGAGGAAGACTTCGACAAGCCGATGATCGGTATCGCCAACGGTCACTCCACCATCACGCCGTGCAACGCGGGTCTGCAGCGTCTCGCCGATGCCGCCGTCGAATCCATTCGCAAGTCCGACGCGAATCCGCAAATCTTCGGGACGCCGACCATTTCGGACGGCATGTCGATGGGCACCGAAGGCATGAAGTACTCGCTCGTCTCGCGCGAAGTCATCGCCGACTGTATCGAAACGGCCGTGCAGGGACAGTGGATGGACGGCGTGGTCGTGATCGGCGGCTGCGACAAGAATATGCCGGGCGGCATGATCGGCCTCGCGCGCATGAACGTGCCGGGCATCTATGTGTACGGCGGCACCATTCGGCCGGGCAACTGGAAGGGCAAGGACCTGACCATCGTGTCGTCGTTCGAGGCGGTCGGCGAGTTCACGGCCGGGCGCATGTCGGAGGAAGATTTCAAGGGCGTCGAGAAGAACGCGTGTCCGTCCACCGGTTCGTGCGGCGGCATGTACACGGCCAACACCATGAGCTCCTCGTTCGAGGCGCTCGGCATGTCGCTGCTCTATTCCTCGACGATGGCGAACCCGGATCAGGAGAAGGTCGATTCCGCCGGCGAATCGGCGCGCGTGCTCGTCGAGGCCGTGAAGAAAGATCTGAAGCCGCGCGACATCATCAACAAGAAGTCGATTGAAAACGCCGTGGCGCTCATCATGGCGACGGGCGGTTCCACCAATGCCGTACTGCACTATCTGGCTATCGCGCATGCGGCGGAAGTCGAATGGAGCATCGACGACTTCGAGCGCATGCGCAAAAAAGTGCCGGTGATCTGCGACCTGAAGCCGTCGGGCCAATATGTCGCAACCGACTTGCACAAGGCGGGCGGCATTCCGCAGGTGATGAAGATCCTGCTCGATGCGGGCATGCTGCACGGCGACTGCATCACGATCACGGGTCGCACGCTCGCCGAGGAACTGAAGGACGTGCCGAGCAAGCCGCGCGCGGATCAGAAGGTGATTTTTCCGATCGAGCAGGCGTTGTACAAGGAAGGCCACCTTGCGATCCTGCGCGGCAATCTCGCGGAAGACGGCGCGGTGGCGAAGATCACGGGCTTGAAGAACCCGGTCATCACGGGGCCGGCGCGCGTGTTCGAAGACGAGCAAAGCGCGATGGACGCGATTCTCGCCGACAAGATCAAACCCGGCGATGTCGTCGTGCTGCGCTATCTCGGCCCGCAAGGCGGCCCCGGCATGCCGGAAATGCTCGCGCCGACGTCGGCGATCATCGGCAAGGGGTTGGGCGAAACCGTCGGCCTCATCACCGACGGGCGGTTTTCTGGTGGCACGTGGGGCATGGTCGTGGGCCACGTCGCGCCGGAAGCGTTCGCGGGCGGGACCATCGGGCTCGTGCAGGAAGGCGATTCGATCACCATCGACGCGCACAAGCTGCTGCTGCAATTGAACGTGGATGACGCGGAGATCGCGCGCCGCCGCGCGCTGTGGATGAAGCCGGCGCCGCGTTACACGCGCGGCGTGCTGGCAAAGTATGCGGCGTTGGCGTTGCCGGCCAATCGCGGGGCGGTAACGGGCTGAAGTGGGTCCAGCCAGGAAAGGCGAGCGCCCGGCGTTAAAAAGCCGCTACGAATGATCTTCGTAGCGGCTTTTTTCGTTCGGAGCCGTTGGCAAGCCCCGCTCACTCTTCCCGCTGCCGCCGCAACTCCTCTTCCACCGCCGCTCCGACCCACTCGCGCAAGCGTCCATCCAGCGCCACCGCCACTTCGCGCGTGATGTCCTCGACGAGCGTCTGCGTATGTTCGCGCAGCACTTCCTCGCAGCGCGCCGCGATCAGCGCGCGGGCATCGGTGTCCAGATACTGCGTGACGCGCGCGCGCAGGCGTTCGGCGACCAGCGCGGCATCGTATTCGAATGCCGCTTCCGCCGATGCCGCGCGCGCATATTCCGGCTTGCCGGGCACGACGACATCGGTGAGAACGGGGATGGACGTATCGAAGGATTCAGGTGTTTTGGTCATGGTGTCTCCGTCCGTCGCGTGATGAGCCTGTGTTGTGCGCCAATCGTAATGCCCCGCGACGGCGCGCTATGTTCGCTCAACCGCCTTGCTTGTGCGTTTCGATGGCGTAACCGCGATCCCGATAGAACCGGAAGCGCTCGCGCCCGGACGCGAGTTCGTCGTCCTCGTTGCCGACGATCTCCACGAGCCGCTCGAAGCGCGCGAATTGCGCGGACACCGGCGCGCCGAGATTGACGAGCACCTGATGATGCGGCGCGTCATCCAGATTCGACGTGAGCACGACCGGCGTCTCGGCCGCAAGCGGGCTTTTCGCCATGCAGTGCGGCACGAATTCGAGCGGCGCAAAGGTCCACAACTGCTCGTCGAATTCGGCGAGACGGCGCGGCTCGGCAAGGACGACGAGCGCGCGCCCGCTCGCATACGCCTTGCGCGCGAGGCGGCAGGCGTAGGCGAGCGAATCGCCCACGTTGGTATGAAAGTCGATGCGCGTCACGGCCTTACGCTCACTGGCCCGCGCGATCGATCAGGAACTGCGAGAGCAGCGGCACGGGACGGCCCGTGGCGCCCTTCGCCGCGCCGCTCTTCCACGCGGTCCCGGCGATATCCAGATGCGCCCACGGATAGCTCTGCGCGAAACGCGACAGGAAGCACGCCGCCGTGATGCTGCCGCCCGGACGCCCGCCGATATTCGCGACATCCGCGAAATTCGACTTGAGCTGATCCTGATACTCGTCGTCGAGCGGCAGACGCCACGCCGGATCGACGGCTTCGCGCGAGGCATCGAGCAATTCGCCGGCGAGCGCGTCGTCTTTCGAGAACAGGCCCGTGTTGTGATGGCCGAGCGCGATGACGCAAGCGCCGGTAAGTGTCGCGATGTCGACGACGGCGGCGGGCTTGAAGCGCTCCGCGTAGGTCAGCGCGTCGCACAGAATGAGACGGCCTTCGGCGTCGGTGTTGAGCACTTCGATGGTCGTGCCGTTCATCGCGGTGACGATATCGCCCGGCTTGAGCGCGTTGCCCGCGGGCATGTTCTCGCAGGTCGGGATGACGCCGACGACGTTCAGCTTGAGCCCCATCTCGGCGACCGCGCGCAGCGTGCCGAATACCGAGCCCGCGCCGCACATGTCGTACTTCATCTCGTCCATGGAATCGCCGGGCTTGATGGAAATGCCGCCCGTATCGAACGTGATGCCCTTGCCGACCAGCACGACCGGCGCGTTCTTGCCCTTCGCCTTGCCAGACTCGGTCCCGCCTGCGCCCTGATAATGGATGACGATGAATTGCGGCGGTTCCACCGAACCCTTCGCCACCGACAGGAACGAGCCCATGTTGAGCGCTTCGATTTGCTTCTGGCCGAGCACTTCGACTTTCAGCTTCCAGTCGCGGCCGAGCTTCTTCGCGGTCTGGCCGAGATAAGTCGGCGTGCAGACATTCGGTGGCAGGTTGCCGAGATCGCGCGTGAGGTCCATGCCGTTGGCGATCGCCACGCCTTGCCTGGCTGCGGCCTTCGCGGCTTTTTCATCGGCGGGATCGACACTGAAGACGATCTTCTTGAGCGAGCGCGCGCTGTTGTCGGGCTTGCTCTTCATCTGCGTGAACTTGTAGGTCAGTTCGCGCAATGCGAGGATGGCGGCGCGCACGCCCCAGTCGCCGCTGCGTTCCTGAATGGGCAACTGCGCGAGCGTAAACGTAGCCTGGACGATCTTGGCGCCGAGAATCACGCGCCACGCGGCACGTACTGCCTCGCCATATGCTTTCTGATTGAAGGCGTCCTGCTTGCCGAGTCCGACGAGCAAGATGCGCGATGCGCCAATGCCGGTGACTTCGGGAATGAGGAGCGTGCTGCCTGCGCGGCCGTTCATGTCGCCGGCCTTCACGACGCGCGAAACGAGCCCTTTGGTGGCGACATCCATGTCGCGTGCGGCGCCTGTCAACGTCTGTGCTTCGAAGATGCCGAGCACGATCACATCTGACTTCCCGGTGAGGAAACCATTTGCCTCGCCTTTGCTCCAATCACAGGCTTTTATGCTAAAGTCCATCGCGCTTATCCTCGGATAAAATCTGGGCTGAAGGATGAAAGCCGCAATTATCCGCTATTTTTTCCGCGGCGGTCACAGGCGAAGCCCGACTGACTCGGGGAACGATTGCATTGCTACTGCATCTACTTCTTGTTGTTGCAGGGCATGTTCGTTACGCCGCATCGCCGCCGGCCTTCAGCTAAATTCAGCTAAATTCAATGATCTTCGAACGCTCCCTGCAGCGCGAACTCGCGTATACGGCCGGCGCCGTATTCATGGTGCTGCTCACGATCATGCTCACGACGATGATGATCCGTATCGTCGGCTTCGCGGCATCGGGCCAGGTCGACCCGCGCGATGTCGTCGTGTTGATCGGGCTCACCGTGATCGGCTATCTCGCGGTCATGCTGATCGTGACGCTGTTCGTTTCCATCCTCTTCGTGCTGACGCGTTGGTATCGCGACTCGGAGATGGTCGTGTGGCTTGCCTCGGGCGTGAGCCAGACGCAGCTCATCAAGCCCATCGCGGTGTTTTCCACGCCGATCATCATCCTTATCGTTTTCTTCGCGTTCGTCGGCTGGCCGTGGTCGAATCAGCAGAGCAAACTCATCAAGGCGCGCTTCCAGCAACGCGATGAAGTGTCGTTGCTCGCGCCTGGCCAGTTCCGCGAATCGCCTTCGAGTCATCGCGTGTTCTTCATCGAGAAGATGTCGCCCGATCAGTCGCAAGTGGAGAACGTGTTCGTCACGAGCACCGAAGGCGGCAAGGTCAACGTCATCGTCTCGAAGAACGGACACACGGAGACGCGTCCCGACGGCGACCGCTTCATCGTGCTGGAAAACGGACGTCGTTACGATGGCGAGCCTGGCCAGCCGAATTTCCGCATCACGGAGTTCGAGCGCTACGGTGTGAAGATAATGAGTCATCAGGTCGTCAACACGCCGACCACCACCGGCATCTCCACGCCCGACCTGCTTGCCAATCCAAGCAAGGACAACCTCGCGGAATTCGCGTGGCGCCTGGGTCTGCCGCTCATCGCCATCAACCTGATGCTGCTCGCCATTCCGCTGTCTTATCAGAACCCGCGCCGCAGCCGGACCATCAATCTCGTGATGGCCGTGCTCATCTATCTGACCTATTCGAATTTGCTGAACGTGGTCCAGTCATGGATCGAGCAGGGAAAGATGTCGTTCGGCGTGGGACTCGTGGGCCTGCATTTGCTGGTGGCGGCGCTCGTGGCGTTCATCTTCTGGCTGCGCGTGCGCAACCGGCCACTTTTCACGCTCTCGACGTTCACGCGTTCGAAGGGAGCCTGACGCAATGCGCATCTACGAACGATACTTCGCGCGCCAGATCTATCTGGCGTTCATCTTCATTTTGTTCGCGTTCTCGGGCCTGTTCTTTTTCTTCGACCTGATCAACGAACTGAACACCGTGGGGCATGGCAACTACAAGTTCACGCTCGCGATATTGCGCGTGGCCTTGCAGACGCCTTCGCGCTTCTACGAAATCATTCCGGTTGCTGCGCTCATCTCGGCCATTTATGTCTTCGCGCAGATGGCGGCGGCGTCCGAATTCACCATCTTCCGCGTGTCGGGACTCTCGACGGGCACGGCATTGCGTTCGCTCTTGAAGATCGGGATTCCGCTCGTGCTGGTGACGTATATCATCGGCGAAGTGGTTGGGCCTTACGCGGATCAGTTGTCGGAGCGCGTCCGTCTGGAGGCGCTGGGGTCGTCGGTCTCGTCGAATTTCCAGTCGGGCGTGTGGGTAAAGGACACGCTGACCGCGAAGGAGAACGGCGAGCAAGTCACGCGCTTCGTCAACGTGGGCACGTTGAACCCGGATACGACGATCGCCAACGTGCGTATCTATGAATTCGATTCGAAGTTCCGTCTTACCAATGTGCGTATAGCGCAGAGTGGCGTCTTCGAACCGCCGGGCCACTGGAAGCTGACGGGGGTAACGGACACTCAACTGGTCGATGCGCCGCTCGCGGCCATCAATCCCAACGACGCGCTCAACCCTATCTACAACGCGAAGCAAACCACGCTGCCGGAGTACTCGCTGCGTTCCGAGCTTACGCCGCAGATTCTGTCGGTGCTGCTGGTGTCACCGGATCGCATGTCGATGTTCAACCTGTTTCGCTATATCCAGCACTTGACGGAAAATCATCAGGACACGCAGCGTTACGAGATTGCGTTTTGGCGCAAGATTCTTTATCCGTTCGCGGTGTTCGTCATGCTGGTGCTGTCGCTGCCGTTCGCATATTTGCACACGCGGGCTGGCGTGGTCGGCGTGAAGGTGTTCGGCGGCATCATGATCGGGATGAGTTTTCAGCTATTCAATACGCTCTTCTCGCACATCGGGACCTTGAATACGTGGCCGGCTCCGATTACTGCGGCCGCGCCTGCCCTCGCCTATCTCGCCATTGGCTTGCTGGGGCTCAAGTGGGTCGAGCGGCACTGAGTTTCTTCGGGAGAAGATGATGGGCAAGCACGGCATCGTACTGTTCGGACACGGCGCACGCGATCCACGCTGGGCGGAGCCGTTCGAACGGCTTGCAACACGCCTGCGTGCCGGGCGCGACGAGCCGGTTGCGCTTGCGTTTCTGGAGTTGATGACGCCGGATCTGCCTTCGGCGGTGACGCAGTTGGCTGAAGAAGGTTGCGATGCCGTTACCGTGGTGCCCGTGTTCTTTGGGCAAGGCGGTCATGTGAGGCGTGACTTGCCGGCGGTAATCGAGACGTGTCGCGCGGCGCATCCCTTTGTCGCGATTCATTGCGCGACGGCGGTCGGCGAGGATGATGCGGTGCTGGATGCGGTCGCGGAGTATTGTTTGCGGCAGGTTTGAGTCGTTGTGTCTGCCCGTCATCTAGCCGAGTCACGCAAAGCATTAAACGAGTGGCGCAACCGAACGCGTTACCGACGTATCAACTCAAGCCGCCGCCTGCATCCCCTTCAGATGCACCTTCGGCTTCGCCACCGCGTCGCGATCCCGAAACGCCTCGCCTATCATCAGCAAACTCGGCTGCGATGCATCGAGCCATTCCTGCGCCTCGCCTAGCGCCATGCGCGCCAGCGTAAGCGTAAGCGTGCGCTCGCGCGGCGTGCTGCACGCCTCGACGATCGCCACCGGCGTCGAACCCGGCCGTCCCGCATCGATCAACTGTTGGGCAATGTCCGGCGCGCTGTCTCGGCCCATGTAGAACACGAGCGAATCCGCCTGCGCCTGCTCGCGGATATCGTCGCTGTCGGCGGCGCGACTATGCGTCGCCAGCGCGACACTGCGCGCGACGCCTCGCAAGGTCAGCGAGCGCTTGAGCGTCGCCGCGCTGGCGAGCGCCGCCGTGATTCCCGGTACCACTTCATAGTCGATACCCGCCGCCTCCAGCGCGCGCATCTCTTCATCCGCGCGGCCGAAAAGCATCGGATCGCCGCCCTTTAGACGCACGACGAGACCGTGTTCCAAAGCGGCATCGACGATCTGCTTGCTGATGAAATGCTGCGCCGTGGAACGCTGCCCGCAACGCTTGCCGACCGCGATCTTGCGTGCGTTCGGCGCGTAGTCGAGCATCGCAGGTTCGACGAGCGCGTCGTGCAGCACCACGTCGGCCTGTTCGAGCAAACGCATGCCGCGCACGGTGATGAGATCCGCCGCGCCCGGCCCTGCTCCGATCAGATAGACCTTACCCATTTGCATGCACTCAGGCTGAGATTGCGCGAATCATACCGGCTGCGACCGTGTGATGCGTCGCCTCGTCGATCAAGACGAACGCGCCCGTGCCCTGATGCGTCTCGTACAAGTCCGCGACGAGCGGCTTCTGCAAGGTCAACGCCACGCGGCCGATATCGTTCATGGCGAGCGTATTGCGATCGACCGAATGCGACAGCGTATGCACATCCAGCACTTCCTTCACCGCGCCGATCCGCGCGAACACGGTGTTTGTCGTCTGCTTCAACAAATACTTGCGCTGCTGCGAAAGCGGCTCTTCGTCGAACCAGCACAGATCCGCTTCGAGCTTCTTCGCGGGTTCGACCGTCTGCGCTTCGCTCTCCGCGCGCGGCACGAAGGTATCGCCACGCGAGACATCGACATCCTCGGCGAGACGAATGGTCACCGTCTGGCCGGCATACGCGCGATCCACCGGCGCAACGCCGCCCGGCACCGGCGCGATGATCTCGGCGACCGTCGCCTGGCGATTCGCCGGCAGCACGGTGATGGCGTCACCAAGACGCACTTCGCCCGCTTCGACGCGGCCCATGTAGCCGCGGAAATCGTCGGCTTGAGAGCCGTCCTGACGCGCGACCCATTGCACCGGGAAACGCAGCGCCTGATCGACGGGCTGCGCGACCGGCAGCGATTCGAGCAAGTCGAGCAGCGGCTCGCCCGCATACCACGGCATGCGCTCGCTCGCGGACACAATGTTGTCGCCCTTCAACGCCGACACCGGCACGAAGCGCACATCCGCGATTCCAAGCTGACGCGCGAGCACGACGTACGCATCGCGAATTTCGTTGAAGCGCGCTTCGCTGTACTCGACCAGATCCATCTTGTTGATGGCGACGATCACGTGCTGCAAGTCGAGCAACTTGACGATCGCGCTATGGCGCTTGGTCTGCGGCAGGAGTTGAGCGTCGCCATTGTCGAAGGTGACGCGCGTCGCGTCGACGAGAATGATCGCCGCATGCGCCGTCGATGCGCCCGTCACCATGTTGCGCGTGTACTGCTCGTGACCCGGCGTATCCGCGATGATGAACTTGCGCTTCGCGGTCGCGAAATAACGATACGCGACGTCGATGGTAATGCCCTGCTCGCGCTCGGCTTCGAGGCCGTCGGTCAGCAACGACAAGTCGATCTCATCGCCCACGGTGCGCTTGTTCTTGGCGCGCGAGATGGCGGACAACTGGTCCGACAGCACGGCTTTGCTGTCGTACAGCAGGCGGCCGATCAGCGTGCTCTTGCCGTCGTCGACACTGCCCGCCGTGATGAAGCGCAACACGCCCAGGTCTTCAGCTTGATAGATGCTCATTTCGTTCGTTCCTTGGGGGCGTGGCTTCAGAAATAACCTTGCTTCTTGCGCTGTTCCATCGCGGCTTCGGAAGCCTGATCGTCCATGCGCGTGGCGCCGCGTTCGGTGATTTCCGTCACGGCCGTTTCGGCGATGATCTTTTCGACGTCGTCGGCATCGCTCGAAACCGGGCACGTGCAGCTGATGTCGCCGACCGTCCGGAAGCGCACTTGCGCCATCTCGGCGGTTTCGCCGTCGCGCACCGGAGTGAGCGGCGTCACGGGCACGAGCAGGCCGTTGCGGCGCACGATCTCGCGCTCATGCGCGTAATAGATGGACGGCAGATCGAGTTTCTCGCGCGCAATGTATTGCCACACGTCGAGTTCGGTCCAGTTGGAGATGGGGAACACGCGCAAGTGTTCGCCCGGATGCAGACGCGCGTTATAGATGCTCCAGAGTTCCGGACGCTGCGCCTTCGGGTCCCACTGGCCGAATTCGTCGCGGAACGAAAAAATACGTTCCTTCGCACGCGCCTTCTCTTCGTCGCGGCGCGCGCCGCCGATCAGCGCCGTATAGCCGTATTGCTCGATGGTTTCGAGCAGCGTCACCGCTTGCGCGGCGTTGCGCGAATCGGTTTCGCGACGCAGACGCACGGTGCCCTTCTTGATCGAATCCTCGACGTGGCCGACGACCAGTTCCGCGCCGATTTCAGCCGCGCGCCGGTCGCGAAACTCGATCACTTCGCCGAAGTTATGGCCGGTGTCGATATGGACGAGCGGAAACGGCAGCACGGTCTTGCGGCCCGCGCCGAGACCGAATGCCTTCAGCGCCAGATGCAGCACGACGACCGAGTCCTTGCCGCCCGAGAACAGAAGCGCGGGCTTGCTGCACTCCGCGACGAGTTCGCGCAGGATGTGGATCGACTCGGCTTCGAGCCAGTCGAGATGGTCCATCCGGGTCGCCTGATTGGTAATCGGGGCGGTGACGGTAGAGTCGAGCGTGGTGCTCATATGCGTCGATCCTTTTATTGGCTGCGTCATGCGTTTGTGGCGCTTTGACGCCGCGTTCAGTGACAGTGTTCGTACCGGGCGCTTCTCTCTGAGCACCTCGATGATTCAGATAGCCGAACTCGGTGCTTCTTCGACGATCTTGATGTTCGTGATGTGCAGGCCGCATTCTTTCGTATCGCGCGATTCCCACCACCAGCGGCCGGCGCGGCTATCTTCGCCGGGGCGCACGGCGCGCGTGCATGGCTCGCAGCCTATGCTCGGATAACCGCGCGCATGCAGCGGATTCACCGGCACGTCGAAGGCCTTCAAGTAGTCCCAGACATCGCTTTCGGTCCAGTCCGCGAGCGGATTGAACTTGGCGATGCCGCGCGGCGCGTCGTGCTCTTCCTCGTAGAGTTCGGTGCGCGTCACCGACTGCTCGCGGCGCTGCCCCGTCACCCACGCCGACACATCCGACAGCGCGCGATTGAGCGGCTCCACCTTGCGGATATGGCAGCAGTTCTTGCGTAAATCAATGCTCTCGTAGAACGCGTTGAGGCCGTGATCGCGGACGTAGGCATCGACGGCATCTTGGCGCGGATGAAACTGCTCGATGTCGTAGCCATAACGCGCCTTGACCGTGTCCAGCATGCCGAGCGTTTCCTCGTGCAGACGGCCCGTGTTCAGCGAAAAGATGCCGATATTCACCTCGCGCGACAGAATGGCGTGTGTGAGCACCATGTCTTCGGCGGCGAGGCTGCTGGCTAGCTTGACGCGCTCATGGCGCGCTGCGATCGAATCGAGCAGCGCGTCGAGGCGTGCAACCTTGGCTTGCAATTCGGGAGTCATGCCTCAGGCTCCAAGCGTCGCGAGAACCGCGCTGCGACGGCGAAACAGCGGTTCGAGATCGTCGGTCGCGCCTTGATAGCGCTCCGTGAACTCGTTGAACGCGTTGAGCGCGTCATTGATGTCCTTGTCTTCGCGCACAGCGAATGCGTCGAAGCCGCAGCGCGCGTGGAACAGCAACTGATCGCGCAGCACGTCGCCGATTGCGCGCAACTCACCCGTCCACTGATAGCGCTCGCGCAGCAAGCGGCCGATGGAAAAGCCGCGGCCATCGCGGAACACTGGAAAATCGACGGCGATCACGGCGATGTCGCCGAAATCGGCGACGAGATCGGCGGGTTCGTCGTCGGGCGCGAGCCACACGCCGAGTTCGTCCTTCGAATGCGCCGCGACGAGCGCCGCACGATGCTCCTTCCACAACGCGAACGGCACGAGCAACTTGCCGGCGGGCAGCGCATCGAGTGCGGGCAGCGCGCCGTCTTCGGCGGCACGGACCACGGTGAAATCGTCATTGACGACGGAGCGGTTCTTGATAATCAAAGCCATCTGCAAAGTCCTCGGTCTCGTCGACGTTTAAGCGTGCGCCTGGCGCGATGCGTACACGCGCTCCTTGAACGGCGTCATGCCGATGCGGTTATACGTCTCGATGAAACGCTCGCCTTCCATGCGGTTGTCGACGAAGGTGTCGATCACGCTCGACACGACATCCGGCATTTCATGCGCCGAGAACGACGGGCCGATGACCTTGCCGAGATGCGCGCCGGTCGCGCCCGAGCTTTGCTCGCCGCCGAGCGTCACCTGATACCACTCCGAGCCGTCCTTATCGACGCCCAGCACGCCGATGTTGCCGACGTGGTGGTGACCGCACGCGTTGATGCAGCCCGAGATGTTGAGCGACAGGTCGCCCAGGTCGTACACGTAGTCGGCGTTGCTGAAGCGCTCTTGAATGGCTTGCGCGATGGGAATGGACTTCGCATTCGCGAGCGAGCAGAAATCGCCGCCCGGGCACGCGATGATATCGGTCAGCAAACCGACGTTCGAGGTCGCGAAACCCACCGCCTTGGCGCGTTCCCACACGGCGTACAGATCGTGCTTCCTGACGTTGGCGAGAATCAGATTCTGCTCGTGCGATACGCGAATCTCACCGAAGGAGAATTCATCGGCGATAGCGGCGACATCGTCCATCTGCTGGTCGGTGGCGTCGCCCGGCGCAATGCCGGTGGGCTTGAGCGACAGCGTGACGGACGCGTAGCCCGACACCTTATGCGGACGCACATTGCGCTCGACCCAGCGCGCGAACGGCTTGCTGTCGATCAGATGCTTTTCATACGAGGCGTCGGTATCCGGCAGCTTTTCGTAGGCAGGCGGCGCGAAGTACTGCGACACGCGTGCGACTTCTTCCGCCGTGATGGTCGAAGGGCCGTCCTTCAGATGCTGCCACTCTTCCTCGACCTGCTTCGCGAACTTCTCCGGCGACAGCGCCTTCACGAGAATCTTGATACGCGCCTTATACATATTGTCGCGGCGGCCGTAGCGGTTGTACACGCGCAGCACGGCTTCGCAATACGTAATGAGATGCTGCCAGGGCAAGTCTTCCTTGATGACCGCGCCGACGATCGGCGTGCGGCCGAGCCCGCCGCCCGCGAGAATGCTCGCGACGACTTCGCCCGCTTCGTTCTTCTTCAGATAGACGCCCAGATCGTGCACCTGCGTGGCCGCGCGATCTTCTTCCGAGCCGCACACCGCGATCTTGAACTTGCGCGGCAGCCATGCGAACTCGGGGTGGAACGTCGACCATTGACGCAGAATCTCGGCCCACGGACGCGGATCGACGAGTTCATCCGGCGCCACGCCCGCAAACTGATCCGCCGTGATGTTGCGGATGCAATTACCCGACGTCTGAATGGCGTGCATTTGCACCGATGCCAGCTTGCGCAGAATCTCGGGCGTCTCTTCCAACTCGACCCAGTTGAACTGGATGTTGGTACGCGTGGAAAAGTGGCCGTACCCACGATCGTGCTCGCGCGCGATGGTGGCGAGCATGCGCATCTGGTCGCTGCGCAGATTGCCGTACGGAATCGCGATGCGGTGCATGTAGGCGTGACGCTGCATGTACAGGCCGTTCTGCAGACGCAGCGGACGGAATTCCTCTTCGCTCAACTCGCCCGACAAGCGACGGCGAACCTGGTCGGCGTATTGCGCGACACGTTCGTCGACGATGCGCTGGTCGATCTGATCGTATTGGTACATTCGGGGCCCCAAGTTTTAGTTCGAACGCCTGCGTCCTAGGTTACGCGGCGCGTTGAGAATTCAGCCATACCATATTGATTCGTCATCGCAAGCGCCGTTCCGACGCTTAATTCATTAGCTAATGACAAAAACAGATATGGATATTGGAAAAATTGGACTGATAGTAATAAACCTGCTATATATTGCAAACGACTTAAAACTTACTTTGATATGCCCTCAGGTAATAACGAAAGGGCAAAAAACGAAGGCACTACATGAATCTGCACCAGTTCCGCTTCGTCCGCGAGGCCGTGCGGCAGAACTTCAACCTGACCGAGGCCGCAAAGGCTTTATTTACCTCGCAGCCGGGCGTGTCGAAAGCGATCATCGAGCTTGAGGATGAACTCGGCGTCGAGATTTTTACACGCCACGGAAAGCGTGTCAGATCGTTGACCGAGCCGGGGCGCATCATTCTCGCATCGGTCGAAAAGATTCTGCAGGAAGTGGAAAGCCTGAAACGCGTCGGTAAGGACTACGCGGCGCAAGATCAGGGCAATCTCGTCATTGCCGCCACGCACACTCAGGCGCGCTACTCGCTGCCCTCGGCTATCGCGGAATTCAAGAAGCGCTTTCCCAAGGTGCATCTTTCGATTCTGCAAGGCAGCCCGACGCAAGTCGCGGAAATGGTCATCCACGATCAGGCGGATGTGGCTATCGCGACGGAAGCCATCGCCAACTATAAAGAACTGATTTCGCTGCCCTGCTTCCAGTGGCAGCATCTGGCCGTCATGCCGGCCGATCATCCGCTGCTGGAACGCAAGCTTCTCACGCTCGACGATCTGGTGCAGTACCCGCTCATCACTTATGAAGCGGCGTTTGCCGGCCGCAGCAAGATCAATCAGGCGTTTGCGTTGCGCAATCTCACGCCGGATATCGTGCTCGAAGCCATCGACGCCGATGTCATCAAGACTTATGTCGAACTCGGGCTCGGCGTGGGAATCATGGCGGACATAGCGTTCAATCCGGAGCGCGACAAGCATTTGCGCGCGATGCCGGTTGGCCACTTGTTCGGCACGAACGTGACGCGGCTTGCGCTCAAACAGGGCGCGTACTTGCGCAGCTATGTGTATACGCTCGTCGAACTGTTGTCGCCGTCGATGAATCGCAAGCTGATCGAGCAGGCGCTTTCGGGCGACCACGAAAGCTACGAACTCTGATCGCCACTCGTCTTGAGTAACAGAGACGCAGAAGAACCCATTACCCTCCTGGAGAGCTTTTCGATGAAGTTGTCGATGTTCACGCGCCGGCTCATGGCCGGCGTTGCCTTGTCCGCGCTGGCCGCTGCCGCGCACGCGCAACTGAAAGTAGGCGTGGACCTGTCGAGCACGGGCCCCGCCGCGACCATCGGCATCACCAGCAAGAACGCGATGTTGATGTGGCCGAAAACCATCGCCGGGCAGAACGCGGAGTACATCATCCTCGATGACGGTTCGGACCCGGGCGTGGCCGTGCGCAACATCCGCAAGCTCATCACCGAGGATCGTGTCGATGTGATCGTCGGCCCGAACATCACGCCGGCCGCGCTCGCGGCGCTCGATCCCGTGGCGGAATACCAGACACCGATGATCACGCTGATCGGTTCGGCTTCGGTGGTCGAGCCGCAGGAAGGCAAGAAGGTCTGGGCCTTCAAGATGGCGCAGACCGACCGCGCCATGGCCGACGTGATGACGCGCTACATGGCGAATCATGGCGTGAAGACGGTCGGTTTCATCGGCTTCGCGGATAGCTACGGCGACAGCTGGTTCAACGAGTTCAACAAGTTCGCGGAGTTGCGTCACATCAAGATCGTCGCGAGCGAGCGCTTCAACCGGACCGACGCGAGCGTGACGGGGCAAATTCTCAAGCTGATGTCCGCGAAGCCCGATGCGGTGCTGATCGCGGGCGCGGGCACACCGACCGTTTTGCCGCAGCGCACGCTGGTCGAGCGCGGCTACAAGGGCGCGATCTATCAGACGCACGGCATTGCGACGCCGGAGTTCATCAAGCTGGGCGGCAAGGATGTGGAAGGCACGCTCTTCCCGACGCAGCCCGTGGTCGTCGCGCGCACGCTGCCGGCCGATCATCCTTCGAAGAAAGCGGCGCTGGCGTTCGTGAGCGCTTATGAGGAAAAGTACGGCAAGGGCACCGTGACGCAATTTGCCGGCGATGCGGCGGGCGTGTACCCGCGTTTGCAGGATGCCGTGGCGCGCGCGCTCAAGACCGCGAAACCGGGTACGAAAGGATTCCGCGTGGCTTTGCGGTCGGAACTGGAGCACGCGCATGAGCTCGTCGTGCCGAATGGCGTCGTGAACACGAGCGCGACGGATCACGTCGGGCTGGATCAGCGCGCAAGCGTGATGGGCGTGATCAAGGACGGACAGTTCACTTATTTGAGTCAGTGAAGGCGTGCTTGCGGGCGGCTTGTCGAACCGGCTTGCCCACGGCGGATTTTTGCGCCATAATCGCGGACTCGATTTGCTGCTCCTCGCGAGTGGCAATTTCGAAGGCCCAGGTGGTGAAATTGGTAGACGCAGGGGACTCAAAATCCCCCGCCGCAAGGCGTGCCGGTTCGATTCCGGCCCTGGGCACCAGAAATTCATAGAAAAGCCGCTCTTTTTAGAGCGGCTTTTTTGCGTTTGGGGCGACCGATGCGGGGCTTCAGCGCTTCATACCTTCCTCGAGTTCAGCTTTTGCACGCTCTGCCATCAGCCTCCGGCGCAACCATCGCTCGTAGTAAGGCATGGTGAAATACATACCTCCGCACACTACGACCACGATTCCATATTCCTTAAAAAACCCGATCACGAGGTCCAGAATTTTTTCAACCTCTTCCTTGTAGCGCGTCAAATGCATGGAAATTACATAGTAGGTCAAAGCTTCCCAGATGGAATTCATGTTTAGTAATGCTTTGACATCCTCACTGAATGAAGACAGTAGCAAGTATATCCACAGAAGCACCCCGCCTAGCGAGGCGAAAATTCCCAGTTTCGCAATAAAAATTACCTGTCTGAGATGCTTTCTCAACTGCCATTCAACAGCATTCTCAAGTAGTCCATCAGGCAACGCGGTCACCGCAAGATTCAAACTGATCCCCGACGCGACAAGCGAGATCGGGAAAAACTCGCTCTGATCCGACTGCCTCATCGCGACACGTAACAAGTATTCGATCACGCCCATGAAGATCGGCAGCAGAAGAACCAACTGCCGCGTCGTCGATTCGAAACCGCTGGATTTCATCGTGGTGCCCGCTCGTTTGCATTGACCGCCAATTTCGCCGATGCCGCGTGCATCGGGTAGTCGGCCAATCGGCCAGGACAAGATCGCTAATACCTGTTTTATGCGGCGCAACGCACATATTCAGACTACAAACTCCGCGTTTTCCCCTACACGATCATTACGCCTATGTGCGCAATCGCGTAGACGCGTTTCACCGGGAGTCGCAAAAATAGGCTCCCGCTCGGCATTCAGGACTCCGGCGCAGGGTGCATCGCGAGGATGCGTGCCTGCGCAGGCGACCGCTTTCGGCTTCCTTAGGAGTTCCGATGTCGTGACCCGCCCGCGCCATGTGTCGGGCCATAACTCCAATAGGGTGCGACATGAACCGACCAGAATATTCGCTCACGCTCGATTCGGTGATTTGCCGCCGCTGTAACGCCGTTTCGCGCGCAGAGGAAGAAACGTGCCCTTCTTGCGGGTCCGATCGGCAGGGCGCGATCTTCACGACGCGATCCGATCCTGTCGCGCCCATTGCATCCGCTGCGCCCGCAGCCGCCGCTGCCGCCGCGCCGATGCCGGGGCAACTCGACATCACCGATCTGCGCGATACGGGCTGGCTGACGCGTCTCGTTCGTCGCAGGATGGTGACGTCCTACCCGAGTCTTGCCGAGCCGGGCGACCTGCCGCCCGAGGCCGAGCGCAAACCGGCGAGGAAGGGACTGGCGGTGCTCATTGGCGGCGTGGTCGCGGGACTCGCCGCGGGCGGATACCTTTACGTGCAATCGGACGGAGGCGTCGTCACGGCGAACCGGCCGGTGATCAGCGCGGCTGGATCGATTGGAAATGGTGCGTCGGCGGCGCGCGGCGCGGGCGACGAGAAGCGTGCCGGACTCGACCAATCGAGAGCGGTCGCGGAACAGGCGCGCACGCTGGCATCGGCTGACGACGATGCGAAACGTGTTCGTGCAGATGACGCGCAAAGGCTTGCTAGTCGCGCGAATTCGGCCGATGCGAGTTCGCGTCGGGCACCCGATAGATCCTCTGCGGGCGGTTCCGTGGCGATTGCCGGCGTGACAGCGGGAGCGTCGGCGACACCGTCGGGCAATCGGCCTACGGCGACCGCAATGGCCGATCATCGTGCGACGAACGCCGGGCTTGGGAATTCGACGGTTGCGAAGCCCGCAATGGGAACGGAGCCGAAATCCGCTGCTCTGGCTCTGGCATCGACGAGTCAGGCTCCGCAGTCCGCGACTACGCCGGTGGTGAAAACCGCATCGATCGCCGATGCGGGTGTGTCGACGGGCCCAGTGGTATCGCAAAGCAAGCCGTCGGCGGGTGGCGGCACTGTTTCCGCGCAAACGCCGGCAGCTTCCGCGCTTGGCGCATCGCAGAACAAGGCTTTGGCGTCGAATGCGGCTGGTGCTGGTGACGCCGGTGCATCGACGGTGAAACCGGCATCGCCCGGCAATGCCACGATGGCGAGCGGCTCATCGAACAAGGCCCCCGCGAACGATGCGATCGGCACACGGGAAGCAGTCGCGGCCGGTACCGATGGCAAGAAGAATGTGAACGCAGCACAACCGGCAGCGCCTTCGCTTGCCGCTCACAGCGCGCCTGGAACGGTCGCGTCGCCTGCGACGCAGACGGCGGCGAACTCGAAGCCTGAGAATGGCTCGACGTCATCGAAGCCGGCGGCGCAGACCGTCGCGGGCGGCGCCACCCCGGCGGATGCTTCGCGGGGCAACGCGGCGGCATCGAAGACGGCATCGAACGGCATTGCATCGACGACTGCAAAGCCGGTGATGCAGACCGCGGCCGCTAGCGCCAACACGCCCGATACGTCGCGAAGCAACGCGACGACGACAACATCAGAAACAACCGCAAGCGGAAAGCCGGCGACGCAGACCGCAGCCGGCGCTGTCACCGCAGCGGATACGTCGCGAAGCAACGCGACGACATTGGCAGCTTCAAAGACCGCATCGCCAAGCGCGAAGCCGGCTGTGCAGATCGCAGTCGCCAACGCGCCCGAAGCCTCCCAACACAGCCCGGCAGCCGGAAACGCAGCGCATCCCGCCCCGACCCCTCTCGCATCGACACAAGTTGCCGCGACCGTCATCGCGCAGGACGCTTCCCGCAACCACGCGACCACGTCGGCCGCGAGCGCATCCCCCGCTCCATCACCGAAAACAGCGTCGATCGCCGCCAAACCCGCCGATACCCATCCGCCGCAAGAATCACCCGCCGTGGCCCGCAACATCGCCGCCGTCCAGCAGGCGCTCGCCAATCGCGACCTGGCTGCCGCCCGCCGCAACCTGCGCGTCCTCGCTTCAAGCCAATCGCGCAACCCGGAAGTTCAACAACTCGCAGCCGATGTCACCCGCCAGGAACGCGCCCGCGACAGCGCCGTGGCAAGCGCCCGCTCGTGCCCGTTGAACAAGGACCCGTCCTGCGCGGTCCGCAATGCCCGGCGCGCCGTGGCGCTCGATCCGCGCAACGCGCAAACGCAAGCAGTCCTGCGCCACGCGACGGCCGCGCAATACGAAGCGAACATCGCCTACTTCAGTCAAGGCGCGGCCATCCCGGCGCCCGCGG
The DNA here is from genome assembly GCF_031451465.1 of Caballeronia sp. LZ003. Taxonomy (NCBI): domain Bacteria; kingdom Pseudomonadati; phylum Pseudomonadota; class Betaproteobacteria; order Burkholderiales; family Burkholderiaceae; genus Caballeronia; species Caballeronia sp. LZ003. The sequence goes on along the minus strand of NZ_JARUXJ010000001.1, from coordinate 629,474 downwards.
TGCCCGCGATGACCTTCGATGGCCGCTGGAGCGTGGGATCGCACCACGCGCCCGTGACGAGCCTCGCGGAAGACCGTTCCAACGCGACGCTCTTCGGCTGGGGCGTGCCGACGGTGGCGAAGGGTCGCGGCGACGCGCATTGAGCAACGGCGGGGGCAATCGCTCGCAAGCCCCCGCCGCTTGCTAGAATCGCCGCTTCAACTCCGCCTATCCGATGGACCTCGAAACCCTCCTCTTCTCCCAAGGCTTCGGGTCGCGCCGCCAATGCCGCGGACTCGTCGCCGAAGGCCGCGTATGTATCGGTGGCGATGTTTGCGCCGATCCCCACGCGCGCATTTCCCTCACGCCATCGCCCGAATTCGAAGTGGACGGGCACGCCTGGACGTATCGCGAGAAAGCCTACATCGCGCTGAACAAGCCGCCCGGCTACGAATGTTCGCGCGATCCGCAACATCACCTGAGCATCTTTCACCTGTTGCCGCCGCAGTTGATCGAGCGCGGCGTGCAGACCGTCGGCAGGCTCGATCAGGACACCACCGGCCTGCTTCTGCTCTCCGATGACGGCGCCTTCGTGCATGCCTTCACGTCGCCCAAGCGCAAGGTGCCGAAGCTGTATTTGGCGACGACGCGTCACCCCATCGACGATGCACAACTCGCGCGCCTCGTCGAAGGCGTCCTGTTGCACGGCGAGACGAAGCCGAGCGCCGCGCTCGCGGCCACGCGACGCGACGAACATCTGCTCGAACTCACCGTGCAGGAAGGCAAATACCATCAGGTGAAGCGCATGGTCGCGGCGGCCGGCAACCGGGTGGAGAAACTGCATCGCGAGCGCGTGGGCGGTTATGCTTTGCCTGAGTCCCTGGCCGAAGGCGCGTGGCGCTGGCTCGACGAGACCGATCTCGCCGCGCTGCGGGACTCACGCACGTCTTAGCATCGGCTGCGCGCCGATCACTTTCAGGGTCGACGACATCATGCAACTCGCGGCGAGACGGCGCTTCATCACTCTGGCACTGGCGGCGTGCGCTGCGGGCTTCGGTCCGTTGCGCGCGCGGGCAACGGCAGTCACGGCCGCGTCCGATGACGAAGAACTCGCCGACGGCCTGCCCTACGGCCCGACTTCGCGGCAACGGCTCGACGTCTACGCGCCCGAAGAGGCCTCGCAACATGCGCGTCCGGTGATCGTGTATTTTTACGGTGGAAGCTGGCAAGCCGGCCAGCGCGCCGATTCGCGCGGCGTGGCGGACGCGCTCGCGCAACGCGGCTTCGTCGCGGTGACGCCGGATTACCGCGTGTATCCGGAAACCGTCTTCCCTGGCTTCCTTGCCGATGCCGCCGCTTCGGTGCGCTGGGCGCGCGATCACGCGCATGAGTTTGGCGGCGACCCGGAGCGCATCTTCGTGATGGGACATTCGGCGGGCGCGCATATCGCGGCGATGCTCGCCACCGACGGCCGTTATCTGCAAGCACAAGGCATGGCGAAGGAATCGTTGCGCGGCATGATCGGGCTCGCCGGGCCGTATGTCGCCATTCCGTCCGAGCCGCACATGGGCGACATCTTTCCGGCAGCGGAGCGCGCCGAAACGCTGCCGATCGACTTCATTTCCGGCAACGAGCCGCCGATGCTTCTCGCCACCGGCACCGCCGATAACGTCGTCGATCCGCGCAACAGCGAGCGCTTCGCCGCGGCGTTGCGCGCGCACGACGATAGCGTCGAGCTCAAGCGCTATCCGGGCTACGACCACGGGCGCATCGTCGATGCCTTCACCGCGTCGGCACACGCAAATTCCCCGGTTCTGGCCGATGTCGCCGCGTTTATCGGCGCGCATTGATCCTGCAAATCGGTGTAAGCCCTGAACGCGAGGCGTTGCACCGCAGCATGCTTTCCGGCGTCCGTATTCATATACTCAAAGCACGGACACCAGAATGACTATCAAAAAAGCAGGAGGGCATCATGTTCGCCCACACCACCGTTGCGCTGATCGCGTTCGCCGCACTGAGCGTTGTTCTTATCGGGGCATTGGCCGTCGCCATGCACATGCGGCACAAGTATTCGCCGAATCTGATCGGCGCGTTGATCGGCGCGCTGATGTGCTTCATCCTGCTCGAAACCTTGCCCGCGCTTATCTAGCGGGCCGCGCGCTTGCTTGCCGTCGCGCGCAGGAAGTCGGCAACGGTCGGATAACGCAGCGCGTAACCGAGCTCGCGCTTCAGGCGCGCGTTGGCGAGTCGTCGCGATTCGCGCATGAACGAAAGCGTAACCGGTTCGAGCTGCGTCGCGGCTTCCTCGCGCGAGATGCGCGGCACGCGCGGCAGTCCGTAGGCATCGGCGACGAGATCGAAATAGTCGGCCATGCGCAGGTCCGTATCGTCGGATGCGTTGATGACTCTTTGCGGCCGCATGCGTTCGAGCGCGCGCACGAGGATGGCCGCGAGATCGTCGGCGTGAATGTGATTCGTGTAGACGTCCTCGCTCGCCAGAAGCGCCGGCATGCGCTTCTCGATGCGCGCCACGGGCAAACGATTCGCCGCATAAATTCCCGGAATCCGCACGATCGACACGTGCCAGCCGCTCGTCGCGCCTGCATGCCGCAGTTGCCGTTCCGCCGATACGCGGCGCCGGGCGCGCTCGTTCTCCGGACGCGCGGGCCGTGTTTCATCGATGTGCGCGCCGGCGCAATCGCCGTAGACGCCCGTCGTGCTTGCGTACACGAAGCGCGTGCCCGTCGCGAAAGGGGCGTCGGGTACAATGAACGACCTTCGGGCAATGCGCGAACCCGGTTGCATAGGGCCACGCGCGACGGAGCGGCGCGGTGCGCGCAACGCGGCGATGAGCGCACGCGTGCGGGTATCGGCGGCGCCATCGCGTTGCGGCGGCGCGAGATGCAAGACGGTCTTCGCAATACCGGCCAGGCGCCGCAGCGACCGGCGCGCGTCGAGGTCGCCGCCAATGGGCAGCGCGCCCGCGGCACGCAACTCGCCCGCGCGTTCAGGATGATGCGTAAGCGCGATCACGCGCGGCGCGGCGGCGCGGTTTTGCAGAAGCGGCAACGCGCGCATGCCGACATCGCCGCATCCGACGACAAGCACGCGCGAGCGGCGCAAAGTTCGAGTGGCGATCATGCCGAGCATTGTATCCGCGGCAGTCATTGTCGACGGCTTCATGGCTCGCGGCATCGCACGGAACACTCCTTCACGAGACAGCAAGAATTCGATCTATGGCTTTCAATGTAACGCTCCGGCAAAGCGGCCGGCAGTTTCAGGTGGAACCCGATGAACCGGTCCTGACGGCCGCTTTGCGCCAGGGTATCGGTCTGCCTTACGGGTGCAAGAACGGCGCGTGCGGCTCCTGCAAGGGGTCCGTTGTCCAGGGCGAAATCGAGCAGGCGCCGCATTCCTCGTCCGCGCTCTCGAACGACGAAAAAACGCGCGGCATGGCGCTCTTCTGCTGCGCGACCGCGCAGACCGATCTCACCATCGACGTGCGCGAAGTCGCGGGTGTCGGCGACGTGCAGGTGAAGAAGCTGCCCTGCCGCGTGAACGCGCTCGAACGCAAGGCCGGCGACGTCATCGAACTGAAGCTGCAACTGCCCGCCAACGAACGTCTGCAATATCTCGCGGGGCAGTACATCGAATTCATTCTGAAGGACGGCAAACGTCGCAGCTATTCGATGGCGAGCCCGCCGCATCACGAAGGCCCGCTCGAACTGCACGTGCGTCACATGCCCGGCGGCACGTTCACGGACCACGTCTTCGGCTCGATGAAGGAACGCGACATCCTGCGCTTCGAAGGTCCGCTCGGCACCTTCTTTCTGCGCGACGAATCCGACAAGCCCATCGTGCTGCTCGCGTCGGGCACGGGCTTCGCGCCGATCAAGGCGATCATCGAGCATGCGGTGTTCAAGAACCTCAATCGCCCGATGACGCTCTACTGGGGCGGCCGTCGCAAGAAAGACCTCTACATGATGGCGCTTGCCGAGCAATGGGCGCGCGAAGTGCCGAACTTCAAGTTCGTGCCGGTGCTCTCCGAACCCGACGCCGACGACGCATGGACCGGCCGCACGGGCTTCGTTCATCGTGCTGTCATCGAAGATCTGCCAGACTTGAGCGCTCATCAGGTGTACGCGTGCGGCGCGCCGGTGATGGTGGAATCGGCGCAGCGCGACTTCACGTTGCATCATCGCTTGCCGGAAGACGAGTTCTATGCGGATTCGTTCACGAGCGCGGCGGATCTCGCGCATCCGGTCTGAATCGCCAAAGGTGCCAGCCTGCGAACCTGCGCGCGGATAAAAATTCGCGCGCACGGTTTACAGGCGGGAACTTGATAACGTATCCTTCGCGAATGAACTCGATCCTGATTCACCTTCGCGCACTTCGACGTCGCCGCTCGCCGCTTCCCTAGGGATGCCGCTGGCTCGTCACGCATTTGCGCGCAAAGGTTCGGTTTGTTCAACGCGCAAGAAATGAAGCCACGGATATCCGTGGCTTTTGTTTTTTTCGGCTCGCCGTTCTTCTCGCTTCCTTTCCTTCGTCACTGCTTTCGTGGAGCCTGCTGTCATGAATTTCAATGAGTACCCCGTCGATTCGCTGATGTACATCACGAACCGCCCCGAGATCGTGTTCACGCACGGCAAAGGCTCCTGGATTTACGACAACACCGGCAAGCGATATCTCGACTTCATTCAGGGCTGGGCTGTCAATTCGCTCGGCCATTGCAACGAAGGCATGATCGAAGCACTGGAAAAGCAGGCGCGCACGCTCATCAACCCGTCGCCCGCGTTCTACAACGCGCCTATGGCGCAGCTCGCGGGTCTGCTCACCGCCAACAGTTGCTTCGACAAGGTGTTCTTCGCCAACAGCGGCGCGGAAGCCAACGAAGGCGCGATCAAGCTCGCGCGCAAGTGGGGACGCAAGTTCAAAAACGGCGCGTATGAAATCATCACGTTCGACCACAGTTTCCATGGCCGCACGCTCGCGACCATGTCGGCAAGCGGCAAGCCGGGCTGGGACACCATCTACGCACCGCAAGTGCCGGGCTTTCCGAAGGCCGATCTGAACGACATCGCATCGGTGGAAAAGCTCATCACGGAAAAGACCGTCGCCGTGATGCTCGAACCGATTCAGGGCGAAGGCGGCGTGATTCCGGCCACGCGCGAATTCATGCAGCAATTGCGCGATCTGACGAAGCAACACAACCTGCTCTTGATCGTCGATGAAGTGCAAAGCGGATGCGGCCGCGCGGGAACGCTCTTCGCTTACGAACTGTCGGGCATCGAGCCGGACATCATGACGCTCGGCAAGGGTATTGGCGGTGGCGTGCCGCTGGCAGCGCTCCTTTCGACGGCGGCAATCGAATGTTTCGAACCGGGCGATCAGGGCGGCACCTACAACGGCAATCCGTTGATGACGGCAGTGGGTTACTCGGTGATCTCGCAACTCGTCGCGCCCGGCTTTCTCGAAGGCGTGCGCGAGCGTGGCGAATACCTGAAGTCCGAGTTGTTGAAGCTGTCGGCCGAGCGCGGCTTCAGGGGCGAGCGCGGCGAAGGCTTGTTGCGCGCGCTTCTGCTCGATAGCGACAAGGGTCCGCAGATCGTCGAAAAGGCGCGTCTGTTGCAACCCGACGGCCTGCTGCTCAACGCCGCGCGTCCGAATCTGTTGCGCTTCATGCCCGCGCTGAACGTGACGAAGGACGAGATCGACCAAATGCTGAAAATGCTGCGCACCGTGCTGGATGCGCTGTGATCATCCGTACGTTCGATGCAAGCGATCGCGAAGCCGTGATCGCCCTGTGGCGCGATGTCTTCCCCGAATACGCGGATGCATCGCGGCCGCAGCGCGATCCGGCATTGTCGATCGCCAACAAGATGAGCACGCAGCCGGAGTTGTTCTTCGTCGGAACGGTCGAGGACCGCGTGGTCGGCACGGTGATGTCCGGCTACGACGGTCATCGCGGCTGGGTTTATTCGCTGGCCGTGGCGCCCGCGTTACGCCGGCGCGGCTATGGCGCAACGCTCATGCGCCATGCCGAAGAAGCGCTCGCGGCACGCGGATGCCCGAAAGTGAATCTGCAGATACTCGCGGTCAAGACCGAACTGCGCGGCTTCTATGAAAAGCTCGGGTATCGGATGGATGAAGTCGTGAGCCTCGGCAAGCGGCTATAAACGTCTCTATAACGCGGCTATAAAAAAAGCCCTTCCGCGGAAGGGCTTTCGAACGACTCAAGCACTATTCACTCGCCGAGATACGCGGCACGCACCTTCGGATCGTCGAGCATGATCTTGGCGTCGCCGGACATGGTGACCACGCCCGAGTCCATCACGTAGCCGCGATTCGCCGCCTGCAACGCCAAACGCGCGTTTTGTTCGACGAGCAACACCGTCAGCCCTTCCGACGAAATCTCGCGCACCACCTCGAAAATCTTCTCGACCATGATGGGTGAAAGACCCATCGACGGCTCATCGAGCAGAAGCAGTTTCGGACGCGACAACAACGCGCGCGCCATGGCGAGCATCTGCTGTTCGCCGCCCGACAGTGTGCCCGCATATTGCGATGCGCGCTCCTTCAGACGCGGGAAGAAGCCGAACATGCGGTCGGTGTCCTTCTGAATCTGGTCGGCGTCGTTGCGCAGATAGGCGCCCATCTGCATGTTTTCCAGAATCGACATGCGCGCGAAGATACCGCGGCCTTCCGGCACCATGGCAAGACCGCGCTTGAGCAACTCGTGCGTCGGCACGCCACGGATCGACTGACCCATGTATTCGATGTCGCCGCCCGAATACGGCTTGAGACCGGTGATGGCCTTCATCGTCGTGGTCTTGCCGGCGCCGTTCGCGCCGATCAGCGTGACGAGTTCGCCCTGTCCGACTTCCAAGTCGACACCCTTCACCGCCTGGATGCCGCCGTAGTTCACCTGCAAACCCTTGACCTTCAACATTGCGCTTGGCGTCGCCATTAATGCACCCCCGCACCCAGATATGCCTCGATCACCTTCGGGTCCTTCTGCACGTCCTGCGGCAGACCCTCGGCGATCACCTTGCCGTAATCGAGCACCGTCATGCGGTTGCACAATCCCATCACGAGTTTCACGTCGTGTTCGATCAACAGAATCGTCTTGCCGTCGCTACGGATCTTGTCGAGCAGACGCGTAAGCTCCACTTTCTCCGTCGCGTTCATGCCGGCGGCCGGTTCGTCGAGCGCAAGCAGCTTCGGATCGGTCGCCAGTGCGCGCGCGATTTCCAGACGCCGCTGGTGGCCGTACGACAGATTGCGCGACGTGTAATCGGCGTATTGCAGCACGCCCACGTATTCGAGCAGCTCGAGCGCGCGCTCCTTGATCTCGCGCTCTTCGCGCCGCTCGGACGGCGTCTGAAACACCGCGCCGATGAGACCGTGCTTCGTGCGCACATGGCGTCCGACCATCACGTTTTCGAGCGCGGTCATGCCGCCGAAGAGCCGGATGTTCTGGAACGTGCGCGCAATGCCCGCCTTCGCCACCTGATACACCGCCGTCGGCGTATAGGCTTCGCCATCGAGCTTGAACACGCCCGAATCCGGCGTGTAAAGACCCGTGATCACGTTGAAGAACGTGGTCTTGCCCGCGCCGTTCGGACCGATCAGACCGTAGATTTCGCCCGCCTTGATTTCGAGGCCGACATCCGACAAAGCCTGCAGCCCGCCGAAGCGCTTGTTGACGCCCTTCACGGACAGTCGCGTTTGCTTTTCGCTCATCTTTGAGTTCCCCGTTTAGGCGCGCACTGGCTTCTTGCTGCCGCGCTTCGCGATCTTCGCGATCTTGTCTTCGTGTTTCGGGGCCGGCCACAGGCCTTCCGAGCGATACAGCATGATCAGCACCATCGCGAGACCGTAGAGCAACTGGCGGATGACTTCGGTATCGACGATCTGATGACCGAAGATCGCGTTCTGCAGCGGACCCATGGTCGAGCGCAGGAATTCGGGGAACACGGCAAGCAGCACCGCGCCGAGAATCACGCCCGGGATATGGCCCATGCCGCCGAGCACCACGCACGCCAGCACGACGATCGATTCCCAGAACGTGAACGATTCCGGCGACACGAAGCCCTGGAACGCGCCGAACATCGAGCCCGACAGACCGCCGAAGGACGCGCCCATCGCGAAGGCCAGCAGCTTTACGTTACGCGTGTTGATGCCCATTGCCTTGGCGGCGATTTCGTCTTCGCGGATAGCGGCCCACGCGCGGCCGATACGCGAGTGCTGCAAGCGCGTACACACCCAGATCACCAGCAACGCGCCGAGCACGAAGAGGTAGTAATACATGTACACGGACGGAAACTTCATGCCGAAGAACGTGTGCGTCTGCGAGAGGTTGAAGCCCGCGACGGTCACCGGATCGATACCGGTGATGCCCTTCGGACCGTTCGTGATGTTGATCGGACGATCGAGGTTGTTCATGAAGATCCGGATGATCTCCCCGAAGCCCAAGGTCACGATGGCGAGGTAGTCGCCGCGCAGACGAAGCGTCGGCGCACCGAGCAGCACACCGAAGGTCGCGGCCAGCGCCATCGCGCACGGCGCGATGATGAGGAACGGCACGTGCAGACCGCCCGGCGCGAGATGCGCGATCCACTCGAACTGCGAGGTCAGTTGCGGCGACGACAGCAGCGCTGCGACGTAAGCGCCGACCGCGTAGAACGCGATGTAGCCCAAATCGAGCAGGCCGGCGAAACCGACCACTACGTTCAGGCCCAGCGCGAGCATCACGTAGAGCATCGCGAAGTCGAGCACGCGCACCCAGTAGTTGCCGCCTGCCGCGCCGATGATCATCGGCGCCGCGATCACGAGCACCGTGGTGATGACGCCGACCACCAGCTTGCGGGTCGCGTTTTTCTCGGGAATGAGCGTCGTGGACGGCTCAATCGGTTGAATCGAAGTCATATTTTTTAGCTCCTCACGCGAGGGTTAAGCGCGATCCGCGACACGTTCGCCGAGCAGACCCGACGGACGGAACACGAGCACGATGATCAGCACGATGAAGGCGAACACGTCTTGATAGTTACTGCCGAAGACGCCGCCTGTCAGGTTGCCGATATAACCGGCGCCCAACTGTTCGATGAGACCCAGCAACACGCCCCCGACCATCGCGCCGCCCAGGTTGCCGATGCCGCCCAGCACCGCCGCCGTGAACGCCTTGAGACCGGGGATGAAGCCCATGTAGAAGTGCGCGTTGCCGTATTCGGAGGCGATCATCACGCCGGCGAGTGCGGCAAGCGCCGAGCCGATCATGAAGGTCGCGGAAATCACGAAGTTCGGGTTCACGCCCATCAGCGATGCAACGCCTGGGTTCTCGGCGATTGCGCGCATGGCGCGGCCGAGCTTGGTCTTGTGCACGAGAAGGAGCAAGCCGCCCATCACGAGGAACGCGACCACGATGATGACGATTTCAGTCATCGAGATCACCGCGCCCGGACGGGTTTCGTCGGCGGCGATGACGTTGATCGGATCGGTCGGCAGCAACTGCGGGAACGCGAGGGGATTGCGGCCCCAGATCATCATCGCGAGCGTCTGCAAGAGAATGGACACGCCGATCGCGGTGATCAGCGGCGCGAGACGCGGCGCTTTACGAAGCGGACGGTACGCGACCTTTTCGATCGTGTAGCCCACCACCGCGCAGACCACGGCGGCAATGACAAGCGCGATGGTCAGCATGATCGGCCCGGGAATGCCCGGAGCGTGATTCTGCATCACGCCGATGGCCGACAGCGCGACCATGGCACCCACCATCAGCACGTCGCCGTGCGCGAAGTTGATGATGCCGAGAATCCCATACACCATCGTATAGCCCAGTGCGATGATGGCGTAAATGCTGCCAAGCACCAGACCGTTGAGGACCTGCTGGATGAAAATATCCATATAACGCTCCTTAGCCCCGTGCGACCGGATTACGTCTTTATCACCGGCCGATAAACCGATGTGAAGCGAAATCTGGAGCAGCACTGCGCGTACTGATTAAAAAAACCGGTAAGGTTAATCGCCCGGGTCCCGCCTGCTGCCGGATCTGGCTGCAAACGTCTCCGAACGGTTTTCACGGAAGTCTTACTCCCATCCACTGCCACGAAGCCATGAGAACGGCGCTCAACGCGCGGCGCCGCTTTCACACATCTCGCTTACTGCTTGACTACGTCCAGCACGTCCTTCCTTTTGTCCTTGAACTCGTAGAGCGTGATGGCGCCCGCCTTGAGGTCGCCTTTGTCGTCGAATGCGATATGCCCGGTCAGACCGTTGAAGTCCGTCGTGGCGATCGCCGCGAGCACCTTGGGCGCTTCGATTGAATTGGCGCGCTTCATGGCATCGACGATCACGTACATCGCGTCGTACGTGAACGGCGCATAAATCTGGACCGGCGCATGAAAGCGCGCTTCGTACTTCTGCGCGAAGTCGGCGCCCTTATCCATCTTCGAAAGCGCGAGCCCCGCTTCCGAGCAGACGATGTTCTGTACGGCGTCGCCCGCAAGTTCCACGAGCTTGCCGGTGCAGACTCCGTCGCCCGCCAGAATCTTCGCCTTGATGCCGAGCGCCGCCGCTTCCTTCGCGAATGGCCCGCCCGTTACGTCCATGCCGCCGTACATCACGACATCCGGCTGGATGCGTTTGATCTTCGTGAGGATCGCCTTGAAGTTGCGCGCCTTTTCGCTCGTGGCTTCCCGGGCGGCAAGCTTCGCGCCGCCGGCCTGCGCCGTCTTCGAGAATTCATCGGCAAGGCCGCGGCCGTAGGCGCTGGCGTCGTCGACCACCACGATTCTCTTCGCGCGCAGCGTCTTGATCGCGTAATTGGCCAGCACGGGGCCTTGCAGCGCGTCGGTCGCCACGACGCGAAACGTCGTCTTGTAGCCTTGCTTCGTGTATTCGGGATTGGTCGTCGACGGCGAAATTTGCGCGATGCCCGCATCGCTGTAAATCTTCGAAGCCGGAATCGACACGCCGGAGTTCATGTGGCCGATCACCGCGACCACATGGTCGTCGACTAGACGCTGCGCGGCTTCGGTGCCCACGCGCGGATCGGCTGCATCGTCCTGGCTGTCGAGTTCGAGGCGAATGGAGCGCCCGTCGATCGTCAAACCCTGCGCGCTGATCTCTTCGAGTGCGAGTCGCGCGCCATTTTCATTGTCCCGGCCGAGGTGTGCCTGCAATCCGGTAAGCGGCGCGGCGTGACCAATTTTGACGACCATTGCTTCGCTCGCGGCGGGGGCTGCCGCAGCCGACGCTGCGGCAGGTGCGGACACCGCGCTCGCCGCCGCTACAGGTGCGCTCGCTTCGCCTTCGCCCTTCTTGCCGCATGCGGTTGCCATTGCAACCGCAGCCGCGATGGACACGGCGTAAGCAAACTTGAATCGCATCAAATAGGTCTCCTGCGCCTTTCAAAACCGTTGCCGAGAGACCCCTCCGAGCCCAAGACGGGCGCATTGTAACGCTAAATATGAGACGAGCAATATTCTTGTGTGGCGGGGTTTTCCAGCATTGCAACCCGTTTTTTTTGACGATTTTCCGCGCAAGTCGCAACCGGGTTGCGATTCGTTTTTGTGCAGCAGTTGCACCATAACGGGATCGGGTTTATTCGGCGCGTTGAAGCGTTGACGTTTGCGCCTTTGCAGCGAGGGGAAACCCTTAAATTCTTACCGAACAAAAGTCGCCCCAAAATAGTGCTTACCGCTTGGGTCTTATGTCGGCCCGAGTAGTTCCGTTCTTGAGCAAAAGCGTTCACACAGAACGAAAAAAAGCGCCCGTAGGCGCTTTTTTCGAAAGAACTATCTAACTCATTGCGGCAAGGTCAGCCCGCGCGGCAGCGGAAACGCGATGGTTTCCTCGATTCCCTCGAGCGAACGCACATTGCGCACACCGAGCTCACGCAAACGGGCGATTACCGCCTGCGCGAGCACTTCCGGCGCCGATGCGCCCGCCGTCACGCCGATACGCTTCTTGCCTTCCACCCAGCGCGGATCGATCTGCGTCGGCGAATCGACCATATAGGCCGGGATGCCGCGCTTCTCGGCCACTTCGCGCAGACGGCTCGAATTCGAACTGTTCGGGCTGCCCACGACGATCACCACGTCGCATTGCGGCGCGAGAAACTTCACCGCGTCCTGACGGTTCTGCGTCGCGTAGCAGATGTCCTGCTTCTTCGGCTCCTTGATGGCCGGATACTTGGTCTTCAACGCGTCGATGATGGCGAAGGCGTCGTCGACGGACAGGGTTGTCTGCGTGACATAGGCAATGCGGTCAGGATTGGGCAGATCGAGCTTCAGGACGTCTTCGATATCCTCGACGAGATGCATGCCCTCGCCCGACTGGCCCATCGTGCCTTCGACTTCCGGATGGCCTTTGTGGCCGATCATCACGATGTCGAAGCCTTCCTGGCGCATTTTCGCGACTTCCATGTGCACCTTGGTCACGAGCGGACACGTGGCGTCGAACACGCGCAAACCGCGCGCTTCGGCTTCGCCGCGCACCGCTTTCGACACGCCGTGCGCGCTGAAAATAAGCGTGGCGCCTTCGGGCACGTCGTCCAGTTCCTCGATGAAAATGGCGCCCTTCTTGCGCAGGTCCGACACCACGTAGGCGTTGTGGACGATTTCATGCCGCACGTAGATGGGCGCGCCGAACAGCTTGATGGCCCGCTCGACGATTTCGATCGCGCGATCCACGCCGGCGCAAAAGCCGCGCGGCTGCGCGAGCAGGATCTCGACGTCGGTATCGATCTCGTTGAGGCTTTCAGTCAGGCTCATGGCTACAGAATTCCGATGATTTTCACTTCGAAGGCCAGCGACTGGCCGGCGAGCGGGTGATTGAAGTCGAAAAGCGCCGACGTCTCGCCCACTTCCTTGAGCACGCCCGCGTAGCGCCCACCGTTGGGCGCGTTGAATTCGACGAGATCGCCGGGAGAAAAATCCTCACCGATCATGCTGTTTTCGCGCAGCGTCGCGAGCGACACGCGCTGCACGAGCTCCGGATTGCGCGGCCCGAACGCTTGCTCCGGCGTTAGCTGAAAGGTCGAATGGTGGCCGACCTTCATTCCCAGCAGAATCTCTTCCAGTGGCGGCGCGAGTTGGCCTGCGCCGAGCAGGAGGGTCGCGGGCTTGTCGGTGAATGTGTTGACGATGTCGGCGCCATCGGCCAGTGCGAGCCGGTAATGAAGCGTGACATGCGAACCGGGTTTCACCTCGGAGATATCGATGATGCTCATGAGTATTGGCTGTGACGGTTCAGTCGGAAGCGGGACGTGCGCCTGGCGCGATACTTCGGGCCGCGTGGCGGGGCGGAGCGCGCGCCGAAACCGCTATTGTAAGACAGAGTTGGGAAGCGCCGCGCTTCGCTCGAGCGGCGTAAGTGCGGTGTATCTCGCAAAAATACAGCCTTAAGATGGCCTCAGGGGAAGGAATGTCCGCCAATTTTGAGATTCTAATGCGTGAAATGGAAGCCGGCCCCGCGCTGCCGCAGCCCGTTTCCGTTCTGCCAATTTCCCAGTGGGACAAGACGGACAAGCCGCGCGAGCGTCTGTTGCAGTCCGGCGGCGACTCGTTGAGCGACGCCGCGTTGCTCGCCGTATTTTTGCGCACAGGATTGCCGGGCAAAACGGCAGTCGATGTGGCGCGTGCGCTGCTGCGGCGCTTTGGCTCGATTCGCGGCGTGCTCGACGCGTCCGCGCTTCAGCTCCAGGAAGAGCGCGGCGTCGGCGAGGCGCGCGCGGCCACGCTTTTGGCCGTGTCGGAACTGTGTCGACGGGCGCTCATCGAGAAGGCGCGCGAACGCATGCTGCTGAACTCGCCGGGCGCGGTGGAAGACTTTCTGCGCCTGAGAATCGGCACTCAGCCTAACGAACTTTTCCTGTGCATCTATCTCGATGCGCGGCATCAGCTGATCGATGCGCACGTGGAAGCGAGCGGCTCGCTCACGCGGGTGGCGGTGTATCCGCGCGAGATCGTGAAGCGTGCCTTGCATCTGAACGCGGCGGGGCTGATCGTGGCGCATAATCATCCGTCTGGCGGCGTGGAGCCTAGCGCGAACGACAAGAAGCTCACCCGCACGCTGCAAGACGCGCTGAATCTCATCGACGTGAAATTGCTCGATCACATGGTGGTCGCGGGCAATGAAATTTTTTCTTTCGCGCGTGAGGGCTGGCTTTAGATTTGACCCGAAGCAGCCGAGGTTGACTAAGATAAGGACGAACGGGCTTGATATTGCTACGTTTTTCCTGCTAGAATCCACGATTCGTTTTCTCAACCCACCTGTTTCGGGCTTACGTCGTCCTCATTGGCATAACCGTGCTGCCAACTCCCCGTTCAAGGCAATCGGGCGAATTTGAGGTATCGATTGCGGGATTCCCCCAAAATCGAGCGTTTGACTTCCGGACTCAACGTGTTTTAGGAGTGTCCTCATGGCACGCGTATGCCAAGTAACTGGGAAAGGCCCGATGTCGGGCAACAACGTTTCCCACGCAAACAACAAGACCAAGCGCCGTTTCCTGCCGAACCTGCAGAACCGCCGTTTCTTCGTTGAAAGCGAAAACCGCTGGGTGCGTCTGCGCGTCTCGAACGCCGGCCTGCGCCTGATCGACAAGAACGGTATTGACGCCGTGCTCGCAGACCTGCGCGCACGCGGTGAAATCTAAGGAGCACGCACATGGCCAAGGGCGCACGCGACAAGATCAAGCTGGAATCGACCGCAGGTACGGGTCACTTCTACACGACGACCAAGAACAAACGCAACATGCCGGAAAAGATGCTGATCAAGAAGTTCGATCCCGTCGTCCGCAAGCACGTTGAGTACAAGGAAACCAAGATCAAGTAAGCGCTTGATATTGAGAGCCTGACAAAGACACGAGAAGCCCCGCACACGCGGGGCTTTTTGTTTGTGCGCGCGATTTTTCTTCTTTCGCTTTCACACGTTCGCGCGCGGGTTATCCGTGCCGGTTGGGTGGCGAGCGCGTTATGCTTGCCGGCTTGCAGTCATAAAAAGCACATAGACGGAGATCGAGCAGCATGAATTTCGATGTAGCGATCGTGGGAAGCGGGCTTGCAGGCTTGAGCGTGGCGTTGAACCTGGCCGAAACGCGGCGCGTCGCGATCATCGCCAAGCGCGCGGTGAGCGTCGGCGCGAGCGACTGGGCGCAAGGCGGCATCGCGGCCGTGCTAGATTCGGCGGACAGCATCGACAATCACGTGCGCGATACGCTCGTCGCGGGCGCCGGACTTTGCGACGAAGCGGCGACGCGCTTCATCGTCGAAAACGGGCGCGCGGCAATCGAATGGCTGATCGCGGAAGGCGTGCCCTTCACGCGCGATGTCTCCGCGGAACTCGGCTTCCATCTGACGCGCGAAGGCGGCCATAGCCATCGGCGGATCATTCATGCCGCGGATGCCACCGGCCACGCAGTCGTCACGACGCTCAACGAGCGCGTGCGCAATCATCCGAACATCACGGTTCTCGAAGACCATACCGCGATAGATCTGATCACGTCCGACCGGCTCGGCTTGCCGGGGCACCGCTGTCATGGTCTCTACGCGCTGGATCTCGCGAGCGGACGAACCGTGACGATTCAAGCGCCGCACACCGTGCTCGCCACGGGCGGCGCGGGCAAGGTTTATCTGTACACGACGAATCCCGACACGGCCACCGGCGACGGCATCGCGATGGCGTGGCGCGCGGGCTGCCGCGTCGCCAACATGGAGTTCATCCAGTTTCATCCGACTTGCCTGTTCCATCCATACGCCAAGTCGTTCCTGATCTCCGAGGCCGTGCGCGGCGAAGGCGGCGTACTGCGTCTGCCCGACGGCACACGCTTCATGCCCGCGCACGACGAACGCGCCGAACTCGCGCCACGCGACATCGTCGCGCGCGCCATCGACTTCGAAATCAAGAAGCGCGGCATCGATTGCGTCTATCTCGACATCAGCCATCAGCCGCGCGCGTTTCTCGAAGAACATTTCCCGACGATCCTCGCGCGTTGCCGCGAATTCGGCATCGATATCGCGAAGGAGCCGATTCCCGTCGTGCCCGCCGCGCATTACACCTGCGGCGGCGTCGTGACGGACCTCGCGGGCCGCACGGATCGCGCGGGACTTTATGCGGTCGGCGAGACGTCGTACACAGGTCTGCATGGCGCGAACCGGCTCGCCAGCAACTCGCTGCTCGAATGTCTGGTGGTCGGGCGCGCGACGGCCGAGGCGATCGAGACGGAAGGTTATTCAGCGGGCTGCCATGCGCCGCTGCCCGACTGGGACGAAAGCCGCGTTTCCGATCCGGACGAAGAAGTCGTCGTTGCGCACAACTGGGACGAGTTGCGGCGGCTGATGTGGAATTACGTGGGCATCGTGCGCACGGACAAGCGGCTGGCGCGCGCGCAGCACCGGCTTGCGCTTTTGCGCGACGAAATCCACGAGTACTACGCGAACTTCAAGGTCAGCCGCGATTTGCTGGAACTGCGCAATCTCGTGGATGTGGCGTCGCTGATCGTGGAAAGCGCGTGCTCGCGACGCGAGAGCCGCGGGCTGCACTTCAGTCGCGACTGGCCGGCGACTTTGCCGAAAGCGCTTCCGACTGTGTTGATGCCGCCGGCGGCGAGGCGGCGCGCGGTTTAGATGTCGACGCGCAGCAAGCTTACTCTTCGATCAAGCGCATAGAAAAATCCGTTGCCCGCACGTCCTTCGTCAATGCGCCGATAGAGACGCGGTCCACGCCCGTCTCCGCAATCGCCCGCACGGTCTCGAAATTCACGCCGCCCGAAACTTCGAGCAGCGCCCTTCCCGCCGTCACGCGCACGGCTTCGCGCATGGCGTCGAGCGTGAAGTTGTCGAGCAACACAGATTCCGCGCGATGCGCCAACGCGGTTTCAAGCTGCGCCAGCGTTTCCACTTCGATCTGAATGGGCACGCCCGCGTCGAGCGCGAGCGCGGCGTCCATTGCAGCGCCGACGCCGCCCGCCGCCGCGATGTGATTTTCCTTGATCAGAATGCCGTCATAGAGCGCGAGCCGCTGATTGGCGCCGCCACCCACGCGCACCGCGTACTTCTGCGCGAGCCGCAAGCCGGGCAGCGTCTTGCGCGTGTCGAGGATGCGCGCCCGCGTGCCTTCGATGGCATCGACATAACGGCGCGTCGCCGTTGCCACGCCCGACAGCAATTGCAGGAAATTGAGGCCGTTGCGCTCGGCGGTCAGAAGCGAACGCGCCTGGCCGCGCAGCAAGACGACCGGCGTATTCGCCGTCATGCGCTCGCCTTCGCGATACCGCCATTCGACTTCGATGCTCGGATCGACGCGACGCATCACCTCGTCGAACCACGGCGCGCCGCACAGCACCGCCTCTTCCCGCACGATGATGCGCGCCGTGCGACGTGTGTCTGCTGGCACGAGACGCCCCGTATGATCGCCGCTGCCGATGTCCTCGGCGAGCGCATCGGCGACATTGCGGGCGAGCGCGGCGTCGAACGCTTCGCCGTACTGCGCGCGGATCTCCGCAAATAAAGGCGAATGGTTCGTCATGCGGGCCCCACGTTCGAGAACAACGTTTGATCCTTCGCGAGATCGCCGCTCGCCTGCACACGCTTCTTGTGACGCGCGGCGAAGTCGAGCATGCGGTCGATCGGCACGCGCGCGCGCTCGGCAATAGCCGCATCGACGTGAATCTCGTTGTGGCCGCGCTCAAGGACATCGGCGAGATTGGCGAGGCCGTTCATCGCCATCCACGGACAATGCGCGCAGCTCTTGCACGTGGCGCTATTGCCGGCGGTCGGCGCTTCGATGAAGGTTTTGCCGGGCGCCGCGAGCCGCATCTTGTGCAGGATGCCGAGATCGGTCGCGACGATAAAGCGCTTTGCGTCGAGCTTGACGGCGGCATCGATCAGCTGCGTGGTCGAACCGACGACGTCCGCCAGTTGCACGACGCCTTCCGGCGATTCCGGATGAACGAGAACCTTCGCGTCCGGATATTCGGCGCGCAAGAGATCCAGCTCGATGCCTTTGAACTCGTCGTGCACGAGACACGAACCTTGCCACGAGAGCATATCCGCGCCGGTCTTCTTCTGGATGTAGTTGCCCAGATGCCGGTCCGGCGCCCACAGAATCTTCTCGCCGCGTGCGTGCAGATCCGCGACGATTTCCAGTCCGATCGATGAGGTGACCATCCAGTCCGCGCGCGCCTTCACGGCGGCGCTCGTGTTCGCATACACGACGACCGTGCGGTCCGGGTGAGCATCGCAGAAAGCGGAGAATTCGTCGGGCGGACAGCCGAGGTCGAGCGAGCAGGTGGCGTCCAGATCGGGCATCAACACGCGTTTGCCGGGGCTCAAGATCTTCGATGTCTCGCCCATGAAACGCACGCCCGCGACGACCAGTGTCTTCGCGGCGTGATCGCGGCCGAAACGGGCCATTTCGAGCGAATCGGCGACGCAACCGCCCGTTTCATCGGCGAGTTCCTGGAGCTCGGAGTCCACGTAATAGTGCGCCACCAAAACCGCCTCTTCCCGATGCAACAGCGCACGGATTCGCGCCTTCAATTCGCGCTTCTCTTCGGCGGACGGCGCGTTGGGAACACGTGCCCACGCCTCGCCTACGCCGCACGTCAGGCCATGCGGCCGGTCGTATTCGACGCTCCTGATCGCTTCCATTGTTCCTGTCTCCTGTGTCCGCGCGAGTGTCGTGCCGGCGCTGACTCGTATCGATGCGCTGCCCGGCCACGCTGCAAACCCAACGCCGCGACAAAACGCGAAATCCGCCGCCCAAAAACAAAGACCCCGCCAGAGCGGGGTCTTGTGACGTCATCAAATTTTAACGGATATCGCGATATCAGGCGTAGCGTCGCAGGCGCATCGCGAAGTCTTGCAGAGCCTTGATGCCGCTCTCTTCTGCACGGTGGCACCAGTCCTGCAATTGCACCAGCAGTTGCTCGCGCGACGCATTGGAGCGGTCCCACATTGCCGACAGGTCCTTGCGCATTTCGATATACGTGCGCAGCTTCTGGTTGTCCGAGAACAGTTCCGGCAATTGCTTGCGCTGCGGCTCGTCGAGACCGTCTTCTTCCTTATGGACCCACTTGCGCGCACCGCGCATCAACTGATACTTCTCACGCGCACCGGCTTCCTTCAGCTTCGACAGTTCCTGTGCGTATGCGCGCTTGAGCGCCTTGCCGTAGCGCGCCATCACTTCGTAGCGGTTCGCGAGCACGGCTTGCAGCGTGTCGTTGTCGAGCACCGACTTGCTGTCCGCCAGACGCGGTGTGGGCGCGACCTTCTTCACCTTGGCGAGACCCACGGCCGACAACATGCGGATATAGAGCCAGCCGATATCGAACTCGTACCACTTATTCGACAGCTTCGCCGACGTGGCATACGTGTGGTGATTGTTATGCAGCTCTTCCCCGCCGATCAGGATACCGAGCGGGAAAATGTTCGTGCTGGCATCGGCCGAATTGAAGTTGCGATAACCCCACCAGTGCGCAAGACCGTTGACCACGCCAGCTGCCCAGAACGGAATCCAGATCATCTGCACGGCCCAGACCGACAGACCGACGATGCCGAACAGCGCCACGTCGATAACCATCATGATGCTGATGCCGAGGATCGGATAACGCGTGTAGAGATTGCGTTCGAGCCAGTCGTTCGGCGTGCCGTGACTGAACTTGCGCATGGTCTCTTCGTTTTTAGCTTCGACGCGATAAAGCTCGGCGCCTTCGAGCAGCACCTTCCAGATGCCGCGCGTTTGCGGGCTGTGCGGATCTTCTTCGGTTTCGCACTTCGCGTGGTGCTTGCGGTGGATCGCCGCCCATTGGCCGGTCAGCATGCCGGTGGTCGACCAGAGCCAGAAACGGAAAAAGTGACTCGCGATCGGATGCAGGTCGAGCGCACGATGCGCCTGGCAGCGATGCAGATAGATCGTGACGCCAGCGATGGTGACGTGCGTCATCGCGAGCGTGAACAAAATGATCTGCCACCAAGAAAAGTCGAGCAATCCGTTGGCGAGAAATTCGAGAGAAGAATTCAGCAAGGCAATTTACCTATCTAGCTGTGAAATTCGGAAAAAATGGCCGGTGCAAATAACGCTGAACACCGTGTTGGGCACATGAAAGAAACGCGCGCAAGTTCGATCGCATTCTACTGCATGCGTTCCAAGTCTTTGTCGTAAAGGTAGAATTTCTTGTATGGTAACAAAACGCGCAAAAACTCACGCGCCGATTTAATGCCTGTTTTCGATCCAAATCAACGGATCGAGCATCAAACCCGGGCTCCGGCCGGCGCTGCAGCGTCATCGCCGCGCCTTTCGGCATTTCCTACCGTATCGACTGGTGCATTGCGCGCGTCGCCAACAATCCTTATCTCGCGTTGCGCGTAGGGGATTTCAATGCCGTTGTCACAGAATAACCGCCAAACACGACGATTTACCTGCGACTTGACGCCGCCCGTGCCCTTCGCGGCATCTTCGATCCAGAGACTCAATTCTAGATTGATGCCGTCAGCGCCAAAGCTGGCAAGCAATGCGGCGGGCGCAGGGTCCTGCAGCACGCGTTCGACATCGTGCGTGGCTTCCACGAGTAGCAGCATCGCGCGTTCCACGTCGGAGCGATAACTCACCTGCACGGCAATCTTCGCGTTGCCGCGCGTCAGGAACGACGAATGGTTCTGTACCACGTCAGTGATGAGTTTTTCGTTCGGAATCAACGTTTCGATGCCGTCGAGTCCGCGCACTACGGTATAGCGCGTGCGAATCTGCGTGACCGTGCCCTGATAGTTGCTCACGTTGATCATGTCGCCAAGCCGCAGTGACCGGTCGAGCAGAATGATGAAGCCCGAGACATAGTTGCTCGCGATCTTCTGCAAGCCGAAGCCGAGCCCCACGCCGAGCGCGCCGCCGAACACGCCGAGCACCGTAATGTCGATGCCGACGATAGACAGACTCACCAATATGGCCGCGAGGATCATCAGTGCCCGCGCAACGCGGCCGAGCACGACCTTGAGATTGGCGTCGAGTGAGCGGGAGCGCATCAGCCGGTCGTCGAGCAGCGCGCCGGCCCACATCGCCACGATCAGCGTCACGCAGACCCACAGCACGCCCGATGCAAGCGACAGCAGAGTCATGTGCGCGTTGGCGAAATTGAAGCGCACGCTCGCCATCCAGCGCACGACGTCGTCCTGTATGCCCATTACGGTGAGGAGCATCACGACCCAGACAATGGTCGTCACGAGCTTTTCGAACAGAAAGAGGAGCGCGCCCGCCTCGTGCTCGGTGCCGTCGCGATTGAACACGCGGCGCGCGACGTAGAACATCAGATAGATGACGGTGATGCCCAACAACGGCACGAGCGCGAGCCGCAAGAACGCGGTGTGAATGAACGGCGCGAGCAACAGTTGCGCGGCCGTCACGAACACCGTGCCGAGCAGCGGAAAGAGCGCTTTGTTCAGGCTCTCCGCGCCGAAACGCACCGCCTCGAAGCGCGACTGGCGGCGCGCATCCAGCCGCTTGCGCAACAGCCGCGCGCACCACCACGCGACGACCAGCAGGCCGATCAGAACCGCAACCTGCCACAGCACCTCCGGTTCGCCGAAGTCGCGAAACAGGCGTTCGGAAAGATGCGTCAGGATGCGGTTCGGCATCAGCTTTCGGAAGGCGCTTCGTCTTCCGCCGCGGAAGCCTTCGGCGATTTTGCGTCGGGCACGCGTTCCAGCACGGCGGCGAAGAAGCCGTCGGTGCCGTGCTTGTGCGGCCACAAGGACAAGAACTCGCCCGTGTCGAGGTCGATGCGCTGTTCCGCCAGCACATCGCGCGCGGGCACGACACGGAAGTTCGGATGCGCTTCCAGGAACTGCTTCACCACGCCTTCGTTTTCGGCTTCAAGCATGCTGCACGTCGCGTAGACGAGACGCCCGCCGGGTTTGACGAGGCGCGCCGCGCTCGTGAGAATCGAGAGCTGCTTGGGCGTGAGTTCCGCAACCGTCGCGGGCGATTGCCGCCACTTCAGGTCGGGATTTCGACGCAGCGTGCCCAAGCCGGAGCAGGGAGCATCGACGAGAACGCGGTCGATCTTGCCCGCGAGGCGCTTGATCTTCGCGTCGTGTTCGCTGTCGATCAGCACCGGATTCACGTTCGACAACCCGCTGCGCGCAAGACGCGGCTTGAGTTTGGCGAGACGCCGGTCGGAGACGTCGAACGCGTAGAGACGGCCGGTCGAGCGCATCATTGCGCCGAGCGCCAGCGTCTTGCCGCCCGCGCCCGCGCAGAAGTCGACGATCATCTCGCCACGGCGCGGCGCCATCAGCGAGCACAACAACTGGCTGCCCTCGTCCTGCACTTCGATCCAGCCTTCCTGGAACGGCGCGAGGCGCGTGAGCGCGGGCTTGCCGTCCACGCGGACGCCGAACGGCGCGAACGGCATTTCGCCCGCGTCGATGCCGGCTTCGCTCAGCGCTTTCAAAACGACATCGCGGCTCGCCTTGATCGGATTCGTGCGCAGATCGAGCGGCGCCGGATAGTTCAGCGCGGCCGCGAGTTTGGCGAGTTCCTCGGCGTCGAAACGCTTGGCCATGGCCTCGTAGATCCACTGCGGCAAGTTCGTGCGTATGCGCACCGGCAAGCTCGCGGGATCGATCTTCGATACCTGCGCGAGCCATTGGTATTCGTCGGCCGAGACGTGCGGCTTGAGCGCGGTGAGACCGGCAGTCTGCATCAGCCCGAGCAGCGCGAGACGCCGCGCCTGGTTGCCGCTGCCGCTTTCGGCCAGATGCGAAAACTCCATTTTCCGGCGCAGCACGGCGAACACCGCCTCCGCGATCACGCCGCGCTCGCTGTGACCGAGCTTCGGATGCGCGCGGAAGAAACGGCTGGTCGCGGCATCGGCGGGACCTGAAAAGCGGAGTACGTCCGCCAACAGCGTTTCGGTTTGACCAATCAAAAATCCATGCAGCCTCATGCGCCCTCCCCGGCAATGTCGGCAAAGAGCCACTGTGGCTCAGAGGAACGAAGCGCGACGCGCTTTCCCTCGATGGCAAGACGCCCTTCCACGAACCAGCGCACCGCGCGTGGGTAAATCTCATGTTCGACGGCCAGCACGCGCTCGGCGAGCGTGGCGGCGTCGTCGCCGGGCAAGACCGGCACCGCGGCTTGCGCGACGATCGGACCATGATCCAGCTCGGGCGTCACGAAATGCACGCTTGCGCCGTGCACGCGCACGCCGGCATCGAGCGCTTGCTGATGCGTGCGCAAGCCCGCGAAACTCGGCAAGAGCGACGGATGCACATTGAGCATGCGCCCCGAATAGCGTTCGACGAAGGCATTTGTCAGAACCCGCATGAAGCCCGCGAGCACCACGCAATCCGGTTCGAAGCGATCGATTTCCCGCGCGAGCGCGCCATCGAACGCTTCACGCGAGTCGAATTCGCGATGATCCACCACCACGCCTTGAATGCCGTTCTCGGCCGCGAAGCCAAGCCCGGCGGCATCCGGCCGGTTTGAAACGACCGCGCGAACGCGAGCCGGCCAGCCTTCGCGCGCGCAAGCACGCACGACGGCCTCCATGTTGCTCCCGCGTCCGGAGATCAGAATGACGATATTTTTCATTCGCGGATTTTATCATTCGGCGACGGCGAAAATCGTGCCAATCCGATTGACGAGCGCGCAGCATCCGGCCGCGCGCGCCCGTCGATGCGTGCGAGCGTTTATAATCTAACGCTTTGCGGCGCAAGCCCTGCCCACCCACCAACGTCTATCGTGAGAGTCTTTCGCGGCCTCCCCAATGCCGAAAGCCGGTCGCCTTGTGCGCTGACTATCGGCAACTTCGACGGTGTCCATCGCGGTCATCAGGCGTTGCTCGCGCGCGTGCGCGCCGCCGCGGACGCGCGCGGGCTGCCGGTCTGCGTCATGACCTTCGAGCCTCACCCGCGCGAGTTCTTCAATCCGGCGGGCGCGCCGCCGCGTATCGCCATGTTGCGCGACAAGCTCGAAGCGCTGCGCACGAATGGCGTGGATCGCGTGGTGGTCGAGCATTTCAATCACACGTTCGCGAGCCAGCCGCCCGACAAGTTTGTCGAAGACATCATCGTGAACGGGCTGCACGCGCGCTGGGTCATGATCGGTGACGACTTCCGCTACGGCGCCAAACGCGCGGGCGACTTCGAATCGCTCAAGGCAGCCGGGGAAAAACACGGCTTCGAAGTCGAGCAGATGGCAACCGTCGCGCATCCGAACGGCGCGCGCATTTCGTCGTCGTCGGTGCGCTCGTCGCTCGTCGCGGGCGACCTCGACGCCGCGCAACTCGCGCTTGGCCGTCCGTACGTCATCAGCGGCCACGTCGTGCATGGCGCGAAGCTTGGCCGCGATCTCGGCTTTCCCACGCTCAACGTGCCGATTGCGCACAAGCGGCCCGCGCTCGCCGGCATCTTCGTCGTGCGCGTGCATGGGCTTGCCGATGAACCCTTGCCCGCCGTCGCGAGTCTCGGCCTGCGCCCGACCGTCGACGACTCCGGCCGCGTGCTGCTCGAAGTCTTCGTGCTCGACTGGCACGGCGACGCCTACGGCAAGCTCGTGCGCGTCGAATTCCTGAAGAAGCTGCGCGACGAAGAAAAGTACGTCGACCTGGAAACGCTTTCCGTTGCCATCGCGAAGGACGTCGCCAGCGCGCGCGCCTACTTCGGTTTGCCGCCAGCAAGCGCGGCGGGCAGCGGCGCGACGGGCTTCGCCATTTCGGCCACCGACCGAATTAGGTGAGCGCGCGGCGCCCTTGCGCCGCCCGCTGCCCCGTTCTCGAATCACTGCGCGCGTCGGCGACGCCGTCTCACCGAATTCACCGAGTCACACATGAGCGACAAGAAACAAAAAGCTGCTGCGAAATATCCCGTCAACCTGCTCGACACCCCGTTCCCCATGCGCGGCGATTTGCCCAAGCGCGAACCTGCGTGGGTGAAGGAATGGCAGGACGAAAAAATCTACGAGAAAATTCGCGCCGCCAGCAAGGGCCGCAAGAAGTTCATCCTGCACGACGGCCCGCCGTATGCGAACGGCGACATCCATCTGGGTCACGCGGTCAACAAGATTCTGAAAGACATGATCGTCAAGGCGCGCAATCTCGCGGGCTTCGACGCGGTCTACGTGCCGGGCTGGGATTGCCACGGCATGCCGATCGAAATCCAGATCGAAAAGCAGTTCGGCAAGTCGCTGCCGGCCACGGAAGTCATGCAGAAGGCGCGCGCTTATGCGAGCGAGCAGATCGAGAAACAGAAGGTCGGTTTCCGGCGTCTTGGCGTGCTCGGCGACTGGGACAATCCGTACAAGACCATGAACTTCGCGAACGAAGCCGGTGAAATCCGCGCGCTCGGCAAGATCATGGAAAAGGGCTACGTGTTCCGGGGCCTCAAGCCCGTGAACTGGTGTTTCGACTGCGGCTCGGCGCTGGCCGAAGCGGAAGTCGAATACAAGGACAAGACCGATCCGACCATCGACGTGCTGTTCGCGTTCGCCGAACCCGAAAAGACCGCGCAGGCGTTTGGTTTGCCCGCGTTGCCGAAGGCTGAAGGCGGCATCGTCATCTGGACGACCACGCCCTGGACCATTCCCGCCAATCAGGCGCTGAACGTGCATCCGGAGATCGTCTACGCACTCGTCGATACCCCGCGCGGCCTCCTCATCCTCGCGCAAGAGCGCGTCGAGGCATGCCTGCAGAACTACGGCTTGCCGGGCGAAGTCATCGCCACGACGACCGGTGCGAAGCTCGCGAACCTGCGGTTTCATCATCCGCTCGCGGCGGCGCATCCGGGCTACAAGCGCACGGCGCCCGTGTATCTCGGTGAGTACGTGACGACAGAAAGCGGCACGGGCGTCGTGCACTCGTCGCCAGCGTACGGCGTGGAAGACTTCGTGTCGTGCAAGGCGCACGGCATGTCGGACTCCGACATCGTCAGCCCCGTCATGGGTGACGGCCGCTATATCGAATCGCTGCCGCTTTTCGGCGGACTGTCGATCTGGGACGCGAATCCGCGGATCATCGAGGCGCTCGAAGGCGCGGGCTCGCTGCTCAAGACCGAGAAGTACACGCACAGCTACATGCATTGCTGGCGCCACAAGACGCCGATCATCTATCGCGCGACCTCGCAATGGTTCGCAGGCATGGACGTGACGCCGAAGGACGGCGGCAAGACGCTGCGCGAGACCGCGCTGGAAGGCGTCGAGAACACGGCGTTCTATCCGTCGTGGGGCAAGCAGCGCCTTTACAGCATGATCGCGAATCGCCCGGACTGGACGCTTTCGCGTCAGCGTCAGTGGGGCGTGCCCATGGCGTTTTTCGTGCACAAGGAAACGGGCGAACTGCATCCGCGCACGCTCGAATTGCTCGAGGAAGTGGCGAAGCGCGTCGAGCAAGGCGGGATAGAAACATGGCAGGCGCTGGACCCGCGCGAGCTGATCGGCGACGACGCCAACATGTACGAAAAGAATCGCGACACGCTCGACGTCTGGTTCGACTCCGGCACCACGCATTGGCACGTACTGCGCGGCTCGCACAAAGACTCGCTGCAATTTCCGGCGGACCTGTATCTCGAAGGTTCGGACCAGCATCGCGGCTGGTTCCATTCGTCGCTGTTGACGGCATCCATGCTCGACGGCCGCCCGCCCTACGACGCGCTTCTCACGCACGGCTTCACGGTCGATGGCGAAGGCCGCAAGATGTCGAAGTCGCTCGGCAATGGCGTCGATCCGCACGAGGTGGCGAACCGTCTGGGCGCGGAAATCATTCGCTTGTGGATCGCATCGACGGACTATTCCGGCGAGCTTGCGATCTCCGAGGAAATCCTGAAGCGCGTGACGGAGACGTACCGGCGTATCCGCAACACGCTGCGCTTCTTGCTCGCGAATCTGTCCGACTTCGACTTCGAGAAGAACGCGTTGCCGGTCGAAGACTGGCTCGAAATCGATCGTTACGCGATCGCGCTGTCGCGCAATCTGCAGGACGACGCGCTCGCGCATTACGAGAAATACGAGTTCCACCCGGTCGTCGCCAAGATCGCCACGTTCTGCTCGGAAGACCTGGGCGGCTTCTATCTCGACGTGCTGAAGGATCGTCTTTACACGACGAAGCCCGATTCACGCGAGCGCCGCAGCGCGCAGACGGCGCTTTATCACATCGCGCATGGCTTGCTGCGGCTCATCGCGCCGTATTTGTCGTTCACGGCGGAAGAGGCGTACAAGGTGCTCAAGCCCGGTCAGGAAACCATCTTCACCGAGGTCTATCACGCGTATCCGGAAGTGGCGAACGCGGGCGAATTGCTCGATACGTGGACGCTCATCCGCAACGCGCGCGGCGACGTGACGAAGGCGCTGGAAGAAGCGCGGACGGCCAATCTGATCGGCTCGTCGCTGCAAGCCGAGGTGCTCGTGCGCGCAAGCGGCGCGCGTTATGACGCGCTCGCCAGTCTCGGCGATGCGTTGCGCTTCGTGCTGATCACGTCATCGGCGGCGCTCGAGCGCGTGGCGAGCGAAGCGGAAGAAGGCGTGGACGTGAGCGCATCGAGCTATCTCAAGTGCGAGCGCTGCTGGCACTACTGTGCGGATGTCGGCTCGCACGCGGATCATCCGGGACTGTGCGGCCGCTGCTTCTCCAACCTTTTCGGCGCTGGCGAAACGCGGGGCGCGGCATAATGGTTCGAACGATGTCGAAACAAACTTCCGGTAGTGGCTCACTTGCGCCGTGGCTCGGCGTCGCGCTGATCGTCATTCTGTTCGATCAGTTGACCAAGATCGCGGTGCAGAAGATTTTCGCTTACGGCGAACCGCACGCGCTCACGCCCTTCTTCAACCTGTTCCTCGTCTATAACCGCGGCGCCGCCTTCAGCTTTCTCGCGGCGGCGGGCGGCTGGCAGCGCTGGGCGTTCACGGCGCTGGGCGTGGTGGCTGCTGTCGTGATTGGCTATCTGCTCAAGAAGCACGCCGCGCAACGGCTCTTCTGCACGGCGCTCGCGCTCATCATGGGCGGCGCGATCGGCAACGTGATCGATCGTATCGCTTATGGTCACGTGATCGACTTTCTGGACTTTCACGTGCGCGCGTGGCACTGGCCCGCGTTCAACCTTGCCGACAGCGCGATTACGATCGGCGCGGTCCTGCTCGTGTTCGACGAACTGCGGCGCGTGCGCGGTTCGCGCTGATGTTTCCGGCGCGGCTTTACAGAGAGCCGCGCGTCTCGCATCGATGGAGGCAAGTTGACTAGCGAACTCACGGGTAAGCATTTGGTGCTTGGCCTCACCGGCGGTATCGCCTGCTACAAGATCGCGGAACTCACGCGCCTCTTGATCAAGGCGGGCGCGACCGTGCAAATCGTGATGACGGAAGCGGCCACGCAGTTCATCACGCCAGTCACCATGCAGGCGTTGTCGGGCCGTCCCGTCTACACCTCGCAATGGGACGCGCGCATGCCGAACAACATGCCGCATATCGATCTTTCGCGCGAGGCGGATGCCATCGTCATCGCGCCCGCATCCACCGACTTTCTCGCGAAACTCGCGCACGGCATGTGCGACGACCTGCTCTCGACCTTGTGCATTGCACGCGATTGTCCGCTGCTCGTCGTGCCCGCCATGAACAAGCAGATGTGGCAAAACCCGGCCACGCAGCGCAACGTCGCGCAGGTTCGCGGGGATGGCATCGAGGTGCTAGGACCGGATTCGGGCTCGCAAGCGTGCGGCGAGGTCGGTGACGGACGCATGCTCGAACCCGAAGCCACGTTCGAAGCCATCTGCGCCTTCTTCCAGCCTAAGATTTTGCGCGGCCAGCGCGTGCTCATCACGGCCGGCCCGACTTTCGAGCCGCTCGATCCCGTGCGCGGCGTCACGAACCGTTCGTCAGGAAAGATGGGCTTCGCGCTTGCGCGTGCGGCAGCGCAAGCCGGCGCGGACGTGCATCTGGTGGCCGGGCTCGTTTCGCTGCCAACGCCTTGGGGCGTATTTCGGCAAGACGTGCAGACGGCCATGCAGATGCATGACGCCGTCATGCAGGCCACGCCCGATGCGGACATTTTCATCGCGGTGGCGGCGGTCGCGGACTGGCGTGTGGATCACGTCAGCGAGCACAAGATCAAGAAGGTCGCGGGTCAGCCGTTGCCATCATTCGAGTTCGTCGAGAATCCGGACATTCTTGCGTTGGTGGCCAAACAGCCGAACCCGCCCTATTGCGTCGGCTTCGCGGCGGAAAGCGGCGATCTTGACGTTCACGGCGAAGAGAAGCGCAAGCGCAAAAACGTGCCGCTTCTGATCGGCAATCTCGGTCCGCTCACGTTCGGCCGCGACGACAACGAAGTCGTGCTCTTCGAAGCATCCGGCGCGACACCCTTGCCGCGCGCCGACAAAGCGACGCTTGCTCGCACGCTGATCGGCGAAATAGCGAAACGCGCGCCACGCGGCGGCGGCTCGATACTCTCCTAAGCCCATGACAAAGCTCTCGGTTTTAGACCAGACGCCTGTGATCCACGGTCACTCGACCGCGGATGCCATCGCGGCCACGCTCGATCTCGCGCAACTCGCGGACGACCTCGGCTACACGCGCTACTGGTGCGCGGAGCATCACGGTTTGTACGGTGTGTCGAACCCGTGTCCGGAAGTGATGCTCGCGCGTATCGGAAGTCTCACGAAGCGTATCCGCATTGGCTCGGGCGGTGTCATGCTGCCCTACTACAGTTCGTTCAAGGTGGCCGAACAGTTCCTGATGCTCGAAGCGCTGTTTCCAAATCGCGTGGACTTAGGTGTCGGGCGCGCGCCGGGCGGCGACATGCGCACGGCGCAGGCGGTGGCCGCGGGTTCATACAATCGCGGCGACATTTTCCCGCAACAAGTGGCCGAACTCGTCGCGCTTTTCAAAGGCGAACTGCCCGACGATTCACTCGCGAAAGGCGTGCTGCTTCAGCCGCAGATCGAAACGCGTCCGCAACTGTGGATGCTCGGCTCCAGTGATTTCGGCGGCTTGCTCGCCGCGCAACTCGGCATTCGCTTTGCGTTTGCGCACTTCATCAACGCGCAGTATGCGCATCGCGTGGCGGAGGCTTATCGCGAGCGTTTCACGGCCGGCCACGAGGAGAAGCCTTATCTCGCCGCAGCGGTTTTCGTGATTTGCGCCGATACCGACAAGGAAGCCGATGCGCTCGAACGCGCGGTGGATCTGCGGCGCGTGCAAATGGCTTATGGTTTGAATCAGCCTATTCCGTCGATTGCGCAGGGCATCTCGCAGGTCTACGGCGAACGCGAGCTCGCAGTGATCGCGCATGAGAAAGCGCGCAGTATCATCGGCACGCCAGAGCGCGTGACGGAAAAGCTGCATGCGCTGCAAGAGCAATTCGACGCCGATGAACTCATCGTCCTTACAGTCGCCGGCAGCTATGCTGCGCGCACGCGGTCCTATCAACTTCTCGCCGAGGCATTCGAACTCGGCCGCCACGCTCAAAAGAACGTATGAAACTCGACGTCAAGATTCTCGATGCGCGCATGCGCGATTTCCTGCCCGCGTATGCCACGCCTGGCAGCGCGGGCCTCGACCTGCGCGCGTGTCTGGACGAGCCGATGGTCATCGAGCCGCATCAAACCGTGCTCGTGCCCACTGGCCTCGCCATTCATCTCGCGGACCCCGGTTATGCGGCGCTAATTCTGCCGCGATCAGGACTCGGTCATAAGCATGGCATCGTGCTTGGCAATCTGGTCGGTCTGATCGATTCGGATTATCAAGGGCAACTGATGGTATCGACATGGAATCGCGGGGACACTGCATTTACGTTGAATCCGATGGAGCGTCTTGCGCAATTGGTGATCGTGCCGGTGGTGCAGGCACAGTTCAATATCGTCGATGATTTCGATGCCAGCGCGCGTGGCGCGGGTGGTTTCGGTAGCACGGGCAAGCACTAAGCCGCATAGGTCGGGCTGCAACGGCCCGATCAGTCGTTTTATATTCCGAGCGCCATCACCGGCGCGCGCCCCGATACGGTGCGCAAATCTCGGATTTCTCCCATTCTGGCATTTATTTCCGCCACCTATAAATCGGGTGTCGAACTGATTTAAAGGTGTTCGGCACCACGCCTCGATAAGCTGGCAGCGGCTATCGAGATTCTCAATATCTTGATTGTTCTAGGAGCCGACAAACAAGACACATTGCAATTAGTTCGTTGTACATACTTAAATAAAGTAAGTTCACAAAGGCTCGTTATTATTTCGTATATCGAATTGATAATGATTCCAGCCGAAATAACGAATGGAGCAAGAACATGCAGATCAAATATGATGCAGTCGTCGGTGCGGGCGCCAATGAATGGTACGGCACGATCATCGTCTCCAACCTGCGCTATGAAGACGACAGCGCGGTCACGGTCGACAACTATCTTGCGTTCAACTTTCACTCCCCAGCCAATATCGACGCTACGGCAATCACGCCAGCGTATGCCGTGTACGTGATCGGAGACATTACCGCCGACGTTTCGCAACTGGGCGACGGCACTTTCGACGCCACCGTGACGATCGACTACACCACGTCCTACACGATGCAGCCGGCGGATCAGATCACCATCGGCATCAATGGGAATCTGGTAGCCAGCCCCGACACGTGGCTCAATTCGTTCACCTTCGCGGCGGACCAGTCGCCCGATATCGAAGGAACCCTGTCAATCACGTGTCCGGCCGCGCCCGATCCCGCTCTGTCCGGTGTGCTTCCCACACTCACGCTGACTCAGGGGGACGCGGCCGTCACCGTCGTCCTTTGCTATGACCAGACGTGTACGTCCGAACTGGAACAAGGCACGTATAGCGTGATAGCCAACCCTGTTGTCACGGGCGATGAGACGGTCCTCGCTCCGTTGCTCGTGGACCAGTCGACCGTCAAGATCGTGGCGGGTCAAACCTCGTCGCTTAAAGCGAGCTTTGGTCCGGTGGAATATTACTGTTCGCTCGATCTCTCGTTTAGCGCGCTTACCGGCCTTTCGACCGAAACGCTTCATGTGACGGTGAACGACATCGAGACCGGCGCGACGCTCGCATTATTCGACACCCGGACGAACAGCGTCGTTTCGCTACGCAAGCTGCCACCCTCGGGCAGCGCACGAGTCTCGATTCAAAACGTCGCGCTCAATAATGTCGAATACTCGTTCTCGGTGCCGCTCGTCACGCTGACGAACGCACTGCAAACGTTGACGATCAGTGATTCGATGATCACCACCTCGAACGTCCCCACCACGGGCTATGTCGAGCTGCCGATCAATATCACGGCTCAGGATGCGGTCGATCATGCGATCGAATTGCGTCTGACGGGCGGTTCGATGACCTATGTGCAGAACGTATCCGCCAAGTCGCAACAGACGGCATTCGCCGTTCCGATACAGCCAGGCAGCTATAGCACGACGGCGGGCGATTTCCTTCTCGCGGGCGTGGTCTATGTCGTCGAGGCACCGTCCTCGCTCAACGTGACGAACGACGAGAGCGCGCATCTCGATGTGAGCATTACGACCTCCGCCAATCTCACCGTGCCCGGCTTTCCGAACTATCTGTCGTTCGGCGGCTGTACAGATCTCGTGCCGAGCAATGAAGCGGATTTCGTCGCTGCACGCGCAACTTCGATCTTCTGTTATGCCGGAACGGACGGCGCTGGCGACGCCAGCACGTATCTGACGGACGACCCTCAGACCCGCGCGACGATCTCGCTTGCCCGTTCAGTCGAGGACGACTTGGGCAATGTGCAGCCGGTGCTGCCCGTAATGGTGTCCTACACCTGCAACCTGTCGCTCGGCGACACGCCGGACCAGTTGGCGAACGCGGACGCTCACGCACACAGCTTCGCGAACTACATTCTGGCGCTCAATATCGCGAACGAGGCGATCGACAGCGCGCATCCGGTGCCGGCGGGATTCATCGTGAATCCTGACTTCCTCGGCTCATGCGAGCAGGGTAAATATGCTCCAACTTACGCGATGCCGGTACGCGCGCCGCTGCAGACCGCGCTCGATCACTGGCAGGTCACGGCCACGATTCCCGCTAACGTCACGGAGGACATCAAAGGCTACGTGCTGGCCGTGAACTGGCTGACGCGCACCATCGCGCCCAAGGTGACTTTCGGCTGGCAGATCAACCTTTGGGGTGTGGGCTACTCGGAATGGATCTACGAGGCCGACGTCGATCCCGCGCAAATGGCGCAGCAGACGGCGAGCTATGTCCAGAGCCTTGGCGTCTACGACGAGCCGTACAAGCCCGACTTTCTGGCTATCGACCGGTACGAAGCCGACGACTTTACTCAGCGCGCCTACGAGAATGGCTATTGCTACGGCCCACGCGAATGGGATCGCTTTTTCGACTTTTGCAAGGCCGTCAGTCGTGCGCTCAAGTTGCCCGTGATGCCGTGGCAAATTCCAGCCAGCCACATACCGACCGTTGACGACCCGGTCGCGGACCCGTTCGATTCGCAGCACTGGGGCACGGGCGGAAGCTGCATTCTCGGCGATCCGGCAATCGGCTCGGATGCGAGCCACGTCAATGCAACCGTGCTTGCGCTGCCTTTCCCCGATGCGTTCACGCAATACATGGGCAACACGGTCGCGGACATGTTCACGCGCTCCGAGCCGTTCGATATCACCAACCCCCTCTACGGCGACTTTCCACTGCGTGGCATTTTCACCTTGTTGCTCGGCGGCGGCGCGACGACGGGCATCGTCACGACCATAGGCAACCCGGAACCGTGGACCAGACAGAAGCTGAATGTCTACATGGATAACCCGATCTCGCTCGATCACTAGGAATCTGGGCGAGACGCGTAAAAAAAAAGGCGCGGATTCAATCCGCGCCGTTTTTGTCTTCAACCGCAAAAAACTCAATCTACCTCGATCGCTTCCGGATTCGGATTACGCGGCGGAGCCGTGTTTTCGTCGAAGGTCAGTTGCACCTTGTCTTCCGCATCGACGTCCACCGTCACGCGACCACCGTTCAGCAGCTTGCCGAACAACAACTCGTCGGCGAGTGCGCGGCGGATGGTGTCCTGAATCAGACGCTGCATCGGTCGCGCGCCCATCAGCGGATCGAAACCGTGCTTCGCCAAATGCTTGCGCAGGGCGTCGGTAAAGACCGCGTCGACCTTCTTCTCGTGCAGCTGATCTTCCAGTTGCATGAGGAACTTGTCGACCACGCGCAGGATGATTTCCTCGTCCAGCGAACGGAAGCTGATGATCTGATCCAGCCGGTTGCGGAACTCAGGCGTAAACATCCGCTTGATGTCGGCCATTTCGTCTCCCGACTCGCGCTTCGCGGTGAAACCGATCACCGCCTTGCCCATGGCCTCGGCGCCCGCGTTCGTCGTCATGATGATGATGACATTGCGGAAGTCCGCCTTGCGGCCATTGTTGTCGGTCAAGGTGCCGTGGTCCATCACCTGCAACAGCACGTTATAGATGTCCGGATGCGCCTTCTCAATTTCGTCCAGCAGCAGCACGCAATGCGGCTTCTTCGTGACGGCCTCGGTCAGCAAACCGCCCTGGTCGAACCCGACGTAGCCCGGCGGCGCGCCGATCAACCGGCTCACCGCGTGACGCTCCATGTATTCCGACATGTCGAAGCGCAGCAACTCGATACCCAGCGTGAACGCCAGTTGTTTCGCGACTTCGGTCTTGCCGACACCGGTCGGGCCGGAAAACAGGAACGCGCCGATCGGCTTGTCCATCTTGCCAAGACCCGCACGCGCCATCTTGATCGACGCCGACAGCGCATCGATAG
Organism: Caballeronia sp. LZ003; assembly: GCF_031451465.1. Lineage (NCBI taxonomy): Bacteria > Pseudomonadati > Pseudomonadota > Betaproteobacteria > Burkholderiales > Burkholderiaceae > Caballeronia > Caballeronia sp. LZ003. The sequence goes on along the minus strand of NZ_JARUXJ010000001.1, from coordinate 594,753 downwards.
CCGGATCCTGACCGAACACGACCGCCTTCAGGTCGCGATCGAGCGTCTGCAGCTTGCTGCGATCGTCCTGCGACACGCTTTGCGGCGGGACGCGCGCGATCTTCGAGATGATCTCTTCGATCTCGCTCTTTCCAATAGTCTTCTTCTGCTTCGACTTCGGCAAAATGCGCTGGGCCGCGCCCGCTTCGTCGATCACGTCGATCGCCTTGTCCGGCAGATGACGATCCGTAATGAAGCGCGCCGACAGTTCAGCAGCCGCCGACAGCGCGCCCGACGAATATTTCACGCCGTGGTGCTCTTCGAAACGCGACTTCAAACCGCGCAGAATCGCAACTGTCTGCTCGACCGAAGGCTCGGTGACATCGACCTTCTGGAAACGCCGCGAAAGCGCCGCGTCCTTCTCGAAGATGCCGCGATATTCGGTGAACGTGGTCGCGCCAATGCACTTCAACTGTCCCGACGACAACGCCGGCTTCAGCAGGTTCGACGCGTCGAGCGTACCGCCCGAAGCCGCGCCAGCGCCGATCAGCGTATGAATTTCGTCGATGAACAGAATGGCGTGCGGACGCTCTTTCAGTTCCTTCAATACCGTCTTGAGACGCTGCTCGAAATCGCCGCGATACTTCGTGCCCGCCAGCAACGCGCCCATATCGAGCGAGTAGACCTGAGCGTCGGCCAGAATGTCCGGCACTTCGCCGCGCGTGATGCGCCAGGCGAGGCCTTCCGCAATCGCGGTCTTGCCCACGCCCGCTTCGCCGACCAGCAGCGGATTGTTCTTGCGGCGACGGCACAGCACCTGCACCACGCGCTCGACTTCGGACTCGCGGCCGATCAGCGGATCGATCTTGCCGTCCTTCGCGCTTTGGTTGAGGTTTTGCGTGAATTGCGCGAGCGGCGTTTCCTTCTGCGCCGCGGCGTCTTCCGACTCCGGATTCGCCTCGCTGCTCGCCTTGGCCGCATCGCCGCTACTGCTCTTGGCAATACCATGCGAAATGAAATTCACGACATCGAGACGCGTCACGCCCTGCTGTTGCAGGTAGTAGACCGCATGCGAATCCTTCTCGCCGAAGATCGCAACGAGCACATTCGCGCCGGTCACTTCCTTCTTGCCGTTCGAGGTCGATTGCACATGCATGATCGCGCGTTGAATCACGCGCTGGAAACCAAGCGTCGGCTGAGTATCGACGTCGTCCGTGCCGGGCACGGTCGGCGTGTTGTCATGAATGAAATTGCGCAGGTTCTGACGCAAATCTTCAATGTTGGCTGCGCAGGCACGCAACACCTCAGCCGCGGTCGGATTGTCCAAAAGGGCGAGCAAGAGATGCTCGACCGTAATGAACTCATGCCGCGCCTGACGTGCTTCCATAAACGCCATGTGCAGACTGACTTCCAGTTCCTGGGCAATCATGCTTCCTCCATCACGCACTGCAGCGGATGACCCGCCTGCCGTGCATGGCTAACGACTTGCTCAACTTTGGTCGACGCAATGTCTCGCGTGTAGACCCCACAAACTCCCCTGCCTTCGCGATGAACCTTCAGCATGATCTGCGTCGCAGTCTCACGATCCTTATTGAAGTATTCCTGCACGATCATCACGACGAATTCCATCGGCGTGAAGTCGTCGTTCAGCAGCACTACCTTGTACATCGCCGGCTGCTTGAGCTTCTGCTCCTGCCGCTCAAGTACCGTGCCGTCCTGCTTGTTGGGATTTGTCGCCATACACCCATTCTAAACAACACCGATTCCACCGCAATCGTCGCACCAGCGCCGGTCACCCGGTCGATGTGACTGCTGGCTGCAACGCTCGCAGATGGAACGTCCATTCAATCCTGCCGCTGCTTATCAAGTCAGCGCGGCCCGCTTGCACCTCGTTGAAACCAGTATCGCACAGCTTCAAAAAAAACAAACTGCACGCCGGGTGCCGGGGGCCGCCGGGTTACCACACAAGTGAGACGATTATGCGACTTTTCAAGATGGCTTGCTTGGGCGGCTGCGCACACGCAATGCAGGAATTACCCTACGAATGCGACATACACAACGAGCTTAACGGCCATCTCAAAATTTCCTTGACACCCGATTTAAGAGATTCAACAATCAAACTGGCACTTTTTTCCGGGGGCCTCCGGAAATAGAAAAAGAGCCGAGGTGAGCTAGTGAGGAGGACGCGGTTCACAAAGTGGGGTGGCCGACGAGCTTTTCGAGCGTGCTCTGGTTGCGACGAGAGTTAGAGGGGATGTACGAATGTCTACTGGTACGGTCAAATGGTTTAACGACGCGAAAGGTTACGGATTCATCACGCCCGATGAAGGCGGCGAGGATCTGTTTGCACATTTCTCGGCGATTCAAATGAACGGTTTCAAGACGCTCAAGGAAGGCCAGAAGGTCTCCTTCGAGATCGTCCAGGGACCGAAGGGCAAGCAGGCTTCCAACATCCAGGACACTGTCTGAGACGCGGACTGACCGTAAGAAGCGCAAAGCCTTTGAAACCCGGCCCAGGCCGGGTTTTTTTATTGCCTGTTTCTACGCGTTTTACCAAAGTCAAAACCCCAAAGACTTTAAGCCCTTGGGGTTTTAATGCAAATGCCGGTGATTCGTTGCGGCCGCGCTGTCACATATTCTCGATCATTACTTCGCCGAAACCCGAACATGAAACTTGCGTCGCGCCTTCCATGAGACGCGCGAAGTCGTAAGTAACGCGTTTGGACAGAATGGATTGTTCCATTGAATCGATGATTCGATCCGCCGCCTCGGTCCAGCCGAGATGACGCAGCATCATCTCGGCGGACAAAATTTCCGATCCCGGATTCACATAATCCTTGCCGGCGTACTTCGGCGCGGTGCCGTGAGTGGCTTCGAACATTGCAACCGAGTCCGACATATTGGCGCCCGGCGCAATGCCGATCCCGCCAACTTGCGCCGCGAGCGCATCGGAAATGTAATCGCCGTTCAAGTTCAGCGTGGCGATCACGTCGTATTCGGCGGGGCGCAAAAGAATCTGCTGAAGGAACGCATCCGCGATCACGTCCTTGACGACGATATCGCCACCCGTCTTCGGATTTTTCACCTTCATCCAAGGGCCGCCGTCGATAAGTTCCGCGCCGAACTCCTTCTGCGCGAGCGCATAGCCGTAATCGCGGAACGCGCCCTCGGTGAACTTCATGATGTTGCCCTTGTGCACGAGTGAAACCGAGCGGCGCTCGTTGTCGATGGCGTATTGGATTGCCTTGCGCACGAGCCGCTCGGTGCCCTCGCGCGACACCGGCTTGATGCCGAGCCCCGACGAGTCCGGAAAGCGGATCTTCTTCACGCCCATTTCCTCGCGCAGGAATTGGATGACCTTCTTCGCTTCCGGCGATTCGGCGGGCCACTCGACGCCCGCATAGATGTCTTCCGAGTTCTCGCGAAAGATCACCATGTCGACCTTTTCCGGCTCGCGCACGGGCGAAGGCACGCCTTTGAAGTACCGCACCGGCCGCAGACAAACGTAGAGGTCCAGCTGCTGGCGCAGCGCGACGTTGAGCGAGCGAATGCCGCCGCCCACCGGCGTCGTGAGCGGTCCCTTGATGGACACGAGGTACTCCTTCACCACGTCGAGCGTTTCGTCCGGCAGCCAGACGTCGGGACCGTAGACGCGCGTCGCCTTCTCGCCCGCGAAGATCTCCATCCATTGAATCTTGCGCTTGCCACCGTAGGCCCGCTCGACCGCCGCATCGACCACTTTGATCATGACCGGCGTGATGTCGACGCCCGTACCGTCACCTTCGATATACGGGATGATCGGCTGATCCGGAACGTTGAGCGAGTAATCCGCGTTGACGGTGATCTTTTCACCGTCCGCCGGAACCTGGATGTGCTGATACGGCATGGTCGACTCCAAAGAAGGCCGGGCTCGAATGGAAGCTGGCGCGATAGTGCGGACGATTCGCGGACCATGAACGTCGACGGCGCCCGCAAGCATGGCCAGAACAGCATTCTAACCACGCGCGAGTACAGCCGGTCGCCGTTCGAAGCCTGGCGTCGCGCTTGCGTCGGCTCGCGTCAGGATTGGGGGCGGCTCATTATGCATTAAGATGCCGCTTCGAATTCCGCCGCGCCTTCCTCCGATGCCGCTCATCGCGCTCAATAAACCCTTCGGCACCATCTGCCAGTTTTCCGCGCACGAGACGCGTCCCTCGCTCGGCGACTGGGTAAAGACGCCGGGCGTGTACCCGGCGGGCCGGCTCGACGCCGACAGCGAAGGCCTGCTTTTACTCACCGACGATGGCGCGTTGCAGGCGCGTATTGCCGAGCCGCGTCACAAGCTCGTCAAGCGTTATTGGGCGCAAGTGGAAGGCGCCCCTGACGATGCCGCGCTCGCGCATCTCGCGAAAGGCGTCGATCTGGGCGACTACGTGACGCGTCCGTGCCAATGCGCCTTCGTCGCCCAAGAAGACGACGCGCTCTGGCCGCGCAATCCGCCGATCCGCTATCGCGCGGCAATCCCCACAACGTGGATCGAGCTCGCCATCACCGAGGGCAAGAACCGGCAGGTCAGGCGCATGACCGCAGCCGTGGGCTATCCGACGTTGCGGCTCGTGCGCGTGGCTGTCGGTGCACTCGATATCTTCGCGCTCGGACTCGCGCCGGGCGAATGCATCGAGGTGAATGCGCGCGCGCCGTGGCGACGCGCTTAAAGCTTTATCGACGATAAGCGTCACGTCGTGCGTTTAAATGTCGTGTCGTGTAACCACGCGTGCAAAGCGCCGAGAAACTTTTTGCCGCGCGTTCGCAAATCTCTTTGAAACGACGTCAACCGAGTCTTCACGCGATGCGTTAAGGACCGCAGATGCCGAACAAAGCTATCCGGCATGAGCGATAAACCAATTGAATATGCTGTGTGCTCCAGGGTATTTGAAAGGTCAAAGCGCTCACAGCTGTATCGAAGACCAAATCATCGATACGACTGTCAACCGAAAGGTGGATGGCTCGTTTACCGACATGACTCCATGACCGGGTCGTTTGGTTAATCAACTCAAGCTAGAGGATTCACAAATGAACAAACTGATCGCTGCTCTCGTCGCTGGCCTGTTCGCAACGGCTGCATTTGCACAAGCATCGGCACCGGAAGCTGCTGCTCCGGCTGCTGCTTCGTCGGCACCGGCAAAGAAGGCTCACAAGTCGCACAAGAGCTCGAAGAAGCACGCGCACAAGAAGGCTGCCGCTTCGGCACCGGAAGCCGCTTCGGCAGCTCAGTAAGTTCGTTGTAAGAGGCGGTATAGCGAAGTTCGATGTTGCATTACCTGCAAAATCAATAACGAGCAATATCGCCGTCTTTACGGCGTTGAAGGGCAGATGGCCAACACGGCATCTGCCCTTTTGTTTTATCGACTCGCCTCATGGCACGCGCTTCGAGTAACATTCGCGAGTTTGCCGTGAGCCTGCCGGATTCTCGGCGCATCGATTCTTGATAAGGAGCATCGTCGTGATTCCGTTGTTTCATGCCTTGAAGTCTTCATTCGGTCCGAATCATTCAAATTGGCGTTCGCGCATTGCGAGCCGCGCGCTTGCCGCCGTGCAAGCATTAACTATTGCGTTGTTGTTGCCGTTTGCGGCAATGCCGCTTGCACAAGCGCAGACCATGCCGCCCGGTGCCAAGCAGCCTTCCGATTTCCCCCGCGCAAGACTCACCGCCGGCATGTTCGTGATCGATGCCGCTGTTGCCGCCAACGATGCCGATCGCGAGCAAGGCCTCATGTATCGCACGCAGCTTGCATCGAACGAAGGCATGCTCTTCGTGTTTCAGGAAAACGCCGTCCACTGCTTCTGGATGAAGAACACGCTGATCCCGCTGTCGATCGCGTTCATTCGCGCGGATGGCACCGTCACCGACATCGACGAGATGCAAGCCGAAACCGAGAACAACCATTGCCCGCGCAACAACGGCGTTTATGCCCTCGAAATGAGCAAGGGCTGGTTCACGGCCAAAGGCATCAAGCCGGGAACGAAGATTTCGGGCTTGCCAGCCGCACAGTAATCGCGGCAATCGCTGGAAAGATAAAGAGGCGCGTCACGTGAACGCGCCTTTTTTTCGTCCATACCGGCCGCATATGGCCGTCTCCGAGCCTTTTCGATTGCCGCAGGAGCGTTCCAGCGAGTTTCCTGCAAAGACCTTGCCAACGCGCTATCCTGAAAAGATTATCGCGATGCCGTTGCGAGCCCGGACGGCAATCGTGTGGCGGCGTGCACGGAATATGCGCATGCCGCCAGGGCTTACTACTCCAAAGGAGGTTCACGTGCCCCGCAAGACTCCCATCGAGCGCTACCGGAATATCGGCATCAGCGCTCACATCGACGCCGGCAAGACCACCACCACCGAGCGCATTCTTTTCTACACCGGCGTGACGCACAAGATCGGCGAGGTGCACGACGGCGCGGCCACGATGGACTGGATGGAACAGGAGCAGGAGCGCGGCATCACGATCACGTCGGCTGCAACCACGGCCTTCTGGAAAGGCATGGCGGGCAATTATCCTGAACACCGTATCAATATCATCGATACGCCGGGACACGTCGACTTCACCATCGAAGTCGAACGCTCGATGCGCGTGCTCGATGGCGCGTGCATGGTCTACGACTCGGTCGGCGGCGTGCAGCCGCAGTCGGAAACCGTGTGGCGTCAGGCGAACAAGTACAAGGTGCCGCGCATTGCGTTCGTCAACAAGATGGACCGCGTCGGCGCGGATTTTTTCCGCGTGCAGCGGCAAATCGGCGAACGTCTGAAGGGCGTGGCCGTGCCGATTCAAATTCCCATCGGCGCGGAAGATCACTTTCAGGGCGTGGTCGATCTCGTGAAGATGAAGGCCATTCTCTGGGACGACGACAGCCAGGGCATCAAGTTCACCTATGCGGAGATTCCCGACAACCTCAAGGAACTCGCGCACGAATGGCACGGCAAGATGGTCGAGGCCGCCGCCGAAGCCAACGAGGAACTGCTCGAAAAGTATCTAGAGAACCATGAAAGCCTGACCGAGGAAGAAATCAAGGCGGCGCTCAGGCAGCGCACCATCGCGAACGAAATCGTGCCGATGCTTTGCGGCAGCGCGTTCAAGAACAAGGGCGTGCAGGCCATGCTCGACGCGGTGATCGACTATCTGCCGTCGCCGGTGGACGTGCCCGCCATCCTTGGCCATACGGAAGACGACCAGGAAGCGGAACGCCATCCGAGCGATGACGAGCCGTTCGCCGCCCTCGCCTTCAAGATCATGACGGACCCGTTCGTCGGCCAGCTGATCTTCTTCCGCACGTATTCGGGCGTCGTGAATTCCGGCGATACGGTCTACAACCCGGTGAAGGAAAAGAAGGAACGCCTCGGCCGTATCCTGCAGATGCACGCCAACGAGCGCAAGGAAATCAAGGAAGTGCGCGCGGGCGACATCGCGGCGGCGGTCGGTCTCAAGGAAGCGACCACGGGCGACACGCTCTGCGATCCGAACCACGTCATCATCCTCGAACGGATGATCTTCCCGGAACCGGTGATCTCGCAGGCCGTCGAGCCGAAGACGAAGGCCGACCAGGAAAAGATGGGTATCGCGCTGAACCGGCTTGCGCAGGAAGATCCGTCGTTCCGCGTCACGAGCGACGAGGAATCCGGTCAGACCATCATCTCCGGCATGGGCGAACTGCACCTTGAAATTCTCGTCGACCGGATGAAGCGCGAGTTCGGCGTCGAAGCGACAGTCGGCAAGCCGCAAGTGGCGTATCGCGAGACGGTGCGCAACAAGGTCACGGACGTGGAAGGCAAGTTCGTCAAGCAGTCGGGCGGGCGCGGCCAATACGGCCATGCGGTCATCACGCTCGAACCGGACCCGGGCAAGGGCTACGAATTCGTCGATGCCATCAAGGGCGGCGTGATTCCGCGCGAATACATCCCGGCGGTCGACAAGGGCATTCAGGAAACGCTCAAGGCAGGCGTGCTGGCGGGCTATCCTGTCGTCGACACCAAAGTAACGCTGACCTTCGGTTCCTATCACGATGTCGATTCGAACGAAAACGCCTTCCGCATGGCAGGCTCCATCGCGTTCAAGGAAGCGATGCGCCGCGCGCGGCCGGTGCTGCTCGAACCGACCATGGCCGTCGAAGTGGAAACGCCCGAGGAGTTCATGGGCAACGTGATGGGCGATCTGTCGAGCCGTCGCGGCATCGTGCAGGGCATGGACGATATCGCGGGCGGCGGCGGCAAGATCGTGCGCGCCGAGGTGCCGCTGGCCGAGATGTTCGGCTACTCCACTTCGCTGCGTTCGCTCACGCAAGGCCGCGCGACCTACACGATGGAGTTCAAGCACTACACCGAGACGCCGTCCAACGTGTCCGAAGCGATCATCAATTCCAAAGGAAAATGATCGCCGCTTAAGACGTGTAATATCGGAAGTCCGTTGCTCGCGCGTTGTTGGTGGCGGCAACGGACTTTTTTTATCCGCAGACCAAAACGACAAACCCGACGCGATCACCACGACCATCACGACCACTATGAGCGACGCACATCACACCGATTGGCGCGAGCACGGCGTCAAGGTCATCAAGGGCGACCAGCTCGACACCAACACCGCGCAGACGCCGGGCATGAACCGCGCGGCCGCGATCAATGCGGCGCGCGTCGGTGCGCAGAAAATCTGGGCGGGCACGGTCACGATCCACCCGAATGCGAAGACCGGCGCGCATCATCATGGCGCGCTCGAAAGCGTGATCTACGTCGTGCGCGGACAGGCGCGCATGCGCTGGGGCGAACACCTCGAATTCACCGCCGAAGCCGGTCCGGGCGACTTCATCTTCGTGCCGCCTTACGTGCCGCATCAGGAAATCAACGCGAGCACCGACGATCCGCTCGAATGCGTGCTCGTGCGCAGCGACAACGAAGCCGTCGTCGTGAACCTGAATATCGATGCCGTGGAAGCGCCCGAGGAAGTCTTCTGGGTCGACCCGATCCACAAGCATCCGCACGATCATTGACATACCGGCCGCACGCCTTGGCATGCGGCCCGTTCCTTGCTTCCTCGAAACGACGCGGCAACGCTTTTCGCGTGGCCGAACGCATAACGACAACCCGCATACGGAACGACCACCGATGAAGAAATCCTCGACCGACGCACATCACCTCGACGCAGCGCGCACTCATGCGGGCGACCTGGGTAATCATGCGATCGACGAATTCAAGGCAGGCCGGCTTACGCGCCGCGAGTTATTGCGGCATGCGAGCGTGCTGGGTATCGCGCTTTCGGCTGGCGGCTTGCTTGGACTCGGCGCGACGAACGCTCGCGCTCAGGCCGCGGCCAAGCCGGGCGGCACCATTCGCGTGGCGCATCTGACGCCCGCGGGCGCCGTCGATCCGCTCACCGTCACCGATGCCTCGGGTCTCGCGCTCATCAATCAGACAGGCGAATTCCTGATCGACGACGACAGCGAAAAGCTCGCGCTCAATCCCGCGCTCGCGCTGTCGTGGTCGTCGAATGCGAAGGGCGATGTCTGGACTTTCAAACTGCGCCAGAACGTGAAGTTCCACGACGGCCAGACCATGACCGCCAAGGACGTGGCCGCGACCTTCAACCGCCTGGCCGATCCGAACGCCGGTTCGGCCGCGCTCTCGGTTCTGAAAGGCGTGCTGTCGAAGGATTCCGCGAAGGTCATCGACGATCACACCGTCGAGTTTCATCTGGACGCGCCCAACGGCAATTTCCCCTACTACGTTTCGTCCGACAACTACAACGCCGTCATTCTCCCGGCGAATTTCACGGGTTCGTACGAGAAGACCTTCATGGGCACGGGCGCGTTCAAGCTCGAAAAGTACACGCCGAAAGTGGGCGCGTCGTTCGTGCGCAATCCCGACTACTGGGGCGCAAAAGCGCTGCCGGACCGCGTGAACTTCTCGTTCTATGCGGACCATCAGGCGCAGCTTCTTGCCATGCAAGGCCGCCAGGCCGACGTCATGGGCGACTTCACCGTGCAAGGCGGCGTCTCGATCCTGAGCAATTCGCAGTTTAAGGTACTGGGCGCGAAGTCGAGCTCGCATCGGCAGATTCACATGCGCTGCGACACCGGCCCGTTCAAGGACAAGCGCGTGCGCCAGGCGCTGGCACTGGCGATCAATCGCGAAGTCATCGTGAAAGGGTTGTTCAAGGGCCGCGCGACCGTCGGCAACGACAGCCCGTTTGCGCCCGTGTTTCCGTCGAGCGATCTTTCCGTGCCGCAGCGCCATCTCGATGTTGCGAAGGCCAAGCAACTGCTCGGCGAGGCAGGCGTGGCGAACGGCTTCGACATCACGCTCACGACGGAAAAGTACATGGAGATTCCTGACCTCGCGGTCGTCGTGCAGAACGCGGCCAAAGCTGTGGGCATCCGCATCACGCTGAAGGTCGAAAGTCAGGATCTGTATTACGGCTCGGGCACGTTCGGCAAGTCGGACTGGCTGGATTCGCCGCTCGGCATCACGGACTACGGGCATCGCGGCGTGCCGAACGTGTTCCTCAACGCGCCGCTCACGAGCGACGGCACCTGGAACGCGGCGCACTTCAAGAATCCCGCTTACGACAAACTCGTCGCGCAGTTCGTGGCCTCGCTCGACGTGGCATCGCAGAAGAAAGTGTCGGGCGACATTCAGCGTCTGTTGCTCGATGAAACGCCCGTGATCATCCCGTACTTCTACGACCAGCTGATCGTCACGCGCGCCAATGTTTCGGGCGTGCGCTTCAATGCGATTTCGCAGATGTGGTTCGACCGGGCGACGGTGTCGGCGGCTTAAAGGAGGTTCGCGAGGATGAGCACGATCACGCCCTCGACCCGCATCGGGCCGGCGCGCAACGGCGGCGCGAAAGCACGCCGCGTGTTGCGCTTCGTCGGCGTGCGCGTGCTGCTCGCGCTCGTCACACTCTGGCTCTTGTCGATGATCGTCTTCGCCGGCGGCCAGTTGCTGCCGGGCGATGTCGGCCGCGCCATTCTCGGCCCGCTCGCGGATGCGCGCGCTGTCGCCGCGCTGAATCATCAGCTCGGCGTGGACCGGCCGCTTCTCACGCAATATTCGGCGTGGATCACGCATTTCCTGCGCGGCGACATGGGCGAGTCGTATGCGTTTCGCGCGCCGGTTGCACCGTTTATCGGCGAGGCGCTGTGGAATTCGGCGAAGCTCGGCGCGCTGGCGTTCATCGTCGTGGTGCCGCTCGGCATTGCAGGCGGCGTGTATGCGGCGCTGCACGCGGGGCGCTGGATCGACCGGATCATCAGCATTGGCGGACTCACGCTGACGGTCGTGCCGGAATTCGTCTCGTCCATCGTGCTGATCCTCATCTTCGGCGTGTGGCTGCAATGGCTGCCGATAGAAGCAAGCGCCAGCGCCGATGCCGGCATCCTCACGCAATTGCGGCATCTGATTTTGCCGGTGCTGCCGCTCGTCTTCGTGTTCTTCGGCTATATCGCGCGGATGGCGCGCGCGGGCACCGTCGAAGCGCTCGATGCCGACTACACGCGCACCGCAATCCTCAAGGGCTTGCCGCGCCGTATCGTGATCTGGCGGCACGTGCTGCGCAATGCGCTTCTGCCAACCGTGACGGTTGCCGCGACGCAGCTCGGCTACATGATCGGCGGGCTGGTCGTCGTGGAGACGCTCTTCCACTATCAGGGCATCGGCTCGCTGATCTACAACGCGGCGAAGGCCAAGGACTTCCCGATGCTCGAAGCAGGCGTACTCAGCATCGGCGTGATCTACACGGCGGCGAATCTGATCGCGGATGCGCTTTACGTCGTGCTGAATCCGCGTCTGCGCACGGCGGATTCGTCGGGAGACGGGCGATGAGCACACAAGCCCTTGCCCCCGTCAAACCGAAGCGCTTCGAGGCGCTTTTCGCGCTGTTGCGCTCGGCGACCTTCGTCGTCGGCGTGTCGATCCTGCTCTTCTGGGTGCTGTGCGCCTTGTTCGGTCAGCATGCCGTGCCGATCGATCCCTACGCTTCCGATCCCTTGAACTCGCTCGCGCCGCCTTCCGGCGATCACTGGTTCGGCACCGATCAGCTCGGCCGCGACGTGTTCGCGCGCGTGATCGTCGGGTCGCGCGACATTCTCACCATCGCGCCGCTCGCGACACTCATCGGCACGGCTGCGGGCACGGCCATCGGCCTCGTGGTCGGCTACTTCGACGGCTGGGTTGATGCCGTCGTCGGCCGCGCGATCGACGCTCTTCTCGCGCTGCCGCTCGTCATCGTCGCGCTGCTGGCGCTGGCCGCCGTGGGCGCGAGCAATACGACGGTGATTATCGTGATCGGCCTGACCTTCGCGCCGATCACCGCGCGCACGGTACGCGCCGCCGTGCTGGGCGAACGCCATCTCGACTACGTGATGGCGGCGCAGTTGCGCGGCGAGAACGCGCTTTACATCATGTTCGCGGAGATTCTGCCGAACGTGCTGCCGCCGATCATCGTCGAAGCCACCGTGCGGCTCGGCTACGCGATCTTCGCGGTCGCGACGCTATCGTTCCTGGGATTCGGCATTCAGCCGCCGTCCGCCGACTGGGGACTCGCGTTGTCCGAAAGCTATACGCTGATGGCGGGCGGCGCGTGGTGGACGGTCGTGTTCGATGCCGCCGCCATTGCCTCGCTCGTCGTCGCTGTCAACCTCGTCGCGGATGCCGTGCAAGGAGTGCTCGACCGATGAACGGACCGCCGCCATCGGCATTTCCCACGTTCGGCGCCGCCAAGGGCGAAGCGACCGACGCGCTCACCATCGTCGGACTGACGGTGGCCTACCGTTCGCGCGGACGCGAGCGCGAAGTGCTGCAGGACGTCTCCTTGCGCGTGCGGCGTGGCGAAGCGTACGGACTCGTCGGCGAATCCGGCTGCGGCAAGTCGACGGCGGCGCTCGCGGTGCTGCGCTACTTGCCGAAGAACGGCCGCGTAAAGTCAGGCCGCATCTCGATAGCCGGGCGCGATGTCTCCGCGCTGTCCGCCGACGCCCTGCGCGAAATGCGCGCCGATGCCGTCTCCATGGTCTATCAGGACCCGGGGCGCGCGTTGAATCCGTCGCTGACCGTCGCGCGGCAGGTGTCCGAAGCCTTCGAGGCTTCGGGCGCTTCTGAAAGCGACGCGCTCGAGCGCACGGTGGAGATGCTGCGACGTGTGCGTATTGCATCGCCCGAACGGGTGATGGAAAGCTACCCGCATCAACTGTCGGGCGGCATGCAGCAGCGCGTGGTGATCGCCATGGCGCTTGCCTGCAATCCCGAACTGCTGATTCTCGATGAACCCACCACCGGTCTCGATGCCACCGTCGAAGCCGAAGTGCTCGATCTCATTGCGCAATTGCGTGAGGAACTCGGCACCGCCGTGCTGTTCATCAGCCACAATCTCGCGGTGATTGGGCGCATGTGCGAGCGCGTCGGCGTGCTGTATGCGGGCAAGCTCGTCGAGGAAGGCGCAACCGCCGATGTCTTCGCAAAGCCGCGCCATCCATACACCGTGGGCCTGTTGCGCTGTCTGCCGACGAGTGGCCGCAGCAAGGAAAATGGCCGGCTCGACACCATTCCCGGTTCGTTGCCGCTGCCGGGATCGGTGACGCAAGGGTGCATCTTCGCCGCGCGCTGCAAGCTCGCCGACGAACGGTGTCTGAAGGAAGCGCCGCCGCCGTATCGGATGAGTGCGGCGCACGGCGATCAGATGGCGCGCTGTCACTATCACGAACGCGCGGAAATGCTGCCGCGTTCGACCGACGAAACGCCCGCCGCGCCTCCACTCGATCATCGAGCGCAACCGACGCTCGCGCTCTCCGCACGCAACCTGTCCAAAACCTTCCATGTCGGCGATGAAGAAGTGCGCGCCGTTCACGATGTCTCGCTCGATCTCGTGCAAGGCGAAACACTCGGACTCGTCGGCGAATCGGGCAGCGGCAAGACCACGCTCGCCAAGCTGCTGCTGGGCCTCGTCTCGCCGGACAAAGGCGCGACGCTCGAACTCGACGGTCAGCATCTGCCTGAACGCGTCACGCGGCGCAGCGACGAGCAGGTGAAGTCGCTGCAGATCGTGTTTCAGAACCCGGATTCGGCGCTCAATCGCGCGCATTCGGTGCGCCGGCTGATTGCGCGTTCGCTGTCGAAACTCGCGTCGCTGCGTGGCGAAGCGAAGGAAAAGCGCCTGCAATCGCTGACCGAAGCCGTGCGTCTGCCGGAGCGCTATCTCGGCTCGCGCACGCGCCAGTTGTCCGGCGGGTTGAAGCAACGCGTGGCGATCGCGCGTGCTTTTGCGGGCGATCCGCGCGTCGTCGTCTGCGACGAGCCGACTTCCGCGCTCGATGTCTCCGTGCAGGCCGCCATCCTCAATCTGCTGGCGGACTTGCAGCGCGAACGGCGCGTGAGCTACGTGTTCATCTCGCACGATCTGCACGTCGTGCGCTATTTGTCGGATCGGATTGCGGTGCTGTATCTCGGACGCATCATGGAGATCGGCCGCGCGGCGGATGTCTTCACGGGGCCGCAGCATCCGTACACCGAAGCATTGCTCTCGTCGGTGCCCGCGCTCGAAAGCGCGCCCGTGCAAAACGAGCGCATTCGCTTGTCGGGCGAGTTGCCAAGCGCGGCGAATCCGCCTTCGGGATGCGTGTTCCACACGCGCTGTCCGCGCAAGGTCGGCGACATCTGCGAACGCGAGGTTCCGCCTTGCCGCGATGCGGGGCACGGTCATGCCATTCACTGTCATATTCCGGTCGAGGAGCTGCGCGCGCTGCAAAGTCCCGAAAAGGTGACTTAAGCGCAGCGCGTCCGGAACCAAAGTGCGTGTTTGCGCCTCTCATCGGTTCACTCTCAAAACAACGAGGATTCAATCGATGAAACCCATTCTCTCGCTCGCTCTCGCCGCAGCTTGTGCCTTCGGTTCCGCTGCCGCTCACGCGCAGACGGCGGCGCCTGCCGCCATCGACCAGAGCTTCACTGCTTATTCGCTCGCGCAGCAATGCGCCCAGAAGGGCGACAACACCGCGCAAGGTCAGTGCGTGGGCGCCGTGCGCGGCATCGTGCGGGGTTATCAGTACGGCGTGCTGTTACAGTCGCAACGCGCGTCGCTGCAGGATGGCGACACCAAGCGCGTGTCGCTGTGCCTGACGGATACGTCGGTGTCATCGATCGTCGATGACTTCCTCACCGATGCGAAACAGGTGAACGAAGCCGATCTCAAGCGCACGCCGGCTGAAGTGGCGGTGCTGGGGTCGGTGCATTTGCATCATGCTTGCACGTGACTTGCACGTGCTTCGCATCTGAGTCCGCTCAAAGCATCTCCAACCCGCGCTTCGCTTTTGGCGGCTTGAACTGCTGATCGATATCCGCCAGTTCATCCGCCGACAACGCAAGGTCGAGCGCCGCGCGATTCTCGCGGATATGCGCAATATCCGCGGCTTTAGGAATCGCGAAGACTTGCGGCTGTTGCAGCACCCACGCGAGCGCGACCTGAAACGCCGATACGCCGCGCGCCGCCGCGATCTTCTCCAGCGCCCCGCCCCTCGGTAGACGCGCGTGATCGACGGGGCTATACGCCATCGCTGGAACGCGGCGCTCGCGCAACCACGGCAGCAGGTCGAATTCCGGTCCACGACGCGCGACGTTATAAAGAATTTGATCGGTTGCGCAGGCATCGCCGTGATCGAGCGAAAAAAGTTCGTCCATGTCGTCGGTGTCGAAGTTGCTCACGCCCCAGTGGCGAATCTTGCCATCGCGCCTGAGTTTTTCGAAGCCCGCGATCACGCCTTCCAGATCCTCGCCGCCGCGCCAGTGCAGCAAGTAAAGATCGATGCGGTCCGTCGCCAGCCGCTTCAGGCTGCGCTCGCACGCGCTCTGCACGCCGCGTTCATTGCCGTTATGCGGATACACCTTGCTGACGATGAACAAGTCCTCGCGCCGGTCGCCGAGCGCTTCGGCGATCAGCTTTTCGCTTTCGCCATCGCCGTACATTTCGGCGGTATCGATGAGCGTCATGCCGAGTTCCACGCCCTCGCGTAATGCGGCGATCTCGGTCTTGCGGGTGTTCGGGCGTTCGCCCATCTCCCAGGTTCCCTGGCCGAGCTTCGGAATGGTTTCGCCGTTCGGCAACGTGACGGTTGGCAGTGTGTTCGCCATGGAAAGCCTCCTTGTGCTGAAGGCCGATTATGTCGCAAGGAGCACTCCAGGTCTTCGCTAGACCAGTCCGACGACGAGCGGCCCGAGCAAGGTCAGAAGCACGTTCGCAAGCGCGTAGGTGACGGCGAACGCAGCCGTCGGCACCGGGCTTTCCGCCTTGTCGAGCACGCCGCCGAACGCCGGATTCGCACTGCGCGACCCCGACAGCGCGCCCGCGAAAACCGCCGCGTTGTCGTAGCGCAGGACATATCGGCCGAACAGCATCGTGAGAAGAAGCGGAAACAGCGTGACGAATACGCCGAGCAGAAAGATGGTCACGCCGCTTTGCTTCACCGTCACGACCGCCTGCAAACCCGAGTTCAGGCCGACCACCGCGACGAACGCGGCCAGCCCGAAGTCCTTCAGCAATTGCGATGCGGCGGGCGGCATGACGCCATACATCGGATGCTTGCCGCGCATCCAGCCGAACAGAAGGCCCGTGAGCAGACATCCGCCGCCCGAGCCGAGCGTGATCGGTATGCCGCCCACGCGCACCACGATCAGCCCGATCAGCAGTCCCAGCACGATACCCACGCCCATGTAGATGAAGTCGGTCTTGTCGGTGAAGGGAAGCTCGTAACCGGCGGCATCGACGGCGCGCTTCGTGTCTTGCGGCGAGCCGTAGACGGTGATCACATCGCCATGTTCGAGGCGCGTCTCCGGCAACACGGGCATGGGCAAACCGGCGCGCGAAATCTCCTGGATATAGACGCCGTGCCGCATGTCGCGATCCACGGTCGCGCGCAGCGCGGCGATCGTCGTGTGGTTCATGCCGCGCTTGGTGAACACGCCCTGACGCTTCTGCATGACGACGCTGATGCCGTCGGTGTCCGCGACTTCCTCGCCGAGTTGCGCCGCCGCGCTCACCATTACTTCGCGCCGTCCGACGACGAGCACGATATCGCCTGCCGCGAGCATGACGTCGGGGCGCGCTTCGAGCGCCTTGCCGCCGCGCCGGATGCGCTCGATGGTGATCATGTCCGCTTCGGCCATTTCGAGGTCGGCCACCGTGCGGCCCGCCGCGCCGCTTGCCGCCGTCACGCGAAACGCCCGCCCGACGAGCGCGGGCAACGCGGAAACCTGGCCCGCCGCGGGCCCGGATGCGCCGCCGCCCGCAAGCTGCCGCTCGGCGTCGACGGATGCTTCCTTCAGGCTCTGTCCCATGAACTTCGGCAGGATGTTCACGCAGACGATGATCGCGCCGAGCGAGCCGAAGACGTAAGTCACGGCATAGGCAATGGCGACATCGGACTGGAGCGCCTTCGCTTCGGCGGCCGGCAAGCCGAGCCGCGCGATGGCGTCGCCCGCCGTGCCGATGATCGCCGATTGCGTCAGCGCCCCGCCCGCGAGTCCGGCCGCGAGTCCCTTGTTCAGTCCGAAGACCTTCGCGCAGACGATCACCGTGACGAGCGCGGAGACGGCCAGAAACACGGCCATCGCGATTTCGCGCAGCGTCTTGCGATTGAGCGAATTGAAGAACTGCGGCCCGGAGTCGTAGCCGACCGCATAGATGAACACGGCGAACATCACCGCCTTCACGCCATTGTCGATTTGCACGCCGATCTGGCTGATCGCCACCGCCGCGAGCAGCGAGCCGCCCACGCCGCCCAGCTGGAACTTGCCGAAGTTGACCTGGCCGATGAGATAACCCGCCGCGAGCGAAAGAAAGAGCGCCGTTTCGGGCGACTTCTGAAAGACGAGGTGCAGCCATTCCATGTCGATGTCCCCTTCAGCCGAGCTTGCTCGCCAGCCCGACGACGAGCGGCCCGAGCAGCGGCAGCAGCACGTTCGAGATCGCATAGGTGATGGTGTAGCCGATCACGGGCGTCGCGTTGCCCGTCACGCCGACGAGCGCGCTGATGGCGGGCGTGCTGCACTGCTGGCCGGCGATCGCGCCGAGCAGCATCGGCACTTCGAGCTTGAGCAGCATCCTGCCGATGAAAAGCGACGCGAGCGCGGGCCCCAGCGTGATGACGATGCCCGCAAGCGGCAGCGCGATACCGAATTCGCGAATCAGCCGCAGCGCGTCCGCGCCCGCCGACAAGCCCACCGCCGCGATGAAGGTGCACAGCCCGAAGTCCTTGAGAATCTGCGCGGCGGCGGATGGCAACGAGCCGATCACCGGATAGCGCGAACGAATCCAGCCGAACAGAAGACCCGCGAGAAGACAACCGCCGCCCGTGCCGAGCGTGATGTCGATGCCGCCGACAGGCGCCGAAAACCGCCCGATCGCGATGCCCGCGATCACGCCGAGCCCGAGATACACGAAGTCGGTTTTTTGGGTCGCGCGGATGATGTAGCCGAGCTTCGACGCGCCGCGCGCGACATCTTCCTTGTTGCCGACGAGCGTCAGCACATCGCCGCGATGCAGTTGCGTGCCGGGCAACGCGGGAATGGTGCTGTCCAGTCGCGTCACGGCCGCGACGAAGACGCCGCGCCCTTCGCCCGGCGCGGCGCGGGCGCGCGCCTGGGCAAGCGTGAGGCCGTGCAGCGCGCGCGCTGTGAGCATGACATCGACTTTCTCGACGTAGACATCCGAGACGCCGCCGCCGAACACTTCCTCGCCGATGGCGGGCAGTGCCTCGACGATCGCCTCGCGGCGGCCGCCGACCATCACGCGGTCGTTCGCCTTCAGGATGACCGACGGCTGCGCCTTGATGACCGAGCGGTCGCGCAACACGCGCTGCACGCTGATGTTGTAGCCGAAGCGCTTTTCAAGATCGCCGATGGACTGGCCCGCGCCCGCCGTCACTTTCAGTTCGCGTCCGGCGAGAGGCGGCGCGGCAAGCGTCTGCCCTTCGGACAGCGCGCCGTCGCCACCGAGCTTGCGCCACACGCGCTCGGCTTCATCGCGCAGATTAACGCGCAGGATGAGCGGCGCGAACTGGCTCGAAAAGAGCACGATCGTGACGAGCCCGAACAAGTAGCTCACGCTGTACGCGGTCACGATATTCGCCTGCAAGCGCGCGATTTCCGCGGCCGGAAGCCCAAGCCGGCCGATGGCCTCGGACGCCGTGCCGATCACGGCCGATTCGGTGGCGCCGCCGGCCAGAAGTCCCGCCGCCGTGCCTGGATCGAGCCTGAGCAGGCGCACGCTCAGGAGCACGAGCGCCACCACCACCACGACTTCCACGAGTGAGAGGATGCCGTAGCGCCAGCCGCGTCCGACATTCGCGAAAAACTGCGGGCCGCCCGTGAAGCCGAGCGCAAAGATAAAAAGCGCAAAAGCGATATTTTTCAGATCGGGGGAAATTCGCGCGCCGCTTTGCCCGAGAATCAGCGCGACGATGAGCGTGCCGCAAACGCCGCCCAGCTGAATCGGCCCGAGTTTGAAAGACCCAATAAAAAAACCGATCGCGAGACTCGCGAAGAGGGCTATTTCCGGTTGCGCCTTTAACAGAGTCCACAGCATGGTTGGTGTAGATCCGGTTGATTGTCGACAGAACCTCGGGTTTATTTATTAGCTCTCAAGCCGGGAAAATCCCGATTGGATTTTATCCAATTCAGCAAAGCGGAGATACGTTTCTTAACATAAACCCACTACTAATCTCACGGTTAATTAAAATGCTGCTTTTTAGTATCCACACAATACTTCATACGACTTCGTTATGGCTTTGCCGGCAAGCATAAGCGCGGTTCCGTGCGATATCGCACCTTCAGGAGCAGATTCGTATAAAAATCAACCATCAAGTCCGTGCATCTACGAAAAACCGAAATAAAACCCGTCACGTGCGCAATTACTCTATTTACCTTAAAAAATTAAATATTGCATTTCTTTCGTCCTGTCAATATTATCCGTTTAAAGAACAAAACGAGGGTCAACAAAAGTGAACGGCCGTATCTTTGGATGCGCCTAACTCACTCCATCGCTGTACAACCTGAGGGCTGCACAATGAATCAGATCCATGCAATGCGAGTTTTCGTTCGGGTAGCCGATACCGAAAGCTTCAGACGAGCCGCCCAGCAACTAGACGTCTCAAATGCCTTGGTGACACGGGCAATTGCCATGCTCGAAGCGCATTTGCGAACGCGTTTGATTAACCGGACCACGCGAAATCTTTCTCTCACGGAAGCCGGCACACGCTATCTCGAAGGCTGTCGGGCTCTGCTGGAAGAATTGGATCATCTTGAGTCGGCAGTTACCCATACCGAAGGCGAACCTAGCGGCACTTTGCGCGTGGTGGCATCGAGCGCGCTTTCACTCCTAACCCTTACTCCGTTAATCGACGGATTCAGAAAGCTTTATCCGAAAGTCAATGTGCGCCTGACGCTCGCCGAACGTCACGTCGATCTCGTCGAAGACGGCTATGACGTGGGAATCGTCACCGCGTTCATGGTGTCGAGCACCGCGCTCGTGGAACGTCCCGTCGGCAATAACGCGCTCGTGCCCGTTGCCACGCCTGCGTATCTCGCTGAACACGGCACGCCCGCCACGCCAACCGATCTACAGTCCATGCCGTCCGTTGGGCTACCCAGCGAGATACGAAGCTCTTCCTGGCATTTCCGGCACCGCCATGGAGCAGCGGACCAAGTTGCCCTCGCTCCCGTCTACTCGGTCAACAGTGCGCTGATGGTGCGCCTTGCGACGATGCGTGACATGGGCTTTTCGATCCTGCCCGAAGGCATCGTCAACCGGGATATCGCAGACGGCACGCTCGTGCGGCTCTTGCCCGAGTACACCATCGACGACCCGGAGATGAAAGTGTCGATCGTGTATCCGGGACGTCAATATCTGCCTGCCAAGACGCGCTTTTTCATCGACTACGCGCTTGAAAGGCTCACTCAGGAAGTGACCTCGGCATCGTCCAAGCCAGATGAAATCTATCGGCCGACGCCCCCCGCCTTCAAACCCGCACCGGGCGCAGGCGTGACGCCTGCCGTCACCTCGGCGACCCACCACTGACCCCAAGGCGTGCGGCTTATCTCACAGGCCGGTACGCGTCGATTCTTGCCTGTGACGAAACATGTCGAGCGCCCATTCCCATCGCCTCATTCTCTTTAGCAGCCGTCAGTACGACGCCGATACGTTTTGTCAGGCTAACGAATCGTTCGGCGTCGAGCTCGATTTTCGCGAAGCTCATCTCGACGCGCAGACGGCCATCCTTGCGCAAGGTTTCACGGCCGTCTGCCCGTTCGTCAACGATCTCGTCGATGCCGCCGTACTCGAAAAGCTCCACGCAGGCGGCACGCGTCTGGTCGCATTGCGCTCGGCGGGCTTCAATCATGTCGATCTGCATGCGGCCAAGCGCCTTGGCATCGCCGTCACGCGCGTTCCCGCGTATTCGCCGCATGCGGTGGCGGAACACGCGGCCGGCATGATCCTCACGCTCAATCGCCGGCTGCATCGCGCGGTGGCGCGCACGCGCGAAGGCGATTTCTCGCTCAACGGCCTGCTCGGCTTCGATCTGTATGGCAAGACCGTCGGCGTGGTCGGCACGGGTATCATCGGGCGCACGTTCGGCAAGATCATGGCGGGCTTCGGCATGCAGGTGCTCGCCTACGATCCAGGACCGCCCGCCACGGACCTGCTCGAACGCGGCGCGCGCTATGTCGCTCCGGACGAACTGCTCGCGAACTCCGACGTCGTCTCGCTGCACTGTCCGCTCCTGCCCGCGACCTATCACATGATCGACGAACGCGCGCTCGCAAGCATGAAGCGCGGCGCCATGCTCATCAATACCGGTCGCGGCGGGCTCGTGGAAAGCAATGCGTTGATCGGCGCGTTGAAGAGCGGTCAGTTAGGGCATCTCGGACTGGATGTCTACGAGGAAGAAGGCGGTCTTTTCTTCGAAGACCATTCGGACCACTTGCTTCAGGACGACGTGCTCGCGCGTCTCCTCACGTTTCCGAACGTCATCATTACCGCGCATCAGGCGTTTTTTACGCGCGAGGCGTTGATCGAGATTGCATCGACCACGCTCGGCAACCTCATCGCATGGGCGAACGGCACGCCGCGTAATCTGGTCGATGCCCCCGCCGCCTGACCGGCGCAATCACATATCGCCGTATTCCGCGCTCGCTTCGCCGGGCGCGGCGCACATGGCAAGCAGCATGGCCGCTTCGCGCTCGTGCACTTCCACCGGCATGCAAAGCGCGCCCGCATGAGCCAGATAGCGCGCGCGATGCTGCCCGTTGCGAAACGCGATCACACCCTCACGATGCACGCCCAGCAAGCCGAGAAAACCCGACGAGCGGCGCACGCTGATGGTCACGTAAGGCATCTCCGGCACACGCGGATTGTCCGGGTCGAGAAACTCGCGGATACCGCGTACCTTGCCCGCGTGCCAGTCGGTGACGGCCTTGAGCACGTAGTCGGTGTCGTCGCGATTGGCGCATTCGAGCAGTTTCCTGACATCGACGAGTACGACCTGATGGCGGGAACCCGGGTCGTTGAAGACCCGTTTCAGGCGCACGAAGTCGTACTGAGGATGGCCTTGCAGCCTGACGATCCAGACCGCTTCTGCGGCGGTCGGCGCTACGATCGTATCCATGTTCGGCACCAAAAAGACGAGCGGCGCGCGCCCCGTGCGCGCGTATCGCGAGATGAAGCGGCGATAGATGAGTCAGTTAAACTTTTACACCCTAGCGGTTAATCGTGAAAGCACCATGACGGGCACGTGGCGTGCTTTTGTGGTCGGAATCGAACACTATTGGCAAGCTGCATGCCTCAACGTCTCGTGGACTCCTCTTCCGACCTGATCGTCGCGCGGCCCGAAGGGCTGTTTTGCCCGCCGGGCGGCTTCTATATCGACCCGTGGCGACCGGTCGAACGCGCCGTGATCACACACGCGCATGCGGACCACGCACGCTTCGGACATGCGCGCTATCTCACCGCCGAAGCGGGACTGGGCGTGTTGCAGTCGCGCCTTCCGGGCATCGACGTTCAAGGTCTGCCTTATGGCGAGAGCATCGACGTGAATGGCGTGACGGTCTCGCTGCATCCCGCCGGACATGTGCTCGGCTCGGCGCAAGTGCGCGTGGAGCACGGCGGCCGCGTGTGGGTCGCATCCGGCGACTACAAGGTCGAGCCCGATCCGACTTGCGCGCCCTTCGAGCCCGTGCGCTGCGATACCTTCATCACGGAATCGACCTTCGGCTTGCCGATCTATCGATGGGAACCGTCCAAGGCCGTGTTCGATGGCGTCGATGCATGGTGGCGGCATAACGCCGCCGAAGGCCGCGCTTCCGTGCTCTTCTGCTATTCGTTCGGCAAGGCGCAGCATGTGCTCGCGGGCATCGACAGGAGTATCGGGCCGATCTTCTGTCATGGCGCGGTCGAGCCGCTGAATCGCGCCTATCGCGATGCGGGTGTCGACCTGCCGCCGACGCGCCTCGTCAGTGAAATCGCCGCGCGCGACAAGGCCGAGTTCAAGGGCGCGCTGATCGTCGCGCCACCATCCGCGCAAGGCAGCACGTGGATGCGCCGCTTCGGCGATTACAGCGATGCCTTCGCGTCCGGCTGGATGCGTCTGCGCGGCACGCGGCGGCGCAAGGGCGTGGACCGCGGCTTCGTTTTGTCAGACCATGCGGACTGGCCGGGCCTGCAACTCGCGATAGGCGCGACGGGCGCGGAACGCGTGATCGTCACGCACGGACAGATCGAGCCGATGGTGCGCTGGCTCACCGAGCAAGGTCTCGAAGCAGGCGCGTTCACGACCGAGTACGGCGACGACGCCATCGAAGCCGATGCCGCCGATGCGCCCGCCGAAGTCTCTGCGCCAGCCGCGACCGACGCGTCAACCCAGACCGCGCCGCAATGAAACGCTTCGCGACGCTTTATACGGCGCTCGACGCCACCACATCGACGAACGAAAAACTCGAAGCGCTGATCGCCTACTTTTCGGGCGCCGCGGCCGAAGACGCGGCGTGGGCGTCGTACTTCCTTGCAGGCGGCAAGCCGCGCCAGTCGGTGCCGACGCGCCTTTTGACCGAACTCGCCCGCGAACGCGCGGGTCTGCCGGATTGGCTCTTCGAGGAGTCGTATCAGGCCGTCGGCGATCTCGCGGAGACGATTGCACACGTGCTCCCGCCCGCCTCGCGCGAATCGGAACTCGGGCTTGCTCAATGGATCGAGGAGCGCGTGCTGACCTTGCGTGGCGTGTCGCCGGCGGAGTTGCGCGAGCGGCTGCTCGGTTACTGGGACGAACTCAACTGGGGCGAGCGCTTCCTGCTCACCAAGCTGATCGGCGGCGGTTTTCGTGTGGGCGTCGCGCGGCAACTCGTCGTGCGCGCGCTCGCGCAAGTGGCGGGCGTCGATCACAAACGCATCGCGCAACGCATGGTCGGCTGGACCGACTCGCGCCAAAGCCCGAGCGCGGCGCGTTATCTTCGGCTGATCGCGCCGACAGCCGAAGGCGATGACGTCGATACCCCGCACGAAAGCGATATCGGCTTGCCGTTTCCCTTCTTTCTCGCGCATCCGTTGCAAATCGATCCGGCGACGCTCGGCGCGCCATCGGACTGGATCGCCGAATGGAAGTGGGACGGCATTCGCGCGCAGATCGTCAAGCGCGCGGGCCGCGTGTGGATCTGGTCGCGCGGCGAGGATCTCGTCACGGAGCGGTTTCCGGAGCTTGCCGCGCTCGGCGCCGCACTGCCCGACGGCACCGTGATCGACGGCGAGATTCTCGCGTGGGAACCGGGCGCGGACGCACCGCTGCCGTTCGCGCGTCTGCAGCCGCGCATCACGCGCAAGTCGCTGACGAAGAAAGTGCTCGCTGATTCTCCCGCCGCGATGCTTGCCTACGATCTGCTCGAAGCCGATGGCCGCGACCTGCGCACCGAGCCTTTGGAAACGCGTCGTGCGAAGCTGGATGCCCTGGCGGCATCGCTCGCGGTGGATGTCTTGCGCGTGTCGCCGCTCGTGGTGGCGCCCAATTGGGAGACGCTCGCCGGCTTGCGCGACGAAAGCCGCGCGCGCGGTGTCGAAGGGCTCATGCTGAAAGAGCGCATGTCGATGTATGGCGTCGGCCGCACAAAGGCGTCGGGAACCTGGTGGAAGTGGAAGATCGATCCCTACGCCATCGACGCCGTCCTGCTCTACGCCCAGCGCGGCCACGGCCGGCGCGCGAGCCTCTACACGGATTTCACCTTCGCGGTCTGGGACGAAGCGGACGGCGTGCGCACGCTGGTGCCGTTCGCCAAGGCCTATTCCGGCTTGACCGACGAGGAAATGCGCAAGGTCGATGCAATCGTGCGCAAGACGACCATCGAAAAATTCGGTCCGGTGCGCAGCGTCACGCCGACGCTCGTGTTCGAGATCGGCTTCGAGGGCATTCAGGCGAGTCCACGCCACAAATCGGGCATCGCGGTGCGCTTTCCGCGCATGCTGCGCTGGCGGACCGACAAGACTATCGAGGACGCCGATACGCTCGACATGCTCAAGGGGTTTTTGAACGAGGCGGTGGCATGAGAAGCTCGCGCGGAGCATCGGCATGAGTGAACTCGACGATGCGGACGGTATCGATACGCCCGACACGCCCGACACGTCGGCGCGCTCCAGGCGCCGTGCGCCGCGTCCGCGTCGCGTGCCGCGCACGCAGGCGGCGCAGGCCAAGCTCGATGCCGCCGCCGACCTATTCAAACCCGCGCCGTTTGAATACGACGCGCAGGAAGCCGCGAAGCCGATGGACGAACGCATCACGCGCTGGTTCGATTCGCGCGGCTGGCAGCCGTTCGAGTTTCAGCGGGAAGTCTGGCATGAGATCGAACGAGGCGCGAGCGGCTTATTGCATGCGACCACGGGCGCGGGCAAAACATGGGCCGTGTGGCTCGGGGCGCTTGCGGCGTACGCGGGACCGCCGAAGCCCAAAGCGGGCGCGAAGCGTAAAGGCAAGACCGCCGGCAATTCCCGGCTCGACGAGAAAGGCCGCGTGCTTGCCGTTGCGGACCCTGAGGACAGCGCGCAATCCACCGCAAAGACCGCCGACCGCGTTGCCACCATCACTGACAAAACGCCCCTCCCCGCGCCGCTCACCGTGCTATGGATCACGCCGATGCGCGCCCTCGCCGCCGATACCGCTCGCGCCTTGCAAACGGCGGTGACGGCGCTCTCGGTGCCGTGGACCGTCGGCTTGCGCACGGGCGATACGTCATCCACGGAACGCTCGCGTCAGAACCGCCGCATGCCTTCCGCGCTCGTCACCACGCCGGAAAGCCTCACGCTCATGCTCACGCGCGCCAACGCGCGCGAAGAACTCGCGCACGTGCGGCTCGTCGTGGTCGACGAATGGCATGAACTGCTCGGCAACAAACGCGGTACGCAGACGCAACTCGCGTTCGCCCGCCTCGCGCGCTGGCGTCCCGAGGTGCAAATCTGGGGTCTCTCCGCCACGCTCGGCAATCTTGCGCTCGCGCACGACGCGCTGCTGCATCCCGTGCGCACGCCACGCGTCATCGTGCGCGGCGCGCAGCCGAAAACGCTCGTCGTCGACACGCTGATTCCTGAGACCATCGAGCGCTTTCCGTGGGGCGGCCATCTCGGCGTGCGCCAGGTCGGACCCGTCGCCGATGAAATCGAGCACGCGCAAAGCTCGCTCGTCTTCACCAATACCCGCTCGCAATCCGAGATCTGGTATCGCGCGCTTCTGGAGTTGAAGCCGGAGTGGGCCGGGCTCATCGCGCTGCATCACGGTTCGCTCGACAAGGAAGTGCGCGACTGGGTCGAACTCGGTCTGAAGAACGGGCAACTGAAAGCCGTCGTCTGCACGTCGAGTCTCGATCTCGGCGTCGATTTTCTGCCGGTGGATCGCGTGTTTCAGATCGGCTCGCCCAAAGGCGTCGCGCGTCTCATGCAGCGCGCCGGACGTTCGGGACACGCGCCGGGGCGTGTGTCGCGCGTGACCATCGTGCCGACGCATGCGCTCGAACTCGTGGAGGCGGCCGCGGCGCGCTGGGCCATCGGCGAGCGGCGTATCGAAGGACGGGACATGCCGCTCAAGCC
This sequence comes from Caballeronia sp. LZ003, assembly GCF_031451465.1. Lineage (NCBI taxonomy): Bacteria > Pseudomonadati > Pseudomonadota > Betaproteobacteria > Burkholderiales > Burkholderiaceae > Caballeronia > Caballeronia sp. LZ003. Next base: position 567,658 of record NZ_JARUXJ010000001.1, on the reverse strand, counting down.
GCTCGATGTCCTCGTGCAGCATCTCGTGACCGTGGCGATAGGAGGCGGCTTCACGCCCGCCGACATGTTCGACGAAGTACGCACGGCGTATGCGTATCGCGATCTCACGCAGGCCGAATTCGACTGGGCGCTCGCCTTCGTCGAACGCGGTGGCACTTCGCTTTCGGCGTATCCGGATTATCACCGCGTCGTTCATGGCGACGACGGCGTGTATCGCGTGCCGCGCGAGGACCTCGTGCGCAGGCATCGGAATAATGTCGGGACCATCGTCGCCAATGCGACCATCAGCGTGGCCTACATGACGGGCGGACGGATCGGCGCGATGGAAGAATCGTTCATCTCGCGCCTGAAACCGGGCGATGTCTTCACCTTCGGCGGCCGCGCGCTCGAACTCGTGCGCGTGCGCGACATGACCGCCTACGTGAAACGCGCGACCTCCTCGCGCGGCGCGATGCCGCAATGGGCCGGCAGCAAGATGCCGCTCTCGTCCGAGCTCTCCGAGGCCGCGCTCGTCATGCTCGCGCGCGCCAACGACGGCATCTACGACGAACCCGAAATGCGCGCCGTGCAACCGCTGCTCGACTTGCAGGCGAAATGGTCCGCGCTGCCGGGACCGGGCGTGCTGGTCGTCGAAAGCGTGCGGTCGCGCGAAGGACATCACTTCTTTTGTTATCCATTCGCCGGGCGCATGGCGCACATCGGGTTGGGCTCGCTCATCGGCTGGCGCGTCGCGCGCGATCAGCCCAGCACCTTTTCCATTTCGATGAACGATTACGGCTTCGAACTGCTGTCGGCGCGGCCGTTCGACTGGGAAACGCTCATCGAGGAAGGGCTTTTCTCGGCGGAAAATCTCGAGCACGACATTCTCGCGAGCCTCAATGCCTCGGAATTGTCGGCGCGGCGCTTCCGGGAAATTGCGCGCGTGTCGGGGCTGATTTATCAAGGGCATCCGGGGCAGCAGAAAAGCGCGCGGCAATTGCAGGCGTCGAGCGGGCTTTTCTACGAAGTGTTCCGCAAGCACGACAGCGGCAATCTGCTGCTCACGCAAGCCGATCAGGAAGTCATGTTGCAGGAACTCGAACTCGGCCGCATCCGCGCCGCGCTGCAACGCATGAGCGAAAGCCGTCTCGCGCTCACGCATCCGAAGAAGCCGACGCCCTTTGCGTTTCCGCTGATCATCGCGCGTCTGCGTGAAAAGGTGAGTACCGAAAAGCTGTCGGACCGCGTGGAGCGTATGCTTGCCGATCTGGAAAAAGCAGCGCAAGCATAGGATGCAAATGGCAATTGAAGCACTGACGGTCGACGTGAACGGTCACGCGCTCCTGCTTTCGGCGGAGCGCGCGGCCTTCGAACCCATTCTGATGACGCTCTTCATCGCCGACGCCCACTTCGGCAAGGACGCCGTGTTTCGCGCGCGCGGCATTCCAGTGCCAGTCGGCACGACGGCGGAAAGCCTGATGCGGCTCGATACGCTCGTCGCCACGCATAAACCTGAAGCAATCGTGTTTCTCGGCGATCTGCTCCATGCTCGCGAGTCGCATGCCGATGAAACGCTCACGGCGCTACATGCGTGGCGCATGCGGCATCGGCAAATGCGGCTCGTGCTGGTCGAAGGCAATCACGACAAGCACGCGGGCGCGCTGCCCGAAGCGTTCGGCGTGGAACTCGTGAAGGAGCCGTATCGGCTGGGACCGTGGGCGCTTTGTCATCATCCGCAGACCGTGGACGATGCCTACGCGCTCGCCGGACATGAACACCCTGTTTACCGGCTCGCGACGCGTGCCGACAGCGTGCGGCTGCCGTGCTTTCGCTTCGGCCAACGCTCGGGCGTGCTGCCCGCGTTCGGCGCGTTCACTGGCGGTTTCGAGGTCAACGGCGACGTGCGCGGCGAAGCGGTTTATGTCGTGGCGGGCGAACGCGTCTTCAACGTGCGCAACTGAGTCAGTGATACGTCGACGTCGACGATTGCAGCTTGATCAATGTCCCGCGCTGATAGCCGTACCAGCCGGACGACGTCTGCATGACGACTTCCTCGCCTTGCCAGAACACGCGTTTGACGACGAGCCTCTTGCCGATGCGCTGCACGAGCGGCGGCTTGTGACGAAAGTCGTAAAGCACGGGACCGACGTCGGTCTGCACGAGCGAGCGCGTGAGCGTGTCGGATGCGCCCGTCTGGTCGAAATGCACGACGCGCTTGGCGTCGAAGCGGTCGAAGGTATCGGTTCCGAGCACGGCGGCGAAGCCCGATTCGTCGCGCAGAAAATTGAGCGCGCCCGCCGACGTGGCAATGGGTCCGGTGGCGCTGCTTTGCGCCTGCGCGTGAACCGAGACGAGCAGCGCGGCAGCAAAGGCGGCGCCGAAAAAACTTTTGAGTTGGGACATGTCAATCAGTGGATGCTGCGTTTTTCCAACACTCGCCCAGAACTTCGCTCGCGCAAGCAATGGCGTCCTGTCAGAACATTACTAGAAACATCTGACGTCAACTAGCGGCCGCGCGGGTAAAACTCCGTCGACGAGGCGGCATTCGTCAAAATATCCGTTCGCGGGAGTGCATTGTCCGGGCCGAGCAGACTAAGGGTTTCCACCAGCATCAAAAATGACCTTTCGGTAGAATCCGAGCCTTCACTCGCCGACATTCGCGCCGCTCATTCCGACGACGCGCGCCGCGCGACACACCGCACTCGCACCCTCCGCCATGCCTCTGCCCCTTCTCGCTCTCGCCATCGCCGCGTTCGGCATCGGCACGACAGAATTCGTCATCATGGGCCTGCTGCCCAACGTCGCGCGCGATCTCGCGGTATCGATTCCGGCGGCAGGCATGCTCGTTTCGGGCTATGCGCTCGGCGTGACCATCGGCGCGCCGATTCTTGCCGTCGTCACGGCGAAGATGCCACGCAAGAAGGCGCTCATGGGGCTGATCGGCGTGTTTATCGTCGGCAATACGCTTTGCGCGCTCGCGCCGAATTACTGGGTGCTGATGGGCGCGCGTATCGTCACCGCGTTCTGTCATGGCGCTTTCTTTGGCATCGGCTCGGTGGTCGCCGCCGATCTGGTCGCGCCGAACCGCCGCGCGCAGGCCATTGCGCTGATGTTCACCGGCCTCACGCTCGCCAACGTGCTCGGCGTGCCGCTCGGCACCGCGCTCGGCCAAGCGGCCGGCTGGCGCGCGACCTTCTGGGTCGTGACCTTGATCGGCCTCGCCGCGGCGGGCGCGCTCGCGGTTTGCCTGCCGAAGCACATCGAGATGCGCGAGACCAGCATCCTGCGCGAATTCGACGTGCTCAAGAACCCGCAGGTGCTGATGGTGCTCGGCATCAGCGTGCTGGCTTCGGCGAGCCTGTTCTCGGTCTTTACCTACATCACGCCGATTCTCGAGGATGTCACCGGTTTCACGCCGCACGCCGTGACCTACGTGCTGCTGTTGTTCGGCCTCGGCCTCACGGTCGGCAGCACGCTTGGCGGCAAGCTCGCCGACTGGAAGCTGTTGCGCTCGCTGCTGACATTTCTCCTGTCGATCGTCGTGATCCTCACGATTTTCGCGGGCACCATGCACGAACCGGTCTCGGCGATGATCACCATCTTCCTGTGGGGCGTGCTCGCGTTCGCGATCGTGCCGCCGCTGCAGATCCTGATCGTGAATCGCGCGAGCGATGCGCCCAATCTCGCCTCCACGCTCAACCAGGGCGCGTTCAATCTGGGCAACGCCACGGGCGCGTGGCTGGGCGGCTGCGTCATCAGCGCAGGCGCGCCGCTGACTTCGCTGCCGTGGGTCGGCGTGCTGATGGCGTGCTGCGCCTTTGCGCTCACGCTGCTTTCCGCGACGCTCGACAAGCGTGCGCGGCGCGTTGCGTTCGGGCAGGCCGCTTGAGGCTGCTGCCGATCCTCACGGGTTCTCGGCGAAGCGAGCGGCACGGCGGTATATGAAGGGCATTCTTTCTCGCGACTTTCTCGCGCTCATCCTGAGTGTCGCGGTGGTCGGCCTCGGGCTAGGCGCGACCATTCCGCTCACCGCGCTTGCACTCACGCAAGCCGGGTTCGGCACGGGCATCGTCGGCCTGATGACGGCGATGCAGGCAGGCGGCGGACTGGCCGTCGCGCCTTTCGCAAGCCGCGTTGCGAGTCGGCTGGGCGCACGCGGGACGATTGTCGGGGCGGTGATCGTCGCAGCGTTCGCGACCATCGCGATGCAGTTCACCGTGAATTTGTGGCTATGGGCCGTGCTGCGCTTTCTATGCGGCGCGGCGCTGATGCTGCTATTCACCATCGGCGAAGCATGGGTCACGCAGCTCGCCGACGACTCCACGCGCGGGCGCGTCGTCGCCATTTACGCGACCAGCTTCACTCTGTTTCAGATGACGGGGCCGATGCTCGTCAGCGCCATCGGCGGCTGGACTTCGGCGCGCTTCGCCGTCTGCGGCGCGATCTTTCTGCTGGCGCTGCCCGCGCTCGCCTCGATTCGCGGCACGCCGCACACGCTTGCATCGCACGACGAACACGCTACCGCTGGCGACTGGCGGCATGTGTTGCCGCGCATGCCCGCGCTCGTGATCGGCACGGGTTTCTTCGCGCTCTTCGACACGCTCGCGCTTTCGCTGATGCCGCTCTTCGCGATCTCGCACGGCGTTGGCGCGGACGTGGGCGTGCTGTTCGCCTCCGCCATCCTGTTCGGCGATACCTTGATGCAGTTTCCCATCGGCTGGCTGGCGGACCGTATCGGGCGCACGAAGGTGCATGTCGGCGCGGGCGTGGTGGTCACGCTGCTGCTGCCGCTGCTGCCGTGGGCGGTCGAGTATCCGTGGTTGTGCTGGCCGCTCCTGTTCGTGACCGGCGCGGCGGCGGGCAGCGTCTATACGCTGTCTATCGTTGCGTGCGGCGAGCGCTTTCGCGGCACGGCGCTGGTGTCGGCGACGGCTATCGTCGGTGCTTCGTGGAGCGTGGCGAGTTTCGGCGGGCCGATCATCGCGGGGACGTTGATGGATCGCGTGAGTCCGGATGCGCTGATTGGCGTGCTGGTGGTCGCGGCGGCGGCGTTTCTGGGCGCGGCGGCTTGGGAGAAGCGCGCTTCGACAGATGACGCTGATTGCGTTTCCTGAACGTCCAACGCGCCGTCTTTCTGTCGGAGCCGGCTGCGAGCGCGCCACCGGATGGGTCGCCCTCGCAGGCATGGCGCACACGCCGTTACGCGTGGGCCTTCGTTGCACATCTGGATCGTGCCGACCGAAGGCCACGCGGCGGCGTGGCGCGACATCATGCGCCGGCGCCGGCTTCGCCTGAAGAATCAAGTCTCCATCACATCAAGCCGTCTGCGCCGCCCCACTTTGCTCCCGCCGCACGAAAGCCAGCACGCCAACCAGCAACGCCGAGCAGAACACCGGCAACGCCGCCGCATGAAAGAGCGACGCATTGCTCCATCCGAGCGCGATCATCTGTCCGCCGACGAGCGGCCCGATCACCGACCCCACGCGTCCGATGCCCAGACTCCAGCCGATGCCCGTAGACCGCAGCGAGGTCGGATAAAAGTGCCCCGCGAGCGCATTCACCGCAGGCTGTCCACCGACGATGCAGAACCCGCCCGCAAACACCGCGACGAACAGCCAGAACTGCACGTGCGCCACGCCGCCGATCATCCCCACGCTCACCGCGCCCACGAGAAAGCAGGCCAGCAACACACGCACGAAGCCGAATCGTTCGATGAACCAGCCAAGCATGAGCGTGCCCACCACGCCGCCCGTCTGCAACAGCGTGCCGACCAGCACGGCCATGCCCGGCGAGTATCCCGCATCGCGCATCACGGTCGGCAGCCAGTTCGACAGGAAGTACAGATCGATGAGATTCATGAAGCTGATCGCCCACAAGATCAGCGTGACCGGCCCGCGGCCCGCGCGGAACAGTTCGGCGACCGGCGCGCCCGAACTCGCTTTTTCGCGAACGACGAGCCGCGTCGAGGCATCGATGGCAAGCGACGGATCGAACTTCGCGAGCCAGTCGCGGGCGCGCGCCTCGCGGCCCTTCAGCACGAGAAATTGCAGCGATTCAGGCAGCGCGATGACCATCCATACCGCGAGCAACAAAGGCACCAGGCCGCCGACCCAGAACACCGAACGCCAGCCGAAAGCAGGGATCAGCGCCGCGCTCACGAAGCCGCCCAGCGCCGCGCCGAGCGTGAAGCCGCACGAGACGAGCATCATCCGCTTGACGCGATGCTCGGCCGTCGAGAACTCGCCGACGAGCGCCATTGCGTTCGGCATGATGCAGCCGAGGCCAAGACCCGTCACGAAACGCAAGGCCGTGAGCACCGGCAAGCTGTCGGTGAACGCGGTTGCGATCATCGAGAACGCGAAGAAAAACGTCGAGCCGATCAACACCGGCCTGCGCCCGATGCGATCCGCCAGCACCGACAAGCCGAGCGCGCCAAGCAGCATGCCGAAAAGACTCGCGCTGAAAACCGGCCCGAGCCCCGCCTTCGACACGTGCCAGTCCGCGATGACGGCCGGCGCGGCGTAACCCATCGCTTGCGCGTCGAAGCCATCGATTACGAGGCATAGTCCGCACAACACGAGCAGCATCGCCTGAAAGCCGGGCCGGTGCGCCTGGCCAAGCGCGCTCTCCACATCGACCGCATTCGCCATGTTCAATCCTTGAAATTATTGCGCGCCGCGAGGATGCGCCCCGCGCACTCGCCGAAACCAATGCGATAACCCTCGCCCTGACACCATCCGCGCAAGGTGACTTCATCGCCGTCCTGAAGGAACGCGCGCTCGCCGCCTTCGACGAGGCTCAACGGCCGTTGTCCGTTCCACGTGCTTTCGAGCAAACTGCCGCACGATTGCGGCGTCGCGCCGCTGATGGTGCCGGAGCCCATGAGATCGCCCACGCGCGTATTGCAGCCCGATGCCGTGTGATGCGTAAGCTGCTGCGCCATCGACCAGTACATCAGCCTGAAATTGGTGCGCGAGATGGTCGTGGCGCGGCTCGCGCCTTCCGGCCTCAGCGTCACTTCCAGGTCGATGTCGAACGCGTGCTCGCCCTCATGCCGCAGATACGCGAGCGGTTGCGGCTCCTGCACGGGCGTCGCGGTGCGGAAGGGTTCGAGCGCGTCGAGCGTGACGATCCACGGCGAAATGGTGGTCGCGAACCCTTTCGCGTTGAACGGTCCGAGCGGCACGTATTCCCATTGCTGGATGTCGCGCGCGCTCCAGTCGTTGAGCAGCACCATGCCGAAGATATGCGACTCCGCATCCGCGCAGGCAATCGGTTCGCCGAGCGCATTACCGCGCCCGATGATGAAACCCGTCTCTAGCTCGATATCCAGCTTGCGGCATGCGCCGAACACCGGCCGCTCTTCGTTGGGCGCTTTCAACTGGCCGTTAGGGCGGCGCACCGGCGTGCCGCTCACCACCACCGACGACGCGCGTCCGTTATAGCCGATCGGCATCTCGGACCAGTTCGGCAGCAGCGCATTCTTCGGATCGCGGAACATCGAGCCGACGTTGGTCGCGTGTTCCTTCGAGGAATAGAAGTCCGTGTAGCCGGGAATTTCGACGGGCAGATGGAGCGTTGCATCGGCGCGCGGAACGAGCGTGCGGCGGCGCAATGCGGAGTCGTCGCGCAGCGTGGATGCGCCCTCTTGCAGCAGGCCGCCGAGCGCGCTGCGCACCGCGCGCCACGTATCGCGTCCGAGCGCGATGAAGTCGTTCAGACGCGGCGCGTTGAAGGTGCCGTGACCATCGACGAGACGCGCTTCTTCGAGCGCCGCCAGGTCCACGATCCAGTCGCCGATAGCCACACCCGCGCGCGGCCGCGGATTCACCGGGTCGCTGAAGATGCCAAACGGCAGGTTCTGGATCGGAAAGTCGCTCGCCGGATCGTTGGCGGAGTCGAGCCAGCTTCTGAGTTGCGGCGCACGCGTCGCGTGAAGCGCGTCGTTCATCGTTGCTCCGGGTTGAAGTGTTTCGTGAGCCCTTGCCAGCACTCGTAGTAATGCGCCTGCAATTGCGCGGTTTCGAGCGCGAACTGCGTCGGCTTGATGAGCGTGCGCGTCTCGAACATGAAGGCGAGTGTGTCGCCGACCTTCGCGGGCTTCGAGGTATCGCTTCTCGATGCCTTTTCGAAGGTATCCGCGTCCGGCCCGTGTCCCGACATGCAGTTGTGCAGACTCGCGCCGCCCGGCAGGAAGCCCTCGGCCTTCGCGTCGTAGACACCATGCACGAGGCCCATGAATTCGCTCGCCACATTGCGATGGAACCAGGGCGGCCGGAACGTGTCCTCGGCGGCGAGCCAGCGCGGCGGAAAAATCACGAAGTCGATGCTATCGACGCCCGGCGTATCGCTCGGCGATTGCAGCACGAGAAAGATGGACGGATCGGGATGATCGAAGCTGATCGAACCGATGGCGTTGAAGTGGCGCAGGTCGTATTTGTACGGCGCGTAATTGCCGTGCCATGCGACCACGTCGAGCGGCGAATGGCCGATATCCGCGCGCCACAGCACGCCGTTCATCTTGGCGATGAGTTCGAACGCGCCTTCGCGGTCCTCATAAGCCGCGTGCGGCGTGAGGAAATCACGCGGATTGGCGAGCCCGTTCGAACCGATAGGCCCGAGATCGGGCAGCTGCAGCAACGCGCCGAAGTTCTCGCAGATATAGCCGCGCGCTTCGCCATCCGGCAGCGCCACGGCAAAGCGCACGCCGCGCGGAATCACCGCGATCTCGAACGGCGCGATATCGAGCTTGCCGAGTTCGGTCCAGATCGCGAGCCGTCCTGCTTGCGGCACGATCAGCAATTCGCCGTCCGCGCTGTAGAAGAAGCGCTCGTGCATCGAACGGTTCGCCGCGTACAAATGAATCGCGCAGCCGCTCATGGATTCGGCGGCGCCGTTGCCGGCCATCGTCACCCAGCCGTCGACGAAATCGGTCGGCGCGGCGGGCATCGGCAGCGGGTCCCAACGCAACTGGTTCGGCGGCGTGGGCGGCACATCGGCGAAATTGGCGACGAGCCGCGCGCGCGAGGCATCGCCAGTCAATTGCACGAACGGCCGATGCACCGCCGCCGGCCGGATGCGGTACAGCCACGAGCGCCGGTTATGCGCGCGCGGCGCGGTAAAAGCCGTGCCGGAAAGCTGCTCCGCATAAAGACCGTAGGCCGCGCGCTGCGGCGAGTTGCGGCCGATGGGCAGCGCGCCCGGCAACGCTTCGGTCGCGAAGTCGTTGGCGAAACCCGACTGATAGTGCGCGCTGGCGTCGGTATGCGTGTCGAACGTCGGCATGGTCGTGATCCTCGATGAGTGCCATCGCGTGGTATTTACGAATGGTAAAACCAATTACGTTTAGTGAAATTTGTCGTAAACCCTGAGCGTGGCTTATCCCACCCGCATATGAATATGTGAATTTGGCGCAAGCCACGGCGCCATGCGCTGGTACCATCGACGGAATTCGTCCCGCCTTGGAAGCCTCAACGCCGAACGCGCCATGATCACCCCGTCCGTGACAGAACTCGTCAACCGCGCCAAGGCGCATCCGTTTCTCGGCGCGCATATCGTGCTGGGCGAAGGCGAGCACGCGGGACAAGCGGTGGCGAACTATGGCGAGTTGCGTATTGCAAGCGCGTATGAGCCGATCTTCGATGTCGGCACGCATAGCTTTCCGCAGGTGTTGAGCGCGTCGCCCGAGAGCGCCGAGCGTTTCGGCGACGAACTCGGCGTGCAGGCGCAGACGCTGATCGAAGGCGATACTCCGCACGATCCCTTTGGCCAACTGGACAACGACCGCGAACTCGTCGCGCTCGACCGGTTATCGCGCGCGCTGCATGCGTTCAATTTCTTCGGCGCGCAAAAGCCCGGTCTGCTGTTTTTGCGCGTGCATGAGCGGTTATTGAAGAGCGTGAAGTACGACCACGGTCTGCACTTCTCGTCGGTGTTGCTGGAGTTCGGCGTGAATCCCGGACGCATCGTGATCGAATTGCCGGCGGCGGCCGTCGCGCACAAGACGTTTCTCGGCTACCTCATCAAAAGCTATCAGCGCTACGGTTTCAAGGTAGCGGGCAATCTGCCCAATGCCGGGCAGATCATGGCGGTATCGGACATGGCGCGGCTCGACTTCATCAAGATGGATGCGCGCGCCGCCTTGCGCGATTCCGTGGTCAAGCATCTGGTGGCGTATGCGCATAGGCTGCGCATTCCGCTCATCTTCAGCAATGTCGCCGATGCCGCGCAGTTCAATGCGCTCGAACAATACGACGTGCACTTCGTGCAAGGGCCGGTGTTCGACGCGCATCCCGGAGAATTGCGTTAGCTGTCGCTGCGCAGGCGATGCATCAGCGACTTCAGCGCCGGATACAGATCGAGATAGACGCCGAAGCGGTCTCTATAAACGCGTTGCCGTGCTTCGTCCGGCTCTGCGCGATCCACGAGCGTGACCCAGCCGCCTTCCGCCGTTTCGCGTGAGATGAGATTGGCGCCGAGCGCCGCGAGCAAGGCCGCGCCCATCGCCGCTTCGACTTCCTGTTCGATGGATTGCACGGGATAACCCGTTACATCCGCGATAATCTGCATCCACAGGTCAGAATGCGCCGCGCCGCCGACCACGATCAGCTTGTCATCCAGCGATTGCGCGCCGCGCCGCCCTGCTTCCATGTTGTGCTTCAACGCAAACGCGACGCCTTCGAGCACCGCGCGATAGAGCGTCGCGCGCGTGTGAAAGAGATTCAAGCCCACGAACGTGCCGCTCGCGCGGGCATCCCAGACGGGGCTGCGCTCGCCCATCAGATAAGGCAGGAACACGACGCCGTCCGAACCCGCCGCGACCTTGGCCGCCGCATCTTCGAGCAGCCGATGCGGATCGCCATCGGGTATTTGCTTGGCTGCCGCGATCTCGGCCTGACAGAACTGATCGCGATACCACGCGACGCATGCGCCCGCCGTGCTCGCGCCACCGAACACGTAGAGATCGCGCTTGCCGTTGTAGACGTGCGGCATGGAGACGAGACCGTGTTGCGCATCGACGCTCTGGTTGATGTAGCCCCAGCACATGCTCGTGCCGATCATCGCGACATGGTGACCCGCGCGCGTCACGCCCGCCGCGAAAGTGGCGACGGCCGCATCGACGCCGCCCGCGACGATCGGCGTGCCCGCCGCAAGCCCGAGCTTGTCCGCCCACTGCGGCAACAGCCCGCCCACGATCTCCGACGACTCGACGAGCCGCGCGGGCATCATCGACACGGGAATGCCGAGCATGTCGAGCGCTTCTTCCGACCACGCGCGGCGGCCGATGTCGTACACGCCGCCGATATTGCCCGCCGAACTGTGATCGATCGCGAGTTCGCCCGTGAGGCGCTGGATGATGAACGCGTTCGGCGGCAGGAAATAGCGCGTCTTCTTCCAGACTTCCGGCTGCTGCTCGCGCATCCACAGAATTTTCGTGAAGCCGTAGTAGCTGTCGACGCCGTTGCCGGTGATCGCCTCGATGCGCGCCATATCCACGTTCTGCCGCACCCATTCGACTTGCGCGGTCGCGCGGCGATCCATCCAGATGAGGCACGGGTAAAGCGCTTCCATGTCGTCGTCGACGGGAATGCCCGAGCCGCCGTAGAGACTGCTCACGCAGACCGACTTGATCTGATCGGCCGCGACGCCCTTCGCGCGCGCTTTCGCGACGCAGCCGCTCAAGGCTTCGGTCACGGCATCGAACCAGACGGACGGCCATTGTTCGGCCCAGAGCGGCTTCGGTGTATCCGGATGATAGGCGCTCGAATGTTGCGCGATGATTGCGCCAGTCGTATCGACGAGGAGCGCCTTCGTGCTCTGCGTGCCGATGTCTATGCCGATCACGTAATCCATGCTTTGTCTCCGACTCGTATCTTTCTGTGTGGTTTGCCGCGTCATTGCCTATGGTTGATGCAGACCTTCGTTCAACGCCGGCCATGCTGACTATCCGGGTTATTCCCGATTCGTCCTGTAACGGCGCGCTGGGCTACGTCCGGCGCTTAAGCGCCGCTGCCGCGCGCGGCCGCATGCGGCACCGCGCCTTGACTTTCGCGATGCCCAATACGATCATTCGATCAACCAAAGAGCAAATGCTCACCACGGCTGCGTAAATTGTGAGCGCAAGGCGTCGCAAACGCAAACGGTCGTCCGCGAAGAACGGGCGCACATCCAATCAAAGGAAGCGAGACATGACGAGCGAAAACAATGTGATCCTGCACATCGGCGCGGGGTCTTTTCATCGCGCGCATCAGGCGTGGTACTTGAGCCGGCTGATCGAATCGGGCGATGCGAGCTGGTCGCTCGCCGTGGGCAACATTCGCGGCGACATGAACGCCGTGCTCGATGCGCTCGCCGCGCAAAACGGCGAATACACGCTCGAAACCGTCACGCCGCAAGGCGAGCGCGACTACGAAACGGTGCGCTCCATCCGCCGCGTGATCCCCTGGACCGCCGATCTCGACGGGCTCATCGCGGCGGGCAGCGCGCCCGAATGCAAGATCGTATCGTTCACCGTCACCGAAGGCGGCTATTACCTCGACGAACACGACAAGCTCGAAACCGGCAACGTCGATCTCGCCGCCGACCTGAAAGGCGCGAAGACCACCATCTACGGTGCCATTGCCGCCATTCTCGACGCCCGCATGAAGAACGACGCGGGCAAGCTGTCGCTGCAGAACTGCGACAACCTGCGCAGCAACGGCGACCGCTTCAAGGCGGGCATGCTCGAATTCCTCGAACTGCGCGGCGAAACGAAATTGCGCGACTGGATGATCGCCAACACCTCGTGCCCGAACGCGATGGTCGACCGCATCACGCCGCGTCCGACACCCGATGTCGCGGAGCGCGTGAAAGCCGCGACGGGTTTCGACGACCGCGCGCCGATCATGGGCGAGAAGTTCATTCAGTGGGTGATCGAGGATCACTTCATCGCGGGAAGGCCCGCTTGGGAGAAGGTGGGCGCGGAGATGGTCGAGTCCGTGCTGCCTTACGAAGAGGCGAAGATCCGCATTCTCAACGCGAGTCATAGCTGCATTGCGTGGGCGGGAACGCTCGTCGGCCTGCAGTACATTCACGAAGGCACGCAGGACCTGGAGATTCGCGCTCTCGCCGAAGCCTATGTCACCGACGACGTCATCCCGTGCCTCACGCCTAGCCCGATCGATCTGGCGAAGTATCGCGATGTCGTGCTCGACCGCTTCAGCAATCCGTATATCAAGGACACGAATCAGCGCGTCGCCGCCGATGGCTTCTCGAAGCTGCCGGGCTTTATCGCGCCGACGCTCGCGGAATGTTTCGAGCGCAACGTCGATCCCGACTCGACCGCGATTCTGCCCGCGCTCTTCTTTCGCTTCCTCGAACGCTGGCACGAAGGCAAGCTGCCTTATACCTATCAGGATGGCGTGATGGACCCCGCCGTCGCGCATGGCTATTTCACGGCCGACGATCCGATCAAGGCCTTCGCCGGCGACAAGCTGCTCTGGGGCAGCATGGCGCAGACCGAGAGCCTGGAGCGCGTGCTGCGCGCGGCAATCGGGCGCGTCGATGCGTGGCTCAAGAACCGGCCTTGATTGGCTCGCTTGGGTGTTGTGCTCATGGCGCATTGAGGCGCACGGCGTTACATTAGCGCCTCCGGTTTTCTGCCGGGCTTCGCGCCTGGCTTCGACAAAGGTCCGTTCATGTATTTAGGTATCGACCTCGGCACCTCCGAAGTGAAAGTGCTGCTGCTCGCAAGCGACGGCAGTGTAATCGGCACGGCGGGCACGCCTTTTACGGTGTCGCGCCCGAAACCGCGCTGGTCCGAACAAAATCCGCTCGACTGGTGGGCAGGCACGCGCGCCGCCCTCTTCGCCTTGCGCGACAAGTTTCCGAAAGAGTTCGCGCAAGTGCGCGGCATCGGCCTGTCCGGGCAGATGCATGGCGCGGTGCTGCTCGATTCGAGCGATCGCGTGCTGCGCCCGGCCATCCTCTGGAACGACATGCGCAGCGACAAGGAGTGCGCCGAGCTTTACGAGCGCGCGCCGAATCTGCACGAGATCGCCGGTAATCTGGCGATGCCCGGTTTCACCGCGCCCAAGCTGCTCTGGGTCGCGCACAACGAGCCGGAAATCTTCCGGCAGACGGCTTGCGTGCTGTTGCCGAAGGATTATCTGCGCATGCATCTCACGGGCACGAAAGTGTCCGATCCATCCGATGCCGCCGGCACGCTTTGGCTCGATGTTGCGCGACGCGACTGGTCGGACGAACTGCTCGCCGCGTGCAGCATGACGCGGCAGCAGATGCCGAAGCTCGCCGAGGGCAGCGAGCCTTCGGGCACCTTGCGTCCGGAACTCGCGCGTGAACTCGGCTTGCCCGATGGCGTCATCGTTGCGGCAGGCGGCGGCGACAATGCGGCGAGCGCGGTGGGAATCGGCGCAACCGAACCCGGCGATGGCTTCCTCTCGCTCGGCACGTCGGGCGTGTTGTGCGTGGTGGGCGATCGCTTCAGGCCCAATCCGGCATCGGCGGTGCATGCGTTTTGTCACGCCATTCCGGATCGCTGGCATCAGATGAGCGTGGTGTTGTCGGCGGCGAGTTGCCTGCGCTGGGTATGCAAGCTCACGTCCACCGACGAGCCCACGCTGCTTGCGGAAATCGAGGCGCTGCCCGCCGATGCCTTATCGACCGCGCCTTTGTTCCTGCCGTATCTGAGCGGCGAGCGCACGCCGCACAACGACCCTTACGCGCAGGGCGTGTTCTTCGGCATGACGCACGCCACCGATCGCGCCTTGCTCGGCTATTCGGTGCTGGAAGGCGTGACGCTCGCCCTGACCGATGGTCTCGACGCCTTGCAATCCGCGGGCACGGAAGCGCATGCCTTGTCGCTGCTTGGCGGCGGCGCGCGCAGTGCGTACTGGGGCCAAATGTTCGCCGATGCGCTCGATACGCCCACGCGCACGCACGGCGGCGGCGAGACGGGCGCGGCGCTCGGCGCGGCGCGGCTCGGCTGGCTCGCGGCGGGCGGCGATCCGGCGACGGTGCTGACCAAACCTGCCATCAAGCAAGAGTTCACGCCGAATGCCGAGCGCCACGCGGCGTTGCGCCAGCGGCTCAAGGGCTATCGCGAGCTGTATCAGCACGTGCGGCCGTTGTTCGATCCGGCGCGTCCGCGACTAGCCTGACGCCGAGAGACGTTCGAAAGCCGGCTGTTGCCGTTAAGCGGGCAGCCGGCTGTTTCGTTTTTCAAACGGCATTCATTGGCCGCCTTGCTTGGCCTGAACGCAGCGTTTCGGTCGTGCGGGTAAATATTCGGCGATGGTTTCCGACGATAAACCGCGCCGCGCGCTATAAAAAGAACTACAACTGAAGCAGACTCAATTCAACGACCGTGCCCAAGCCCAACGAAAAACTCGATCTGGCGACGCGCGCCGCGTGGCTCTACTACGTCGCGGGCAATACTCAGAATGAGATCGCCGAAAAACTGCAAATCTCGCGACCTGTCGCGCAGCGGCTCGTCGCCTTCGCGGTCGAAAAGAACCTGATTCGCGTGCGAGTCGATCATCAGATCGCCGATTGCCTTTCGCTTGCGAAGCAACTCAGCGACCGCTACGGACTCGCGATGTGCGAAGTGGTGCCCATCGACGGCGACAGCAACGAGCAAGTGGACCGCAAGCTCGCGGTAGCAGGCGCGCAGGTGATGGAACGCTATCTCGTCGATGAGAAACCGCTCGTCGTCTCCATCAGCAGCGGGCGCACGCTCAAGGCGGTGGTCGCGCAGATCGGGCAACTGGAGCGGCCGCAGCATCGGCTGGTGTCGCTCGTCGGCGCGATTGCGCACGATGGTTCGTCCAATCGCTACGACGTCGCGCAGCAGCTCTCCGAAAAGACCGGCGGCAAGCACTTCATGCTGCCCGCGCCGCTCATGGCCGATAGCGAAGCCGAGCGCGCGCAATGGTGCAATCACCGTCTTTATCGGATCGTGGATGCGCTCGCGCAGAAAGCGGACGTGGCTTTCGTCGGCATCGGCAATGTGGGCATCAATTGTCCGCTGCACGAGGACGGGTTCATCTCGAACGCCGAAGTCCACGAGTTGATGAAAGCGGGCGCGGTGGCGGAACTGCTCGGCCTGCCGATCGATGCGAACGGAGCGCGCGTCGATTCGAAAACCGGCGCGCGCGCGACGAGCCTCAGGATCGATTCGCCGCCGAAACGGCCGACCATCGGCTTTGCCGGCGGCGAGCGCAAGCGCGCGGCGCTGGTCGCGGCGTTGAAGGGGAAGTGGTTGTCGGGATTGGTGACAGATGAGCTTTGCGCGCGCGCGGCGCTGGCGGCTTGAATCGCTCGTCCCATGACGCCGGCGTCCACGCGAGACACCGGCGCCACTGCGGAGATCAAGCCCGCGCCACGCTCGGCACAGCCAATTCCGGATGCTCCACGAGATAAGCTTCCACCACGTGCCGCCTGAACGCGATGCCGTCCGCGTTGAACAAATGGCAGTGTTCCGGCGACGCGCCCACCTTCAGCTTCTCGCCCCGCGTGTGCTTCTCCAAGGGCGGAATCCGCGAGATCAAGCCGTCCGGCGCCACCGATGTCTCCGCATACAGATAAGCCGCGTCGCCGAGCGTTTCCACGGTCATCGTCGAAGCGGACACGCCGTATTCCGAAACGTTCGGCTGTAACGCTTCCGGACGAATGCCGATAGTCACCGCATCGCCGGGCTTGGCATTGCCTGGCAGCACGCCGGCCAGTTGCGTCTCGCCGGTGGAATACTTCACGAGCACGCCATCGTCCTGAATGCGCTCGACCGTGCCCGAGAGAAAGTTCATCTTCGGCGAGCCGATAAAACCCGCCACGAACTTGTTGGCCGGCGCGTGATACAGCGTGTTGGGCGTGCCGACCTGCTCGATATTGCCCGCCGAGAGCACCACGATCTTGTCCGCCAGCGTCATTGCTTCGACCTGATCGTGAGTCACGTAGATCATCGTCGTCTTGAGATCGTCGTGCAGGCGCGCGAATTCCAGGCGCATCTTCACGCGCAACGCGGCGTCGAGATTGGAAAGCGGTTCGTCGAAGAGAAACACTTTCGGCTTGCGCGTGATCGCGCGGCCAATTGCCACGCGCTGGCGCTGTCCGCCCGACAACTGCTTCGGCTTGCGGTCCAGCAAGTGATCGATATGCAAAATCTTCGCGGCGTTCTTCACGGCCGCATCGATCGCGGGCTTCTTCTCGCCCGCGAGCTTGAGTCCGAACGCCATGTTGTCGTAGAGCGTCATGTGCGGATAAAGCGCGTACGACTGAAACACCATCGCAATGCCGCGCTTCGCGGGCGGCAACTCGTTCACGCGCACGCCGTCGATCGACAGATCGCCGCCGCTGATCTCCTCCAGCCCCGCGATCATGCGCATCAGCGTGGACTTGCCACAGCCCGACGGTCCGACGAACACGACGAACTCGCCGTCGTTGATATCGAGGTTGACGCTCTTCATCACCTCGGTGTCTTCATATCGCTTGTTGATGTTACGCAGTGTCAGACTAGCCATGATCCGTCTCCATGTTTCTTTGTTTGCGACGCTTAGCCGAGCCTCTTTTCAAGGCGTCTCGAAGGTCGCATGCTGCAGCCATTGTTCGACGAGTGCGGGCAAGCGCGCCATGTCGTCGAAGACGACTTCCGCGCCCGCGCGCTTCAACGCGCCGATCTGTCCTTCCGTCGCATGTCCTCCGCCGATGAACCCCAGCACCTGCATGCCTGCCGCGCGCGCCGCCGTCACGCCGGTCACGCTGTCCTCCACCACGAGGCAGCGCAACGGGTCGACCTTCAACGCGCGCGCCGCCGCTAAATACACGTCGGGCGCAGGCTTCGGGTTCGCCACCATGTCCGCCGTGAAGCGCCTGTCGCCGAAAAATTGCACGAGGCCCGTGCGATTCAGGACGGTATCCACGTAAGCCGCGAAGCTGTTGCTCGCGCATGCCTTGGTGAGCGGCACGGCCGCAAGCGCCTCGGCGATGCCCGCGACCGGCGGCGCTTCTACCGCCGCCGCTTCGACCGCGCGGCGGATCGACATGATCTGATCCTGCGTGAGCGTGCGGTTCACGGTGTCCGCCGCGCTCGCGAGCACGGCTTCGATGCGCAAGCCGAGCAGCGGCATCACCACGGGTTCGATATCGACGCCTGGCCACAGCGTCTGCAATTCCGTGACGAGCATGCGCGCCGCCACGGCTTCGCTGTCGATGAGCACGCCGTCGCAGTCGCAGATCATCAGTCGATCTGCGAGCGCGGCTTCTCTGGAAGGTGTCAGGTTCACTGGGTACGCCTCACTTCACCGCGCCGAAGGTCAGGCCGCGCACCAGTTGCTTCTGCGAGAGCCAGCCGACGATGAGAATCGGCGCGACGGCAAGCAGCGACGCCGCCGAAAGCTTGGCCCAGAACAAGCCTTCCGGACTCGAATACGACGCGATGAACACGGTAAGCGGCGCCGCGTTCGAGCTCGACAGGTTGATGCTCCAGAACGCCTCGTTCCAAGAGAGGATCACGAGCAGGAGACCGGTCGATGCCAGTCCCGGCAGCGACATCGGCATGAGCAGATAGACGATCTCCTGCCACGTCGTCGCGCCGTCTATGCGTCCCGCTTCGAGAATGTCGCGCGGCACTTCGTTGAAGTAAGTGAACGCCATCCACACGGCAATCGGCAAATTGATCAGCGTGTAGACGATGATGAGACCCGACACCGTATCGAGCAGGCCCGTGTTCTTCCACAACAGATAGATCGGCACCAGCACGCCGACCGACGGCATCATCTTCGTGGAGAGCATCCACAGCAGCACTTTCTGCGTCTTCTTCGTGGGGAAGAAGGCCATCGCGTAGGCGCAGGGCACGGCGAGCAACAGGCAGATCACCGTGACGCCCAGCGAGATCAGCACCGAGTTGAGCGCGAAGCCCCAGTAGTTGCTTCGCGCAAAGACCTCGCGGAAGCTGTCGAGCGTCGGCGTGAAGAAAAGCGACGACGAGTATGCCTGCTGCTCGGTCTTGAACGCGGTGATCGTCATCCAGAAGATCGGGAAGAACAACAGGATCGAAACGATCCACGCCACGATGCCGGGCACGATGCGCTTCACATGTTCGAACACGGGCACGGGCGGCCTGGTGGAAACCGGTTGAGTGCTCATGACTCGTACTCCCCTTTGAGGTTCTTCGCAAGCATTCTCACGAGGAAGAACGCAACCACGTTCGCGAGGATTACCGCGAGGATGCCGCCCGCCGATGCGAGACCGACATCGAACTGCTGCAGACCGAGCGCATAGATGAGATACGACAGGTTGGTGGTCGCGGTGCCCGGACCGCCGCCGGTGGTCGTATAGATTTCAGCGAAAATCGACAGCAGGAAGATGGTTTCCATCATCACGACGACGGCGATTGCGCGACGCAAGTGCGGCAGCGTGATGAAGAAGAACATGGCGAACGGACCCGCGCCGTCGATGCGCGCCGCTTCCTTCTGCTCCTGATCGAGCGACTGGATCGCCGTGAAGAGAATCAGGAACGCGAACGGCAGCCATTGCCACGACACGATCATGATGACCGCGAAGAGCGGATAGTCTGCGAACCAGTCGATCGGCTGCATGCCCATGGAACGCATCAGCGAGGCGACCAGGCCATACACCGGGTGCAGGATCATGTTCTTCCAGATCAGCGCGGACACCGTCGGCATGACGAAGAACGGCGCAATCACCAGAAGCCGCGCAATGCCCTGCCCGATGAATTTGCGGTCGAACAGCACGGCGAGCAGCACGCCGCCGATCACCGTGATGCCGAGCGTCGAGCCGATCAGGGTCAGCGTATGGCCAATGGACGGGCCGAACGCCGGGTCGGTGGCGAGGAACTCGTAGTTATCGAAGCCCGCGAAACCCTTTACATCGGGATTGAGCAGGTTGTAGCGCGAGAACGAAAACCAGATCGTCATCGCGAGCGGGATCGCCATCCACAAGAACAGGAGACCGGTCGAGGGCGTGATCAGCCAGCGCACCGACTTCGCGCGCTTCTTGTCGCGCTCGGCCGCGGACTCCTGGTAGTGGTCGGAGATAGGGGGATTCAGTTGACTCATCGTGACACCTCTCGATGATTGACCGGCCGCGCATCTTCGGAGGGCGAAGACGCGCGGCCTGCGAACTACGTGACTTACTTCTGATAGCCCGCCTGTTTCACTGCGCGATCGGCTGCCGCGTTGGCGGCCTTGAGCGCGCTATCGACGCTGCCCTGATTCGCGACGACGCCGGCGATCGACTGACCGACTACCGTGCCGAACGACTGGAACTCGGGGATGCCCACGAACTGGATGCCGCTATACGGCACCTTCTTGAGCGACGCATCGTTCGGATTGGCGCTTTCGATCGCCGCCAGCACGAAGTCGCCGAACGGCGCGGCCTGTTTGTACTCGGGGCGCGCGTAGGTGGACTTGCGCGTGCCCGGCGGCACCGAGGCCCAGCCCTCGTCCTTGCCGACCATTTCTATATATTCCTTCGACGTGGCCCACGCGGCGAACTTCTTCGCGGCGTCCTGCTGCTTCGACGTCTTCGGGATCGCGAGCGACCACGACCACAGCCAGTGCGAGCCCTTCGGCGTCACGGCGATCGGCGCGGCGGCAAAGCCGATCTTGTCCGAGACCTGCGACTGCGCCTTGTTGTAGAGCATGCCGGCGGCAACCGTCGCGTCGATCCACATTGCGCACTTGCCCGAGGACATCAGCGTGAGGTTTTCGTTGAAGCCGTTGGAGCTTGCTCCCGGAGGGCCGTCGGCCTTGAGCAAGTCCGCATAGAACGACACGGCCTTGTGCCATTCGGGCGAATCGAGCTGCGCCTTCCATTGTTCGTCGAACCAGCGGCCGCCGAAGGTATTCACCACCGTCGAAACGAAGGCCATGTTCTCGCCCCAGCCTGCCTTGCCGCGCAGGCAGATGCCGTATTGGCCCTTGGCCTTGTCGGTCAGCTTGTCGGCGAATTGCTTGATCTGATCGTAGGTCGGCTGATCGGGCATCTTGAGGCCGGCCGCGTCGAACAGATCCTTACGGTAATAGGTCATCGAGCTTTCGACGTAGAACGGCAGCGCATAGAGCTGGCCGTTGTACGAGAGACCGTCGCGGGCGGTTTTCACCACGTCGTCGAGATCGTAGTTCGCGGGCAGATTGGCCATCGGCGTGAGCCAGCCACGCTTGCCCCACTGCGGCGCTTCGTACGTGCCGATGGTGAGCACGTCGAACTGGCCGCTGTTGGTCGTGATGTCGGTGGTGGCGCGCTGACGCAGCACGTTTTCTTCGAGAATCACCCACTTCAGCTGGATGTCCGGATTGGCCTTCTCGAACGCGGGCGAGAGCTTTTTCAGCTCGATCATGTCCGGGTTGTTGAGCGTGGCCACCGTGATGGTGGTCGCTGCTTGCGCAGGCGGCACGAAGGCCGCGCTTGCCGCGATGAGCGATGCGACGACGCCGGTCACGGCAAGCTGTGCACGCGGCTCTGCCCGAACGATAGTGTGGATGCGTTTCATTGTGGTGCGTCTCCTTTTTTGTTGGCATGGGCGCCATGCGGGAAACAGGCCGTGCGGCGATGTCTTCGATGCCGTCGGTGCCTGTCTCGCAAGCGCCGGTGTGCCGCTGCCTGCTGCCTCAGGGATGCGCGATGGATATCGCGTGGATTCCGGTTTTGCTTCGGGTTTTCTTTTGAATCTTCGCTGCGGTATCGCCTCTTACCTTTCGCTGCCTTCTTTGGTCTTGCGCCCTACCCTTGCGTGCTTATCGTGCCGTTTCACTATAGACGGTGCGCCTCGCGCTGCAAGGGCCGTCAACTCGTCCGCTTGCCGCTTTTCGACGCTGAGCTCGCGGGCCATGATGTCGTTGACCGCGAAGACATGGCCGTGGATTTCCCGCGATTTGCCGAGGATTGGGTGCATGTCGATGAGCGCCGCGTGACTGAAGGGAATGTCGATACCGCCGGAACGCTCGACGGTCTTGGCGACGATGCGCTCGAACACATGCACGCGTTCGCCAGCGTCTTCGGAGCGCCGACGGAGTTCACTCTCGTCATCGACCACGAGCTTCGCGCCTTCTTCAAGAAAAGACCGCGCCACCGCTTCGCCAATACCACTCGTGGCAACCGTGATGATCGCCACCTTGTCGCTCAATCTCACCGACATCTCCGAGATTTTTGTTTGGTTCGAAGTGAACGAACGCTCTGGCTTCGATCAATTGCTCTTTGTGTGGTCGAATGATCGGCGTTGTGTAGAGAAGTGTCAAGGCGGGAAAACCAGTTTCGATGGTGCGACGCGCAATTGCGTCCGCGGCGGAAAGCCGCGCCAGTCGCTGCTTCGAGCAACGGTCGTTCCTAAAGGTGCACTCGACGCTGATACGTTATATCATCTCGGAATTCTCCGATTCGGCATTCGACATGAACGCCGTGTCATGCATTAAACCCGGACACCGAGCCTCAACATGACCGCATCCGTCGAAACCATGCTTGCTCGCGCGGAAGCGCTGGCCATCGAGCGCGGCGTCGCGCTCACACCCTTGCGCCGGCACGTGTACGAACTCGTGCTGAAGGCGCATAAGCCGATCGGCGCCTACGACCTCATCGACGCAATGGAGCCGAAGCGCGGCGCGCGCGTGCCGCCCACCACTGTTTATCGCGCGCTCGACTTCCTGGTCGAGAACGGCTTCGTGCATCGCATCGAATCGAAGAACGCGTTCGTCGCCTGCTGCGATGCCGGCAAGCCGCACGAAAGCCAGTTCCTTATCTGCGACGACTGCGGCAACACGCTCGAAATACAGGGCCGCGATCTGGCTTCGTCGCTTTCGGCCACGCCGCCTGCGCATGGCTTCGAAGTGCGGCATCAGGTCGTCGAATTGAGCGGACTGTGCAGCGATTGCCAGAAGAAGCACCGCCACGCCTGAGCGCACGTCGTTCGAGCCACGAACCTTGCCCTGCCGCACCGCGCCGGCACGCCCTTCAACGACTCAAGGAACCCGATGAAACTCGCGCATGTCCTCACTTGCCTCGTCGCCGCATTCGGCTTTTGCCAGGGAGCTTTCGCGCAAGCCACGCGCGTGCCCGTCGTGGCGGCTGAAAACTTCTATGGCGATGTGATCCGCCAGCTCGGCGGCGATCACGTGCAGGTGACGAGCATCCTCAGCAATCCGGATGAAGATCCGCATCTCTTCGAAGCCAGCCCGAAGACCGCGCGTGCGCTTCAGCACGCGGCGCTGGTCGTCTACAACGGCGCGGACTACGATCCATGGATGGACAAACTGCTCGCGGCATCGAGAAAGAACGACACGCGCACGATAATCGTCGCGGCGCAGCTCGTCGGCAAGAAGTCCGGCGACAATCCGCATCTCTGGTACGACCCGGCGACCATGCCCGCCGTCGCTAAAGCGGTGAGCCAGTATCTCGTAAGCGCGGACCCGTCCCACAAGAGCGATTACGACGCGCGCCTCGCGACCTTCCTGAATTCGCTCAAGCCGATCGATGCCAGCGTCGCGCAATTGCGCGCACACTTCAAAGGCGTGCCGGTGACGGCCACCGAGCCGGTGTTCGGCTATATGGCCGATGCCATCGGCTTCGAGATGCGCAATCAGCGCTTCCAGATGGCCGAGATGAACGAGACCGAGCCGAGTCCCGCCGATATCGCCGCTTTCGAAAAAGACCTGAGCGAGCGGCGCGTGCACGTGCTCATCTACAACAGCCAGGCGACGGGCGCGCTCACGAAACGCCTGCTCAACGTGGCGAAGGACGCGCATTTGCCTAGCGTCAGCGTGACGGAGACGTTGCCTGCCAACAAGACCTATCAGCAATGGATGCTGGGTCAGCTCGATTCGTTATCGGGCGCCTTGCAAGGATGGCAAAGATGAGCGTTCACTCGGGACCCGCGCTCGAAGTCGATCGCGTGACGCTGGAACTCGGCGGCCGCACGATCCTCGACGACGCAAGTTTCACCGTCCACACGGGCGAATTCATCGGCGTGCTCGGGCCGAACGGCGCGGGCAAGACCACGCTCATGCGCGCGCTGCTCGGCCTCGTGCCGCTCGCCGGCGGATCGATTCGCGTGAACGGCGCGGCGGTGGTGCGCGGCAATCCGACCATTGGCTATATGCCGCAGATTCGCAGCGGGCTTGCGGGCCGGCGAGTGTTGGGCCGCGATTTCGTCGCGATGGCGGCGGACGGACATCACTGGGGCGTGCCGCATCGCAATGCCCGCATTCGCGCGGATGTCGAGCGCGTGCTCGATCTCGTCGGCGCGGTGCAGCTCGCCGGGCGGCCGCTGTCCGAGTTGTCGGGAGGCGAGCGGCAGCGCTTGCTGCTTGCGCAATGTCTGCTCGGCGATCCGCGCCTTCTCTTGCTCGATGAACCGCTCATCAGTCTGGACCCGCGGCATCAGACGGGCGTGGTCGAACTCGTGCGGCGTGTGCAGCGCGAATTGAACATCACCGTGTTGTTCTCGGCGCATGAACTCAATCCGCTGCTCAACTCGCTCGACCGCGTGCTGTATCTCGGCAATGGACGCGCGGCGCTCGGCACGGTCGATGAAGTCATCTCGAAGCCGGTGTTGTCGAAGCTGTATGGCTCGCCGATCGACGTGATGCGCGTGAACGGCCGCATCTTCGTGATGTCGGGCGATGTGGAGATCGACAAGCTCGATCACGCGCACGAAGAAGGCGACGAACATGCTCATGGGCACGAGCATGAGCACGATCACGGTCATGGCCACGCGCATGCGCACGGTCACGACACGAAGGGAAAGCATACGCACAATGTTTGAATACGACTTCATGGTCAACGCATTCGCGGCGTCGGGGATCGTCGCGGTGCTGTCGGGGATCGTCGGCTATTTTCTGGTGCTGCGCGGGCAGACGTTCGCGGGTCACGCGTTGTCGCATGTCGGCTTCACGGGCGCAACGGGCGCCGTGTTGATCGGCCTGCCGCCGCTTTGGGGGATGATTGGCGTCACACTTGCGGCGGGCGTCGGCATGGGCGCGCTCGGCGAGAAGCTCGCGGGACGTGACGTGGCGATTGGCGTGATTTTGTCGCTATCGCTTGGCTTCGGTTTGTTGTTTCTGCACTTCTTCACGGCTTATGCGACGCAGGCTACGGCTCTCTTGTTCGGCAATGTGCTGGGCGTGAGTCATAGCGTGTTGATCGTGCTGGCGGGGCTTGCGGTCGTGAGTCTGGGCGCGTTGGCGGTGATCATGCGGCCGCTGTTGTTTGCTTCGCTGCAGCCGGAGTTGGCGGAGGCGAAAGGGGTTTCGCTGCGGCTCGTGTCGACGTTGTTTCTTGCGATTACCGCGTTGGCGGTGGCGGCTTGTACGCAGATCGTCGGAGTATTGCTCGTTTTTGCGTTGATGGTCGGGCCGGCTGCCGCTGCGCAGAATTTGACGACGCGGTTGTCGTCGGGGTTGGTGTTGGCTGGTCTTTTTGCGCTCGCGCAGGCTTGGGTGGGATTGACGCTTGCCTATTATACGGATTGGCCTACCAGTTTCTGGATTACGATGCTCGCGGCTTTGGTTTATGGAGTTAGTTTGTTGAGGAAGGGTTGAAAAGGTTTTTTGCTGCTTTTGCGGGCGCGGTGGGTTTGGGTTTTGTCGTTGTCTTGCGTTTTGGTTTAGTAGCCGTCTCCGGTCGGGGGTAGCTTTCTTTGCCGCTGCAAAAAAGTTACCAAGGAAAGCAGCTTCCATCCGCTTAGCGGGTTGCATTCTTTATTCGGCGCGGTTGAGAAGTTGGGCCGCTCTCTTGCGTTTTTGTTCAGTAGCCGCCTGCCCGGCGGAGGGGGTTACTTTCTTTGCAAAGCAAAGACGGGTTTGAGGCTGAACCCCTCATGGATAGGGATTTACAAGGAAAGTCCGGCTTTTTCCGTCCAACACCGTCGCTCACCGGCGCGCGCGGGCTTGTTGCCCCAACCGAAACCGGCAAGACAGAGCAGGTTTTGCGAATGGGTATCGGCTCCGCCGTAACGGAAGGTTTCGGTATAGCGATACTTCTTCCATGTGCGATACAGCAGCGTCACGAATCGGTGATGGAACTGATCGAGGAACGCTTCGACCGCTTCGTGTCCTTCTTCGCGTTGCGCGATATCGTCGAGGTAATGGCTCGGCATCGCGGCATCGACACCGTACAGACCCATGAAAGTCGTGCGAACGACGGGCGGCAATGGAACAGCGTACGGGCCATCGCTAGAGTCATCGAGTTCGACACGCGCGATCTCGCCCGCAGGGAAACCCATGCGGGGATGCGAGCCAAAGCGCACCGGCTCATGCTCGTGCGTGTCTCGCTCGCCAAAGCCAAAGCCGTTTGCCATCTCGGGGTGGTTTGCTTCAAGCGATCGGTACAGTTGCATGAAGCTCATCGCCGGCGCATGTGCGAGCAAAGCCGCGATAAGCGGTTCGATCGACTGTTGCATATCGGGCAGATCGCGCGGTTTCATAGTGGCGAGCGCCACGTCTTGCCGCGCGGCCATTCGACGCGCTTCTGCGTCGGCAGACTGATGACCTCGAGCTTCGTGAACAGGTTGATCTCCGCGTAAAGCTCGAAGAACCGATGCAGCAGTTCGCCGAACAACATCACATCGCCGTCACCCGAGAACGCCTGCGAATCGATCGTCACTTCGATCGACACGCCACGCTCTACGGCCCCGCCCGACACCTCTTCGAGCAGCGTCTCCGATACCCACAGAATGCCCGCCAGCCGCCTGCGATTGAGTTCGTCATTGGTCCAGTCGTAAAGCGCCAGCGCACCGCGCAACACTTCGGCATTCATCATCGACAGGAAGTTGGGCGCGAGGTGTGACAGCACGCGCCACTGGAAGCGATCGCCGGTCGGCGGGTACAGCGGCATCGTCGGCGCGACGAGGTTTCTCACGCCGACAAGCTCTGCTGCGCCGCCCACCATTTCGTCGATGCGTGCTTCACGCAGGCCCTTGCGCGGCAACAGGCCATTCGTGCCGGTCACGCGCAGTGACACGCTTTCTTCCGGCAAGTCCTCCATCGACTCCCATGCGTTGCCGCCGAAGATCAGCCACGTCTCATGCAGGCCGTCCATGCCGGGGCGCACGCGCGTATGGAAATAGCGCTCGGGCGACTCGTGCCGCATCATGCCGCCGCGATGACGGAAGGTCGAGAACGGCACGTATTCGAAACTTTGCGCTGTGACGTGATCGAAGCCGACCACGCCATCGACGGAATAGGTTTCGATGTGCTCGCCCTGATGGCTCGCCGGAATTACGCGGTATTCCGTTTCATGATGGTCGATCACGAGCGGTTCGGCGTCCAGTTCGAACAGATTGATGACCGGCGTGCAGAACAGCCGCACGTTGTCTTTGCTGAAGCGCATGTCGTGCGGATAGGTTTCTTTCAGCACGATGTCCAGTTCGAAATGCGTGGAGCGTTCCGGCAGCTCGTTCACGTCGAGACCGCAGATATCGACGAACAGGAATTTTTCGCGGAACGTGAAGTATTCGAGCAGCAGTTGATAGCCCGCGAACGCCGCGTCGGACTTGGGCCAAAGGCGTTCTTCGGGCGAGAAGCCAGCCGGTTCGATCGTCACGCCATCGAGCGGTAGAGCTTCGCCATCGCGCACTTCAGGGATACGCCAGTCGATCGCATGCACGTGTCGCGTGAGCGCGAGGTGCATGGCGAACGCGACGGCCTGATCGGCGCTCAGGTGCAGGCGCAGGCGCGAGAGGTCGGTTTCGTTGCGCTTGGCGGCGGCATCGAGTCTGAAGGCAAGCCGGATGATCGAGCGGCCATCGTGACGCACGCCCGGTCCCGCCTGCTCCAGACGCACGGGGTGCAAGTCCACCGGCTGCGTCGTGCGATACAGGCATTGGACGTTCTTCTGCGTAATACCGTCCGATGCGTCTCGGGTCACCGGAATCGGTTTGGATCGGACCGTTACGCCTGCGGGCACTTGTTCGGTGCGCTCGTGTTTCTCCATACGCGGGATCAATTCGACGATCGACAGCGACGGGATCATGCGCAGGTAATGCGGCCATAGCAGGCTCACGAGTCCTTCGGTCAGTTCGGGGAGTTCGTCGTCGAGTTTCTGCTGCAAGCGGCCGGTGAGGAACGCGAAGCCTTCGTATAAGCGTTCGACGTACGGATCGCGGTCACCGACGCGATCGAGATTGAGCATGCGGGCGCGGTCGGGATGAGCGCGCGCGAACTCGCGGCCCGACTCGCGCAGATAGCGCATCTCGGCTTCGTAGTAGCGCAGAACTGGGTCCTGATCCTGGCGAGATGGCGGGAAGTCGGGTTCGATGCCGCTGGTGGTGTCGTGCTTCATTCTGTTCAAACGGATTACTGCAACTCGGGTGGCAGCGGCGGCAGCACGGGCGTTCCTGCGACCACGCCGCCCTTGCCGACGATAAACACGCGCTGCGGCATCTTGAAACCGCGCAGCTTGAGCAGATCGAGCGGTCCCGCGCCAACCTGTGCCTTCAGGTCGTAGTGCAGCGGAAAGCCGCTGTCCTGATTGAAGGTCAACGCGTAGCTTGTGCTGTCGAGCGGCTTTACTTTGGCGGTGCCAAGCAGACGCAACAGCGCCCAGTCACCATTCGCCTGGAACGCGATGCGCGTGCCCGCCGTATCCGATTCCCACGTCAGCGTCGTGCGCCCATTCTGACCGTTGCTCGGCCACACGATCGACGTGTACTGCTCCAACTGGTTGAAGTACTCGATCTTCGTGCCATCGATCGTCAGCACATTGCGCGTTACCTCAGGCGTCGGATGCGGCATAAGCTGGAACCGATAGTTCGCATCGCCCTGCGTGTAGAGTTGCGCGCCCAGCGTCGATAACTGGCGCAGCGCCGACAGGAACTCGGGATCGAACTGCAGCGCTTGCGGGGCGAGGTCGTTCGGGACCCATGCGTTGCCTTGCTGCTGCAAGATACCGGCGAGTTGCGTCGTCACGAAGCGCGAGATCAGCCCCGTATCGGGCTTGATGTAGCGGCCAAGTTCGACGAAGGACGCGTCGGCGTCCGTGTCGGCGAACGGGTAATGGCCGTCGAATGAACTGGCGAACGGTGCGGCCACTGCCGAGCGCCACAGGTCGTTCAGACTGGCCGCGGCGGGTTGCAGAATCGTTTGCCATGCCACATCGAGCGGACGAGCGAACAGCGCGTCACCGAAGCCCGACCATTGCGAGCCGAGGCTCGCGGCGGTGAGTGCGGCATCGTCCCGCGCCTGCGTGAGTTCGGAGAGCTTGCCCTGAAACACGGCCTGCGCCATTTGACGCGCCATCGCCTGCGCATCCGCGCCGGTGGCGATCTGTTGCAGCTTTAGGCGCATGGTGGTGGCGACTGTCAGAAAGTGCGCGAGGCTGACGCCGCTGAAGTCGGCTGCGTTTTTGCTGCCGGATCTGCTGTTGGCTTTGGCGCCTGTCATCACGTCATCGCCCATCAGCGCGAGCAGCGGGCCGAAGGGTTTGTCGAGTGGATTGACGATCGGTTCGCTCGGGTTGTTCGTCTTTGTACCGATCATGTCCTGAGCCTTGCGCACCAGCGTGTCGGTCAGCGCCTGCGACGGACGGCCCGCTCCGGCCTGATATTCGACCGACTTCATCAGCGCGATTAACGGTGATGTCTGCGCATCGGTCAGGCGCGTAAGCTGGCTGATCGCTGCACTCAAGTTTGTGGCAGGCTGCCACTGGATGCTGTTTAGCATCGACTGCCACGCGGCGGCGTATTCGGAGAAGTAGCGCGCCCGCAGGCGCAGGCGCACTTCCTCCATGTCCTGCTGCGCTTCGAGCGCCGCACCGGGCACACGTGCGGCGCGTGCATCGGCGAGCACCCAATCGGCGCTGACGCGGCCTTCCTTCGCGGCCTTGTCGATGGCATCGCTTACAATCCCGTCCCACGCGGCGCGCGTGTAGACGCCGGGAACCGTCTGCGCCGATGCGAACAGGCCGCGCGCGTCCGCGCCGTTGAGCAGTGTCGGCAAGGTCATATCCGCGTACTTGCCTTTCACCTGCGCGATCACGGATTGATAGAGCGTGTCATCGGAGTTTTGCAGACCGATCTGGTTGACCAGCGTGTTACGCGCCATGCCGACGAGATCGCTTGATCCGCTGAGACGCCATTCGGGATGCGCGCGGAGATGATTGGCATAGAAGGAGGCGAGGCGCTGCGAGAGATCGAGCCACTCGCCGGTGCGCATGTCTGGGTTCGCAGGCCATGCGCTTGGGAGTTGCCTGGACAGGAACGCGGCATCGGCGTGCTTCGGGTCAGCGAGCATCAGATAGGCTTTAAGCGCGTCGTAATCGCGTTGTTGCTCGTCGGCGTTAGGCAAAGCGTCGGCGCGGGCTTGCGATAACTGCGTAAGCGATGCTTCGAGGTGACGTCCAATCGGATCGCGCAGGTTTCGTGCGGCGATCGTCGAATACGGTTGCCAGAGTGCGGCCAACAATTCGTCATTGCGATTCAGGCCCGCGCGCAGATACCACGGTGCACCGTGCTGCTGGCGGTATTCGAGCTTCTCGATTTGCTGTTGAAGGTCGAGTTGCCTGCGTAAAGCGGCAGAGGTGTTCGGTTGAACGGCGAGCGCCGCATCGACCGTACTGCGCGCATCCTGAACGAGGGAGCGGTTGCCGATGAACGAGATCGTCATCGCCGCGCACCAGGCGATGGCGCCGATCATCACCAGAGCCGCCAGCGCGTTCGGCCAATAAAAGCCGATACGCCGTCCTTTGCGCGGATCGACGCGTGCGCCGATTTCACGCCAGATTGGCAGCAGCGCGCGCGGTTGCTCACGCGGCACTGACGTCTTGTTCGCAATCCGTTCGGCCACTTCCTGCGCAACATCTTCCTCGTGTGCAGGAAGTGGCGTCGGAACGGCGGGCGTCGCATAGACCGGCGCAAACATAACGCCCGCGAGCGATGCACGACGCCACTTCGATGCACATAACGTTTGCCATGCGCTCACGATTTGCTCGCGCCGCACATCGAGATACTGCGATATTTCGGCCAGATACCAAACCGGCTTCGCGTTGCCCAATAGCGCCACGCCAACGTCCGCTGCCGCCTTTTCGATCACGCTCAGTTCGTGAGTCAACAAGTTGGTCGATGCTTGCGTATCCGCGTTCAACGGCGTCGGAATGAATGCGCCCAGCGCATGAAATTCGTCAGGGCGCTCGCCGCGTACGCTCACCGTGTGCAGCAACGTCACCGGGGCTGCCCAGCCCAACTCACGCGCCAGATTCGAGAGCGCACGGGGCCGCTCCTCATTCACCGGCAGCGCTTCGCTGGCCTGCATCACGGGAATGACGGCATCTACCGGGCGCGCGCGGCGCAAACGGCGAAGCTGAGTGCGCCACGTTTCAGGGTCGATGCCATCGGGCGCGGCATGCACGAGGATCGTATCGCCCACCCGCAGTACGGCCGATTGCTTGAGACCGGGCGCGACTTCATCGACGAGCGCTTCTTCGCCCGTGAGCATGAGCCACGGCATCGCGCTTCGCCAGCGCCATCCGATCGAGACGCGCAGTTCGTCGCACAGCAATTGCAGACGAGGATCCCGCTTCTGCGCTTTCGCGGAACGCGTCGCTTCGCCACTTTCACCGATATCGCCGATCCATCGCGCGAACTTCCTGTACAGACCGAGCCACAGCGCCCCCGCGTGCACAACTAACACGACCGCAAGCACAAGAACGATCCTGAGCAACGCAGAAATGCGCATTTCCAGCGACGTGAGACCGGTGATGTCGGCACGTCCCCACCATGCGAGCGCGCCCAACAGCGCAGCGATCAGGAAAGCGCCCAGCGCGACGCCCCAAATGATAAGGAAACCAGACGATAGTGATGTGGAAGCTTTCGATTCAAGCGCTTTCAGGTTGTTGCCCGGCGTACTCGGTGTGGTCATGCAAAGGATTCGTGTTGACGTAGAGAATGGCAGACTGCAAGCGATCGACAATCAGGTGTGGGCCTGCCAAACGCGATTCGATCGCGGCTGCGATGGAAAGCCATGCGTTTGCTGCGCCTGCATCGCCCAATACGCGATCCAGACGGCCATGCGATTCGCGGGTGGCGATGCCGGTGAAAGAGGCTTGTTTGAGCGTATCGAGTAGCGTGCTGTCGTGATTGCGCTCGAGACGCGTGAGCCACGCACGTGTGATGGTCTGAGGTTCGGCCTTGCCCCATATCGTTGTGTTGCAAATGAGATCGCGCAGCGACTCGACGCCGGCCAGTTCCTCGACCGGGCGGTGTAAGGTCGCAAGCACACGTATCGGCTCGGGAAGTTGATAGAAGCCCGGACTCAGCAGCACCGCAACAGCCGCTTCGCTGCTGTTGGCGGGCGGATCGGCGTCATGCCAGGCGAAGGCCAGAATCAACAACGCGCGACGCTCGCGCGAGTCGAGCCAAGCGTCGGCCAGCATCAGATTGTGCGGCGCTGGCTCAGCCGCGCATTCGAGTGCGGGCGCGCCTGCGATGCGCAACGCATCGCGCGCTTGCTGTGTGCGCAGGTCCATTTCGTCGGGATGCGCCAGCACGCGCGCGAGCGGTGCGTATTGCGGACCATATTGCGCGAGCGCTTGCAGCGCCGGAATCAGCGGCGCGAGTGCATCGACGAGCTTCAGTACGACGGTGGCGATCTTAGGTACGGCTTCGCATGCTTGATCATGCTCTTCGTTCGCCTGGTCCTCATTGTCCTCGGGCTCGGGCTGCGGCTCTTCAGACCACGCTTCATCGTCGAAGCGGTTGTGAACGACGAGCCCCGCTCCGCTGCGTGGCATTTGCGATTTGAACAGCGGCGTCGTCATGGTGACGATTGCGCTCAACTTGGACGTCACGGATGGCACGCAGTAACCCACGCCCAGTACCTGCAAGGGCTTTTGCGCGATGCGCAGACGCGCAGCGAGCCGCGCGGCGCGCGCTGTGTTGCAGTTGTGCGCGTAGTGCCACGTCGCTTCATATGCAATGCGCGCGAAGCACAACAGGCCGAGAAACACCGCATGCGGGCCGCCAATCACAGCGACCCAGAACGCAGCGCCGCTCGCGGATTCACTCGATGGCCACATCAGCAGGATAAGCGGCGCGCCCACCGCGCAACACGTAAGCCAGATACCGAGCCACGGCAGCAGGCGCGGGCCATGTGCCGGATACGGATAAGGCTCACCGATGTCGGACAGATCAACCGGCATGTATTACGCGAAGTTCACGTTCTGCAAGGATGAGATAAGGCGACAGCCGCACGCGCAGCGATGATCCTGCATCGCGTAGGGCTTGCCGTCGCGATCGGGGAACCGTTCGTCGCCCTCGGCAATCGTGGTTTGACCGTGGAGGTCGCATTGGGCGCTGTCGTCGCGGCGCGCGAGTGCGCGGCCCATGAACGTGCTGAACGGCGAGCCGCTTGTGACTTCGCCGCCGTGCTCGAGTTTGTCGCCGTAGCGGATGGGGGATTTCATTTGCCAACCTTTTTATTTGCATGCCCATCTTGAGGACACGCATTACAGAAAGCTACCACTGACAACCCTTCTCAAGGCTAGGGGTGACGTTTGGATCAAGAATAAAGCTTGACTTTTTCCGTGTACCATAATTTGTATATACCATTGAATAAATGTTGGCTCCTTGATTTACCATTTCGTATTCACCGGTAATCTTTCCGCGATTAACTTCAAGCCACGTCGAGGTTAATTCGTCCGGCCTACCTGCACTCAACGTCTGTTCGTCAGCAGATTTCAGCACTAGCGGAATTACAGATTTCGAATTCTGGTATCGGACAAACCCGCTTGAAAATTTCGTTGACTGATCGAAGAACATGCGAAATTCGAAGTCTTCAATGCCCTTAATGTCTGATGAGAAGCAGTAAACATCTGCAAATGCATCGCAATGGGCTACCATGGGGATGAAAAGCGATAGAAGGGAAAGCACCTTCATCAGTTTTAATATCATAACTTATTTTTCATTCGGCTCGATCTGGAGGACCGAGGCCCCGTCTTTGAGTTTACGCAAATTAAACAGTTCCAACCCTGCCGTTCCTAGTCGATACGCAGTCATCTATACGCGTTTGAGCAACTCATATTTTGTCTCTTCCCACCTGATACTAAATAGCATTGCGATGGCTTATAAATGTGACTCGCTTGACTCCCAACATAGATTACGTGAGTTTCCGGATAGCCAGGTGATGCCTGCGTCGATGTTTTCCATCGTATCGGCTCTGCTGTCATACTACGTGGGCTCACCGGAGAGAGACTGGCAACAGGCGGTGACGTAAGTACGACGCACCAACTCCCACCAGCGCGTCCCTCAAAAATTGTCCGTGAGGAATTTGTACCCGAAGTACGATCACCCGTGAGAATTATCTGATCATTGCCATAAGTTACTTCTTGCTGGAAGATATTCTCATCTGCCTCATAGTCCACACCGTGAACCGTTTTCATACCGTCTGAAATCGATTCAAAGCATGTGCCATAGTGCGATTCTTCCCGCGCGGCAGGAAGCTTAGGTTCGGCATTAGCGAGACCCGGCACGGAAATATATAGGGAGAGCAGGCTAAGGAATCTGCGGCACATAACCGATAGTTATTTGTGAAAGAACGGGACAGACGTCGGAGGAGACCCGCATCGGTGCCATCAGACTTCTTCTGCCCATCCGATACTGCATTCTGCGCCACGCGATACGCCACGACCTCGCCATCAGCAATCGCGCGCACCGGCTCTTTCTGGCCAAGTCCGCAATCAGGCACTAGGTGCATGCCGCAATGCCAGCGACGATCCGAGGCAATCGGAAAGACGCCGCTATAGGTCAGCTCGAACTTATCCACCACATCCATCATCAGATCGGTTTTCCACTTGTCAGCAGGCATGGTAAGGCCTTCGGCCGTAAGGAAGGGGGACAACGCATGATTCTTATCTACACTCTTTCAAGAGCAGCTTAAGTGTGGCTAGCTGTTGTTTTGCGAAATGTAAATCTAGCTCATCTTCCAACCAACCTGGTTGATCCGCTGCTTCCTTTTTCATACGTTCGGATGCTTGCGAAAATATACTCAGATAATCCTTCGCAACCGTTACGCATGAGGAACTGACATTATTTATCTGCAAAACAATTTTTTCGGAATTCCGATTCAATTCGGATACCCCCTCCTCGTAGCACTGATGCAAAATCATTCCGCATCCAGAACCACAGGTTAGCCTATCGTTACTCGTGCGAGCCATACATTGCGAAAAAGCATCGCCGCTACTGTTTGGGCTCGCTGAGAAAGCAGAAGCTGAGCAAGCAAGCAGAGCCGCAAAAAATAACGTGTCTTTAATTGTTTTTGGACGCATAAAAATATTGTAGGAAATTAAGGCTTCGAAAGATCTATTTTTACCCTCTTGTGTCTTGGTGTTGTGACGACTAGATCCCCTTCGGGTGGTAGCCAATCCGTGAATTCAGCTGCATGAATACGCTGAACGGCGAGTCGCTCGTGACTGCGCCGCTGTGTTCGATTCTGTCGCCGTAGCGGATCGGGGATTTCATTGTGGGCTGAGCTTTTTAGACTTTGTTCGACACAGCACGGCTTCGTTTCTTTCGTGATACGTGCTAACCAATTCACGTCTGACGTTGTCAATTTGAAGGTTAACAAAGTCGTCCCCACAAGCGGGCCGAATTTCGACGAATCGATGTTGTTTCAATGAGAATAGAAACACCATTGAGATCGTGTCTTTACCCATTCCTTCGTCCAGATACCACACGGAAAAGCCCTTCGTCCCGTTAAAAGCATAGTCCGCTACAGCCAGATGCAGCGTGCTTTCGGTATCAAATGTCAATACTTGATACCGTTCTTTTTTACCTACCTCCGAAATCTTAACTTTTACTGAGCTATCGACACGATAAATGGACGTCGTCACAGAAGGAGCCACACGAAAATTCTTGTACTGGTCCGCTGCGACAGTTGGTCCGGTCAAAAAAAACCATAGAACAAACGTAAAAAGTTTTAATATTTTCGATTTAGTTCTTTGTGCGAGTCAGATCCGGCTTTATTGCCGAGCGGTGAGCGGGCGTCAGCAACTCAGGGAAGAAGTCAGGCATCGCATCCCATAATTGGTTCAGCATAAACACTGCATAAGCCTGTCTTTCGTTGTAACCATTCGGGCCACGGTTGACAAGTCGATTGACGAAACCTACGTTATCCGCTGAATAATCTCTACGCTGTTGAGGCAAGCACTTCTATTTTGACTAAGTCCATCAACAAGATTCATCAATCGATATATGTGCTGCTGACGAAAATTACTCAAGCATCGCCGAATCCTCTTGCTTTTTGTTCACCTTTCGTTGAAGGACGACGCATACCTCATTTAGGTTTTTTGCCAAATAATGAACTACATGCACTACTGTCAGTGACAACCCGCTCATTTTTTAATATGTCCCAAACACCTGGGTAAGAGTTTTCCTCGCAACCAACGTCTCCGTTCGGTGCAACAAATTTACCATCTAAGGAAATGATAGAACTACCGGCATCACCACTGCCTCCAAATGAAAACTTCATCATATTGGAAAGCGACTGCCTGGGAATATAAGCGCCACGGAGAGAGACTAAATTTTTTGACGTACCAAGCTTAGCAATGGTCGCCAGCCATGTATAGGGCTGCACTGTCACAAAATCCAGCGCAACGTAGAGCTTTTGCTCAACATTGACATCTGTTAGAACACCAACATGTCCCGGAATATTATGTACATGTATTTTTTTATTATCGGAGCAATCTTCAAGATCTTTTTTTTCTACATATCCGCGACCGGAGACAATGATTGCAGCCTCGTCGTAAGTTTCTGTTGCATAAATAGCTGGTGCGTCCAATTTACACAACTGAGTAGTAGTAGCGTGATTGAATAATCGAATGGCGTCGCCTTGAACCTCATACTGGCCTTCCGCCATTATCGAACCCGAACTTAGCGACAAGAATCCGATTAACAATAAAAGAATATACTTCCTAGTCACAAATAATCTCCTTTGCTGCATGCGTATATTCTAATCTACGCGCGTCATCAATGTAGCCACCATTGATCGCATAGGTGACTGCTCTAGAAATCTCTCGTTCACTATTTCTTTCTTGATCGTTACTCGCAGCACGCAAAGTATCGCGATCAATTTCTTTCACCACTTTTGGCCGCTCAACACGTATATAGAATGCTCCGCTATCGATGCAATTTTCGATAAAGGCGACTCTATGTGGGTCCTCAACATTCGCTGGAGTTTTTGTCATGCCGTTTCGATCATGCCGCCTGAATGCTGCATCATTCCACCATGAATCCGTAAATGAAGAACGCGTAATCCAGCCCCGAAACAGCCAGTAACTTGCGTAATTGCTCCTGCCTGTAAGTTGCTTAAATCCACGCCCGCGAAATTTTTGAGCATCATCCTTGTCACAGTTTCCATTTTTCCAGTCGTAGCTACCCGCTATCCTGCCACCGTGGCTATTGAATTTCTCAGATTTAAACCAGAGATCTTCTTCTGACGGCACTTGTCCGTACCAATGCCCGAGATCGGATTCTGATATTTTCGAGGCTGGATTAATTGCGGCACCGTGAAGCGCGCCCGCGGTGACAGTTCCTAGCATGCTTGTTTCTTGCATTGACATCAGCCATGCACTCTCGACAGCACCTTGCCCCAAAAAATGTGCTAATCGCGAGGGGGTTGCAAGGACAAACTTCCTTGTCGCGAGGTTTAGCGGCGTTAGATATGTAGACCGCAACTCTTCTCCGCTGGGGCGGACATTTCTCGGATAATGGTTGTCGGAATAAATCCGTTTGAATTCATTCGCACTCAACCACCCACACTTCCTAAAGTGCCGAATAAACGCAAGCGGATGGAAGAACCAAAGCTTGTTGTCCTCACCCGACTGCACCTGCACTTGCCCCATGAACTGCGACTGCTCCACAAACTCGATGAAACGCGTGTACCCGTCAGGATCGACATCCTTGCGCTTTCCAAAGAACCCCTCCGGCTCTTTTAAGCCGCCGTATCGAGCTTCATTGTTACTCGCGTCCCACTCGCTCTTCGCGTGACAGATAAAGCCCTTTAGCTTGGCGCGTACCGCCGCCTGTCCCTGTACGTACGATTTCAGGCTCTCCTCTTTACTGAATTCCTGAAGCGTAGCCGCATCAGGCGACTGCAGATCGCTCACGCCGGTGATCCGGCATAGCTCGTCATTCCGCACAGACCAGCCTGATCAAAAGGCGTATTGCCGTCCTCGATCTTCTGCCAGTCCATAAAGAACGGGAAATCCGCATCCGACAGTTTCTTCACCGTATGCTGATCCACATTGATATATCCGACCTTGCCCTGATCGAACGGCACAGCCAGCCACGTCGCCTGTGCCTCTGCCGACAGCGAGGGCGTATCCGTACTCAGAATCCGCCCGAAGCGCAGCATCTCGTAGCCATCGCTCGGACACGTTCCGTAAAGCTTCGTGGCACGTTCGTATAACTGATACTCGTATTCGTCGAACTTATCCTTGATCGGCTCATCCGGCGTAAGCGCGACCAGCGTACCATCGCCCCGATCGATCCACGCGCGCATGAACCGCTCGCCGCGACTGAAATACGTCTGGACATACAGCGTATTGCCATCGCCCAAGACGCCCTCATTCAGCGCCGGAAAAAATGGCTTTGGGGTGTGTCCTCCAGTGTTCAGGCTTGCCATTCCCGGAGGCACGCTGACGAATGCGGATTTCTCAGGGATGACGAAGTACGTATGCCCCCAATAGTCCTTTGACGCTGGCGTCTCCGGGTGCGACTCTCCCAGTGCCACCTTATGACCATTCTGCTCAAACCACGCCGTGAAATCCGCCTCGGTCATGAAGATCTCGAAGTGCAGATGCGTCTCGTTGTGATACTTCCCGACATAGCCGAGCTGATCCTTGCGATACACCTTTTTGCTCCCGCCGGGTTGAACGCCTTCGGTCTCGGCGAGCAGCCACTTAGGCAGCGCGTTGGGTGAGCTGTTTTGCGGAGCCTGGCTTGGCTGCAGCTGCGGCACAAGCCCCTGCATGCCCACGATGTCGAGCAGGTGCATGTACAGCGAATAAAACGTGATTGTGCGACCTTCGCCCGTGTCGGTCGTATGTTTGAGTAGCACGAAGCCCGTATTGCTGTTCAGCGCATTGGTGCCATCGGACTTCTTCTGCCCATCCGATACTGCATTCTGCGCCACGCGATACGCCACGACCTCGCCATCAGCAATCGCGCGCACCGGCTCTTTCTGGCCAAGTCCGCAATCAGGCACCAGATGCATGCCGCAATGCCAGCGACGATCCGAGGCAATCGGAAAGACGCCGCTATAGGTCAGCTCGAACTTATCCACCACATCCATCATCGGATCGGTCTTCCACTTCTCGGCGGGCACGGTGAGGCCTTCAGCCGGAAGGAACGGGGGGCTGATAATCATGTTTTAGCGAGATTGAATATAAGTTTCTGCGAGCTTGAAATCGCTCTTGGGTAAATTCGGCAGCGGCGGATTCAGGCTCTGCGGCCCCTCAAACGTGAACGACGCCGCCTTGATCTTGAAATCCCCCGGACAGACCAATTCGATGCTGCCGTTCTCGATCTTGATCGCCGCGCCGCCGCAGGCGAGGACGGCCTTGGTTTTGCCGTTGACGAGCACATCCGCGTTGGCGCTGGAGACGTGCAATTGCTGGTCGGCATAAAGGTTCAGCGTGCTGTCGTGAGCCTGAATATCCACCGGGCCTTTTGCGAACAGCTTCATGCCCAGCTTCTGCGCGCACAGCGAAATCAATTCGCCCGCAGCGACCGTGAAGCGCCTCACCGCACTGATATCGACGTGCTTGCCCGCATTGACGATCACGTTGTCGCCCGCCGCCTGCTGCACCGAGCGCGGCGTCACGAAGGCCATGCCGCCCGGCGCGCTCGCGAGCAGGCCAGCGCTTTTGAGTTGATCGAGCGTGTCCATCAAGCTTGCCTGCGTATCACGATCAGCAGGCTCGGCCTTCGCCTGCGTCGTCGCCCGAACCAGCGACGTCACGCGCGTCAACGCCGATTGCAGTTCCTTCAGCGCGGCGTTCATCTCCAGATGCGGCGCATTCGGACTCGACAACGCGTCGGCAGAAAAGAACAGCCCCTTCGATCCGTGAATGGTCGCGTGGCCCTGCGTGTGAATTTCGACGCCTTCACCGCGAAGCTGCTTCTGGTTGTCCACCAGATAGCCCATGCTCACCGACGACTTCTGATAGATCGTCGCCAGCTTCACGCCTTCGCGGCCTTTGAAGTCCTCGAAGCGCACCTTGTTGGCGAGCAGCGCCGAGCGCCACACCGAACGCGAGTTCCAGCCCTCAAGCCCGTGAACGTGATTCGTGTGTGAATAGTCGAAGGCGGCGAATCCTATATAGGGCCTGTCGATATCAGAATTTGTGAAAAAAATTCTGACTTCCGTTCCGGGTAGCAAGGGCGCATGAAACCCGCCTTCGCGCGAGGCCGACGGCGTCATCAGCCGTAGCCGCATGCTGTTCGATCCCGACTTGCCCGCGCCATGATGGAAGTGGAACCGGACAAGATATCGACCATGCTGGTCTAAATCCGGGTACGGGCTACCCTCGGCGCTCGATTCGATCGTCGCGATGATCGAGCCGTTCATCCATTTCCAGTCGCGCTCGGGGACGTACTCGGGCCGCCATATCTTGTCCGCAGGCGTGGCTTCGAATTCGTTCAGAACCGGCTTGGAGAGCGAACCCGTCGTCTTGAGCTTGACGATCACCAGACCATAAGGCGCTTTCGGCAACTTGTGGTTGGTGGTCGTCAGCACCCAGCCCGGATACAGCCCGGCGATGTTCGTCGTGCCAGTGTGGATGACCTGCTTCGAAGCAATGTCCTGCGCACGAACTTTGGTGAGCGCCTGCGCCTCTTCCGGAGTATGAAAATGCTCGCTGCTCCGATCGATTTGGCCATGGAGCGTTTTGTCGCCTCGATCCACATACGCGATCGCGGACACCGGCGCATTGGGCGTCCGATAGTTGTGATCGCGCAACTCGACGCTTTCAGGCAGCAGCGTCTGCCTGCGCTTGATGCTCAGCAGCGCTTCGTGAAACTCGCCGTCCAGACCATTGGGACGGATGTAGGGCACGTCGATCGAACGCATGTAACCGTTCGCACGGTTATCCACCACGAGCGTATCGCGATGGGTTTTACTGTCGAGCGGAGCGTGCCTGAAGTACCAATACAGCCCATGCCGTAAGCACTGACGTCGGAAAAATTCAAGAACACTTTCCTCGTGCATCAGCAGTTGATCGTAGCGCTGATCGACGCCCTCAAAATTCAACTCGATATCATGCGGAAAGAGATGTTCACGATCGACCAATAGCTCGTAGAAAATGTCCTTGAGCGTCTTCTGTAAAAAGACGTTTGACGTCTTCGTCAGATCGAGTAAGGACACACGTGGCGCGATCTTCAGACGGAATTGCGCACCATCGTTGCTTGAACTCTGGTGCGTGAATTCACGGACTACGCCGTGCAAGGTCCGCGCGTGACGCGATGCGGTGTCGAGGTACTTCAGCGCCGCGCGCTCCTCGACGACGAAGGACACGTTCTTGCCGAGAAAATGGACGCCATCGAGCGTCTGATCGTCGGAATAGATGAGGATATCGAGTTCGAACAACTCGTTCATCGCTTCCGTGATGGTGTATTCCAGCGGACGGACCGGGACCTTAAGTCCTGCGACAGTCAATGAGAGGTGCTGGGAAAGCCATGCGTTGCGATCTTTGATCGCCGTCAGAAAATCGGTTGCAGCCATGTCTTGCGTTGCCTCGTGTTCGAAAGGACGACGAAATTACTTTTTCGACCACGGGCCATTGTGACGCAATAAATTGCTGCTATTAGGCAATGAACTGAGCGGGATTCTGTAGGAACCGCTGTATATTCCGCAGATTCAAGAAGTTATATGCGTGTGTGCTGGAACGGTTCCGTCAACATTCGGACTTGTCCGATGCGACATTCGATGCTTGGGCCACGCTTACCGATATTGGGCCGCACCACACCAGACCGGCGGCTTGCTGTTTGAACTCCGGGGAAAACGTACGTCGTTGCTTGCTCATCAGACACCTCTTCATGGCGATCATTCTCGCCTAAATCAGCGTCCGGATTCATTAGACCACTACACAGCGAAGTCAAAAACGCCGCATACCTAATAATTGATTAACCACAAGCGCGAACAATGGGAAGTGCTCAAAGGGTTTGTGGGAAATAGCGAGGAACCAGTTGTGCTTCAGAAGCCGGTTCCAAAGCTGCTTTCTTTGGTTACTTTCTTTGCAGCAGCAAAGAAAGTAACCCCTCCGCCGGGCAGGCGGCTACTGCAAAGAACCGCAAGAAACCAGAGCAACTTCCCCGAAGAAAAAAGCGCCCCAACCGAATACAAAAACCGAAACCAGCCGAAACCTAAAAAAATCACTTGCACAAAACCCGCGCATGATGCGCAACATGCTCCCCCACGAACGTGGAAATAAAAAAGTATCCATGATCGTACCCATCGTGCTTACGCAAGACGACCCCTCGATGCCCCGCCTCCCGAGCATTCCGCTCGAAAACATCCGGAAAAAGCTGCCCGTCGAGAAACTGATCCGCAAGTCCTTGATCGATCAAGATCCCGCCATCGAAACGCGAAGCCGCATCGCCGATAACGAGTTCGCTGGCATCGTATAGCTTCCACGCTTCGCGATTATCACCAAGATATCCGGAGAAAGCCTTAACGCCCCAGGGACACAAAGACGGCGCGGCAATTGGCGCAAACGCCGACACCGAGCGATAAAGATCAGGATTACGCAACGCGAGCACGAGCGCACCATGCCCACCCATCGAGTGCCCGAAAATGCCAATCCGGTCCTCGCGCAACGGCAGCTCTCGCAAAACCAGCTCACGCAACTCCTGCGTCACATACGAATACATCCGATACCGCTCGGCCCAAGGCGCCACCGTCGCATCGACATAAAAACCCGCGCCAACGCCAAAATCCCACGCATCGGATTCGCCCGGAATACCCGCTCCTCGCGGGCTCGTATCCGGCGAAATCAATGCAATGCCATGCTCGGCGGCGTAACGTTGCGCACCGCCCTTGATGGGAAACGTCTCTTCGGTACAAGTCAGGCCGGCAAGATAAAACAACGCCGGCACGCGCGAATGGGCAGCCTGCGCGGGCAGAAAAACCGAAAAGCGCATCGGCAGGCCAATCACGTCCGACTGATGCCGGTAAATACGCTGCACGCCATCGAAACAACGGTGTTCTTCGACGAGTTCGAGCATGGCTGCATCCTCTCTCAATAGATCACGACGGAACGAATGGATTCGCCCTTCTTCATCAGGTCGAAGCCTTCGTTAATACGTTCAAGCGGCAAATGGTGCGTAATCAGATCGTCGATATTGATCTTGCCTTCCATGTACCAATCGACGATCTTCGGCACATCCGTGCGTCCACGCGCGCCGCCGAATGCCGAGCCCTTCCATTCGCGCCCGGTCACGAGCTGGAACGGCCGCGTGCTGATCTCCTGTCCCGCCGCCGCCACGCCGATGATGAACGACTGTCCCCAGCCCTTGTGCGTGCATTCGAGCGCCTGACGCATCAGCTTCACATTGCCCACGCATTCGAAGGAATAGTCCGCGCCGCCATCGGTGAGTTGCACGATATGGTCGACCACGTTCTCCACTTCGTTCGGGTTGATGAAGTGGGTCATGCCGAACTTCTTCGCAAGCTCCACGCGCCCCGGATTGATATCGACACCGATAATCTTGTCCGCGCCCACCATCTTCGCGCCCTGGATCACGTTCAGGCCGATGCCGCCCAGCCCGAACACGACGACGTTCGC
The DNA here is from genome assembly GCF_031451465.1 of Caballeronia sp. LZ003. Classification (NCBI taxonomy): domain Bacteria; kingdom Pseudomonadati; phylum Pseudomonadota; class Betaproteobacteria; order Burkholderiales; family Burkholderiaceae; genus Caballeronia; species Caballeronia sp. LZ003. The sequence goes on along the minus strand of NZ_JARUXJ010000001.1, from coordinate 523,900 downwards.
GCCCGCTTCGACCTTCGCCGAATACACGACCGCGCCCACGCCCGTCGTCACGCCGCAGCCGATGTAGCAAATCTTGTCGAAAGGCGCGTCCTCACGCACCTTTGCGACGGCGATCTCCGGCACCACGATGTAGTTCGAAAACGTCGACGTGCCCATGTAGTGAAAGAGCGGCTTGCCGTCGATGGAAAAGCGCGAGGTCGCATCGGGCATCAAGCCCTTGCCCTGCGTCGCGCGAATTGCCTGACAAAGATTGGTCTTGCGCGAGAGGCAGAATTTGCACTGACGGCATTCCGGCGTATAGAGCGGAATGACGTGGTCGCCCTTCTTCAGCGTGCCGACGCCCGGCCCGACATCCACGATCACGCCTGCGCCTTCGTGGCCGAGAATCGCGGGGAACAGGCCTTCGGGGTCGGCGCCCGAGAGCGTGTAGTAGTCGGTGTGGCAAATGCCCGTCGCTTTCACTTCGATCAGCACTTCGCCCGCGCGCGGGCCTTCGAGATCGACTTCCTCGATGGTGAGCGGCTTGCCTGCTTCCCATGCGATTGCTGCTTTGGTCTTCATCGTTCAAGGCTCCTGATGTCGTTTGATAGGAATTAGCGGATCACGTTCAGCGCTTCGTAGCATGCGCCCATCGTGTGATAGTCGGTCTTGCCGGCGGGGCTTTTCTCGTCGTTGTACTGGCGGTTATCGCGCGTGAGGATGCGATACCACGCGCCGTACTTGTGATCGACGAAATGCGCCCAGCTATAGGTCCACAAACGGTCGTAATCGTTCCAGTAGCGCGTCGCGGCGGCGCTGTCGCCATCGCGTTCGGCGCGATCCGCGAGCAAGGCCGCGGCCGCGAACGATTCCGCCTGCACCCAGAAGTACTTGTCCTCGTCGTAGAACTTGCCGTCGGGATCGAAGCCGTAGACCATGCCGCCGTGCTCGTCGTCCCATGACAGTTCCATCGCGCGATCGAAAAGCTCACGCGCACGCGTGACATGCCACGCTTCCGGACGATGCCGGTCGAGAATCATCAGCAGCTTCGCCCATTCGGTCTGATGTCCCGGCTGAAAACCCCAAGGCCTGAAGATGTTGCTGCGATCGCCCTTGTTGTAATCCCAGTCGACAGACCAGTCCGGCTTGTAGTGCTCCCACACGAGCCCGCCCGCAAGCGCTGCCTGACGGTTCACCATGTTGTCGGCGAGGAGCGCCGCGCGGTCGAGATAGCGCGCTTCGCCGGTCGCCTCGAAGGCGGCGAGAAACGCTTCGCACGTGTGCATGTTGGCGTTCTGGCCGCGATAGTCCGACACCTTCCAGTCGGCGCTCGCTTCGTCCTTGTACAAGCCGTGGGCGGCGTCCCAAAAGTGCGTCTCCATCAGTTGCCAGGTTTCGTCGAGATAGGCGCGTGCTTCGTCGAAACCCGCTTCGATCGCCTTCGCATACGCAAGCACGACGAACGCAAGGCCATAACAATGATTCGTCGCATCGGTGACGTCGCGGCCGGAGAGCGTCCACGCGTAGCCGCCCGTTTGCGGGTTGTAGTGAAACTCGCGCAGATAGTCGATGCCGTGCTTCACGCCGCCGCGATATTCGTCGAGGCCGAAGTGCTTGTGCGCCATCGCGTAGTTGAAGACGAAGCGCGTGCTCGACACGAGATGCCGCGACTTGCGGTCGTAGATCGTGCCGTTGTTCTTGTAGTAGTGATAGAACCCGCCGTTCGGATCGAGACAGTGCGGGTGATAGAAGATCATCGTGTGCAGCGCGTGATCGAGCAGGAATTCGCGCGAGCGGAAAGCGGGTTGCGACGGTGCGGATGCGGACATGGCTGATTTCGATGTGGTCAGGGGCAGCTCATATGAAGCGGTTCTTCATGAACCGGACGGCGCGAACTTCGGTCGAGCGCAAAGTTTAAGCGGTAAAAGAAAAACGCGGCGCGGGGTCGGCGTGGGTTCGCTCTAGACATGGCACTTTGCGTAGCCGATGCCCCGAGCGCCCACGCTCAAAACCAGTCATGCGCGCGCTGGTACAGATCGATGAAGCGCGCATACCGCGTATCGAGTGCGGGGTTCGTTTGCGGAATCGCGACCCGTGTCGCGGATGGCGCGAGCGCGTGAATCTCGTCGATACGAAAGTGCCCCGCCGCGATGCCGCCGAGCATCGCCGCACCGCGCGTTGCCGCGTTCGGGCAATCGACGGCATGGAGTTCGGCTTGCAGGGAATCCGCGAGCAATTGACGCCAGCGTGCATCGATGGAACCGCCGCCCGCAAGCCGCAACGAAGTCAGCGGCGTGCCGTGCTGTCTGATGGCATCGAGTCCCGCACGCAATGCGAACGTCACGCCTTCGAAGGCGGCGCGCATCAACGTGCCGCGCGAATCGTTGAGACCGAGACCGAGCCAGCCGCCGCGCGCTGCCGGGTTCATCCACGGCGAGCGCTCGCCGCTCAGGTACGGCAGGAAGGTGACGGAGACGCTCGGGTCGGCGGCGAAAGCGTCGTCGTAAGCGGCCGGCCACGATGCATAACCAAGCCAGCCGCGCACCGCTTCGAGCGCGACGCCAACATTCTGCATGGCCGCCATGCGATACCACGCGCCGCTCGCCGCTCGATACGTATGCAGTCCGTGCACGGGTGCGGGCGCGGCGTCGCACATCACGATGATCTGGCCGCCGGTGCCCGTGGTGAGAAGCGCGTCGCCGTCGGCGGTGAGGCCGCTGCCGAGCGCGGCGCATGGCGTATCGCCCGCGCCGACGGCGAGCGGAATGCCCGCGCGCAAGCCCAGTTCGGCCGCCGCTGCCGCCGACAGCGTGCCCGCCGTTGCATGCGATGCCGCGAGCGGTGCGAACCACGCGCGCTGCAAACCCAGCTTGTCGATGAGCGCATCGTCCCATTCGCCCGATGGCGCGGCGAGCGCCGTGGCGCATGCATCCGATGCATCCGTCACGAACGCGCCGCCCAGACGCGCGCGCAGCCAGTCCTTCGGCTGCAACGCCCAGCGCATCTGCGGGACAAGCGTGCTTTCATGCGCGACGAGCCAGCGCAACAGCGGACCGGCCATGCCCGGCGCGACGGGGTTTTGCTGCGGCTCGGACCACGCATCGAGCAGATGGCTCGCGCGCGTGTCCGGCCAGAGCATCGCGGGGCGCAACGCGCGGCCGTTGGCATCGGCGGGAACGACGCCATGCATCTGACCGGAGAAGCCGATCGCGCGCACCGCCTGACGTTCGTCGACAGGAAGATGCGCGGCGGCATCGGCGAGCGCGGCGTACCAGGTATCGACGGAAGTTTCAGCCCAGCCGGGATGTGCGCTCGTGACCGAATAGGCACGGCTCGTCATGGCGACCTCGTGGCCGCGTTCATCGATGATGGCCAGTTTCAGCGAACCCGTACCGAGATCGATGCCTAAGAAACGCATGGGATTTCGTGCTTCGGAAGGAGTAAGGGAAAACGCGTAAATCGCGGGTTAACCCCGCCAATACGCGACGAGCATGAAAAACGGACTATACGCGCGCCGCCATGAACATCATAACGAGCACACGAAGATGGCGGCCTTTCGTCACACGACGGTTCTGCTTCGATAACCGCCAAACCCCTTGTAGCAAGGACTTCCGCGAAACGCAAACGATCCGGGCGCGCTAAATATATATCGGCGTGCGAACGCGGCGTATAGCGTCCCGTGGTCTTGTTCGCGCATTTTGATGCACTTACCGTGGAGGCCACACAAATGCCAAGGCATACAAGGAGAGAGACATGGCTTCGAACAAGGTGCATCCGGTGGACGAGCGTTTGCCGACAGGACAGTTACTGACACTTGGCATCCAGCACGTTCTCGTGATGTACGCGGGCGCGGTTGCGGTGCCGCTGATTCTCGGCGCCGCGATGAATCTGTCCAAGGATCAGATCGCGTTCCTCATCAGCGCCGATCTGTTTTCATGCGGCGTCGCCACGCTGATCCAGACGCTCGGTCTCTGGATCTTTGGCATCCGCTTGCCGGTCATCATGGGTTGTACCTTCGCCGCAGTCGGCCCGATGGTCGCCATCGGCACCAATCCTTCGCTCGGCATTCTCGATGTGTTCGGCTCGACCATCGCGGCCGGCGTGATCGGCATCGTGCTCGCGCCGATGATCGGCAAACTCCTGCGTTTCTTCCCGCCCGTCGTGGTCGGCACGGTGATCGCGGTGATCGGCTTGTCGCTGATGGGCGTGGGCATCAACTGGGCGGCGGGCGGTGTGGGCAATCCCGACTACGGCAATCCCGTTTATCTGCTGCTGTCGCTCGTCGTGCTTTCGCTGATTTTGCTCATCAACAAGTTCGCGCGCGGCTTCATCGCCAATATTTCGGTGTTGCTCGGCATTGTCGCGGGCTTCGTGATCGCCGCCATGCTCGGCCGCGTCAACATGGACGGCGTCGCGCACGCCCCGTGGGGCGGCGTCGTGCTGCCGTTCCACTTCGGCTTGCCGCACTTCGACGCGCTGTCGGTGGCGACCATGGTCATCGTCATGTTCGTGACCTTCATCGAGTCGACCGGCATGTTTCTCGCGGTCGGCGATCTCGTCGATCGTCCGGTGGATCAGAAAGCGCTCGTGCGCGGCCTGCGTGTCGATGGCCTCGGCACGCTGATCGGCGGCGTGTTCAACTCGTTCCCGCATACGTCGTTCTCGCAGAACGTCGGGCTGATCGGCGTGACGGGCGTGAAGAGCCGCTTCGTCTGCGCGACCGGTGGCGTGATTCTGGTCGTGCTCGGCCTCTTTCCGAAGATGGCGCAAGTGGTCGCTTCGGTGCCGCCGTTCGTGCTTGGCGGCGCGGGCATCGTGATGTTCGGCATGGTCGCGGCGAATGGCATCAAGACGCTGTCGCGCGTGGACTTCTCGACGAACCATCACAACCTGTTCATCGTCGCGGTGAGCGTGGGTATGGGAATGGTGCCGGTGGTCGCACCGAAGTTCTTCACGCAACTGCCACATGCGCTGGAGCCGATTCTTCACAGCGGCATCTTGCTCGCTTCGGTGTCGGCGGTGATTCTGAATATCGTGTTCAACGGCGTGCGCAAGGAGCGCGATGCGCGCCGCGAGATTCGCGAGGCCGCACACGAGTTCGACGCGGCTCATGCGAGTGAAGCGCAGTAAGAGCAGATTCCTGTAGTGCTTGCGTTGAGCGCCGCGGTGTAAGCCGCGGCGTTTTTTTACGTCGCGCAAGAACAGCGGGCGCTGTTTCGCACGATCTCAACCCGCCGATGCCGCAACCGGCGCATCCGCCTCGCGCGGCATGTCTCCCGTATGCTCGATCCATCCGCCGCCGAGCGCCTGATACAAGCTCACCAGATTAGACAAACGTTCAGTGCGCGCCGTGATCAGCATCTGCTGTGTCGAATACAGATCCTGCTGCGCTTCGAGCACGCCGAGATAGCTATCGACGCCCTGCTTGTAGCGCAATGTCGAAAGATCGAGACGCCGCTGCTGTGCGCTCACTTCGCGCGTGAGCGCCGCGATTTGCTGATCGTAAGTGCCGCGGGCCGCGAGCCCATCGGCGACTTCGCGGAAGGCCGACTGAATGGCCCTCTCGTACTGCGCAATCTCGATCTTCTTCTGCACGTTCGCCAGATCGAGATTGGCCATGTTCTGACCGCCTTCGAAGATCGGCAGCGTGATGGTCGGCGCGAAACTCCATGCTGCCGAACCCGGCTTGAACAACCCGCCGAGCGACGGACTCAGCGTGCCGAAACTGCCGGTGAGCGAAATGCTCGGGAAGAACGCCGCGCGCGCCGCGCCGATGTTCGCGTTCGCCGCCAATAAATTCTGCTCGGCCTCCATGATGTCCGGACGGCGCGTCAGCAGATCCGACGGCACACCCGCCGGAATATCGGTCAACAGGTGCTGATCGTCGAGCGGCATGCCGCCCGTCATCTCGGCGGGCATCGGCTCGCCGAGCAACAGCACGAGCGCATTGACGGCTTGCGCGCGTGCGCGCTCCTGCGCCTGGAAATTGGCCGCCGCGCTTTCGACCACGGTCTGCGACTGACTCAGTTCCAGTTCCGATGCCGTACCGTTATCGAACTTGAGCTTGTTGATACCGTATGAATCGCGCGCGGTCTTGAGCGTCTGTTGCGTGACTTGAAGCAGGTCGTCAGCCTCCAGCACTTGCAGATACTGTGTCGCCACCTGGGACACGAGCGATAACTCCGCTGCCTTGCGTGCGTACGCCGTTGCAAGATACTTCGCGAGCGCCTGATTCCTGAGACTCTGCACGCGGCCGAACAGATCGATCTCCCATGCGCCGTTCAACCCGACCGAATACTGATTCGAGATCGTCTGATCGAGAAACGACAGATCTTTCGGCGTGCGCTGCTTCGACTGGCCCGCTTGCGCGCCGATAGTCGGAAACAGTTCCGAACGCACGACACGGTACTGCGCTTGCGCCGCCTGCACGTTGAGCACGGCGACGCGCAGATCGCGATTGTTCTTCAATGCGATATCGATAAGCTGCTGCAAACGCGCATCGACGAAGAAATTGCGCCAGCCAGTGTCGGCCGCGGACACGCCGTTTGCATTGTGCGCCCCCGGCGGTTGCGTCTCGTACACACCGCCTGTCGGAAAGCTCGCTGCGACTGGCGGCAAGGGGCGCTCGTATTTCGGCGCCATCGTACAGCCGGTCGCGATCACGGACACGGCTGCTGCAATCAAAGAAAATCTACGCATCTCAATGTCCCTGCTTGCCCGTGCCGTTGCCGTTGCTGTTGCTGTTGCCCTTTCCCTCGCCGTGCGAGGCATTGGCACGTTGCCGTTCGTAATGCGCGATCGCGGCGTCCGCGTCTTCCTTGTCGCCGCCGAAGCGCGCGCGCACGACGACGAAGAACATCGGGACCATGAAGATGGCGAGGAACGTCGCGGTCACCATGCCGCCGATCACACCGGTGCCAATGGCGTGCTGACTCGCCGAGCCCGCGCCATTGCTGATTGCGAGCGGCAAGGTACCGAGAATGAAGGCGAGCGAGGTCATCAGGATGGGACGCAGACGCAGACGCGCGGCTTCGAGCGCGGCCTCGATCGGTCCGATCTTTTCGGAGATCTGCAAGTCGCGCGCGAACTCGACGATCAGAATGGCGTTCTTCGCCGACAGGCCCACCGTGGTCAGAAGACCGACCTGGAAGTACACGTCGTTTTCGAGTCCACGCAAGGTGACGGCAAGCAACGCGCCGACCACGCCGAGCGGCACGACCATGATCACGGAGAACGGGATCGACCAGCTTTCATAGAGCGCCGCGAGACACAGAAACACCACGAGGATCGAAATGCCGTACAGAACCGGCGCCTGCGAACCGGATTGAATTTGCTGGAACGACAAACCCGTCCATTCGTAGCCAATGCCTGCCGGCAACTTCGCGGCGATGGCTTCGATGGCCTGCATGGCTTGGCCCGTGGAGCGGCCCGGCGCGGCCATGCCCTGGATTTCGACTGACGAATTGCCGTTGTAGCGTTCGAGCTTTGGCGAGCCGAAACTCCATCGGCCGGTCGCGAACGACGAAAACGGCACCATCGAACCGGCGTTGTTGCGCACGTACCAGCTATTGATGTTGTCGGGTGACATGCGGAACGGCGCGTCGCCCTGCAGATACACCTTCTTGATCCGGCTGTCGACATCAAGGAAGTTGTTGACGAACGAAGACGCCCAGGCGATCGAAAACGTCTGGTCGATATCGGACGCCGACACGCCTTGCGCAAGCGCCTTCTCGCGGTCGATGTCGACCTTGAACTGCGGCGTATCGTTCAAGCCGTTCGGGCGCACCTGCGCAAGCGACGGATCTTTCGCGGCCAGACCGAGCAGCATGCCGCGCGCTTCCATCAGCTTTTCGTGGCCCACGCCGCCACGATCCTCCAGTTCGAAGTCGAAGCCCGACGCGGTGCCGAGTTCGGGAATCGACGGCGGATTCACCGGAAATACGAGCGCATTGCGATAGCCCGCGAACTGTCCGAAAGTTCGGCCGACGAGCGCCTGCACTTTTTCGTCCGCGCTCTGGCGCTTGGCGAAGTCCTTCATGCGCACGAACACGAGGCCGGAGTTCTGGCCACGGCCCGCGAAGCTGTAGCCGTTGACCGTGAAGACGGACTCGACGATCCCGCTTTCTTTCTTCAAAAGATAGTTGGCCACGTCGTTCAGCGCGCGCTGGGTCATTTCCTGCGTGGAACCGGCGGGCGTGGACACGAGCACGAACATCGTGCCCTGATCTTCGTCGGGCAGGAACGCTTTCGGCAGCTTGGTGAACAAGAGGCCAACCACCGCGATGACCGCGAGGTATAACACGAGGAAGCGCCCCGAGCGACGAATCACACGCGCAACGCCGACCTGATACTTGTCGCGGCCCTTGTTAAAGGTCCGATTGAACCAGCCGAAGAAACCCGTGGTCTTTTCCTCGTGACCTTGCGGCAAGGGCTTCAGGATGGTCGCGCACAAGGCCGGCGTGAGGATCATCGCGGTCAGCACGGAGAGCACCATTGCCGAGACGATGGTCAGCGAGAACTGGCGATAGATCGCCCCGACCGAGCCGCCCGAGAACGCCACCGGCACGAACACCGCCGACAGCACGAGCGCCACGCCCACCAGCGCGCCGGTGATCTGGCCCATGGCCTTGCGCGTGGCTTCCTTCGGCGAAAGCCCTTCCTCGCTCATCACGCGCTCGACGTTTTCGACGACCACGATCGCGTCGTCCACCAGCAAGCCGATGGCGAGCACGATGCCGAACATCGATAGCGTGTTGATGGAAAAACCCACCGCCGCCATCACGCCGAAAGTGCCGAGCAGCACCACCGGCACCGCGATGGTCGGAATGAGCGTGGCGCGGATGTTCTGCAAGAACAGATACATCACGAGGAACACCAGCACGATGGCCTCGATGAGCGTCTTCACCACGTCGGAGATCGACTGGCGCACGAACGGCGTCGTGTCGTACGGATACTTTACGACGAGACCGGGCGGGAAGTACTTCGACAGCTCCTGTACCTTCGCGCGCACCGCGTCCGCCGTCGCCAGCGCGTTCGCGCCAGTCGCCAGATTGATACCGAAGCCCGCCGCCGGAGAACCGTTGTACTGCGTCTCGAAGTTGTAGTTCTCGCCGCCGAGACCCACCTTCGCCACGTCCTTCACCCGCACCTGCGAGCCGTCCTGATTCACCTTCAGAAGCACGTTGCCGAACTGGTCGGGCGTGCGCAGCAAAGTAGCTTCGGTGATCGTGGCCTGCATTGATTGGCCGGGCACCGCAGGCGTGCCGCCTAGCTGGCCGCCCGAGACTTGCACGTTCTGCGCCTTGAGCGCGTTCTGCACGTCGACCGGTGTGAGCTGGAAGTTGCTGAGTTTGTTTGGATCTAGCCAGACGCGCATGGCGTACTGCGTGCCGAACAGGCTCACCGTGCCCACGCCGTTGACTCGGCTGATGGGGTCCTGCAAATGCGACGCGACGTAGTTGGAGAGATCGTTGCGGCTCATGCTGCCGTCTTCGGAGACGAACGCGAGCACGAGCAGGAAGCTGTTGCTCGACTTCGAAACCGACAACCCGAGTTGCTGCACGATCTGCGGCAAGTTCGGTGTCGCCAGTTGCAGCTTGTTTTGCACCTGCACCTGCGCGATGTCGGGGTTGGTGCCCGCCGCGAAGGTCAGCGTGATGGTGGCCGTGCCGAAGTCATCGGAGGTGGACGAAATGTAGAGCAGATGGTCGAGCCCGTTCATCTGCTGCTCGACCACCTGCGTGACTGTGTTCTCGACCGTCTGCGCCGATGCACCGGGATACGTCGCCGTAATCTGGATGCTGGGTGGCGCGACCGTCGGATATTGCGCGACCGGCAGCGTCGAGATCGACGCGAGGCCCGCGAGCATCAGGATGATGGCAAGCACCCACGCGAAAATCGGGCGATCGATAAAAAACTTGGCCATGTGGCGTATCCTCCGTCCCTACGCGCCAGCAACGGCTGAAGCAGCCTTCGCGGGAGCGGCGGCCTGATTGTCGGAAGAAGGCTGCGTGGAAGGCCCGGGCGACTGAACCGTCACCGCTTTCACCGGCATGCCGGGACGCACCTTCTCGATACCCTCGACGATCACCCGGTCGCCCGCCTTCACGCCGCTGTCGACGACCCAGTTCTGCCCGACCATGCCGGAGGTCACGAGCTCGCGTAGCGCGACCTTGCCGTCGGTATCGACGATCAGTGCGATCGGCGTGCCCTTCTGGTCATGCGTGACGCCCGTGACAGGCACGACCAGCGCCTGCGGATTCACGCCCTCTTCGATACGCGCTCGCACGAACATGCCGGGCAACAACACGCGATCCTTGTTCTCGAACACGGCGCGCACGGTTACCGAGCCGGTGGACGGGTCCACGGTCACATCGGAAAACTGCAGGCGGCCCTGTTCGGGATAGACGCGGCCGTCTTCGAGAATCAGCGAAACCTTCGCGGCGTTCGGACCCGACGCGGTAAGACGCCCTTCCTGAATCTGGCGGCGCAGCTTGAGCCCGTCGAGGCTGGATTGCGTGAGATCGACATACACCTGGTCGAGCTGCTGCACGGTTGCCATGAGCGTGGCTTGCGCCGCTTGCACGTAGGCGCCCGGCGTGACCTGCGAGATGCCGATCTGGCCGGTCACGGGCGAGGTGACATCGGTATAGCCGAGGTCGATTCGCGCGGTCTGCACGGAGGCGCGAGCCTGTGCCACGTCGGCGGCGGCCTGACCGGCCGACGCAACAGCGTTGTCGTAGTCCTGCTTGCTTACCGCGTTCTCGGCGACCAGTACCTTGTAGCGCTCGGCTTGCGCATTGGTCGATGCGAGATTCGCCTCGGCCTTCGCAAGCGACGCTTTCGCGCTGTCCAGCTTGGCGATGTACGGCGCCGGGTCGATCTTGTAGAGCCGCTGACCGGCCTTGACGAGACTGCCTTCGGTGAATTCACGGCGCAGCACGATGCCATCGACGCGCGCACGCACTTGTGCATCGATGAAAGCGCTGGTGCGGCCCGGCAGTTCGCTCGTGACGGGCACCGCGACCGGCGCAAGCATGACGACGCCGACTTCGGGCGCATGCGCCGGCATGTCCGGATGTTTTTCACCGCATGCGGCCGCTAGCGTGACGACCGACAAAGCGCAGATGAGGCGGTATGGAATCCGTTCGAAACGCATGGAGCGACGACCTCTGTGGTTACCGGGATAAATAGATGAATAGATACGCGCGTCCTCGGTCGAGGACGGACGGAAAGAACGTCGATGCCAATCGTCTTTTCGGGATACCTAATCTTCCCCATTGAATGAAGCCTGTGGCCAGGAAGCGCTTCGTCGATTGCAGCCCATTTGCAGTCCAATCTCAGCCGATTCACATGCAATCGCAACTGATTTGCGTGTCGATTAATGCCGATACGCACGCAGTTGCACAGGAAAGCTGACATGCCTTCAGCACGCAGGCACGTTGGAGGATGCCGATTATAGTTAGCGCGTCGATCAGTAACGCTAAACAAAAGTAATAATTTGCTGAAATTTGGCACGACCTGTCATCGCGCGACGCGTTTTCCCGGTACATTCAGTGTCACGCCGCGACGTGGACCATGGACGAAAAAAAGCCCGACACGAGGTCGGGCTCTTCACTGCATCATCCCACTATCAACCATCACGGACAGCTTGCGAAAGTGACTACCGAGCGCAACTTGCGAACCTCAACTCGCCGCGTCGGATGCTGCCTTCGGCGGAGTAGCCGAGCCGAAATCCGTGGGAGTGTCGGCCGGACGCGGGGCATCGCCGGAATGCTCGATCCATCCGCCGCCGAGATACTGATACAGATCGACGAGGTTGGTCAGGCGGTTCAGGCGCGCGCTGATGAGCGTTTGCTGCGCGTCATACAACGAGGTCTGCGCGGTCAGAACAGCGAGATAGCTGTCCACGCCATTTCGATAGCGCAGGTCCGACAACTCCAGCCGCCGGCTCTGCGAACTCACGAAGCGTTGCAGGGAGCGAATCTGCTCGTCGTACGTGCCGCGCGCGGCGAGACCGTCGGCCACTTCGCGGAACGCCGTCTGAATGGCCTTCTCGTAGTTGGCAATCTCGATGCGCTTCTGCACGTTCGCCAGATCCAGATTGGCGACGTTCGTGCCGCCCTCGAAGATTGGCACGCTGATCTGCGGTGCGAACGACCACGCCGCCGAACCCGGCTTGAACAATCCGCCAAGCGTGGGCGAGAGCGTACCGAAACTGCCCGTCAACGAAATGCGCGGAAAGAACGCGGCCCGCGCCGCGCCGATGTTCGCATTGGCCGCAAGCAAGCTCTGCTCGGCCGCCGCGATATCGGGACGGCGCGTGAGGAGGTCGGAAGGCAGACCCGCCGGAATGTCGGCGAGCAAGTCCTGCGCATCCAGCGGCATGCCGCCCGGCAGATCGTCCGGCAACGGTTCGCCCACGAGAAGCACGAGACCGTTTTCCGCTTGCGCACGCAGACGCGCCTGCGACTGCAGATTCGCCTGCGCCTGTTGCACCACGCCCTCGGCCTGACGCAGATCGAGTTCCGAACCCGTACCGTTGTCGAACTGCAGCTTGGTGATGCGATACGACTCCTGCGCCGTCTTCAGCGTGTTCTGCGTGACGGTGAGCAGATCGTCGTAGGCGAGCATCGTCAGATACTGGTCCGCCACCGAAGACACCAGCGAGATTTCCGCCGCCTTGCGCGTTTCCGCGAGCGAGAAATACTGCGCGAGCGCCTGATCCTTCAGGCTGCGAATCCGTCCGAAGAAGTCGATTTCCCACGACGCATTCACGCCCACCGAATACGTGTTCGAGATGGTCTGATCGAAGAACGACAGGTTGCGCGGCGTGCGCTGCTTGCTTTGCGAGCCAACCGCATCGAGCGTCGGGAAAAGGCCCGCGCGCGTGATCTGATACTGCGCGCGCGCCGCATCGACGTTGAGCATCGATACGCGCAGATCGCGATTGTTCTTGAGCGCGAGTTCGACAATACGCTGCAGACGCGCATCGGCGAAGAAATCGCGCCAGCCGATATCCGGCGCGGTCTGCCCGCTCGCGCTGCGGCTCTTGTCTGCCGCGCCTTCAGCAGTCGGCTGCGTGGCGTACACGCCGCCTTCCGGGAACGTCTGCGTGACGGGCGCGGCCGGCCGGTCGTACTTCGGCTCGAAGGTGCAGCCCGTGGCCACGAAAGCCACGGCGGCTGCGATCAACGAAAGTTTTAGCATTTCAATGTCCTTCCTTGCCAGAGCCCGCGGGCGCGCCGCCATGCGGACCTTCGATATCGCCGCCGGACGAACCCGGTGCCGGCATGTCCTTGCTCTTGCTGAACTTGCTGATCACGACGAAGAACATCGGGATCATGAAGATCGCAAGGAAGGTCGCGGTCAGCATCCCGCCGATCACGCCGGTGCCGATTGCGTGCTGGCTCGCCGAACCCGCGCCGTTACTGATGGCAAGCGGCATCACGCCGAGAATGAACGCGAGCGACGTCATCAGAATCGGACGCAGCCGCAGACGCGCCGCTTCCATCGCGGCTTCCACCGTCGACATGCCCTGCATGCGCAATTCACGCGCAAACTCGACGATCAGAATGGCGTTTTTCGCGGACAAACCCACCGTAGTCAACAGGCCGACCTGGAAGAACACGTCGTTTTCCAGACCGCGCAGCGTCGCCGCGAGCAGCGCGCCGAGCACGCCGAGCGGCACGACCATGATGACCGAGAACGGAATCGACCAGCTTTCGTACAGCGCCGCGAGACACAGGAACACGACGAGAATCGAGATGCCGTACAGAATAGGCGCCTGCGAGCCCGACTGACGTTCCTGATACGACAGCCCCGTCCATTCGTAGCCAATACCCGCCGGCAGCTTCGCCGCGATGGCTTCGATGGCCGTCATGGCCTGACCGGTCGACTTGCCAGGCGCGGCCGCACCCTGGATTTCCACCGCCGAGATACCGTTGTAGCGCTCGAGCTTCGGCGAACCGTAGATCCAGTCGGTGGTCGCAAAGGCCGAGAACGGCACCATCGTGCCCGAGGTGTTACGCACATACCACTTGCCGATGTCTTCCGGCGACATACGGAAGCGCGGCTCGGACTGCACGTACACCTTCTTGATCCGGTTATCCACGTCGAGGAAGTTGTTCACGTACTGCGACGCCCACGCGATCGAGAAAGTCTGGTCGATATCGGAGATGGAGACGCCGAGCGCATTCGCCTTCTCGCGGTCGATGTTCACCTTGAACTGCGGCGTGTCGTTCAGGCCGTTCGGACGCACCTGCGCGAGCACCGGGTCTTTCGACGCCATGCCGAGCAGCATGTTGCGCGCTTCCATCAACTTCGCGTGCCCCACGCCGGCGCGATCCTCCAGCTCGAAGTCGAAGCCCGACGCGGTGCCGAGTTCCGGAATCGACGGTGGATTGACCGGGAAGATCATCGCGTTCTTGTAGGGCGCGAAGTGCATGAACATCCGGCCGACCAGCGCCTGCACCTTGTCATTGCTCGCCTGACGCTGCGCGTAGTCCTTCATCCGCACGAACACGAGACCGGAGTTCTGGCCGCGACCCGCGAACGAAAAGCCGTTCACCGTGAAGACGGATTCGACGATCGCCTTCTCGTCGTTCAGCAGATAGTTCTGCACGTCGGCGAGCACACCGGCCGTGTATTCCTGCGTCGAGCCGGACGGCGCCTGCACGAGCACGAACATCGTGCCCTGGTCTTCATCGGGAAGGAACGACTTCGGCAGGCGCAGGAACAGCATGCCCACTGCCACGATTACGACCAAATAGATGATGAGCCAGCGCCCCGAGCGCCGGATCACGTGCTGCACGCCCTTGTGATACTTGTCCTGGCTCTTGTTGAAGTTGCGATTGAACCAGCCGAAGAAACCCTTCTTCTCGGGCTGATGCCCTTCCGGATGCGGCTTCAGAATGGTCGCGCACAGCGCCGGCGTGAGCACCAGCGCGACCATCACGGACAGCACCATGGCCGCCACGATGGTGAGCGAGAACTGCCGGTAAATGGCGCCGACCGAACCGCCCGAAAACGCCACCGGCACGAACACCGCCGACAGCACGAGCGCCACGCCCACCAGCGCGCCCGTGATCTGGTCCATCGCCTTGCGGGTTGCGTCCCGTGGAGACAAGTGCTCCTCGGACATCACCCGCTCGACGTTTTCCACCACCACGATGGCATCGTCTACCAGCAAGCCGATGGCAAGCACGAGGCCGAACATCGACAGCACGTTGATGGAGAACCCGACCGCCGACATGATCGCGAACGTGCCGAGCAACACGACCGGCACGGCGATCGTCGGGATGAGCGTCGCCCGCAAGTTCTGCAGGAACAGATACATCACGAGGAACACCAGCACGATACCTTCGATCAGGGTCTTGACCACTTCCTCGATCGAAAGCCGCACGAACGGCGTGGTGTCGTACGGATACTTCACGACCAGCCCGTTCGGGAAGTACTTCGACAGTTCGTCGACCTTCTGGCGCACGAGCTTCGCGGTGTTGAGCGCGTTCGCGCCCGTTGCGAGCTGGATACCGAAACCGGCCGTCGGCGCACCGTTGTACTTGGTGTCGAAGTTATAGTTTTCGCCACCCAGATCGATACGCGCCACGTCCTTCAGGCGCACCTGCGAGCCATCCTGATTCACCTTCAGCAGAATGTTGCCGAACTGCTCGGGTGTTTGCAGAAGCGTCGCTTGCGTGATGGTCGCCTGCAACATCTGCCCCGGAACAGCCGGAGTGCCGCCGAGCGAGCCCGCCGCCACCTGCACGTTCTGCGCGGTGATGGCGGTCTGCACGTCGACCGGCGTCAGACTGTAGTTGGTGAGCTTGGTCGCATCGAGCCAGATACGCATGGCGTACTGCGAGCCGAACAGCGTGACCGTACCAACACCATCGATACGCGAAAGCGGGTCCTGAATTTTCGACGCCACGTAATTCGCGAGGTCGTACTTGTTCATGCTTCCGTCCTGCGACACGAACGCAAGCACCAGCAAGAAGCTGCTGCTCGACTTCGTGACCTTCGTACCGAGCTGCTGCACGACCTGCGGCAGCAATGGCGTCGCGAGCTGCAGCTTGTTCTGCACCTGCACCTGCGCGATGTCCGGATTCGTGCCCGCCGCGAACGTCAGCGTGATGGTGGCCGTACCCGAGTCGTCACTGGTCGAGGACAGATACAACAAGTGATCGAGGCCGCTCATCTGCTGCTCGATCACCTGCGTCACCGTGTTCTCGACCGTGCTCGCGGATGCGCCCGGATACGTCGCGCTGATCTGGATGGCAGGCGGCGCGATCGTCGGATACTGCGCAATAGGCAGCGTGAAGATCGACGCCATGCCCGCCAGCATCAAGATAATCGCGATCACCCACGCAAAAATCGGGCGATCGATAAAAAACTTTGCCATGAAACAGGCTCCCTGTTATTACGCGCCCGATGCGGCCGATGCCGGCGCCGCTTGCGCGCCGGATGCGTTGCCCGAAGCTGCGCCCGGCGCGGCTGCGCTCGGGCCCGTGGCGCCGCTCGCGCTGTTGGCGTTGTCGGGTGTCGCGCCCGCGCCGGATGCCGCTGGCGCCTGACCGGCCGCCGCGCCCGAGGCCGGCTGTGCGGGCAGTTGCGCCGCGACCGGCTTCACTTGCATACCGGGCTTCGCCTTTTCCACGCCGTTCACGATCACGCGGTCGCCCGGATTCAGGCCACTGTCGACCACCCAGTTGTTGCCGAACGTGCCACCGGTGACGAGCTGACGCAGTTCGACCTTGTCGTCCTTGTTGACGACGAGCGCGGTCGGCTGGCCCTTCTGGTCATGCGTGATGCCGATTTGCGGCACGACGAGCGCCTTGTCGTTCGTGCCTTCCTCGATACGCGCCCGCACGAACATGCCCGGCAGCAGCACGCGATCCTTGTTGTCGAAGATCGCGCGCACGGTGACCGAACCCGTGCTTTGGTCGACGCTCACATCGGAGAATTGCAGCTTGCCCTGCTCCGGATAGACGCGGCCGTCTTCCAGCACCAGCGACACCTTCGCCGCGTGGATGCCCTGAGTCTGCAAACGCCCGTCCTGAATCTGACGACGCAGCTTGAGGCCGTCGACGCTCGATTGCGTCAGATCGACGTAGATCGGGTCGAGCTGCTGCACGGTGGTGAGCAGCGTCGCCGCGCTCGCCTGTACATACGCGCCCGGCGTGACTTGCGACAGACCCGTGCGGCCGGTGATCGGCGAGACCACGTCGGTGTAGCCGAGGTTGATCTGCGCGGTATCGACGGCGGCCTTGCCCGCGGCGACATCGGCGACGGCCTGGCCTTGCGCGGCCACGGCGTTGTCGTAGTCCTGCTTGCTCACCGCATTGGCCGCGACCAGCACCTTGTAGCGCCCGGTCAAGGCGTTCTGCGACGCGACGTTCGCCTGCGCCTTGGCGAGCGTCGCCTTGGCGTTGTTCAGTGCGGCGATATACGGCGCCGGGTCGATCTTGTACAGACGCTGACCTTGCTTGACTTCCGCGCCTTCGACGAACTCACGGCGCAGGACGATTCCATCCACCCGCGCGCGCACTTGCGCGACCAGGAACGCGTTCGTGCGGCCCGGCAATTCGGCGATGACCGGCACGCTGGTCGGCTGCACGGTGACGATGCCCACTTCGGGCGTTTGCGGCGGAGGTGCTGACTGTTTTTGTCCGCAGGCAGCCAGGAAAACGGCAGCCGTCGCGGCGGTGATTAAGCGGAATGGAACCCGTTCGACGCGCATGGAGCGACCTCTGTCTAAGACTGAGAGTGAAGTTGGGTGCGCGACGGCCTTCCCCGGGCGATGCCGCGCACAAGCGTCGCAAGACGCTGACCAATAACCAAGCAGTGAGACCAGTGAGCGCAACGACCGGCCAGTGGCCGGCTCGCTTGCCTGTATTCCTGCCCGTGCGCGGCGCTATGCAAGCGCCGCCGATGGCCAAGAGGACGGCCAGAACGGGCAATCGAAATGAAAGCTTGGTCGGATAGTACTCGCCCTCTCCAGCTTGGGCTATCGGTCGACGGGTGGTATTGTATATACATTCACGAATGAATGTAAAAAACTGAGACAGCGATCCGTCGGCAAGGCGTAGCGAAATCGCCTCGACGGAATCGATTACGTTCGACGAACCTTCGACAACCGGCCTTCGCCCGGTCGAACAGCAAGGCAGGAGCAAACGGCCAACGGCCGCAGAATATGGTCAGACGAACCAAGGAAGAAGCACAGGAGACACGCAACCGCATTCTCGACGCGGCGGAGCGCGTCTTTTACGAAAAAGGCGTGTCGCGAACGACGCTCGCGGATATCGCGCACGCCGCAGGCGTCACGCGCGGCGCGATTTACTGGCATTTCGCCAACAAGGGTGACCTCTTCAACGCCATGTTCGACCGAAGTCTTCTTCCGCTCGACGAACTCGTGGAAGCGACGCTCGACGGCAAGGAGCCCGACCCGCTTGCGCGCATCCGCGAAATCTTCATCTGGTGCATGCGCAGCATCACGGCCGATGAACAGCGCCGCCGCGTCTTCGACATTCTGTTTCTGAAGTGCGAGTTCGTCGAGGAAATGGGACCGGTGCGCGAGCGCCATCAGAACAACATGCGCGACGGCATGGAGCGCATCGAGCGTGCGCTGCGTAATGCCATCGAAAAGAAGCAACTGCCGGCGGCGCTCGACACGCGACGCGCCACCACGCTGTTGCACGGACTTTTCACCGGCATCCTGCACGATTCGCTGATGCTACCCGGAAGCGTCGATCCGGAACACGACTCCGAAGCCGTCATCGATGCCTGCTTCGACGCCTTGCGGTGCAGTCCGGCCTTGCTCAAGAACGCCGGCTACCCCGAGCGTTCGATGCCCGCCTCATTGCAGGCCAACGTACTCTGCGAAGAACACAAAGAGTCCGACACAAACTAGCATCGCGAGCCACGCCCAGGCGGGCAGACCGAACACGCGCGGTGCGCCCGCGCCATCGCGACTACGGCGCACGAGGCCATGCGCGGCCAGACGATGACGCAGCACATTGGTCGCGGCGCCATCGACGGAGTTTCCGCCCATCGCGCGAGCGGTCGCGCCGCCGCGACGCGAGAACGCCGCCGACATCGAACCCGGTCGCAAGAAGAGATGCCGGCGCGGCACGGCTTCCTGTTCCGCACGCGCCGATGGCAAACCGTATTTCGCCCGCACGACTTCGCAGAATTCGGCGAAAAAGTCGTCGGCTGCTTCGTGCAGCGCGTTTTCAATCTGCCGTGGCGGCAATGCGGCGAGCGGCCCCGAAACCGTCGCCCAGACCGTATATTCGATCCACGTGTCCGCGCCACCGTCCTCCGCGTTCACCGCGACGGCTATCTGACCGCGCAACGAACCCACGCCTTCGCCGCGCGCCTTGAAACTGAGCGTGCTGGTGTCGTCGTCGATTTCTTGGCTTTCGTCGGCCTGCGCCAGACGCCTGCGACGAGCAATGTGCGCGCGAATTTCGTAACGCGCGCGCAAGGCGCCGATCGGCATGACGAGCGTTAACACGTACTCGCCGCTCGGCGTGAGCGTAAAGGACTCGCAATTATCGAGACTCGCGCGCAACAGCGTGAGATCGCTCAACGCCGCCTTCACATGCGCCGGATCGAGCGGAACGCGCAACGCTTCGGTGACTTCCATCCGCTTCTCCGGGCAAGGACCGCGTTCTGGCTATTGCGTTTCGGCTCGCGCGCCTCGAGTTCGGCGCTTTTATTCGACGCCCTGCCTAGGAAGTCACGTCGATACGATCGACGCGCGATGGATAAAACGCGAGGTATCCGCCGATCTGCCGCGCGCTTTCGAGCGGCGCCTCGTAACTCCAGGCGGCGTTTTCGACCGGACCTTCCTCGGTCATCAGATGGTAGTGCGTGGCCTGCCCCTTGAACGGACAGTCCGATGTATGGATGGAGCGTTGCAAGCGCGCCATGTTGACGTCGGCGCGCGGGAAATAGTGCACGTCGTCGGCGCCCGTTTCGGAAAGCGTCACGGCTTCGTGCGTGTCGGCGTAAGTGACGCCCTGGTGAATCACGCGGCAGCGCCGTCCGTTCGGCGCGATCTCGATCCGATGCGCCGCTTCATGCCCGTCGTTCAGATCCGTGCTCATCGTGGGCCCTCCGGCCTCTGCCGAATTTGCGAGGCGCGTTGGACGCCTCGTCACCAAAAAAAGCCACGAGCGTGCTGCCCGTGGCTTCATTATGAGACAAACTCTGGTCGCCGGGTGGACGGGATTTCGCCCGGACCGGCGGGAATTATCGTTACTGGATGCTCCAGTGAAACGCCGCCTTTGCCTTGCCCGGTCCGGAGACATTGACCGACTGCTTCTTCTCCTGATTCTTGTATTTGGCGTAGACCGTGTAGCTGCCCGCCGGCAGCTTGACAAGCATGTAAGGTCCCATGGAATCGGTGCTCAGCACTTCGCCGCCTTTGCCGCCGACGATCCGCACGTGCACGCCCGACAAGTAATCCGCGGTCGCACCCGTAAAGCGCAGCGATAGCGGCCAATGCGCTTGTTCGCGCTGCAAGGCGTGCGATTCGTCGAGGCCGACGCCGCCCGACGTGTAGGACACGTCGCCTTGCTGTTCGATTTGCGGCAGTCCGCCGCCGTTTTCGTTGCCCGCGCTCGACGTATCGCTCGTGCCGGCGCTCGATGCCTGCGCCCATGCGCCGCCTGCCATTCCAGCCGAAAGCGCCGTCGCCAGCAACGCGGTTGCCAGTTTTCCCGTGGTCTTGCTCATCATTATGTTGGCTCCTTTATTCGATGCCGCGGCATGCGAACACACCGACGACGCCACGCCCGATGCGTCTTTTCCACGCGATGGGGCACCGAGTGGGGTGTAGAGCATGCTTTGTGCCTGCGCGTTCGGGCGGGGGGTTGTTGATCGTGCGGTGGGACGCGCTTGGTGGAGTGATCCGAAAGCCATTGCAGAACGTGCTATCCATTGCGTGTTCGGAAAAGCACGCCGGACGACTCAGCGACGCTAAGCGCCATTCATGCCGCATGCGCAAGCGCGGTTCGGGGCGACGCGAACACGCCACTCCGAACCGCACGACGCGCATCGACGTACACCATCAGCCAAGATCGACCGGCACAAAAATCTGCGCATTGTCCCGCTGAATCAGCAGCGCGATGCTGTCGCCCGCGTGCGAGATCATTGTCTTCAACTGCTGCGCCGTCGTGACGGGCTGGCCATTGACCGCGAGAATCACGTCGCCTGCCTGGATACCCGCATTCGCCGCCGCGCCGTTCGATTGCTGCACGAGCAAACCGCGCGACACCGAGCTTTCCTGCTTCTCTTCCGGCGTGAGCGGGCGCACCGCGACGCCGAGGCGCGCGTCCTGTGCGGCGGCGCCGCCATCGTCGTCGCCCTTCACGTCAGCGCTTGCGGTCTTGGCGTCCTTGAGCGCGCCGATCGTCACGGTCAGATCCTTCGCGCTCTTGTCGCGCCACACCTGCACCTTCGCCGATGTGCCCGGCGAAAGACCCGCGACTTGCGACGGCAACGAGGTCGAATCCGTCACCTGCGTGCCGTTCAGCGAAAGAATCACGTCGCCAGGTTGCAAGCCAGCCTTCGCTGCCGGTCCGCCCGGCTCGACCGAACTCACGAGCGCACCTTGCGGCGACTTCATGCCGAACGAATTGGCGAGCGTCTGATTCAGCCCTTGCACCGTTACGCCGAGCCGGCCGCGATCGACGTGACCCGTTTTGATGAGCGCGTCCTTTACCTTGATCGCCTCGTTGATCGGGATGGCGAACGAAAGCCCCTGGAAACCGCCCGTCTGCGAATAGATCATCGAGTTGATGCCGATGACTTCGCCTTGCAGATTGAAGAGCGGCCCGCCCGAATTGCCCGGATTCACCGGTACATCGGTCTGGATGAACGGCGTGTAATTCTCGTTGGGCAGCGCGCGCGACTTCGCGCTGATGATGCCCGAGGTCACCGTGTTGTCGAAGCCATACGGCGAACCGATGGCAACCACCCACTGACCGACCTTGCTGCCGTTGGGGTCGCCGATTTTCACCGTGGGCAAATCTTTCGCGTCGATCTTCAGCACCGCGACGTCCGATTGCTTGTCCGCGCCAACCACCTTCGCCCGATATTCGCGCTTGTCCGTGAGCTTGACGGTGACGACATTCGCGCCATCGACCACGTGCGCGTTGGTGAGAATGTAGCCGTCATTGCTGACGATGAAACCCGAACCCAGCCCTTCGCTCGGACGGTCCGCGCCGGGACCCGCGCCATCGCCGCCGCCCATGCCGGGCACGCCGCCATAAAAGCGCTTGAAGAACTGATAGAACGGATCGTCGGGGTCCATCGGCACTTGATTCGCGTTGCCGCGTCGGGCGGATGTTTGCTTCACGACATGCTTCGCGCTGATATTCACCACGGCCGGACCATACGTTTCGACGAGGCCGGAGAAATCGGGAACGCCGGTCTTCGCCGCGGCTTCGGCAGGCATCAGCGCGGCTTGCGCGGGCGCGATGACCTGCGGCGCAGGCACGTTGTTATGGCCGGCCACGTAGCCCGCCGACAAGGCAACGGCGACCGCTGCTGCGACGGCGCTGCGTGTGAGAATCTTCGCTTTCATCGTGTGTGCTCCTGACGGGTTGCGCTTGAGAAGGCGCCATTGGATGAACGAAGATTACGGGGTGTCGCTTAAAGCTTTCTTAAGGTGCGTAAAAATGCAAAAAGGGCGGCTACCCTTTCGGATAGCCGCCCTGCTTACTGCCTTATTGATGCTTCGTGCTTCTGGTTTGGTCTCGCTCGCGAACCGCGTGCTTAGAACTCGTAGCCGACTTGACCGCGCACGCCTGCGTCGCCGTGCGGCGTGATCGAAGCTGCAGCGTTGACGAGCCAGCGGCTGTCACGCGAACGGTAGGTGCCGCCAACGCCCATGGCCGTGTAGCCCTTGTAGTTCGCGACACCGGCTGCGACCACGGTCTTGCCCGGCTGACTCGGCGTCAGGTTCGGCATGGCCATCGCGGCGGCGATACCGGAAAATGCCTGACGAGCTACCGTATCGACGTTGCTTTGAACTGCGTTCAACTGATTCATGTTGACGCCGTCGGTACCGTTGATGCCCGGCGCGACGTTCGTCAGGCGACGTTCGTTGCCCTTCGAGCCGATCGAGACGGTGTTGTCTTCGTCCGCGACAGAACCGCTACCCAGCGCGACGGAGTTGTTACCCGTTGCCTTTGAGCCATTTCCGAGGGCGGTCGAGTCGGTGCCGGACGCAACAGCGGGGGTGTCGGTCTTTTGCGAAGCGACCGTTGAAGCAGCGCCTTCGACGTTGCTCAATTGCTGCGCCAGACTCGAAACGTTCTGGTTCGTTTGATAAAGCTGCGAGCCGTTGACTGCGTCGGTACTGTCGGCGCTCAAGGCGCCAGCGGATACGCCGGTCACCGTACGCGTGCCATCGGTGCCCGTCATGTCGACGACCGTGCCGCCCGTGTCCTTCGCGACGGTGATGTTTTGCGTCGTTGCGTCTTGACGCACCAGACCGACGTTGCCGCTGGCGATCTGTTGATTGATGTTGCTGATGTCGCTCGTATTCTGCGCGATATCCGACGAGTTCTGCGCAACGTTGGTTTTCAGCGAAGCGATGTCGGCCGTGTTTTGCGTCACGTTCGAGTTGAGCTTGCCCAACGCTGCATCGACCGTACCGAAGGCCGTGCCGACGTCCGTAGCGGCGCCAGACGTGCCATTGATCGAGTTTGCGTTCGTCAGCGCGAAGCTGGGAGCCGAAATCGTGCCGTCGCTATTCAGCGCGGAACCGCCGCCAATCGCCTTTGCCGTGCTTTGTGCGGTGTTCTTCAACTGCCCAAAATTCACCGAATCCGTATTCGCCGTGCCAGCTGCAAGATTGGTTACCTTGCCATTGTTGAGTTGAATATTAGCGCCCGTTTTCGAAACGGTCAGCGCGTTGTTATTAGAATCGGCGCCATTGATAAACTGGTAACCCCCGACAGACATCGAAGCATTCGCGATCGAAACTGAGCCCGTTTGGGTAACTGTGTTGTAACCGGCAGTGGCAGATGTGCCGCAATTTTCCATGCCAACGGTTGTTAGGGCTTGACCCGACAGAAACTGACACTGGCCCGGATCAGGCGAGCCAAAGTCCGAATCGTTGACGATCAACGGCGCAGTAACAGCTGACGCCGTCATCGGCAATGCAATTGCAACAGCGCCTGCAGCGAGAGCGGCGGGCATTACTTTTTTGATCAGGCGCGATTGCAGTTTCGAGGGACGAAGAGCTTTGTTCATGAATAAACCTAAAAGTAAAAATCGAATGCGATAAAACACTGCTTCGCACGAGAAATCCGTTTAAAGCAAAAGGATCGCGAATAAAAAACGAATCAAAGAGAGCAATGTCACCGAATGGGCGCAGCCCACGTTGACGGGTGCGAGCATTAAAGGATCTCGTTGATTTAACTGCCTTGAAGCACGTCGATCAATCGAAACTAGCTCGCCTGCAGTGAGACGAAATTTACGGCAATTTGTTGTCAGGAGACATAAGCGCGCTCCTAATGTCTGCCGATGTCAATAGACTTACGTCTAACCGATAGAAAATCAGGTCTGAAACGAGTAATTAATTGTGTGGATTTGAAAAGATCCTGTGTTACCGCATTACAGCTTTCCTTCAAATCGCTAACTTGGTTGTTCTTCATTCCGGCGATCGCGTTTGAACAAACCGGAGCAGAATCGGAATCTGGAATTCTTTTTAAACAACGACGGCGCCTAAAGGCGGACGCTGTTTGGCCTGCCAGCGCAGCCCAACGCCCTATGCGCCCATCAGCGCATGACGATCCGATAGGGACCAGCGCGTGAAACTCAAAACGTGACCACGACTCGAAGTCCGCCTGCGACGGACGCTGCAAGGTGAACAGCCGCCCCATGCTGATCCGCAATCCGCCGCACGATGGCAAGCCCAAGCCCGCTGCCCGCCACATCCGTACGCGCGCGGTTCACGCTTTCGCCCACGCGATAAAACCGGTCGAATACTCTCTCTCGTTCTTCCTCTGGAATGCCCGGCCCGGAATCCGCGATTTCGACTACTGAATGTCCATCTTTTATTTTTAGGCAGACATCCACGCGGCCGCCGCGCGGCGTGTATTTCGTCGCGTTATCGATGAGATTGTTGAACATCACGCGCAATGAATCCGCGTCGCCCGTCACGGTGGCGGGCTCGCTTGCCTCGATGCCGAGGTCCACGCCGCGCTCTTGCGCCACGAGCACGTAACCGCGCACGCACGTTTCGAGCAACGCGGCCAGATCGACTTTCGTCGCCACGCCCTTGCCGTCCGGCTCCGAGCGCGCGAGCGCAAGCAACTGCTCCGCGAGCCGCGTGGCGCGCGCGATGCCTTCGTGCAAATCGAGCAACGCCTCGCGCCGCGATGCGTCGTCCTGCGCGCGCGCCACGAGCTGCGCCTGAATCTGCACGGCGGCAAGCGGCGTGCGCAACTCGTGCGCGGCATCGGCGACGAAGGCTTTTTGCGTATCGAGCGCCGTCGACAGACGCACCAGCAGCGCGTTCAGCGCCCGCACGACCGGCTGCACTTCCTGTGGCAAGCGTTGATTGGGAAGCGGATCGAGTGCTTCGGGATGCCGTGTATCGAGCGCGCTCGTCACACGCTGCAAGGGCGCAAGCCCGCGTCCGACGATCACCCAGATCGCAAGCCCGAGCAGCGGCAGCAACAGGACCAGCGGCCACAACGTGCGCCACGCGACGCCCGCCGCGACGCGGTTGCGTATCGAAAGCGGCTGCGCGAGTTGCACGACGTTGTCGCCGACGATCGCGCTATACACGCGCCACTCGCCGCGCGCCGTCATTTCCGTCGAGAAGCCGAGTTCGGCGTGCGGCGCGAGCGGCACGCGCGGATGCGAGTAGTACATCAGCACGCCGTTGCGATTCCAGATCTGGATGACGACGCCCTCGTCGCTTTCGCTGCGCGACGTGAGCACCGACGAAAACGGCTCCGAAGGCAGCGCCGCCGCGATCTGCTGCAATTGATAATCGAAGAGTTCGTTGGCTTCGGCGAGCGCCTGCCGGTAGATGAGCCATCCGGCAAAGCCCACGCCGACAATGACGAGCGCGAGCAGCCAGATGAGCAATTGCCGGCGGATGGACCGCATCAGGCGTCCTTCGCGACCATGTAGCCCAAACCGCGCACGTTGCGAATGAGGTCCGCGCCCAGCTTCTTGCGCAGCGAGTGGATGTAGACCTCGACCGTATTGCTGCCGATTTCCTCGCCCCAGCCGTAGATTTTCTCTTCGAGCTGACTCTTCGAGAGCACGGCGCCCGGACGCGCCATCAACGCTTCGAGCAACGCGAATTCGCGCGCCGAGAGCGCGACGGGCGCGCCCGCGAGCGTCACCTGATGACCGACCGGGTCGAGCGTGAGTTGACCATGACGCACGAGCGATTCGCCGCGTCCCGCGTGACGACGGATGAGCGCCCGCATGCGTGCGCCGAGTTCGTCGAGATCGAAGGGCTTGACGAGGTAATCGTCGGCGCCGGCATCGAGTCCTTTCACGCGATCGGCAATGGCGTCGCGCGCCGTCACGATCAGCACCGGCAATGCGTTCGCACGCGCGCGCAGCGTCCTGAGGACGTCGATGCCATCGCGCTTGGGCAAGCCGAGGTCTAGCAGCATCAGGTCGTAGGGCTCGCCGCCGACGGCCGTCAGCGCGGCCTCGCCGTCCTGCACCCAGTCGACCGCAAAGCCGTCCGCGCGCAGCGCCTTGCGCACACCTTCGGCGATCATCCGGTCATCTTCGACTAGCAGGATTCGCATGGCATCTCGTCTTCGTGGTTGGGGAGACCGGCTTTGAAAGTCGTAGCCATTCTAGCTTCGCCGCGCGCGGGCAGGCTTAAGCAAGGCTTAATGGGTGGATGTGATGGATCTTGCAGGGTGCTGGAATCTATGACGCTTGATCACGCGATGTGACGAGGGGCGTGCTTGCTCGCCGTCCTTGGCCAGCCGACAAACCCCTATTCGTACGATTTTCGCAAGCCAGCTTGTCTACAATGAGCCTTTCGCCCGTGTGGGCTTCGCCTAACAACACCAAAAGCACGCCCATGCCGCTTGTCTCGCTCGTTTCTCGCTGCTCGTCGTTTGCACTCGCCGCCGCAATCGGCTTTGCCGTCATCGCTCACATGCCCGAGGCACAAGCGCGTGGCGGCTCGAAGTCCGAATCGCAAGCGCAGGCGCCCGAGCGCGCGGCGCATGGCGGCGCGAAGGCAAAGCGCGCAGGCAAGGCGTCCCGGGCCGAGAAAGCCGTCGCCGCACGAGAACGCGTGCCCGCCGGGCCACTGCCCGCACCGGTCATGGCGGCGCTCGCTCACGCGCACATCCCGCTTTCGTCGATGAGCGTAGTCGTGCAACGTATCGGCGCGCCCGTGCCGCTCGTCACGATCAACGCGGACCGGCCGATGCTCCCCGCATCGACGATGAAGCTCGTCACGACTTACTCGGGCCTCTCGCTGCTCGGCCCCGACTATCGCTGGAAAACCACCGCCTACGCCGATGGCGATGTCGACGCACAAGGCGTGCTGCACGGCAATCTCTACATTCAGGGCACGGGCGACCCGAAGCTCGTGCCGGAAGAACTGATCGATCTCGTCGATCAGATACGCAAGAACGGCATCACGGGAATCGATGGCGCGCTCGTGCTCGACAAGCGCTATTTCGACGCCTCCACGCGCGATCTGCCCGCGTTCGATAACGACGATGCCGCGCCCTACAACGTCGGTCCCGATCCGTTGCTCTACGCGTTCAAGTCGCTTACCTTCACGCTCACGCCGAATCCGGACGGGCAGGTATCCATCGACGTATTGCCGCAACTGGCGCAACTGCAGATCGACAACGAATTGCGCGTGACGCGCGGCGCGTGCGCGGGCACGTTGCCGTCCGCATCGCCGAGCGTGGCGCAGACGCAGGGCGGCTTCGTGCAGGCGTCGTTCATCGGCGACTATCCGTTGCGCTGCGGCTCGCGCACCATCAACGTCGCCGCGCTCGACCATTCGACGTTCTTCGCAGGCGGCTTCCTCGCGCTGTGGAAGCAGGCGGGCGGCACGTTTCAGGGCGCCACGCGCGAAGGCCCGACGCCTTCGTCGGCGCGGCTCGTCGGCACGCATCGCAGCCCGGTGCTGTCGGATATCGTGCGCGACATCAACAAGTTCAGTAACAACGTGATGGCGCGAAATCTGTTTCTGACCATCGGCGCGGCGCAACTGAAACCGCCCGCGACGACCGCCAAATCCTCGCAGGCCATCCAGACGTTTCTCAAGAAAAGCGCCCTGCCAATGGCCGGTCTCGTGCTCGACAACGGCTCCGGACTCTCGCGCGACGAAACCATCTCCGCGCTCTCCCTTGCCGACCTTCTGCAAGCGGCGAACGCGAGTCCGGTCGCGCAAGTGTTCGTCGAATCGCTGCCCATTGCCGGCGTGGACGGCACCATGCGCAACCGCCTGACCAACGCGGGCGCGTTCGGCAATGCGCACATCAAGACCGGCACCTTGCGCGATGTCCGGGCGATCGCGGGCTACGTCGGCGCGGCCAATGGCGAGAGTTATGTCGTGGTGAGCTTCATCAACGATCCGCGCGCCGAGGCAGCACGCGCCGCGCACGACGCGCTCCTCGAATGGGTGTACGAAGGCGCGCGCAAGCCGGGCATCGAAGACTGAACGCGCGTTGCGCCAAGCATAGGAGGCAGGCGCGACGCAATTGAGCCAAACCCGCGCCCGGCAAGGCGGACCGAAGATTTCTTCTACGAAGACCGCCCGCGCCTGCACGCGCGCCGTGTACGCTGTCGGGCACGCATGACGGAAGGATGACTCGACCACCTTCGTGATGCACAATTCGTTCGAGCGCACGCGCGTATCGAGGCGCACGCCGGACGAAACGCAGACAGACACGCGGGCCAACACAAGGCACACGCGCTGCGGATTCAAACACATAACACCGAAAATTGGAGACGAGGTCCATGAAGAAGCAACTCTCGACGCGCGCCGCCCTGGTGCGCTACGCCCGAATCGCCACGGCGAGCGCCGCTTTCGCCCTGATTGCCGCGTGCGGCGGCGGTGGCGACGACAACAACAATTCGTTGCCGCCGGGCGGTGTCAAACTGCAAGTCGTCTCTTTCGGCGATAGCCTCTCCGACGTCGGCACCTACGCGCCGGTGGCGGCGGCGAACTTCGGCGGCGGCCGCTTCACGACCAATCCCGGTCAGGTGTGGGTTCAGGATGTCGCGCAATACTACGGCGACACGCTCACGCCCGCGATGACCGGTGGCTTCGGCACGCCGCCCCAGGCGCAATCGGGGCTCGGCTACGCGCAGGGCGGATCGCGCGTGACCAATCCTATCGGCGTGAGTCATGCGACGACCGATCCGGCCAATTACACGGGCGCGCTGACGGTGCCGGTGGCGCAACAGGTGACGAACTATCTGGCGTCGCACGGTAGCTTCAATTCGAATCAGCTCGTCATCGTCAATGGCGGCGCGAACGATATTCTGTACAACCTCACGGCCGTGCAGGCAGGACAGATGACGCCAGCGCAGGCGACCACCGCCATCGTGCAATCGGCGATCGATCTGGCGGGCGTCATCGGCTCGGTGCTGCAGCATGGCGCAACGCATGTGCTGGTGTCGAACGTGCCGGATATCGGCACCACGCCGCAGGGCATGATGAGCAACGCGGCCGTCAAGGCGCTGCTGACGCAGGCATCGCTAGGCTTCAATCAGGCGCTTGCCGCCGCGTTGACGCAATCGGGCCTGATGTCGAAGGTGATTTACCTGGATATCGTGCCGGCGCTCGCCAATATCACGGCCAACTTCGGGCAGTTCGGATTCACGGTGTCGAATACCGGCACGGCGTGCAATCTGCAGGCGATGGCCGCGGCAGCAGCGGCTTTCGGCGAGCCGAATCCGCAAGCGTTCGCCACTTCGCTTTTCTGCTCGCCGCAGAACTACACGGTGGCCAACGCGGATCAACTTTATATGTACGCGGACACCGTGCACCCGACGACGCATCTGCATGCGCTGTATGCGCAGACGGCGGAGCAGAAGGTCGCGGCGGCGGGGTTGGGTAAGTAGTCCGGTTTATTGGAAGTCGGCGAGCCGCCCGGAGATGGTCTTCCGGGCGGTTTCTTTTTGCCGTGGACAATCCTTCGCGTCGCTGTCGAAGCGAACATGAGCGAGCTAAGCGCCTTCCCCTTCGAATGCCGCCGCCGCTCTTCCCAGCCGGTCATTCACCGCGATCCACTCGACCGATTCCGGCAGCTTCTCGATGAGAATGCGTTCGACATTCGCCCGATCCAGCGCCCGCAGCAAGCCATACAACTCCCGCGCATAACTCTGCGGGTCTTCAGGTGCGGCCACGAAGTGCACGCCGGAATCGCGCGCCCAATCGCCTGCGCTCGACGCACGCGCCACCAGCGCGATCTTCTTGTCGCGCGCATTGGCACGGGCCGCAACGAGGATCGGTTCGATCGCCGCGAAAGGCAGCAACGCGAGCGGCGTCCTCGGCGCGTAATGCGCCTTCAGCGTGCCCGAGGCGCGCGGCGCGGTGGCATCCGTTCCATCCGGCAATCTCGGCGCGACGCCGATCACATCCGCGATCTGCAGCGGACTCACGTGTCCCGGCCGCAACAAAGCGGGAAAGCCGCGCGATAAATCCAGAATCGTCGATTCGATTCCCACTTGCGCCGTCCCGCCATCGAGCACATGAACGCTCGCGCCGAATTCATCGCGAACATGTTGTGCGCTCGTCGGACTTACGTGTCCGAAGCGATTCGCCGAAGGCCCCGCCACGCCGCCTTGCTTGCCCGTTCCGCTGCGTAAAGCGTGAAACGCCGACAACAGCCGCTGCGCCACCGGATGCGACGGGCAACGAATGCCCACCGAATCCTGCCCGCCGCTCACCGCCGCCGGAATGCGCTCCGCGCGCTTGAGGATGAGCGTCAAGGGTCCGGGCCAGAAGGCGTCGATGAGCTTTTGTGCATCCGCCGGCAACGCGCTTACCCAATAGCCTGGATCGGCTTCGGGCGCGAGATGCACGATCACCGGATGATTCGCCGGCCTGCCCTTCGCGGCATAGATGCGCGCGATGGCTTCGGGATTCTCGGCATCGCCGCCGAGGCCGTAGACCGTTTCAGTCGGAAACGCGACGAGTTCGCCTGCGTCGAGCAGGGCCGCTGCTTCGTCGATCTGCGCGGCGCTCGGATGGATGATGGTCATTGCCTTACTGCTTCAAGTCTTTCAATCGAGCGCGATATGCAACATGCGCGCACAGTCGCGCGCCGCCGTGCGCGCCTCTTCCAGCGTCGCCGCCGTGAAGTTGATGTGACCCATCTTGCGGCCATGGCGCGCTTCTTCCTTGCCGTACAGATGCAGGCGCGCAGCCGGCATTGCCACGACGTCGGTCCAGGCAGGAGCGCGTTGCTTGTCGCCGTTGAACCAGATATCGCCGAGCAGATTCAGCATTGCGGCTGGTGAATGCTGGCGCGTATCGCCGAGCGGCATGCCGGTCATCGCGCGGACTTGCTGTTCGAACTGGCTCGTGGCGCAGGCATCGACCGTGTAATGGCCGGAATTGTGCGGACGCGGCGCCATTTCATTGGCGATGAGCGTTCCGTCTTCCAGCACGAAGAATTCGACGCACAACACGCCGACATAGCCCAACTTCGCCGCGATG
Organism: Caballeronia sp. LZ003; assembly: GCF_031451465.1. Lineage (NCBI taxonomy): Bacteria > Pseudomonadati > Pseudomonadota > Betaproteobacteria > Burkholderiales > Burkholderiaceae > Caballeronia > Caballeronia sp. LZ003. The sequence continues at coordinate 492,222 of NZ_JARUXJ010000001.1, read as the reverse complement.
GTCAACGCCGAATCCTGCGCTTGCGCGACGAGCGCGGCGGGCGCATCGGGCGCAGGCACGACGGTCTTTGCCAGAATGCCGCCGACATGCGAATTCTGCGCAAGCGGGAACACGGCCGACTTGCCGTCGCCGCCACGCGCGATCAGCACGGACACTTCGTACTTCAACGGCATGCGTTTTTCGAGCACGCACGGCACGCCCGAAAGCGAGCCATACGCGTTCCGCACTTCCTGCACGTTGCGCACGCTCACCTGTCCCTTGCCGTCATAGCCAAGGCGCGCGGTCTTGAGAATGCCGGGCAGCACTGCCGCGATCTTCTCGTCCGACAACGCTGCAAGCGCTTCCGGCGATTCGATCACCACGTGCGGCGCGACCGGCACGCCCGCCTCGGCGATAAACCGCTTCTCCGCGACGCGATCCTGCGCAATTGCCACGCAACTCGCCGCCGGGCTCACGAACGTGCACGAAGCGAGATATTCGAGACTTGCCGACGGCACGTTCTCGAACTCGGTGGAAACCGCCGCGCACAAGCGGCCGAGTTCGGTGAGCGCGGCCTTGTCTTCGTAACCGGCGCGGATGTGACGATCAGCGACCGCGCCCGCCGGACTCGTCTGGTCGGGATCGAGCACGGCGACGCGATAGCCCATCGACTGCGCGGCAAAGCAGAACATGCGGCCGAGCTGGCCGCCGCCGACCATGCCGAGCCACGCGCCGGGCAGGATGGGTGAGTTCGGGGATTTGTTTGGGTTCATCGTGGGCTGGGGCTTGCCGGGACTGATTTGCTGGTTTGATTTCCAGACGCCGCGCATAGGGGCGCGCGGCATCGCACTTCAATGCTTCGACGTTTGAACGCTTCAGAGCGGAGGCAGCGCCATATCGCGCGCGGCCTGGTTCTGCTTCACACGGAACGCGGCCAGCGCTTCGGCGTAACGCGCATTGGTCACGCTCAGAATGGACACCGCGAAGAGCGCCGCGTTCGCCGCGCCCGCCTCGCCGATGGCGAAGGTCGCAACCGGCACGCCCTTGGGCATCTGCACGATGGAATGCAGCGAATCCACGCCCTTCAGATACTTGCTCGCCACCGGCACGCCGAGCACCGGCACCGTGGTCTTGGCGGCCAGCATGCCCGGCAGATGCGCCGCGCCGCCCGCGCCCGCGATGATCGCCTGCACGCCGCGCGCGCGCGCGCTTTCGGCATAACCGAACATCTCGTCCGGCATGCGATGCGCGGACACCACCTTCGCTTCATAAGGCACGCCGAATTCCTGCAAGATCGCGACGGCGTGCTTCATGACGTCCCAGTCGGAGCTGGAACCCATCAACACGCCGACGAGCGGCGCATCGTGCGAATGCGCTCCGGTCTGTACTTCGCTCATTTAGCTGCTTTCCTTGGGCGTTGGTTCGGGCGCGCCGTCATCTCTTCCAAATGACCGCGCGCGATACGGGTGTTATGCGAGCGTCTGCCCGGTCAGGCGCTGCAACGCTTCCTGATACTTCTCGGCGGTCTTGGCGACGACTTCGTCGGGCAGCTTCGGCGCGGGCGGTTCCTTCTTCCACGGCTGCGTTTCGAGCCAGTCGCGCACGAACTGCTTGTCGAACGACGGGGGGTTCGTGCCGACCTGATAGCCGTCGGCCGGCCAGAAGCGCGAGGAGTCGGCGGTGAGCACTTCGTCCATCAGAAACAGCTCGCCCTTGTTGTCGAGGCCGAACTCGAACTTGGTATCCGCGATGATGATGCCGCGCGTCGCCGCATACTCGGCGGCTTCCTTGTACAACTGAATGGAAATGCGGCGGATGGTGGCCGACAGTTCGGTGCCGATGCGCCGTTCCATGTCGTCGTACGTGATGTTCTCGTCGTGATGGCCCATTTCGGCCTTCGCGGCGGGCGTGAAAATGGGCTCGGGCAACTTCTGCGCGTTTTGCAGGCCGGGCGGCAATTCCACGCCGCAGACCGCGCCCGTCGCTTGATAGTCCTTCCAGCCGCTGCCCGCGAGATAGCCGCGCACGACCGCTTCCACCAAAATCGGTTCGAGACGCTTCACCACGACCGCGCGGCCGGTCACCTGCGCCACCTCGTCCGGCGCGACGACGCTCGCCGGATCGATACCCGTATTGTGATTCGGCACGATATGACCGAGCTTCTCGAACCAGAAGTCGGCCATCTGATTGAGCACTCGGCCCTTGTTCGGAATCGGCTCGCCCATGACGACGTCGAATGCGGAGAGGCGGTCGGTCGTAACGATCAGGAGCTTGTCCTGACCGACGGCATAGTTGTCGCGAACCTTGCCGCGGCCGAGCAGCGGCAGCGATTTGATCGTGGATTCGTATAGCGTGGACATCGTCATGGTCCGAAGAGGTACGGAGAAATGTTGACCGCCGCTCAAGTTGCCGTGAGCGGCGAAAAGAAATGGGAACGGGTCCCGTCGCCGGAACCCGTTGATTTTACTTTACAAATAACGCCTGGCTCGGATCAGGCTGAATTCGCGCTCATCCGAAAGCGTTTTTTCGCTCTACGCGCGCTCAGAAATGATCGCCGACGCGCACGATCTTCAGCGTGTTGGTGCCGCCCGCCGCGCCCATCGGCTCACCGACGGTGAGCACGACCATGTCGCCGCGCGCCGCGTATCCCTTCGACACGACCACTTCCAGCGCCTGATTGAGCGCGTCGTCGCGGTCCATGTTGGTATCGAGATGCAACGGCGTGACATTCCGATACAGCGACATCGTGCGCTCGCTCGCCACGCGCGGCGTGAGCGCGAAGATCGGCACATGCGTCCAGTGACGCGACATCCACAGCGCGGTCGAACCGGATTCGGTCAGCGCCACGACCGCCTTCGCGCCGAGATGGAACGCCGTAAACAGCGCGCCCATGGCGATGGACTGGTCGATGCGCGTGAACGTGCGGTCGAGGAAATCGCGGTCCAGTTGCGACTCTTCCGACTTCTCGGCTTCGACGCAAATGGCGGCCATCGTCTCGATGGTCGTCACCGGATACTTGCCCGCCGCGGTTTCGGCGGAAAGCATCACGGCGTCGGTGCCGTCGAGCACGGCGTTGGCCACGTCCGACACTTCCGCGCGGGTCGGCACGGGCGCGTGGATCATGGATTCCATCATCTGCGTGGCGGTGATGACGAGCTTGTTCGACTCGCGCCCCATGCGGATCATGCGCTTTTGCAGCGCGGGCACGGCCGCGTTGCCCACCTCCACCGCGAGATCGCCGCGCGCGACCATGATGCCGTCCGACGCATCGAGAATGCCTTGCAGCGCCGGAATGGCTTCGGCGCGCTCGATCTTCGCGATCATCTTCGGCTTGATGCCGTAAGGCGCGCCCGCGATGTTCGCGAGTTGACGCGCCATTTCCATGTCCGTCGCGTTTTTCGGGAACGACACCGCGACGAAATCCGCGCCAAGCGACATCGCCGTCTTGATGTCCTCCATGTCCTTCTCGGTCAGCGCCGGCGCCGTGAGTCCGCCGCCCTGCCGGTTGATGCCCTTGTTGTTCGACAACTCGCCGCCGACCTTTACGACCGTGTGAATCTCTTCGCCGATCACGCGCGTGACGTCGAGGACAATCAGGCCGTCGTTCAGCAGGAGCACGTCGCCGGCGCGCAAATCGCGCGGCAGGTCTTTGTAGTCGAGTCCGCAGCGCTCGTTGTTGCCGAGTTCGCAATTGGCGTCGAGCACGAAACTGTTGCCCGCGACGAGCATCGTCTTGTTGTTCTCGAACTTGCCGACGCGAATTTTCGGGCCTTGCAGGTCGGCCATGATGGCGACTTCGCGGCCCGTCTGGCGCGCGGCCTCGCGCACCCATTCGGCGCGCTGGCGATGATCGTCGGCAGTGCCGTGCGAAAAGTTGAAGCGAACGACGTCGAGCCCCGCTTGCATCATCTGCAGCAGGATCTCGGGACTGCTCGATGCCGGACCGATGGTGGCAACAATTTTGGTAGCGCGATGCATGGAATTCCTCGTCTCTGTAGGACCGCCCGTGACGCTGCGAGCACGTTGCGCCGACGGTGAGGTGTTGCTCACCGGTTGCGCGCGCGCGCCGGATCGTGCCGGCGTCGCTTTATCGATTTGCTTGATTGCATGAGCGGGCAAGCCGCCGATGATGACGGGCGCCGCCGTTGGTGCCGGCGATGCCGCGTCTTCGTTCTGCCTCGGTTGCTGATTCTGCGCGCGGGCTTCGCCGGACGACGCCTCGGTGTTCTGAGCCGCTTCGGCAATGGCCCGCGCCGCGAGCGCGGCGGCGTCGAGCTCGTCGCCCGATGCCCCGCCCGCCACTACGTTTCTGATTCCGTCTTTTTGCGCGCCGCCGGCTTCCTGCGCGCGCTTCTTGCCTGCCTTCGCCGGATTTCCTCGGGTCGTCAAGACCTTAAGCCCGCGACTCGAGCACTTCGACCGCGGGCAGCGTCTTGCCTTCCAGGAATTCGAGGAACGCGCCGCCGCCGGTCGAGATGTAGCTCACCTTGTCGTGAATGTTGTACTTCGCGATGGCCGCGAGCGTGTCGCCGCCGCCCGCGATGGAGAATGCCGACGAACTCGCAATGGCCTGCGCCAGCGTCTTCGTGCCGTTGCCGAACTGGTCGAACTCGAACACGCCGACGGGGCCGTTCCATACGATCGTGCCCGCCGTTTCCAGTTGCGCGGCGAGCGCCTTCGCGGTGTCCGGACCAATATCGAGGATCAGGTCGTCGTCGGACACATCCGCGACGGGCTTGGTTTCGGCTTTCGCGGTCGCGGCGAATTCCTTCGCGGTGACGACATCGCTCGGAATAGGCACGGATGCGCCGCGCGTGCGCGCCTGATCGATGATTTCCTTCGCTTCGTCGACGAGATCGGCTTCGGCGAGCGACTTGCCGATTTTCAGGCCCGAGGCCAGCATGAACGTGTTGGCGATACCGCCGCCGACGATCAGTTGATCCACCTTCTCCGCCAGCGACTTCAGAATGGTCAGCTTGGTCGAAACCTTCGACCCGGCGACGATGGCGACGAGCGGACGCTTCGGGTTGCCGAGCGCCTTGCCGAGCGCATCGAGTTCGGCGGCGAGCAGCGGGCCCGCGCACGCGACCGGCGCGTACTTCGCGATGCCGTGCGTGGTTGCTTCCGCGCGATGCGCGGTGCCGAAGGCGTCGTTCACATAGATGTCGCAGAGTTTCGCGAGCTTTTGCGCGAGGCCGTCGTCGTTCTTCTTCTCGCCCTTGTTGCAGCGGCAATTTTCGAGCAGCACGACGTTGCCCGGCTGAACCTCGACGCCATCGACCCAGTTCGCGACGAGCGGCACGTCGCGGCCGAGCAATTCGGACAGACGCTTCGCGACGGGCGCGAGCGAGTCTTCCGGCTTGAACTGGCCTTCGGTCGGGCGGCCCAGATGGGACGTGACCATCACGGCAGCGCCTGCATCGAGCGCGGCTTTGATGGCCGGCACCGAGGCGCGCACGCGCGTGTCTTCGGTGATGTTGCCGGCATCGTCTTGCGGCACGTTCAGATCCGCGCGGATGAACACACGCTTGCCGGAGACTTTGCCTTCGGAGATGAGGTCGGTGAAACGCAATACTTTCGTCATGGGAGTCAACGTAGGTAGAAAAGCGGTTCGGGCGAGGAAGACCGGCTTGTGCCGGCCGGTTCGTGGGGTGGCCGCGTGACTTCGAGGACTTCTTTTAGCCGTGGCAACGACACGCGGATCATGCCGGAGGCGAAGGCCGCGCGAGCGGGCCGAACGCGCGGGCAAAACAGGCAATACGAGGAACCGGGAAAGCAGGAGATCGAAGGAACAGACAGGCGGCGGCGCTCAAGTACAAGCACATGCCGGGCGCGCTCCGTTGAGGCGGTGAGCTTGGGAACCGTTGCGCGGTGACTGCCGGACACACTCTCGACCTCGCTTGATGCAACAGGAAAGACCAGCATTTTAACCGATAGCACCGGATGCTTTTAGCGGCCAATCCATGATGACGCGTATTTGGCCGCTTCCAACCGATGCGCCGGGCGCTGGCTCCACGCTGGTTCCGATCCCGCGCGTAATACCGCGCGCAATACCGCGACGAAAGGAAACTTTGCCGGCAACTTGGCGGCGAAAGGGAAATTATAGCGTCGTGAAAGCCGCTTCGAGATCGGTTCCGTCGCGAAATCAAGCTAAAATAACGGTCTTTCGCCGCCTTTCGGCCCGCGCCGCACTCATGCCGAACTAAGGCGCCAAGCCCCGCATTCACTGAACGAGACAGCTAGGAGAACCGTATGTCAATGGCCGACCGCGACGGCAAGATCTGGATGGATGGCAAGCTGGTCGACTGGCGTGACGCCAATATCCACGTTCTGACCCATACCTTGCACTACGGCATGGGCGTGTTCGAAGGCGTGCGCGCATACAAGACGTCACAAGGCACGGCCATTTTCCGCCTGAAGGAACACACCAAGCGTCTCTTCAATTCGGCCAAGATCTTTCAGATGGAAGTGCCGTTCGACCAGGCCACCATCGAAGCCGCGCAGCTCGAAGTCGTGCGCGAGAACAAGCTCGAATCCTGCTATATCCGCCCGATCATCTGGGTCGGCTCGGAAAAGCTCGGCGTATCGGCCAAGGGCAACACCATTCACGTGGCCATTGCTGCGTGGCCGTGGGGCGCGTATTTGGGCGAAGACGGCATCGCGAAGGGTATTCGCGTCAAGACCTCGTCGTTCACGCGCCATCACGTCAACGTGTCGATGGTGCGCGCCAAGGCCTCCGGCTGGTACGTGAACTCCATCCTCGCGAATCAGGAAGCCATCACCGACGGCTACGACGAAGCCCTTCTGCTCGACGTGGACGGCTATGTCTCCGAAGGCTCCGGCGAGAACTTCTTCCTCGTCAACAACGGCAAGCTGTACACGCCGGACCTGGCTTCGTGCCTCGACGGCATCACGCGCGACACGGTCATCACGCTGGCGCGCGACTTCGGCATTCCGGTGATCGAAAAGCGCATCACGCGCGACGAGGTCTACACCTGCGACGAAGCGTTCTTCACCGGCACGGCCGCCGAAGTCACGCCCATTCGCGAACTCGACAACCGCACCATTGGCTCGGGCGCGCGCGGTCCCGTCACGGAGAAGCTGCAAAGCGCATTCTTCGACGTGGTCGGCGGCAAGAACGAGAAGTACGCAAGCTGGCTCGCCAAGGTTTAATGCAAGCTGCGGCGGGCGAGGTTTCAAGCGTCCCGCCGTGTCCCCGCACGCAACACAAGTCATTCAAAAGAGATTGCAATGAGCGACCTGAAGGAAATGCCGCTGGTTGAACTGTCGGCCAAGGACCTGCCCGCGTTCTGTCCGAATCCGAAGATGCAGCGCTGGAGCACGCATCCGCGCGTGTTTATCGACATCACGCACGGCGAAGCGCGTTGCCCGTATTGCGGCACGCGCTACAAGCTGAAAGACGGCGAAGTCATCAAGGGGCATTGAGCAGCCGCCCTCTTACGGAAGGCCGAAGCCACGCCTCGTGCCCGCTTCGGCCTTCGTCCAATGCGCGAATCGCAATCACACATTGCGCGCTCAAGCCTCTCACCCACATCAACCGACGACTCGCCATAAGCCGCGAGCCGCGTATATTTTGAGATCGGAAAACGACTGATGCGCCGCGCGCTGGTAATAGCACCGAACTGGATCGGTGACGCACTCATGGCGCAGCCGCTTTTCACGCTGTTGAGAAAGCTGCATCCGCGCATCGTGATCGATGCCGTCGCGCCCTCGTGGGTCGCGCCCGTGCTCGAACGCATGCCGGAAATTCACGACGTCTACGCTACCGACCTCGCTCACGGCAAGCTGCAACTGCTGCGCCGCTGGCAACTGGCGAGCGACCTGCGCGATGTCGGCTACGACGCCGCCTACGTGCTGCCCAATTCCGCGAAATCCGCGCTGCTGCCCTGGATGGCGGGCATCCGGCTGCGCATCGGTTACAAGGGCGAAAGCCGTTACGGTCTGCTCAACGTGCGGCATGCCAATCCGCCAAAGACCGAGCGTCCGCCGATGACCGTGCACTACGCCGCGCTCGCTTATGCGCCGGGCGCGAAGCTGCCGTTCGTCGACAAGTTCGCGCAACCGCAGCCCGAAGGCATCGAAAATCCCGCGCCAACGCTGCCCGTGCCGCGCCTGGAAAACGATCCCAACGAGTCCGCGCGCGTGTCGGCGCGCTTCAATCTCGATACGCGCACGCCGCTCGTCGTGTTTTGTCCCGGCGCGGAGTATGGTCCCGCCAAGCGCTGGCCGCCGGAGCATTTTGCGTCGCTGGCGCAGTTCGTCGCGCAGTCGTTTCCGTATGCGCGGATCATCGCGCTGGGATCGAATAAAGATTCCGCCGTCGCCGATGCCATCGCCGCCCGCGCACCGAATGTGCGCAACCTGTGCGGCCAGACATCGCTCGGCGAAGCATGCGCGTTGATCGCGCGAGCGAGCGCGGTGGTCACCAACGATTCCGGCCTCATGCACGTCGCGGCGGCCATGCGACGGCCGCTCGTCGCGGTGTACGGCTCGACCGACCCGCGCCACACGCCGCCCTTGTCCGATCTCGCAAAGGTACAATGGCTGCATCTTGAATGCAGTCCGTGCTTTGCCCGCGAGTGTCCGCTCGGCCATCTGAACTGCCTTCGCGAACTTTCCGCCGAACAGGTTTTCGGCGACTTGCGCGGCATGCTGCTCGCGCATCGTTGATATCTCGAAAATTGATCCGCTGCGACATCCGCTAGCGGTTCTCCGACGGCATCGACCCAAGTGTGCGGGCGCTCACACGCGAATGCCTCCGAACGGGGGCATGCTTTGACCAATGACCGATGCGGCGCTAGTCCGGCACTACGGGCGCGCGCCGTAACGAAAGCCTGAGACCCACGAGCCATGCCACGTTTCGCCCGCCTCTTCGAAGCCGCAGCCGACACCCTCAACGCTTATTACCAGGCTGTCGCGGACGCCAGCATCGACAGCGTGATGTCGTTGTGGATCGACGAGGAATTCGCCACGTGCATCTGCGCGGACGGCACGCATCTGCATGGTCTGCCGAGCATCCGCGCCGGGATCGGCAAGCAGTTCGAAGCGCAGGCGGTGACCATCGAGCCGCTCGATATCCGCGTGTACGACAGTCTCGGCACCGTCGTGTATGCGATCGCGGAGGCGCATCAGCCAGCCGGAACGGTGGCGCCGCGCATGGTGTTCACGACTTACGTGATGGTCCACGAACGCGGCGAATGGAAAATCGCGCACATTCACGCGAGCGAGATGCCGATGGAAACGGCCGGCCAGTTCGCGGTCAAGATGCGCCACGGTCAGGGGCCGCTGCACTAAAAACGCGGCCCGGTTGCAGAGCAGCACTAAGAAGACGTATGTCGGGGAGTGGCCATGAAGCGCGATCCTTTGTTGAAACACGATTCGTCATTCGTGGATACGGGGCCCGCAGCAGCGCTTAAGGAAAGCGTGCAGGCAGCCGGGCGAACGCTCGGCGCGCCGGTTGCGGACTGGCTCTACAACGCGCCGCGCTGGCTGCCGACGAGCCACGCGCAGACCATCGTGCCGGCGCTCTTCGCGCGCAAGCCGGCGGTGCAATACCGGCGCGAACGCTGGACCACGCCGGATGGCGACTTCATCGATCTCGACTGGGTAGCCGACGAAGCACCCGCCGACGCCCCGCTCTTCGTGCTGTTTCACGGCCTCGAAGGCAGTTCGGACTCCCACTACGCCCGCACGATGATGGCCGCCACTCAAGCGCGCGGCTGGCACGGCGTCGTGCCGCACTTTCGCACGTGTAGTGGAGCGCTCAATCTGCTGCCGCGCTTTTACCATCTCGCCGACAGCGCCGAAGTCGACTGGATTCTGCGACGCCTGCGCGCCAATCACGCGGGGCCGATCGTGGCGGCGGGCGTCTCGCTGGGCGGCAATGTGCTGCTGCACTGGCTGTGCGACCGCGGCGCCGAGGCTTCGTCGATCATCAGCGCGGCGGCCGCCATCTCCGCTCCGCTCGATGTTCACGCGGGCGGCGCAGCGATCTCGCAAGGCTTCGGCATGATCTACACACGCAGCTTTTTGAAGTCGCTCAAGCGCAAGGCGCTTGCGAAGCTCGGACAGTTTCCCGGCCTTTACGACCGCGACGCCGTACTCGCCGCGCGCACGCTGTACGAGTTCGACAACGTCGTGACCGCGCCGCTGCACGGCTTTCGCGATACCAACCACTATTGGTCGACCGCGACCACGCGCGCGCATCTGAACCGCATCGCGGCGCCAGCGCTTATCCTCAACGCGCGTAACGATCCGTTCTTGCCCGAGTTCGCGTTGCCGTCGCAGGCGGAAGTGTCGTCGCGCGTCACGCTCGATCAGCCGAACCACGGCGGACATGTCGGCTTCATGACGGGGCCGTTTCCAGGGCGGATCGACTGGTTGTCGCAGCGTGTGTTCGGCTATCTGGAGAACTTCGTCGCTCATGGATGACATCGTCAGGCAGGCGCTTGCCAAATGGCCGAACGTGCCGCATTGCACGGGCTGGCTTCTGCTCGACCGACGCGGCCAGTGGCGCATGCGCGACGATGCCGCGCAAGCCGCGGGCGAACTCGGCAGTCCCATCCGGCATGAGGCGCTGATCGGCTTCATCAACCGCAACTACGAGCGCGACGACGAGGGTCAGTGGTTCTTCCAGAACGGTCCGCAGCGCGTGTATGTGGAGTTGGCTTATACGCCGTGGATCGTGCGGCTCGATGTATCGGCGGATGGTTCGTTGCAGCTGACCGATCAGGCGGGCGCGGCGTTCGAGCCGGAACAGGCGTGGATCGACGATGAAGGCGGTGTGTTGTTCGCCGATGCTTCCTCGCCGGCTCGCGTGGCCGCTTTGCACGATCATGATCTGGAGGTGCTGGCGGATCATGCTTCGCTGGATGAGGCTGCTTTGCCCGAGCACGGTGGCGTGTTTCATTGGCGCGGCGGCATTGATCTTCCCTTGCAGACGATCAGACGGACGGATGTCGAGGCGCGTTTTGGCTTTCTCGCGAGTCCGGCTGCGCGGGCTACTGGCGTGCAAGGTTAGGGGTTATCGGCGCACGGATCGTGTACGGCCGTGGCAGGGTCGAGCGCTCGCTCAGCGCTACCCGCGGCGCGCCGCCGTTCAGCTGTTTTTCTCCTCCTCGCGCTCCTCCTTGTAGCGCGTTTCGAAATCGCGCAGACGCGCGGAGATCGTCGAGAGATCGTAGAAACTCGCGGTTTTCAGGTCGCGCGCTTCCTTTAGCTGCCGAATCGCGGATGGCCATGCGCCGTCGAGTGCGAATTTCTCGGCCATCGCCTGATGCTGGCTCAGCGGGTCGTTGAGGCCCGCGCTCGCCTGCGCGAGATAAAGCCACCAGTCGGGGCGTAACGGGTCGGCGCGCGTTTCCCGGCGCGCGAGCGATTGAGCATCGGCGTAGCGGTGCGCCGACAGCAAGGCTTGCAGATGGATATCGATCGCCGCGTGCGAGTCCGGCCAGCGCTTCTGCGCTATTTCCGCGAGGCGGATGGCGTCGTCGTCACGGCCGGCGCGGCGGGCGATATCGGCGGCTAGCACGTCGAGGCTAGGCGTGCTGCGGGGCGTTGCGGGCGCTGGCGGCTGCGGTGGCGCGGCGGGTTGTGAGCTCTGGCGCGGGATAGAGGTGCTCGTGACGTGGACCGGCGGAAGCGCGATCGTGTTCTTCGAGGTCGGGGTGTTGGATGCGGTCGTGCGGCGGGAGGTGCTGTTCGCGTCGGTGGTTGTCGCAGCGCCCGCGCGATTCGTCTCGGATGGGTTGTTTTGGTGGCTCGACGAATCTTTCTCTGCGGTTGAGACGTTTGCGGTTTTCAGGCCTTTTGCGTTTGGGTTGTTTGGGTTGTTTGGGTTGTTCGTGCTGCTCGTGCCGTTCGCCAGCGTCGCGCCGCCTGTGCTGACCGCGTTCTTGACGTTAAGCGAATTGTTCGTGCCGTGCCCGCCGTTCGCGCCGTTCGCGCTGTTTGCGTTGTTTGCGTTGTTTGCGTTGTTTGCGTTGTTTGCGTTGTTTGCGTTGTTTGCGTTGTTTGCGTTGTTTGCGTTGTTTGCGTTGTTCGTGCTGCTCGCCAGCGTCGCGCCGCCTGTGCTGACCGCGTTCTTGACGTTGAGCGAATTGTTCCCGCCGTTCGCGCTGTTCGCGCTGTTCGCGCTGTTCGCGCTGTTCGCGCTGTTCGCGCTGTTCGCGCTGTTCGCGCTGTTCGCGCTGTTCCCGCCGTTCTCGCCGTTCCCGCCGTTCCCGCCGTTCGCGCCGTTCGCGCCGTTCGCGCCGTTCGCGCCGTTCGCGCCGTTCGCGCCGTTCGCGCCGTTCGCGCCGTTCGCGCCGTTCGCGCCGTTCGCGCCGTTCCCGCTGTTCCCGCTGTTCCCGCTGTTCCCGCCGTTCCCGCCGTTCCCGCCGTTCGCCAGCGTTGCGCTGCCTGTGTTGGCCGCGCTCTTGACGTTGAGCGGATTGTTCGGGTTACTCGCGCGATTGCCGCTCCCCGAAAAGCTCAGCACATCGTGCGCACTACTGCCGAGCAGCGAAGACATGCCTTCCGATAACGCGACGCCATTCGTCCTTGCATCGGTGACGGCAGGCATATGCCTCGCCTGTGCGGATCTCACGCCGTCGGCAGCGAGATTCAACCCGGCATCGACGGAAGCAGCCGCCTTCGCCGACGATGCCGCCCCACGCTGCGCCTTCAAACCCCGTGCGCCGCTAGCCGCATCCGCGCCGCCGATACTCTTCAACTCCTGCCGCGCCTGCGCCGATGCCACCGCCGCATTCGCCTCCTCGCCTTCGAACAGACGGCGCGACTTCGCGAGCGCATCGTTGGCGGCGTCGTAATCGCCGAGCAGCGACTGCGCGAGCGCGACGCCATACCAGTTCGCCGCCGGATTGAGCGCGGTCTGATCGCTGATCTCGGTCTTCAGCCGGCTCGCGACCTCGCGATAATCACTCGCATAATTGACCTGCAGCACCCGCGCGCGCGCCCGCACGAACGCGTATTCGGGCGACTGACGCGGCTGGCGATACGGCACGCGCCGCGCACGATCCTCCATATCGGCGATGCGCTCGACGGTCAGCGGATGCGTGCGCGCATAAGGCGGCACGCCGTTGTCGGACATCGTCAGGCGGTCCAGACGCGCGAAAAACGCGGTCATCGCGTAGGGATCGTAGCCGGCGGCGGCGAGCATCTGAAAGCCGACGCGGTCCGCCTCGTGTTCCGCCGCGCGCGAAAATTTGAGCTGATTGTCGACGGCGAACGCCTGCCCGCCCATTGCGATACCCATGCCGAGATCGCCGCTGCGCGCCATCACACCAGCGAGCAAGCCGGCGAGCATGGCAGCGAGCGCGGCATAGCCGCTCTTTTTCTGCGCGCCGATCATGCGCGCGATGTGCCGCTGCAGCACGTGCCCCATCTCGTGACCGATGACCGACGCCAGTTCCGACTCGGTCTGCGTCGCGGAAATCAGCCCCGTGTTCACGCCGATGAAACCGCCGGGCATCGAGAACGCGTTGATTTGCGGATCGCGCACGGCGAACAGGTCGAAGTCCGGCCGATAGCCACCGAGGTACTGCGTCGCGGCGGCGGCGGAGAGCTTGGTGGCGATGGAATCGAGGTAATCGCGCATCAGCCAGTCGTCGAGATAGTCGGGGTCGGCGCGGACTTCGCGCATCATCCGTTCGCCGAGCGTGCGTTCGGCTTGCGGTGAAAGCGTGCCGCCGGAGCCATCGCCGAGATCGGGAAGCTGCACCGAGGACAAGGGCGCACGCAGGCCGCTCATTTCCCCAGGCCGATTGGCGAAGCGGCTTTCGGCGCCGCCGTAGACGCCGAAGACGCCGTCGGCCAGGTTGGCGGGGGGTGAGGCGAGGACGGTGGTGGTGGTCGCGGTTGCTGCGGTTGCGGTTGCGGTTGCGGTTGCGGTTGCGGTTGTGGTTGCGGTTGCGGTTGCGGTTGCGGTAGGCGCGGTTGCGGTGGGCGCGGTTGCGGTGGGCGCGGTTGTGGTGGGCGCGGTTGTGGTGGGCGCGTTTGAGGTGCCGGCGTTTGCGGTGGTCGCGTTTGCGTTGGTCGCGTTTGCGTTGGTCGCGTTTGCGGCGATCGCATTTGCGGTGGTCGCATTTGCGTTGGTCGCATTTGCGGTAATCGCATTTGCGGTAATCGCATTTGCGGCGGTCGCGTTTGCGGCGGTCGCGGTCACGTTCGCGGCGGTCGCGTTTGCAGCGCCCCTTGCGCCCGCCTTCGCCGAATCATCCACGCGAGCCACGGACGCACCAACCTGCGCCAACGCAACGGGCGGCATGGCGAGACTCAGGCACAGCACGAAAATGAGCGCACGGCTCGAACGTGTCGAATTCATGGCGCGAAACCGGCGTCGGCGAGCCGGTCAGCTTGATGACGAAAACAGGCTTATCGTATCAAGTGTTCGGCGCTCGGCGGTGGATTGAATCGGACCGAAGACGCCGTATCGCGCTGGTATGATGAGCGCCCGTTCGAAGGAGAGGCTATGTCCGGACTCACACATTTCGATGCCGCCGGCGAGGCGCACATGGTCGATGTCGGCGACAAGGGCGAGACACGCCGCATCGCCGTCGCGCGCGGTTCCATCGCCATGCTCGATGGCACGCTGGCGCTGATCCGCGAAGGCCGCGCGAAGAAAGGCGACGTGCTGGGCGTCGCGCGCATCGCCGCTATTCAAGGCGCGAAGCGCACGGCCGACCTGATTCCGCTGTGTCATCCACTTGCGCTGACGCGCGTGGCGGTGGATTTCAGCATCGACGAAACGCTACCTGGCGTGCACTGCGAAGTGCGTGTGGAAACGGTCGGGCGCACCGGCGTGGAAATGGAAGCGCTCACCGCCGTGCAGATCGGCTTGCTGACGATCTACGACATGTGCAAGGCGGTGGATCGCGGCATGACGATCAACAATGTGAAGGTGCTGGAGAAGCATGGCGGGAAGTCGGGGGATTGGGTGGCGGCGTAGTCCTCGCGCCCGGAGCCGACGCCGACCTCACTCATCATCATCGTCATCATCGGCAGTGGCGCCCCCCACCCCCGGCTCTCCATACAACTTCACCAGATCCGCCTTGAAAGAAGCCAGCGGCTTCCCCGTCTCATCGATGAGCTGATAAACCGACGCCAGTTGCTTCGGCCAGTCATGCAGTTGGGTCGCGAAAATCTTGAGCTTCGCCATCGTGTCCAGCGCTTCGTCGCGCTGACCAGCAAGCGCCTGCAACACCGCATATCGCCGCAACACCGTCTCGCCCGGCAGTAACGCAATCGCCTTGCGATGCATCGCGAGCTTCTCTTCGAGGTTCTGCGCGTTGATCGGCACGAGCGTGGCCGCGCCGTATTCGCCCCACGCGGTGAAGAGGAACGAAGGATCGTCCCGATACTGCTCCGCCGGCCGCGATCCGTAGTAAAGCACCTCGGCTCGATGATAGTCGAGCATCACCGGATACAACGCCGCCAGCCCGCCCACCACGAGCACCACGTACACGCCGAACGACAACGGCTTCGCCACCAGCCGCAACGGCCGCGTCTCCAGCAAGCCGATCACGAGCATCGCCGGCATCAAAAAGAACATGTATTGCTGCGGATATTCAACCAACGCATGCATCAGCAGAACGCCAAGCAGCGAAAGCCCGAAAATGCGCGCGGGCGTCTGCGGCGCGCGCAGCACGCGAATCAGCCAGAAGACGAACCCCAGCACCAGAATGCCGAGGCCCAGCGCGCCCGTCTTCGCGAGCAAATCGATGAAGATGTCATGCGCATTGTTCGCGATCTCGACGCCGCCCAGCTCGCGCACCATGTCGAACTGATAGCGCGGAAACTCGCCCCAGCCGACGCCGAGGATGGGATGCGTATGGAACATCGTCCAGCCGTATTTCCACAACGCAAGGCGCGGCGCGATCTGATTGGCGTCCTGCATGCGCTCGGCGGCCGATTGCGCGAGGTCGAAGTGGAAGCGCACGTTGGCCCAGCGCACCGCCGCGTTCACCGCGAAGAACACGAGCGCGAGCACCACCGGCATGAGCCACGCGCGAAGATCGCGGCGGCCGGGTCCGTCGAAACCTTCCGCCACTGCCGGCCGCCCCTGCACGAACGCCATCCAGAATCCGGCGACGACGATCACCGCCATCTGCAACCAGGGTCCGCGCGAAACGGTCAGCGCATGTCCTAGCGAAAACACCGCCGTCAGCGCGAGCCACACGATAACGGGCAAACGCCGCGTCTGCACGAAGTACAGCGCGCCCGCCATCGCGAAGGCGATCACCGTTGCGAGGTGATTCGCCTGCGCCATGTTGCCGAACGGCCGCCGCTCAGCCATCACGTTATAAGCGACGACAAACGGCGTGAACTTCACCTCCAGATGCAGCAACTGCACGATCTGGCAAAAGACCGCGAACGAACCGCCCGCCATGAGCGCGGCCGCGCCGATGCGCAACGCCTTCTCCGACAAACCCGCGCGCACGAGCCCGTAGCCGGTATGCACCGCGATGAACGAGGCGAGCAGATACGCGCCGCCGAGCCAGTTCATCGAAGGCTGCGATACCGGCAGCAACACCGTCTGCGCGATGAGCAGCACGCCGAACGCAAGCGGCATGAGCGCAACGACCGGCGAGGCGAACGACACGCGCGGCTCCGACACGCGCACGAGCAGCGCGACCGTCGCCCCGAGCGCCAAGTAAAGCGCCAGCGCGCTGTATTCGGCGTAGAAGGTCGGAATCGGGTACGTGTGGTTGACGACGCCAAACGGCAAGGTCAACGCAAGGCACAGAACGGCAAAACAAAGGTAGCGCGCGTATTGAGAAGGCATGAGAGGCTGTGAACGTCGGCAACCGGCGCACTATACAAAACTTTGCTGCCCATGTCCGGTACACAGCCCGATTTGCGACGAAATCCCCGCGTTTCCAACAAAAAATCCCCGCACCTGACCGCTTCTTGCCGATGGCAGACGAGCGATGCCAACGCACCGCTCGTCTGCCCGTCGTCAGCGATGCACGTCAGCCACGGCATTCCGCCGGCGCGAGATTGGCGGGCAAGCTCGGTGCCTCCGCGGGCGACGGTCCCGCGCCCGGCGCCGGCAACGACGACGCCGCCTTGCCGCCCGCGAAGCATTCCCACGTCAAGGTGCCTGCCTGCACCGATCCGCGCGCAAGCGACACGCGGGCCGTCGGAGTCTCGGCGTTGTCGGGCGTGGATGGCACGAGCACGAGCGTGTTCGATCCTGCTGGCGCGACGCGCGTCGAATAGGCAATCGTGATCTGGCCGTTGTCGCTGTCGATATGGATCGAGTCGACGTTGCGCGTGCCTGGCGGCGAGGCATATCCGCTTGCGAGATCGGCCGCGCTCGCCGCGTTCTCGGCCACGGCAAGCCGCGCCGATGCCGCGAGCGACAAGCCCTCGCCCACCCGGCTGCGCGCCAGATAATCCTGATACGCGGGAATCGCATACGCGGCCACCACGCCGACGATCGCCAACACGATCATCAGTTCGATCAGGGTGAAACCTCGCGTCGCCGCGTCGCCGGCAGAGCGCAGCCAGCCGTGCATCGCGCGCCAGGCACGCGGCGAATTCGTGTTGCAGGTGATCGTTGTCATCGGTACTCCCAAAAGGACAAAAAGCGCCCGGATGCATGATGCAATCCAGACGCTTCGATCTTATTCAGGGAGCTTTAGCGGTGACAGTCGGCCGAATGGCTAACGTGGGGGCCTGGGGTGAGCGTCTTTCGGTAAAGGCCTTAGCGTGAGCGCGTTCCCGGTCGACGCGATTGGGCGGAGTGCGCCTCAGTCACCGCACTGCATAGAACAGCCTCACCCCGGCGCCCGTTTTGCACTGGCGAGCGCGCGCCGCTTGATCAGCACGCCCGCCGCGACCACGAAAATCGCGCCCACCGCTCGCGCGATATACCCGACGAGCTCGGTGTTCAGCTCGGGCCATCGATCGATGAAGGGATCGTCGATGATCAAGCCGCCCGCGATCCACCCGAGCAACGCCGCGCCAAAAAGTACGATGACCGGAAAGCGATCGAGCAGCTTCAGCACCAGCGTGCTGCCCCACACGATGAGCGGAATGCTCACCACCAGCCCGAAGACGACGAGCGTGAAGCGATGCCGCGGGTCCGCCGCCTCCGCCGCGCCCGCAATGGCGATGACGTTGTCGAGGCTCATCACGGCGTCCGCGATGACGATGGTCTTGACCGCTGTCCAGAGCTTGTCCGATGCGTTGATCTCGTGCGCGTCGTGGTCGGGCTGCATCAGCTTCACGCCGATCCACAGCAGCAGGATGCCGCCGACGAACTTGAGGAACGGGATATCGAGCAGAAACACCGCGAACGCGATCAGCACGACGCGCAGCACGATGGCGCCGAGCGTGCCAAGCAAGATGCCACGCGTGCGCTGGCCGTCGGGCAAACCGCGACAGGCGAGCGCGATCACGACCGCGTTGTCGCCACCGAGCAGAATGTCGATGACAATGATCTGAAGCACCGCGCCCCAATGGAGCGTCGCAAAAAAATCGAGCATGTAGTAATAAAAAAAGCGAGGAAGCCAACGCTCCCTCGCTTTCTATTCGGCGGTTACGAAAGGATTCGGTAAGAGTACCAAACCCCAGGCCGTTCTGCCGATAAACCCGCTTAGATCACCGACTTCAACAGACGACCCATTTCCGACGGGTTCTTCGTGACCTTGATGCCGCACGCGTCCATGATTTCGAGCTTGGCATCGGCCGTGTCCGCGCCGCCCGAGATCAGCGCGCCTGCGTGACCCATGCGCTTGCCCGGAGGCGCCGTGACGCCCGCGATGAAGCCAACCACCGGCTTCTTCATGTTGTCCTTGATCCAGTAAGCGGCGTTCGCTTCGTCCGGACCGCCGATCTCGCCGATCATGATGACGGCGTCCGTTTCCGGATCGTCGTTGAACATCTTCATCACGTCGATGTGCTTGAGACCGTTGATCGGATCGCCGCCAATACCGACCGCCGACGACTGGCCAAGACCCAGCGCCGTCAACTGACCCACTGCTTCATACGTCAGCGTGCCCGAGCGCGATACCACGCCGATGCGACCCTTGCGGTGGATGTGACCCGGCATGATGCCGATCTTCAGTTCGTCCGGCGTGATCGTGCCGGGGCAGTTCGGTCCGAGCAGCAGCGTCTTGCGATTTTCGCGGCGCATGCGGTCCTTGATTTCCAGCATGTCGCGAACCGGAATGCCTTCCGTGATGCAGATGGCGAGATCGAGATCGGCCTCGACGGCTTCCCAGATCGCGGCGGCAGCGCCCGCCGGCGGAACGTAGATCACCGATACGGTTGCGCCCGTTTCGGCCTTCGCTTCCTTCACGCTCGCGTAAATGGGGATGCCTTCGAAATCTTCGCCGGCCTTCTTCGGGTTCACGCCCGCAACGTACGCTTCGCGGCCGTTCGCGTATTCGCGGCAGGCGCGCGTATGGAACTGACCGGTCTTGCCGGTGATGCCCTGCGTGATGACCTTCGTGTCTTTGTTGATCAGAATCGACATGTAGTGACCTCTGTTCGTTTGGCGTCGCGACGCTTTCTCATATGGAAAGCCCGCGCCGCCATTCGTGTCTGGTGGAACGCTCTTGTCAGACTAGGAAGCGGGCGCGCTTACTTGCCTTCGGCCGCCGCGACGACCTTCTGCGCGGCTTCTTCCATGCTGTCGGCGGAGATGATCGGCAGACCGGAGTCCGCGAGCATCTTCTTGCCGAGGTCTTCGTTCGTGCCCTTCATGCGCACGACGAGCGGCACCTTCAGGTCCACGGCCTTCGACGCGACCATCACGCCTTCCGCGATCACGTCGCAGCGCATGATGCCGCCGAAGATGTTGACGAGGATCGCCTTCAGGTTCGGATTCTTGAGCATCAGCTTGAAGGCTTCGGTTACCTTCTCGGTCGTGGCGCCGCCGCCGACGTCCAGGAAGTTGGCCGGCTCGCCGCCGAACAGCTTGATGGTGTCCATCGTGGCCATGGCCAGACCCGCGCCGTTCACGAGACAGCCGATGTTGCCGTCGAGCGAGATGTACGCGAGGTCAAACTTCGACGCTTCGACTTCAGCCGGATCTTCTTCGTCGAGATCGCGATACGCGACGATTTCCGGGTGACGGAAGAGCGCGTTCGCGTCGAAGTTGAATTTGGCGTCGAGCGCAATGACCTTGCCGTCGCCGGTCAGGATCAGCGGGTTGATTTCCGCGAGCGATGCATCCGTCTCGTAGAACGCCTTGTAGAGACCTTGCAGAATGGTGCGTGCTTGCGGCAACGATGCATCGGGAATGCCGATCTTGCGCGCGAGGTCGTCCGCTTCGGCGTCCTTCAAACCCGTGGCGGGATCGACTGGCAGCTTGTGCAGCAACTCGGGCGTCTTTTCCGCGACTTCCTCGATGTCCATGCCGCCTTCGCTCGACGCCATCACGACGACCTTCTGCGATACGCGGTCGAGCACGAGGCCGACGTAAAGTTCCTTCTTGATGTCCGCGCCTTCTTCGATCAGAAGACGGTTCACCTTCTGGCCCTCGGAACCGGTCTGGTGCGTGACGAGCTGCATGCCGAGGATCTGGTTCGCGTATTCGCGGACCTGATCGATCGACTTCGCGACCTTCACGCCGCCGCCCTTACCACGGCCGCCAGCGTGAATCTGCGCCTTGACGACCCATACCGGGCCGCCCAGCTCTTCCGCGGCCTTGACCGCATCATCCACCGAGAACACGGGTTTGCCGCGCGGGACCGCGACGCCGAATTTCCGCAGGATTTCCTTACCCTGGTACTCGTGAATCTTCATGCGTGATTCCTTCAGTCTGAGAGTTGGAGTGAACTTCGATTTGCTGAACCGCTGATTTCATCGATTCTTGTTTGAATGCTGATCGCCGCGTGCGCGCTAGGTATCGCGCGGCTTGGTGTCGTTTGTGCCTGCGCGCTCGAACCAGCGCGGATAGTACTCCTCGACCGCGGGGCCGTCGAAGCGCAATGCGTGACAGCGCCCGAGTTGAAACGGCGGTGTGTCCGATGCTGCCTTTGCGTCCTTCGAATCGAACGGATTACCCGATTCGGTATTCCAGACCTGACCCGCGAATCCCTGGATGGCGACGGTCGGCAGGACGGCGCACAACTCGGTGAGATGCGTGCAAGCAGCCGCGCCGCCAATACGCTGATTGACTTCGCGGCGAAAATTCTTAAGGAGATTGAGCCCGATGAGCGAGCGATAGGCGGGATTGGACTCGGCGCAGAGACCAGCATAAGGCGCCCACTCCGAGGACGCTTCTGCGTCGACGATAGTGAGTTCGCGGTCGATGGTAATGCGTAGCCAGAGTTCATGGATTGGCTGACCGTAGGGCCGCACGCCCGTCACGAGTTGAAAGTCGCGCGTCTTCTCGTCGGTTAGAACGGCTTCGATGTCCCATAGGCCGTCATCTCGCTCGAACGCTTCAATCCGAATCGCGCGACGATGGCGCAATTGTCGGGAAACGGGCGGGGAAAGAGGCATGCTGGACCAAAGCCGGAACGGGAAAACCGTGGAATTTTAGCATATTGGGTATTTCAAGCCGGGGATGACTCAGGCACCACAAACGTGCGCGGGGAAAGCTCGAGAAGCACGCGATTATTAACGCTTTGGCGCAGTCCGGGATTTTCTTCCTGCTTCGGAGCTTGCTTGCACGCGGTCGTTTGAAATCACTTCTTACTTTGGTGGACTAGAAACCCAACGCGCGGATGTGGAAACATGAGCCCGAACTCTTTGCATGCGCGCGAAACCTGAAATTACTCAGCGGTCGAATCCGCCAGCACGATGAGGCAAGCGCGTGGAGCATGGAATAATTAACCTAACGCTTCGCGTGTGAATGGTTTTGAACCACGTCGTGATGGAATGCGGCTTCGCCATGAGTCCAGCACGTGAAAGCACGAATAGATGCACATGGCGCTCGGGCAATCACATGGCGCTCGAATGCGCCCGCACTAAACTAGACGGCGTTCGCCATCAATCGTCGATGACTTCGTCGGTCCAGTCTTCGTCGCTTCCCTTCAACACCTTGCTGATCGTGCTCATGGAGAAGCCGCGCGCCGCGAGAAAGCGCGCTTGCTTCGCACGCTCCGCGGGCGTTTCTGGTACGACGCCGTACTTCCTCTCCCATACGGACTGCGCTCGCGCGGTTTCGGTCTGCGCGAGTTTGTCGGCGGTTTCGCCGATGAGTGTCTCGCCCACTGCATGACGCTTCAATTCGTGGATGATCCGGCTGCCGCCCATGCGCGCCGCTCTTCGATGCACGACGCTTTCGACAAAGCGCTCGTTCGAGAGCCAGCCGTCACGTTCGAGGCTATCGAGCAGTGTTTCGAGCGAATCGGCTTCTTCGACGTAGGGACGCAACTTGCGCGATAACTCCGCGCGGCTATATTCCCGACGAGACAGGTAAGCAAGCGCGCGTCCTTTAAGCGAACGTTGCGGACGCTTGGAATCTTTGACTTCGGCAGCGGAAGTTTTGCGAGCGCGTTGACTTGAACGGCTGTAGACCGATTCGGATGCTGTGTTGACGCCTGCATCCGGCGTGCACTGCTCGAAGGGCTCGAAAGGATCGGCGTCTTCGAAGGCGTCGATTGCAGATGATTGGTTTGGATTGGCAATCCGGCTTACCAAGGGTGACGCGTTCTGCGCACGGTTGGTCGCCAGAGTCGGCGTTTCCACTGCCGGCTTGGAGGTTGCGTTCCTCGACGGTGCGTTGCCCTCACGAATGGACGCTGCCTGCATCAGCAACGCGCGGGCTTGCTCCAGACGCGCCCGGCGATCTTCGGACGACGATGTCTGACTTTCCCGGACAGCAGCAGCATCAACATCGGCCGCACTTGCGTCCAACTCAGCAGCATCACGCGCATTCACCGGCAACTCTCGCCGCCAGCCACCACGCAACGCCTTCGTCGAATCGCGCGACCGGGTGTCACGCGACTGAGGATCACTCGCGCCGTTCGGATCATCAGAACCAGCAGACCGCCCGAACCTTCCGTCCGTTCTGCCAGCCTTCGATCCGAACCGGCGCTTCAACATCGTCAGTGACCAAGTGAGTATCTAAAGGACGAGACGACGACTACGTGACGATTAAGCGACAACTCACTCGTCCGCCACCGTGGCGCCCGGCGCCACGGCGTCAGCCATTGCCGCCACGCCGAGCGATTCGCGGATCTTGTTCTCGATCTCGCGGGCGATGTCCGGGTTCTCGCGCAGGAATTCGCGCGCGTTGTCCTTGCCCTGACCAATACGCTCGCCGTTATAGCTGTACCAGGCGCCCGCCTTGTCGACCAACTTGGCCTGCACGCCCAGGTCGATGATCTCGCCCTGACGCGAAATGCCTTCGCCATAAAGGATGTCGAAAATGGCTTCGCGGAACGGCGGCGAGACCTTGTTCTTCACGACCTTCACGCGCGTCTCGTTGCCGATGACTTCGTCGTTCTTCTTGATGGAACCAATACGGCGAATGTCCAGGCGCACCGACGAATAGAACTTCAGCGCGTTGCCGCCCGTGGTGGTTTCCGGGTTGCCGAACATCACGCCGATCTTCATGCGGATCTGGTTGATGAAGATGACGAGGCAGTTCGTACGCTTGATGGTGCCGGTCAGCTTGCGCAGCGCTTGCGACATCAGGCGCGCTTGCAAACCAGGCAGCGAGTCGCCCATTTCGCCTTCGATTTCCGCCTTCGGCACGAGCGCCGCGACGGAGTCGATGACGATCATGTCGATGGAGCCGGAGCGCACCAGCGCATCCGCGATTTCCAGTGCCTGCTCGCCCGTGTCCGGCTGCGAGATCAGCAGTTCCTGCGCATTCACGCCGAGCTTCTGCGCGTATTGCACGTCGAGCGCGTGTTCCGCGTCGATAAACGCCGCCGTGCCGCCGACCTTTTGCATCTCGGCGATCACCTGCAGCGTGAGTGTGGTCTTGCCCGACGACTCAGGACCGTAGATTTCCACGACACGGCCGCGCGGCAAGCCGCCGACGCCGAGCGCGATATCCAGACCGAGCGACCCTGTCGAGACCACCTGAATGTCTTCCACCACCTCGCCTGCGCCGAGCCGCATGATCGACCCTTTGCCGAATTGCTTTTCGATCTGCGCGAGCGCGGCGGCCAATGCCTTGCCCTTCTCCGCAGTCATGCCAGCCGGGCCTTTCTTGCTTTCTTCCATGAATCGTCCTTTGCTATGATGAACGGCGTCTGAGGCGGGTGCCGGCAAGCTCGAAACGAACTCGAGCCCGTCTGTAGCACTCCCGCAGACACTGTATAAAAAAACAGTAGTTTTTGCAAGCCCGATCGCGCGACGCAGTCTTTTTTCCACGCCGCGCGCACCGCGCAAAAACCGCAAAACACCTGGAGACCGCCGCGCCGGGCGAAATGCGGTGTCGGCAATGACTGCGCTTTGCCGCGCACGAAGGCGCACAACACGATGCGAATCCTCATTGCCGAAGACGACAGCATACTCGCGGACGTTCTCATTCGATCACTCCGCCAATCGGGATACGCCGTCGACCATGTGAAGCATGGCGTCGAGGCAGATACCGCCCTTTCGCTGCAAACTTTCGACCTCCTGATTCTCGATCTCGGCCTGCCGCTCATGCCCGGTCTGGAGGTGCTGCGCCGCCTGCGAGCACGCAATTCGCAGATGCCGGTTTTGATCCTGACGGCGGCCGACAGTGTCGACGAACGCGTGAAGGGACTCGACCTCGGCGCCGATGACTATATGGCCAAACCCTTCGCGCTCAACGAGCTCGAAGCGCGCGTTCGAGCGTTGACGCGACGCGGCGCGGGTGGCGGTCCGACTGTCGTGAAGCATGGTTCGCTGGCGTTCGACCAGGTCGGACGCGTCGCGCATATCGGCGAGCAAGTCGTAGACCTGTCCGCGCGCGAACTCGGCGTGCTCGAAGTGCTGCTCCAGCGCATCGGGCGGCTCGTGTCGAAGGAACAGCTCGTGAATCATCTGTGCGAGTGGGGTGAAGAAGTAAGCAACAACGCAATCGAGGTGTACGTGCACCGCTTGCGCAAAAAAATCGAAGCGAGCGGCGCGCGCATCATCACGGTGCGCGGGCTCGGCTACACACTGGAAAAAGCCGTCGCCATCGTCGACAACGGCGCCGTTGCCCAACCCGCGGCGAGCGATTCCCTGCCCGCCAGCCCTCAATACAAGTAGCCGCGCATGGCGTCGCCCGTTTCCACCGAACCAAGCGAAGCCGGGCACGGACACGACCACGCCGCCACCGAAAGCGACACCGACGCCAAGCGCGACGCGCGCTACGCCAACCCGTTCGCGCCTCCCGACGAACTCGAACCCGACAACGAAACGCATCCGCGCTCGCTCTTCGGCGAGATTCTCGACTGGATGCTTGCGCCGCTTCTGCTGCTCTGGCCGATGAGCATCGCGGTGACGTATCTGGTCGCGAAGTCGATTGCGAACGGTCCGTTCGACCGCGCGCTCGAAGCCGACGTCTACATGCTCGCGCGCCAGATCCAGCCGGTGAACGGCGTCGCCGAACTGCGTCTACCCGATGTCACGCGCGATTTCCTGCGCGCCGACAACGTCGACAGCGTGTTCTTTCAAGTGCTCGGCACGCGCGGCGAACTGGTCGGCGGCGACCGTGACATGCCCTTGCCGCATGACGACGATCGTCCGCAGCCGGGCATCGTCGAATTTCGCGACGACGCCCTGCGCGGCAACGACATTCGCGTCGCCTATACGACGGTCGATGTGCCCGGTCTCGCTCCGGGACGCGATCCAGCCGAGACGCAGCCGGTGCTCGTGCAGGTCGCCGAGACGCTGGACAAACGCAGCCAGCTCGCCAACGACATCATCAAAGGCGTGATCCTGCCGCAGTTCGTGATCCTGCCGCTCGCCATCGTGCTCGCGTGGTTCGGCCTCTCGCGCGGGCTCGCGCCGCTGCACGCGCTGCAGTCGAACATTCGCGCGCGGCGTCCGGACGACCTCTCGCCGCTCGAAGCGGCCCGCGCGCCGCCCGAGATCGCGCCGCTCGTGGCGTCGTTCAACGATTTGCTCGTGCGGCTCGAACAGAACATGGAGTTTCAGAAGCGCTTTATCGCCGACGCCGCGCATCAGATGAAAACGCCGCTCGCCGGCCTGCGCATGCAGGCGGAGTTTGCGTTGCGCCAAGAGGTATCGACGGAAGTGCAGCGCTCGCTCGAACAGATCGCCATGAGTTCCGAGCACGCGGCACGGCTCGTCACGCAATTGCTCGCGTTGGCGCGCGCGGAAAATCGCGCGACGGGGCAGATTTTCTCGCACGTCGAACTGACCGATCTCGCGCGGCTCGCCGTGCGCGACTGGGTGCAGGCGGCGCTCGCGAAGGGTATCGATATCGGTTACGAGGAGCCCGCGTATCCCGTCGAGGTCGAGGGCAACGCGGTGATGCTGCGTGAACTGCTGTCGAATCTGATCGATAACGCCATCCGCTACACGCCTCCGAACGGACGCGTGACCGTGCGCGTGCGGACCGGCGAGCACGATCTCGATCACGTTCATCTCGAAGTGGAAGACACCGGACTTGGCATTCCGAGCGCCGATCGCGAGCGCGTGCTCGAGCGTTTCTATCGCATTCTCGGACGCGAGGGCGACGGCAGCGGCCTCGGTCTCGCCATCGTCAAGGAGATCACGGCGATGCACGGCGGCACGCTCGTCATCGAAGATCATGTGTATCAGGAAGCGCCGCGACTGGCTGGCACGCTGGTTCGCGTGAGCTTACAGCGGGTTTTTCCTATGCGGGACAAACCCTGAGCCCGCCCAGCGCCCAACACCTCGACAAACAACATAAAACGCGCATTGACGCAAGAATGAGCGAGATAAAAAGAAAATAGAAGATGGTTAGCCGAAGATGTACTTTATGCGCCGATTCGACCCGCATCCGGGCGAGTCAGAACGCCGTAAGTTTTCGTTCCAATAATCGTTGCACCGGAGCGCCTCGGGCGTTTCCGACACGTACGCGAATTCAAATCAGGAGACGATTCATGGCTACGGTTGAGGGGCGCATTTCCCACGCACCGATGACGAGCGAGGAAAGGAAGGTCATCTTCGCTTCGTCGCTCGGCACGGTGTTCGAGTGGTACGACTTTTATCTGGCGGGCTCGCTTGCCATCTACATCAGCAAGACGTTCTTCTCGGGCGTCAATCCGACCGCTGGCTTCATCTTCACGCTGCTCGGCTTCGCGGCGGGTTTCGCGGTGCGTCCGTTCGGCGCGATCGTGTTCGGGCGGCTCGGCGATATGGTCGGGCGCAAATACACGTTTCTCGTGACCATCGTCATCATGGGTTTGTCGACGTTTCTGATCGGCTTCCTGCCCGGCTACGCGACCATAGGCATTGCGGCGCCGGTCATCTTCATCGCGATGCGCTTGCTGCAGGGCCTCGCGCTCGGCGGCGAGTACGGCGGCGCGGCGACCTACGTCGCGGAGCACGCACCGGCCAACAAGCGCGGCGCATGGACCGCGTGGATCCAGACCACGGCGACGCTTGGCCTTTTCATCTCGCTAATCGTGATTCTGGCGGTACGCACGATGGTTGGCGAAGAACAGTTCGGTGCCTGGGGCTGGCGTATTCCGTTCCTCGTGTCGATCCTGCTGCTCGCGGTGTCGGTGTGGATTCGCATGAAGCTGCATGAATCGCCGGTGTTCGAGCGCATCAAGTCCGAAGGCAAGACTTCGAAGGCGCCGCTGACCGAAGCGTTCGGCGAATGGAAGAACCTGAAGATCGTGTTGCTGGCGCTGTTCGGTTTGACGGCGGGTCAGGCGGTCGTGTGGTACACGGGGCAGTTCTACTCGCTCTTCTTCCTCACGCAAACCCTCAAGGTCGATGGCACCAGCGCGAATATCATGGTCGCGGTGGCGCTTTTGATCGGCACGCCGTTCTTCGTGTTCTTCGGGTCGCTTTCGGACCGGATCGGCCGCAAGCCGATCATCATGGCGGGCTGCCTGATCGCCGCGTTGAGCTTCTTCCCGCTCTTCAAGGCGCTCGCGCACTACACCAACCCGACGCTCGAAGCCGCCACGCAGAAGTCGCCGATTGTCGTGATCTCCAACCCGGACGAGTGCTCGTTCCAGTTCAATCCGGTGGGCACGTCGAAGTTCACGTCGTCGTGCGATATCGCGAAGAGCGCGCTGTCCAAGGCCGGTCTCAACTACGAGAACGTCGCGGCACCGGCGGGCACGCTCGCGCAGATCAAGGTGGGCGAAACGGTGGTGAACACCTACGACGGCAAGGCGGCCGACGCGAAGGCGCAAGGCGCGGCCTTCGACAAGACGCTCGCCGGCACGTTGAAGAGCGCGGGCTACCCGGCGAAGGCCGATCCGGCGCTCATCAACTGGCCAATGGCGATCGTCGTTTTGACCATCCTCGTGATCTTCGTGACGATGGTCTACGGCCCGATCGCGGCAATGCTGGTTGAGATGTTCCCGGCGCGGATTCGCTACACGTCGATGTCGCTGCCGTATCACATCGGCAATGGCTGGTTCGGTGGATTTCTTCCTGCGACGGCCTTCGCTATCGTCGCCGCGAGAGGCGATATCTATTCGGGCTTGTGGTATCCGATTGTGATTGCGCTGGCGACGTTCGTGATCGGCATGTTGTTCGTCAAGGACACGCGCAAAACGAATGTCTACGACGAAGATTGATGACGATGGCGCTTTGCTGCCGCTTTCCTGCCGCTTGAATAAAACGAGCGGCAGGGGTTGACAGCGGTTTCACCTATCGCCATAATCTCGCTTCTTTCGGCGAATTAGCTCAGTCGGTTAGAGCGACGGAATCATAATCCGCAGGTCCGGGGTTCGAATCCCTGATTCGCCACCAGCATCAAAAGAAGCCGCTGTTCCGCAAGGATCAGCGGCTTTTTGCTTTCGGCGCGCTTCCCGGCATGCCAGCGTTTTTTTGTCTTCATGCATGACCGGCGCCTTTCCGCATCTCGTTGGTTACGCGCTCGTCGCCATGACTCAACACGCGTGACTTGCGCGCCAAAGTGACGCGACGCTTCAAACGCCTCCTCGTTCGAATCAAGCGGAGATGTTTGCTTACAAATGTCACACCGAACGCGTCCACCGGGCAGCAAACGCGGCGTTATAGCAGGCAGGCATCAATGCCTTGCAAGCACTCAACGGAGACGCTGCCATGAACGCCGTACCCCAGTTCGATCAAAAGCCCTCGCGTATTCATCCGCTCATGGCGGCGGCCGCCGTCTCGGTGATCCTCGCTTGCGGCACAGGCGTGGCCGCGATGACCGGCCTTCTGCCGTCATCGAAAGCCACCGCGACGGCCGTGACGGCTTCGCCGCTGGTAGACGCGCAAGTCGCCAAGGCGTCGCCCGCAAGCGCGCCGGCTTTGACTGGAAGCGACGCGGATCGATTGCCGCGTGCGGTTCGCGGGCATCACTTGAAACCGGCGTCGACGACGGCACATAGCGTGGCGGCCGCGGCGCCCGCAGCGGTCGAAGCCCAACCGGCGTACGATCCGTATGCCGGCCAGGTCATGGCGGTGAACGCGGTGCAGACCGCGCAACCCACCACGGGTCTCGGTGCAATAGGCGGCGCGGTCGTGGGCGGTTTGGCGGGGACGCAGATCGGTAACGGTCGCGGACGCACGGCGGCGACGATCATCGGCGCACTTGGCGGCGGGCTCGCGGGCAATCAGATCGAACATGTCGTCCACAAGACGACGACGTATCAGGTGCAAGTCCGCATGAACGATGGCAGCGTGCGCAGCTTCAATTACGACAGCGCGCCCGGCGTCGCGGTCGGCGAGCGAGTGCGCGTGGCGGGTGAATCGCTGAGCCCGGCTTGAGAACGGCGCGCCTTTGCAAAGCCTGACGCGTCTTAAGACAACACTAATTATCGAGTGCGATGATGTTTCCATGCTCATTGCACGAAGCGTCCCGGCCCACCGGTTCGGGTGCGCGAGCAAGAACCTGTTCCGGAGAATTCCGTGAAGAAAAAATCGACGAATATGAAGTCCGGCCGTCCTGCCATGTCGCCGCTGTTGCGCGCGCTGACCTATAGCCGCGCCGCCCGCGAACCGATGACCAACGCCATGCTGCTTCAAGCCTATGCCGCACTCGACGCCCTCCGGCGCGGACACGGCTCGAAGCCGCTCTTCATGGCGCTGTGCCGGCATCTGCTGATCGCGGAAGAACTCGGCCAGCTCGGTCACGTGACGGATCACGCCGACGACATCACCGCAGCCTACGAAGCGCTCGTCGAACTGGACGAGCGGCACACCGGCACGGGCGAGTGGACGCTCGACGACGCGGCGCACGCCAACCTGTGCGATGCACTCGCCATCTATGCCGACCAGCTCGAAGACGCGACGCTCGAACACATCGCGCAAGCCGAAGCACGCATGGTCACGCAATCGCTCGTCGCGGCGAACCTGCGTCACGAGGCCAAACACGAAGAACTGGCTTAGTCGAAAAGCCGATTGGACGGTTAAGGGTTTATCCGCCACGTATCTTGCTTGCGTGTGTTCGAGAACGAACACTCATACAAAACCGTTGCCTCGATACTGTGTCTGCGCACGGGGGAAGTCGATTCAAGCGCAAACGGACCACAAAAAAGATGGGCGGCATTCGACCGAGTTGTGGGTAAAGGCACAGGCGCGCCAGGCAGGTAACGAATAAAGAGCGCACGGTTTTGCCAACAGCCCGGCGAGTAGCAGGCGAACCACGCCATCGCTCCGACAAAGAAGCTCAAAAGCCGGCACTCGCCGGCTTTTCTTTTTTGCGCGACTCAGCGGTACTTCGAAAACACCGTCCGGCCGCACTCCGCACACCATGAACGCTGCGCGGATTCGATATCCGCATCCCAGACGTGTCCCCACGCGCATCGCCAGGAAGGCGGCGCCTTGATGTCGGCACGGCCCGGCGATAACAGCGCACCGCCGCGCATCTGCGCGATGCCATGCAAGCGCTGCATCTCGACCTCGCGCCGGTGCGACGCGCAGTTCATGCAACGAATATTCTGAGCCGCATCTACCGCGTCGTCCCAGTGATGGCCACGGTCGCAAGCCCAGAGCGTGAGCGTCGCATCGTTCGCGTCTTGCAGATAACGGTCGCGATAGCGCGCGGCGTCATTCATCAA
This sequence comes from Caballeronia sp. LZ003, assembly GCF_031451465.1. Taxonomy (NCBI): domain Bacteria; kingdom Pseudomonadati; phylum Pseudomonadota; class Betaproteobacteria; order Burkholderiales; family Burkholderiaceae; genus Caballeronia; species Caballeronia sp. LZ003. The sequence continues at coordinate 461,149 of NZ_JARUXJ010000001.1, read as the reverse complement.
GGCGTTTCGTCTCTTGTCGTTATTCTGATTGTTCATTGCCTCTGCAACCTCTCAATGACGTCCGCCGCCCTCCGCCTCCGAGCGCGAAGTCGTCACCACGATGCCGTTCGGGTCGAAATGCGCGTTGAACATGGCGTCGCGATTCACGCCATCTTCGAGCCAGTGCCAACTCCACACGCGTTCCTGCTTCAGTCGATACTCCGCGACGGTGGTCGGCTTGCCAAGCAACCGGCGCACTTCATCTTGCGTCATGCCGGGCCTTACCTTCGCGATATTCGCCGCGGTCAGAACCTGCGTCACCGACACGAAGAGTCCGTCGGCGTCGAGATCGACGAAATAGGTGTTCGTTCCCGCCGGGCCGCGCGGATATTCGAGCCGCTTGGACCCGTCGGTGAAAGTCCGTTCGATTTCCGGGTCGCCCATCTGACTGCGAATCTGCGCCTCGGTCGTGACGCCAGGCTGCAAATCCTTCAGCAGCAGATTGTCGGGCTTCACGGCATTGAAAATTGCCTTGAGCTTGTTCAACCCATCCTCGCTTTGCTGCTGATCGCAGCCAGCAAGCATTGACAGCGCGACACATGCCGCGCCCATGACTTTCTTCACCATCACTCTCCTTCGACCTTCATTTTTCAACCTTCATTCTTCAACCACCTGCGCCAAGCAGGGGCAACGGGTCAACCGCCGCGCCCGACTTGCGTACTTCGAAATGCAGCTCCGGAGAGCCGCTCGGTCCCGTGCCCATGTCGGCGATGGTCGCACCTTGCTTGACCGTATCGCCTTCGTGCACGAGCAGCTTGTCGTTATAGGCGTAGGCGGTCAGAAAATCGTTGCCATGCCGCACGATGATCATGCGCCCATACGAGCGCAAGCCGCTGCCCGCATACACGACCTTGCCGCCGGCTGCCGCCTTCACGGGCTGCCCGACCTTGCCGGAGATATCGATTCCCTTGTTGCCGCTCGCGCCGAACTTGCGCACGACCTCGCCCTTCGCGGGCCACACGAACGTGCCCCTGGCCGCGCTCACATGTTCTTCGCTGGCTTCGGGCGCGGGCTTTTGCACGACGGACTTTTCGGTCTTGTCGCTCGATGACTTCTGCGGTGTGGGAATGAGCGGCGGCATGTCTTTCTTTTGCGCCGTGCTCGCGGATGCCACGGCTGCGCCCGGCGGCACCACGCGCAACAACTGTCCGATATTCACCTGCTTGCTTTCGGGCAGCGTGTTCCATTTGGCGAGGTCGTCGGGCTTCTGCTTGTAGTTTCGCGCGATGCCGTAAAGCGTGTCGCCGGGCTTCACGCGATAGAAGCCCGGCTCCGCTGGCGGCGCGTTGAGCGGCACGACCGGCGCGGGAATGACGGCGGGCGACGTCGTCTGAACGACAGGCGGCGCGCTCGACGCCGAACTCTCGACGATAGGCGCGGGCGTGCGCGGTGTGGAGGAACATCCGGCGAGCATTGCCGCGACCGCTGCCCCCGCGATGCCCGCGCGGCTGAATAGCTTGAAACCTTCCATTTGCATCGACACCAACGTTCTCATTCTCTTGTTCTAGTCTCTTGCAGCGTGTTCAAAGCCCACAGCGCCGATTACAGCAATGCGTCGCGCCGCTCCTGTTGCAATACGTGAAACGATCAACATCCGCCAGCATAAAACATTACCGAAACAATTCCGCCGTCGTGACATAAACGACACACGTGGCCATTCGGTGCACCGGGCGTTTCGGCATTCTAAATTTTGATCAAATTACACACTATCTTCGACGCGCTTGCCGTGTCTGGCGCGAGCCGTGGCATCGACAAAACTTGACACTCAGGCCGGTCCGCGTGGCCGTTCTTTGGGCTAAATTCACCGCGCTCGAAAGCAGGAGCTTCCTGCAGTCCTGCAATCATCCAATCTCTCGGAGTTTTTTCTCATGAATTTCTTGCAACACGGAATCATCCTCTGGCTGATCATCGGCGGCGTCGCGGGCTGGCTCGCCGGTCTCATCATGAACGGCAGCGGCTTCGGCGTGATCGTCGACATTATCGTCGGCGTGGTCGGCGGTCTGATCGGCGGCTGGCTGTTCGGCACGCTCGGTATCTCGTTCGGCGGCGGCATCTTCGGCTCGCTCGTGACGGCCGTGATCGGCGCAGTCGTGCTGCTGTTCCTTATCCGCCTGATTCGCCGCGGATAAAACGCATCGAGCGAGGCGCGCAGTGACACGCGTCTCGCTCGATTTCAGTGCCCCAAAGCAGCAATTGCCGTTACGGCTTACGCCTTCGAGCGCCGCCGCGTCAGCTTCCAAAGCGCACCCAGCGCGATCGGCACCACTGCCGCGCCGATTCCCACCAGCACGATCACGTTCAAATACTGCCGAATGAACGGAATGTTGCCGAAGAAGTAGCCGAGTAGCACGAGCAACAGGACCCAAACCAGCGCGCCCAGAATATTGAAGAACTGAAAGCGCGTGTGATTCATCGACGAAGCGCCCGCCACGAACGGCGCGAAGGTCCGTACCACCGGCACGAAGCGCGCGATCACGATAGTCTTGCCGCCGTGATGCTCATAAAAGTTGTGGGTCTTCTGCAGCGCCGCGCGGTCGAGAAAGCGCTCCAGCACGGGAATGTTGGTGTCGAACACCTTCGGGCCGATAGCGCGCCCGATCCAGTAATTCACCGTGTTCCCCAAAACAGCCGCCACGAGCAGCAGCACAATGAGCGCGCTCAAGTCCATCGCGTGGGACGCGGCAAACGCGCCGCCGATGAACAACAGCGAATCGCCCGGCAGGAACGGGAATACGACGAGCCCGGTTTCGCAGAACACGATGAGGAACAACACCGCATAAACCCAAGCGCCGTAGTGCTGGATAAAGACACCGAGCGACTTGTCGATGTGAAGGATCATCCCTAGAAATTGCAGCAGCGTGTCCAAAAGCTTTCCTCGAAAAAAATGGCCCGGCGCGACAGGAATCTGCCCGCCGTCAAGAACCGTGGAAGGTCGCGCCATGATACCGAACGCAAACGCGCCTTCAATTAGGAAGCGCTCATCCAGACGCCGTCTCGACGCCCTTTTGCCGCCAAAATCGCGCATCGGGACGCTCGGATGCGAATCGCTATAATTCGGGATGGCCGAACTCAACGATCCCTCCGCCTACACATTGACCGCAGACGCCGCGCGCGGTTCGCGCGCCATCGCGCCGCTTCCCGACCAGCTCATCAGCCAGATCGCGGCGGGCGAGGTGGTGGAACGGCCGGCATCGGTCGTGAAGGAACTGCTGGAAAACGCGCTCGATGCAGGCGCGCGCACCCTGCGCATCACGCTCGATGAAGGCGGCGTGAAGCGAATCGTCATTGCCGATGACGGCAGCGGCATTCCGCCCAACGAACTTCCGCTCGCGCTTTTACGCCACGCGACCAGCAAAATCCGCTCGCTCGCGGACCTGGAAGCCGTCGCCACGCTCGGCTTTCGCGGCGAGGCAATTGCCTCGATCGCTTCCGTCGCGGAGTTGTTCATCACGAGCCGCACCGAGAGTTGTCCGCACGCGACGCGCATCGACGCGCAAACGGGCGCCATTTCCCCGGCAGCCGGCACGGTCGGCACCACCATGGAAGTGCGCGAGCTGTACTTCAACACGCCCGCGCGGCGCAAGTTCCTCAAGAGCGAACAGACCGAACTCGGGCATTGCCTCGATGTGATCCGGCGCATGGCGCTCGCGCGCCCGGACGTCGCCATTTCGGTGATGCACAACGGCAAGGCCGTCGAGCATTGGAACGCGAGCGATCCGCGGACGCGCGTCGCGAAGATTCTCGGCGAGGTGTTCGAAACCGCGCATCTGCCGCTCGATGAACGCGCCGGGCCGCTCGCCGTCTACGGTTGCGCGGGCCTGCCGACCGCCAGTCGCGGACGCGCCGATCAACAGTATTTCTTCGTCAACGGCCGCTTCGTGCGCGACAAGCTGCTTACGCACGCGGTGCGCGCGGCCTATGAAGACGTGCTGCATGGCAATCGCTATCCGGCCTATGTGCTGTTTCTCGACTTGCCGCCCGAATCGGTGGATGTGAACGTGCATCCGTCGAAGATCGAAGTGCGCTTTCGCGATTCGCGCTCGATTCACCAATACGTGTTTCATGCCGTGCAGCGCGCGCTTGCGCGGCAAGCGGGCGCGTCGCCGGAAACCACGTCGGGCGGGCATGCGGCGCAGTTGTCGCCGACCGGACCGGCTTCGTTCAGCGCAAAGCCTTACGCCACGGGCAGCGGCGATACGGCGCCGATGCGCGGCGAAAACGGCACGTCATGGATGCGCCAGTCGCGCATGACGCAGGGCACCTTGCCTGTCGCGCAGCCGCTTGCGCTGTACGACGCGCTCTTCGGCCGCAAGGACAACGCCGCGCCCGATGCGTCGCCTTCGGTGGCATGGGCCGGCGAAAGCGCGCCGGCTTATGCGCCGCGACCCGCTCCGCTCGATCACGCCGATGACCAGCCGCTCGGCTTCGCCGTCGGGCAGATTCACGGCATCTACGTGCTTGCGCAAAACGCGCGCGGACTCGTGATCGTCGACATGCACGCCGCGCACGAACGCATTCTCTACGAGCAGTTCAAGAATGCGCTTGCGGATCGTGCGATCGCCGTGCAGCCGCTTCTGATTCCGGTATCGATGACGGCGGATGCGGTCGAGATCGGCATCGTCGAGGAAGAGCGCGCCACGCTCGATGCGCTCGGCTTCGATCTGGCCGTGCTCTCGCCGACATCGATTGCCATTCGCGCAGTTCCCGCGCTGCTCAAGGATGCCGATCTGCAAGCGCTTGCGCGCGCCGTGCTGGCGGATTTGCAGGCGTATGGCGGGTCGCGCGTGCTCACCGAGCGTCAGCACGAGTTGCTTGGAACGCTCGCGTGCCATCACGCCGTGCGCGCCAACCGGCGCCTTACGCTCGATGAAATGAATGGCCTTTTGCGCCAGATGGAAGCAACCGAACGCGCCGATCAATGCAATCACGGCCGGCCGACGTGGTTTCAACTCACGCTCGCCGACCTCGACCGTCTCTTCATGCGCGGACAATGACGGCTCGTTCCATCGCGTGTTTATTGGGGCCGACGGCATCGGGAAAGACAGCGGCGGCGCTTGCGGTTGCCGCGCGCTCGGCGCGGCCGGTCGAGATTATCAGCGTGGATTCGGCGCTGGTTTATCGCGAGATGGATATCGGCACGGCCAAGCCGAGCGCGGAAGAACGCGCGCTGGCCGCGCATCATCTGATCGATATCATCGATCCCTCACAGAGCTATTCCGCCGCGCAGTTTCGCGACGATGCGCTGCGGCTCGTCGGCGAGATCGTCGCGCGCGGGCATGTGCCGTTGCTGGTCGGCGGCACGATGCTGTACTTCAAGGCGCTCACGCAGGGTTTGAACGACTTGCCTCCCGCCGATGCCGATACGCGCGCTCTTCTGGATGCCGATGCCGCGCGCGACGGCTGGCCGGCGTTGCATGCGCGACTTGCGTTAATCGATCCGCAAACCGCCGCGCGTCTCGCGCCGAATGACTCGCAGCGCATTCAACGCGCGCTCGAAGTGTTCATGCTCACCGGGCAGCCGATGTCGGCGCTGCTTGCCGCGCCGCGTGAGTCTTCGGGCGATGCGCCGTATCGCTTCGTGCCGATTGCACTCGAACCTTCGGATCGCGCGGTGCTGCATGCGCGTATCGCGGCACGCTTCGATGCGATGCTGGCGCACGGTTTCATCGACGAAGTGAAGCGGCTGCGCGCCCGTGGCGACCTCGATCTGTCGATGCCGTCGATGCGATGCGTGGGTTATCGGCAAGCATGGGAGTATCTCGACGGCGCGACACGCTATGACGAAATGCGCGATAAGGGCGTCTTCGCGACGAGGCAGTTGTGCAAGCGGCAGTTGACATGGCTGCGTTCGATACCGGAGCGGGCGGTGGTGGATTGTTGCGCGGGGGATGCAACGGAGCGGGCGGTGGCGACGGTGTTGGCGGTCGCGGGGTGAGTGGCGTCAAGAAAAGCGGCGAAACCGGTTCTCGCTTGCGCTTCATGCCTCAAGGCAAAGCCGCGTTATCATTCATGCGTGGCTTCTTATCGTTCCGTCCCATGACCAAACCTTCATCAGCGCTCGAAGTGCATCGCAACGACGTTCGTCGCATCATCGCGGCCAACCATGCGGCAAATCCGCGGGTATTCGGCTCGGTTCTTCACGGCGAAGACGACGACGGCAGCGATCTCGACATTTTGGTTGATGCTCTACAGGGAGCGACGCTTTTCGACCTTGGAGCAATTCAGGTCGAACTGGAAGAACTGCTCGGCGTGCCGGTGGACGTCGTGACACCGCAAGACTTGCCAATGAAGTTTCGATCCGTTGTTCTGAGTGAGGCGCGCGCGGTATGAATGCAAAACAGCGCCAGTTGCGCCTGACCGACTATATCGACCATCTGCTGGACGCTTCGCGAACTGCACGCGGCTACGTTCAGAAGCTGAGCAAGGCAGACTTCGTCGCGAATCGGATGGTTCAGCAGGCAGTTATTCTGAACCTCATCGTAATAGGGGAAGCCGCGGTTCAAATTGAGACCGAGTTTCCCGACTTCGCGAAAAGCAACGCTACCGTACCGTGGAAAAAGCTACGCGGCATGCGCAATCGCATGACACACGGCTATTTCGATACGAATCTGGACATTGTTTGGGAAACGGTGCAAAGCGCGCTGCCCGAACTCGAACGCGTCCTCGCGCAGCCGTCTGAGTAATGTCGTTGCTGTAGTTGAAAAACAAAAACCCCCGCCACCAGCGAGGGTTTTCAACACCGACATCACAACGCGGCAAGCATTCAAACCACCACCGTCTGCGCCTCCCCTTCCGAGCTTTCCCGCACCACACCAATCTGCCAAACCTGTTCACCCGCTGCCGACAGCAAGCCCGTGGCTGCCTGCGCGTCATCCGCCGCGACGATCACCGCCATGCCGATGCCGCAGTTGAACACGCGATGCATCTCCGCATCCGCGACGCCGCCATGCTTCTGCAGCCATGCGAACAGCGGCGGCAAAGGCCAAGCGCGATGATCCAGCTCAGCCGTCAACCCTTCGCGCAGCACACGCGGAATGTTTTCGACGAGACCGCCGCCCGTGATATGCGCCATGCCCTTCACGGTCACGGTCTGCATGGCCGACAGCAGCGACTTCACGTAGATGCGCGTGGGCGCCATCAGCGCGTCGGCGAGCGAACGGCCGTCGAAATCGGCGTTCAAGTCGGGATTTGCCCGCTCGATGATCTTGCGCACCAGCGAATACCCATTCGAATGGATACCGCTCGACGCCAGACCCAGCACGATATCGCCCGGCTTGATCGCGCTGCCGTCGATAATCTTGCTCTTCTCCACCGCGCCGACCGCGAAGCCCGCGAGGTCATACTCGCCGTCCGGGTACATGCCCGGCATTTCCGCCGTCTCGCCGCCGATCAGCGCGCAGCCCGCATATTCGCAACCCTGCGCGATGCCCTTCACCACGTCCGACGCCGTATTCACGTCCAGCTTGCCGCAGGCGAAATAATCGAGGAAAAAGAGCGGTTCCGCGCCCTGCACGAGGATGTCGTTCACGCTCATGGCGACGAGATCCTGGCCTACGGTGTCGTGCCGGTTCAGTTCGAACGCGAGACGCAGCTTGGTGCCGACGCCGTCCGTGCCCGACACGAGCACCGGTTCCTTGTACTTCTTGGGCACTTCGAACAGCGCGCCGAATCCGCCGATGCCGCCCAGCACGCCTTCGCGCAAGGTTTTCTTGGCGAACGGCTTGATCCGGTCGACGAGCGCGTCGCCTGCGTCGATGTCGACGCCCGCATCGCGATACGACAAACCGGGAGCATCAGGGGCGGATTTCGGTTGATTCATGGGGGGAGCGCAAGAAGGTCGGTAAAATGCGATTTTACCCGATGACAGCCGTCCGGCTGGTTTTCCCGCGCGTGCATCGAAGCCTGCCGGCGCTCTTTTCGAGATCGAATACGGTCCGGCGAAAGCAGCGGCGCCGCGCGCGAAAGGCGGCCAGCGGCGGCGTTTCGAACATCGGCGCACCCGAACCGCCTGTTTTCAAGACACGACGAAGACAAGACGAAGACACAACCGATCCGCCCAAACAGCCCGAACCGACTCCTTTCTCACGTGCAACGCCAACTGACGCTCGACCTGGGCACACCACCGCCCGCCACCTTCGACAACTTCTTCGCCGCGAGCAACCACGAACTGGTGACGCGCCTGCGCGAGCTCGAAGGCGCGCTCGCGGCCGGACCCGTCGCGGATCGCACGTTCTATATCTGGGGCGAAGCCGGCAGCGGCCGCAGCCATCTGCTGCACGCGCTCGTGTACGAGGCGAACGGCCGCGCGCGCTTTCTGAGCCCGCAAAGCGCGCTGAACGCGTTCGGTTTCGATCCGCGCGTGACGCTCTACGCCGTCGACGATTGCGACGGCCTCTCGCCCGCGCAACAAATCGCGCTGTTCAATCTCTTCAACGAAGTGCGCGCTTATCCCGCCAGCGCGCTCGTCGCGACCGGCAACGTCGCCCCAATGCAGCTCGCCGTGCGCGAGGACCTGCGCACGCGGCTCGGCTGGGGCCTCGTGTTCCATCTGCTGCCGCTCGCGGATGACGCCAAGGCGTCGGTGCTGCGGCACGCGGCGCGCGAGCGCGGCATCGTGCTGGCCGAAGGCGTGCCCGCTTATCTGCTCACGCATTTCCGGCGCGACATGCCGAGTCTCATGGCGCTGCTCGACGAACTCGACCGCTTCTCGCTCGAAAAAAAGCGCGCCGTGACCATGCCGCTGTTGCGCACCGTGCTCGCGCGCTTCGGCCAGCCTTCGTGGGACCTGGCCGGGTCCGAGACGGAAAGCGCATCGCCCGATTCCATCGACCTGTTCGGCGAGCCTCACGCGCACGCCGCTACAGACAACGCTCCGACCCGCTTCAAGTAAAATGCGCTCCCATGAACCTAGCCCTCTTTGATCTCGACCACACGCTCATTCCCACCGACAGCGACCACGAATGGGGCCGCTTCATGGTCAAGCTCGGTATCGTCGATGCAGACAGCTTCGCGCGGCAAAACGATGCCTTCTACGCTCAATACCAGGCGGGCGTGCTCGATATCAACGCGTATTTGCACGCCATGCTGGGGCCGCTTGCCAAGCATTCGCGCGAGCAACTAGACGACTGGCACGCGCAGTACATGCGCGAGGTGATCAATCCGCGCATCGTCCCGGCTGCCGTCACGCTCGTGCGCGAGCATCAGGATAATGGCGATCTCTGCTGCCTCGTCACCGCGACCAACGCGTTCATCACCGCGCCTATCGCGGAAGCGTTCGGCATCGAAACGCTGATCGCTTGCGAATTCGAAACCGTCGACAACGACCCGCAAGGGGCGCTCACGGGCCGGCCGACCGGCACGCCGAGTTATCGCGAAGGCAAGATCGTGCGGGTCGAGGAATGGCTCGGCACGCTCGGCAAGTCGCTCGCCGACTTCAAACACAGCTATTTTTATAGCGATTCGCACAACGACATCCCGTTGCTCGAACGCGTGACCGACCCGGTCGCAACCAATCCCGACGACACCCTGCGCGCGCATGCGCAAGCCAAAGGCTGGCGCATTCTGAACCTCTTCGATACACGTGATTAAAAAACTCATCCGCAAGCTGTTCGGACAAGAAAGCGCCGATACCACCGATGGCGACGTTCAAGCCAGCGCTTCGTCAGAAACGAAACCGGCTCGCAAGAGCACGCGCAAGAAAACCGTCGCGCCGCCCAAGCGCGATCCGAGCGTGCCGGTCATCCTGTCGTCGGATGTTCATGGCATCGATCCTTCGCTCATCTCGAAGAACGCGGTGCGCGTGACCGACGGGCTGCAACAGGCGGGGCATCGCGCGTTCATCGTCGGCGGCGCGGTGCGCGATCTCCTGCTCGGCGTCGCGCCCAAAGACTTCGATGTCGCGACCGACGCCACGCCCGACGAAGTGCAACGGCTTTTCAGGCGCGCGCGCATCATCGGGCGGCGCTTTCAGATCGTGCACGTGCAGTTCGGGCAGGAGATCATCGAGACTTCCACGTTCCGCGCGCTCGTGGATGCACCGTCCGCGCAAACCGCGCCCGCCGCCGAGGCGCCACGCCGCTACAAGCGCAGCGAACTCGACACGCGCACGCACGCGGTCGACGCGAGCGGCCGCGTCTTGCGCGACAACGTGTGGGGCGAGCAGCACGAAGACGCCACGCGCCGCGACTTCACCATCAACGCGATGTACTACGATCCGGCCACGCAAACCGTGCTGGATTATCACGACGGCATGGCCGACATCCGCGCGCGCCTGTTGCGCATGATCGGCGACCCGGCCACGCGTTATCGTGAAGACCCGGTGCGGATGCTGCGCGTCGTGCGCTTCGCGGCCAAGCTCGGCTTCGAGATCGACGACGCCACGCGCGCGCCCATTCAAGAACTCGCCGATCTCATGGACAACGTGCCCGCCGCGCGTCTGTTCGACGAGATGCTTAAGCTCTTGCTTTCCGGTCACGCATTGGCGTGTCTCACGCGTCTGCGCAAGGAGGGGCTGCATCATGGCGTCCTGCCTTTGCTCGACGTCGTGCTGGAGCAACCGCATGGCGAGAAGTTCGTCACGCTCGCGTTGACGAGCACCGACCAACGCGTGCGCGCGGGCAAGCCGGTGTCGCCGGGCTTTCTCTTCGCCACGCTGCTTTGGCACGACGTGCAGACGCGCTGGCAACAGTTCACCGCAGCCGGCGACTATCCGGTGCCGGCGCTGCATCGCGCAATGGACGACGTGCTCGACATGCAGACCGAAAAGCTCGCCATTCACAAGCGTTTTTCGTCGGATATGCGCGAGATCTGGGGGCTTCAGCATCGGCTCGAAAAGCGCGGCCGCACCGCCTTGAAGCTGCTGGAACATCCGCGCTTCAGAGCGGGTTATGATTTCTTGCTGCTGCGTTGCGAGTCGGGCGAACTGGATGCCGAAATCGGTCAATGGTGGACCGATTTCATCGAAGCCGATCACGCCGATCGCGAAGCATTGCTTTCGCAAGGCGGCACGAAAGATCGCGGTCCGAAGAAGCGCCGGCGGCGCAGCAACGCAAAGCGCAAGAACGGCGAGACCGCGGAGCACGAAGCACACGAAGCAGGCGCGGCGAGCGACTCGGGCCCAGTCGAAGGCGCCGACAACGAATAGCGCCGCTTTTCGTTACAGTAGCGAATACAGGTTTGCCCCCGGGCCGTATCGCCGGGATCTACCCGCTTTTCGCCGAACGACGGCGTAGGACTTCTGCCATGACGATTGCTTATCTGGGCCTGGGAGCGAATCTCGGCGATGCGCGCCAGACCCTGAAAGACGCAGTCGTGTGTCTCGCCCAGCAGCACACGATCACCGTGCTCGCCAAATCGAGCCTTTACCGCACCGCGCCGATCGACTCTTCGGGCGACGACTATTTCAATTGCGTCGTGAAGCTCGAAACATCGTTGCCGGCGCGCGCGCTTTTGCGCTTGTGTCACCACATCGAGGAACAATTCGGGCGCGAGCGGCCGTATCGCAATGCGCCGCGCACGCTCGACCTGGACATCCTGCTGTATGGCCAGTCGGGCATCGACGAAGCGGACCTGATCGTGCCGCATCCGCGCATGACGGAGCGCGCGTTCGTGCTCGTGCCGCTGCTTGAACTCGAACCCGAACTCGTCATTCCGCAACGCGGCCGCGCCAATGCATTTCTCGCGGGCGTCGCCGATCAGCGTATCGAGCAGGTCGCGACCTGCCAATGTCAGGTGCTCACGCGCGCCGCTCCATCCAGTGCAGCAGAGGCACCCGCTGCCGCCACCAAACCCAATTGCCGATGAGCGCTCCGCCTCTCACTGTCACCGCGCCGCAACTGCGCCCGCCGCACCGCTATATCGCAATCGAAGGTCCGATCGGCGTGGGCAAGACCACGCTTGCAACCTTGCTCGCCGAACGCTGGTCCATGCGCACGCTGTTCGAGCGCCCGCAGGACAACCCGTTTCTCGAACGCTTTTATCGCGACACCACGCGCCATGCGCTCGCGACGCAACTGAGTTTCGCGTTGCAGCGCGTGACGCAGACGCGCGAAGCCGCGGAAATGCTCACCGGCCATACGCCGTTGATCGCGGACTTTCTCACGCAGAAGAGCGAGCTTTTCGCACGCCTCACGCTGCCCGACGACGAGTTCCAGTTGTACAAGGACCTGGCCTCACGCATCGGTACCACCGGGCCCGCGCCGGATTTCGTCGTGTATCTGCAGGCGAGTCCCGAAGTGCTGTTTTCGCGCATTCAAAAACGCGCGCTGCCCATGGAACTGCAGATTTCGGATTCATATCTGCGCGCACTGTGCGATGCGTATAACGAGTTCTTCTATCACTACGACGCAACGCCGCTGCTCACGGTGAACGCGGAGCATCTGAACCCGCTGACATCGGAAGAAGATCTCGCGTTGCTCGTCGAGCGCATCGAGACCATGCGCGGACGCAAGGAATCTTTCGTGAAAGGCGTGTCGGTCTGAGCGCTTGGCTTGCTGCTGTTTTCCCCTAATCGAGTTTTGAAACGACCATGACGTACTTGCAGGAAACGAGCCGTTCGGCGATCACCGTCCCGAAACTCCAGGCCATGCGTGAAGCCGGCGAGAAAATCGCGATGCTCACGTGCTACGACGCGAGCTTCGCCGCGCTGCTCGATCGCGCGGGCGTCGACGTCATGCTGATCGGCGATTCGCTCGGCAACGTGCTTCAGGGCCATGCGACGACGCTGCCGGTCACGCTCGCGGACATCGCGTATCACACGGCTTGCGTGGCGCGCGGCAGCAAGGGCGCGCTGATCGTCGCGGATATGCCGTTCGGCACCATCGGATCGCGCGAGGAAACCTACGCCAACGCCGTGCAACTGATGCGCGCCGGCGCGCAGATGGTGAAGCTCGAAGGCGGCGAATGGCTTGCGGACACGGTGCGCTTTCTCGTCGAGCGTTCGATTCCCGTGTGCGGACACGTCGGTCTCACGCCGCAATCGGTGCACGCGTTCGGCGGTTTCAAGGTGCAGGGCAAGTCCGAAGCGGCCGCCGAGCAAATGCGCCGCGACGCGCTGGCGCTCCAGCAGGCGGGCGCCCGCTTACTCGTGATCGAAGCCGTGCCGACGCTGCTCGCGCGCGAAGTGACCGAGAGTCTGGCGATTCCGACAATCGGCATTGGCGCGGGCATCGACTGCTCGGGACAGGTGTTGGTGCTGCACGACATGCTCGGCATCTTCCACGGCAAGCGTCCGCGTTTCGTCAAGGATTTCATGCAGGGACAGCCGACCATTTTCGCGGCGGTCGACGCGTACGTGCGCGCAGTGCGTGAAGGCACATTCCCCGGCCCGGAACACACCTTCTGATTTTTTTGACGCCGATTGCGTTTTGTCGTACATATGGCGAGATTCTTGCAAAGTAAGCTGCGAACAGTCACCAAGAACGAGAACAGCCATGTGGCAAGTCCTTCCCGATGAATATATCCGCGCGCAGATGGCCGTCGGCGCGCTCGTCGCTTTCGGCGTCGCGCGCGTCGTTGCGGCGGCAATTGGCGCGCAGCGTGGCTGGCGCATTCCTGTCGTTACCAACTGGTTCATTGGCGTGGCGGGCATTTTCTGCGCGCCGCAAATGCTCGAAGTGCTGCTCGTTGCAAGCTCGCACACGGCTTATGTCGAATTGCAGGGGAAAGTGATCGGCTGCGCGGTGGCGCTCTTCTGTGCACCGATCGTCAGCCATCGGCTGGGATACGAGTAACCGTTCGAAACGCGTTCAGCCGGCGAGCGCCGCGCCTGGCACGCCGTGAGACAACACCGACGCCGTGGCGAACACGCAAAGCATCAGCACCGCTTCAAGGCGCATCACGTTGATGACCGTGTGCGCATCCATCGTCGATGCCGTGCGCTGCAGGCGCGGCAACACCGACCAGCGGTTGAGCGCGCCCAAGGCGAGCGCCGCCAGAACCAGTCCCGTTTTCACGATCAGCGCGTGCCCCCAGTTGCTGTCGACAAGCACCGCCGCCGATCCGTCCGTGCCGCGCCACGCGTTGAACACGCCCGTCGCGATGATGACGATCACCGCGAGCGTCGCCGCCCGCGACATGCGCGCGACGATGCGAATCAACGACGCACGCGCCACCGAAGTTCCGAGCGCCGGCAACACCGCCAGCGCGCCCACGATGACGATCCCGCCCCACACGCCCGTGGCAAGCAGATGCAGCGTCTGCACGGCTTCGGCGAGAGAAAACGCGCCGGCATCGGCGGCATGGCCGATAGCCGCTTTCCCTGCAGCGGCCACGAGCGCGCCGAAGATCGCGAACCCTGTCTTCGATGCGCCTTGCGGTCTGCCCGTCGCGCAGGCCAGTACGATCACCAGGCCGCCCGCCAACGCCACCAGCCAGCCGATGCCCGCTTGCGTGCTAGTCGCGACGAGCCACAGCGACGCGCCCGCATCGCTGACAGGCGAACCGCTCATCGCCGCGGCCTGAAGCCACAAGCACACGAAGTTGCAAGCCACGAAGATAATTGCGGCCACGGTTCCGGCACGCGCTGCATGCCGCCAACCCCGATGCGCAGGCGAAACGACCGCGTGCGCTCTTTCGCCGCAGAGCCACGCGTCGAAGAGCGCCGCGCCAAGCGCACAGGCAAACGCCGTATCGCTCAATGCTCCGAATACGACCTGCGCGAGCCAGAGGAAGTCGAAATCGCCGTTCATGGAGCCGCCGTGGACGCTTCGGGAACGCCAATTGTTGGATGTAAGGCTGGGGAGATCATGGAAGAACCTGCGAGTCTCGGCCCGCGCAGTCTAAACGAACGCACCTTGCGCGGCACCATTGAAAGGTCTTGAACCTGTGCATCGAGCTTCCTAAGCTTGCCGTGAGAATGGAGTGCAGCGACCCCGTTTTTCGCACGAAGAAAGTCGATGCTTTGTCGACATGCATTTGTGTTGCGCTATGTCAAAGTTCTTGGTTGCGACGCGGCAGATTGTCGCGATTGCGCCTCAGTGAGGGCGGAAAGTTGTGTCAAATAGTCATCATCATGCATCGATGATAGAATTCCGCGTCGCATCAGAGGCTCGTCGAGCCACTATGGCCGTGGCCCGCCACCCTCCGCCCCCAACGCGTGGCCGTGGTTCGCCACCTTCGCACCGAGCCGCACGAAGCTCGGCAGGTCCCCGAATTTCATGGAGTGTCGCGTGTTTTCAAGACGCATTTTTCGTCCGCTGCTCGCTTTGGCCGTCGTCAGCAGCGCCGGCGTATTCGGCGCGGGTCAGGCACAAGCCCAGGCGCAGAACCAGCCGATCGCCCCGGACACCATGGCAGCGCGCGTGCAAGGCTGCACGGCATGTCACGGTGTTCATGGCGAAGGCACGGACAATGACTATTTCCCGCGTCTTGCCGGCAAGCCTGCCGATTATCTGTACAACCAGCTCCAGAATTTCCGCGAAGGCCGGCGCAAGTATCCGCCTATGAACTACCTCGTCACGTATCTCTCGGACGACTACCTTCATCAGATCGCCGGATACTTCTCGAGCCAGCGCCCGCCGTATCCGCCGCCCGCCAAGACGAACGTTTCGGCTTCCACGCTTGCGCGCGGCCAGCAAATCGTGCTGAACGGCGATGCATCGAAGAACATTCCCGCCTGCACGGCCTGTCACGGCAAGGGTCTGACCGGCATGCAGCCGGCCATTCCAGGCCTCGTCGGGTTGCACTCGGATTACATCAGCGCGCAAGTCGGCGCATGGAAATCGGGCACGCGCCACGCGAAAGCGCCTGACTGCATGCAGCAAATCGCCTCGCGCCTGACCGACGACGACGTGACCGCCGTCGCCGCCTGGCTCTCAACGCAAACCGCACCCGCCAACCCGGTGCCCGCGCCCGCTGGCTCGTTGAAGATGCCGCTGACCTGCGGCAGCGAACCGCAATAAGGCGTCTGGAGCGACAACATAATGAAACGCAAGTCCCTGTTCGCACTCTCCTCGGCTGTCGTGGTGGCAGCCGTCGCAGCCGCCGCCGTCCTCTGGTCGGGCGGCGACAACCTGCATTCGGGCGGCGCCGTCGCGGCGACGCCTACCGACAAAGCCGCGCTGATCAAACAAGGCGAATACCTCGCGCGCGCCGGCGACTGTATCGCGTGCCACACGGTGCGCGGCGGCAAGGAATTCGCGGGCGGCCTGCCCATGGCGACGCCGTTCGGCACCATGTTCACGCCGAACATCACGCCGGACGATCAATTCGGCATCGGCAAATGGACGTCGGACGACTTTTATCGCGCGATGCACACTGGCCGCTCGAAGGACGGCAGTCTGCTCTATCCAGGCTTCCCGTTCACGAGCTACACGAAGGTCACGCGCGCCGATTCGGACGCAATCTACGCGTATCTGCGCTCCGTCCCGCCGGTCAACGAAGCGAGCCGTCCGCATGAACTGCGCTTCCCGTTCAACAACCGCAATCTGCTGATCGGCTGGCGCACCCTGTTCTTCAGCGAAGGCGAGTACAAGCCGGACCCGACCAAATCGGTCGAATGGAACCGCGGCGCGTATCTGGTCGAAGGCCTCGGCCATTGCGCCATGTGCCATACGTCGATCAACGCCATGGGCGGTCCGGTCAGCTCGGCGGCATTTGCCGGCGGTCTGATTCCGCTGCAAAACTGGTATGCGCCGTCGTTGACGTCGAACAAGGAAGCCGGTCTCGGCGACTGGGACATCAAGGACATCAACGACTTGCTGAAGTCCGGCGTGTCGCAGCGTGGCGCGGTATTCGGCCCGATGGCTGAAGTCGTCCACAACAGCTTGCAGTACATGACCGACGGCGACATCAACGCGATCTCGACGTATCTCAAGTCGATTCCGCAAAAGAAGGAAGCGCCGGAGTCGTTGCAGCTCGAAACCTCCGAGAAGTTCGGCGGCGAATTGCTGACCATGGGCAAGAAGGTCTACACCGAGAACTGCGCGAAGTGTCACCAGGAGAATGGTCTTGGCAAGCCGCCGGCATATCCGCCGCTCGCGAATAACCAGTCCATCCAGATGCCGTCGGCCGTCAACCCGATCCGCATGACGCTCAACGGGGGTTATCCGCCGAGCACGGGTGGCAACCCGATGCCGCACGGCATGCCACCGTTCGCGCAGTCGCTGTCGGATACGGAAGTGGCCGCGGTCGTGACGTACATCCGTATGTCGTGGGGCAATCACGGCACGCCGGTGTCGCCGCAGCAGGTGAGTAATCTGCGTTCGGCGCCGCTCGACTGACATTCGGGAAAGACAGCGTACAATACGCACTGGGGCGCAGCCTTCAACTTAGGCCGCGCCCCTTGTCTTTTGTGGCGCGTCACCGGCGCGTCTTTCGGTATGGATCGGGCATGTACGTAGGCGAGCGGTTCAACAGCATCAGCCATTTGATCGGCACGGTCTTGTCGATCGCCGGTCTGGTGGCGCTCGTCGTAATGGGTGCGTTGGACGGCGATGCCTACAAGGTCGTGAGCTTCGCCATCTATGGCGCCATGCTCTGCGCGCTCTACCTGATTTCGACTCTGTACCACTGCGTGCGCTCGCCTCGCCTGAAGTCGATTCTGCAAAAGTGCGACCATTCGGCAATTTATTTGCTGATAGCAGGCAGCTACACACCGTTTACACTAGTGACATTGCGCGGTCCCTGGGGCTGGTCGCTATTCGGCGTAAGCTGGGGCCTCGCGGTTCTCGGCATTACGCAGGAACTCACGCTCGGGCGCCGAACCCGCAGCGTTTCGATGGTGCTGTACGTGTTGATGGGCTGGCTCGCGCTCGTAGCCGTCCGTCCGCTCGTGACGGCGCTGCCGCCCGCGGGCACCGCGTGGCTGGTGGCGGGCGGCGTGATCTATAGCGCCGGTATCTACTTTTTCATCAACGACGAGCGTATCCGGCACGGCCACGGTATCTGGCATCTGTTCGTGCTGGCGGGCAGTCTCTGTCAGTTCGTGAGCGTCGCGCGCTATGTCGCGTGAAACGGCGAACAGCGAGTGAGCCCGGGCATCGCGGCTTCATCGATGCAACTTACGGCCAGCCGGCGTGTCTTGATAACGCGTCGAATCCCCGCGGCAACGCTTCGCGCTCGTCGATGAATCGATGAACGCTCGATGGCAAGCCGCCCGATTTTTTTCCGAGCGTCGCACATGCGCGCAACCGGCAGAACCACGGTTCGCCGCAACGTCATTCGCATGCACGCCGTTCGACACAACGAATTCGAAAATCCCTTATGTCCTTTGATTCACTCGGCCTGTCCGAACCTCTGCTACGCGCTGTCAACGAACTGGGCTACACCGTTCCGACCCCGATCCAGCTCCAGGCCATCCCCGCCGTTCTGAAGGGCGGCGATCTCCTGGCGGGCGCGCAGACCGGCACGGGCAAGACCGCCGGCTTCACGCTGCCCATCCTGCAACGTCTTTCGCAACTGGCGCCCGCTGCCGCCGGAACGAAGCGTCCGATCCGCGCGCTCATCCTCACGCCGACGCGCGAACTCGCCGCGCAGGTCGAGGAAAGCGTGCGCGCCTACGGCAAATATCTGAAGCTCAAGTCGACCGTGATGTTCGGCGGCGTGGGCATCAACCCGCAGATCGACGCGTTGAAGCGCGGCGTCGATATCGTCGTGGCAACGCCGGGACGTTTGCTCGATCACATGCAGCAGAAGACCATCGACGTGTCGCAGCTCGAGATTCTCGTGCTCGACGAAGCCGATCGCATGCTCGACATGGGCTTCATTCACGATATCAAGCGCGTGCTCGCGCGCCTGCCCGCGAAGCGTCAGAACCTGCTGTTCTCGGCTACTTTCTCGGATGAAATCAAGGCGCTGGCCGACAGCCTGCTCGATTCGCCCGCGCTGATCGAAGTCGCGCGCCGCAATACGACGGCCGAGCGTATCGAACAGAAGATTTATCCGGTGGATCGCGAACGCAAGCGCGAGATGCTCACGCATCTGATCCGCACGAACAACTGGTTCCAGGTGCTCGTGTTCACGCGCACGAAGCACGGCGCGAACCGGCTTGCCGAGCAATTGGGCAAGGACGGCATCAGCGCGCTTGCGATTCACGGCAACAAGAGTCAGTCTGCGCGTACGCGTGCGCTGGCCGAGTTCAAGGATCAGACCTTGCAGGTGCTCGTCGCCACCGACATCGCGGCGCGCGGTATCGATATCGATCAGTTGCCGCACGTGGTCAACTTCGATTTGCCGAACGTGCCGGAAGATTACGTGCACCGTATCGGCCGCACGGGTCGCGCGGGCGCGGATGGCGAAGCGGTATCGCTCGTCTGTGTGGACGAGCTTCAGTTGCTGAAGGACATCGAGCGTCTGATCAAGCGCCCGATTCCGCAGGAAGTGATTCCCGGCTTCGAGCCGGACCCGGATGCGCGTCCCGAACCGATTCAGCGCCGCAGCCAAGGGCGCGGCGGTCCGCGTGAAGGCGGCGAAGCGAAGCACAGCAGCGCCCCACGACGCGAAGGCGAAGCGAAGCGCGGTGGCGGCGAAGCGCGACGCGATGGCGGCCGTGCAAGCGGCGCGGCATCTGGCGAAGCGCGCGGCAGTGGCAAGCCGGCGAACGGTGCTCGCAACGGCGGATCGCAAGCAGCGAATTCACGCGATGGCCGCGATGCACGCGGTCCCAAGCCTGCCGGCGCGAAGCCCGCCGCTCCCAACGCCAATGCAGGCGCGGCAACGCGCCGTCCGGATGCGGCACGCGCGGCGAATCCGAACGCAAAGGCCGGTAATCCCGGCGCGCTGCTCGGCGGCAAGGCGCGCAGCGACAGCGGCGGCGCGCGGCGCGACGGCATGCGCTCGGGCGGCCGCGGACGTTAAGTATTCGAAGGTGTGTTTCAGGCGGCAGCGCTCGCTGCCCGCTTCAGCCAGTCAAGCTGCTCACGCCAGCGCGTGAGCACGCTCTCGGTCTCCGTCAGTTCGAACGTAATCCCGCTCTTCAAACGCGCATAGGCGACACGTTGCGCTTCGCCGCTTTCGATCGTGGCGACAAAGCATGCGAGCGGGACATCGTCGAGCGCCACGCGGCGCGTATCCAGCTGAACCTGAAAGAACGCTTCGTCGAATACGAAGGCGATGGTCGCGCGCCCGCTCGCGGCGATCGCCTGCGCGGTACGCGAGCCGGGCCACAACGCGAACACGAGCGTGCGCGCGTCGGGCGCGAGCAGCTCGCCCGCACTTAGGAGCGCGGTGCGGACGCGCCCGCCGCTGTCGACGGCACATAGCGACGCCGTGAAGCCGACGGGCGCGCCGGTCAGCGTGCCATCTAAGAGCGTCCTGAGTTCCGGCGGCCATTCATCGAAAGGCGTTTGCGACGAGAGTTCGGCCTGACGCGGCGTGGCATCGGTCATGGGGGAAATGACTTGAAAGGCAGATCCACCGAATGCCCGCATGAACCTGAGCGGGCATCGCCCTGATCAGCGGAAAAACAACTGCGTGATCTTGGCAAGCGGATAGTGAACGCCCGGCTGAATACGCGCGGGCAGATCGAGCGGCTTCAATAGCATCTTGATGCACTGATCCGCCGAGAGATTGCGCCGCACGAGCGCGTTCACCTGCGCGAACAGTTCGCGGTTATAGCTCGAGTCCTTGACGCGCTCGGGATAACGCACCGCAAACACGTGCCGTAGCGCGATCTCCGAGTCTTCGCTCTTCAGTTCCATCACGCGACGGATCAACGCGCCAAGCACGGCGAGACGCCCGTTGCCTTCGATCTTGTTCCACTTCTTGAAGAAGCGGAAAAAGTGCTTGTAGTGGCGCACTTCGTCTGTGCGGATGTTGTCGGTGATCTCCTTCAACACCGGCTCGTCCGAGCAGTCGTTGATCGCGCGATACAGCGTGGCCGTGCCCGTTTCGACAACACACCGTGCCACCATTTCGAGCGCACGCTTTTTCTCGAACGCTTCGTAGGAACACGTTAGCGAGTACTCGTCGAAGAAGCTCTTGAAAGCCCGGTCCCAGTCGAATTCCGGCCAGATGTGGTTGATGTAAATCTTGAGCGCCCGGCCGTGCTGCATTTCTTCGGGCTCCCATTCGTCGTTCAGCCACGCCGAAATCTCGGGGTCGTCGTGAAAATATTTGCTGAGATTGCTCGTGTAGAGATCCGTGCCGCTCTCGATGAATGAGCATGCGCACAACAGCAAAAGAAGATGTTCGTTGGATGCCGCCTTCTGACGATCGATCCGGTTGAGATCGATGTCTTCGATGCGCCACGGCATCACATGGGTACTATCGGTGTGCATGTATCGCGCTCCCTGGATGGACTGAACGCGCCATCGGCCAACAAGAGCGGGCCGAGGTTCAGGCGACGCCGCGAACCATTCGGCTCGGGCGACTTCAACTTCGCGTCTTAACGGCTTGTTTTTCCATCTTAGCCGTCCTGCAATGAATTTGCAGACATGGGGACAGACTTGCGCCGCATCAGCGCAGTTCCGTCTATGTCAAATTCTTACGCGTCGATGCGCAAGAACGGCTGGCGCACGATAGAGCACGAAATGTGCCGCCAAGGGAGGTTGCGCGATCTGGCGTCGACGACGCGCCTGCCGCCGTGATTAGCTGCCGGCGCGTGCATGCTCAGAAGCCGGCCGCGAGCCCGTCGCGTCGACTGTCGCTTGCGGCAACGTAACCACGCTCTGGATCGTGGCGATCCAGCTTCCAGATGTATTGTCCCGAGCCGAAATCCATGTATGGATCGTCGACCGACTTGATGGTGTGGCCGAGCCCTTCGAGCGCGCGGGCCGTTTCGAGGTCGAGTGTCGCTTCGATATCGATCGTGAAATCGTGATTCACCTTCCAGCGCGGCGCGTCACAGGCGGCCTGAGGCTGTTGCCCGTAGTCGAGCATGCGCACGATCGACTGCAGATGTCCTTGCGGCTGCATGTCGCCGCCCATCACGCCGAAGCTCATGACGGCCTCGCGCTGGCCATCCACTTCTTGCGTGAGGAACGCAGGAATGATCGTGTGGAACGGCCGCTTGCCGCCCTCGACCACGTTCGCTGACTTCGGGTCCATCGAGAACCCGCAACCGCGGTTTTGCAGCGAGATGCCCGTATCCGGCACGACCACGCCCGAGCCAAAACCCATGTAGTTCGATTGAATGAAGCTCACCATCATGCCGCGCTCGTCGGCGACCGACATGTAGATGGTGCCGCCCGCTTTCGGCATGCCGAAGTCGAAATGCCTTGCCTTGTTCGGATCGATCAGCTTGGCGCGTTCCGTGAGGTAGGCGTCGTCGAGCATTTGCTCGGGCGTGACTTCCATCGAGCGCGGATCGGCGACATAGCGATATACATCCGCGAACGCGAGTTTCATCGCCTCGATCTGCAGATGCTGCGACTCGATGCGGTCGACGGTCAGCGCGCGGACATCGAACTTGTCGAGGATGCCAAGCGCGATGAGCGCCGCGATTCCCTGTCCGTTCGGCGGAATCTCGTGCACGGTGTAGCCGCGATAATCCTTCTGAATCGGCTCGACCCACTCGGCGCGGTAATTTCGGAGATCGTCCATGGTCATGGCGCCGCCGCCCTGCCGCGAGAACGCAGCGATGCGCTCGGCGCTTTCGCCTTCGTAAAACGCGCGCGGGCCGTGCTCCGCGAGCCGTCGCAACGTGTTCGCATGGCCGGGAAAACGCACGAGTTCGCTGACTTCGGGCGCGCGTCCACGCGGCATGAAGACATCCGCGAAACCTGGCTGGTCTTTCAGTTCAGGCACGGCGGCCGCCCATTTATAGGCGACGATGCTGGCCACCGCGTGTCCGCGCTCCGCGATTTCGATGGCAGGTTGCATCAAATCGGCGAAGGGCAGCGAACCAAACTTCGCGTGAAGCGCTTCCCATCCGGCGATGACGCCGGGCACCGTCACCGCGTCCCAGCCGCGTTTGGGTTGACGGGCAAGACCGTTCTCTTCGCCGTATTTGGTGCGGAAATAGTCCACGTTCCAGGCTGCTGGCGCCACGCCCGAAGCGTTCAGTCCATGCAATTGGTTGCCGTCCCAGACCAGCGCGAACGCGTCGCCGCCGAGCCCGCATGAAACCGGCTCGACGACCGTGATAGCGGCCGCTGCGGCGATGGCCGCATCCACGGCGTTACCGCCCTTCCAGAGCATGCGTAAACCAGCTTGAGCGGCCAGCGGATGCGACGTCGAAACGATATTGCGCGCAAAAACCGGCAAGCGCGGAGTCGGATAAGGGTTCTGCCAGTTGAAACGAGTCATGTGATTGATGTCCGGATTAACAGCGAGCCGCTCTGGTCTGACGGCTTGCCGCGTCGATCAGCCGACAGTTCAAAAGAACGAATGGTGCATTGTCTGCTTAATTCAAAGCAAATTCATTTGTCGCCGCAATTGATGAGTCAATCGCATGGCGCTGAAAAAGACCTAGTTCGAGGTGTTTGCAGTGCGGCAAAACCTTCAAGTAATTTCTTCAAGTTCGGCTGACTTGGGACCCGCTTGCGCGACGAGGAAATGTCAAAGCCAAAATTTTCACCGGGAGTTTGGCACTCTTCAGACGCTTGCCTACAATCCGAATTCCTGGCAAACGCAGCACACGACAACGCGACTGCCCGGCAGATTGAAGTCTTCCAATTAAACGCTTAGAAGCAAAGAGACCCGGCTCACAAAGCCGGTCGCCTTGCCGTTCGGTCTTAATGGAGAACACGAATGCTGAGTCCGCACGAATTCGCCACGCTGCTGCTGGTTCAGGAAGAGCCCAATCAGGTCGACATGGAACGCGATGAACTCGATGCATTGCTCGAACGTCAACTCGTTCAACTCGAGAACCTGGCTTCGGGCCGACAACAATGGCGCCTTACCGCAACTGGCGACTCCACCATCAAGGCATTCAAGCGGTTCTCCTAGCCTTCGCTTCCCAAGCGATGTCGGACGCGGACTTATCTGCGCCGCGTCCTATCCTGCCCGCAGCGTCGGATCGACTGCCGCACGCCAGCTCAAAGCCTGCGCACGCTGATCCAGAAAGAAGCTGGCCCACGCACTTTGCGCCTCCGGCCCCGAATTCGCGCGATATACGCCGTAGCGCGCGGCGATCGTCCCCTGAAACGCGCAATAGCGATCCTTCGATAACCCGCCGCGCCGTTGCGCCACGTAAGCGTCGAAGAACGCCGTGTAGACGGACGGCGCGTCCCCGCCGTAGTCCACCTGCGTGGTCCCGCACATTTCCTGCAACGCGCTGAACGACGGCGCACCGCTCGATCCGTCGATATTCGGCGTCGCTACACAGCCGGCCAGCACGGCCACGCCCAGCACGCCTGACAGAACCCGCATTCGCATTGCATTCACCCGTTGCCCGATTTCGAGTTGCCAGTATCGGACGAACCGCGAGTTCGCGCCACTCGGCCAACTGGCATAGGCATTCTTACGGTTTCCTTGGCGCGAACGGCTCCTTACGGCGCTATGTGCTAATGGCCTATGCCATCCGGCTAGGTTGTACGCATGCCGCGCGTCCGATAGATTGCGCATGCAGACCTCGCACGGCATCGCTCGATTTCACAAGCACGCCGATCCGTGCACTTTCGGGAGATGACCATGCAGGATCAGTACGTCCTCGCGCTCGACCAGGGCACGACCAGTTCGCGGGCCATGCTGTTCGACAGGAATGGCAATGTCGTTTCGGTGGCGCAGAAGGAGTTTCAGCAGATTTATCCGCAAGCGGGCTGGGTCGAGCACGATCCGCAGGAAATCTGGTCGACTCAGGCGGGCGTCGCCGCCGAAGCCGTGACGCGGGCGGGTTTGAGCGCGTCGTCGATTGCGGCGGTGGGCATCACGAATCAGCGCGAAACGACCATCGTGTGGGATCGGGAAACGGGAAAGCCGATCTATAACGCGATCGTCTGGCAGGACCGGCGCACGGCCTCGCTGTGTGACGAATTCAAGGCACGCGGGCTCGAAACCATGGTGCGCGCGAAGACGGGGTTGCCCATCGACGCGTATTTCTCGGCGAGCAAGATCCGCTGGATTCTCGATAACGTCGAAGGCGCGCGCGACAAGGCGAAGCAGGGACGGCTCGCGTTCGGCACGGTGGATAGCTGGCTCGTGTGGAACTTCAGGCGGCGCGGTTTGCATGTCACCGACATCACCAATGCGTCGCGCACCATGCTGTTCGACATCCACGCGCGCCGCTGGGACGACGAACTGCTCGAGGCATTCGAGATACCGCGCAGCATGCTGCCGGAAGTACGCAGTTCATCTGAGGTGTATGGCACGACGCAGGGCACCGTGTTCGCGGCCGATCTTCCACTCGCGTCCATTGCCGGCGACCAGCATGCCGCGTTGTTCGGCCAGATGTGTATCGATACCGGCATGGTGAAGAACACTTACGGCACCGGCTGCTTCCTCGTGATGAACACGGGCGAAACGCCGATCGAGTCGAGCAACAATCTCGTGACGACGATTGCCTGGCAAATCGGCGATACGGTGAACTATGCGCTCGAAGGCAGTATTTTTATTGCGGGCGCGGTCGTGCAATGGCTGCGCGACGGGTTGGGACTAATTCGCCGCGCGAGTGACGTCGAAGCCCTTGCGCGCGGCGTGCCGCATAGCGATGGCGTGTATCTCGTGCCCGCTTTCGCTGGCTTGGGCGCGCCGCACTGGAACGCGCGGGCTCGCGGCACACTGTTCGGCGTGACGCGCGGGACGACTTCCGCCCATATTGCGCGGGCGGCGCTGGATTCGATCGCTTATCAATCGGTCGATGTCTTGCGCGCGATGGAAGCGGATTCGGGCATACGCATCGCCCAATTGCGGGTGGATGGCGGTGCTTGCGCCAACGATCTGTTGATGCAGTTTCAGGCGGACATCCTGGGCGTGGATGCGGTGCGACCGCGCATCGCCGAAACGACCGCGCTTGGCGCGGCTTATCTCGCGGGGCTCGCGGTCGGATATTGGAAGGACATCGACGAGCTGAAATCGCAGTGGCAACTCGAGCGGCAGTTCACACCGACGATGCCCGCCGCCGATGTCGAGGCGTCTCTCGCGGGATGGCAGCGGGCGGTGAAGGCGGCGAAGGCGTGGGCGGATGGTTAAGCATTCGAATCCGCCGCTTTCACCCCTGACCTGACCTGCGGCGCATCGAAGCGCGCCGCGAACCACGTCACCCCAAGAGCGGCCACTGCGACCATCGCCGCCGCCCAAGGCAACACATCGAGCCCATAACCATGCGTCAGTACCGCGCCGCCGAGCCAGGCGCCACCCGCATTGCCAATATTGAACGCGCCGATGTTCAACGTCGAAGCAAGATTGGGCGCGTCCTTCGCCTTCTCGACCACGCGTGTCTGCAACGGCGGCACCGTCGCGAACGCCGCGATGCCCCAGACGAAGATCGTCACGATCGCGCCGACCTGACTGTGGCTCGTCTTTGCGAACACGGTCATCACGATGGCAAGCGCCAGCAAAATGCCCATCAGCGAAGGCATCAACGCGCGGTCCGCGAGCTTGCCGCCAATCGTATTGCCGACCGTAAGCCCGATGCCGAACAGCACGAGCACGAGCGTCACGCCGCGCGGCGAGAAGCCGCCGACCTGTTCGAGAATCGGCGCGATATACGTGAACACGACGAACACGCCGCCGAAGCCGAGCACGGTCATCGTCAGCGCGAGCCAGACCTGCGGGTCGCGCAACACGCGTACTTCGCGGCCGAGTCCGCTTGGTGCCGCATCGTGACGATTCGGCACGAGCGCGGTCACGCCGAGCGCGGACAGCAAGCCGAGACCGGCGACGATCCAGAACGTCGCGCGCCAGCCCAGTTCCTGACCGACGAACGTCCCGAACGGCACGCCCAGCACGTTCGCGAGCGTGAGGCCGGTGAACATGAGCGCAATGGCGCTCGCGCGTTTGTCGGCGGGCACGAGCGACGCCGCGACCACCGCGCCGATGCCGAAGAACGAACCGTGCGCGAACGAGGTCACGACGCGCGCGATCATCAGCAAACCGTAGTTCGGTGCGAGCGCGCAAAACACGTTGCCGACGATAAACACGAGCATCAGCAATTGCAGCGCGAGCTTGCGCGGCATTTTGCTCGTAAGCACGGCGAGCAGCGGCGCGCCGACCGCCACGCCGAGCGCATAGCCCGTGACGAGCAGCCCTGCCGATGGAATCGATACGGAAAGATCGCGTGCGACGTTGGGCAGCAAGCCCATGATGACGAACTCGGTCGTGCCGATGGCGAACGCGCTGATCGCCAGCGCGAGAAGAGGTAAAGGCATGGTCATGCTCCGAAATAGATCAATGGCGCGCGGTCACGAACTCGACAACCACGCCCGGCGCAAGCCGCACGAAAAGCTGACGTTCGCGCGCAAGCGGCACTTCCGCGATCCGATAGGCGTAGCCGCGACATTCGAGACGGTCGATGAGCGTGCGCCACTCGGCTTCGTCGTCGATACGCAGCGCGAGATGGTCGATGCGCGTCGCATCGGGGTGCGCGGCGACAGACGCATCGCCCGTCGCGATCAGATGCACGGCCGGCCGCGCGCCAAGATACAGCCAGTAGCCGCTTACACCGAATGGCGGTCGCGGACCCACTGACATCCCGGCGACATCGACGAAGAAACGCATCATCGAATCGCAGTCCGGCGCGACGATAGTCACGTGATCGAGTTGCATGGCGTTGAACCTGAAACGAGTTGGACGGATTGTGACCGCATGGCGCGCCGTTGATAATTGGGCTAGCCTTTGAATCATTGTCAAACCGGATTTGAAGATGACAATGGATCGGCTAGGCGACATGCGCCTTTTCACCGAAGCCGCCACGCTCGGCAGCCTGTCGGCGGCGGGACGCAAACTCGGCTTGTCGCCAGCGGCGGCGAGCGCGCGGCTCATCAAGCTGGAAAAAGCGCTGCACGCGCGGCTCTTCGAGCGCACCACGCGCCAATTGCGCCTGACGGACGAAGGGCGGCTGTACTTGCAGCATTGCCGTATCGCGCTGCAGGCTATCGACGACGCCGAAGCGGCGCTGCAAGCCGGGCAAAATCGCGTGCGCGGCAAAGTCCGCATTTCCGCGACGTCGGATTTCGGCCGGCACATGCTGCGCGGCTGGCTGGACGACTTCAGCCGCCTGCATCCGGACGTGAGCTTCGCGCTCACGCTGTCGGACTCGGTGTCGAATCTGCTGCAGGAGGAAATCGATCTGGCGATTCGCTTCGGCGCGCCGCCGGACAGCGGGCTCACGGCACGCTCGCTGGCGCCGAATCGGCGCGTGCTGTGCGCGTCGCCGAACTATCTCGCGCGCAAAGGCGTGCCGCACACGCCCGCCGAACTAACCGGGCACCACTTCGTCGTGATTTTCACCGCTGCGGGAACCCTCAACGAACTGGCTTTCGTGCGCGGCGAGGAGCGCTATTCCTACACCTTGCCCGTCGCCGATGCCTGGGAAACCAACGACGGCGCCATCGCGCGCGCGTGGGCGCTGGCGGGACATGGCATCGCGCATCAGTCGATCTGGGACATTGCCGCCGACGTGCGCTCGGGCGCGCTGCAGTTGATTCTGCCCGACTGGTGCACGCACGAAGCGCCCGTACACGCGCTCTTCCACGCCAATCGATATATGGCGCCGCGCGTGCGCGTGCTGCTGGATTTTCTGATCGAAC
The DNA here is from genome assembly GCF_031451465.1 of Caballeronia sp. LZ003. Lineage (NCBI taxonomy): Bacteria > Pseudomonadati > Pseudomonadota > Betaproteobacteria > Burkholderiales > Burkholderiaceae > Caballeronia > Caballeronia sp. LZ003. Next base: position 432,545 of record NZ_JARUXJ010000001.1, on the reverse strand, counting down.
GCTTCGAGACGACCACGGGCGAACTGCTTGGCGATCTGGCGTATCCGCCCGAGCGCGTCGGGCTTCGTCAGGATTTGTCGCCAGAGCTATAATATCGGCCTAATTACAAGTAGAAGCCGTGCAGATTGCTGCAAAAGCGCGGCACTCACGCGCAAAACCCTCTCAATCTCTTTTAGCGCCCCCAGGTTAACCACTGCGACCGGCGACCATTCATGACCAAGAAAGTATATGTAAAGACCTTCGGCTGCCAGATGAACGAGTACGACTCCGACAAGATGGTCGACGTGCTCGGCGCGGCGGAAGGGCTCGTCAAGACCGACACGCCTGAAGATGCGGACGTCATCCTGTTCAACACGTGCTCGGTGCGTGAGAAGGCCCAGGAAAAAGTGTTTTCCGACCTCGGCCGCGTGCGCGAATTGAAGGAAGCAAACCCGAATCTGCTGATTGGCGTAGGCGGTTGTGTCGCGAGCCAGGAAGGCGCGTCCATCGTTTCGCGCGCACCTTACGTGGATCTCGTGTTCGGTCCGCAAACGCTGCATCGCCTGCCCGCCATGATCGACAAGCGCCGCTCGACCGGCCGCGCGCAGGTGGACATCTCGTTTCCGGAAATCGAAAAGTTCGATCACCTGCCGCCCGCGCGCGTCGAAGGCCCGAGCGCGTTCGTATCGATCATGGAAGGCTGCAGCAAGTATTGCAGCTATTGCGTCGTGCCCTACACGCGCGGCGAGGAAGTCTCGCGCCCGCTCGACGACGTGCTCACCGAAATCGCCGGCCTGGCCGACCAGGGCGTGCGCGAAGTCACGCTGCTCGGCCAGAACGTGAACGCTTATCGCGGCGCGCTGACGCTCGGTTCGCAGGAAATCGCCGACTTCGCCACGCTCATCGAGTATGTCGCGGAAGTGCCGGGCATCGAGCGCATTCGCTATACGACGTCGCATCCGAAGGAATTCACGCAGCGCCTCATCGATACCTACGCCAAGGTGCCGAAGCTCGTGAGCCATTTGCATTTGCCGGTGCAGCATGGTTCCGACCGCATTCTCATGGCGATGAAGCGCGGCTATACCGTGCTCGAATACAAATCGGTGATCCGCAAGCTGCGCGCCATTCGCCCGGACCTTTCGCTGTCGACGGATTTCATCGTCGGCTTCCCCGGCGAAACCGAAGACGATTTCAACAAGATGATGGCGCTCATTCACGAGATGAGCTACGACACGAGTTTCTCGTTCATCTACAGCCCGCGTCCCGGCACGCCCGCCGCGAATCTGCACGACGACACGCCGCGCGAAGTCAAACTCAAGCGCTTGCAACATTTGCAGGCGACTATCGAGGAAAACGTCGTCAAGATCAGCAATTCCATGCTCGGCTCGGTGCAGCGTATTCTCGTGGAAGGCCCGTCGCGCAAGGACCCGAGCGAGCTCGCCGGACGCACGCAGAACAATCGCGTGGTCAATTTCCCGGCGCCGCTTTCGGCTCACAAGCGCCTGATCGGCCAAATGATCGACGTCGAGATCAATCACGCGTACCCGCACTCGTTGCGCGGCGCACTGGTGCTCGCGCCGGATACGGCGGCGACGCCCGAGTTGGCCAACTAAGTTAAGGACACCCCCTTCGCCTTGAAGAACGCTCCTCAGCAGCATCTGGAATTCACCGCTCCGCGCGATGACAACGCGCGGCTCGCCAACCTCTGCGGCCCGCTCGACGAGAACCTGCGGCAAATCGAGCAGGCGCTCGACGTGACGCTTTCGCGGCGCGGCCACAAGATCGCCATTCGCGGCCGTGGCGCAAAGGTCGCGCTTACCGCGCTCGAAAACTTCTACAACCGCGCGCGCGATCCGCTCTCGGTGGACGATATCCAGCTCGCGCTGGTCGAAGCGCGCCACGCAACGCGCCGCGCGAAGGCGAAGGAAGAAGAAGCGCCGATTGATCCGCGTTTTCGCGGCGATCCGGACCATCCCTTCGACGAACCCAGCGCCACCATCGACCTGGGCGACGAAGAAGACCACGGTCCCAAGCTCTACACGCGCCGCGCCGATTTGCGTGGCCGCACGCCCGCGCAACGCGATTATCTGAAGCAGATCATCGCGCACGACGTGACCTTCGGCATCGGGCCGGCGGGCACGGGGAAGACTTATCTCGCGGTTGCCTGCGCGGTGGACGCGCTCGAACGCGATCAGGTCAAGCGCATCGTGCTAACGCGACCCGCCGTGGAAGCGGGCGAGCGGCTCGGCTTCCTGCCGGGCGACCTCGCGCAAAAGGTCGATCCGTATCTGCGTCCGCTCTACGACGCGCTCTACGACCTGCTCGGCTTCGACAAGACCGCCAAGATGTTCGAGCGCCAGATGATCGAAATCGCGCCGCTCGCCTACATGCGCGGGCGCACGCTGAACCACGCGTTCATCATTCTGGACGAGGCGCAAAACACCACGCCCGAACAGATGAAGATGTTCCTCACGCGTATCGGCTTCGGCTCGAAGGCGGTCGTAACCGGCGACACCACGCAAGTCGATTTGCCGCGCGGACACAAGAGCGGCCTGATCGAAGCGCAGCATGTGCTGGCGGAAGTGCGCGGCATCGCGATCACGCACTTCACGTCGGCGGACGTGGTGCGCCATCCGCTGGTCGCGCGTATCGTCGAGGCTTACGACGCGCAATCGCAAAAAGATGCGGCAATCGCGGAAGCGCGGCAAAGGTCCGAGTGAAGTCATGCCTCGCCTCACTTTGACGCTGCAGTTTCCTGCCGCGAAAGCGTATCCGTCGCACAAGGCGCTGTTGCCGCGTGCGACGGTTGCGCGCTGGATCAAGGCTTCGCTCTTCGCGGACGCCGAATTGACCGTGCGTTTCGTCGATGAAGAAGAAGGCCGCATGCTGAACCGGACGTATCGGCAAAAGGATTACGCGACCAATGTGCTGACCTTTGCCTATGCCGAGTCGGAAGAAGATCCGGTCGCCGGCGATCTCATTCTTTGCTGCCCGGTCGTCGAGCGCGAGGCCGCCGAGCAAGGCAAGCCGCTCGCCGCGCATTATGCGCATCTCATTGTGCATGGCACGCTGCATGCGCAAGGCTATGACCACGAGGTCGAAAGCGAGGCGGAAGAGATGGAATCGATCGAGACGGATATCATGCAGTCTCTGGGTTTCACCGATCCCTACGTGCCGCTCGTCTGATCCCCGGTCTTCATCGAGATGCCTTGCCACGCGCCGTGAACGACAAGACGCCTGAACCCACGCCCTTTTACGAACCCGCCACGCCGTGCCCCGACTATCCGCCGGTGCTGGGCAACTCCGCGCTTCTCACCGACGAGGAGCTCGCCGCCTCGCGCGCGGTGACTTTCGCCGATTGGGACGGCAAATCCGACATCTGGCTTTTCGGCTATGGATCGCTCATCTGGAACCCCGGCTTGCCGACGCTCGAAGCCGTGCGCGGCAAGGTGCATGGCTATCATCGCGGGCTCTACTTGTGGTCGCGCGTGAATCGCGGCACGCCGGAACAGCCGGGCCTCGTGCTCGCGCTCGATCGCGGAGGCTCGTGCACCGGCATGGCGTTTCGCCTGTCCGGAACCGAGGCGCACGAACATCTCGAAGTGCTCTGGCGACGCGAAATGGCAATGGGCTCGTACCGTCCCGCGTGGCTGCCGTGCACGCTGATCGACGGCCGGCGCGTCGATGCGCTTGCCTTCGTGATGCGTCGCGACGTGGTGTCGTACACAGGCAAGCTCGCGGACCCGATCGTTCGGACCGTGCTCGGCTGCGCGAGCGGCCGTTATGGCACGACGCTCGATTACGTGAGCCGCACGGTCGTGGCGCTGCGCGAAAGCGGCATGCCGGACCGCGCGCTGGAAGCGCTGTTGCGGCGCTGCAAGGGGCAAAACGCGGAGTGAAGGCGCGCGCTCGGGCATCGTACGAAGATCGTCCGGATGGCCAATCCGCGCACGAGACACACATCTCGCATAATTCTCGGCTAGCATCTCCTTCGCAGAAGAAGCGCGCGCGCCGCTTCACCCCGGCCGCTATTTTCCTTGGTGTATGCTTAACTTTCCGCTAAAACGCGCCCGGGCATTCCCGGGCGCTCCGCTATGAACGAACCCTATCCCAGTCGACGACACTCCGAAAAACCGCCGGAAAAGCGCTCGTTGCTCGAACGCCTGACCGACTTCATCTCGCACGAACCCGAGTCGCGCGACGAGCTTCTCGAAGTGCTGCAGGACGCGCACGAACGCAACCTGCTCGACGCCGATTCGCTTTCGATGATCGAAGGCGTCTTTCAGGTGTCCGATCTCTGCGCGCGCGACATCATGGTGCCGCGCGCCCAGATGGACGCCATAAACATCGCCGAAACGCCCGCGGAATTCATCCCGTTCGTGCTGGAAAAAGCACACTCGCGCTATCCGGTGTTCGAGGGCAATCGCGACAACATCATTGGCGTCCTGCTCGCGAAGGATTTGCTGCGTTATTACGCGGAAGAAGAGTTCGATGTGCGCGGCATGCTGCGCCCCGCCGTGTTCATTCCGGAATCGAAACGTCTGAACGTGCTGCTGCACGACTTTCGTGTGAACCGCAATCACATTGCCATCGTCGTCGATGAATACGGCGGCGTCGCGGGCCTCATCACCATCGAAGACGTGCTGGAGCAGATCGTCGGCGATATCGAGGACGAATACGATTTCGACGAGGAAGCGGGCAATATCATCGCGTCGCCGGACGGAAAGTATCGGGTGCGCGCGCTGACGGGCATCGAACAATTCAACGAGCAATTCGGCAGCGACTTTTCCGACGAGGAAGTGGACACCATCGGCGGGCTCGTCACGCATCGTTTCGGGCGCGTGCCGCATCGCGGCGAGAAGGTGCGCATCGACGACTTCGTGTTCGAGATACTGCGTGGCGATGCGCGGCAGATTCACGTGCTGCTCGTGAGGCGCGTGCCGAGCGTGGCGCAGCATCGCCGGCATGATGCCGATGACGAGGATGAGCTGCGGGATTGAGGGGTGCGCGATTGATAAAGTCTCGATCGCAAACCACGACCACACCTCCGCTCCCGCACGGCTCCGCCGTCAACCACGTATTCCATGACCGACTCATCGTTCCGTCTTCTCTCGCGCCGACGCGCGGCATCTGAATCCGCAACCGGCAATACGCCCCGCGCCCTTCCCTTCTGGCATTACCTCGTGGCCGCCGTGCTCGGCGCGGCCAACACGCTTTCGTTCGCGCCGACGCCGCATGGCGGCTGGATCGAGCTCGTGCTCTTCACGCTGTTCTTCGCGTGGCTCTCACGCGCGACCAGTTGGAAGAGCGCGGCGGCAACCGGCTGGGCGTTCGGTTTCGGCAATTTCGTCACGGGCGTGTGGTGGCTCTATGTCAGCATGCATGTGTACGGCGGCATGGCCGCGCCGCTCGCGGCGGCCGCCGTCGCGCTTTTTTGCCTGTATCTCGCGATGTATCCGGCATTATCGAGCGCGCTCTGGGCGCTCGTCGCAGGGCGCGCCCGTTTCGGCGATGAAGACGCGGCCACCGTGCAAGATATCGAAACCGCGTCGCGCTACGTGCCCACCTGGCACGGCGCGTTCGCCTTCGCGAGCGCGTGGGCTATCGGCGAGTGGTTGCGCGGGCTCGTGTTCACGGGCTTTCCCTGGCTCGCAAGCGGCTATGCGCAAGTCGATGGACCGCTCGCGGGCTTCGGTTCGGTCGTCGGTGTATATGGCGTTGCATGGGTGCTGGCGCTCGTCGCCGCGCTGATCGTTCAAACGGTCTATCAAGTCAGCCGAGCGCGCGCTGCGCGTTTTGTACCGGGCGCGGTTGCGCTCGCGCTGATCGTCGCCGGCATGCTGCTCTCGCTCGTGCAATGGACGACGCCCGCCAACGCGCCGCTCACCGTGCGGCTCCTGCAAGGCAATGTCAAACAGGAGATGAAGTTCGAACAGGCGGGCGTGGATGCATCGCTCGCGCTTTATGAGCGGCTCATCACGGAGAAACCCGCCGATCTCATCGTGACACCCGAAACCGCGCTGCCGGTGCTGGCTGTTCAGGTGCCGCATGATTTCGCCGCCAAGATTCGCAGCTTCGCCGACAATACGAAGTCATCGATCCTGTTCGGTGCAATTGGCGTAACGGTTCTGCCCGATGGCCGCGTGACCGACTTCACAAACAGTCTCTTTGGCATTACGCCGGGGACGCTCGATGTCTATCGCTACGACAAGCATCATCTCGTGCCGTTCGGCGAGTTCGTGCCGCTCGGGTTTCATTGGTTCGTGCAACTGATGGGCATTCCGCTCGGCGATCTCGCGCGCGGGCCGATCGCGCAGAAGGCGTTTTTCGTGCATAACCAGCCCGTAGCCGTCGATATCTGTTACGAGGACATCTTCGGCGAAGAGATCGCGCATACGATCCGCGAGCAGGAAGCGCCTGCGGGCGTGCTGGTGAACTCGACCAATCTCGCGTGGTTCGGCAATACGATCGCGCTCGACCAGCACTTGCAGATCGCACGCATGCGTTCGATCGAAACCGGCCGGCCGATGCTGCGCGCGACCAACACGGGAATGACCGCGGTGATCGCGGCGAACGGCGATATCGTCTCGCGTCTGCCGACGTTCACGACAGGCGTGCTGGAGGCGACGGTGCAGGGAATGTCGGGGCGCACGCCTTATGTGACGAGCGGGAACGTCACCGTGATTGCCGTTTCGCTGTTGTTGCTGGCGTTGGCATTTGCGTTTGCGCCGGGGAGAAAACGCTCGTAAATGCGACTGCGGCATGCGCTCATGCCGGTGCGCGCGCCGCATCGATCCAAGCTACCGAGTCACGCGAAGGCTCACCGCGCATGGGATCGGTCCGACACCTTATCCGCGCTCGGCAACCCATACGCAAGCTCCCCCACCCCGCCATACGCTAGAATCGAGAGTTTCGGTATTCCGCCGAGCCTCGGGTCCGTGCCGTCACGAGCACCATGACGTCTGCGTCCACGGCCGCGTCCGGTCCGCATCAAAGGCAATCATGCTCACCTTTCAGCAAATCATCCTGACGCTGCAGTCCTACTGGAACGACAAGGGCTGCGCGCTTCTTCAGCCGATCGACATGGAAGTCGGCGCCGGCACCTCGCACGTTCATACGTTTTTGCGCGCCATCGGCCCGGAACCGTGGCGTGCCGCCTACGTGCAGCCGTCGCGCCGCCCCAAGGACGGCCGCTATGGCGAGAACCCGAACCGCCTGCAGCACTACTATCAGTATCAAGTGGTGCTCAAGCCCGCGCCGGAAAATATCCTCGATCTCTACCTCGGCTCGCTCGAAGCGCTCGGCTTCGATCTGAAGCAGAACGACGTGCGCTTCGTCGAAGACGACTGGGAAAATCCCACGCTCGGCGCTTGGGGGCTCGGCTGGGAAGTCTGGCTGAACGGCATGGAAGTCACGCAGTTCACGTACTTCCAGCAAGCAGGCGGTCTCGACTGCAAGCCGGTGCTCGGCGAAATCACCTACGGTCTGGAACGTCTCGCGATGTATCTGCAAAAGGTCGATAACGTCTATGACCTCATCTGGACCGAATGGCAGGAAGACGGCCCGAATGGCCGCGAACTGCGGCGCCTTACGTATGGCGATGTCTATCACCAGAACGAAGTCGAACAGTCCACGTATAACTTCGAACACGCGAACGTCGATCTGCTTTTCACCTTCTTCAATAGCTACGAAGCCGAAGCGAAAAAGATGATCGAAGCGAAGCTCGCGCTGCCCGCCTACGAACTCGTGCTCAAGGCCGGCCACACATTCAATCTGCTCGATGCGCGCGGCGCCATTTCCGTGACGGAGCGCGCGGCGTATATCGGCCGCATCCGCGCGTTGTCACGACTCGTCGCGCAGGCGTATTACGATTCGCGCGAAGCGCTCGGCTTCCCGATGCTCGGCAATCCGGTGCACGCCGCAGCCGGGCTCATCACCGACAGCGAGGAAGCGGCGCGTCCCGCCTGGGCGCCCGCGTTGAAAGTCGAAAGCAATCCCGGCAACACCGAACAAGCTTGACGAGAGACGACAGAACAATGACGCAATCCACTTCCGCTTCTCTGCTCGTCGAGCTGTTGACCGAAGAACTGCCACCGAAGGCGCTCGCGCGTCTCGGCACCGCTTTCGCCGAAGGCATCGTCGAGCGTTTGGCCGCGCGCGATCTGATCGAAGGCGCGGCATCGTTCGAAAAATACGCCACGCCGCGCCGGCTCGCCGTGCTGATCGAAAACGTGCGCAACGTCGCCCCGGAAAAGCAGGTGCGCGAGAAGGTGCTGCCCGTGACCGTCGCGCTCGACGCGAGCGGCAATCCCACGCCGCCGCTCGCCAAGAAGCTTGCGGCGCTCGGCTTTCCCGACTTCCCCGTTGGCGAACTCGAACGCGCGCAGGACGGCAAGGCCGAAGCGTTCTTCCTGCGCTACGCGGCGCCGGGCGCAACGCTCACCGAAGGCTTGCAAGCCGCGCTCGACGAAACCTTGGCCAAGTTGCCGATTCCAAAGGTCATGACGTATCAGCGTCCGGACGGCGCGAGCGTGCAGTTCGTGCGTCCGGTGCAGCGTCTGGTCGCGTTGCATGGCCGCGATATCGTGCCGGTCGGCGCGCTCGGCGTCGATGCGGGCGACACGACCATCGGTCATCGCTTCATGTCGGAAGGCTTCGTTGCGATCGCTCGCGCGGACGACTACGCCGAAACGCTGCGCACCAAGGGCCATGTCGTCGCCAATTTCGACGACCGCCGCGAATCCATTCGCACGCAATTGCAGGCGTTCGCGGGTGAAGATCGCGTCGTGATGCCCGAAGCGCTGCTCGACGAAGTGAACGCGCTGGTCGAATGGCCGGTCGTGTATCAGTGCCGGTTCGACGACGAGTTCCTGCAGGTGCCGCAGGAATGTCTCATCCTCACGATGCAGACCAACCAGAAATATTTCGCGCTCACGGACCAGGACGGCAAGCTGCGCTCGCGCTTTCTGATCGTCTCCAATATCGATACGAAGACGCCCGGCGAGATCATCGAAGGCAACGAGCGCGTGGTGCGTCCGCGTCTCGCCGATGCCAAGTTCTTCTTCACGCAGGACAAGAAGAAGCGCCTCGAAGACCGCGTGCCGCAACTTGCGAACGTCGTCTACCACAACAAGCTCGGCTCGGCCTTGCAGCGCGTGGAGCGTCTCGAAGCGCTCGCGGGCGAGATCGCGCCGCTCGTTGGTGTCGATGCCGCGCTCACGCGCCGCGCCGCGCGTCTTGCGAAGGCGGACTTGCTCACCGACATGGTCGGCGAATTCCCCGAATTGCAAGGCACGATGGGCACGTACTACGCACGCCACGACGGCGAACCGGAGGAAGTGGCGCTCGCATGCTCGGAGCACTATCAGCCGCGTTTCTCGGGCGACGACACGCCGTCCACCGGCGTCGGTTGCGCGGTGGCGCTCGCGGACAAGCTGGAAACCATCGTCGGCATCTGGGGCATCGGCCTTGCGCCGACGGGCGAGAAAGATCCGTTCGCGCTGCGCCGTCATGCGCTCGGCGTGCTGCGCATCCTGCTCGAAAAGAAGATGCCGATCGACCTGCGCGAGCTCGTCAACGCGGCCCAACGCCAATTCGCCGGCATGCCGCAAGTCGCGGATTCGACCGAAGCAATCTACGCGTTCTTCCTCGATCGTCTGCGTGGTCTTCTGCGCGAACGCGGCTTCAACGCGAGCGAGATCGACGCCGTGCTGAGCCTGAATCCTACGCGTCTCGACGACATCGTCGCGCGTCTGGATGCCGTGCGCGAATTCGCCTCGTTGCCAGAGGCGGCATCGCTCGCGGCCGCCAACAAGCGCATCTCGAACATTCTCAGGAAGTCCGAGCAAGGCGTGCCGACGGCGGTCAATCCGGAACTGCTCGTCGAGGCAGCGGAGAAAGACCTTTACGCGCAGATCGAAAGTGTCACGCCGCGCGTGCAGAGCCAGCTCGCCGCACGCAACTACACCGAAGCGCTGACCGCGCTCGCCGCCCTTCGCGCTCCCGTCGACACATTCTTCAACGACGTGATGGTGAACGCGGAAGACGCGGCGTTGCGTAACAACCGCCTCGCGCTCCTCAACGCATTGCATCAGCAGATGAACTGCGTCGCGGACATCTCCAAACTGGCCGCATGACGACGATGAATCGCAAACTGGTCATTCTCGATCGCGACGGCGTCATCAACGTCGACTCCGATGCCTTCATCAAGTCGCCGGACGAATGGGTCGCTATTCCCGGCAGTCTCGAAGCCATCGCGCGGCTGAATCAGGCCGGTTTTCGCGTGGCGATCGCATCGAATCAGTCGGGGATCGGGCGCGGCCTGTTCGACATGGCCGCGCTCAACGCCATGCATCAGAAGATGAATCGCGCGACGGCGGCAGTCGGCGGGCGTATCGACGCCATCTTCTTTTGTCCGCATACGGCCGAAGACCAATGCGATTGCAGAAAGCCGAAGCCTGGCATGTTGCAGCAGATCATCGAGCGCTTCGAGATCGACCCGGAAGACACGCCGGTCGTCGGCGACTCGCTGCGCGACCTGCAAGCCGGCGCGGCGCTCGGCTTTCCCTTGCATCTCGTTCTGACCGGCAAGGGACCGATTACGCTCGCGGAAGGCAATCTGCCCGAAGGCTTAAGCGTTCACAAGGATCTGCGCGCCTTTGCGCTCGACTATCTCGCGCGGCATCGTGACTGACCGGCCGCCGCATCACTGACCTTCCATGCGCTTCATCCGTTCGTTGCTGTTGATGCTCTACTTCGTCGCGTACACCGTGCCGTACGCGACCGCGTGCTTCATCGCGTTCCCCTTCATGCGGGCCGACAAGCGTTACTGGATGGCGGCCGGCTGGTGCAAGTCGACCATCGTCGTGTTGCGCTATCTGGTCGGCATTCGCTACGAGATCGTCGGCATGGAGAATCTGCCGCATGGTCCGGCGGTGCTGTTGTCGAAGCATCAATCGGCTTGGGAGACGCTCGCGTTTCCGGCGCTCATGCCGCGTCCGCTCTGCTATGTGTTCAAGCGCGAGCTGCTCTATGTGCCATTCTTCGGCTGGGCGCTCGGACTCCTGAAGATGGTGCATATCGACCGCAAGCAAGGCCGCGATGCGTTCGTTTCCGTCGCGCGGCAAGGCCGTGCGCGCATGGACGAAGGCGCGTGGGTCATCATGTTTCCGGAAGGCACGCGCACACGCACCGGCACGCAGGGCAAGTACAAGACGGGCGGCGCGCGCTTCGCGGTGGCGACGGGCGCGCCGGTCGTGCCTATCGCGCATAACGCGGGGCGGCTCTGGCCGCGTAATTCGTTCATCAAATATCCGGGTATAGTCACGGTGTCGATTGGCCAGCCGATCGACACTGCCGGACTCACGCCCGAGGAAGTGAACACGCGAGTCGAGAGCTGGATCGAAATGGAGATGCGCCGCATCGATCCGCTCGCTTATGCGACGCCCGACGTGCGACCGGGTGAACCTGGCGCGGCGGGCGCTGGCCGCTGACGCGGTCGTTCGCATTCGCATCCGATCGAGCCGCGGCGTGCCTTTCTCGTTCTTCTCGTCATTCCTGCGCCGGGAGCGCAAAGCCGAGCCGATGCAGAAGCAACCTTCGCGACAGCGCCCCGCCGTCGCGCTCGATACCCTGCAACTCGATCTACCGTTCGAGCATGCGCCCGAGTTCTGTGCGCCATCCACGGCGCCCGCGCCTCTGCGCGGCGAAGTTCCTCCTTCAAGCGCACCACTGCCGGAAGGCGTGCGTCAGCGCCGCATCGTCCTGGGTGCACGCGCGCTCGACTATCGGCTGAAGCGGTCGGCGCGGCGCACCATCGGCTTTTGCATCGATGGCACCGGACTCACCATTACCGCGCCGCGCTGGGTGACGATCGCCGATATCGAAAGCGCGATCGGCGGCAAGCAGAGCTGGATCTTCAAGAAGCTGACCGAATGGCAGACGCGTGTGGAAGAGCGCGCGTTGCCGCGCATCGACTGGAAAGACGGCGCGCAGTTTCCGTATCTCGGCAAGACCATACGCGTGGCGCTGAATGCGGGCGCGGGATCGCTTTCGTTCGATGACGAGACCGGCGTGCTGCGTGTGCCGCTTCCCGCACTCGCGGATGCGCAGCAGATCAAGGACCGCGTGCAAGGCTGGTTGCAAAGCGAAGCAAAGCGCATCTTCGGCGAGCAGCTCGCGGTCTATGCACGAAAGCTCGGCGTGGAATACCGGGCGTATGCGCTTTCGTCGGCGGCGACGCGCTGGGGCAGTTGTTCGAGCGATGGCAAGATTCGCCTGAACTGGCGGCTCATTCATTTTCCGATGTCGATCATCGACTATGTGGTCGCGCACGAGCTTGCGCATCTGCGCGAGATGAACCACAGTCCGCGTTTCTGGCAAACCGTCGAATCCATCTTTCCCGAGTTCCGCGAAGCCCGGCATACGCTCAAGCATCATCCGCCGGATCTGCTGCCCGCGCTTTGAGCGCCCGTCAGCGCGCGCCGCGGGTGCCCGGTACAATTCGAGACGAGAACCGCGCCGCCCGACCAATCGATAAAAACGAACCGGGCGCGTCGTCTTTTCGCAATCAAACAACAGGAACCCCACCATGCGACTCCTTCACACGATGCTGCGCGTCGGCGATCTGCAACGTTCCATCGATTTCTATACGCGCATTCTCGGCATGAAAGTGCTGCGTCAAAGCGAGAACACCGAGTACAAGTACACGCTCGCCTTCGTCGGTTACGGCGATGAGAGCGAGACCAGCGTGCTCGAGCTGACCTACAACTGGGGCGTCGAGAAGTACGAGATGGGCACGGCATATGGTCATATCGCGCTGGAAGTGGACAGCGCCGCCGACGCGTGCAACCGTATCCGCGAAGCCGGCGGCAAGGTCACGCGCGAAGCCGGCCCGGTGAAGGGCGGCACGACGGTGATCGCGTTCGTCGAAGACCCGGACGGGTACAAGGTCGAGTTGATCGAAAAACATTCTTGATTGACGTCCGACGTTGGACGTTCGATTCAGGGCGATTGCGGAAATCGGAAGCGGCGAAGTGATGCCGTTTGCTCAAGCAGACCGTGCTTACCGCCTCCAAACGACCTGCGCTTGAGCACAACGGCGCTAGTCGTCAAGCCGAACTCGGCGTGTTCGAACGTCAGGCTGTGGGCGCATGACCGACCACGGCTAAGCCGGCCGTAATCATCGCGCTCGAACGTAAGGCCGGTCACGCTTTCGCATCACCGTCGTGCTACTTCTGGTTTTTCACGCGCAGCGTCACCACTTCGCTGGCACAATCGACGCTCCAAAACAGTGCGACGTCGATGCGTGAACATGAGCACATCCTCTTTCGCCCTGCGCCGCGCGCCCGACCTCACGGCCGTCGCCGTGATGATTGCGCTGTGCGGCGTGTGGGGCTTTCAGCAAGTCGCCATCAAGGAAGCGAACAGCTTTATTCCGCCGATGCTGCAAGCGGGCGGACGCTCGCTCATCGCCACTTTTCTGGTGTTGATCTGGACGCGCACGCGCGGCGTGCCGCTCTTTCAGCGCGACGATACCCTGCCCGCCGGAATCCTTGCCGGCATATTGTTCGGCGGTGAATTCGTCTGCATTTTCTTCGGCCTGAGTCTAACGACAGCCTCGCGCATGGCCGTCTTTCTCTATACCGCGCCCTGTTTCACCGCACTTGGCCTGCATTGGTTCGTCGCCGGCGAGCGGCTTGCGCGCACGCAGTGGTGCGGCATCATGCTCGCGTTTTGCGGCATGGCGCTTGCCTTCGCGGATGGCTTTCTGCACGGCGCGCCGCAAAGCGCATCGACCTTGCGCGGCATCGCAGGCGATACGCTCGGTGTCATGGCGGGCCTCTTCTGGGCCGCGACGACGGTCGTCGTGCGCGCCTCGTCACTCTCGCGAACGAGTGCGAGCAAGACGCTCTTCTATCAGCTCGCGGTATCGGCGGTCATGCTGCTCGCGCTCGCGGCCGTCACCGGACAAACTCATGTCGACGCGCTGCCGCCGCTCGCTATCGCAAGTCTCGTTTATCAGGCCGTGGTGGTGGCGTTCGTGAGCTATCTGACCTGGTTCTGGCTGCTCACGCGCTATATGGCGTCGCGGCTCTCCGTATTTTCGTTTCTGACGCCGATCTTCGGTGTGACCTTCGGCGTGTTGCTGCTCGGCGAGCACTTCACCGCGCGCTTCATGGTCGCCGCGGCGATGGTGCTTGCGGGCATCGCGCTCGCCAACCGGCGCGGCGGGAACGCTTGAATTTTTATTCGAGCGCCGACCTGGAGCATGGGCGCTTGCGGCTATCACCCGAGTAAGCCGGCGCGGCAGGACCGCCCGAGTTTTGATTACTCGGGCGCCGTCGCGCGGATCGTGACCATGTCGTCCATATCGCTGTCTTCGTGCGTATCGACGTGCGGCTTTTCCGGCGGAATGGATTCGATCGGATAGCCGTGCTTCTCCCACGCGTCCAGGCCGCCCTTGAGCGGACGCACGTTGGTGAAACCCTTGGCGCGCAGCCGACGCGAGATAGACTTGGCCGTCGCTTCGTTCGGGCAGACGCAATACACGACGACTTCGTGCTCCGACAGCAACTGATCGACGCGGCCGGGGGAATCGAGATCCAGCGCGACCGCGCCCGGAATGCGATACGGCTCCTTGCGGCGTATGTCGATTGGCCGTGCATCGTAGATGACGGGCGGCGTATCGCTTTGCATCATGGCGTCGAGCTGGTCGGGCGTGATGTGATACTTCTCCAGCCACTGGTGAAACTGCACGCGCCGCACCCATCGATACAGAATGAAACCGACGCCCGCGAGCACGAGAATATCGATCACGGTCGCGCCGTTCGCGCGAACCAGCACGACGAGGCGCGCGATCTGCTCCTGCAGCGCCGCGCCGCCCAGAATCCAGAAACTGGCCCAGGCGGTCGCGCCGATCAAGTCCCACAACACGAACACGCGCACGTCGATCTGCGTGGTGCCTAGCAACGGCGCCGACACGAGCCCGAGTCCGGGAACGAACTTGGACAACGCGAGCAGCGGCACGCCGAAGCGTTCGAACCAGCGACGCGCGGTGCGCAGCGTGGAGTCGATCGAGAGGGAGAAGCGCACCAGCGAGTTGAGGAAGCGTCGGCCGTAGAGACGGCCTGCCGCGAACCAGAGCGAATCGGCGATGAGCACCGCGAGCACGGCCGCGCCAAGCATCGGCCAGAAGGACGACTCGCCGGACGCGACGAGCGAGCCGGCGAGAATCAGCATCGGCGCGGCGGGGACCGGCACGCCAAGTTGCGTCGCGAGGACGCTGACGAACACGGCCCACGCGCCCCACGACGACGCAAGCGAAGTCGGGACGTGCGGCATTCAAACTCCTTCACGAGCTAGCGCACGGTTCTTCGATGCGGGCGTGCTTTCGGTGCGGTGCGCAAGGGCTCCACTTTATCGCGATCGTGAATGGTTTGCCTGAATGTAGCGGTGTCAGCGGGGCGTTTGGGTCGTGCGTGCGTGGCGCTGTCACTGCGGTGTGATGTGCGAGGAAGAAGGCGCGCATTGCCTTCTTGCCGATGAACACCAGCCGGTTCGGCGACGACACATGCCGAGGTCGCAGGACAGATGGTTCATGCCTCCGATGTACGCCTCGATCTACTGTCTGCTGTCTGCTATCTGCGATTGCGTCACGCCAAAGCCGATTGGCCGGCGTGCGTCGTGCGTCGTGCGTCAATCGCCGTGCGCCGTGCGCCGTGCGCCGCGCGCCGTGCGTCGTGCGCCGTGCGCCGTGCGCGTGCGCCGTGCGGCATCGCGCACGATGATCCACCGACGCCCGCCTCAACTCTCGATCCGCGACCGCGTCACGCCGAGCAGATCGGCCATTGCGCGGCGAGCGGCGCCAGCATTGCGCGCGATGATCGCATCGAACACCGCCGTGTGTTCGGCAAGCGACGCGTTGTACACCTCCGCGCGCTTCGCGTTCAGCCGAAGCTGGCCTTCCAGCGTGCGTTCGATCAGCGCGCCAAGCGGAATCAGCAACTCGTTGCTGCAGGCGGCCAGCACGCACAAATGAAAATCCAGATCGGCGCGTACCCATTCGTCGACGTTCTGCGCGCCGACCATCGCCTGATGCGCGCTCGTGAGCCGCTCGCGCGTCTGCGCTTCGTGATTGTCAGCGGCGAGCGCGGCTGCGTATGGCTCGATCATCTCGCGCATTTCCTGCAGCTTGAGCGCGAATTGCAGCGGCGGCGCCACGCGCGAGTACCAGTCGAGCATGTCGGCATCGAGCAGATTCCACGCGTCCTTTGCGCGCACGCGCGTGCCGACCTTGGGCCGCGATTCGATCAGCCCTTTCGATGTGAGCGTGCGCAGCGCCTCGCGCAGCACCGTGCGGCTCACGCCGAAGCGCTCCATCAATTCGGCCTCGCGCGGCAACGAAGTCTGCGGCGCGAAATCGCCGCGCAAAATGGCCATGCCGAGTTCGTGAGCGACGCGGCCGTGTAAATCGCGATGAATGATCTTGTTCTCCTGCTCGTTTGCGCACGATTATCGGGCATTGGCCGAGTGTGCTGAAGCGGTTTCCTTGGAACAAAGCGGCTTTGCATGGATAGCGGATGGTGCATGCGCGAGTGTCGCCATATTTCCACCGCTCCACCATCCGACTGCTCGTGCACCGATCCGCGACTTCGCCACTCTGCTGTTTCATCGCTCGCACCTCGGTCACTTAGCCACCAAGCTACTCACGACTCCCACTACGCCAACTCACCACCCAACATCTAGCAAATCCGCGATTCCGCCATTCCGCCATTCCGCCATTCCGCCATTCCGCCATTCCGCGATTCCGCGATTCCGCGATTCCGCCAATCCGCCAATCCGCCAATCCGCCAATCCGCCAATCCGCCATTCCGCGATTCCGCGATTCCGCGATTCCGCGATTCCGCCAATCCGCCAATCCGCCAATCCGCCAATCCGCCAATAGTACTATTAATACTACTTCAAGCCGCGTTTTGCTAAGATAGCGAACCCGTTTAGGAGACGTCCATGAAAATCACGAAACTGGAAACCTTCATCGTTCCACCGCGCTGGTGCTTCCTCAAGATCGAAACCGACGAGGGCATCACCGGCTGGGGCGAACCCGTTGTCGAAGGACGCGCGCATACCGTCGCCGCCGCCGTCGATGAACTCGCCGACTATCTCATCGGCAAAGACCCGCGACATATCGAAGACCTGTGGCAAGTGATGTATCGCTCGGGCTTCTATCGCGGCGGGCCTATCGGCATGAGCGCGATTGCAGGCGTCGATCAGGCGCTCTGGGACATTCTCGGCAAGCATCATGGCGTGCCGGTTCACGCGCTGCTCGGCGGACAAGTGCGCGACAAAATCAAGGTGTATTCGTGGATCGGCGGCGACCGTCCGAGCGATGTCGCGAACAACGCGCGCGCGGTCGTCGAACGCGGGTTCAAGGCCGTGAAGATGAACGGCTCGGAAGAGCTGCAGATGATCGATACCTTCGACAAGGTGCAAGGCGTCATCGACAACGTGCGCGCCGTGCGTGAAGCGGTGGGACCGAACGTGGGCATCGGCGTCGATTTTCATGGCCGCGTGCACAAGCCGATGGCGAAGGTGCTCGCGCGTGAACTCGATCCGTTCAAGCTGATGTTTATCGAAGAACCCGTGCTGTCGGAAAACGTCGAGGCGCTGCGCGATATCGTCAGTCAGACGAGCACGCCCATCGCACTCGGCGAAAGGCTCTATTCGCGCTGGGACTTCAAGCACATCCTGGCGGGCGGTTATGTGGACATCATTCAGCCGGACGCGTCGCATGCCGGCGGATTGACCGAGTGCCGCAAGATTGCCTCGATGGCCGAAGCGTACGACGTCGCGCTCGCGCTGCATTGTCCGCTCGGGCCGATTGCGCTTGCCACGTGTCTACAGATCGACGCCGTGAGCTACAACGCGTTCATTCAGGAACAGAGCCTCGGCATTCACTACAACAAGGGCAATGACCTGCTCGACTACATCAAGAATCCCGAAGTGTTCGCTTATGCGGACGGGATGGTCGCGATTCCTCAAGGACCGGGGCTGGGAATCGAGGTCAATGAAGAGAAGGTGCGCGAAATGGCGAAAATCGGTCACCGGTGGCGCAATCCGGTCTGGCGGCATGCGGATGGAAGCGTAGCCGAGTGGTGATTTCCTGACGCGCTGACGGCTCGTCGAGATCGCGAGCCGTCACCGTCTCAGACGCGCCTTCACCCCGCCGCGCAACGCATTGCTGATGAGCAACTCATCGGCGCCCTCGAGGTCTTCGGTCGTCATTACGCGCTCGGCGGCTTCCAGTTCTTCGATCAACACCGCGCGCATCACGCCCGGCAGCACGCCCGCCTCGATGGGCGGCGTCCACCACTTTCCGTCGATGCGCGCAAACACGCTCGACCGCCCGCCTTCCGTAATCTCGCCGCGTTCGTTGCAAAAGAGCATGTCGAACGCGCCCTCCGCTTCCGCCGCTTTCCACGCGCGATCGTAGTCGGCACGATGCGTCGTCTTGTGACGCAACAGCGCGTCGCCGGAGTATCGCGGCGCAAACCCGCGATCCGAAGCGAGCAACACATCCACGCTATCCGACGCCAACGGCGCAAGCCGCGCGCTCGTCAATGCAAAGCGTCCGCTCTTGTCGAGCGCGATGCGCAACCGATACGGCGCGCCCGCCTCGAAGCCCGCACGATGTTGCGCGAGTTGCGCGTCCAGCTTGCGCTCATCGAACGGAAAACGAAGCCACGCGGCGCTCGCCTTCAAACGCGAAAGATGACGCGCGGCGTGGCGCATACCGTCATCGCGCGTGGCGTACGTCGTCTCGAACAACTCGAAGCCGGGGTCCGCGCCCGTCAGAAAGCGCGCCTTCAACAGACACTCTTCGTACTCGCTCGCGGCATCGCTATCGAGCACGATTCCCGCGCCGATACCGATCACGCCGCGCGTGCCGTCGGCATCCACGACGAGCGTGCGGATCGCGACCGACAGACAAAAGTCGCCGCGCGTATCGAGCCAGCCGATCGCGCCGGTATAAAGACCGCGCGGCGTGCTCTCGATCTCGTCGATGAGCTGCATCGTGCGGTATTTCGGCGCGCCCGTGATCGAGCCGCAGGGAAACAGCGCGCGGACGATATCGGCGAACGAAGCGCCCGGTTTCACTCGCGCCTCGATGGTCGACGTCATCTGCCACACCGACGCATAAGCCTCGACCGAGAACAACGCCGGCACATGCACCGAGCCCGTCGCCGCCACGCGCGACATGTCGTTGCGCAACAGGTCGACGATCATCACGTTCTCCGCGCGATTCTTCGGGTCGTCGTGAAGCGCGGCGGGATCGGAGTCGCGTGGCGCGGTGCCTTTCATCGGCCGCGCGCGCAAAAGCGCTCCTTGCTTCTCGACGAACAACTCCGGCGAACACGAGACGACCACGCGGCCGTCCGGCATGGCGATGAACGCGCCAAAGCGCACCGGCTGACGCTCGCGCAAACGCCGATACAACGCGAGCGGCGTGCCGAATACATCGAAATTCAACCGGAACGTGAAGTTGATCTGATACGACTCGCCTTCGCGCAGCGCGTGATGAACGGCGGCGATGGCGGTATCGAATTCGTCGCGCGTGATGCTCGGCTCGATGCCCGCCACGCCCGCCACCGAGGGCGTCTCACAACCGCCATCTCGCGATGCAAGCCACGCGCTGGCTTCGTCGCGAGACATGGGCGCGCACTCGCGGAACATAAGCACTCGCAACGCACGATCCGCGCCGCGCCCGATACCGCCGAACTGGAGATTGCGCCCGAACTCGTAATCCGCGACGACGAGCGCATGCAGGCCGCCCTGGAAATCGGCATCGATGGCCGCGCATACGGCGTCGAGCGTGCGCCCGTCTTCGCAGACATGGGCGCGCACGAATCCCGTGTACAAACGACTCGACCGCCGTTCGGCGGTCGCTTCGCAGTCGTCGAGCAGCGCGAACACCGCGCCGCGCTCTTCAGTCTTCATGGCAACACTCGCTGCCGGTAGTGCCACGTCTTACACATCAATCGAAGAAGCTTTTCACGCGGTCGAACCAGCTCTTGCTTTGCGGGCTGTGGCGCGCGCCGCCTTCCGTCAGCGACTTCTCGAACTGCTTGAGCAGATCGCGCTGCTGATCGGTGAGTTTCACGGGCGTTTCGACCTGTACATGCACATACAAGTCGCCCGCGATGCTCGAACGCAAACCCTTGATCCCCTTGCCACGCAACCGGAACGTCTTGCCCGACTGCGTGCCTTCCGGCACCGTGAAGCTCGCGCGGCCCGCCAGCGTCGGCACTTCGATCTCGCCGCCCAGCGCCGCCGTGGTGAACGGAATGGGCATCTGGCAATGCAGGTCGTCGCCGTCACGCTCGAACACCGAGTGCTGCTTGATGTGGATCTCCACATACAAGTCGCCGCTCGGACCGCCATTGAGACCCGGCTCGCCGTTGCCGGCGGAGCGGATACGCATGCCGTCGTCGATGCCCGCCGGAATCTTCACTTCCAGCGTCTTCGTTTCCTTCACCTTGCCCGCGCCGTGGCAGTTCGTGCACGGGTCCGGAACATAGGTGCCGCTGCCGTGACACTTCGGGCACGTCTGCTGGATGCTGAAAAAGCCCTGCGACATGCGCACCTGGCCCTGACCATGACAAGTCGGGCAAGTCTCGGGCTTCGTGCCGGGCTTCGCGCCCGAGCCGTGACAAACATTGCAGTTGGCCCAGCTCGGCACGCGAATCTGCGTGTCGTAGCCGTGCGCCGCCTGCTCCAGCGTGATCTCCATGCTGTAGCGCAGATCCGCGCCGCGATACACCTGCGGACCCGCGCGGCCGCCACGCGCCGCGCCGCCTGCGGCTTGCCCGAAGATGTCGCCGAAGATGTCGCCGAAGGCATCGGCAAAACCGCCAAAGCCCTGCGCGCCCGCGCCGCCCATGTTCGGATCGACGCCAGCGTGGCCGTATTGATCGTAGGCCGCGCGCTTCTGCTGGTCGGAGAGCATTTCGTAGGCTTCCTTCGCCTCCTTGAAATTCTCCTCGGCCTTCTTGTTGTCCGGGTTGCGGTCAGGGTGATACTTCATCGCGAGCTTGCGATACGCCTTCTTGATCTCTTCGTCGCTCGCGTTTTTCGCGACGCCCAGAATGTCGTAGTAATCCCGTTTCGCCATGTCGGTTCGATTCCGCCGCGCTTCTAACCCGACGGTTCCTCTGAGATGCTCCGGGCCATTCGACCCGCGCTTGAAACCTCTGACGCCTCGCCCCAAAACTCGGCTCGAAGCAAGACGCCTCTAAAAACAACGTGCCCGGAGAGCCGTCAGGCTCGCCAGGCGCGTTCCACGTCAGACGCTAGACGCGTCCCGATGCCGGTCTTCGCATGACGCATACGCGCCGCGAAACGACCAAGGGCGCATGAATGTCGCCACTCACGCGCCCTTCGGCTTAGTCCTTCTTCACTTCCTTGAAGTCGGCGTCGACCACGTCATCGTGCTGCTGGCTCGCACCCGCTTCCGCCGATGCACCCGCGCCCGCCGCACCGGCCGCACCTGCCGCCGCGCCCGCCGCGCCTTGCTGCGCCTGCATGTCGGCGTACATCTTTTCGCCGAGCTTCTGCGATGCCGCCGCCAGTGCTTCGACCTTCGCTTCGATGGTCGCCTTGTCGCTCGCGTTGTCCTTCAGCGCGTCTTCGAGTTCCTTCAACGCAGCTTCGATCTTTTCCTTCTCGCCGGCTTCGACCTTGTCGCCGTACTCGGCAACCGCCTTCTTCGTGCTGTGGACCAGCGCGTCGCCCTGGTTGCGGGCATCGGCCAGTTCACGCAGCTTGTGATCTTCCTCGGCGTTGGCTTCGGCGTCCTTCACCATCTTGTCGATTTCCGCGTCCGTCAGACCCGAGTTCGCCTTGATGGTGATCTTGTTTTCCTTGCCCGTTGCCTTGTCCTTCGCGCCGACGTGCAGAATGCCGTTCGCGTCGATGTCGAAAGTCACTTCGATCTGCGGCACGCCACGCGGCGAAGGCGGAATGCCCTCGAGGTTGAACTCGCCGAGCAGCTTGTTGCCCGCGGCCATCTCGCGCTCACCCTGGAACACCTTGATGGTCACGGCGCCCTGGTTGTCGTCCGCCGTCGAATACACTTGCGCGTGCTTCGTCGGGATGGTCGTGTTCTTGTTGATCATCTTCGTCATCACGCCGCCGAGCGTCTCGATGCCGAGCGACAAAGGCGTCACGTCGAGCAGGAGCACGTCCTTGCGGTCGCCCGACAGAACCTGACCTTGAATCGCGGCGCCAACGGCCACGGCTTCGTCCGGGTTCACGTCACGGCGCGGTTCCTTGCCGAAGAATTCCTTCACCTTCTCCTGAACCTTCGGCATACGCGTCATGCCGCCGACGAGGATCACGTCGTCGATATCGCCGACCTTCACACCCGCATCCTTGATGGCGGTGCGGCACGGTTCGATCGTGCGCTCGATCAGCTCTTCGACGAGCGCTTCGAGCTTGGCGCGGGTGAACTTGAGGTTCAAGTGCTTCGGACCCGACGCGTCAGCCGTGATGTACGGCAGGTTGATGTCGGTCTGAGCCGTCGACGACAGTTCGATCTTCGCCTTTTCAGCCGCTTCCTTCAGGCGTTGCAGCGCGAGCACGTCTTTCGACAGATCGACGCCTTGTTCCTTCTTGAACTCGCCGATGATGTAATCGATGATGCGCTGGTCGAAGTCTTCACCGCCGAGGAACGTGTCGCCGTTGGTCGAGAGCACTTCGAACTGCATTTCGCCGTCCACGTCCGCGATTTCGATGATCGAGATGTCGAACGTGCCGCCGCCCAAGTCGAACACGGCGATCTTGCGGTCGCCCTTTTCGGCCTTGTCGAGACCGAAGGCGAGCGCGGCTGCCGTCGGTTCGTTGATGATGCGCTTCACTTCCAGACCGGCGATGCGGCCTGCGTCCTTTGTTGCCTGACGCTGGCTGTCGTTGAAGTACGCCGGGACCGTGATGACGGCTTCCGTGACCGGCTCGCCGAGGTAGTCCTCAGCGGTCTTCTTCATCTTGCGCAGCACTTCAGCGGAAATCTGCGACGGCGCGAGGCTCTTGCCGTGCGCTTCGACCCATGCGTCGCCGTTGTCGTGCTTGACGATCTTGTAGGGCATCAGGCTGATGTCCTTCTGCACTTCCTTCTCGTCGAAGCGGCGGCCGATCAGGCGCTTCACTGCATAAAGCGTGTTGCGCGGATTCGTAACCGACTGACGCTTGGCAGGTGCGCCAACCAGGATTTCGTTGTCGTCGACATACGCGATGATCGACGGCGTGGTGCGCGCGCCTTCCGAGTTCTCGATGACCTTGACCTGATTGCCTTCCATCAGCGCCACGCACGAGTTCGTGGTGCCGAGGTCGATACCAATGATTTTGCCCATTTTTTATACTCTCCTAGCTTTGATCGCTTTAGCGCTGCGGCCGGAAAACGCCGGCTTTTGCGGCCGATTTACCGGGCCGAACGCCCAAATATTCATACCTGTACGCAAGATAAGAACGCGGATTTCGTTTTCAAGACCCTGAAAGCGATGCGGTCTATATCTTTTTTCACTCGGAAGCCTTGCCGCGGATCTTTTCCCGTGCCGCCGCGACCGCCGCTTCGAATTGCGCGAGACCATGCCAGCCGGTGGCGCGCCCAAGACGCTTGCCGCGATGAAAGAAAAACCACGTCGGCACGCCATGCAGCAAAAAGCGCCGTCCCAGTTCCCGATGCTCGTAGACATTGCTGTGAAACCACTTCAGTCCGAGCGCGCGAATTTGATCGGGCTTCGCGAGCATCGCTTTCTTGGCGATTTCGCAGTTGAAGCAGTCGACGCCCCAGAAGAACACGACGGCCAGATCATCGCCCGCCGAAGCCAGCCCGGCGTCGAAACCGGGGGCGTCCAGCTCCTGCATGGCGAAGACCGAAAACGCGGTGGCATCGACGGGAACGCGATTCTCCGAGGCGGCCATGGCGTTCTCGCGGCGCGTTACTTCGGTGCGGCGACGGTGACGAGAGCCGGACGCAGCACGCGATCCGAAATCACGTAGCCCTTTTGCAGCACGGACACGACGGTATTCGCTTCCTGCTCGGCCGGCACCATGGAAATAGCCTGGTGACGATGCGGGTCGAACTTCTCGCCCACCGGATTCAGCGCGGTGACGCGCCCCTTTTCCAGCGCAGCGGTCAGTTGACGCAGCGTGAGTTCGACGCCTTCCCGCACCTTGACGAGATCGGACGATTGATCGGCAAGCGCGGCTTCGAGGCTGTCGAGTACCGGCAGCAGATGTTCGGCAAAGCTTTCGATGGCGAACTTGTGCGCCTTTTGCACATCGTCCTGACCGCGGCGACGCACGTTTTCCGTTTCCGCCTTGGCGCGCAGGAACTCTTCCTGGAGCGCGGCGATCTTCGCCTGTGCTTCGGCCAGCGCGGCTTCGTTCGCGTCCGGCGCGACTTGCGGCGCATCGGCGCCCGTCGGCGCTCCGGTTGCGCCGGCTTGGGTCGGGTCGGCGGCCTGGCGCGCGGTTTCGTCTGCGGGCGTAGGGTTCTGGCTCGCTGGATTCTCTTGCGTGTTTTCCATGTCGCTGAATGTATTGCTGTGAGTGAAATGGATGCGATCGGCCGGGAGTCCTCTTACCGCCGAGAACCAGGCCAGGCTTTTTCGCACTAGCGGCGGAATTTGGGGCATCCGAGGGATTTTCAAGGCTCCAGAAGCGATTTTTCGGACGAAATTTAGCTTTTTTCGCGTGCGCTTCAAACATCGGACAACGGCGGGCCACGCTTGTCGGCTGCGTGACGCGTTAAGTGCAAAATTCGCCACATTTGACTGCGAGAAACGCTTCGTAATGGGCGTTTCGTCGCAGTACGCCAAAATCAGATTGAGGCGATTGCGTTGTTCGCCTACACTTCGAACATGCGTCGCAGGAACACGTTAACCCTAATCCTACGAATGCAATAACCGCTCAGCCCTTGCCCGTTTCCTTCCGGTTTTCACGACCGGTTATCCCGCTCACCGGGGGTACCATGAAACTGACCTTTGCTATCGCGGTGGTCGCTCTGGTACTGGTTGCGGGAACGACCACCATATGTATGTCCGGCGCTGTCACCGCCCGTAACACCGAGTACGGCGGCGTTCATGCGACCATCGAAAATTACTTCAATCCGAACCTGCCAGTTTGTCGATAATGCGCCGGTCGCGCTTCGTCGGCCTGCCCTGAATTCCGGCAGCCGGCTCGCGAAACGTCTTGCGCCGCTCGGCTTCGGCTAACCGCTTCACTCGGCCCTCTTCCGTTTCCGCGTAAAGCGTCTGGGCCACGCTAGCCGGTCCGCGCACGTCGCACACGCCCTTTACTTCCACTTGCCAGACGATCCGCTCGATATCGATCTCGACGAGATCGCCGACGCGCACGTCCTTCGACGGCTTCACGTTCGCCCCGCCGATCTTCACGCGGCCTTTCTCCACCGCGTCGCTCGCGAGCGAACGCGTCTTGAAGAAGCGCGCCGCCCAAAGCCATTTGTCGATGCGCAGACGCGCGCCCGGTTCCGTCGAAATCGTGTAGTTCATGAATAACCGTTCGTTCAGGCGGCAACCGTCAATGGCTGCACGGCCTGCACCGGCCAGCCTTGCAGATTCTGCGCCGCGATTTCTCCCAGCGCCTTGATCCACGCCGGCGATGCATTTAGGCAAGGAATGCGGTGAAACTGCTTGCCGCCTGCGTGCAGAAATTCGTCGCGCACCTCGATGCCGATTTCCTCGATCGTCTCAAGACAATCCGCCGTGAAGCCCGGACAAAAAACGTCCACGCGCGCAACACCCGCCGCGCCGAGTTCCGCGAGCGTCGGCGCGGTGTATGGCTGCAGCCATTCCGCGCGGCCGAAGCGCGACTGGAACGTGACGCGACATTCCACCGGCGTGAGCCCCAACGCGGAGGCGAGCAGCGAGCCCGTCAACTGACACTGGTCGTGATACGGGTCGCCGAGATCCATGGTTCGCTTGGGGACGCCGTGAAAACTCAGCACGAGCTTGTCGCCGGCGGCAAAATCCGGCACGCCGTGATGACGCCAGTAATCGCGCACCTGCTCTGCAAGCGCGGAGATATACGCCGGATGATCCGCGTAATGACGAATGGTGCGAATCTCGGGCTGATTGCGCACGCGCTTGAGCGCGGTAAAGGCGTCGTCGAAAGCGGTCGCGGTGGTCGAAGACGAGTACTGCGGATACATCGGCACCAGGAGAATGCGCTCGGCGCCTTCGAGCTTGAGCTGATTGAGCATGACGCCGATGCCCGGCGTGCCGTAGCGCATCGCGTAGTCGACGAGCACGTGGTAGTCGTTTGCCGCAAAGAGGCGCCGCAAGCCCTCGACCTGCTTCTCCGTATAGACACGCAAGGGCGAGCCTTCCGCCATCCAGACCTGCGCATATTTCTTTGCCGACGCGCGCCCGCGAAACGGCAAGATGATCAACCGCAGAATGATCTGCCAGAGCAAGGAGGGAATCTCGACCACGCGCGGATCGGAGAGGAACTGCGCCAGATACTTGCGCACGGCACGCGGCGTGGGCGCGTCCGGCGTGCCGAGATTGATCAGCAGCACCGCGACACGATGCGAAGCGCTAGGCTGCGAAGGCAACTCGAGATCGAAACGCATAGGGCAAGGCGGCCGGAAGTGGTCGAAAGGTGAAACCCATTATAGCGGCGCGTTTCACGCCGCATCATTGGCCGAACGGCCTAGTGGCGGCGCGGCGCGCGGGCCGGCATGATGGGCTGAAGGAAAAGCTATTGAGAACTGAGCGACATGGACAACAGGCGTGCGGTGATATCGACGATGGGAATCACGCGGTTGTAGGCCATGCGCGTGGGTCCGATCACGCCGAGCGTGCCGACGATCTTGCCGTTGACTTCATACGGCGCGGTCACGACGCTCATTTCCTCGATCGGCACCAGATTAGATTCCCCGCCGATGAAAATCTGCACGCCCTGCGCGTGACTCGAAACATCCAGCAATTGCAGGAGGCTCGTCTTTTGGTCGAACAAATCGAACAGCTTGCGCAGCCGCGCCATGTCGGACGAAAGGTCCGCCACTTCGAGCAGGTTGCGCTCGCCGGAAATCAGCACGGTCTCGCCCGGATCGGTTTCGGCGGTGCTCGCGACCACGGCCGCCTGCATGAGCGCGGTCATGTCGCCGCGCAATTCGTCGATTTCCTGACGCAGCCGCAGACGCACTTCGTCGAAGGACAGGCCCGCGAAATGCGCGTTGATGTAGTTGGAGGCTTCCGTGAGTTGCGACGGCGAATAGTCGCGCTGCGTCGCCATCATGCGGTTCTGCACGTCGCCTTCGGGCGTCACGATGATAAGCAGAATGCGCTTGTCCGACAGCCGCATGAATTCGATCTGCTTGAACATGTGACTGCGGCGCGGCGTGAGGATCACGCCAGCGAACGACGAGAGACTCGACAGCACGCTCGCCGCCGCCGCGACGATCTTCTGCGGCTCCTCGCCTTGCAGGCGCGTCTTGACGGCGGTGGTCATGGCTTCGTCTTGCGGCGCTTCCACGGTGAGCATGGTGTCGACGAAGAGCCGATAGCCGCGCGGCGTGGGAATGCGTCCCGCCGACGTGTGCGGGCTGACGACGAGACCGAGGTCTTCCAGGTCCGACATCACGTTGCGAATGGTCGCGGGACTCAGCTCCAGGCCGGAATGCCGTGATAACGTGCGCGAACCGACCGGCTGACCTTCGGCGATGTAGCGCTCGATCAGCGTTTTGAGGAGGGTTTGTGCACGTGGGTCTAGCATGGGGAAATTTTAGCCTAACGTGTCGTGGCGCGGCGAACGTACCCGCCGCGATGAATCGCTTGTCGAGCGATTCAATGTCCGCTCCATTCTAGCGATAAACAACGGGCGTGCCCCGGCGTGATCGGGTGGCGTCGCAGCCACCCTTCGCGCACGGTTCTTTTCGCCTTCCACCTATGGTGTAATGCCGGCATGGAAATTGGCCAATTCAAGACTGTCGCGCTCATCGGGCGCACCAATACGCCCGGCATCGAGACGCCGCTGCGCCTGCTTGCGGAGCTGATCTCGAAGCAGGGTTTCGAGGTCGTGTTCGAGGCCGGCACCGCGAAGGATGTCGGCGTGACCGATTACCCGGCGCTCTCGGTCGCCGAAATCGGCGCGCGCGCGGACGTGGCGGTCGTGCTGGGCGGCGACGGCACCATGCTCGGCGTGGGCCGCCAGCTTGCGCCGTACAAGACGCCGCTCATCGGCGTGAATCACGGGCGGCTCGGCTTCATCACGGACATCCCGCTCACCGAGATGCGCGAGATCGTGCCGCAGATGCTCGCCGGACAGTTCGAGCGCGAGGAACGCAGCCTGCTCGAAGCGCGTATCGTGCGCAACGACAAGCCGATCTATCACGCGCTCGCCTTCAACGATGTCGTGGTCAATCGCAGCGGCTTTTCAGGCATGGCGGAACTGCGCGTGTCGGTGGATGGCCACTTCATGTACAACCAGCGCTCGGATGGTCTGATCGTCGCGACGCCCACCGGCTCGACCGCCTACGCGCTTTCGTCGGCGGGGCCGATTCTTCATCCGCAGTTGCAGGGCTTCGTGCTCGTGCCGATTGCGCCGCATTCGCTCTCGAACCGTCCGATCGTGCTGCCCGACGACTCCAAGGTGACCATTCAGTTCATCGGCGGGCGCGATGTCAACGTGAACTTCGACATGCAGTCGTTCACGGCCGTCGAGCTGAACGACGCCATCGAAGTGCGGCGCTCACGGCACACGGTGCCGGTGCTGCATCCGGTCGGCTACAGCACGTACGCCACGTTGCGCAAAAAGCTGCACTGGAACGAGCATCCCTCGCAAGACTCCGCCCTCTGAAGCGCTCACCACGCCCTTTCCAAGCGTCCATGCTCCGTCATCTCTCCATTCGGGACTTCGTTATCGTTGCCGCGCTGGATATCGAGTTCGACTCCGGCTTCACGGTTTTTTCGGGTGAAACCGGCGCAGGCAAATCCATCCTGATCGACGCCCTCGCGCTCACGCTCGGCGCCCGCGCCGACGCGAGCGTCGTGCGCACGGGCGAAGCGCGCGCCGACATTACCGCTGAATTCACCACGCACGCGCAAGTGGCGCGCTGGCTGGACGAGCACGCGCTCTCGCAAGACAGCGACACCGTCATGTTGCGCCGCGTGATCGATTCCGGCGGCCGCTCGCGCGCGTTCATCAACGGCACGCCGGCCACGCTCACGCAACTGCGCGAAGTGGGCGAAATGCTCGTCGACATCCACGGCCAGCACGCGCATCAATTGCTGATGCGCCCCGACGCGCAACGCGAACTGTTCGACACGCACGCCGGTCTCGTCGACACAGCGAGCACCGTGAATCGCGCGTGGCGTGCGTATCGCGAGGCCCAGCAGGCCGTAGAAGCCGCGCAAAGCCGCGACCGCGAACTGCAACTGGAACGCGAGCGTCTCGCATGGCAGTTGAGCGAGTTCGACAAGCTCGCGCCGCAGCCGGGCGAATGGGAGGAAGTGAGCGCGGAGCATCATCGGCTCTCGCACTCGGCAAGTCTCATCGACGGCGTGCAAAGCGCGCTGTCCGCATTGTCCGAATCCGACGAAGCCATGATTTCCCAACTCGCAGCCATCATCACGAAGCTGCGCGATCTGGCCGATATCGATCCCGCGTTGAGCGACGTGCTCGCCTCGCTCGAACCCGCCGAGATTCAGTTGCAGGAAGCGTCGTACTCGCTTTCGCACTACGCGCAGCGCCTCGAACTCGATCCTGACCGGCTCGCGCAGGTCGAGCGTCGCATGGATCAGCTTCACTCGACGGCGCGCAAGTTCCGCCTTCAGCCCGAAGCGCTGCCCGAGGAACATGAAGCGCGCCGCAGCCAGTTAGCCGAACTCGATGCCGCCGCGGACCTCGACGCGCTCAACGCCGTCGCCGAGAAAGCGAAGGACGCTTATCTCGCGGATGCAAAAGCGCTGTCGAAGGCGCGCGCGAAAGCGGCCAAGACTTTGTCGAAGGCAGTCACCGAAGGCATGCAGGAATTGTCGATGGCGGGCGGCAGCTTCGAAGTCGCGCTCGTGCCGCTTGCGGAAGGCGGCGCAAACGGGCTGGAACAGATCGAGTTTCGCGTGGCGGGCCACGCTGGCGTCGCGTTACGGCCGCTCGCGAAGGTCGCATCGGGCGGCGAACTCGCGCGCATCAGCCTCGCGCTCGCCGTGATCGCGAGCACCGCGAGCCCGACGCCCACGCTGATCTTCGACGAAGTGGATACGGGCATTGGCGGCGGCGTGGCGGAAGTGGTCGGACGGCTCTTGCATCAACTCGGACGCGACCGGCAAGTGCTGTGCGTCACGCACTTGCCGCAAGTCGCGGCGCGCGGCGATCAGCATTTCCAGGTGGCGAAAACTTCCCACGATGCCGGCGGCACGGTCAGCACGGTGACGCCGCTCGACAAGTCGAAACGCATCGAAGAAGTGGCGCGGATGCTGGGAGGAATCGAAATCACGGCGACGACACGCAAGCATGCAAAGGAGATGCTCGCGGCTTGAGGCGCGGGCGAACGAGGCGGCGCAAAAACGCTGCGCCGCCTTCCACCTTACTCGGCAATCGAGAACACGCGTCTCCACAACGCCGTCACCGCTTCCCTTTCGCCCTTTACCGCATCCGGCGCGACGCGCGCCTTCTCCATTCCATCGAGCCGCAGCGTGTGCTGCAGCTTGCGGTAGTGCCGGTACACCGCGCCAATCGTTTCCGCTTCGTCCGCGCTGATCAACCCGCTCTGCGCCGCGATCTTGAGCAAGGTGATATTGCCCGCATTGCGCACGAACTCGCGATGCTCGCGCGAGTGCAGCAACACCCAGTACTGCACGATGAACTCGATATCCACCATCCCGCCGCGATCGTGCTTCAGATCGAACAATTCGCTGCGATTGGGATGCCCCGCCGCCACACGCTCGCGCATCGCGACGATCTCGCGGGCAAGCGATGCCGCATCGCGCTCCATCACCAGCACGTCCGCGCGAATGGCTTCGAAGTGCGCGCCGATCTCGGCGTCGGCGGCGCTGTAGCGAGCGCGCGAAAGCGCCTGATGCTCCCAGACCCACGCGGTATTCGCGGCATCGCCTTCACGAATCTGATAGCGGCGAAACGACTCCAGACTCGTCACCAGCAAACCCGATTCGCCGTTCGGCCGTAGACGCAAGTCCACATCGAACAGCGTGCCCGCGCCGGTCGCCGCCGTGAGCCACGTGATGAGACGGCGCGCGAACATCGCGTAAATGTCGGCGGCGCTGTCGTTCGAATCGTCGGGATCGTCGTAAAGAAAGATCAGATCGAGATCGGACGCATAACCCAGTTCCTTGCCGCCGAGCTTTCCATACGCGATGACGGAGAAGCGCGGCGTATCGCGATGCCGCTTCGGAAACTGCCGCCAAACCGTCTGCACGGTTACGTCGAGCACGGCATCGGCGAGTTCGGACAGACGGTCGCTCACATGTTCCACCGACAGATGTCCCGCCAGATCGATCAGCAGAATGCGGAATACTTCGGCCTGATGCGCGTGACGCAGCAAGTCCATCTGATGCTCCGCGTCCTCCGCTGCCGCAAGCCGGGCGAGCAGCGAACGCTTGAACCCGTCCCAGTCGAACGGGCTGGCAATGGCTTCGTCATCGAGCAATTCGTCCAGCAATTGCGGATGGCGAATGAGATAACCCGCCGCCCAGCGCGAGCCGGACAACACGGACAGCACGCGTTCGAGCGCCGCCGGATATTCAGTCAGAAGCGCGAGATACGCGCCGCGTTTGCCGATGGCTTCGAGCAAGTCGAAAAGCCGCGCGATCACATCGCCGCGACGCGCGGCATCGATCGACTGCACGACTTCGAGCGCGCGCTGCGCGACCACGTCGAAGCGCTCGCGGCTGTGCTCGTTCAGGCTCGCGTAACGCGTGGAATTCCACACGCCCGTTAGACGCGCGAGCACCGGCGCCGGGTCCGCGAAGCCGAGTTCGGACAGACGGCCGGCGAGTTCTTCCTGCGCGGAATCGTCGGCGAGCGCGCTGCTCCAGATCCACGATGCAGCCGAATCGTCCGACACGCCGCAGCCGTTTTCACCGCCGATCTTGTCGGCGAAGATGGCATCGAACTGTTGTTCGACGAATTCGCGATGCGCATCGAGCTTGTCCATCAACGCGGCGTAGTTCGCAAATCCGAGCGATGCCGCGAGCAACGCGCGCTCGTCGTCGGCAACCGGCATGGCATGCGTCTGCGCGTCGTTGCGATACTGCAGCCGATGCTCCACCGTGCGCAGAAACAGATACGCGTCGGTGAGCGAGTCGCACACGTTCTGCGCGATCAGCCCGTGCGCGGCGGCGCGTTCGAGCACCTTGAGCGTCGGACGAATGCGAAAATCCGCCGCCTGTCCGCCGCGAATCAACTGGAAAACCTGCGCGCTGAACTCGATCTCGCGGATACCGCCGCGTCCGAGCTTGATGTCGTCGGCCTTGTCGGGACGCATGGACGCGCGCCGCCGCGCTTCCTGCCGAATCTGCAGATGCAACGAGCGAATCGCGGCGATCACGCCGTAGTCGAGGTATCGCCGATAGATGAACGGCGTCGCAATGGCTTCGAGTTGTTTGACGAGACGGCGCGCGGCATCGCTCTTCGTCTCCGAGACGACGCGCCCCTTGATCCACGCGTAGCGTTCCCATTCCCGCCCTTGCACATAGAAATACTCTTCGAGCATGCCGAGACTGCACACGAGCGGACCCGAATCGCCGTTGGGACGCAACCGCATGTCGACGCGAAACACGTAGCCGTCTTGCGTCATCTCCGCGAGCGCGCCGATCACGCGCCGCCCGAGCCGTGTGAAGAATTCCTGCACCGAGAGCGGCGAGCGCTTGCCGCCGGCGGTTTCGCCATCGTCTTCATAAACGAAGATCAGATCGATATCCGACGACGCGTTCAGTTCGCGCCCGCCAAGCTTGCCCATGCCGACGACGCCGAGCGTGAGCCGTTCGCCTTCGGGTGAGCGCGGCTCGCCGAAGAGCGCTTCGAGGTCGGCCGCGAGTACCGCGATGGCGCGTTGGATCGTTACTTCGGCGAGATCCGTCATTGCGCCGGTGACTTCGGCGACATCCGCCGTGCCCGCTAGATCGCGCTCCATCGCCGTGCAGAAAACCTCCATGCGTAAGCGGCGCAACGCCGTCTTGAGCGCGGCTTCATCGAGCGTGCCGGTCTCGACGCACGGCACGCAATGAGCGTCGAGGCGCGCTTCGATCCATTGCCGCGTGATCGGCGTCCTTGCCCACTGGGCGACATCGGAGGCTAGTTCCGGACGCGCCGAATAGGCGCGCGACGCGTAGTTGGAATAACTGGAACTGAGGAGTTTCGCGTCGGTCATGAAAGGGTAGGCTCGCTCGTTGCTTGGTACAGATGCTGATCGTACACCGGCAGCGAAGCGGTTTGAACCAACGGTCCGCGAGGCTTGTCCGAAGCGGCTCCGAGAGACTTTTCCAGAGCGGCGCGGCCAAGCCTTGCCCGCTTTTCCCTGTGTTACATTGCAGCGTCAAACACGCAAAACTACCATATCGCCGACTAGCCGCAGCATGTCCGACAGCAGACGATCCGTCGACCCGACCGAAGTTGGACAAGCCCAGCCCAGCGGCAACGCCGAGCGCGTGCTTTCACGCGTCTTCAAAATCGTTCTCGTGTTCGCACCCGTGGTGTACTTCGCGGTTGCGGGCATCTATCTCGCGCTGCGCTATATCGTGTTGCCGCAGGTCGATTCGTTCCGGCCGCGCATCGAGCAACTCGTCTCCTCGCGCATTCACGCGCAGCTACATATCGGCCGGATCACGGCGGTCATGGCGGGTTCGCAACCCACCTTTCTGATCGACAATCTGCGTATCGACGCCGCCGACGGAGCGCCCGGCGTGGCGGTGCCGCATGCGCGCGCGAGCATTGCGTGGGGCTCGCTGCTGCATCTTCGGCCGAAGCTTGCCGATCTCACCGTCGATGGTCCCGATGTCATCGTCGCGCGCAATGCCAAGGGCGAACTGACCGTCGCGGGCGTGCCTGTTCCCACGCATCGCACGGGTTCTGGCGCGTTCACGAACTGGCTGCTCGGACAAGACCGCATTCGTCTGCGCGACGGCACGCTGCGTTGGCGCGATGCCGAACGCGACGCGCCCGAAGTGGCGTTCAAGCGCCTGCAACTGACCATCCTCAACGACGGCTTGCGGCATCGGCTCGCACTCGATGCACCCGCCGACGGCGACGTGCTGCACGGCCCGCTCGATGTGCGCGCGGACTTTCGCCACGAGCCGTTTACCGCGATGGGCGCACCCGCGAACTGGACCGGACGTCTCTACGTTTCCACCGGGCCGCTCGACCTGCCGACGCTCGGCCGCTACGTGAAGCTGCCTTTTCAAATCTACGATGGCCGCGTCGAAAACCGTATCTGGGTGGACTTCGCGCGCGGCCAGTTGCAAAAGGCAGGCGGCGATCTGAACGGCGGCAACGTCGCGCTGCGCGTGCGCGCCACCCAGCCGCGCCTCGAATTGCCGATTGCGCGCTTCGACTGGACCATCGACAAGAACGACACGGCCTACACGCTGAATCTGTCCGACATCCATGCCGAACTCGGTCAGCCCGCGCTCTCGGACGGCACGCCGGTCGCGCGTCTTCTGGCGGCGCATACGCTCACGGGCACGTACCGGCCGGCATCGGTTGGCAAGGGATTGATGTTTCGCGTCGCGGGCGATCACGTCGATCTCGGCATCCTCGCGGACTTCGTGCGGGCGCTGCCCGTGCCGCCGCGCGTGCTCAACGAACTCGTGCGCTTCAATCCGCGCGGGCAGATTGCGAACTACTCGATCTACACGGAGCGCGCGGCGCCGCGCAATGAAGAAGAGGTAAAGCAGCAGCACGAAAAAGGCGACGCCAAGCTCTTGCACTTCGCGCTCAAGGCCGACTTGCAGGGAATCAGCGTGCAGGCGCAGGAACCGCCGCCGGGACTTACCGTGAACAACCATCCGCGTGCGGGCATTCCGGGCATCGAAAATCTGTGGGGTCATGTCGATGCCAACGAGGCGCAAGGCGCTATCGACATCGATACGAAAAATGCGGCCATCACCATTCCCGGCGCGTTCGATGATCCGCGTCTGACCTTCGATACGCTGCAAGGCCACGCAACCTGGACCGTCGCCGATGAAATCGCGCCCGGCGAATTGCGCCGCGCATTCACCATTCACCTCGACACGCTGCGTGTGAAGAACGCCGATGCCGAAGGCGACGTCACCGCTTCATATTGGAATCAAGGCCACGGGCGCGGCAATCTCGATCTCAAGGCGAAGATCGCGCACATGCAGGTCACAAGGCTCGTGCGCTATCTGCCGACGAGTCTCAACGAACGCGTGCGCGTCTATCTCGGGCATGCGCTGCAAGCGGGCGTGGCGCGCAACAGCGTGCTCGAAGTGCATGGCGACCTCACCAAGTTCCCGTATGCGAAGGCGCCGGACGCGGGCGTGTTTCGCATCGAGGCGCCGTTCACCGGCGGCCGTTTCGATCCGACGCCGTTCCCGCCGCGCAAACTCGCCAACGGCATGCCGAGCATCTGGCCGGGTTTCGACGGGATCGACGGCACGTTCAAGCTCGCGCAAAACAAACTGCGCTTCGATGTCGAGCGCGGACATTATCGTGGCGTGAAGGTATCGAATCTGAGCGGGCGCATCGACGATACCGGCGACCGCGAATCGAAACTGTGGATCGACGGGCAAGCACGCGGACCGCTCTCGGACATGCTTCAGTATGTCGACGACAGTTCGCTCGGCCTGATGGCCAAGCACGCCACGCGCAAGCTGCAAGCTAAAGGCGATGCCGCGCTCGCGCTCACGCTCGGCATTCCGCGATTCCGGCCGCCGCCGCCCGCGCCGCCGCTTCGCACCGAATACAAAGGCTCGCTCACGTTCGCGGACAACGAAGTCGCTTATGGCAATCTGCCGCCGCTCGAACATCTGCGCGGCAAGGCGAATTTCGCGGCGAAGACCGTGACGCTCGAAGGACTGAACGCGCAACTGCTTGGCGGCGACGTGCGCGCGAAAGGCGGCGTGCAACCGGACGGCAGCTACACGTTCGATGTGAACGGGCGCATTGGCGCGGACGCGGCACAGCGTCTGAACACGCGTATAACGCCGCAGGTCGCGCAGTTCCTGAAGCGCATCGACGGTTCCGCGCCGTATCAGGCGCACGTGCATGGCGTGAAGAACGCGTTGCCCGTCGTGCAGGCGAGTTCGGATCTGACGGGCATCGGCTTCGATCTGCCCGCGCCGTTCGGGAAGGCGAAGGGCACGCCCATGCCGTTCGCTTTCACCTTTCAGCCCGCGCCTGGCGGGCCTTCGGATCTGCATGACGCGCAACTCACGTTCGGGCCCGTGCAGGCGCATTACTCGCTGCAGCAAATCGGCCGCGCGCAGGTCACGGTCGATCCGCAGAACCCCGCCGAGCCGATGAACATGCGCGCCCGGCTGAAGGTTGCGCGCGGCGCGATCGCCGTGAACAAGCCGGCGGCGTTGCCCGCCGAAGGCGTGTCGGCATTCGTCGATATGGACACGCTCGATGCCGACGCATGGCGCAAGTTCATCGCCGATATCAACGCATCCGCGAGCGCTTCACCCGTGGCCGATACGGCCGCGCCCGCCTCGCCACCGATGAACGATATGGTCAGGCAGTTCATCCCGACGCGTGCCGACATCCACTTCACCACGCTCAAGCTGCTCGACCGCCGCTGGGACAACGTGCGGATCGGCGCGAACGAAGAGCCGGCAAATCGCAAATGGCAGGCGAACGTGGCGTCGAATCAGGTGACGGGCACGCTCGCGTTCACGCCGGGCGCGCTCAAGGGAAGTCCGGGCGCATTGCAGGCGCGCCTCGACAAAGTGGTCATTCCCGAGAAGATAGCGGCGACGAACGCGCCGGACGAACGCATCGTGAGCAAGCCGCCGCGCAACATGCCCGCGATCGATCTCATCGTGAACGAGCTCGTATATCGCGAGCACGATCTCGGCCGGCTTCAGGTCGATGCGCATAACGAAGTCGTCGCCGGTCAACCCGTCTGGACGCTCGACAAGCTCGAACTCGCCAACCCCGACGCCACGCTCACCGCAAACGCGACGTGGCGCACGCTGCCGGGCGGCGTGGTCTCGACCGCCGTGAAACCCGCGAACGACGACACCCTTCCGCGCCGCACGGCACTCGACTTCAAGCTCGACGTGAACGACGCCGGTCAGTTGATCGACCGCTTCGGTCTGCCGCGCACGGTCAATCACGGCGCGGGCACGGTGTCCGGTCACGCGGCGTGGAACGGCGGCCCGACGACAGTCGATCCAAATTCGCTCGATGGCAACGTCGCTGTCGATTTGCGTCACGGCCAAATTCTGCGCGCGCCCGGCGCCGCGAAATGGCTCGGCATCTTCAGCTTGCGCAGCCTTGCGAATCTGCTCACGCTGCATTTTCAGGATGTCGTCGGCAAGGGACTGCCGTTCGAGAAAGTCACGGGCGACGCGCATATCGAACAGGGCATCGCGAGGACGGACGATCTGGTGATGATCACATCGCCCGCGCGCGTGCAGATGCAAGGGCTCGTCGACCTGCCGCAACGCACGCAGGATTTGCACGTGAAGGTCATACCGACCGTCGGCGCGGGCGCGGTCGCAATCGGCGCGGCGGTCATCAATCCGCTGCTCGGTCTGGGCGCGCTTGCCGCCGATCTCGCATTGTCGAAGTCCATTCAGAAGGCGTTCGAACTCGACTATTCGATCACCGGTCCCTGGTCCAAACCCGTCGTTCAGCGCCTGCGGGGCGATCAGGGTAAGATCGAAACACCTGCCGCCGCCGCTGTCCCTGCTGCCGTACCAGCAGTCGCTCCGTGAAGGCGGCACGGTTCCGCCCTATTTTCGTCACCTTTTTTGGCAAACGCGCACAAAAATATGAACGATAAATCGAGCGAAAGCGCGAATTTCCGCGTCGCCGCGCTGCAGATGGTCAGCGCGCCGGACCGCGATCGCAACCTGACCGAAGCCGGCCGGCTGATCGCGGAAGCCGCGCGCGACGGCGCCCAACTCGTGCTCCTGCCCGAATACTTCTGCTACATGGGCTTCAAGGACACCGACAAACTCGCCATTCGCGAGACGCCGGGCGCGGGTCCGATCCAGCAATTCTTGTCCGATGCAGCGCGCGAGCATCGCGTGTGGGTGATCGGCGGGACTTTGCCGTTGCAGTCGGCGGAGCCGGATCGCGTGCTGAACACCACGCTCGTGTTCGACCCCGCCGGCAAGCAGGTTGGGCGCTACGACAAGATTCACCTCTTCAGTTTCGAGAAAGGCGAGGAATCGTTCGACGAAGCGCGCACCATCTGCCCCGGCAGCGAAGTGCGGACTTTCGACGCGCCATTCGGACGAGTCGGCCTTTCGGTGTGCTACGACCTGCGATTCCCGGAGCTGTACCGAAAAATGGGCGACTGCGCGTTGATGGTCGTCCCCTCCGCGTTCACCTACACGACCGGCAAGGCACATTGGGAAATCTTGCTACGCGCCCGCGCCATTGAAAACCAGTGCTACGTCCTCGCCGCGGCACAAGGCGGCAAACATGAAAACGGCCGGCGCACTTTCGGCCACAGCATCCTGATCGACCCTTGGGGCGAAATCATCGACGTGCGCGACGAAGGCGCGGGCGTCGTGGCCGGCCAGATCGATCCGGCGCGCATCGCGTCAGTGCGACAGAGCTTGCCGGCGTATCGGCATCGCGTGATCGGCTGAGACGCGCGCGCTAAGTATCTTGAAAATAGGTTTTCCGACGGTCTTGAAAGCGCGATTTTTTCTCCGCACATGACCGAACCCCGTCAGCCATTAGAATGGTCTGAAATATCACCGAACTCGCAACAGGCACCGCATGAACATCATCGAACCCGGCATTAGGAATCTGGTCACGGCGAAGGACGTTTTGCTTACGCCGTATGGCCTCGACGAGGGGCTTATCACGCGTACGCTTGCGGAAATTTTCACGCATCGCGTCGATTACGCCGACCTCTATTTTCAGTCCACGCGCAGCGAAGCGTGGAGTCTGGAAGAAGGCATCGTCAAATCGGGCAGCTTCAGCATCGATCAGGGCGTCGGCGTGCGCGCCGTCTCGGGCGAGCGCACGGCTTTCGCCTACTCCGACGATCTTTCGCCCGAATCGATTCGCCAGGCGGCGCACGCAACACGCGCGATCGCCAAAGCGGGCGGCGGCAAGCACAAAATCAAGTCGGCGAGCACGCTCACGGGCGTGTCGGGCCGCGATCTGTATTTGCCCGCCGATCCGCTGCATTCGCTCGATTCCGACGCGAAGGTGAAGCTGCTGGAGCGCGTCGAGCAGATGGCGCGCGGCCGCGATCCGCGCATCACGCAAGTCATGGCCGGGCTCGCCGGTGAATACGACGTCGTGCTGGTGGCGCGCAGCGACGGCGCGCTCGCCGCCGACGTGCGACCGCTCGTGCGCGTATCGGTCACGGTGATCGCCGAGCAAAACGGACGCCGCGAGATCGGCACGGGCGGCGGTGGCGGACGCTTCGACTACGGCTATTTCACCGACGACATCCTGAACCGCTACGTCGACGACGCGGTGCACGCGGCGCTCGTGAATCTCGAAGCGCGTCCGGCTCCCGCAGGCGCCATGACCGTCGTGCTCGGGCCGGGCTGGCCGGGCGTGCTCTTGCACGAAGCAATCGGGCACGGGCTGGAAGGCGACTTCAACCGTAAGGGATCGTCGGCGTTCGCGGGTCGTATCGGCGAACAGGTCGCGGCGAAGGGCGTGACCGTGGTCGATGACGGCACGCTGCCGAATCGGCGCGGCTCGCTCAACATCGACGACGAAGGCAATCCGACGCAGTGCACGACGCTGATCGAGGACGGCATTCTCAAGGGCTACATTCAGGATTCGCTCAACGCGCGTTTGATGAAAATGCCCGTGACGGGCAACGCGCGCCGCGAATCGTACGCCGCCCTGCCGATGCCGCGCATGACCAACACGTACATGCTCAACGGCGACAAGGACCCGAAGGAAATTCTGGCTTCGGTGAAGAAAGGCTTGTACGCGGTGAATTTCGGCGGCGGACAGGTGGATATCACCAACGGCAAGTTCGTGTTTTCGGCGTCCGAGGCGTACATGATCGAGGACGGCAAGATCACGTATCCGGTGAAGGGCGCGACCTTGATCGGCAGCGGACCGGAATCGCTCAAATACGTAACGATGATCGGTAACGACATGTCGCTGGATACGGGCGTCGGCGTGTGCGGCAAGGAAGGCCAGAGCGTGCCGGTGGGCGTTGGGCAACCGACGTTGCGCATCGAAAAAATGACGGTGGGCGGCACGGTTTGATGTTTCTCGATGCGGGCTTTCCGCGTCGCTTCGGGCTGGGTTTGCGATTGCACGGGCCGGCGATGCGGGAATCCCGCGTTCTTCGATTGGAAGGCTTGCCAGCGCCGCGTGTTTGCGGTTATAAAAGCAGCTACCTGATTTTTTTGCGACAGACTTTTCTCTCTTAAGCCATGACCGCCAAGTTTTATTTTTATTTCTTTTGGCATCTCAAGCCGCTGGCGGATGGAGAGGGGTCGTTGCAAGTACGGTAAGTACGCAAAACCAAATTCCCGAAAAACCGCCAGCGAGTCTGGCGGTTTTTTTTCGCCCTTCACACGTTGGTTTTGATTGAAAGAGACGCAGGAGAAAAGAAATGCCCCCGCACAATACCGACGATGTCCGCATTCGTGAGCTGAAAGAACTGACGCCTCCCGCGCATCTAATCCGCGAATTCCCTTGCGCCGAACCCGTGTCGGAACTGATCTACAACGCGCGCAAGTCGATGCATCGCATACTGCACGGAATGGATGATCGCTTGATCGTGATCGTCGGACCGTGCTCCATTCACGATCCCAAGGCGGCGATGGAATATGCGGGACGACTGATCGAACAGCGTAAGCGCTTTGCGGGCGAATTGGAAATCGTGATGCGCGTGTACTTCGAAAAGCCGCGTACCACGGTGGGCTGGAAAGGGCTGATCAACGATCCGTATATGGATAACAGCTTCAAGATCAATGATGGATTGCGGGCTGCGCGGGAATTGCTCATGCATATCAACGAGCTTGGTTTGCCGGCCGGCACCGAGTATCTGGATATGATTAGTCCGCAGTACATTGCGGACCTGATTTCGTGGGGCGCGATTGGGGCGCGGACTACCGAATCTCAGGTTCACCGTGAGCTTGCATCGGGATTGTCTTGTCCGGTGGGCTTTAAAAATGGCACGGATGGAAATGTCAAGATTGCCGTCGATGCTATCAAGGCCGCTTCGCAGCCGCATCATTTCCTGTCGGTCACGAAGGGCGGACATTCGGCGATCGTTTCAACCGCCGGCAACGAGGATTGCCATATCATTTTACGTGGAGGTAAATCGCCGAATTTCGATGCCGCTAGTGTCGATGCGGCTTGCAGCGATATCGGCAAGGCGGGATTAGCGGCGCGCTTGATGATCGATGCCAGTCACGCGAATAGCTCGAAGAAACACGAGAATCAGATCCCGGTTTGCGAGGATATTGGCAAGCAACTCGCTTCCGGCGATGAGCGAATTATCGGCGTGATGATTGAATCGCATCTGGTTGGCGGCCGGCAAGACCTCAAGCCAGGATGCGAGCTGACTTACGGACAAAGCGTGACGGATGCTTGTATCGGCTGGGATGAGAGCGTGACTGTACTCGAAGGATTGGCAGCGTCGGTTAAACAGCGGCGCATTGCGCGAGGCGGTGGTAATTAAGATATAGACAGCGGCCGCTAACTCAGCGGCCGCTGTCTATTCGTTCACGGTTAATCGGTTGCCGCGTCGCGCTGATGCTTCCACAAAATATCGTTCTGGCCATCCGCGCGATTCAAAACCCGCGCCAGGACAAAAAGCAAGTCCGACAGCCGATTGACATACCGCCTCGGCGCTTCATTTACTCCGGCTTCATCGATTTTCCCCAGCGCCACGATCGACCGCTCCGCTCTTCGGCAAACCGTCCGCGCCACATGCGCCACTGCCGCCGCTCTCGATCCGCCCGGCAGAATGAATTCAGCCAACGGCGGCAACGTCCGGTTGTATTCCGCGAGCCAGTCATCCAGTTGCGCCAAATGCGATTCCTCGATCATCGAATGCCCGGGAATCGATAACTCGCCGCCTAAATCGAAGAGATCGTGCTGAATCGTCGTCAACGCATCGCGCACGTCCGTTGGCAGCGGTTCGCATAGCAATACGCCCAAAGTCGAGTTCAATTCATCGACATCGCCGATTGCGGCAATCCGCGCATCGTCCTTGGAAACGCGACGGCCGTCGCCGAGCCCCGTGGTGCCATCATCGCCGGTACGGGTGGCGATCTTGCTCAGACGGTTGCCCATCGTTTTCTCCTTGCTCGTTGATTCATCGCTCGAAACGCGCGTTCACGCTTTGAACCGCGCCGAAACTCCGACCCATTATAGGCACGCGGTCCCACGGTTTTACCCGCCTGCCGCCCTCCATTCCATCGGCGTAAAATGAGATGGAAGTCGTGAAGCAAGCACTCGACCACGCCGAGCGCAGCAGCCCAACGAGCGCGACGATTAAGCACCGGCGCGCAAAACGCAACGTGCTCGATCCGTCGCCTGAAGCGTTTAGTGACACGAATAAGCAACACGCGACGAATCCGCCGCGAAAATCGACCGAACAATCGCAGCGCCCAAGCTGCCCCGGAGACACCGTGAACCACCCCGCCGAAGCCGCACGAACCGCCTTCCGCCGCCCGTTCCCCGCCGCCCTGCTCGATGCGCTGCGCTCAAGATTCGCGGAGCGCGTTTCCACCGCCCAGGCGGTGCGCGAGCACCACGGCCGCGACGAATCCCCGTTCGACCCGCAACTGCCCGACGCCGTCGTCTTCGCGCGCAGCACAGATGACGTGCAGGCCATCGTCAGACTTTGCGCCGAACACGACACGCCGATCATCCCTTACGGCAACGGCTCGTCGCTCGAAGGGCATCTGCTGGCAGTGCAAGGCGGCGTTTCCATCGACTTGTCGGAGATGAAAAACGTCATCTCGATCAACGCCGAAGACCTCACGGTCACCGTCGAACCCGGCATTTCGCGCAAGCAACTGAACGAAGCGCTGAAAGACACCGGCCTCTTCTTCCCGATCGATCCCGGCGCGGACGCGAGCATCGGCGGCATGTCGGCAACGCGCGCTTCCGGCACCAACGCCGTGCGCTACGGCACGATGCGCGAAAACGTGCTCGGCCTCACGGTGGTTACCGCCGATGGCCGAGTCATCAAAACCGGCACGCGCGCGCGCAAATCGTCGGCGGGATACGACCTGACGCGTCTTTTCGTCGGCTCGGAAGGCACACTCGGTGTCATCACCGAAATCACCGTGCGGCTTTATCCGCAGCCCGAAGCCATTTCCGCCGCCATCTGCGCTTTCCCGTCGATGGGCGATGCGGTACGCGCCGTCATCGAAACCATTCAGATGGGCGTGCCCATTGCGCGCGTCGAATTCGTCGATTCGCTCGCCGTGCGCGCAATCAATCGTCATTCGAATCTGACGCTCGCCGAATCGCCGACGCTGTTCTTCGAATTTCACGGCACGGAAGCGGGCGTCAAGGAGCAAGCACAAACGGTGCAGGACATCGCCGCCGAGAACGCCGGCACCGGTTTCGAATGGGCGACCCGTCCCGAAGACCGCAGTCGTCTTTGGAACGCGCGCCACAACGCCTACTTTGCGATGCTGCAACTGAAACCCGGCTGCCGCGCCGTCACCACGGATGTCTGCGTGCCGATCTCGCGTCTCGCGGAATGCGTCGAGGAAACGGAAAAAGACCTGGTGGATTCGCCGCTTCCCTGCCCAATCGTCGGCCATGTCGGCGACGGCAACTTCCACGTCGCCATGCTGCTCGATCCGGCCAAGCCCGAGGAACTAGCGGAAGCCGAACGGCTGAATCACCGCATCGTCGAACGCGCGCTGATGGTCGGCGGCACCTGCACGGGCGAACACGGCGTCGGCTTGCACAAGATGGGCTTCATGATCGAGGAGCACGGCGAGGACGCGATCGCCGTGATGCGCTCGATCAAACACGCGCTCGACCCGAAAAACCTCATGAATCCGGGCAAGATCTTCGCGTTCGAGCAGTAATCGCGCGGTTTGCGCTTCATTTCGCGCACACGGCGACGGCAATGGACGCTGTCGCCGCAAGCGGGCAAGATGGACCGCGGTATCCGAATCATTCGTCGACGAAGAGCATCTGCGTCGATCAAACCGAACGAAGCGCCGCCGAGCGCCCGGAGGAGACATGAACGCACCCGACGAGCTCAAGACCGCAC
Source organism: Caballeronia sp. LZ003 (assembly GCF_031451465.1). NCBI lineage: Bacteria > Pseudomonadati > Pseudomonadota > Betaproteobacteria > Burkholderiales > Burkholderiaceae > Caballeronia > Caballeronia sp. LZ003. The sequence goes on along the minus strand of NZ_JARUXJ010000001.1, from coordinate 388,153 downwards.
TCGTGACCGACACTTCGCCGAATTTGCCGCATGCGGACGCGCCTCGGTTCTCCGAGGAACAACTCGCGGCGCGTCAGCGCGATGTCGTGCAGGCGCTGATGGCCGTGCTGCCCACGCATTGCCTCCTGTTTCGCGAGGAAGACACGGTGCCATACGAGTGCGACGGTCTCGCGGCGTATCGCCGTCTGCCGCTTGCGGTCGCATTGCCGGAAACCGAAGCGCAGGTGCAGCGCGTCGTGCAGATCTGCGCGCGCCTCGACGTGCCGATCGTGCCGCGCGGCGCGGGCACGGGGCTCTCGGGCGGCGCGATGCCGATCCGTCATGGCATCGTGTTGTCGCTTGCGCGCTTTCGCAAGATCATCGAAGTCGATCCGTACGCGCGCACCGCGACGGTTCAGCCGGGCGTGCGCAATCTCGCCATATCGGAGGCCGCCGCCCCTTACGGGCTCTACTACGCGCCGGACCCTTCGTCGCAGATCGCGTGCACTATCGGCGGCAACGTCTCCGAAAATTCGGGCGGCGTGCATTGCCTGAAATACGGCCTTACCGTGCATAACGTGCTGCGCGTGCGCGCCGTCACCATGGACGGCGATGCCGTCGAATTCGGCTCGCTCGGACCCGACGCGCCCGGCCTCGATCTGCTCGCCGTGCTGATCGGCAGCGAAGGCATGTTCGCCATCGTCACCGAGATCACCGTCAAGCTGATCCCGAAGCCGCAGACGGCGCAAGTCATCATGGCGAGTTTCGACGACGTGGTCAAAGGCGGCAACGCGGTCGCGGCGATCATCGCGGCGGGCATCATCCCGGCCGGTCTCGAAATGATGGACAAGCCCGCGACGCGCGCCGTCGAGCAATTCGTCAACGCCGGCTACGACCTGGACGCCGCCGCCATCCTGCTGTGCGAATCCGATGGCACGCACGACGAAGTCGCCGAGGAAATCGTCCGCATGACGGCGGTGCTGCGCGAGTTCGGCGCGTCGCGCATCCAGATTTCGCGCACGGAAAGCGAGCGGCTCAAGTTCTGGTCGGGCCGCAAGAACGCCTTTCCCGCTGCCGGCCGCATGTCGCCCGACTATTACTGCATGGACGGCACGGTGCCGCGCCGCTCCATCGGGCCGCTGCTCAAGCGGATCGAAGAGATGGAACAGAAGTACGCGCTTCGCTGCATCAACGTGTTCCATGCGGGCGACGGCAACATGCACCCGCTCATTCTCTTCAATGGCAACGATCTCGACGAATGGCATCGCGCGGAGGCGTTCGGCAGCGATATCCTCGAAACCTGCGTGGAACTGGGCGGCACGGTGACGGGCGAACACGGCGTGGGCATCGAGAAGATCAATTCGATGTGCGTGCAGTTCTCGCCCGAGGAGCGCGACGCCTTTCACGCGGTCAAGCGCGCGTTCGATCCGCCCGGCCTGCTCAATCCCGACAAGGGCATTCCCACGCGCGCGCGCTGCGCCGAATACGGGAAGATGCACATTCGCGGCGGGCTTTTGCCGCACCCGGAGATTCCGCGCTTTTGACGAGTGCGCGATCCCGCTATCCACGTTTGTCCGACTGTGGCTGCGTTAAGCGCCCGGTACAATCGACCGGACGAGACGGAATAGAAAAAGCATCAATCAAGCGGGACACCCATGGAACAGGACGACATCGTCGCCGGCTGGTCGGAGCGGATTGCACACGCCACCGAGACCGGCACGCCGCTGCGCATTCGCGGCGGCGGGACGAAGGACTGGTACGGACAGACGCTCCAAGGGGAGATTCTCGACACGCGCGCGCATCGCGGCATCGTCGAATACGATCCGGCGGAACTCGTGATCACCGCGAAGAGCGGCACGCCGCTCGCGGAAATCGAAGCCGCGCTCAGGGAGCACGGGCAGATGCTGCCCTTCGAGCCGCCGCACTTCGGCCGCAACGCGACCTTCGGCGGCTGCATCGCGGCGGGACTTGCCGGCCCGCGTCGCGCATGGACCGGCGCGCCGCGCGATTTCGTGCTCGGCGCGGTGGTGATGAACGGGCACGGAAAAGTGCTGCACTTCGGCGGCCAAGTGGTGAAAAACGTGGCGGGCTATGACGTCGCGCGCCTGCTCGCGGGCTCGCTCGGCACGCTCGGCCTCATGCTGCAACTGTCGATCAAGGTGCTGCCTCGCCCCGTCGCCGAAGCCACGCTCAAATTCGACATGCATGCAACGGACGGCGTGCGCAAGCTCAACGAATGGGGCGGTCATCCCTTGCCGGTCACCGGCAGCGCGTGGCGCGACGGCACGCTCGCGCTACGTCTCGCGGGCGCGGAAGCTGCTGTTAAATCCGCGCGCAACACGCTCGGCGGCGAGGTGGTCGACGCCGTCGAAGCCGACCGTTTCTGGATCGGCATGCGCGAGCAGACCGATCCGTTCTTCGCGGTCATTCAGCCGCGCTCGGCGCTTTGGCGGCTCGCGTTGCCGTCCATTGCGGAGCCGCTGCATCTGCCGGGCGCGCAACTCATGGAATGGGGCGGTGCGCAGCGCTGGTGGATCACGGACACCGACCCGCAGACCGTGCGTATCAGCGCGAAGCAAGCCGGCGGGCACGCGACCATCTTCCGCGCCGGTTCCGCGTATGACCGCAATGCGGGCGTGTTCACGCCGTTGCCCGCGCCGCTGATGAAAATCCATCGCGGGCTGAAGGCGGCGTTCGATCCGGCGCGCGTGTTCAATCGCGCCCGGCTGTACCCCGATTTCTAGGCGCCTCGATGCAAACCAATCTCGCCGATTTCATCCGCGGCACGGCCGATGGCGACGAAGCCGACGCCATCCTGCGCAAATGCGTCCATTGCGGCTTTTGCACGGCGACTTGCCCGACCTATCAAATTCTCGGCGACGAACTCGACGGACCGCGCGGGCGCATCTATTTGATGAAGCAGATGTTCGAAGGCGCGCCGGTCACGCGCAGCACGCAACTGCATCTGGATCGCTGCCTCACCTGCCGCAATTGCGAGAGCACGTGTCCGTCGGGCGTGCAGTACGGACGGCTCGTGGAGATCGGCCGCAAGGTGGTCGAAGAGAAAGTCGAGCGCCCCATGCGCCAGCGTTTGCAGCGGCGCTTGCTGGCGAGCTTTCTGCCGAACAGCACGCTCTTCACGCCGGCGATGAAACTCGGCCAGCAGTTTCGCGGCATCCTGCCACGCAATCTGCGCGCGAAGATTCCCGTCCCGGAGAAGCCGCTCGCCGCGCCCACGCGCAAACACGAGCGCAAGATGCTGATGCTTTCCGGCTGCGTGCAACCGGCCATGATGCCCAACGTCAACACGGCGACCGCACGCGTATTCGACGCGCTCGGCATCGAGATCGTCACCGCGCCGGATGCGGGCTGCTGCGGCGCGATCCGCCTGCATCTCGGCTACAACGACGAAGCGCTCGACGACGTGCGCAACAACATCGACGCATGGTGGCCGTATGTGGAGAACGGCGTCGAGGCAATCGTGATGAACGCGTCGGGTTGCGGCGCGACGGTGAAGGAATACGCGCACCTTTTACGCGACGATCCGGTCTACGCGGACAAGGCAGCGCGCATCGTCGAGCTTACGCGCGACCTCGCCGAAATCCTGCCGATGTACGAGGAAGAACTCATCGCGCTGGCAAGACGCCGCAGCGTGCATACGGTCGCCTACCATCCGCCGTGTACCTTGCAGCACGGGCAGCAGATTCGCGGACGCGTCGAGCATCTGCTGACCGCGCTCGGGCTCGAAGTGCGTTTGCCCGCGGATAGCCATCTCTGCTGCGGATCGGCGGGCACGTATTCGGTGCTGCAGCCAAAGCTTTCATACACGCTGCGCAATCAAAAGCTCGACCGGCTGGAAAAGACCGAGCCGCAGATGATCGTGTCGGCGAATGTCGGGTGTATCGCGCATCTGCAAAGCGGCACGTCCACGCCCGTCGCGCACTGGATTCAGTTGCTCGAGCATCTGCTTTACGGTTGAGCGCTTCGTATAATGGCTGGATTGCTTTTCAGGCGGCCAGCATGTCTATCGCTCAACATCTCGAAGAAGTCCGGCAGCGTATCGCGAAGGCCGCGGCGGACGCCTCGCGCGACGCCGCGTCCGTGCAGCTTCTCGCCGTCTCCAAGACCTTTCCCGCCGAAGACGTGCGCGCCGCGTTCATTGCCGGCCAGCGCGCGTTCGGCGAAAACTACGTGCAGGAAGGCATCGCGAAGATTGCCACGCTCGCCGACTTACGCAGCGACATCGAGTGGCACTTCATCGGGCCGCTGCAATCGAACAAGACCAAGCTCGTCGCCGAGCAGTTCGACTGGGTGCATTCCATCGACCGGCTGAAGATTGCCGAGCGGCTGTCCGCGCAACGGCCCGAAGGCACGCCCGCGCTCAATGTCTGCGTGCAGGTCAACGTGAGCGGCGAGGCTTCGAAGAGCGGCGTGGAACCGGCAGAAGCCGCCGCGCTCGCGCATGCGGTCGCGGCGCTTCCTGCCCTGCGCTTGCGTGGCCTGATGGCCGTTCCCGAAGCCGCCGACACACTCGACGCGCGACGCGAGCCGCACGCGCGCCTTCGCGAACTCATGAACAAGCTGCGCGCAGACGGTCTCGATCTCGACACGCTTTCCATGGGCATGTCCGCCGACCTCGAAGCCGCCGTGCTCGAAGGCGCGACCATGGTGCGCATTGGCACCGCGATCTTCGGCGCGCGCGACTATTCGCATTGATTTCACTCTCGACTACTTCACCATGAAAATTGCATTCATCGGCGGTGGCAACATGGCTGCCGCGCTCATCGGCGGTCTGGTCAAGCGCGGCGTCGCGCCGGCGGATATCTATGCCGTCGATATCAACGACGAAGCGCGCGAACGCACCGCGAAGCAGTTCGGCATTGCGACGGGCGCGGCCATCGACGAGAAACTCGCGGCCTACGACGCGATCCTGCTGGCCGTGAAGCCGCAAGTGCTCAAGAGCGTGGCCGAATCGCTCGCGCCGCATCTGTCGAAGCAAACCATCATCAGCATCGCGGCGGGCATTCGCGCGACGGATCTGTCGCGCTGGCTGAACGGCTATACGCAGATCGTGCGGACCATGCCGAATACGCCCGCGCTGATCGGCATGGGCGTGACCGGACTCGCCGCGCTGCCGGGCGTGAGCAATGACGCGAAGGCGCTGGCATCGCAAGTTCTGGAAGCGGTGGGCTCCTCCGTCTGGTTCGACGACGAAGCGAAACTCGATGCCGTCACCGCTATTTCCGGCAGCGGTCCGGCCTACGTGTTCTACTTCATCGAAGCGATGCAGGAAGCCGCGCGCGCACTCGGCCTTGACGAAGCCCAAGGCCGCGAACTCGCGGTGGCGACCTTCACCGGCGCGGCACAGCTTGCCGCGCAATCGGGCGAAGCGGCGAGCGTGCTGCGCGAACGGGTGACATCGAAAGGCGGCACGACGGCGGCGGCGCTGGCATCGTTCGAGGCTGAAGGTGTGAAGGACGCCATCGTGCGTGGCGCGCTCGCGGCGCAGGCGCGCGCGAAGGAGATGGGTGACGAGTTGGGCGGCTTGTGAAAACGTGAATCGTGCGCGGTGCGCTGGCAACTCGCATGCGCACAAAAGGAACTGGCGGCACGGCAACACGTAAATCTTTCGAGGTGCGCGGGCTTCGCACCCGCGCATTGAAGGATTCGCTCGCGCTCACCGCCGCCGCGCGAGCTCGCTCAACCGATATTGAGCACGCCATCGCGCTCGTTCAAATGAGCATGCAGCGGATCACCCTTGGCGATGGCAAGCACATTCGGTTCGACCGAATAAAACGTCTCGTAGCCAACGCCTCTCAGATAGTCGCGAATATCGTTCTCGCTGCCCTTGATCCATTCGACCAAAAGCGCAGGCTTGCATCGAAGCAAGGTCTCGCGCGCGCCTCTCAACACATCCATTTCCATGCCTTCGACGTCGATCTTCAGAAGATCGACGCGTTCGAGCTTCAGGGAATCGATACTGATCATCGGCACCGTCGTGCTTGCGGCGGCATCGTAAGAGATAGCCTGGCCGATGAACTCGGTGTGCTCACGCGGCCTGATCTCCAGACTGCCGAAGCTCGCCGAAGAGAAGTAATCCGGTTGAGGAATGCCGATCTCGCCCACGGACTCACCCAATGCAGCCAGCCTGGCCCGCGCATTGAGGCAGTTGTTGAGCGCGAGATTGCCGGCCAGCGCGTAGTAGATGATCTCCTGCGCCTCGAAACTCAGCACCCGTCCCCAGCCGTTCATGTGACGCGCCCATTCCACGGAATGCACGCCGATATTCGCGCCGCCGTCTATGGCGAATACGCCGTCACCGAAATAACGACGACGCAGCGCGAGAAGAGAGAGCACGAACTGCACTTCTTGCGGATCGAAGCTGGACTTGCTGAGGATCTGATGCCCGACGCCGTAGGTGTAGTTCGATACGGCGTTCTGCACGGCGTTGAAGTCGTTGCGATTGACGATCAGCGTGCCATGGTTTGACGCGGCCAGAATGAAGGCGATGGGGCGCTCGATGTGACTCATGCGGTTTTAAGCGTGTAAGTAAATCCGCAAGAGTCTAGCCATTGGACGGCTTCGCGCAATCAGTCGATGGCCCGAAAACTGTCATAAAGATGCGTCGGCAAGATCAACGGCGCATCAAGCCAGCGCGTAATGCAGCGCAATTCCCACGAACAACATGCCGCCGAGCCAGTTGTTATGTTTGAACGCAGCGAAACATCCCATGCGGTCGCGCTCGCGAATCAGCGCGTAGTGATAGACGGAGCATGCCGCGGCGGCAAGCCAGCCGAGCCAGTACGCCCAGCCAAAGCCAAGCGCCACGCCTATGCCCACATAGATGGCGAGCGTTACGGCATAGCAAAGCATGACGGCGAACACGTCGTATCGCCCGAAAGTGAGCGCCGATGTACGGATGCCTATCTTGATGTCGTCGTCGCGATCGACCATGGCGTATTCGGTGTCGTAGGCCACCGACCAGAACACGTTGGCCGCGAGCATGATCCACGCGAGCGCGGGCACGTGATTCTGCACGGCGGCAAACGCCATGGGAATGCCGAAGCCGAACGCAATGCCGAGATACGCCTGCGGTATGGCGAAGAATCGCTTGGTGAAGGGATAGCTGCCCGCGACGAACAGCGCGAACACCGACAGCTCTTTCGTGAGTGTGTTGAGCGGCAGTATCAGCAAAAACGCAAGCAGCGATAAAGCCGCCGCGAGCGCCACCGCTTCCCATGCCTTGATCTTGCCCGACGTGATCGGACGCTCGGCCGTACGCTTCACGTAGCGGTCGAAATCGCGGTCGGCGTAGTCGTTGATGGCGCAGCCCGCCGAGCGCATGAGAATGGTGCCGATCACGAAGATGACGAGCAGCATTGGCGAAGGATGCCCGTTGGACGCGATCCACAATGCGTTGAGCGTCGGCCACAACAGCAGCAGGCTGCCGATGGGTTTATCCAGGCGCACGAGGCGCATATACAGCGGAAGGCGGGCGAGCATGGCAAGGCAGCGAAAGTTCGATGGCCTATTTTAGACCAGCGTGCTGGCGCAAGCCCGCGCATTGCGCCCACAAAAAAACCCCGCGCACGGGGTTTTCATCGAAGCGTTTGAAGCTTTCCAAGCGTTTGAAGCCGAGACGTCAGGCCAGCATGGCGCGCAACATCCACGCGGTCTTCTCATGCGTCTGCATGCGCTGCGTGAGCAAGTCGGCGGTCGGCTCGTCGTTGGCGGCGTCCGTCGCGGGGAAGATTTCGCGCGCCGTGCGCACCACCGCTTCCTGACCTTGTACCAACTGGCGAATCATCTCTTCGGCCGAGGGCACGCCATCCGCTTCCGGAATGGTCGACAGCCGCGCGAAGTCTTTGTAGCTGCCCGGTGCATGCACGCCCAGCGCGCGAATACGTTCGGCGATGGCATCCACGGCGAGTGCGAGTTCGTTGTATTGCGTCTCGAACATCAGATGGAGCGTGTTGAACATCGGCCCCGTGACGTTCCAGTGAAAATTATGCGTCTTCAGGTATAGCGTGTACGTGTCGGCCAGCAGACGGGACAGCCCGTCGGCGATCTTCTTGCGATCCTCGTCGTTGATGCCGATGTTGACGGGAGGTGCAGCGTCTTTGTTCGCCATATTGACTCCGTGAAAGTGTGATTCGAACGTTGAGTGCGCCTATTGCTCAAGCGAGGCGCGAAGCTACAGACCGTCCGCTAGTTTATCGTAGAAACAAGGTCACTTTTTTATATGGCGCGGCTTTGCATGCATGGAAGACAGGCCGCCGCGTCGTGCTGACAGAGCGGCCTGTCTTCGTGTCGATAGACGTCCTGCCTCAGGCGAAAACGCCCGCGCCCGCGCCATGCAATGCACTGGCAACGACGAGCCCGTAACCCATCGCGACGGCGCCAAACGCAAGCGTCACGCGCACTTTGCGACTAGTGGCTTCGATATGTTTCATGGCCTGCTCGATGGTGTTGAATGCCTGATTCATGGTCGTTTCTCCCTGGCCGATCACGCGGCCGCCGTATCTTCCTCATCCTGCTTCACGGTTACTTTCTGTCCGAGCTTGATAAGAGCATCTATCACGCCTGCCGCATAAGCCGGGTCCGCGCGGCGGAAGTGTTCGATCTGACGCGCGACGATCTCATCCGGTACGCCGAAGATATGCCGCGCGATATTGCCGAAGAACCGCTCGCGCTGCGCTTCGTCGAAGAGACGGAAAAGCGCGCCTGCCTGGCTGTAGTAGTCGTCGTCCTCACGGTGATCGAAGCGATACACCGTCCCCGCCGCGAGCGGCGGCTCGTTCACGCTTGCGTCCTGCGCGAATTCGCCAAAGCGATTCGGCTCGTAATTGACGCGCGATCCGAGATTGCCGTCGACGCGCATTCCGCCATCGCGATGAAATGCATTCGCCACCGGCACGCGCGGCGCATTCACCGGAATCTGATGATGATTGATGCCGAGCCGATAGCGCTGCGTGTCGCCATAAGAGAAGAGGCGCCCTTGCAGCAAGCGGTCCGGCGAGAAGCCGATGCCCGGCACCACGTTGGCGGGCGTGAACGCGGCCTGCTCGACTTCCGCGAAATAGTTCTGCGCATTGCGGTTCAATTCGATCACGCCGACATCGATCAGCGGATGGTCCTTGTGCGGCCACACCTTGGTGACATCGAACGGATTGATGCGATAGCGCGCCGCTTCCTCCTCGCTCATCACCTGAATGCGGAAATTCCAGCGCGGAAACTCGCCACGATCGATGTTCTCGACCAGATCGCGCTGCGCGCTTTCCCGATCGTTCGCGATCACGGCGCCGGCTTCGGCATCCGTGTAGTTTTCGAGCGGCTGCTGCGACTTGAAATGGAACTTCACGTAGAAGCGCTCGTTATCGGCGTTGACGAACGAGAACGTGTGCGAGCCGAAGCCATGCATCTGCCGATAATTCTTCGGAATACCGCGATCGCTCATGAGAATCGTCACTTGATGCAGCGATTCCGGATGACGCGACCAGAAATCCCAAGCGGCGACATTGCTGCGCGTGTTCGTGTATGGGTCGCGCTTCTGCGTGTGGATGAAGTCGGGGAATTTCAGCGGATCGCGGATGAAGAACACCGGCGTGTTGTTGCCGACCACGTCCCAGTTGCCTTCCTCGGTGTAGAACTTGATGGAGAAGCCGCGCACGTCGCGTTCAGCATCGGCGGCGCCGCGTTCGCCTGCCACCGTCGAGAAGCGCATGAAAATCGGCGTTTCCTTGCCGATCTCCGAGAGAATCTTGGCTTTCGTATAGCGCGAGATGTCGTGCGTGACGCGGAACGTACCGAAGGCGCCCGAACCCTTTGCATGCACGCGGCGCTCGGGAATCACTTCGCGGTCGAAATGCGCGAGTTTTTCGATCAGCCAAAAATCCTGCAAGGTCACGGGACCGCGCGGACCGGCGGTTTGCGAATTCTGATTGTCGCCGACGGGTGCGCCAGCGGCAGTCGTGAGGCGTTCGTTGGTCATCGTGATACTCCTATTTTTGCGTTGGCTTGAGATGAGTGATGCGACGGTTCGCCGAGATTCAGGCGACGCGCGCGAAGTCCGCTAGAACGCGCACGGCGACGTGGCGCAGTTCGTTCCATGATTTGGCGATGGCGGCGTGGCGGTGCATGACGTTCCTCCGTGGGCTTGGCCGGAGTGGCCAAGCGCTGTCGATGGAGGAATCTTATAGAAAACTATCGAAAACAAAAATTTGATTGAATTTATCTATTCGATAGCTGGGGGCGCCACCCAAATAAAAAAGCCGTGACTTCGATGAAGGCACGGCTTTGCAATGAAACGTGAAACTTGCGGCGAACTCAGTTCACCGCCACTGGTATGTCCAGCTTTCTCACGCCAGGCAAATCGCAGGCAGCGATGGCATCACTGATCGCGTCGATGGCAGGCACGCGCGTGAAGCTCTTGCGCCACGCCAGCACGACGCGCCGGTCCGGGACGGGGTCATCGAACGCGACGTAACTAAGCAGGCCGGAATCGATGCCCGCCGCGTGCGGCTTCACTTCATGCACCGACATACGCGGCAGGACCGTGATGCCGACGCCGCTTGCCACCATATGCCGGATGGTTTCCAGCGACGAGCCTTCGAAGGTCTTCTGAATGCCGTCCGCATTCTGCGAGAAGCGCATCAGCTCCGGACACACGCCGAGAACGTGATCGCGGAAGCAATGGCCGCTGCCGAGCAGCAGCATGGTTTCCTGCTTCAAATCGTCCGGATCGATCTTCGCGCGGTTTTCCCACGCATGACCCGAAGGCATGGCAACGACGAACGGCTCGTCGTACAGCGCGCGCACCATGAGGCCCGTTTCGGGAAATGGCAGCGCCATGATCGCCACATCGATCTCGCCCTGCTTCAGCAGTTCGATCAGCTTGAGCGTGTAGTTTTCCTGGAGCATTAGCGGCATCTGCGGCACCGCCTTGATCATCTGCTTGACGAGCGTCGGCAGCAGATACGGCCCGATCGTATAAATGACGCCTAGGCGCAGCGGTCCGACAAGCGGGTCCTTGCCCTGTTTGGCGATTTCCTTGATGGCGAGCGTCTGTTCGAGCACGCGCTGCGCCTGCGTGACGATCTGCTCGCCGATGGGCGTCACGCTGACTTCGCTCGTGCCGCGCTCGAAGATCTGCACGTTGAGTTCGTCTTCGAGCTTCTTGATTGCCACCGACAGCGTCGGCTGGCTGACGAAGCACGCTTCGGCGGCGCGGCCAAAGTGCCGCTCGCGCGCAACCGCGACGATGTACTTCAGTTCAGTGAGCGTCATTGGAGGCCAATGGAATACATTGATTCGATAGGTTTATCTTATACACCCGCCAAGCGCAATTCGACAACTCTCGCGGCTATTGCAAACGCGGCTGTGTATTTAGCAAATAGGGACCGACGACGCCCGCTCAAGTTCATCCATCACGCTTTTAAATACTGTTCGCGCACGCCCAGCCAGCGGGTGAGATGGCGCGTAACGGCGTCCGGGAATGCTTCGAGCATGCGATCCGCGGCCGCGCGCGCGGGTTCGATCAGCCAGCCGTCGTTTTCGAGGCTGGCAAAACGCAGCATCGCCTCACCGGACTGGCGCGCGCCGAGAAACTCGCCGGGACCGCGAATTTCAAGATCGCGGCGGGCGATCTCGAAGCCATCGGTCGTTTCGCGCATCGTTTGCAACCGGGAGCGCGCGGTTTGCGAGAGCGGATTCGCGTACATCAGCACGCACACGGAAGCGGCGCTGCCGCGCCCCACGCGTCCACGCAACTGATGCAGCTGCGCGAGCCCGAAACGCTCCGCATGCTCGATCACCATCAGCGATGCATTCGGCACGTCCACGCCCACTTCGATCACCGTGGTCGCGACCAGCAATTGCACTTCGTTGCGCGAGAAGGCGTCCATGACCGCCGCCTTTTCAGCGGGCGCAAGCCGACCGTGAACCAGCCCGACGCGCAGTTCGGGCAGCGCCGCGACGAGCGTTTCGTAAGTCTCGACGGCGGTTTGCAACTGCAGCGTCTCGCTTTCCTCGATCAGCGGACACACCCAATAAACTTGCCGACCAGTCAGCGCCGCCTCGCGCACGCGGCCGATGATCTCGTCGCGGCGGCTGTCGGAGACGATTCTCGTGAGAATCGGCGTACGGCCAGGCGGCAATTCGTCGATGGTCGAGACATCGAGATCGGCGTAATAGGTCATGGCGAGCGTTCGGGGAATCGGCGTCGCGGACATCATCAGCTGATGCGGCTGGAAGTCTTTCGCCCCGTTCGATGCTTTCTGCGCCTTCGCTCGCAGCGCAAGCCGCTGCGCGACACCGAAGCGATGCTGCTCATCCACGATCACGAGGCCCAAACGCGCGAACTCGACCGAGTCCTGAATGATCGCGTGCGTGCCGATGACGAGGTGCGCGGTGCCGAGCGCGGCGGCCTCGCTTGCGCTGCGTTTGTCCCGGGCTTTGAGACTGCCGGCGAGCCACGCGACCGACACGCCGAGCGGTTCGAGCCAGCCGCGCAGCTTGCGCGCGTGCTGTTCCGCGAGAATTTCGGTCGGCGCCATGAGCGCGGCCTGATAACCGGCGTCGATGGCCTGCGCCGCCGCGAGCGCCGCGACGATGGTCTTGCCGCTGCCGACATCGCCTTGCAAAAGACGTTGCATCGGATGCGCGAGCGTCAGTTCGTGCGCGATTTCCGCGCTGACGCGCTGCTGCGCGCCGGTCAGCGAAAACGGCAGCGCTTTCAGGAGACGCACGACGAGCGAGGCGGAATCGCCGGCGGCGCGGCGCGGCATGGCGGGCGCGGCGCGAGTGCGGCGCTCGGCGTGCGCGCGCTTGAGCGACAACTGCTGCGCGAGCAGTTCCTCGAACTTGATGCGCGTCCACGCCGGATGCGTGCCGTCGATGAGCGCGGTTTCGTCGGAATCCGCGCGCGGATGATGCAGCGTGCGCACCGCGTCGAGCAGGCCGGGCACGTTGAGCGGGGCGAGATGCGCGCGCGCGATCGGCTCGGGCAGCAACTCCGGCAGAAACACGCGGGAGAGCGCGCTGTCGATCGCCTTGCGCAGATACGCCTGCGAGACGCCCGCGGTCGCCGGATAGACGGGCGTGAGCGCTTGCGGCAGCGGCGTGTCGTCATCGACGGGGCGCACGACCGGGTGCACCATCTCCAGGCCGAAAAAGCCGCCGCGCACGTCGCCGCGCACGCGCAGGCGCACGCCGACGGACATCTGCTTGACTTGCGAACCGTAGAAGTTGAGAAAGCGCAGCGTCAGGTCGTCGCCGGCATCGTCGCGAATCTTCACGAGCAATTGCCGCTTCGGCCGATACGCAATCTCGTTATCGAACACGACGCCTTCCGTCTGCGCGATGTCGCCGGGAATGAGTTCGGCGATTGGCGTGAGCGACGTTTCGTCTTCATAGCGCATCGGCAGATGCAAGACGAGGTCGATGTCGGTCTTCAAGCCGAGCTTGGCGAGCTTGTCGGCGGGTTTGACGAGCTTGGGCGCGGTTTTGCCGGCGCTGGTCAGACCCGCGTTCCCAGTTTTCGCGGCCGACGCGGGTTGGGCGGCGCAAGTGGACTGCGCGTCCGCCACGCTTGGCTCCTCGAAGGTTTCGGCGGCGCTGTCGAAACCCGCGTCTTGAGCCTTCGCCGCCGAAGCAGTCGGCTGCGAATCACCGTCGTCGAGCGCGGACGCCCGCACCTCGCCCTCCGGCTGGATCGTGCCCGCCATGACCGGCTTCGGCGCTTTCTTCCGCGTGCGCGCGGCCTTCCCTTCGACACGCGCGCCGCTGTCTTCGGCGCTTGGAAACGCTTCGTCGGGAGAAGTCACGCGGCGGTCGGACAAGGGCATCTGCTCTCTTCGCAAGTACAATATGGGGTTTTGGTCGGCGCGCCTGTGCCGCCCTCAAGCAACATCGGGCAACTATCAAACGCCATGTTCACGCTTTCCGATTTCGATTTTAATCTGCCGCCCGAGCTGATCGCGCAGAGTGCGCTCACCGAGCGCAGCGCGAGCCGTCTGCTCGAAGTGGATAATCGCGTTTCGCCGGCCACGCTCATCGACCGGCGTTTCTCCGATCTGCCGAACCGGCTCGACGCCGGCGATCTGCTCGTCTTCAACGATACCAAAGTACTCAAGGCGCGCTTCCTCGGCCAGAAGGCCAGTGGCGGACGCGTGGAAGTGCTGGTAGAGCGTCTGACGGGCGCAACCACCGCGCTTGCGCAGATTCGCGCGAGCAAGAGTCCCGGGCCGGGCACGACCATTCGCCTCGCCGATGCATTCGATGTCACCGTCGGCGAGCGCGTCGAACCGTTCTATACGCTGCATTTTCCGGCCGAATGCCTGACGCTCATCGAGCAATACGGGCGCTTGCCGCTTCCGCCGTATATCGAGCACGACCCCGACGCCTACGACGAAACGCGTTATCAGACCGTCTACGCAGCAAATCCCGGCGCGGTCGCGGCGCCGACGGCAGGCCTCCATTTCGACGATGCCCTCTTCGCCCGGCTCGACGCGCGTGGAGTCGAACGCGCCACGCTCACGCTGCACGTCGGCGCGGGCACGTTTCAGCCGGTACGCGTGGACAATATCGCCGAGCACAAGATGCACAGCGAGTGGTACGAGTTGCCGCAGTCGCTCGTCGATAAAATCGCGGCGGTGAAGGCGCGCGGCAATCGCGTGATCGCCGTGGGCACGACGTCCATGCGCGCGCTGGAAGCCGCCGCCCGCGACGCCGCCGAAGCCGGCCGCCCGCTTGCCGCAACGAGCGCCGAGACGGATATCTTCATCACGCCGGGTTACACCTTCCGCGTGGTCGACCGGCTCGTCACCAATTTCCATTTGCCGAAGTCGACGCTCCTGATGCTCGTGTCCGCCTTCGCCGGCATGGACGCGATCCGCGCGGCTTACCAGCACGCCATCGACGAGAAATACCGTTTCTTCAGTTATGGCGATGCCATGCTTTTGACTCGCCATTCCCAAACTTAACCATCTACGCGCCGGACGTATCGACCGAAGCTGACGGCTTGACTTCCATGGCCAGCGACAGCGCTTACCATGGCGACAATCTCTGCGCTCCCCGGCGGCCCAGGAACCACAATGACCGAGAATCACACTCCGCCCGACAACGGCCTCAAGTTCGAACTGCTCGCCACCGACGGACAGGCGCGTCGCGGCCGTCTGACGCTGAATCACGGCGTCGTCGAAACGCCGATCTTCATGCCGGTCGGTACCTACGGCACTGTCAAGGCAATCCAGCCGCGCGAACTCGAAGAGATTCGCGCGCAGATCATCCTCGGCAACACGTTTCATCTTTGGCTGCGTCCGGGTCTCGAGACCATCGGCGCGCATGGCGGGCTGCACAGGTTCATGGGATGGAATCGTCCCATTCTCACGGACTCGGGCGGCTTTCAAGTGTTTTCGCTGGGCGAACTGCGCAAGATCACGGAAGAAGGCGTGACGTTCGCTTCGCCGATCAATGGCGACAAACTCTTTCTCTCGCCCGAAGTGTCGATGCAGATCCAGAAGGTGCTGAATTCAGACATCGTCATGCAGTTCGACGAGTGCACGCCTTACGCCACGAACGGCGTACCGACGACGCACCAGGAAGCCGCCGACTCCATGCGCATGTCCATGCGCTGGGCGAAGCGCTCCATCGACGAGTTCAACGGGCTCGGCAATCCGAACGCGCTGTTCGGCATCGTGCAGGGCGGCATGTTCGAGGACTTGCGCGACGAGTCGCTCGCGGGTCTCTCGGAAATAGGCTTCCATGGGCTCGCCATAGGCGGTCTTTCGGTCGGCGAGCCGAAGGAGGACATGATGCGCGTGCTCGATCACATCGGTCCGAAGCTGCCCGCCGACAAGCCGCATTATTTGATGGGCGTCGGCACGCCGGAAGATCTGGTCGCGGGCGTGGCCGCAGGCGTCGACATGTTCGATTGCGTGATGCCCACGCGCAACGCACGCAACGGCTGGCTCTTCACGCGCTTCGGCGACCTCAAGATCAAGAACGCGACGCACAAGAACTCGCAAAAGCCGCTCGACGAAAGCTGCGGTTGTTATACGTGCCGCAATTTCACGCGCGCTTATCTGCACCATCTGCATCGCGTGGGGGAAATTCTGGGCGCGCAGCTGAACACCATTCACAACTTGCATTACTACCTGGAACTTATCGGCGAAGTGCGCCAATCGATCGAAACGCACACGTTCGAGGCATTTCGCAAGACGTTCGCGGAGAATCGTGCGCGCGGCGTCGACTAAGGCGGGACGGATATCGTCCGGACAGGCATTACAATCGCCTTTCCGTCGCTCGCAACGGACTCTCGAAAGTCGCGGTAACGGCTTGATGCCAAAGCGCATTCCAGCCATTTGAGGGGCGCGGCGAGTGGTAGAATATCGGGCTAATTTCTGACCCAGGTTTTCAAACGCATTTGCGAACGTCATTTCGAACGCAATTCTGAACGTATTAACGGAGAGACCAACGTGTCGTTCATTTCCAATGCCTTTGCACAAGGCACCGCCAGCAGCGCGGAATCGAGCCTGATGAGCTTCCTGCCGCTGATCCTGATGTTCGCCGTGTTGTACTTCATCATGATCCGTCCGCAGATGAAGCGTCAGAAAGAACATCGCAACATGCTGTCGGCCATGGCCAAGGGCGATGAAGTCGTCACGAACGGCGGCATCGTCGGCAAGGTCACGAAGGTGTCGGAAGCTTACGTTGGCGTTGAAATCGCCGAAGGCACGGAAATCACCGTGCAGAAGGCTGCCGTCACGACCATTCTCCCGAAGGGCACCATCAAAGCGCTGTAAGGCCACGTTCCTTCGCGTCCGGCGCGGCCTCGCCACCGAGCCACCGGGTCTTCCCATGCGGTTCGCAGCGCATGACGCCGGACGCCCCCTCCCCCGCAGCCAACTTTCCGTTCGGCCATCCCCATGAATCGTTATCCCCTCTGGAAGTATGTCGTGATGCTGGTGGCGCTCGTCATCGGTCTCGTCTACACGCTTCCCAATTTCTTCGGCGAAGCGCCTGCCGTGCAGGTATCGAGCGGCAAGGCAACCGTGAAGCTCGACTCCGCCACGCTTTCGACTGTCGAGAGCGCGCTCGCCGCGGCAAAGATCCAGTCCGACGAAGTCACGTTCGACAACTCGTCGGCGAGTGCGAACATTCGTGTGCGTCTGAAAGACACGGACACGCAGTTGCATGCGAAAGACATCATCACGAAGGCGCTGAACAGCGACCCGACCGACCCGCAGTACATCGTCGCGCTGAACCTGCAGAGCGCATCGCCGCGCTGGCTCTCCGCGCTGCATGCATTGCCGATGTACCTCGGTCTCGACTTGCGCGGCGGCGTGCACTTCCTGCTGCAAGTGGACATGGCCGGCGCGCTCAACAAGAAGCTCGATTCCGACGCCGCCGACGCGCGCACTTACCTGCGCGACCGCAATATCCGCGATGGCGGCGTGAATCGCGTGGGGCAATCGGTGGTGGTGAATTTCGCCGATGCGGCCGCGGCCGACAACGCGCGCACGTTGCTCACGACGGGCGTCGCCGAATTGCAATGGACCACGCGTCAGGGCGGCGACGGCTATCAGGTGGTCGGCACCTTCACGCCGGGCACGCAGCGCACGGTGGAAGACGGCGCGCTCAAGCAAAACATCACGACGCTGCATAACCGCGTCAACGAACTCGGCGTGGCCGAGCCCGTGATTCAGCAGCAGGGTTCGGACCGGATCGTCGTCGAGCTGCCGGGCGTGCAGGACACGGCGAAGGCAAAGGACATCATCGGCCGCACGGCGACGCTCGAAGCACGTCTCGCCGATCCCGTGAACACCTACGGAAACGCAACCGACCCGGTGCCGCCGGGCGACGAAGCGTTCAAGCAGGGCGACCGCACCGTGTTCCTGCGCAAGCAGATCATCTTCACGGGCGACCGCATCATCGACGCGTCCACGGGCTTCGACGATCATCAGCGTCCGTCCGTGAATCTTCGCCTCGACTCGGCCGGCGGCCGCGCGGTGTCGAGCGTGTCGCGCGACAACATCGGCAAGCCGATGGCCATGGTTCTGTTCGAAAAGGGCAAGGGCGAAGTGCTGACGGTCGCGACCATCCAGTCCGAACTCGGCGACCGCTTCCAGATTACCGGCCAGCCGACGCCGCAAGCCGCCACGGATCTCGCGCTGCTCTTGCGCGCCGGTTCGCTCGCAGCGCCAATGGACATCATCGAGGAACGCACGGTCGGGCCGAGCCTTGGCGCCGACAACATCAAGAAGGGCTTCGATTCGGTGCAGTACGGTTTCGCCGCGATCGCCATCTTCATGATCGTGTACTACATGCTGTTCGGCCTGATCTCCATGTTGTCGCTGTCGGTCAACCTGCTGCTGCTCGTCGCGATCCTCTCCATGCTGCAGGCCACGCTGACCTTGCCGGGTATCGCGGCTATTGCGCTTGCGCTCGGCATGGCGATCGACGCGAACGTGCTGATCAACGAACGTATCCGCGAAGAACTGCGTAACGGCGCGCCGCCGCAAACGGCGATACAGGAAGGTTTCAAGCACGCCTGGGCGACCATTCTCGACTCGAATGTCACCACGCTGATCGCCGGTCTCGCGCTGCTCGCGTTCGGCTCGGGTCCGGTACGCGGCTTCGCGGTCGTGCACTGTATCGGCATTCTGACCTCGATGTTCTCGGCGGTGTTCTTCTCGCGCGGCCTCGTGAACCTGTGGTACGGCGGCAAGAAGAAGCTGAAGTCGCTGGCTATCGGTCAAGTGTGGCGCCCGGAAGGCGGCAACACCGAAGCTGCGGCGGCCGCGTATCTCGCCGCCCAACGCGGTGACGATTCGCCCGTCGACGAAATCATCAAGACGGCGAAAGGCAAGACCAAGACGGCTGTTCCCGTCGCGGCGCCGCGTGCTCAGGTTCAGACGCCTGCGCGCGGTGGCAAGCCGAGCGTGCGCCGCCGTTCTGGTCCTGGCATCGATGAGGAAAAACCGGGTTCGCCCCGCTGATTGACTGAACCCCGGAGAAACGAAACATGGAATTCTTCCGCATTCGCCGCGACTTGCCGTTGATGCAGCGCGCGTTGATCTTCAACGCGATCTCGCTCATCACGTTCCTCGCGGCCGTTTTTTTCCTCGTGCATCGAGGCCTGCATCTGTCGGTGGAGTTCACGGGCGGGACGGTCATCGAGGTGCAGTATCCGCAAGCCGTGCCGCTCGAACCCGTGCGCGGCACCATGGCCAGGCTCGGTTACGCCGATGCGCAAGTGCAGAACTTCGGCACATCGCGCGACGTGCTCATCCGTTTGCCGATCAAGCAAGGCCTCACGTCGGCGCAGCAGAGCGATCAGGTGATCACCGCGCTCAAGGTCAACGACCCGCAAGTCACACTGCAACGTGTCGAGTTCGTCGGGCCCCAGGTGGGCAAGGAACTCGTGACCAACGGGCTGTTGGCGCTGGCTTGCGTGGTGATCGGCATCGTGATCTATCTGTCGTTCCGCTTCGAGTGGAAGTATGCGGTGGCGGGCGTTATCGCCAACTTGCACGACGTGGTGATCATTCTCGGCTTCTTCGCTTACTTCCAGTGGGAGTTCTCGCTGTCCGTGCTGGCGGCGATTCTCGCGGTGCTCGGCTATTCGGTTAACGAGTCGGTGGTTATCTTCGACCGGATTCGTGAAACCTTCCGCAAGCAGCGCAAGATGACGGTGATCGAGGTCATCAACCACGCGATCACGAGCACGATGTCGCGAACCATCATTACTCACGGCTGTACGGAAATGATGGTGCTCTCGATGTTCTTCTTCGGCGGTCCGACGCTGCATTACTTCGCGCTGGCGCTGACGGTGGGTATTCTGTTCGGTATCTACTCGTCGGTGTTCGTGGCCGCCGCGCTTGCGATGTGGCTGGGCGTGAAGCGTGAAGATCTCGTCAAGGACAAGAAGGACAGGTTCGATCCGAACGATCCGAACGCGGGCGCTCAGGTTTAAGGCGCGTCGTAACGATGGACAAGCAAAGGGCCGGTCTTCGAAAGGAGACCGGCCCTTCGCATTTGGCGCGGGCGCAAAAAAACCGCCTCACGTACAGCACGCGAGGCGGTTTCATCCCACACTCGATGAAACTTACTGCTTCACCCCTTCGGCCTGGATATGCAGCGTCGTCTTCAGGCTGAAGCCGTACGACTTGCCGTAGTCCATGCCGAAGTCGCCGCGATCGAACGTCGCCGACGCTTCCGTGCCGCACACTTCCTTCTTCATCATCGGATTGACGAAGCACTTGAAGGTGTCGAGCTTCAGGTTGAGCGGCTTGGTCACGCCGTGCATGGTCAGCGTGCCGATGACTTCAACCGGCGTGTCGCCGTTGAAGCGGATCGACGTGCCCTTGTACACCGCGGTCGGGTACTTGGCGACATCGAAGAATTCGGCTTTTTGCAGATGCTCGTCGAGCTTCGCGTTGCCGGTGTTGATCGATGCAATGTCGATCGTCACTTCAGCCGTGCCGGTCTTTGCCGCGCGATCGAGCACGACGGTGCCGCTGCTCTTGTTGAACTTGCCGCGCCACGTGGACACGCCGCCGAAGTGATCGGATTCGAAGCTCGGATACGTGTGGTTCGGATCGAGCTGGTAGGTGTCAGCGGCCATTGCGCTGAACGAAAGGCTTGCTGCAAGCGCGCCTGCGGCGAAAACGGAAAGTTTGTTCAAGTGCTTCTCCTGGTTGAATCGTTGCGATGCAATGAGTTGGCTTTGATTTGCTTGAGTCGGCCGCTTACTTCTTCGCGGCGACGATATGAAACTTGATGACGACATCGTCGGCGACCACCGACGTGTCTTTCCATTCACCCGTTCCAATGTCGAACTGGTTGCGCTTGATCGGCAGCGAGCCGTCGAACGTTTCCGTTGCGCCCTGCTGCGTGATGGTCACGGGCACCGTGACCGTCTGCGACTTGCCCTTGATGGTGATTTTGCCCGTCACCTTGTATTGATTGCCGCCCGCCGGCGCAATGGCGCTCGAAACGAACGTGGCGGTCGGATAGGTCGCGGCATCGAACCATTCCTTGCCGCGCACCTGCTTGTTGTAGTCGTCGTCGCCGAGATCGTAGCTGCCGGTATCGATCGTGATATTCGCGCTGCCGGCGGCGGGCTTGGCCGGATCGAACGAAATCTGCGCCGTGAACTTGTTGAACTTGCCGTCCGTGGGCACGTTCATCTGCTTCGATGTCGCGGTCACGCTGCTCTTGCTTACGTCCACTTGCGCATGTGCGCCGATGGCGAGCGCAAGCGAGCTCGCCGATACGGCGGCCAGCATCCAACGATTGAGTTTCACTTTCATGTGTACCTTTTCCTGATCGGGTCCGACGAACATCCGGTATTGGAAATCAAAAGAATGCTGGAACAAACAGCAGGCGGGAAACGCCTTGCCAACGCACAGGAAACAATCGCATCGGCGGCTTAGCGCAGAAACGGAAGCATGCGGCCGAGCAAGCCATCGCGATCGACGAAATGATGCTTGAGTGCCGCGAGCACGTGCATCACGACGAAGAAGAGCAACGTGTAGTTCAGCGCAATATGCACGATTCTCAACGTCGCCTTCAAAGCCTTGTCCGGCCCGATGATGGTTGGCAACGGCAACACGCCGAGATAAACCACCTGCAAGCCGGCCGCGGAACTATAAAGATAACCCGATGCGGGAATCACCAGCATGAGTGCGTAAAGGAGGAAATGCGTGAGATGCGCCGCGCCCTTCTGCCAGCCCGGCATGTCGGCGGGCATGGGCGGCGCGCGATGCGTGGCGCGCCACACGAGCCGCAGAACGGCAAGCGCGAACACGGTCACGCCAATCCACTTGTGCCACGAAAAATACTTGAGCTTGGTCGGCGTGAAACCCGGGATGTCCGTCATGATCCAGCCGAGATAAAAGCCGCATACGATCAGCAACGCAATCAGCCAGTGCAGGCCGATTGCCGTGGCGCTGTATCGTCCGGTCGACTGAGCCGACGCGATGCGAACGCTGCTTTCCATATTGCTTCACCCTGATATTCATCGTTATGCGGCTGGCCGTCCGGAACGACGGGCCTTCAAGGCCGCAATCCTACATCAACAATACGGAATTGCCAGCGCGTGCGAGGTGTCTGCCCAATAGCCGCAAAGCCCCGCCGCCATTGACGCTGCGCGCTCTTTTGCTGCTACGTCGCACTGTTGCAACGAACTATTCTGCCCATGCAACGGTCGATTGATTCATTCGGCTTCAGTCGCCCGCGCGCCCTGCAAGACGCCTATTACACGCCCGACCGACGCCCGACCGACGCCCAATGAGGAATAACGATGGAGCATGCGCCAATATTCCCGCGCTCGTTTCACCGCGTCCACCACCTGTCCGCGCCGCCAGATAAGCGTCAGTCCCGCGACGTTTGTTACCATGCTGCTTCCGATCGCGCTGGCTCGTAATTTGCTGTGCTCGCTCCGAGCCGATCTTCGCGGCGCCAGATCAACCCGCATCAGAAGGCTCGGCTTCAGACCATGAACGAGAACGAACCGGATGAACTCATTGCGTGCCACGAGTGTGACGCGCTTTTCAAGAAGCGCGCGTTGCCCCGGCATACGTCGGCGCGCTGTCCGCGTTGCGGTGCGCTGCTCTATCGCAGTATCGCGGACAATCTCGATCGCATCAGCGCCATGACGCTCGCCGCGCTGATCACCTTCGTGATCGCGCAGGCGTTTCCCATCGTCGAACTGGACGCCAACGGCATCACTTCGCAGACCACGCTGATCGGTGCAATCGTTTCCTTGTGGAACGAGCAGATGGAGATCATCGCGGTGCTGGTGTTCTTCGCCACCATCTTCGCGCCGCTCGCCGAACTGCTCGCGCTGCTCTACGTGCTCGTGCCGCTGCGCGCGGGTTACGTGCCGCCGGGCTTCAATGCCACGTTACGCACCATTCAGTTCGTACGTCCGTGGGGAATGATCGAAGTGTTCATGCTCGGCGTGCTCGTCACGCTCGTGAAGATGGTGAGTCTCGCGCGCGTGATTCCCGAAGCCGCGCTGTTCGCTTTCGGCGCGCTGACGCTGATGGTCGCCGTGGTCGTGAGCTTCGATCCTCAACGGCTGTGGGATATCGCCGAAAAGCTGCCCAAGCGCGCGGAACGCAGACAACGCATCGCACCGACGGTGAGGCAGAAATCATGAATCCGGATCAAACCAGCGCGGCCGTCGATGAACCCGAAGCGCCTCCGCCTACGCTCTACACCACGGCATCGCGCCAGAACGTCGTGGCGTGCCACGCATGCGGTCTGGTGCAGCCGCTCGCGCATACCATCGAAAGACAGCGCTGCACGCGCTGCGACGCGGTCGTGCACCGGCGGCACCCGGATGCCATCGCGCGCACGTGGGCACTTCTTATCAGCGCGGCGATTTTGTACATTCCGGCGAACCTGTTTCCGGTCATGCACACGTCGTCCATTCTCGGCTCCGAGGACGACACCATCATGTCGGGCGTCGCGCTCTTCTGGAACGATGGTGACTATCCGCTCGCGGCAATCATCTTCATTGCCAGCATTCTCGTACCGATGATGAAGCTCGCCACGCTCGGCTTCCTGCTCATCAGCGTACAGCGACGCTCGGTGTGGCGACCGCGCCAGCGGACCACGCTCTTTAGAATCGTCGAAGGCATCGGACGATGGTCGATGCTCGACGTCTTCGTGGTCACGCTCACCGTCGCGCTGGTGCGTTTCAAGTCGCTCGCGGTCATCACGGCGGGACCGGGAACCATCGCCTTCGCTTCGGTGGTCGTGCTCACCATGCTCGCATCCATGCAATTCGACCCGCGCCTCATATGGGACAACATAGAACCGTCAGGAAAGAAACATGACTAGTGGCCAGGGGCCGAACGGGCCGAACGAATCCACGCGTGGTGACGAGCCGTCGAAACAAGGCGGCGGACTGCCGCCCAATCTGCCGGAACCGGTGATCGAGCCACGCAGCCGCTGGCTGCCTTCGCTCGTGTGGGTCATTCCGCTCGTGGCGGCGTTGATCGGCATCTTTCTGGTGGTCAAGACGGTGACGAGCCGTGGACCGACGGTGACCATCAGCTTCGTCAGCGCGGAAGGGCTCGAGACCGGCAAGACCAAGGTGAAGTACAAGGACGTGGATATCGGCACGGTCAAGTCGATCACGTTGTCGAAAGACCATTCACGCGTACTCGTCGATGTGCAACTCACCAAGGAAGCCACCGATTTCGCCGTGAAGGACACGCGCTTCTGGGTCGTGCGCCCGCGCGTGGCGGCAAGCGGGGTGACGGGGTTGTCCACCTTGCTCTCGGGTGCGTATATCGGTGTCGATGCGGGCAAGTCCTCCGAGGATCAGAGCTATTTCGTCGGGCTGGAGACGCCGCCCGCCGTCACGGCGGATCAGAAGGGCCACACTTTCACGCTGCACGGAGAATCTCTCGGTTCGCTCGATATCGGCTCGCCGGTCTATTACCGGCGCGTGCAGGTCGGTCAGGTGACGGCGTTTTCGCTCGACAAGGACGGCACCGGCGTCACCATGCAAGTGTTCGTCAATTCGCCCTACGATCAATATGTAGGCGGCAATTCGCGCTGGTGGCATGCGAGCGGCGTGGATCTGCGCCTGGATTCGAGCGGCTTCACGCTGAACACGCAGTCGCTCGCGACGGTGATTCTCGGCGGCATTGCGTTCCAGACGCCGCCGAACCAGCAATCGGGCGCGCAGGCAAAGGACAACTCCACGTTCCGCCTCGCCGCCGACCAAGCCGACGCCATGCGCGATCCGGACGGCGAACCCGTGCACGTGGTGATGAACTTCAATCAGTCGCTGCGCGGCTTGTCGGTCGGCGCGCCGGTCGATTTCCGCGGCATCGTGCTCGGTCAGGTGACGGGTATCGGCGTGCGCTACGACCAGGAATCGCATTCCTTCATGATGCCGGTGACGATCGACCTCTATCCGGACCGCCTCGGCCGGCGCGCGAAGGAAGCGCTCCCCGACAAGGGGTCGCCGGCGAGCCAGGACATGCTCAATCTGCTCGTCAAGCGCGGTCTGCGCGGCCAGTTGCGCACGGGCAATCTGCTGACGAGCCAGCTTTACGTCGCGCTCGACTTCTTCCCGAAGGCGCCGGCCGCGAAGGTGCTCGCGAACACAGACCCGATCGAGTTGCCGACCGTGCCGAACACGCTCGACGAATTGCAATTGCAGATCGCCGACATCGCCCGCAAGCTCGACAAGATTCCGTTCGACGAGATCGGCACGAATCTGAACGGCTCGCTCAAGCAGGCCAATGCGCTCTTCAAGCAACTCGATACGGAAGTCGTGCCGGAAATGCGCAGCACGCTGACCGAGGCGCAGAAAACCTTCGGCGCGGCGCAATCGACGCTTTCGCAAGATTCGCCGGTCCAGTCCGACGTGCGTCAGGCCATGCAGGAACTCACGCGGACGCTGCAATCGCTCAATGCGCTCGCCGATTATCTGGAACGCCATCCGGAATCGCTGTTGCGCGGGAAAACGGGAGAAAAACCATGAGGTTCGTCGCGTCGTTGTTGACTCTGGGCGCGGCAGGCGTGCTCGCCGCCTGCGCCTCGTCGCCGTCGAGCCGCTTCTACACGCTGACCGGAACGGACGCGCCGGGCGCGGCGCCCGCGCAGCCGGCCTCGCTCTATTTCGAACTCGCGCCGGTGGACATGCCGCAGCAGGTCACGCGCAACCAGTTGGTCGTGCAGACGAGCCCCGCGCAGGTCAAGGTGCTCGAAACGGAACGCTGGGCCTCGCTGCCGTCCGACGAAATGCGGCGCGCGCTGTCCGCGGATCTGACACGCCAGCTCGGTGCGATCGATGTCTCGGGCACGGCGCGGCCGGAAGGAACGCCGCTGTATCGCGTGAAGGTGAACGTGCAGCGCTTCGAATCGTGGCCGGGCTCGCGGGCCGTGATCGACGCCGTGTGGAGTGTGCAGACATCGGCGGGAGCGCAGACGACGCTCACGTGCCGGACCGTGGCGCAGGAACGCGTCGGCGATGGTTTCGATGCGCTCGTCGACGGGCATCGGCAGGCGGTGAGCGAGATTGCATCGGCGATTTCGAGCGGCGTGCGAAGTGTCGCCGCGCTGCCGCCCGCGCCCGCCGTCTCGTCGTCCGCGAAGGGCAAGACGCCCGCCAGCCCGCCGAGTGCGCCGCTCTTGCCGTGCCCGGCGGGGAATCTGGCGGCGTTGTCACCAGACGACACCCACGCGCGGCGTCCCCTGTAATTTGCCGATGGCTTGCGTGCGTCCGTTAAGATCATTCTCGACTGCATTAAGAAATGATCGCGAAGATAGATAATGAAACTGATCGGTTCGCACACAAGTCCATACGTCCGCAAGGTTCGGATCGTCATGGCAGAGAAGAAGATTGATTGCGAACTGGTGCTCGAGGACGTATGGGCATCCGATTCCAAGATCCACGACTACAACCCGCTCGGCAAGGTGCCCTGCCTGATTCTGGACGACGGCGAAGCGGTGTTCGATTCGCGCGTGATCTGCGAGTTCGTGGATACGCTCACGCCTGTCGGCAAGCTTCTGCCGCAGGAACGCCGCGAGCGCACCGAAGTGCGCTGCTGGGAAGCGCTCGCCGACGGCATGCTCGACGCCGCCGTGCTGATTCGCCTGGAAGGCGTGCTGCGTGAGGAAGGACAGCGCAGCGAGGCGTGGATCAAGCGGCAGCGTTTGAAGATCGACGACGGCATTCGCGCAATGGCGCGCGGTCTTGGCTCGAAGCAATGGTGCTCGGCGAACCGCTTCACACTTGCCGATATCGCCTGTGGTTGCGCACTCAGTTATCTGGATTTCCGCCTGCCAGAGTTGAATTGGCGCGATGCGCATCCGGCGCTCGATAAGTTTTACGCGCGGCTTGCGCAACGGCAGTCGTTCGTGGATACGGCGCCGGCTTGAACGCGAGTGGACACTTCGCTTCCCGGATTGACGCGGCCTCGATGGCTGCGTTTGCTTTGTTAAAAGCTACGCGTGGCCCATTCAGCATTCGCAAATCGATCTTGTCACGATAATCGCGGCAAATTTCCGATTGTTTTGCGGCTTGCTTCGTACGACGACTGCTGCACGAAATCGTCACTAATCCGCAATTCAAATTGAATCTACTCCTAGATAGATTTTCGTAACGTTTAACCCGTTGCAAATAACTAATATGCGACGGAATTCAAGCCGCAAGCTTTAAACGGCGGCTACTGTCGCTCAATTGTCCGCACCGACACCATTCGAAGGCAAAGTAAAACACTTCCCGTCAAAATCTATCTACCTAAAGATAGGTTATACAACGCGAAAACCCATGAGATCCACATAGTTATCCACAGGGTAATCTATCGTCTGACAGCGTCGACAACTTCGTCCAGTCTGGCGCGCGTTTGAAACAGCCGGCAAGCAAGCAAACTGCCTTGAAATGCAGCATATAAGGCGCGCGCCGCCGCTTCCGGCTTGCCACCCGCATCGAGCGTGTCTTGCGCTTCACCTTCCGCGAGCACTTTCGCCAGCCAATTCTCGTTCGCCTTGAAAAAACCCTGCACGGCTTGACGAACCTTTTCGGGTAACGAATCGAAATCCGCCGAAAGCATGCCGCACAGGCACACTTGCTTCCCGTCGCCGAGAATGCGCCCAAACAGTTTCGTGTATCGATCGAGTTTTTTGTCGGCCGCCGCGGAACTGTCGATGGCATAGACCGACGACATGACATCCGCGCTGTAGGCATTCACGGCTTCCAGCGCCAGGTCTTCCTTGGCGGGAAAGTAGTAATGGATGCTCGACGTCTTCACGCCGACCAACTCGGACAAGTCGCGATAGCTGAAGCCGTTGTACCCGCGCGTCATGATGAGCGTCTGTGCATGTTCCAGCAGTGCTTCGCGTACGGTGTTCTTGTCCATTGCGCAGTCTCCGGATTTTCTGACACTGATGATAGTTATCGCATCCCACGTCGGAGAATTTATCTATCGCTAGATAGACAGTCAAGCACTTGTATCAAAAAAGCTTTATTGCGTCGGTGGAAGTTGGCGAGTTTAGAAGATTCCGAAAACTCGCCGATAAGCGTCAAAGCGCCTGCGTGGCCAACTGCTCCGCGCTCATCGCGGAAGTCTGCCCCGAAGCCGCCTGTTCGATGATGCCGCCACCAAGACACACATCGCCCTGATACAGCACCGCCGATTGCCCCGGCGTCACCGCCCATTGCGCGTCGTCGAAATGGAGCGCGAAGCGGGCATCGTCGGCGCGCGAGAAATGGCACGCGGCATCCTGTTGCCGATAGCGCGTCTTCGCGCCGCAAGCCGCGCCTTCTTCCGGCGCAAACCCGGCGACCCAACTCGTGTTTCCCGCTTCCAGCGTGTTCGACAAGAGCCACGAATGGTCATGCCCCTGCACGACATAAAGCGTGTTGCTTGCCATGTCCTTGCCCGCGACGAACCATGGCTCGCCGCTGCCGTCCTTCGCGCCGCCGATACCAATGCCCTTTCGCTGCCCAAAGGTATAGAACGCCAGTCCGATATGCTCGCCGACGACCTTGCCGTCCGGCGTCTTCATCGGACCGGGCTTGGTCGGCAAATAGCGATTCAGGAATTCGCGAAACGGCCGTTCGCCGATAAAACAGATACCGGTCGAATCCTTCTTCTTCGCGTTCGGCAAACCGATCCGGGCCGCGATCTCGCGGACCTGCGTCTTCGGAATTTCTCCGAGCGGAAACAGCGTCTTCGATAACTGCTGCTGATTCAACCGATGCAGAAAATACGACTGATCTTTCGTGGAGTCGGTCGCCTTGAGCAACTGGAACAGGCCGTCTTGCTCGCGCACGCGCGCGTAATGCCCGGTCGCGATGGTTTGCGCGCCGAGCGACATCGCGTGATCCAGGAACGCCTTGAACTTGATCTCGGCATTGCACAGCACGTCCGGATTCGGCGTGCGGCCGGCCGAGTACTCGCGCAGGAACTCCGCGAACACGCGGTCCTTATATTCGGCGGCGAAGTTCACGGCTTCCACGTCGATGCCGAGCAGATCCGCCACCGACACCACGTCGATCCAGTCCTGACGCGTCGAGCAATATTCGCCGTCGTCGTCGTCTTCCCAGTTCTTCATGAAGAGGCCGACGACGTCGTAACCCTGCTCTTTCAGAAGCCATGCCGTGACCGACGAATCCACGCCGCCCGACATGCCCACCACTACTCTGCGCTTGCTCATAGGAATACCGCGGCTCAAGTCTGCTTAAGAGGCGCGACCGGCGCGACCGAATGCGTATGAATGAAATCGAGCGGCACGCGCCGCCCGGATAAATAATCGTCGACCCGCTGCATGACAAGCGGCGTCCGATGCCGCTCGCTGATCGCGCGGAGCTCGTCGGCGGTCAACCACATCGCGCGGACAATGCCTTCGTCCAGCGCCCGCCCCGCCGTCTCGCCGAGCGACTTGCCGCAAAACGTAAAGCTCAGATACGTGACATCGCCGCTCGCCCGCGTGAAGTGCGTCATGTACGCGCCGACGAGGGCCTCGGGTTCGAAGCGATGCGCCGTTTCCTCCAGCGTCTCGCGGATAGCTGCCTGAACCAGCGATTCGCCTGCTTCCAGATGACCGGCAGGCTGGTTGATTTTCAGGCCGCCGGATGTGTGCTCCTCGACGACGAGGAAGCGTCCATCGGCTTCGATGACCGAAGCCACCGTGACGTGAGGAGCCCAAGTATCTGATTTCATGTTCGATATTTTATCGTGCCGACGCTCATCGCGCCCGGCGCCTTCGAAGCTCGCTCGTGAGAACGAGTGACAACCCTCGGCGGGAAAGAACGAGTGCCGGATCGGCTCATTCTTCGGTTACAGTGGAGACAGCCGTTGATTCCAGCATTTGAAACGAAACTCAGCCCCGAGTTTCCTGACGCCAGCCCCGGCGCGGAAGCGAGAAGACAGGAGGATTCGAATATGCACATCGGAGTGCCTGCTGAAACGGGGGCGAACGAGGCGCGCGTCGCCGCCACGCCCGAAACGGTCAAGAAACTCGTCACTCAGGGGCATCGTGTTTCGGTGCAAAGCGGCGCGGGCTTGCGAGCAAGTTATGTCGACGACGCCTTCGCGCAATCGGGCGCCGATCTCGTCGATGCCGCCACCGCTTTTTCCGCCGAACTCGTTCTAAAAGTTCAGTCTCCGGGCATCGACGAACTCGCGTGGCTCACGCCGGGCGCCGTGGTCATCGGCATGCTCGATCCCTTCAATACCGAAAACACCGCGCGGATCGCCGCCACCGGCGTGACCGCGTTCGCGCTCGAAGCCGCGCCGCGCACGACGCGCGCGCAGAGTCTCGACGTGCTGTCGTCGCAGGCGAACATCGCGGGATACAAGGCGGTGCTCGTCGCCTGCCAGTATTACCAGCGCTTCATGCCGATGCTGATGACCGCCGCCGGCACCGTGAAAGCCGCGCGCGTGCTCGTGCTGGGCGCGGGCGTCGCGGGACTGCAGGCGATTGCGACGGCCAAGCGCTTGGGCGCCGTGGTCGAAGCGTCGGATGTGCGGCCAGCCGTGAAAGAGCAGATCGAATCCCTGGGCGCGAAGTTCGTCGATGTCCCCTTCGAAACCGACGAGGAACGCGCGGCGGCGGAAGGCGTGGGCGGCTACGCGCGGCCCATGCCGCCAAGCTGGCTCGCGCGTCAGTCGGCGCAGGTGCATGAACGCGCAAAGGCGGCGGATATCGTCATCTCGACCGCGCTGATTCCCGGCCGTCCCGCGCCCACCTTGCTGTCCGTGGAAACGGTCAAGCATATGAAACCGGGCTCGGTGATCGTCGATCTCGCGGCGGGACGCGGACCCGAATTCGACGGCCGCAAAGGCGGCAACTGTCCGCTCACCGAAGTCGATCAGGTGGTGATGAAGCATGACGTGCGTATCGTAGGCTTCACGAATCTGGCGTCGATGGTCGCCACCGACGCTTCCGCGCTCTACGCGCGCAACCTGCTCGACTTCCTGAAGCTGATCATCACGAAGGAAGGCACGCTCAACATCGACCTTGCGGACGATATCGTCGCGGCCACGCTTCAGTGCCGCGACGGGCAAGTCACGCGCCCGGCGGCTTAAAAGCACACGGAGATCAACATGGACGTCATCAATCACACGGTGATCAATCTCATCATCTTCGTGCTGGCGATTTACGTCGGCTACCACGTGGTCTGGAACGTCACGCCCGCGCTGCACACACCCTTGATGGCGGTGACGAATGCAATCTCGGCAATCGTCATCGTCGGCGCGATGCTCGCGGTCGGTCTGACAATCGGCGGCGCTGGCAAGTTCTTCGGCACGCTCGCGGTGCTGCTTGCGGCGGTGAACGTGTTCGGCGGCTTTCTCGTGACCCGGCGAATGCTTGAAATGTTCAAGCGCAAAGAGCCGAGAAAACTCATCAAGAAGGAGGGCGCGTAAATGAGCATGAACGTCGTCACTCTTCTGTATCTCGTCGCTTCGGTATGCTTCATTCAGGCGCTGAAGGGCTTGTCCAATCCGAAGACCGCGCGCATCGGCAATACGTTCGGCATGGCGGGGATGGCGATCGCCATCGTCACCACGCTCGCGCTCATTGCGAAGCAGGCTTCCTATCTCGGTTCCAATCTCTCGCTCGGACTCACGCTCTTGTTCGCGGCGCTTCTGATCGGCGGCGCGGCGGGCGCCTATATCGCGGCGAAAGTCGAGATGACGAAGATGCCCGAACTCGTCGCCGCGATGCACTCGCTGATCGGGCTCGCGGCGGTCTGCATTGCGTATGCCGTGGTGTCGGAACCTTCGGCGTTCGGCCTTGCGCCGCCGGGCTATTACATGCCGTACGGCAATCGCGTCGAGTTGTTCATCGGCACGTTCGTCGGGGCGATCACGTTTTCCGGTTCGGTGATCGCGTTCGGCAAGCTGTCGGGCAAGTACAAGTTCCGGCTCTTTCAGGGCGCGCCCGTCACGTATTCGGGACAGCATCTCATCAACTTGCTCCTTGCCGTGGCGATGATCGGCTTCGGCGTGATTTTCATGCTGACGCAATCGTGGTTGCCGTTCATCGTGATGACGTTGATCGCGTTCGCGCTGGGCGTGCTCATCATCATTCCGATTGGCGGCGCGGATATGCCGGTAGTCGTGTCCATGCTCAATTCGTACTCGGGCTGGGCGGCGGCGGGCATTGGTTTCTCGCTCAACAATCCGATGCTGATCATCGCGGGTTCGCTGGTGGGATCGTCGGGCGCGATTCTGTCCTACATCATGTGCCGGGCGATGAACCGCTCCTTTTTCAACGTGATTCTCGGCGGCTTCGGCGGCGAAGCGGGCGGCCCGGCGGTGGGCGGCGCGCAGGAACAGCGCCCGGTGAAATCCGGTTCCGCCGATGACGCGGCCTTCATGCTCGGCAATGCGGAAAGCGTGGTGATCGTGCCGGGTTACGGGCTTGCGGTGGCGCGCGCGCAGCATGCGCTGAAGGAATTGACGGACAAGCTCGTGGAGAAAGGCATCGACGTGCGCTATGCGATTCATCCGGTCGCGGGGCGCATGCCGGGGCACATGAACGTACTGCTCGCCGAAGCGGAAGTGCCCTACGAAATGGTGCAGGAGATGGACGACATCAACAGCGAGTTCGGGCAGGTGGATGTGGTGCTCGTGCTCGGCGCCAACGACGTGGTGAATCCTGCGGCGAAGACCGACCCGAAATCGGCGATTGCGGGCATGCCGATTCTTGAAGCGTACAAGGCGCGCACGATCATCGTGAACAAGCGGTCGATGGCGGCGGGCTACGCCGGGCTCGATAACGAACTGTTTTATATGGACAAGACGATGATGGTTTTCGGGGACGCGAAGAAGGTGGTGGAGGATATGATGAAGGCGGTGGATTGAGGGGCTGACGTTCATTTTTGCCTGGTCCGAGGGAGCATCTGGACCAGGCAAGCATCAGTTATGAAAATCTTGAATCCGCATTGCGAGCGAGAGCAGATCACGATGATAGTCGTAACGCGCGACCACGCTGCTCAGGAAGAGCGCACCGATGGCAAAACCCACTTGCGTAGAAGTGGTCCCCAGCGCGACGAGACCCGCTGCTGCAGCCTCGAAGCTCTTAAAGTGAATAATCGCATCCACACCTTTAAGGGTTCCACTCGCTTCGACAAGAGTCGCGACTAGTGCCGATAGCGCGATTTTGTCGACGGACCCAATGCATCGTGCAATGGCGGCTTTTCGACGCTCGGAGACAATACGAATCCATTCGGTGGCGCTCTGCAAGTCTGCTGTTGGAAATGCAGCTAACCTGCTGGCAAACGTCATATCGTGCTCGAACTCTTTTCGTTCGCGCAGGTTCTCGTACTGCCTAAACTGAAAGGCTAGCTTTAATTGGCCGCTTTCTGGCCAAGCGATAACAAGATTGGAAACCAGCCAGATCAACCAGACGACAGTAAAGGTTAGCAGCCAACCCGTCCTCCCAGGCAGAAATTGATGTTTTGCCATCCAAGCGAAAAACCCTGCGAGGAAGACAACGAAGAAACCTCCATAAAAGACAATACTTGTTAGCCGCTTTCTCTTTTGATGTTGCGGCTTTTTTTCTTTCTCAAGAGCTTTCGCTCTGAGTGGCTCTGCATCTCTGAGCGCGTCTAGTACATGCTGCACTGCGGCTTCCATCTTTTTTTCCCGACAAGTTGGACGAGCACTATCTGGCCGCCATGAAAGCAACGGCGGTGCGACGGTAAATGTTAAGCGGCTGGTACACAACGTGAATCGTCTGAAATGCGCCGCCGGTCGGCCGAACCACCTGCCGCGTACAATGTCGCCTTCCGATTCACGCAAACGAAAGCCCCCTCATGTCCTCCCCCCTCTTCGACTGGTTTGTCCCCTGCCCGCGCGGTCTCGAAGCGCCGCTTGCCGCCGAGCTCGCCGAGATCGGGGAGCGCCATGTCGCAAGCGCGCCGTTATCCGGCGGCGGAACGCTTGCCGTCGGCGCACAGGTTCCCGGTGGCGTGCACTTCCGGGGCGGCTGGGTCGCGGGCATGGCGGCGAATCTGCATTCGCGTATCGCGAGCCGCGTGCTCTTGAAGATCGCGCAGGGCCCGTATCGCAACGAACACGATATCTACGAACTCACGCACCAGCAGCGCTGGGAGCAATGGTTCACGCCGAGCCAGACAATGCGCGTCGATCTCACCGCCATCAAGTCGCCGGTGAAGAGCCTCGAATTCACGACGCTGCGTGTAAAAGACGCCGTCTGCGACCGCCTGCGCGATGTTGCCGGCGCGCGCCCGAGCATCGACACCGCGCAGCCGGACGTGCGCGTGTTCGCGTTCCTCACGGTGAACGAATGCACGCTCTATCTCGATACCTCCGGCGAGCCGCTCTTCAAGCGCGGCTGGCGTCTGGACAAGGGCGCGGCACCCCTGCGCGAGAATCTTGCAGCCGGCATCCTGCGTCTCACGGGATGGACGCCCGGAACGCCGCTCTTTGATCCGATGTGCGGCAGCGGCACCTTCCTCGCCGAAGCCGCGCAGACCGCGCTCGATATCGCGCCGGGTAGCGAACGGCGCTTTGGCTTCGAGAAGCTCAAGCCGTTTCATCCGGGCATGTGGCAGAAGCTCAAGTCGGCCGCTGGCGAAGCGAAGCGCGCCGCGCGTTCGGCGCGCTCGGAGTTGAACATCTTTGGCAGCGACATCTCCGGCGACATGCTGGAAAAGGCGCGCGCCAATCTGAGCCGCGCCGGTGTATCGAACCTGCAGCTCAAACAGGTCGATTCCCGCAACATGATGCCGCCCACGGAAGCGCCCGGCATTCTCGTGGCGAATCCGCCGTATGGCGAGCGGATCGAAGTGCGTGGACGCGGCCCGCGCGGCGAGATTCGCGACACGCCGCGCTCGCGTCGCGACGATCGTGACGACGAAGAAGCCTTCGCGCGCGCTCAACCCGATCCCGCCGATACCGAATTCTTCATCTCCTTCGGCAACGCGCTCAAGCAACGCTTCCCGGGCTGGCGCGCCTACGTGCTGACCTCGGACCGCAAGCTGCCGGGCATGTTGCGGTTGCGCGAATCGACCAAGACGCCGCTCTTCAATGGCGCGCTCGAATGCCGTTTGTTCCGCTTCGATCTGATCGCGGGCAGCGTGCGGAATCGGACGAGCGAAGAGTAAGCAGCTTGGTTTGCGAGTAGGCGACACGTCGCAGTGCGGCGTTCGCCGCTTCGCTTCGGTGACTCGACTGCCGACAGTGCGCACCACGGAGGTCGAAGACATGCGACGAATCAATCCGTGATGCTGCGTAGATCCATCGGGCCTGAGACCCTGCGCATCGCCGAAAATCGACATTCCGCGCGCCGATTCGTCCGCGATGCAAGCACATACGCCCCGCGCGCTCCACTCGGCCGCACATTCCGCCCTACCCTCACCGCACTCACCGCACTCACCACTAGGCCGAATGGCCGAGTCCCCCTGCATCGAAGCCCGGCGCTACAATCGGCGAATGAACTCACTCACCGAACTCGCCAGCCCCATCGCCGTCGACGTCTATCGCGGCCGCCGCGAACGCGTGCTCGCCGCGATGCGCGCCCAAGGCGGGGGCATCGCCGTCGTGGCTACCGCGCTGGAAGTCTTGCGTAATCGCGACGCCGACTACCCCTTTCGCCACGACAGCTATTTCTACTATCTGACAGGCTTCACCGAGCCCGAGGCGACGCTCGTGCTGAACGCGAGCGCGCAAGACGGCGAGCCTGCATCCATCCTCTTTTGTCGCGAAAAGAACGCCGAGCGCGAAACCTGGGAAGGCTTTCGGTTTGGCCCCGAAGCCGCGCGCGATGCCTTCGGTTTCGATGCCGCCTTCGCCATCGATTCGCTCGACGAGGAGATGCCGCGTCTCATCGTGGACAGACCCGCGTTGTACTACGCGCTCGGGGCATCGGCGGAAGTGGACGCGCAAGTGCGCGGCTGGCTCGCCGCCGTGCGCGCGCAAGGCCGCAGCGGTGTTCGCGCGCCGGAAGAGGCACGCAATCTCCTGCCGCTGCTCGACGAGATGCGGCTCGTGAAAGACGCGCACGAAATCGCGATCATGCGACGCGCCGGGTCGATTTCAGCCGAAGCGCATCGGCGCGCCATGCGTGCGTGTCGTCCCGGCATGCACGAATACGAGATCGAAGCCGAACTGCTCTATACGTTCCGCCGACGCGGCGCGCAGGCGCCCGCTTACGGTTCCATCGTCGCGGCGGGGGCGAATGCCTGCGTGCTGCACTATCCGGCGGGCAATGCCATCGCGCGGGATGGCGACCTGATCCTCATCGACGCCGCCTGCGAACTCGACGGCTACGCCTCCGACATCACACGCACTTTCCCGGCAAGCGGTCTGTTCACGCCGCCGCAGCGCGAGCTTTACGACATCGTGCTGGCCGCGCAAAGCGCCGCCATCGAAGCGACCCGCGCCGGCGTCAGTTTCGACGCACCGCATCAGGCCGCGGTGAAAGTGCTGTCGCAAGGTTTGCTCGATACCGGCATCCTCGATAAAGCGAAGTTCGGCACTATCGATGACGTGATCGGCGAACGCGCCTTCGCGCGCTTCTACATGCATCGCACGGGGCACTGGCTCGGCATGGACGTGCATGACGCGGGCGACTATCGCAACGCCGACGGCCCGCGCGATGCGCAGGGCGCGCGCGAGTGGCGCACGCTCGCGGCGGGCAACGCGCTCACCATCGAGCCAGGCCTTTACGTGCGCGCCGCCGAAGACGTGCCCGAGCGCTACTGGAACATCGGCATTCGTATCGAGGACGACGCCATCGTCACGCCCGATGGCTGCGAGCTACTCACCCGCGAAGTGCCCGTCGATGCCGACGAAATCGAAGCGCTGATGCGCGAATCGAACCAAGACTGATATGAACGACACGACCAGGCCCGTGCACGACGAAGGGCACTTCGACCATGACATCGCCATTGTCGGCGCGGGGCCGGTCGGGCTCGCGCTCGCGGGCTGGCTTGCGCGGCGCAGCGCCACGCAACGCTTGTCGATCGCGTTGATCGACGCACGCACGCCTGAAGCCGCCGCGAGCGATCCGCGTTCGCTCGCGCTCTCGCATGGCAGCCGCGTGATGCTTCAGCCGCTCGGCTTTCCCGCCGATGCCACGCCGATCCGCCGCATCCACGTGTCGCAGCGCGGGCACTTCGGCCGCACGCTGATCGAGCACGACGAACACGAGTTGCCCGAGCTGGGCTACGTGGTGCGCTACGGTTCGCTCGTCAGTGCGCTTGCCAGCGGGGTGCGCGCAACGAACGTGGACTGGCTCACCGAGACCTCCGCGCTGCCGCCGCTGCAGGACGACGAGGGCGTCACCTTGCCGCTCAAGTCGTCGGCGGGCGAACGCACGATCCGCGTGCGCGTGCTGGTGAACGCAGAAGGCGGGCTGTATCAGCAGACTTCGGGCGAGAGCGCCGTCTCGAACGAACGGCACGCGCGCGATTACGCGCAAACGGCGATCGTCGGTACGGTGAGCGTATCGGAGCCTCAGGCGAACGTGGCATGGGAGCGCTTCACGCGCGAAGGTCCGA
Organism: Caballeronia sp. LZ003; assembly: GCF_031451465.1. Lineage (NCBI taxonomy): Bacteria > Pseudomonadati > Pseudomonadota > Betaproteobacteria > Burkholderiales > Burkholderiaceae > Caballeronia > Caballeronia sp. LZ003. The sequence goes on along the minus strand of NZ_JARUXJ010000001.1, from coordinate 350,661 downwards.
TTGCGTTGCTGCCCTGCGGCGGCGCGCGTCACGCGGACTATTCGCTCGTCTGGTGCGGTTCGCCCGATGAAGCCGCGCGGCGCATGCAGCTCGACGACTCGGCGTTTCTCGCCGAACTCGGCGATGCCTTCGGTACGCGCATGGGCCGCTTCACGCGCATCGCGTCGCGGGCGGCGTTTCCGCTCGGGCTCACCGCGCTCCACGCGCTGGTGGATCGCCGCACGGTCGCAATCGGCAACGCGGCGCAGACCTTGCACCCGGTCGCGGGTCAAGGCCTGAACCTGGGCTTGCGCGATGCACGCGCGCTGTCGGATGCCTTGTCCGCCGATGGCGCGCGTCCGCTTGCGCTTCTGCGCTTCGCTCAACGCCGCGCGCTCGACCGGCGTCTGACGATCGGCGCCACCGATACGCTCGCGCGCATCTTCACGGTGGACTTCGCTCCGCTTGCCGCGATGCGCGGGCTTGCCTTGACGGCGCTCGAGTTCCTGCCGCCATTGAAGACGGCGCTCGCCCGTCAGATGATGTTCGGGCAAAGACGCTGATCCGCTTTCTATCTGTATTCGGCGGCGGGTCGCACGACGCGACGCCGCCTCATTCGTCAGCACAAAGCCCGACTTATCCTCTATGAGCTCGTCCGCTTTCATAGAAGATTTAAAGACTTGCGCGCGATTGCTCTTAATTTCAGCACCCGCTTCGCGTTAAAATACGCGTTTCCCTTCAGCACTAGCAAACGCTCGACGCAGCGCGGCGCTTTTCATGGCGCCTTGCTTCATGTCGTCGGCGCCACGCCCAAGCCTTCATGCCAAGCATTGGTTCACACGTTCTGCGCAACAACCTGTTCGTCGCCCCGATGGCAGGCGTCACCGACCGTCCGTTCCGTCAGCTCTGCAAGCGCATGGGCGCGGGCTACGCGGTGTCGGAGATGGTCGCTTCGAACGCGCAGTTGTGGAAGAGCGAAAAGACCATGCGGCGCGCCAACCACGCGGGCGAAGTCGAGCCAATCTCCGTTCAGATCGCGGGCGCCGACCCGCGGATGCTGGCCGAAGCCGCGCGCCACAACGTCGCGAACGGCGCGCAGGTCATCGACATCAACATGGGATGTCCCGCCAAGAAGGTTTGCAACGTTGCGGCGGGTTCCGCGCTCCTGCAGAACGAAGAACTCGTGGCGCGTATCGTCGAGACGGTGGTGCAGGCCGTCGGCGTAGGGCCGGATGCCGTGCCCGTCACGCTCAAGATTCGCACGGGGTGGAATCGCGAGAACAAGAACGCGCTAAATATCGCGCGGATCGCGGAAGATGCCGGCATCTCCATGCTCACCGTGCATGGCCGCACGCGCGCGGACCTCTATAAGGGCGACGCCGAATACGAGACCATCGCGGCCGTCAAGAACGCGGTGAAGATTCCGGTGGTCGCGAACGGCGACATCACGACGCCCGAGAAGGCGCGGCACGTGCTGACGGTGACGGGCGCGGACGCGATCATGATTGGCCGCGCGGCGCAGGGTCGACCGTGGCTCTTTCGCGAGATCGAACATTTTCTGACGACGGGCGAACGGCTGCCGCCGCCGCTCATCGAAGAGATCCAGCAGGTGATGAACGAGCACCTCGAAGATCACTACGCTTTCTACGGGGAATTCACGGGCGTACGGACTGCGCGCAAGCACATCGGCTGGTACACTCGCGGCCTTTCCGGCGCCAACACCTTCCGGCACCGGATGAATACGCTGGACACGACCAAAGAACAATTGCTCGCGGTCAACGAATTCTTCGACGCGCAAAAAGCGTTGTCCGACCGTCTGGTCTATGTCGACGAGAGCGGCGACGACTGCGACGCGGCTGCCGAAGAATCGTGCGGCGGGCATCACGACATAGACCGACAAAAAGCCGCATGAGCAGACATAACATCGAACAATGCGTCCGCCAGAGCCTGGACAATTATTTTCAGGATCTGGACGGCTCCAACCCGCACGACGTCTACGACATGGTGATTTCGTGCGTGGAAAAACCGCTGCTCGAAGTGGTGCTCGAGCAGGCAGGCGGCAACCAGTCGCTTGCGGCCGAGTATCTCGGCATCAACCGCAACACATTACGCAAGAAGCTTCAGCAGCACGGATTGATTTGATTCATCGGACCGGGGCGTCCGCCCTGGTCTGGCCTGGCTATCCTTTTTGGTTTCAGTGTTCACCATGATCAAGCAAGCGCTCATTTCCGTTTCCGACAAATCCGGCATCATCGACTTCGCCAAATCGCTGGCGGAGCTTGGCGTCAAGCTCCTCTCGACCGGCGGCACGGCGAAACTGCTGGCCGACGCGGGCTTGCCCGTCACGGAGGTCGCCGACTACACCGGCTTTCCGGAAATGCTCGATGGGCGCGTGAAGACGCTGCATCCCAAGGTTCACGGCGGCATTCTCGCGCGCCGCGATCTGCCGGAGCACATGGCGGCGCTGGAAAAGCACGACATTCCGACCATCGATCTGCTGGTGGTGAATCTGTATCCGTTCGTGCAGACCGTGGCGAAGGAAGAGTGCTCGCTGGAAGACGCCATCGAGAACATCGATATCGGCGGGCCGACCATGCTGCGCTCGGCGGCAAAGAATCATCGCGATGTCACCGTGATCGTCGATCCGGCCGATTACGCCACCGTGCTCGACGAAATGCGCGCGAATCACAACAGCGTGGCCTACAAGACGAACTTCCGTCTCGCCACCAAGGTGTTCGCGCATACCGCGCAATACGACGGCGCGATCACGAACTATCTGACGAGTCTGACCGAAGAGCTTCAACACGCAACTCGCAATACGTATCCGGCAACCTTCAACGTCGCTTTCGAGAAGGTGCAGGATCTGCGTTACGGCGAGAATCCGCATCAGAGCGCGGCGTTCTATCGCGATCTCGCGGTGCCCGCTGGCGCGCTCGCTAACTACGAGCAGTTGCAGGGCAAGGAACTCTCGTACAACAACATCGCCGATTCCGACGCGGCATGGGAATGCGTGAAGACCTTCGACGCGCCCGCCTGCGTCATCATCAAGCATGCGAATCCGTGTGGCGTGGCGCTCGGCGCAAACGCGCACGAAGCCTACTCGAAGGCGTTCAAGACCGATCCTACGTCGGCGTTCGGCGGCATCATCGCGTTCAATCGCGAAGTAGACGAAGCGGCGGCGCAGGCCGTAGCCAAGCAGTTCGTCGAAGTGCTGATCGCGCCTTCGTTCAGCGATGCCGCGCGGGCGGTGTTCGCGGCCAAGCAGAACGTGCGTCTCTTGCAGATCGCGCTCGGCGACAGTCATAACGCGTTCGACCTGAAGCGCGTGGGCGGCGGGCTGCTGGTGCAATCGCTCGATTCGAAAAACGTGCAGCCGCATGAACTGCGCGTGGTGACGAAGCGCCACCCCACGCCCAAGGAGATGGACGACCTCATGTTTGCGTGGCGCGTGGCGAAGTTCGTGAAGTCGAACGCCATCGTGTTCTGCGGCGGCGGCATGACGCTTGGCGTCGGCGCGGGGCAGATGAGCCGCGTGGATTCGGCGCGCATTGCGGGCATCAAGGCGCAGAACGCGGGTCTCACGCTGACCGGCTCGGCCGTGGCTTCGGACGCGTTCTTCCCGTTCCGCGACGGGCTCGACGTGGTGGTCAATGCAGGCGCGACCTGCGTGATCCAGCCAGGCGGCTCCATGCGCGACGACGAAGTGGTCGCCGCTGCCGACGAGCACAATGTTGCGATGATTCTCACCGGCACGCGTCATTTCCGCCATTAATCGCTGCGGCATCCTTTATTATTGGCCTGTTTGCGCTGCCTGCTGATTGGCGGCACAAACAGGCCAATTTCATTTCGAACGACCGCCACGCCGGAGCGCATTTCCGCAAACATGAGAATTCTAGGCATCGATCCGGGCTTGCGCGTGACCGGCTTCGGCATCATCGACAAGTCCGGGCACTCGCTCACCTACGTGACGAGCGGCGTGATCAAGACAGCCGACGCAGACTTGCCTTCGCGTCTGAACACCATCTTCGAGGGCATTTCCACGCTCATCGGGCAGCACAATCCAGATCAGGCGGCGATCGAAAAAGTCTTCGTGAACGTGAATCCGCAGTCCACGCTGCTGCTTGGCCAGGCGCGCGGCGCGGCCATCTGCGGCATGGTGGCGAGCGGCCTGCCGGTCGCGGAATACACCGCGCTGCAATTGAAGCAAGCCGTGGTCGGCTATGGCCGCGCCACCAAGGAGCAAATGCAGCAGATGGTCGTGCGTCTGCTCGGCCTGACAGGCGTACCCAGCACCGACGCAGCGGATGCGCTCGGCATGGCGATCTGCCATGCGCATGGCGGCACCGGCCTCGCGGCGCTCGGCACCATCGCGCCGTCGCTGGCGAAAAAAGGCTTGCGCGTCAGGCGCGGTCGTCTCATCGGCTAATCAACCTCGATACTTACTGCAAATATGATCGGTCGCATTGCCGGCGTTCTGCTGGAAAAAAATCCGCCGCATCTGCTCGTCGATTGTGGCGGCGTCGGCTACGAAATCGACGTGCCGATGAGCACCTTCTACAACCTGCCGCATGCCGGCGAAAAGGTCGTCCTGCTCACGCAGATGATCGTGCGTGAGGACGCGCATCTGCTGTACGGATTTCTCACCGCGCAGGAGCGTTCGACGTTTCGCGAGTTGTTAAAGATCAGCGGCATCGGCGCGCGCATGGCGCTGGCCGTGCTCTCCGGCATGAGCGTGCAGGAGCTCTCGCAAACGGTGACGACGCAGGACGCCGCGCGCCTCACGCGCGTGCCGGGCATCGGCAAGAAGACGGCCGAGCGTCTGCTGCTCGAACTCAAGGGCAAGCTCGGCGCCGATCTCGGCGCGATGGCAAGCGCGGCTTCGCAGTCCGATCACGCCTCCGACATCCTCAATGCCCTGCTTGCGCTCGGCTATTCCGAGAAAGAAGCGCTCACCGCGATCAAGAACGTGCCTGCCGGAACCGGCGTCTCCGAGGGCATCAAGCTCGCGCTCAAGGCGCTCTCGAAAGGCTGATTCTGCGGGCGTTTCGCGTGTTGCGCCATTAGGCCGTTCGGCCAGGTTCATCGCGGGAAAGCTCGCTGTACAATCGACGGATGATCGAAACCGACAAACTCGCCGCCGAGCGCATCATCGCGGCCACGCCCGTCTCGCCGAACGAAGAAGCCTTCGAGCGCGCGTTGCGACCGCGCCAGCTCGACGAATACGTCGGCCAGGAAAAGGTGCGCGGCCAGCTCGAGATTTTCATCGAGGCGGCCAAGCGCCGTTCGGAAGCGCTCGATCATGTACTGCTGTTCGGGCCGCCGGGTCTCGGCAAGACGACACTCGCGCACATCATCGCGCGGGAAATGGGCGTTAATTTGCGACAGACCTCGGGGCCGGTGCTGGAGCGCGCGGGCGACCTCGCTGCCCTCCTCACCAATCTCGAAGCGAATGACGTGTTGTTCATCGACGAGATTCATCGGCTCTCGCCGGTCGTCGAGGAAATTCTTTATCCGGCGCTGGAGGATTATCAGATCGACATCATGATCGGCGAAGGCCCGGCCGCGCGTAGCGTGAAACTGGATCTGCAGCCGTTCACGCTCGTCGGCGCGACGACGCGCGCGGGCATGTTGACCAATCCTCTGCGCGACCGCTTCGGCATTGTGTCGCGGCTCGAGTTTTATAACGCGAGCGAACTGGCGCGTATCGTGTCGCGTTCGGCTTCGTTGCTGAAGGCGGAGATCGTGCCCGAGGGCGCGCTCGAGATTGCGCGGCGTTCGCGTGGCACGCCGCGTATCGCGAACCGGCTGCTGCGTCGCGTGCGCGATTTCGCCGAGGTGAAAGCGGACGGCAACATTACCGCCGAAGTCGCGGATGCCGCGCTGAAGATGCTCGATGTCGATCCCGTCGGCTTCGACCTGATGGACCGCAAGCTGCTCGAAGCCATCCTGCAGAAGTTCGATGGCGGCCCGGTGGGCGTGGACAATCTCGCGGCGGCTATCGGCGAAGAGCGCGATACCATCGAAGACGTGCTGGAGCCGTATCTGATTCAGCAAGGGTATTTGCAACGCACGCCGCGCGGGCGCGTGGCGACGTTGCTGACTTATCGGCACTTCGGGCTGGCTGCGCCCGATGCAGGGCCGATTCGGGAGCTTTGGGATGCGAAGGGGTGAGGGTTAGGCTTGCTTTCGCAACCCATCGTCGTCCGTATCCGTCGCCAGATGCGAAACGTCGCCCCACGAAACCACCCTCGCCGCGTCCCCGTCGTAATCGACGACATTGACGCTGCAATTCAACAACGGCCAGTCGCGAGCGTCCTGCAACGACAGCTTCTTAGCAAACCGATAGATGCAGTCCAGCACGCCGCCATGCGCCACGCACGCAATGCGCCCGCCCGGATGCGCGGCTAGGATAGGCTCCATTGCATGCACGACACGGTGATAAAACACCCGCTGTGATTCGCCACCCGGCGGCGTAAAACCCGGGTCCCGCGTTTGCCACTCGACGAACTCCGCAGGAAACTTCTCGCTGATCTCGTCGCTGTCATGACCTTGAAACGCGCCGTACAAGCGCTCGCGCAGTCCCTTCGAAAGACACAGTTCGAGCCCGAGCGCATCCGCGAAAGGACGCGCCGTTTGCTGCGCGCGTTGCAGGTCACTCGAATAGACCGCATCGAGCCCGCCCTCGCGCGCCAAGCGCCGGCCCAGTTGCTCGGCCTGCAGACGCCCGTGCTCGGAGAGCGGAATGTCGATATGCCCTTGTATGCGCTTGATGCGATTCCAGTCGGTTTCGCCGTGGCGAATGAAAAGGACCTGAGTGGTCATGGCGTTTCCGGTTGCGGCCGCACTTGCAGCCAGAATGTGACCGGCCCGTCGTTCACGAGCGATACCTGCATGTCCGCACCGAATTCGCCGGTCTCGACCACCGGATGCTTCTTGCGCGCCTCGCGCACGAAGTGGTCGAAGAGGCGCTTGCCTTCGTCGGGCGGCGCGGCGGGCGTGAAGCTCGGACGCAAGCCGCTCGACGTATCGGCGGCAAGCGTGAATTGCGACACCAGCAAGACGCCGCCCGCGCGCCCCGCGCCATCCATGTTCTGCACGGAAAGATTCATCTTGCCGGCAGCGTCGCTGAAGACTCGATACGCAAGCATCTTCGCCAGCAGCTTGTCGGCGGTTGCTTCGTTGTCGCCGCGCTCGGCGCAGACCAGCGCGAGCAAGCCTGCGCCGATGGCGCCCGTGACACGCTCGCCCACGCGCACGTCGGCGCGCGCCACGCGCTGGATGAGCGCAATCATGCGGTCAACGTGATCCGCGCAAAACGGCGCTTGCCGACTTGCACGACGAACTCGCCCGCCTCGACCTTCAAGCCTTTGTCGGTGATAGTCACGCCATCGATCTTCACGCCGTTCTGCTCGATGTTACGCAGCGCTTCGCTCGTCGATGGCGCGAGTCCCGCCTGCTTGAGCAACTGACCGATCGCGAGCGGCGCACCCGCGAGCGTGACGCTCGGGATATCGTCCGGCACGCCGCCCTTCGCGCGATGATTGAAGTCTTCGAGCGCGCGCTCGGCATCTGGCGCCGAATGAAAGCGCGTGACGATCTCCTGCGCCAGCAACACCTTGAAGTCGCGCGGATTGCGGCCGCCTTCCGCTTCCTTCTTGAAGCCCGCGATTTCCTCGATGCTGCGGAAAGACAGCAGTTCGAAATATCGCCACATGAGCACGTCGGAGATGCTCATCAGCTTGCCGAACATCTCCGTCGGCTTCTCGCTGATGCCAACGTAATTGTGCTTCGACTTCGACATCTTCTCGACGCCATCGAGACCTTCGAGCAGCGGCATCGTCAGAATACATTGCTGCTCTTGACCGTATTGCTTTTGCAATTCGCGGCCGACAAGCAGATTGAATTTTTGGTCCGTGCCGCCGAGTTCGAGGTCCGCGTTCAGCGCGACGGAGTCGTAGCCTTGCATCAGCGGGTAAAGCAACTCGTGGATGGAAATGGGCACGCCGCCCTGAAAGCGCTTGGTGAAATCCTCGCGTTCCAGAATGCGCGCGACCGTGTAGCGCGATGCCAGCTTGATCATGCCGTCGGCGCCGAGCGGCATCGACCATTCGCTGTTGTAGCGAATCTCGGTCTTCTCGCGGTCGAGCACGAGCGCGGCCTGTTCGAAATACGTCTTTGCGTTGTTTTCGATCTGCTCGCGTGTGAGCGGCGGGCGGGTGGCGTTGCGGCCGGAGGGATCGCCGATCAGCGAAGTGAAATCGCCGATCAGAAAAATGACCTGATGCCCGAGGTCCTGCAACTGGCGCATCTTGTTCAGCACGACCGTATGGCCGATATGAATGTCCGGCGCCGTCGGATCGAGGCCGAGCTTGATGCGCAGCGGCTTGCCCGTGGCCGCGCTTTTTGCGAGCTTCTGCGCGAATTCGTCTTCGATCAGCAGTTCGTCGCAACCGCGCTTGGCGATGGCGAGCGCGTTGCGCACTTCGTCGGTAATCGGAAAGGCTTGCGCGGCAGGTGCGTTGGATTCAGTGGTCATGCTTTGCGGCTTGTGAGGTCAAAATGAGCGGTCGCGGACGGCACTAACGCCGATGACGAAGCCGTCCGAACAACGCGGCGACATTCGCGAAAATGAGTGCAATTGCAGGTTCGAGCCGACGATTTTACGCGATGACGTGCCCTTTCGCGCCCTTTCGGCCAGCAATCGCGCCCGAATTGCAGAACGAGGCTTTTGACGCCGCTTAACGATTCGGCCAGTTACGCGGATAATCGCGGCTTAGCGGACTCGAGCGAATCGAAGGAGAGCAGCGTGGGTAAAAAGACCGAGGTAATCGAAAGCGGCGCGGCGGACGGCGTGTACTTCGGTTTGATGTCCGGCACGAGCATGGATGGCGTCGATGGCGTCGCGGTGCAGTTCGCGACCGGCAAGACGCCCGTTGTTCTTGGCGAGGCTCACGTCTCGTTCTCGAAGGGTCTGCGCGACGCGCTTTTCGAACTGCAAGCGCCCGGCGCCAACGAGCTTGAACGCGAGGCGCTCGCCGCCAACGCGCTCGCCACGCGCTACGCCGTTTGCTGCCACGAATTGCAGAGCATGAGCGGCTATTCGTCCACAAAGGTGCGCGCAATCGGCGTGCATGGCCAGACGGTGCGGCATCGGCCGGAAAAGGGTTACACGCGCCAGATCAACAATCCCGCGTTGCTGGCGGAAATGACGAACATCGACGTAATAGCAGATTTCCGCAGCCGCGATGTCGCCGCCGGCGGCCAGGGCGCGCCGCTCGTGCCGGCGTTTCACGCGACGCTCTTCGGCGCGAAAAACGAAACGCGCGTGGTCTGCAATCTCGGCGGTATCAGCAACATCACGATTCTCTCGTCGAGCGGCGCGGTACGCGGCTTCGACTGCGGCCCGGCAAATGCGCTGCTCGACGAATGGGCGCTTCGTCATTTGCAAAGACCCTATGACGACGGCGGACAATTCGCGGCATCGGGTCAAGTCAATCAGGCGCTCCTGAACGCGTTTCTCGATGAACCGTTCTTTCAGGAAGCACCGCCCAAGAGTACCGGGCGCGACTTGTTCAATCCCGCATGGCTCGACGCCAAACTCGCGGCGTTCACGGGCCTCGCTCCCGCCGATGTACAAGCCACGCTCGCCGCGCTGACGGCGACTTCGGTGGCGCGCGAGATCGAGCGTCACGCATCCGACGCCCGCGCGGTCTACGTTTGCGGCGGCGGCGCGCGTAATCCGGTGCTGCTCAGGATGCTTCAACAGGCGCTGGAAGAAAGCGGCGTGGCGGGCGTTCCCGTCATGACGACCGACGCGCTCGGCGTGCCGCCGCAACAGGTCGAGGCTTTTGCCTTCGCGTGGCTCGCAATGCGCTGCGTCGCGCGCAAGCCCGGCAATCTGGCAGCCGTGACGGGCGCAGCGGGCGAACGCGTGCTCGGCGCAATCTATCCGCACTGAGCCCACTAAAGCCTGAAACGAAAACGGAGCCCGAAGGCTCCGTTTTTCATTCGACCGCTAAACCGAACTCAGACCGAGAACGACGATCCGCAACCGCAAGTGGTCGTGGCGTTCGGATTCTTGATCACGAACTGCGCGCCGTTGAGGTCGTCCTTATAGTCGATCTCCGCGCCGACGAGATATTGATAGCTCATCGAATCGACGAGCAATTGCACGCCCGCCTTGTCCATTACGGTATCGTCTTCGTTGACGGCTTCGTCGAACGTAAAACCATACTGGAAGCCCGAGCATCCGCCGCCCTGCACGAACACGCGCAGTTTCAGTTCCGGATTGCCTTCTTCATCGATCAATTGCTTGACCTTGTCCGCGGCCGCGTCGGTGAAGACGAAGGGCAAAGGCATCTCGGTCGTGGGGGTGTCGCTCACAGTGCTCATTCGAATTCTCCAATTAAGCTTCTAACCGCTATTGTAGGGCTCTTCCTAACATCGTGCTCGATGTCCATGAAATCAATGGGCTAAAGCAAATTCGACACAATTTGGCGCAGCGCGCGTCAGAACAAAAAAAGCCGCCGGCACGTGCGGTGCGGGCGGCTTTTTCGGGCAACTTCGCGTCCAGTAAGACGGAGGCGAAGCGCCAAAGCGCTTAACGCTTCGAGAACTGCTTCCGGCGGCGTGCCTTGTGGAAACCGACCTTCTTACGTTCCACTTCACGCGCGTCGCGGGTGACGAAGCCAGCGTTCGACAGTTGCGACTTGAGCGTTGCGTCGTAGTCCATCAGCGCGCGGGTGATGCCGTGGCGAACCGCGCCTGCCTGACCCGTTTCACCGCCGCCCGACACGTTGACCTTGATGTCGAACGTGCTTGCGTGATTCGTGAGTTCCAGCGGCTGACGCACGATCATCAGCGAGGTTTCGCGCGAGAAGTAGTCGGCGATGGGCTTGCCATTGACGACGATATCGCCCTTGCCCGACTTGATGAAGACGCGAGCGACGGCGCTCTTGCGGCGGCCCGTACCGTAGTTCCAGTTACCGATCATGTGGGCTCCCCTTAGATCTCGAGCGCTTTAGGCTGTTGAGCCGTATGCGGATGCGTTGCTTCGGCGTAGACCTTCAGCTTCTTGATCATTGCGTAGCCGAGCGGACCCTTCGGCAGCATGCCCTTCACGGCCTTCTCGAGCGCGCGGCCCGGGAAACGCTCTTGCATTTTGCCAAACGTCGTTTCATAGATGCCGCCCGGGTAGCCCGAGTGACGATAGTACTTCTTGTCCGTAGCTTTATTGCCCGTGACCTTCAGCTTGCCGGCGTTGATGATGATGATGAAATCACCAGTGTCGACGTGCGGGGTGAATTCAGGCTTGTGCTTGCCGCGAAGACGGCGTGCCACTTCGCTGGCGACACGGCCGAGAACCTTATCCGTCGCGTCAATCACGTACCATTCACGCGTCACCTCATGGGCTTTTGCGGAAAACGTCTTCATGATCGATCCAAAAATTTAAATCTGCCCTTGGCTGTTTTCAGCCTTTTACCTTTGTTCGGTCCTGCTTATATGAGCGTTCAAGAACTTGCGTTCAGGACGCGCTGCAGGCTCTCCCTGACTTCTCTTCGCGGGCGTGGAACGAAGAGAACTTTGAATTATAAAGGGAAATAGTCGCGGAGGTCAAAAGAATGACGCTTTTGGGCCCGCCACAAGGGCGCTGTGGGCGAAAAAAAGCCCGAGCGCTGAGGGCTCGGGCTTAATCCACCAAAGGAGGAGGTGGAGGAGACGCGGTAGATGTGTCTAACTGCGACAATCAATGAGACGAGTATAGGCACGGTCATGCGGGGAGACAAGAAGATTTGCATCGTGAAAGATGAGTTCATAATGTGGAATTTCCATAAAGGTGCAGTGCGCGCGACTTCCCCTTATAAAACATCGCGATAGAACGGATTCAGCGGTCATCCAGAGCGATTTACCCCGCTAGAGTCCTTCCTCCACTTCGCGAATCTGTTATCCGGCGGCATTACCCTCACGTAAAGGTTTGCTCGTCAACCGGTAGATGCGCGCATGCGCAGCCATCCCGACGACCGCGAGCCGCTACAATGAAAACCCTGTAAACGTAGAACGCTGGAGCCTGAGCATGGAAAGCAAAGTGAGCTGGATGGGACCGGACGGCATGGCGTTCGCGGCCGAAACGGGCAGCGGTCATATCGTTACGATGGACGGAGCGCCCGAAGGCGGCGGACGCAATCTCGCGCCGCGTCCGATGGAAATGGTGCTGCTTGGCACCGGCGGCTGCACCGCCTACGACGTGGTAATGATCCTGAAAAAGAGCCGCCAGGAGATTCAAGGCTGCTCCGTCACGCTCAAGGCCGATCGCGCGAGCGAAGATCCCAAGGTCTTCACGAAGATTCACTTTCACTTTACGGTCACGGGCAAGAATCTGAACCCGGCGACCGTCGAGCGCGCGATCAACCTGTCGCATGACAAGTATTGCTCGGCGTCGATCATGCTGGCGAAGACCGCGGAACTGACGCATTCGTTCGATATCGTCGAAGTCTGAGCGAGCGCGCAAGCAAAAAAGAGCCGGCGTCACGCGCGTGACGCCGGCTCTTTCTTTTGGAATACGACAAAGCGGGCCGATAAGCCGGATTCTGTGCACGCAATACGCCCGAAAGCGATCGCGCGTGGCAGTCATTCCTCTAGGCGCGCCATTGCTGACGCGCTCAAGCTTCCTACCCGCAGACGAACGGGGGCACCGTCCTGCATCTCGAAGATGCGCGCCTGCCTATTTGGAATTGCTCCGGGTGGAGGTTACCGTGCCGGCCAGTCTCACGATGGCCGCGGTGCGCTCTTACCGCACCGTTTCACCCTTACCTGATCTCCCGACTTGCGCCAGGAGCCATCGGCGGTTTGCTTTCTGTTGCCCTGTTCCGCGTGTTGCCACGGATGGCCGTTAGCCATCACCCTGCCCTGTGGAGTCCGGACTTTCCTCGCCCTCGACGCACGAAACGTCGAAGCCGCGACTGCCTGGCCTGCTTTGCGGGGTCGATTCTAGCATCGGGTGTCTACCGCATCTCGAGGAATAGCTTTTTGCCTGGCGAATCGTGCGCGCTGCGTTGGCCGCGACGTCTCACGCGCTGCGTCTGCCCGAACGAAACACTGTCGTATCGTCGTAAAACTCGGGGGATTCGTTTGCTTGCCACCAGCCCGGCACGCCAAGCACCGGTATCGGCGAGAAAGCGCGGCTTTCGATCGTCCCGGCATTCAGGCTTGCCGTTACGCGTTCATCGAGCAAGGCGCGGCGGGCGGTATCGTCAAGAGAGAAGTAGTCAGCGGGCACCGGCACGAGCCACGCGTGACCCGTGCACGCCTTGTACGGCGCAACGAGTTTTTCCAGCAGCGCGTGTCCGAAAATGCGCGCCTCACAGCGCTTACCCCACGCCGCACGGCCCTCGATGAAGAGCGCACGCCAGTCGAAGCGGCGCAAGGCATCGGCGAGCATTGCGTCCGAGTAAGCGAAAAACACCGCGTTTTCGTCGAAAAGCGTAAATGCATCGCGCACGCCGCCGCGCGTCGGACCGATACCGCGTGTCTCGATCTGCTCGGCCTGTCGCGCATTGAGCGCCGCCTTGACGCGCGGATACGCAAACCACATCTGGCCGTTGAAAAAATCGTGGAGGTTATGGCGCGTGGGCACGCATCCCGTTTCGGCGATATGCCCTTCATATGACGCCCCGTCCGGCAAGGCTTCCTGCGCGATAAACGCGAGCGGCCGAGCGCGCCCCGTGACATGCGCGGCGGCTCGGGCGTCGTCGTTCATGACGGACAAATAGCGCGCCGGGCTATCGAGCGCGGCGGCTTGCCAGCGCCTGCCGCGCGTTTCGATCGATGGTAACCACGGGCGCGTCCAGTCGATTGCCGCGAAACGGCCAACGCCGTCTTCAGCCGCCGCCCCCGACGCGCCGCTCACTCAACTTGCCTCCACGAAGCGCCATCCGATCGATTCCCCCCCACGCAGCGGCACGACCTCTTCGTCGCCGACGGAAAATTCGGCGGGCAGCGTCCACGATGCGCGCTCGAGCGTCACTTTCTCGGCACTGCGCGGCAGGCCGTAGAAATCCGCGCCATGAAAGCTCGCGAAACCTTCCAGTTTGTCGAGCGCGCCGGCTTTATCGAAGGCTTCCGTATAGAGTTCGAGCGCGTGGAGCGCCGTGTAACAGCCCGCGCAACCGCACGCGTGCTCTTTCAAGCCTTTCGGATGCGGCGCGCTGTCCGTGCCGAGGAAAAAGCGCGCGTTGCCGGAAGTCGCCGCCTCGACCAGCGCCACGCGATGCGTCTCGCGCTTCAACACCGGCAGGCAGTAGTAATGCGGCCGGATGCCGCCCACGAGAATGGCATTACGGTTGAACAGCAGGTGATGCGCGGTGATGGTCGCGCCGATCGTGCCATCGGGACCTTCGGCGTCGCGCACGTAATCGGCGGCGTCCTTCGTCGTAATGTGCTCGAACACCACCTTGAGCGCGGGGAAATCGCGGCGCAGCGGCAACAGCACGCGGTCGATGAACACCTTCTCGCGATCGAAGATATCGATATCGCCATCGGTCACTTCGCCGTGGATGAGCAGCGGCATGCCCGTTTCCTGCATGACTTCGAGCGTCTTCGCGCATTTGCCGAGGCTCGTCACGCCCGCGTCCGAATTGGTCGTCGCGCCCGCCGGATAAAGCTTCACACCGTGCACGAAGCCGCTTTCGCGCGCCCGGCGGATCTCGTCAGGCGGCGTGTTGTCGGTGAGATAGAGCGTCATCAGCGGCTCGAAACGCGCGGCGGCTCCGTCTTTCGACAGCGCGGCCAGAATGCGCTCGCGATAAGCCGCGGCCATTTCCGTAGTCGTCACGGGCGGCTTCAGGTTCGGCATGATGATCGCGCGACCGAACTGGCGCGCCGTATGCGGCAGGACGGCGGCGAGCATCGCGCCGTCGCGCACGTGCAGATGCCAGTCGTCGGGACGCGCAATCGTGAGTGTCGTGAGCGAATCGGGCGAGGCGGAATTGGACATGGCGTGATGGCGGCGGAAACGTTGGAGTCGGGAGATCTAAAGACCTGGCAAAAACATCCGTGGAAAATTGACAACGCCGCGTTTTGCCCGACGCCGTTCGAATTTTGGATGACTGCCCCGGTGATATGCTTGTCGGACGTATTGTAACAACGGGCTCAATGCCCTTACCGGCTCTCGCTTTCAGCAACATGTGCCAACTTCTCGGAATGAATTGCGCCGAACCGACCGATGTGACGTTCTCGTTCACCGGGTTCGCCGCGCGTGGCGGGGTCACGGATCACCACGCGGACGGCTGGGGTATCGCGTTCTTCGAGGACAAGGCGTGCCGGCTTTTCATCGACCATGAATCGTCCGCCAAGTCGCCGCTCGCGGAGATGGTGAAGCGCTATCCGATCAAATCGAAGAACACCATCGCGCATATTCGCAAGGCGACGCAAGGGCATATCCTGCTGGAAAACTGCCATCCGTTCCTGCGTGAGTTGTGGGGACGGCACTGGATCTTCGCGCACAACGGCGATCTCAAAGACTACGCGCCCGAACTGAACGGCCTGTATCAACCCGTCGGCAACACAGACAGCGAGCTTGCCTTTTGCACGCTGCTGGAAGGTTTGCGCAAGGCGTTTCCGCGCTCGCAACCGCCGCTGGAAGAATTGTTCGACGCGCTCGCTTCGCTCACAGGCGAGATCACGAAGCACGGCGTGTTCAATTTCCTGATGTCCAACGGCCAGGCGCTCTTCTCGCACTGCTCGACGCATTTGTACTATCTGGTTCGCAGTTGGCCGTTTTCGACCGCGCATCTGATCGACGCGGACATGTCGATCGATTTCGCCAAGTACACGACGCCGGAAGATCGCGTGGCGGTCATCGCCACCTCGCCGCTCACCGATAACGAAGTCTGGACGCGTTTTACGCCCGGCGATCTCGCCATGTTCCAGAAAGGCGCGCTCTCGCGCACGGTGAACATTCCGGTGCCGGATGAAGTCGCGAAGAAGGCCGCCGAGCCGCTTGCCAAAGCGTGCGTGGGATCGGCACTGAAGATCGAGGAAATTCAGTCGACGGCGTCGGTGGAAACCGAACTCGGGATCGAATAAAACGAATCGAACGCTGAATATAAACGGCCTTCCTCACGGAAGGCCGTTTTGCATGACGCCGCTAAAACGCGTCAATGCAGGATTTTCGCCAGAAAGTCCTTCGCGCGATCCGACTTCGGATTCGCAAAGAACGCTTCCTTCTGGTCGTCCTCGACGATCAATCCCTTGTCCATGAAGATCACGCGATGCGCGACCTTCTTCGCGAAGCCCATTTCGTGCGTCACGCACATCATGGTCATGCCTTCCTGCGCGAGTTCGACCATCACGTCGAGCACTTCGTTGATCATCTCGGGATCGAGCGCGGAGGTCGGTTCGTCGAAGAGCATGGCAATCGGGTCCATCGACAGCGCGCGGGCAATCGCCACGCGTTGCTGCTGACCGCCCGAGAGCTGGCCCGGAAACTTGTCCGCGTGCGCGCGCAGGCCCACGCGATCGAGCAGTTTGAGACCCTTCGTCGTCGCTTCGTCGTTCGAACGGCCCAGCACCTTGATCTGCGCGAGCGTCAGGTTCTGCACGATCGACAGATGCGGAAACAGCTCGAAATGCTGGAACACCATGCCGACCTTCGAACGCAGCTTCGAGAGATTGGTCTTCTTGTCCGTGAGCGATTGACCGTTGATGGTGATCTCGCCCTTCTGAAACGGTTCGAGCCCGTTCACGGTCTTGATGAGCGTCGACTTCCCCGAACCCGACGGGCCGCACACCACGACGACCTCGCCTTTCTTCACTTCGGTCGTGCAGTCCGTCAGCACCTGGAACTGCCCATACCACTTGGAAACATTCTTGATAGAGATCATCTTGCGACCTTTTTCTGAAGACTTTTTACGAGTGCCGATGCCAACACGCAAACCACGAAATAGCACGCGCCGGCGAACAGCACCATCTCGACGGTCGTGCCGTCGCGGTCGCCGATGTTCGTCGCCGTGCGGAAGAAGTCCGCGAGACTGATCACGTAGACGAGCGACGTATCCTGGAACAGGACGATCGCCTGCGTGAGCAACAGCGGCACCATTGCGCGGAAAGCCTGCGGCAGCACGACGAGTTTCATCGCCTGGCCGTAGGTCATGCCGAGTGCGAACGCCGCGTTCACCTGACCGCGCGCCACCGCCTGAATGCCCGCGCGAATGATCTCCGAATAGTACGCAGCTTCGAAGAGCGAGAACGCGACCATCGCGGAAGCGAGGCGAATGTCGATATCGGCGGATAAGCCGAGCACATTCTGCAGCAACTGCGGCACGATCAGGAAGAACCACAGCAACACCATCACGAGCGGAATCGAGCGGAACACCGTGACGTAAGCGCTTGCGAACCACTGCAAGGGCTTCACGCCCGACAGACGAAACAGCGCGAGCACCGTGCCCCAGACAATGCCGATCACGATGGCGAGCACCGTGATCTGCAGCGTGATGATGGCGCCCGTCCACAGCGTGGGCCACGCGCCCACAATGCCGCTCCAGTTGAATTGATGCATTACTTGCCTCCGATGTAGCCAGGCAACCGGGTTTTCGCTTCGACCCAGCGCATCAGGTTCATCACGACGAGGTTGATGAGCATGTAAGCGAGCGTCACCGCGATGAACGACTCATACGTCTGCGCCGTGTAGTCGACGAGTTGCCGCGCCTGCGCCGAAAGGTCGAGCAGACCGATGGTCGACGCGACCGCCGAATTCTTGAACACGTTGAGGAATTCCGACGTGAGCGGCGGCACGATGATGCGATAAGCGACCGGCATCAACACATAGCGATACGTCTGCCATTGCGTGAAACCCATCGCGAGACCCGCGTTGCGTTGACCAGGCGGCAGCGCGCTGATGCCCGAGCGCACCTGTTCGCACACGCGCGCGCCGGTGAAGAGTCCGAGACAAATGATCGACGAGGAAAAGAACTGCGCCGATGGCGGCAGTTGCTTGAACCAGTTGCCGATGGAAGGCGGCAGCAACTCGGGTATCACCAGATACCAGACGAAGAACTGCACGATCAATGGAATATTACGGAAGATCGCGACATAGACAGTGCCGATGGCCGCCAGGAAGCGATTCGGGACCGTGCGCAAGATGCCGAACAACGAGCCGACCACAAGCGCGATCACCCAAGCCGCGAGCGACACGGTAATCGTCACCCAGAAGCCGGAAATCAGCCAGCCGAGATACGTGGTGGGCTCGCCGGTCGAAACCGGACTCAGCAGAATGCCCCAGTTCCAGTGGTAAGACATGGACCTCACTCCAAAAAGAAACGGAAGAAGCAAGCTCCTTCCGTCTCGTTCGCTCGATAGTCGAACCGGTTAGTCGATTACTTTGTCATTCGGGCTCTTGAAGAGAGCCTTGATGTCGTCGCTTTCCGGGAAGTTGAGGTTGAGGCCCTTCGGCGGAATCGGGCTTTCGAACCACTTCTTGTAGATCTTGTCGGCGTCGCCCGAGGTTTCCACCTTGGCGATGGCGTCGTCCACGACCTTCTTGAACTCGGGGTCGTTCTTGCGCATCATGCAGCCGTACGCTTCATGCGATTGGGGCGCGCCGACGATCACGAAATCGTTCGGCGTGTTGGACTTGGCGCGTTCGCCCGCGAGCAACGCATCGTCCATCATGAACGCTACGGCGCGGCCGGTCGACAGCGTGAGGAAGGACTCGCCGTGATCCTTCGCGCTGATGATGTTCATGCCCATGCTCTTGTCCTGATTCATCTTGCGAAGCAGGCGCTCGGAAGTCGTGCCGGCGGTCGTCACGACCGTCTTGCCCTTCAGGTCCGCCCAGTCCTTCACGCCGGAATCCTTCTTGGTCATGAGGCGCGTGCCGATCACGAAAATCGTGTTCGAGAAGGCCACTTGCTGCTGACGTTCCGCGTTGTTCGTGGTCGAGCCGCACTCGAGGTCCACCGTGCCGTTCTGCACGAGCGGAATACGGTTTTGCGACGTGACCGGCGTGAGCTTCACCTTCAGATTCGGCATGTTGAGCTTCTGCTTGACCGCTTCCACGACCTGCAGCGCGAACTCATGCGAATAGCCGACGACGTTCTGCTTGTCGTCGTAGTACGAGAAAGGAATGGACGACTCGCGATGCCCCAGCGAGATCACACCCGTGTCCTTGATTTTCTTGAGCGTCCCGGCGTCTTGCGCGTGAGCGCTAGCCGCGATGAATCCGAGCGCGGCGATGAGCAGCGCAGCTTTTTTAATCTTCATGTGTTCGATCTCCTGTGGCAAAAATCGGGGCAAGTTTAGCAGGGTAATTATTCTGAAAGAATGATTGTTAACCCACTCTGTCTTATTTTCGGGATGTCGGCGGAAAGGTCACCGGCATTGGCGCTTGAGCACTTACTTCAGTCGAGCCGCGTCGCGACAGAAAACCGCGATGTTATAGCAATCCTCATGCAAATGCGGGCGACGTCCCGAAGGAGCGTCGCCCGCAAATTTCATCGATCGTTCATGCGGCACGCGTCATGCGAGCCGCTTGCCTCATGCCACATCCGACACGAGCGCGTGGCCATGCGATCAGGGATACAGGCCGCGCATTTCACGCGCCATGAGAATGCGCGTACAGGCCACGATGAAGGCCGCCGTGCGCACCGAAACCTTATGCTCGCTCGCCACTTGCCAAACCGCCGCAAACGCTTCACGCATGACACGTTCGAGCCGCTGGTTGATCTCGTCCTCGGTCCAGAAGAAGCTGGAGAAGTCCTGCACCCATTCGAAATACGACACCGTCACACCGCCCGCATTCGCCACCACGTCGGGGATCACGAGCACGCCCTTGTCGTGGAGGATGTCGTCGGCGGCCGTCGTGGTCGGGCCGTTCGCGCCTTCCACGACGATCTTCGTTCTGATCTTCGGTGCGTTCTTCTCGGTGATCTGGCCTTCCAGCGCGGCCGGAATGAGGATGTCGGTCTCGATGGTCCAGAACTCGTCCGCCGATACCGGATCGGCGCCAGCAAAGCCGCCAACGCCGCCGTTCTGCGCGACGTGCTCGGCGAGCGCGAGCGTGTCGATACCCTTCGAGTTGTACAGCGTGCCCGTGTGATCCTGCACGGCGATGACCCGCGCGCCCGCTTCCTGGAACAGCCGCGCCGCGATTCCGCCGACGTTGCCGAAACCCTGCACCGCGATACGCGCGCCTTCGATCTCAAGCCCCATGCGACGCGCCGCTTCCGAGCCGACGACGAACACGCCGCGCCCTGTCGCTTCCTTGCGGCCGAGCGAGCCGCCAAGCGCGATCGGCTTGCCGGTCACGACGCCCGTAGCCGTTTGCCCCTGGTTCATGGAGTACGTGTCCATCATCCAAGCCATGATCTGCTCGTTCGTGTTCACGTCCGGCGCGGGAATGTCCGTGTTCGGCCCGATGATGATGCCGATCTCGCTCGTGTACCGGCGCGTCAGACGTTCGAGCTCGCCACGCGATAGCATGCGCGGATCGACGCGAATACCGCCTTTCGCGCCGCCGTACGGCACGTTCACTGCCGCGTTCTTTACCGACATCCACGCGGACAAAGCCATCACTTCGGAAAGCGTCACGTCCTGGTGATAACGCACGCCGCCCTTGCCGGGACCGCGCGACGTGTTGTGCTGCACGCGATAGCCTTCGAAATGCGCGACGGTGCCGTTGTCGAGTTCGATCGGGCAATCGACTATGAGAATGCGCTTCGGGCGCTTGAGGGTTTCAAGCCAACGGGAGAGAGAACCGAGATACGGTGCGACGCGATCGACCTGCTGCAAGTAGTTGCCCCAGGGGCCGAGATCGTCGGCATGGAGGTACGACGGGATCGCGTGTTTGGCGTCCGGCGCTTGCAGCGAGTGCTTCGAAGAGGACAATTGATGCTCCAGCGGTGAAGGAATGCGCCCATTGTCGAAAAACAGCGTGCGCAATGCCAATGCCGTTTGCTCATTCGATCATGCGTTTCTTGCATAACGTTGCAAACGCTTATCCACCGGGCTTTTGCGCCGATGCATCGAGCACTTCTTCGCCTACTGCATCCCATAGCGCGCGGATCAACGCCTGACGCGGTTCCTCCCCTTGAGCGGCCAGTTTGTCGCGGTAGAGGCGGATCTCCATCGTCAGCGTGAACTGACCGGCGCTCGTGCCGCGTGTTCCCCTGTCGAGCCGGATCAGCTTGCCTTCTTCCACTGCGTCTTCGACCGCGCTGTGCGGCAGGAACGCGACACCGTGACCGGCAAGCGCCATTGCCTTGAGGCCTTCGGCCATGTCGGTCTCGTAGACCTTGTCGAGATAGAGGCGCGTGGGCGCCGTCGCGATGATCACCTCCGTCATGCGGCCGAGATACGCGTTCTGCGTGTAGGACAGATACGGCGCGGGCGCATCCGCGCTTGCGGGCAGCGTGTAGCGCGCGCGTCCGCCCTTGTTGGGCGCGGAGAATGGACTGATCGGTTCGCTACCGAGCGTGAGCATGTCGTAACGCGCGGGATCGAGCGCGACGGGATGACTCGGATGGTGATAACCCATCACGAGATCGCAGCCGCCTTCGACGAGCGACAGCACCGCGTCGTGCACGTTGAGCGCGCGCAAGCGTGTACGGATGCGCCCAAGCCGCGCTTCGACGTGTTCGAGCCAGCGCGGGAAATAAGTCAGCGACAACGTGTGCGGCACCGCGAACTCGATGGTCGCCGCGGGCACGCCGCCTTGACCGCGCAGCAGCATGCGGGCTTCGTGAAACTGCGAAAGCATGGCGAGCGCTTGCTCGTAGAAGACCTGACCGGCTTGCGTGAGACGCGTCGGATACACCGAACGGTCGATGAGCTCGGTGCCGAGCCACGCTTCGAGCGCCTGGATGCGCCGCGAAAACGCGGGCTGCGTGATATGCCGAAGTTCTGCCGAGCGGCTAAAGCTGCGCGTCTCCGCGAGCGAGACGAAGTCTTCGAGCCATTTGAGTTCCATCGTGGATGAGCGCCTTGCGCGCGCTATGCGGCGAAGAAAGCATTTTATAGGGATGCGCCCTGCACGCCCCATGAACCTCACGCAAGCGCGACGCACCATACCCATGCGGCTCGCGCACGAACGCGGTGCCGCAGCGCGCGCCTCGTCGCGTGGACATAAGGCGGGCAAGCGGCTCGCAAGCGTAAGCGGCACATGCCCTCAAGCCTCGCCGATAAGGGCGTCGCGCAGCCAGCCGATTGCGCACACATTTCTTTGGCATGGTGCTTGCAAATTTTCCTGGTCCCGCTCAAGCCGATTGCTCGCCTATGCGCTGCATGCTGATCGGTCAACCAGGCAGAAGCACTTCGCCACACGCCTACATCTGGAATTCGCAATGTCCAATCTGATCGCATCGCTCAAGAGCGGCAACTGGCGCTCGCTGCTCGCCTGTTTCCTGTACTTCGATACGGGCTTCACCGTCTGGGTGCTGTATGGACCGCTCGCGCCGTTCATCGGCCGGGACATCGCGATGACAGCGGCGCAGCAGGGCTTTCTCGTCGCGGTGCCGGTGCTCGCGGCGGCGATTCTGCGCGTGACGCTCGGCAACCTCTATCAATCGACCGATGGCCGTCGCGTCGCGCTGATGGGCGTGGTGCTCTCGTCGATTCCGTCGATCGTGCTGCCGTTGTTGCCCGGCGCGCCGTCGTATGCGCTCTTGCTCGTGCTCGGCGTATTCCTCGGCATGGGCGGCGCGAGCTTCGCCGTCGCGTTGCCGATGGCCGGCAGCAATTATCCGCCGAAGGTCCAGGGGCTGGTGCTGGGTCTCGCGGCTGCGGGCAACATCGGCGCGGTGCTCGACGGCTTCCTGTTCCCGCATCTCGCCGATGCGTTCGGCTGGCAGCTCGCCACCGCCGCAGCGCTGCCGTTGCTCGCGCTGACCGCCATCGCGCTGTACGCGTGGGCATCGGATCTCGGCGAGAAAAGCGGCAGCACAGGGCGCGCGCTGTCGAGTTTCACGGTGACGCTCGTGAGCCTCATCGTGCTGGTGCTGGCGGTAAGCGGCGGCATCTTCGGTGCAGGACGCACAGGCGTGTTGCTGCTGCCGGTGATAGGCGCGATCATCGCCATCGCGGTGTTGCCGGGCCGGTATCGCACCGTGCTGCGCGAGCGCGATACGTGGGTCATCATGCTCATCTACAGCATCACGTTCGGCGGCTTCGTCGGCATGTCGTCGTATGTGACGCTGCTGCTTACTTCGCTCTATCAGATGCCCAAGCTCGAAGCCGGGCTTTTCATGTCGCTGCTCGCGTTTCTCGGCGCGATCGTGCGGCCCTTTGGCGGCTATGTCGCGGATCGCGTGACCGGTGTGCGTGCGCTGCTCGTGCTGCTTGCCGTGATCGCCGTGGGCGACTTTGCCTTTGCTATCTGGATGCCGCCTGTCGCCGGCGGTTTGGCATTGCTGATCTGCCTGTATATCGCGTTCGGGCTTGGCAACGGCTCGACGTTTCAGCTCGTGCCGCATCGCTGGAAGGGCAAGACGGGCTTGCTGTCGGGGATCGTAGGCGCGGCGGGCGGTATCGGCGGATTCTATCTGCCGGTGGTGATGGGCATTGCGAAGGAAAGCACCGGCAGCTATCAGATGGGCTTCGCGACTTTCGGCGTGATCGCTACGTGCGCGTTCGGTGCGCTGTTCGTGCTGCGCGCGCAGTGGCTGCGTTGGTCATCGACGGCGGCGCTCGGGGCCGAAGGCATGGCGATGAACGGCGCGCATGCGATGGAGTAGCGCGTATTCCGAGGCGAGGGCGATCAAACCCCCGCCGTATCCCGCTGCCCCATCGCGGCGACATCATCGCTGCCGCGCTGCTGCTGAAGCGCCCACATTTGCGCGAAGAGACCACCCGCACGCAGCAGTTCCGCGTGCGTGCCGCGCTCCACGATGCGCCCGTGATCCATCACGATGATCTGCTGCGCATGCACCACCGTCGAAAGCCGGTGCGCGATGATAAGCGTGGTCCGCTCGCGAGCGATGTTATCGAGTTCATGCTGGATTGCGCGCTCCGACTTCGAATCGAGCGCGGAAGTGGCTTCGTCGAAGATGAGGATCGGCGGATTTTTCAAAAGCGTGCGCGCGATGGCCACGCGCTGCTTCTCGCCGCCCGACAACTTGAGGCCGCGTTCGCCGACCGGCGTGTCGTAACCCGCGGGCAGCGTTTCGATGAAGTCATGGATATGCGCCGCGCGCGCCGCCGCGATCACTTCGTCGCGCGATGCAGTGGGCTTTCCGTAAGCAATGTTGTAGTAGATCGAGTCGTTGAAAAGCACGGTGTCTTGCGGCACGATTCCAATTGCCGCGCGCAACGAATCCTGCGTCACGTCGCGAATGTCCTGACCATCGATCAGAATGCGGCCGCCCGCCGCGCGGTCGAGATCGTAGAAGCGAAACAGCAGCCGTCCCAGCGTCGATTTACCGGAGCCGCTATGACCCACCACCGCCGTCGTCGTGCCAGCGGGAATGGCGAAGTCGATGCCATGCAGGATGGGCCGCGCCGCCTCGTAGGCAAAGTTCACGTTCTCGAAGCGCACCGCCGCGCCCTTCACCGCAAGCGGCCGCGCATCGGGCGCGTCCGGCACTTCGCGGCCCGCGCCGAGCAGCGTGAACATGCGGTCGGTATCGGTCAAAGCCTGCTTCAGTTCCCTGTACACCACGCCGAGAAAGTTCAGCGGAATATACAACTGCAGCATGAAGGTGTTGATGAGCACGAGGTCGCCGAGCGTGAGCCGTCCGGCCATGACGCCTTGTGTCGCGCGCCAGAGAATGAACACGAGCCCCGTGCCGATGATCGTCTGCTGCCCGAAGTTGAGCATCGACAAGGAACGCTGCGACTGGATCGCCGCCGTTCTATAGCGCTGCAGGTTCTCGTCGTAGCGGCGCGCTTCCCACTCTTCGTTGCCGAAGTACTTCACCGTTTCGTAGTTGAGCAGGGAATCTATCGCGCGGGCGTTCGCCTTCGAGTCGAGATCGTTCATCGTGCGGCGAAAATGCGTTCGCCATTCCGTCACCTTCACAGTGAACACGATATACGTCACTAACGCGATGAACGTGACGATGGCGTAATACGCTTCGTACTTCGTCGCGAAGAAGGTGAGCACGAGCCCCACTTCGACGAGCGTCGGCAGAATGCTGTAGAGCGAATACGACACGAGTTGCTGAATGCCGCGCGTGCCGCGTTCGATATCGCGCGACATGCCGCCCGTTTGCCGCTCCAGATGAAAGCGCAGCGACAGCGCGTGCAGATGTCGAAACACCTTGAGCGCAAGCTGGCGCACCGCGCTCTCCGTGACCTTCGCAAAGAGCAGTTCGCGCAGTTCGGTGAAGATCGAAGTCGACAGCCGCACGAGCGCATAAGCGATTACCAGCAACCCGATTCCGCTAATCAGCACGAGCCCCGGCGCGTCCTGCGCGCGGCCAAGCGCGGTGAGATGCTGCACGGACGAGAGGCTATCGACGATATGCTTCATCACGATAGGCACGCCGAGGTTCGTCACCTTCGCACCGATGAGACACGCAAGCGCGAACGCCACGCGCACCTTGTACGTGGCGAGGTAAGGCAACAGCGAGCGGATCGTCTGCCAGTCGCGGCGCGAGCCCTTGGCAGGCGCGTCCGTCTCTCTCGTGGGGATGCGGCGCATGAGTCGTATTTTTCGGGCGCCTTCGGGCACGTTGCGCGGGGGCGGCGTTTCAGACGCTTGGGGTTCTTGCGGGAGCGCGATCTACGCGTGCTATCCCGGTACAATTCGCGAGACTCGCTGGCTTGCTGCTCGCGAGTCATCTATACATATGCATTGTCGCAGAAGGTTCAAGGCCCCGCTCACGGCCGCTGCGACGCAACACCGGACCCTTTCCATGCCCCAAGAATCCAGTCTTCCCCAAAAGCCGGTCGCCCTGCGTGTCGTCCCGCAGCCCGCCGACGCCAACGTGCACGGCGATGTCTTCGGCGGCTGGATCATGGCGCAGGTGGATATCGCGGGTTCCATTCCCGCGAGCCGGCGCGCGAACGGACGCGTGGCGACCGTCGCCGTGAACTCGTTTCTGTTCAAGCATCCGGTATTCGTCGGCGATCTGCTGAGCTTCTACGCGGACATCGTCAAGACGGGCAACACGTCGGTGACGATATCCGTCGAGGTCTATGCGCAGCGCATGAGTCTCGCGGAAGAAGTGGTCAAGGTGACGGAGGCGACACTGACCTATGTCGCCACGGATCGCGATCGTCGCCCGCGCGTGTTGCCCGCGCTCGATTGACCTTCTCGCAGACGTCTATTCGGTCAGGCCGAATTCGCGCATGGCCGGCAAGAAGTCGTGATTGAGTTTGTCTGCGTTGCGCGAGAGCTTGGCTAGCGCGTAACGCTGGAAGCGATCGAGCTTGCCCCAGCGCGACAAGCTCGGCGCGCTCACACCAGCTAGACTGCTCTGACGAATCACGGATTCAGGCACGGCATCGGCATGTGCCCAGACGGGATCGGTGTCGCGCTCGATTTGTTCCGGCGTGGCATTGGCATGTGTTTTCAGCATCTCCTCGAGCGCGAGATCGAAGTTCTTTTCGAGTTCCGCATCGTCTTCCACGGGAAAGCGTGCAAGCAACGCGCGATCTTCATACGGAAGCTGTTGCCATTCCTCGAGCGCGATACGCATGCCAAAGCGATCCAGATTGAAGCGCACGGCAAGCGGAATAAAACGCAAGTTGTCCGAGGATTCAACCTCGAAGCCGAAGAGACGAGCGGCGTCGTAAAGTCCCATGACGTTAGCCTCGTTGGATTGAGGGGCGCGCGCGGCGCGCATCGCCCGCTTAAGTTATTGTAGGGCTCTGAATCTGGCTGGAACCGTTGCAAATGAACCGCTGGCGCGCGCTTTAGAAAACGCGGACAGCATGACATGGCAGCAAGTGTCATACCCACACTTTACTTGAACGCGGCGGCCATGCGGTAAAGAAGGAGCAGCAAGTGAGTCGACTCGATACCGACGATCAACCCGGCTATGTCGAACGCAACGTGCGCAGACATCGCAAGGGCGAGAGCGCGATCGTCACGGATAACGTGGGCCAGGAATGGCCCGTTGCGCTCGTCTACAACGGCATTTCGCACGCGGTCATGATGTGCACGCCGCGCGATCTCGAAGCCTTCGCGGTGGGCTTCTCGCTGACGGAAGGTATTGTCGAGCGGGGCAGCGACATTCACGACATCGAAGTCTATTACCGCGATGAAGCAGACGCGCTGCCTCATGCCGAAGTGCACTTGCAAGTCGTGCAGCAGGCGTTCGTTTCGCTGAAGGACAAGCGGCGCGCATTGGCGGGCCGCACGGGTTGCGGCGTGTGCGGGATCGAGAGTATCGACTTGCTGGATTTGCAGCCCGAAGCCGTGCCGGATACTGGCTTTCTCGCGAAGCTCGCGCCCGATGCCATCGAACGCGCCGCGCGCGATCTGCCCGCGCATCAGCGGCTGACGAAGCTCACCGGCGGCCTGCACGCCGCTGCATGGAGCGACGAAACAGGCGCAGTGCTGCACGCGTTCGAGGATGTCGGCCGCCATAACGCGCTCGACAAACTCATCGGCCATCTCGTGCTGCAGCGTGTGGACACGACGCAAGGCTTCGTGTTTCTGTCGAGCCGCGCAAGCTACGAACTCGTGCGCAAGTCGGCGCGCGTTGGCGTTCCGATGATCGCGACTATCTCCGCGCCGACTTCGCTTGCCATCGCCATCGCGAAGAAAGCGAGCCTGAGGCTCGTCAGCTTCGCGCGCGAAAACAGCTTCGTCGAGTACGACGCGGACTGAGCGCGCTTCAGGCGTTTTGCGCAGGCTTTATTCGAACGCGCTGAAGTTCGGTTTGCGTTTCTCGAAGAACGCCTGAAACGCCTCACGCGCTTCCGGCGCGGCGAGCATGCGCGCAAAGTGCCCCGCTTCCTCGCCCATGCGCGCGGTGACTTCCGCCGCCTGTGCGCCCTTCAGCAAGGACTTGGTCGTGCGCAGCGACGACGCCGGCAACGCGGCCAGCTTCCTCGCCTTGCCAAACGCGTAGGCATCGAGTTCGGTGGCAGCGAGCACGCCGTTGACAAAGCCCATTTCGGTGGCTTCCTTGACATCGAACGCTTCGCCGAGCAGCAGCTTTTCCGCCGCACGCTGGTATCCGGCGATACGCGGCAACAATAGACTCGATGCCGCTTCCGGACACAAGCCGAGCTGCACGAAGGGCAGCGAGAACTTCGCGCCCTCGGCCGCGTAGACGAGATCGCAATGCAGAAGCATCGTCGTGCCGATACCTACCGCCACACCCGATACCGCCGCAACCACCGGCTTCGGCATCGCGCTCAGGCGGCGCAGGAATTGAAACACGGGCGCGTCCTGGTCTTTGGGCGGATCGTTGAGAAAGTCCTCGAGGTCGTTGCCCGCGCTAAAAGCGCCGCCGTTGCCGCGAATCAGCACGGCGCGCACGGAAGGATCTTTCTCGGCTTCGTAAAGACCGTCCGCCATCTCCTGATACATCGCAGCCGTGATCGCGTTCTTCTTCTCGGGGCGATTCAGCACGATGCAGAGCACGCCATCCGCGCGTTCGATGAGAATCTCCATCTTCCGTCTCCTGTCGTGATGGTCCGCTAACGCTCGACGCGCTGGCGGACCACGTCATCACAGCCGCTCGATGATGCCCGCAGCGCCCATTCCGGTGCCGACGCACATCGTCACCATGCCGTACTTCAGATTGCGGCGGCGCAGGCCATGTACGACGGTCGCCGCGCGAATCGCGCCGGTCGCGCCGAGCGGATGCCCGAGCGCAATCGCGCCGCCGAGCGGATTGACCTTCGAAGGATCGAGCCCGAGGTCCTGAATCACCGCGAGCGACTGCGCCGCGAATGCCTCGTTGAGTTCGATCCAGTCGATGTCATCCTGCTTGAGACCGGCGGCCTTCAATGCAGCGGGAATCGCTTCCTTCGGCCCGATGCCCATGATCTCCGGCGGCACGCCGCGCACTGCAAAGCTCACGAAGCGCGCGAGCGGCGTGAGGTTGAATTGCTTCAACACTTTCTCCGACACGACGATCAACGCGCCCGCGCCGTCGGAAGTCTGCGAACTGTTGCCCGCCGTCACCGAGCCCTTGTTCGCGAACACCGCGCGCAGCTTCGCGAGACCTTCGACGCTCGTATCGGCGCGCGGACCTTCGTCGAGCGTGATCTCGCGGGCATTCACGCGCACTTCGCCCGAAGCGAGATCGGGGAAGCGTTCGTTGAGCGTGTAAGCCGCGATTTCATCGGCGAATTCGCCCGCCTTTTGCGCCGCCAACGCACGCCGATGCGACTCCGCCGCGAACGCGTCCTGCGCCTCGCGGCTCACCTTCCAGCGCTCGGCCACGCGCTCGGCGGTCAGCCCCATGCCGTACGCAATGCCAACGTCCTCATTGCGATCGAAGATATGCGGCGACAGCGACGGCTTGTTGCCCATCATCGGCACCATGCTCATGGACTCGCAGCCGCCTGCGATCATCGCGTCGGATTCGCCCACGCGGATGCGGTCCGCGGCCATCGCGAGCGCCGTCAGACCCGATGCGCAGAAGCGGTTCACCGTCACGCCGCCGACCGTGTTCGGCAGACCCGCGAGCAAGGCGCCCATGCGCGCGACGTTCAGCCCTTGCTCGGCTTCGGGAATGGCGCAGCCGACGATCGCGTCTTCGATCACGCTCGTGTCGAGTCCGGGCACTTGCGCCACAGCCGAGCGGATGGCGTGGACCAGCAGTTCATCCGGGCGCGTGTTCTTGAACACGCCGCGCGGCGCCTTGCCAATAGGCGTGCGGCTCGCGGCGACGATATATGCGTCTTGCAATTGCTTGCTCATTATTTGCAGCTCCAATAGGTCGCGTGTTCAGTTACGAACCGGCTTGCCGGTCTGCAGCATGCCCATGATCCGTTCCTGCGTTTTCTGCGTGCCGAGCAACTCGACGAACGCGCGGCGTTCGAGCGCAAGCAGCCATTCTTCATCGACGAGACTGCCGGCTTCGACGTCGCCGCCGCACATGGCTTCCGCTATGCGGCTCGCGATTAGATAGTCGTGCTCGCTGATGAAGCGGCCATCGCGCATGTTGACGAGCG
Organism: Caballeronia sp. LZ003; assembly: GCF_031451465.1. Lineage (NCBI taxonomy): Bacteria > Pseudomonadati > Pseudomonadota > Betaproteobacteria > Burkholderiales > Burkholderiaceae > Caballeronia > Caballeronia sp. LZ003. The sequence goes on along the minus strand of NZ_JARUXJ010000001.1, from coordinate 320,613 downwards.
ACGCCTTGATGGTCGAAATCGCCGAGCGGCCCGCCACCGGCACCTGTCTCACGCGCAAGGGCGGGCGGTAGCCGGTATCGGCGAGCGCGCGCGCTTCCTTCTTCGCGATGTCGAGCAACTCGTGCACGTTGAAGACGATGGTGTCCGTGGGCTTGAGATAACCCATCGCGCGGGCATCGAAAGCGGAGGTGGAAACCTTCGCCATCGCGGCGTTCTCGAACGACTTCTGCAGGAACTTGAGCAGATCGGTCGTTGCGTTGACGGCGTTCGCGGCATCGGCGGCGCGCAACGCGGCTTCCTTCAGGCCACCGCCCGCAGGCACGAGACCCACGCCTACTTCGACGAGACCGATATAGCTTTCGACGTGCGCCACGCGCTTGGCCGAATGCAGCAGCAACTCGCAACCGCCGCCAAGCGCGATGCCCGACACGGCAGCGATGACCGGCACATTCGCGTACTTCACGCGCAACATGCCTTGCTGGAACTTCTTCACGAACGGGTCGATGCCCTTCGCGCCGCCCATCATGAACGCGGGCATGGCTTCCTCGAGATTCGCCCCCGCCGAGAACGGACCGCCCGGCGCGCCGAGCGCAAGCGAAGTCGGCTGCCAGATCACCACGCCGCGATACGCTTTCTCGGCGAGTTCGATGGCTTGCGTGAGACCGTCGATCACGCCCGGGCCAATGGTGTTCAGCTTCGTCTTGAACGACACGATGACGACATCGCTTTGCTCGTCATCGAGCCAGGCGCGCACGCTTTCGGTTTCGAAGAGCGTCTTGCCGAAGGTCTTGGGATCGGCGCCGGTCTCGCCGACGAGCGGCGCGCGAAATACTTGCTTCTCGTACACGGACAAGCTCGAGCGCGGCACGAAGCGGCGTTCCCGCGGCGACCACGAACCCTCGCTCGTATGCACGCCGCCTTTTTCCGCGACGGGACCGTCGAGCACCCACGCGGGCAGCGGCGCTTTCGAGAGCGCCTTGCCTGCATCGATATCTTCCTGCACCCACTTCGCGATCTGCTGCCAGCCCGCGGCTTGCCAGCTTTCGAACGGCCCTTGATTCCAGCCGAAGCCCCAGCGAATGGCGAGATCGACGTCGCGCGCGTTATCCGCGATCGATTCGAGATGCACCGCGATGTAGTGGAACACGTCACGGAAAATGGCCCAGAGGAACTGTGCCTGCGGATTGTCCGTCTCGCGCAACAGCTTGAAGCGCTCGGCGGGCGGACGCTTCAGAATGCGGCCGACGAGTTCATCGGCCTTCGCGCCGCCATCGACGTATTGCGCGGTCTTCGGATCGAGCACCTTGATCGCGCGCCCTTCCTTGCGATAGAAACCGGCGCCCGTCTTCTGGCCGAGTGCGCCGTTTTCCACCAGTTTCGCGAGCACGGGCGGCGTGGCGTAGATGGGCAGGAAGGGATCGTCCGGCAGGTTGTCCTGCATCGTCTTGATGACATGCGCCATCGTGTCGAGACCGACGACATCCGCGGTGCGGAAGGTGGCGGACTTGGCGCGACCGAGACGCGAACCCGTGAGGTCATCGACCTGATCGAAGCGCAGACCGAACTTTTCCGCTTCGGAGATCACGGCGAGAATCGAGAACACGCCGACACGATTCGCGATGAAGTTCGGCGTGTCTTTCGCGCGCACCACGCCCTTGCCGACCACGCTCGTCAGGAACGTTTCGAGTTGATCGAGGATATGCGGTTGCGTGGTTGCGGTCGGAATAAGTTCGACCAGATGCATGTAGCGCGGCGGATTGAAGAAATGCACGCCGCAGAAGCGCGCCTTGAGTTCATCCGGAAAGCCGTTCGACAGTTCCGTGATCGAGAGACCGGACGTATTGCTTGCGAAGATGGCGTGCGGCGCGATGTGCGGCGAGACCTTCTTGTAGAGATCGTGCTTCCAGTCCATGCGTTCGGCGATGGCTTCGATGACGAGATCGCACTCGGCGAGTTTGACGATATCGTCTTCGTAGTTAGCCGGCTCGATGAAGTTCGCGTCGTCCTTGATACCGAGCGGCGCGGGCGAGAGCTTCTTGAGATTGTCGATGGCTTTGAGCGCGATGCCGTTCTTGGGACCTTCCTTGGCTGGCAGATCGAATAGCAGCACGGGTACGCGAGCGTTGATCAGATGCGCGGCGATTTGCGCGCCCATTACGCCGGCGCCGAGCACGGCGACTTTGCGAATGTTGAGAGTGCCCACGAATAAGCCTCCAAAAAAAGGGGTTGTGCGCGACTTGTATCGAATGGCTGCGCGCTACCCAATGAGCACCAAAACTAATGAACAAAACACGTTAGTCATTGGAAGTGCTCAATGGGCCTGTGATAAATAGCGGGAAACCGGTTGTTCTTCAGAAGGCGGGCTCGCCCTGAGATGAACCTGAGGCGTTGGACATTGGGAGCGCTCAAAGGGTTTGTGGTGAATAGCGGGGAACCAGTTGTGCTTCAGAAGCGGGTTCAGAAGCTGCTTTCTTTGGTGACTTTCTTTGCTGCTGCAAAGAAAGTTACCCCTCCGCCGGGGAGGCGGCTACTGCATGTAACCGCACGAAAGCAGCACAGGCTCCCCTAAAACAAATCAAAACAAAGCCTCGTCGTAATCCATCATAGGCTTGGCCCCCGCGCGAGCAGCACGAATAGTAGAGGCTGTCTCGGGCAGCAGCTTGGCGAAGTAAAACCGTGCAGTAGCGAGCTTGGCTTTATAAAAAGCATCGTCAGAAGAAGCGTTATCGAGCGCGACTCGAGCCATCCGCGCCCAAAAATAAGAAAACACCAAATGCCCGACCGTACGCAGATATGGCACCGCAGCCGCGCCCACTTCATCGGGATTCTGCATGGCTTTCATGCCGATCTCCATGGTGAGCTTCTGCACCTTGTCGCCGATATCCGCGAGCGGATTGATGAACTCCTGCATCTCCGGCTTGACGCCCTCTTCCTCGACGAAATCCGCGACCAGCTTGCCGAAGCGCTTCAACTTCGCGCCCATGTCGCCGAGAATCTTGCGACCGAGCAGATCGAGCGCCTGAATGGAATTCGTGCCTTCGTAGATCATGTTGATGCGCGCATCGCGCACGTACTGCTCCATGCCCCATTCGGAGATGAAGCCATGACCGCCGTAAATCTGCATGGCCATGTTCGTGCCTTCGAACGCGTTATCGGTGAGAAACGCCTTGATGACGGGCGTGAGCAACGCGACTAAATCCGCCGCCTCGCGACGCGCCGCTTCATCCGCGTGCGAAAGTTCCTTGTCGATATTGAGCGCCGCCCAATAAGCAAACGCGCGCCCCGCTTCGGCATAAGCTTTTTGCGTGAGCAGCATGCGCCGCACGTCCGGATGCACGATGATCGGATCGGCCGCCTTCTCCGGCGCCTTCGGACCGGTGAGCGAGCGCATCTGCAAGCGCTCTTTTGCATAGACGAGCGAGTTCTGATACGCGACTTCGGTGAGACCAAGACCCTGCATGCCGACACCCAGGCGTGCCGCGTTCATCATCACGAACATGGCGTTCAAGCCCTTGCTCTCTTCGCCGACGAGCCAGCCCTTCGCGCCATCGAGATTGATCACGCAGGTGGCGTTGCCGTGGATGCCCATCTTGTGTTCGATCGAACCGCACTTGACGCCATTGCGTTCGCCCAGTGCGCCGTTCGCGTCCGGCACGAACTTCGGCACGATGAAAAGCGAAATGCCCTTGGTGCCGGCAGGTGCGCCAGGCAGACGCGCCAACACGAGATGGACGATGTTCTCCGCCATGTCGTGCTCGCCGCTCGAAATGAAGATCTTCGTGCCGGTGAGCGCAAAGGAACCGTCGCCGTTCGGCTCGGCCTTCGTGCGCAGAATGCCGAGGTCGGTGCCGCAATGCGGCTCGGTCAGACACATCGTTCCGGTCCATTCGCCCGAAACGAGCTTCGACAGATACGTGCTCTTTTGCTCCGGCGTACCATGTGCGTGCAGACATTCATACGCGCCATGCGAGAGGCCGGGGTACATCGTCCAGGCCTGATTCGCGGAGTTGAGCATTTCGTAGAGCGCGTTGTTTACGAACGCGGGCAAGCCCTGTCCGCCAAACTCGGGATCGCAGCCGAGCGCGGGCCAGCCCGCCTCGACATACTGGCGATACGCCTCCTTGAAACCGGCGGGCGTGCGCACGACGCCATCGCCTTCATACGTGCAGCCCTCGCGGTCGCCACTCTGGTTGAGCGGAAAGACGACTTCGGCGCAGAACTTGCCGGCTTCTTCGAGCACCTGATTGATGGTGTCCGCGTCGAGATCGGCGTGCTTCGGCATGTTCTTCAGTTCTGCTTCGACATCGAGCAATTCGTGCAACACGAACTGCATGTCGCGCAACGGGGCGGCGTACTGTCCCATGAGTCTCTCCAGTTTCTTCGGGCTTCTCGTCAGGCGCCGCCAAATCGTTGTGCGATTCGTGCGGCGCCGCTAACGGCTATCGGGTTGTGGTGAAGCTAAAGTCGCCGTGGCGCCCACGCTTGCCGCGATACTGCTGTGCACGCGCGCGGTCGATTCCGGCGACTGATACGAATCGATCGTTTTTTCCAGCGCATCCCGCGTCAGTTGCACGGCTTCCGGCAAGTGAAGGAAGCGCGCGTCGTGATGCAGGCCCAGCGTGAAACTGTACAACTCGAAGAGCATCAGTTGCGGATCGGTATCCGGCTTCAAATGCCCCTCGTCCTTCGACTGGCGAATTGCGCGCAAGAGCGCCTCTCGCCAGGTCGTCACGCTGCTTACCAGTTGCTCTCGCACGGCGCTCGCCGCGCGGTCGTCGTACTCCACCGCGCCGCTGATATAGATGCAGCCCGTGGTCACCTCCTGGATACGCTTTTCCATCCAGCGATCCATCATGGCGCGCAGCCTCGGCAATCCGCGCGGCTCTCGCAGGCTCGGGAAGAACACTTCGTCCTCGAAGCGGCGGTGATACTCGCGTACCACTTCCACCTGCAAATCTTCGCGCGATCCGAAATGCGCAAACACTCCGCTCTTGCTCATTTGCATCCGCTCGGCCAGCAACCCGATGGTTAGCCCTTCCAGCCCGTCCCGGCTCGCCAATTCAAGCGCTGCGTCGAGAATCGCGGCCCGCGTCTGTTCGCCTTTTCGCATGATGTCTCTACCGTCCTCTCGTGACCCGATTTAAAACGAACGGCCGTTCTATTATTATGGCCAGTCGCCAATGAAACAAGAAAATTATTAGAAAACCGTTTCTAACCCGCCGCCAACGTCAATAGGATAAGTCTCAACATTAGCCGCTCGATTGTCCCTTTTTAATTGATAACTGCATGCTAGTGACTGCCCGAGTTCCCATTTTCTGAACCGGTCATGTTGCGGTGCATGAAGGAACAATTTGCTGCTGGTCAGCAGCAATCTACACGAATCGGGAGCCGAAATCGTAGTGATCAGTCGTATTGACCGATCGTGATGACTTTCATCATCAGACGATAAGTGTTGTAGGCGAACCAGCTCAGCATGCGCTCGGTGACGGGGCGCGCGGCGTAATGCTTCTGGTCGATAGGACGGCCTTCGTCGAAGGCGTTGAGGATAGCGTCGTGCAAACCGGCGATTTCCGGGTGATTCACGAGCACCATGTTGGCCTCGTTGTTCAAGACGAGACTGAGCGCGTCTAAATTGGAGGAGCCGATGGTTGCCCAGTCGGAATCCACGACGGCGACCTTGCCGTGAAGCATGGTTTTCTCATATTCGGCGATACGCACGCCGTGCTTGAGCAGGTTGCCATAGAGAAACGGCGTGGCGTAGTCGAGCGCCACGAATTCCTTGCGGCCAATCAGCAGTGAAACGCGCACGCCGCGCCGTGCCGCATACACGAGCGCACGCCGCAGTTTCCGTCCAGGCATGAAGTAAGGATTCGCGAGCAGCACTTCGCTTTCCGCATGCGAGATGGCACGCAGATACGCCTTCTCGATAGCTCGCCGGTTCAACAAATTATCGCGCGCGACGAAAGCGACGCACGGCTGATCGACGGCGTGGATTTCGCCGAGCTGGGCGCGTTTGCGCGCGCGCATCGAACGGCGCGCGCTCCAGCGGCTTTGCTGCGGCTCGGGCTCGCATCCCGGCTGGCGCGGCTGACGCGGTTTCACGCCAAGACGAATACGTTGCCATTGCAAATCGATCGCTTCGCCTACGTCCTTCACCACCGGACCTTGCGCTTCCATCGCGAAGTCCCAGCGTGGTTGTTCGAGGCGCGTGCCGTTCTGATCGTAATCGTCGACGATATTGATGCCGCCGCAAAACGCGTAAGTCTCGTCGACGATCGCGAGCTTGCGATGCGTGCGCGACCATCCTTGCGGCCCGAACAAAAGATGCGGATTGTAAATGCGATGCTCGACGCCGCTTTTCTTCCAGAGCGTGAACATCGGCAGTTTGCTGTCGGTGCCGATGCCATCGGTGATCACGCGCACCGTCACGCCGCGTTGGGCCGCGCGCACGAGCGCATCGGAGACGGCGCGGCCGATGTCGTCGTTGGCGAAGATATACGTTTCCAGCGACACCGACGTGCGCGCATTGTCGATGCGCTCTATCAACGCCGGGAAGAACTGCACGCCGCACTTGAAGATACGAACGTGATTGCCCGACGTGAAGCACAGACGCGACGGCCGACGGCCCGAGAAAAGCGCCTCGCGCAGCCGCTTGAATTTGCGTCGCGGGCGAATGTCCATCACCGGCTATGCGCCGCGAGGCGCTCGGGCAATTGCAGAATGGCTTCGCGGTTCGACCACGAGAAGCAGCGATCCGCGGCTTCGCGCAGAGGCAGCCACAAGTGTGAAGTGTGTTCGCGCGGCGCGAGTGTCACTTCGAGACAGTGCGGCACGAGCAGGCTGAACTGGTGTTCGGTATTGTGCGTGACGCCTTCGGCATAGCGATGCCGCCACCGCGGATAGATCTCGTACTGAATGCTGTGATTCCAGTCGAGCAACGCGTTCTCCGGCACGAGCGGACTGCCGATCACGATCCCCGTTTCCTCTTGCACTTCGCGCGCGGCGGTCTCGGCAAGCGGCTCGTCGATACGGTCCTTCGAACCCGTCACGGACTGCCAGAAGCCCTCGTGATCCGCGCGTTCGATGATGAGCACATCGAGCATTGGCGTGTGGATGACGACGAGTACGGATTCAGGGATTTTCGGCGGCTTGAGCATGACGGTTTATGCGCGCGTTTCATTGTGTGCCTCTATGGCGAATGACTGTAACGCAAAAACAGAAAAAGGCGCACTTGGCGCCTTCTTCATCGTGCTGTAGCGAACGCGGGTTACTGCGCCTTCTGCTCCGGCTGACGCAAGCGAATATGCAACTCGCGCAACTGGCGCTCGTCCACTTCGCTCGGCGCTTGCGTGAGCAAGTCCTGCGCACGCTGCGTCTTCGGGAACGCAATTACGTCGCGGATGGAATCGGCGCCGGACATCAGCGTGACGATACGATCCAGACCGAACGCAATGCCACCATGCGGCGGCGCGCCGTACTGCAACGCGTCGAGCAGGAAGCCGAACTTCAGGCGCGCTTCTTCAGCGCCGATCTTGAGCGCGCGGAACACCTTGCTCTGCACGTCTTCCTGGAAGATCCGCACCGAGCCGCCGCCGATTTCCCAGCCGTTTAGAACCATGTCGTACGCCTTCGCGAGACAGCGGCCCGGATCGGTTTCGAGATATTCGAGATGCTCGTCCTTCGGGCTCGTGAACGGATGATGCGCGGCCACGTAACGGTTCTCGCCTTCGTCGTATTCGAACATCGGGAAGTCGATCACCCACAGCGGCTTCCAGCCCGTTTCCAGCAGACCCGTGGACTTGCCGAATTCCGAATGACCGATCTTCAGGCGCAGCGCGCCGAGGCTGTCGTTCACGACCTTCGCGCGATCCGCCGCGAAGAAAACGATGTCGCCGTCTTGCGCGCCGGTACGCTCGAGAATGGCTGCGAGCGCTGCGTCATGCAGGTTCTTGACGATCGGGCTCTGCAGGCCGTCACGACCACGCGCCTTGTCGTTGACCTTGATCCACGCAAGACCCTTCGCGCCGTAGATACGCACGAATTCCGTGTAGCCGTCGATATCGCCACGCGAAAGTTCGCTGCCCTTCGGCACGCGCAAGGCGGCCACGCGGCCGTCTTTCGAGTTGGCGGGCATGCTGAACACCTTGAAGTCGACGTCCTTCACCGCGTCGGTGAGATCCGCGAATTCCAGCTTTACGCGCAGGTCGGGCTTGTCGGAGCCGAAACGACGCATGGCTTCCGAGTACAGCATGACCGGGAATTTCTCGGGCAGCGCGACGTCCATCGTCTCCTTGAAGACGTGGCGGATCATGTTCTCGAACAGATCGCGAATTTCCTGTTCCGTCAGGAACGAGGTTTCACAGTCGATCTGCGTGAATTCCGGCTGACGGTCGGCGCGCAGGTCTTCGTCGCGGAAACACTTGGTGATCTGGTAGTAACGGTCGAAGTTCGCGACCATCAGCAATTGCTTGAACAATTGCGGCGATTGCGGCAGCGCGAAGAACTGGCCCGCGTTCACACGCGACGGCACCAGGTAATCGCGCGCGCCTTCGGGCGTGCTCTTGGTCAACATCGGCGTTTCGATGTCGATGAAACCTTGCGCGTCGAGATACTTGCGCACTTCGATCGCCACGCGATAACGCAAACGCAGGTTCTTCTGCATCTGCGGACGACGCAGGTCGAGCACGCGATGCGTGAGGCGCGTGGTTTCGGAGAGGTTGTCGTCGTCGAGCTGGAACGGCGGCGTGACCGATGCGTTCAGCACTGTCAGCTCGTGGCACAGCACTTCGATCTTGCCGCTCGTCAGATTGGTGTTGATCGTGCCTTCCGGACGGTTGCGCACCACGCCATGAACGCGCACACAGAACTCGTTGCGCACGCCTTCGGCCACCTTGAACATATCGGCGCGGTCCGGGTCGCAGACGACCTGAACGAGCCCTTCGCGATCGCGCAAGTCGATGAAGATAACGCCGCCGTGATCGCGGCGGCGATGCACCCAGCCACACAGCGAAACGGTTTGGCCCAGCAGGGCCTCGGTCACCAGACCGCAGTATTCAGATCGCATCGACATGATGTTTGTGTCTTTCGTTGTTCGTTGATCAACGGCTCGCGCGCTGTGGTCATGTTCTTGATTGACTGACTGACTCACGTTTGGCGCGCGTGCCGGCATTACATCGGCGGCTCGGTGGGGCGGCGGGCAGGCGCGACCGGGATCGGTGCGCTCGGCGCCGGGGCTACCACGCCCATCGAGACGATGTACTTCAGTGCGGCGTCGACGGTCATATCCAGTTCGACGACTTCGCTTTTCGGCATCATCAGAAAAAAGCCGGAGGTCGGATTCGGCGTGGTCGGCACATAGACGCTCACGTGATCGCCCTCCAGATGATTCAGGACGTCGCCACCCGGAATGCCCGTCAGGAACCCGATGGTGTAGGAGCCCTTGCGCGGATATTCGATGAGCAACGCCTTGCGAAACGCATTGCCGCTCGACGAAAGCAGCGTGTCCGACACTTGCTTCACGCTCGTGTACAGCGGCCCGACCACCGGAATGTGGCGCACGATGGCGTCCCACCACAATACGAGTTTCTGGCCGATGAAGTTCTGCGTCAGCAAGCCGACGATAAAAATGAACGCGATGGTCAGTACCGCGCCCAGTCCAGGCAAATGGAAACCGAAGATGCGCTCGGGCTGCCACGATTCGGGCAACAGGAGCAGCGTCTGATCCATGGTTCCGATGACGAGGCCGAGCACCCACAGCGTGATGGCCAAAGGCACCAGCACGAGCAGGCCAGTCAGAAACACGGATTTCAGCGTAGTCTTTTTTGTCGTCACGTTGTAGTCGCTAAGGTCTTAGCCGAAGGTTGCACCGTTTCAGTTCGAAACGGCTGGCGGATGCCCGAATCGACGAGCGCGACAGCGATATTCGCCCGGAGATGCCGAACGGCATGCATATCGCGCAATGGCCGCGCTCTTGCGTTCAGCCGCTCAGGCCGCGCCCGACGTGGATGTGCCGGAAGAAGGCGTACTGCTTGCGGGCTTCGACGCTTCCGAGGACGACGCCTTCGCGCCGGCGTCATTCGAAGCGTTTGCATTGCCTGAACTGCCAGCTTCCGACGAAGCCGCGGGCGCATCCGAAGAGCCGTTCTCCGATTTGGCGGGCGCCGCCGCGTCCTTGGCCTTGCCGCCGTTATTGCCGCCGCGAAAATCGGTGACATACCAGCCCGAACCCTTCAACTGGAATCCGGCGGCAGTGACCTGTTTCGAAAACGTGGCCTGTCCGCAAGCGGGACATTGCGTGAGCGGTGCGTCGCTCATTTTCTGAAGCACGTCTTTTTCGTGGCCGCAGGAGGCGCAGCGGTACGCGTAAATCGGCATGGTGCTATCCCTACAATGATCTGTCGACGCTTGCAAAGCCTTGAATTATAGCCGCAAACGGATTTTGACCCGCGATTTTCGGGGGCTTCCGGCTACGACTTCCTGCCGCTAAATGGAGGCGTCGATGCCGAATTTCAAGCGCGCCGCCAGGTCATCCAGCGTTCGCGTCCGGCAAATACGGGAATGGAGTCTCGAACTTCCCGCTCGTCGACGAGTTCGAAGTGCGGCGTAAGAAGCGCGTGAAGTTCATCGCGTTCGATGCCGAACGGCGGACCTTTCGGCGTCGCGCCGAGGAAATAGAAGCCCGCGAGCAGCGCGCCGGGTTCGAGCAAATCGGCCATGCGCTGCGCGTAATCGGCCCAGCGGTTTTTCGGCAGCGCGCAAAGAAACGCGCGCTCGTAGATCCACGCGGGCGAAAACGGCGGCTGATACGCGAAGAAATCCGCCTCTTCGACGTTTTTCCCATACGCGCCCAGTTGCGCGCGTGCCGTTGCGACGGCGACCGGCGAGAAGTCGATCGCGCGCACCGTCCAGCTTCGCTCGGCCAGATAAAGCGCTTCATACGCGCTGCCGCAACCGGGAATCAGCACATTGTGCAGAGCGCGCGACGCCACAAACGCCTTGAACGCCTCCTGAACGCCCGCCTGATCCCACGGCATGAAACGCCGGTCGAAGCGTTCGTCCCAGAAATCAGGCGAATTGGGATCGCGATGATCGAAAGTTGGGACGTTGGGATCGCTCATCCGCCGTGCCCCAGCCACAACTGGGCGATAACCACGCCCGCACCCGCCATGGCAACGAGTCCGACCGCGAGCAGCGTAATCAGCAAGCGGTTCGTGCGCTTTTGCTCCGCGAGCAAGAGGCGCATGGTTTCGTCGCTGCTGCCTTTGGGCGCGTCGTGATGCTCGGCCAGAAGGTGATGAATCAGGCGCGGCAACTGCGGAATGGTCTTGCTCCATTGCGGCGCTTCTAACTGCAGACGTTCGTACCAGCCGCGCCAGCCGATCTGTTCGTTCATCCAGCGTTCGAGATACGGCTTCGCGGTCTTCCACAGATCGAGTTCAGGATCGAGCGAACGACCCAGGCCTTCGACGTTCAGCATCGTCTTCTGCAAGAGCACGAGTTGCGGCTGAATCTCGACGTTGAAACGACGCGACGTCGAGAAAAGCCGCATCAACACCTGACCGAGGGAAATATCCTTGAGCGCGCGATCGAAGTACGGCTCGCACACGGCGCGGATCGCGCTTTCCAGTTCCTCGACGCGCGTGCTCGGTGGCACCCAGCCGGATTCCAGATGCAGCGTGGCGACGCGATGATAGTCGCGCTTGAAGAACGCCAGAAAGTTCTGCGCGAGATAGTTCTTGTCGAAGTCCGACAGCGCCCCGACGATGCCGAAGTCCAGCGCGATATAGCGCCCGAAGGTTGCCGGATCAAGACTCACCTGGATATTGCCGGGGTGCATGTCGGCGTGAAAGAAGCCGTCGCGGAACACTTGCGTGAAGAAAATCTCCACGCCTTCGCGCGCCAGCTTCGGAATATCGACGCCCGCCGCGCGCAGCGTTTCAACCTGGCTGATCGGCACGCCGACCATGCGCTCCATCACGAGCACCGTGGGCGCGGACAAATCCCAGTACATTTCCGGCACGAGCAGCAGATCGAGACCCGCGAAATTGCGCCGCAACTGACTGCCGTTGGCGGCTTCGCGCATGAGGTCGAGTTCGTCGTGCAGATACTTGTCGAATTCGGCGACGACTTCGCGCGGCTTCAGCCGCCGTCCGTCCGGCCACAGGCGTTCGGCCCAAGTCGCGGCATCGCGCAGCAAGCCGAGATCCGAATCGATCACCGGCAGCATGCCGGGGCGCAACACCTTCACGGCGACCGACTTGCCCGCGTGCTCGCCGTGCTTGATTTTCGCGAAATGCACTTGCGCGATGGAAGCCGACGCCACCGGCACGCGCTCGAAATCGTCGAACAACACTTCGATAGGCGCACCCAGCGATTTTTCGATGATCTCCATTGCCACCGCCGAATCGAAGGGCGGAACCTGATCCTGCAGCTTGGCGAGTTCATCCGCGATATCGACGGGCAGCAGATCGCGCCGCGTCGACAACACCTGACCGAACTTGACGAAGATCGGGCCGAGACTTTCCAGTGCGAGGCGCAGCCGGATGCCGCGCGCCACTTCGAATTTGCGGCCGAACGTCGTGATGCGCATGAGATAGCGCACGCGACGATCGTTGATGCCGCTCATCACCAGCTCGTCGAGCCCGAAGCGGACAATCGTGAAGAATATTTTGAGGAAACGCAGAAAACGCATATTCGGTTTCGCTTCAGCTCGTTATTCGCGCGAGTCGCGCACGGACTCGCCACCGGGCCGCGCTGAGGCGCCGCGTTCCGGTTGTCGTCTTTCCAGTCTTTCGATGCGCTTTTCGAGGCGCGCCAGGGCGTCGCGCGTCGCGGAAAGCTCGGCGTTGAAACCGTCGAGCGCGCTTTTGCGTACGAGTTGCGGACGTTCATCGAGCAGATATTCGGCGACCGTATCCAGCAGATTGCGGCCGGTGCGTTGCGCCTGCTCCTGAACCGTCCGCGCGATTCGCCCGACGCGATGCGCGGGCGCGTCGCCGATGGCGCGCGCCAGATCCTCTTCCGGGTCCCAGCGCAAGTTTTCGGCGAGTTTGGCGAGCGTCGTGGCGAATTCGGCATCGCCTTCGATTCGAACGTGCTTCATCACGGCCGCCTGGCCGCCTTGCAGGAACGCGGGCAACGCGTCGAGCGGAACCGCGATGGTGACATCGAAACGCCCGGCTTCACCTTCGCTCGTCGCGGCAAAGAGACCGCCCGGTTGCACCACGAGCGCGATGGGAACAGGTCCGCAAGTCAGCTTGACGCACTTGCCGGCGTAAGGCTTGACGCGTTCGAGCGCCCACGGCTCGCGCACGAGCAGATGGTTCACCGCGGCCGAGAAGGCACCGGATGCGGTCTTGAAGGCAGGATTTAATGCAAAACGGGCGGATTCGTCTGCGTTCGTCATCGGCTCTGAGATGAAAAAACCCGCGCCAGCGGTGACCGGCGCGGGTTTCTATTCTACCTTCGCAACCGGCGTGATACCGGCCGCCGCCCCCGGTCTTTCGACCGGGCGCAATTGGATCGACAACTCAACTGACTTGCTGAATACCTGCCAGCAGCCAGCCTTCGTTGCCCGTCTTCTGCTTCGAAAGATTCCACACTTCGACGAACGGTTCGGCCGCTGAACCCTCGGACTCGCGAATGAGGCCGTGGAAACGCACGCTTGCCAGATACTCGTTCGCGCGGTCTTCGACGCCGAGCAGATCGGCATTGAGTTGCACGACGTCTGTACGGTTTGGCGTGCTGCCGCGCGCATCGACGTCGAGTTTCACTTCGGCGAACATTTCGGGCGTCGTGAACTCGCGGATGTCGTTGACATTGCCGCGATCCCACGCGTCCTGCAGGCGCACGAAGTAGACCTTTGCGTTGCGCACGAACGCTTCCGTGTCAAAGCCGGCCGGCACGTTCGGGTTTGTCACCGGCGGCTGGTTCGGCGAATCGATATAAGTCGCGCCGAGGCTCGTGGAACGCGGCGTTTGCGGCGGCTCCTGGTTCAAGTCGGTACGCGCCATTGCGCCGTAAGGCGACGCCGCGCCCGAAGCGCCAGCGTATGCGGGCGTGTTGCCCTGATTCGCTTGACGGCGGCGCATGAAGAAGCGGAACAGCATGACGGCCGCGAGCACGATCAAGCCGATGATGATCATATTGGCCATGGCGCCGGCGAAGGCTTCGCCCAAGCCGAAGTGCGACAACAGCGCCGCGATGCCGAGACCCGCCGCCAAACCTGCGAGCGGTCCGAGCCAGCGGTTGCGTGCCGGTTGCGCGGCCGCCGCCGCGGCGGGCGCGGCCGGTGCGCGCTGAGCTTGCGCGGCCTGGCCTTGCTGCATGGACTGTGACGGCGGCGTCGCCTGATGCTGCTGCGTGGCCGTTGCCGACTGACGGCCCATGCTGCGGCCGCCGCCCATGCGACGGGCATCTGCATCTTCAGTGTAGATTGCGCCAACCGTGATAACGCCAGCGAGCGCCAAGATTCCGGCCTTCCTGAACATGCTGCTCAGGAAACCCCGGGATTGGGGTATGCGCGAATCGGACATTTCGAATCCTATTAAGAGTGGAACACTAAAATTTGGTCCCGACGTGTAACGCTACCACGCCACCTGACAAATTGTAATATTCGACTCGATCCAAGCCAGCTTGTTCCATCATTGTTTTTAAAGTTTCCTGGTCGGGATGCATGCGGATAGATTCCGCAAGGTAGCGATAGCTGTCCGCATCCTTCGCGACTTTCTCTCCAAGCCACGGCAAAATCTTGAAACTGTAGATATCGTACGGCTTCTTCAGCGGCTCCCAAACCTTCGAGAACTCCAGAACGAGCAAACGACCACCGGGCTTCAGCACACGCTGCGTTTCTGCAAGCGCGCGCTCTTTGTGAGTCATGTTGCGTAGGCCGAAGGCGACTGTAACCACATTGAAATAATTGTCCGGGAAAGGAATCTTCTCGGCGTCGCACAGGAGCGCGGGCGTAATCACGCCTTTGTCGACCAACCGGTCGCGCCCGACGCGCAACATCGATTCATTGATGTCCGTGTGCCAGACTTCGCCGCTTTCACCCGCTTGCCTCGCGAAAGCCATCGCCAGATCGCCCGTGCCGCCTGCCAGATCCAGCACCTTGTAGCCCGGCCGCACTCGCGCCTGCCCGATCGTGAAATGCTTCCAGATCCGATGCAGTCCGCCGGACATCAGGTCGTTCATCAAGTCGTAGTTGCCCGCGACGGAGTGGAACACGCCCGCCACTTTCTTCGCCTTGTCCTGCTCGTCGACCGTTTCGTATCCGAAGTGGGTCTTGCTCATCGCGCTGATTCCTCGCCTGTCGTTTGTCGTGTACCCGCGCAAGCATCGCGCCGGGTCCGCGGCGTTATGCCGCGTATTTGGATTGAGTTCGAGTTTAGTGGCAATGCCCGCCGGACGCCTTCGCCGTCATGGGCGCGTCGCGGTCGAGGCCGGCAGCTTCCAGTTTCGCCAGATACTCGCGCCACAAATCGTCCTGCCGCGTCGCCAGGTTGTGAAGAATGTCCCAGGAATAGATGCCGGTATTGTGCCCGTCCGAAAAGTTCAGCTGCAGCGCGTAGTGACCGACCGCATCGACGCCGATCAGCGTGACATCGCGCTTGCCGGTCTGTAGCGTTTCCTGGCCGGGACCGTGGCCCTGAACCTCGGCGGAAGGCGAATAAACGCGCAGCAGTTCGAATGGCACGCGATACGACGTGTCGTCCGCATATTGCAGTTCGAGCACGCGGGATTTCGAATGCACGACGACGCCGGTGGGAATCGGCGTCGTGGAAGTGAGTCCGCTCATGGGGAGCCCTGGCTTTTGATGATGTTGTCTTATGGAGAGCCGAAGACCTGATTCAGCTCATGGCGCACGGCTTCGCGCAGCAAGGTGGCCTGCGCGCGGCGCTTCGAAAGCTGCGCTTCGGAAACGGTGCGCTGACGCGGCGCCCAAATGGGCAGGGGAAAGCGGGAATCGTTGGAAAAGCGCGGAATGACGTGCCAATGCACGTGGGGCACCTGATTGCCGAGACTCGCCAGATTGACCTTCTCCGGCACGAGAATGCGCCGCATGGCGCGCTCGACGCAGTTGACGGCGGTCATCAAGCGCGCGCGGTCGGCGTCTTGCAGATCCGACATCTCGGCGATATGCGCGCTCCAGATCACGCGGCACAAGCCGGGCCAGTCGGCCTCATCGGCGAGGACGACGCGCAATGCGTCGTCCGCCCACAGTACCTCGCCGCCGTCTTCACGGCAAAACACACAGTCCATCTCAAACCTCTAGCGAATCGAAACCCGATTTCGCTATTACACCAGTACGCGCTCGATACCGCCATTGTTCGCGCGCTCGACATACTGTTCCATCCAGTTCTCGCCGAGCACCTTGCGCGCCATTTCCACGACGATGTAATCCGCCTCGGTGTTGGCGTCCTCGTTGTAGCGCGACAAACCCTGCAGGCAGGACGGGCAGCTCGTGAGGATCTTGACGTCGGTGACGGCATTGTCCGGCTGCGGACCATCGCCCGCTTTCAGCACCGAACCCGGCTGCGCGCCCGCCGCACCGGCCGAGGCGTTCGCCATGTTGATGGCGTTCGCGCCCGCCTCCGCGACGAGCGGAATGCCGCGCAACTTCGCCGCGCCCTTGCGCATTTCCTCTTCCTTGCGAAAGCGCACTTGCGTGGAGATGTCCGGCCGCGTCACCGCGAGCGTGCCCGACTCGCCGCAGCAGCGATCATTTTTTTCGATCTTGTAGCCGTCCTGCTGCGAACCCATCAGCTCGTTGACGAGTTTGACCGGGTCCATCGTCTTGATCGGCGAATGACACGGGTCGTGATACATGTAGCGCGTGCCCTTCACGCCGTCGAGCTTGATGTTCTTTTCGAGCAGGAACTCGTGGATGTCGATGATCCTGCATCCCGGGAAGATCTTCTCGAATTCATAGCCCGCGAGCTGGTCGTAACAGGTGCCGCACGACACGACCACGGTCTTGATATCCAGATAATTCAGCGTATTGGCCACGCGATGGAACAACACGCGGTTGTCCGTGACGATCTTCTCGGCCTTGTCGAACTGTCCCGCGCCGCGCTGCGGATAGCCGCAGCACAGATAGCCCGGCGGCAGCACGGTCTGCACGCCCGCTTCCCACAACATGGCTTGCGTGGCGAGCCCGACCTGCGAGAACAGACGCTCGGAACCGCAACCGGGGAAATAGAACACGGCTTCCGAATCCACCGTGGTTTTCTGCGGATTGCGGATGATCGGAACGATCTTGTTGTCCTCGATATCCAGCAGCGCGCGCGCCGTCTTTTTAGGCAGATTGCCCGGCATCTTCTTGTTCATGAAGTGGATCACTTGCGTGACCACCGGCGGCTTGCCGACCGTCGCGGGCGGTTTGGCCGTCTGCTTCTTCGCGAACTTCTTGAGGATGTCGTTGCCCAGACGCTGCGCCTTGTAGCCCACGCCCATCATTGCGGTGCGCGCGACGTTGATCGTCTGCGGATTCGTCGCGTTGAGGAAGAACATGCCCGCCGCGTTGCCCGCGTTGAACTTCTTTTTGCCCATCTTGCGCAGCAGATTGCGCATGTTCATGGTGACATCGCCGAAATCGATCTTCACCGGGCACGGCGTCACGCACTTATGGCAGACCGTGCAGTGATCGGCGACATCGTTGAATTCGTCCCAATGCTTGATCGACACGCCGCGGCGCGTCTGCTCTTCGTACAGGAACGCCTCGATGAGCAGCGAAGTCGCGAGAATCTTGTTGCGCGGGCTGTAGAGCAGGTTCGCGCGCGGCACGTGCGTCGCGCACACGGGCTTGCACTTGCCGCAGCGCAGGCAGTCCTTGATCGATTCGGAAATCGCGCCGATATCCGACTGCTGCATGATGAGCGACTCATAGCCCATCAGGCCGAAGCTCGGCGTGTACGCGTTGCGCAAGTCCGCGCCTTCGAGCAATTTGCCCGCGTTGAAGCGCCCCTGCGGATCGACGCGCTTCTTGTAATCGCGGAAATCGCGGATTTCGTCATCGGTCAGGTACTCCAGCTTCGTGATGCCGATGCCGTGCTCGCCCGAGATCACGCCGTCCAGCGAACGCGCGAGCTTCATGATGCGCGCCACCGCGTGATGCGCGTCCTGCAGCATCGCGTAGTTGTCGGAGTTGACCGGAATGTTCGTGTGCACGTTGCCGTCGCCCGCGTGCATGTGCAGCGCGACGAACACGCGGCCGCGCAGCACTTGCTTGTGGATGGCCTGCGCTTCGTCGAGGATCGGCTTGAATTCGCCGCCGTTGAAGATTTGGCGCAATTCGCCGCGAATCTCCGTCTTCCATGAGATGCGCACGGTGCGGTCTTGCGCGACGTGGAACACGCTCGCATCCGGCTGGGTATCGACGCGATCCGCGAACTTCTCGGCGAGCCCTTCGTAGCCGAGATTCACGAGATAGTGCTGCGCCTCGCGCAAGGACATGTCGAGCTTGTCGCCGACGAAAGTCCAGCGCTCACGCACGCGCTTCATCAAATCGAGCGCCTGTTGCACGCGATCTTCGAGCAATTCGGCGGACGGAATCTCGTTCGCGTCGTCGCTCTTTCCGAGCGGCAGCTTGCCGGTCTTGAAGAACGCCTCGAGCGCGTCGACCAGTTGCAGCTTGTTCTTGATCGACAGCTCGATATTGATGCGCTCGATGCCGTCCGTGTACTCGCCCATGCGATTGAGCGGGATCACCACGTCTTCGTTGATCTTAAACGCGTTGGTGTGCTTCGCGATGGCGGCCGTGCGCGAACGGTCGAGCCAGAAGCGCTTGCGCGCCTCGGCGTTCACCGCGACGAAGCCTTCGCCGCTCTTGCCATTCGCCATCCGGACGACTTCGGAGGCGGCTTGCGCGACGGCATCGGCGTCGTTGCCGACGATATCGCCGATCAGCACCATCTTCGGAAACGCGTTGCGCTTGCTCTTGGTCGCATAGCCGACCGCGCGCAGATAGCGCTCGTCCAGATGTTCGAGTCCCGCGAGAATCGCGCCGCCCTGCTTCGACGTCTCGAACAGATAATCCTTGATCTCGACGATGCTCGGAATGGCGTCGCGCGCCTGGCCGAAAAATTCGAGACAGACGGTGCGCGTGTGCGCGGGCATCTTGTGCAGAATCCAGCGCGCCGACGTGATGAGCCCGTCGCAACCTTCCTTCTGCACGCCCGGCAAGCCCGCGAGGAACTTGTCGGTGACGTCCTTGCCGAGCCCTTCCTTGCGGAACGTGCGGCCGGCGATATCGAGCGCCTCGGTTTTCAGGAGCTTTTCGCCGGGCGCGCGTGTGCCGTCGAACCAGTCGAGCCGGAAGCGCGCCACCGGAATGTCGTGGATCTTGCCGCAGTTATGTTCGAGGCGCGTGACTTCGAGCCAGTTGCCTTCCGGGTCCACCATGCGCCACCAGGCGAGATTGTCGAGCGCCGTGCCCCACAGCACTGCCTTCTTGCCGCCCGCGTTCATCGCGACATTGCCGCCGACGCACGATGCATCGAGCGATGTCGGATCGACGGCGAACACGAAGCCCGCCTGCTCCGCCGCTTCCGTGACGCGTCGCGTGACCACGCCCGCGCCGGAGAAAATGGTCGCGACCTTGTGATCGACGCCCGGAAGATCGGTCATCTCCACCGGCCCGAGTTGTTCGAGCTTTTCCGTGTTGATCACCGCGGAAAACGGCGTGAGCGGAATCGCGCCGCCGGTATAGCCCGTGCCGCCTCCACGCGGAATCACGGTGAGGCCGAGCTCGAAACACGCCTTGATGAGACCCGCGATCTCCGCCTCGGTGTCCGGCGTGAGCACGACGAACGGATATTCGACACGCCAGTCGGTGGCGTCGGTGACGTGCGAAACGCGCGACAGACCGTCGAACTTGATGTTGTCCTTCTGCGTCTGTTTGCCCAGCACGCGCGACGCGCGGCGGCGTAACTCGGCCATGCGGCCGAATTCGGCGGAGAAGTCGTCCACGGAGCGGCGCGCGGCCGCGACCAGCAGTTGCACGCGTGCGGCGCGTTCCTGGCCTGCGTCGTCGCCGTGTTGCGAAAGATCGGCGTTACGGCGCTTTTCGATTTCAGCCAGCCGATGGTTCAGCGCTTCGACGAGCAAGACTCGACGCTTCGGGTTGTCGAGCAAATCGTCCTGCAGATACGGATTGCGGCGTACGACCCAGATGTCGCCGAGCACTTCGTACAGCATGCGCGCCGAGCGGCCGGTGCGTCTTTCGCCGCGCAGTTCGTCGAGTGCGGCCCAGGCTTCGTCGCCGAGCAGCCGCATGACGATCTCGCGATCGGAAAACGACGTGTAGTTATAGGGAATTTCGCGCAGACGGGGCTCGACGTCGAGCGGCAAGGCGGCATGGGCGCCGTTCGGATCGAAGGCTTGAGGTGCGTTCATGTTCGACGGTTCGGTGAGCCGGCGAGCGCGTCAGGAAGCGCAAAGTCACCGGCGATGCGCGTGGGGGCGCAGATTTTTGGATGAGACTGTTCTGTAGGAAGGCCGCCGCATCGCGCAAATCCGGCAATGACACGGATGTAATGACGAGCCAGATGCGACACGGCGCCTTCAATGAGTCCGGATCAACGCCACGATCGCGCATGGCGCGCATGCCGCTCCGCCGCAGCGTGAAGCACGCGGGGGACATACGCCAGTAAATCGATCCGAAGCTGCCAGTGCATCTGCCGATCCTGATTTGTAAAACGAAATTCTAACCCATCGCGAAAAAGGCCGTTCGTGACGGCTAGCAGGCAGAAGGGGCATTTGCGTGCCCGTTCACGACATGTTTCGGGCATTTTCCGCGCTTTTACTCCCGGCCGGTCGGTCGGCGATAAGGCGTCGTAGCCGGAATGCTGCTTCTTCCGCGCTATCATTCATGCTTTCGCCCTCAAAAAGCAGCGCGCAGCCGGCCTGCGCGACGATTTCGACGCATGACACATCCAGACTACCTGAAGAAAGTGCTGACCGCGCGAGTCTATGACGTCGCGCGCGAGAGCGAGCTCGAACCCGCGCGCAGTTTGTCCGCGCGCCTGCATAACGCCGTCTACCTCAAGCGCGAGGACAACCAGCCGGTGTTCTCCTTCAAGATTCGGGGCGCCTACAACAAGATGGCCAACCTGCCCGCCGACGTTCTGGCGCGCGGGGTCATTACGGCGTCGGCGGGCAATCATGCGCAGGGCGTGGCTTTGTCGGCGGCGCGGCTCGGCTGTCGCGCGGTGATCGCCGTGCCCACGACCACCCCGCAAGTGAAAATCGACGCGATCCGCGCGCATGGCGGCTCGACTGTCGAAGTGGTGCTGGCGGGCGAATCGTATAGCGACGCCTACGCGCGCGCCGTGCAGCTCCAGGAAGAGCGCGGCCTCACCTTCGTCCATCCGTTCGACGATCCCGACGTGATCGCCGGACAAGGCACCGTCGCCATGGAAATCCTGCGCCAGCATCAAGGTCCGATTCACGCGATCTTCGTGCCGATAGGCGGCGGCGGCTTGGCGGCGGGCGTGTCGGCGTACGTCAAGGCGATCAGGCCGGAGATCAAGGTCATCGGCGTGCAGACCGAGGATTCCTGCGCGATGGCGCAATCCATCGAGGCGGGCGAGCGCGTTACCTTGAGCGAAGTCGGCCTGTTTTCGGACGGCACGGCGGTGAAGCTCGTCGGCGAGGAAACCTTCCGCCTGTGCAGCGAGTTGCTCGATGAAGTCATCACCGTCGATACCGACGCGCTTTGCGCCGCCATCAAGGACGTCTTCCAGGACACGCGCAGCGTGCTCGAACCGGCGGGCTCGCTCGCGGTGGCGGGCGCGAAGGTCTATGCGGAACGCGAAGGTATCGAAGGAAAGACGTTGATCGCGGTGACTTCCGGCGCGAACATGAATTTCGACCGCATGCGCTTCGTGGCGGAACGCGCGGAAGTGGGCGAGGCGCGCGAGGCCGTGTTCGCGGTGACGATTCCCGAGGAACGCGGCAGCTTCAAACGCTTTTGCGAACTCGTCGGCGATCGCAGCGTGACCGAGTTCAACTACCGTATCGCGGATGCGGCGGCCGCGCATATCTTCGTCGGCGTGCAGATCAAGTCGCGCAACGAGACGGTGCAGATGCGCTCGGCGTTCATCGAGCACGGGTTCGCGACGGTCGATCTGTCGCACGACGAACTCTCGAAGCAGCACATTCGCTACATGGTCGGCGGCCATTCGCCGCTCGCGCATGACGAACGCCTGCTGCGTTTCGAATTTCCCGAGCGGCCGGGCGCGCTCATGCGCTTCCTTTCGTCGATGGCGCCGGACTGGAACATCAGCCTGTTCCACTATCGGAATCAAGGCGCGGACTACAGCTCGATTCTCGTTGGCATTCAGGTGCCGCGGGCGGATAACGCCGAGTTCGAGCGCTTTCTCGCGACGCTCGGTTATCCGTGGTGGGACGAGCAGCAGAACCCCGTCTACAAGCTGTTCCTGGCGTAAGTCGAGACTTCATGTCCAAGTTCACGCTCGAAGACAAACTCGTCGTCGCGATTTCGTCGCGCGCGCTCTTCGACTTCGAGGAAGAAAACAGCGTGTTCGAGGCGGGCGATCTCGCGCGTTACGAAGCGCTGCAACGCTCGCGGCTGGACAATCCCGCGAAACCGGGCGTGGCATTCGGACTCATCCGCAAACTGCTCGCGCTCAATGCGGGCGAGCAGCGCGTGGAAGTAGTGATCCTTTCGCGCAGCGATCCTATCAGCGGCCTGCGCGCGTTCCATTCGTGCCGTGAGCATGGACTGGCGATCGAACGCGGCGTATTTACGCGCGGCCGTTCGCCCTTCAGCTACTTGAAACCGCTGCGTGCGTCGCTATTTCTATCGGCGAATCCCGACGATGTACGCGACGCGCTCGCCGCCGGTTTTCCCGCCGCGCGCGTGCTGCCGGAAACGCCGCGCGCAGCGAGCCGTTACGCGGATGAAATTCGCATTGCGTTCGATGGCGACGCCGTTCTCTTCTCCGATGAAGCCGAGCGCGTGTTTCAGGCCGACGGTTTGCTCGCCTTCGTCGGCCATGAAACGAACAAGAAAGATCTGCCGCTGCCGGGCGGACCGTTGAAGCCGCTGCTCGAAGCGCTGAACAAACTGCAACGCATTGCCGCCGCGAATGAAGGCGAGCAGGCGGCCATGCATATCCGCACCGCGCTCGTCACCGCGCGTTCCGCTCCCGCGCACGAGCGCGCGATCCGGACGTTGATGGCGTGGGACATCGAAATCGACGAAGCGATGTTCCTGGGCGGTCTGGACAAGGGCGAATTCCTGCGTGAATTCGAGCCCGACTTTTTCTTCGACGATCAAATTCGCCATTGTGAATCGGCCCGCGGCGTGAGTCCGACCGGGCATGTTCTCAGCGGCATAGCGAACGCAACATGACACCCGAACAATCTCCGCTCGGCAAGCCTGTCCACTACACCGAACAGTACGATGCGTCGCTGCTGTTTCCGATAGAGCGCAAGAGCGCGCGCGATGCCATCGGCGTCGGCGCGCGGCTGCCGTTCTTCGGCACCGACATCTGGAACGCTTACGAGCTTTCGTGGCTGAACGCGCGCGGCAAGCCGCAGATCGCGGTGGCGACGTTCTTCGTGCCGGCAGATTCGCCGAATATCGTCGAATCGAAGTCGTTCAAGCTTTACCTTGGCTCGTTCGCGCAGACGAAGTTCGATTCCATCGACGACGTGCGCGCGGCCATCAAGCGCGACGTATCGGCGATCTGCGGAGCGACCGTATCGGTGCAACTTGCCGCGCCGGCAGATTTCGGCAAGCTCGCGATGGAAGAGTTCGATGGCTTGTCGCTCGACAGGCTCGATCTGGATACGGACATCTATATGCCCGATCCTTCACTGTTGAGCGCGACGCATGGCGAAGCACCGGTCGACGAGACGTTGTATTCGAATCTGCTGAAGTCGAATTGCCCGGTGACGGGACAGCCGGATTGGGGCAGCGTGCAGATTCGCTACTACGGCGGGCAGATCGATCACGCGGGTTTGCTGCGCTATCTGATTTCGTTTCGTGGACATACCGGCTTTCACGAGCAATGCGTCGAGCGCATTTTCATGGACGTGATGCGGGAATGTCAGCCGGAAAGGCTCGCGGTGTACGCGCGTTACACGCGGCGCGGCGGGCTGGATATCAATCCGTTCCGGACGAATTTCAATTTGCCGATGCCGGATAATGCGCGGTTGGCGCGGCAGTGAAGCTCGTCAATGCGGCTCCGACTTCCCGGAGCCGCATTGACGTTCAAGCCGACGCCTTCTTATAAGCCACGCAATCCACCTCGACCTTGCAATCGATCACCATCGACGACACCACGCAAGCTCTCGCCGGCGGATTCGCGCCGAAGTACTCCTTGAAGATCTTGTTGAAAGAAGCGAAGTCGCGCGGATCGTCCAGCCAGACGCCGCAGCGCACGACATGCTCCGTGCCGTATCCCGCTTCCGTCAGAATGGCGATCACGTTTTGAATTGCCTTATGCGTCTGCTCGACGATTCCGCCGTTGATCACTTCGCCGTTCTCCATCGGCGTCTGGCCCGACACGAAGAGCCAGCCATCGGCCTCCACCGCGCGTGCAAAAGGCATATGCGCGCCGCCTTGTCCCTTGCCGCCTTCAACGCCATATCGCTTCATCGTTCAACTCCTTGATTCAATCGTAAAGAATTCAAAACGCGCCCTGCGCATCCAGCTTGGATGCCGCGCCGCGCGCCACGAAACGTCCCGCGCGCGCGCCGGTCACGGCGGCATCGCGATACGTCAAAACCCCGTTCACCCACACCGCGTCGATGCCGTCCGCCGCCTGCTGCGGCTTCGCGAAGGTCGCGGCATCGCGCACACGCTCGGGATCGAACACGACCAGATCGGCGTGATAACCCACTTTCACTTCGCCACGCTCGGGCAGGCTGAAACGCCGCGCCGTCAGGCTCGTCATCTTGCGCACCGCTTCTTCGAGCGGCATCAGCGCCGTATCGCGCGCGTAGTGGCCAAGCACGCGCGGAAACGCGCCCCACAAGCGCGGATGCGGCAGCGGATCGTTCGGCAAGCCATCAGAGCCAACCATCGTCGCGGGATGCGCGAGAATGCGCCGCACATCGTCTTCCGACATGTTGTGATACACCGCGCCCGCCGGCTGCAAGCGTTTCGCCGCATCCTGCTGGCTCACGTTCCACTCGGCCGCCACCTCGCGAATCAGCTTGCCCGCCATCTCCGGATGCGGCTCCGACCACGTGATGGTGATGTCGATATCCCCCGTCACCTGCTTCAGATCCAGCGTCGACGAACTGCGGTTATACGGATAACAATCGCAACCGAGCGGCTGACCTTCGCGCACCGTTTCGAGCGACTTCAGCACTTCCACGCTGCGTCCCCAGTTCGACGGTCCCGCGCACTTCAAATGCGAAATCACCACCGGCACACGCGCATGGCGACCGACGCGATACGCCTCTTCCATTGCATCGAGAATTGCATCGAACTCGGTGCGCATGTGCGTCGTGTATAGCGCGCCTGCCTTGGCAAGCGGCTCGGCAAGCGCCTCCACTTCCTCTGGCGGCGCGTTGAACGCCGAACCATAAGCCAGCCCGCTCGATAACCCCAGCGCGCCGTTATCCAGCGCTTCTTCGAGTTGCGCTCGCATGCCTTCCACTTCAGCGCCGTTCGCCGCGCGATCCAGCCGGTCCATGTGATTGTTGCGCAGCGCCGTATGGCCGATCAGCGCGCCGACATTCACGGCGGGACGCGCTTCGTTGACGGCATCGACATAAGCGGCGAAGGTCGGATATTTGAACGCGTCGGCGTCGCCGAGCAGATTCATCGGATCGGGCGGGTTGCCCTTCAACGTCACCGGCGACGCGCTGATCCCGCAATTGCCGACGATCACCGTGGTCACGCCTTGCGTGATCTTCGGCATCATCTGCGGCGAGCGGATCACGTGCGTGTCGTCGTGCGTATGGACGTCGATGAAACCGGGCGCCAGCACCTTGCCCTGCGCGTCGAACACTTCATCGGCGTTCCAGTCGGCGAGGGCGCCGGGCGCCACGATGGCGACGATGCGGCCATCGCGCACCGCGACATCGCGCTCGACGGCGGGCGCACCCGTGCCGTCGATCACACGCGCACCGATGATCAACGTATCGGCCTTCTGCTTCGAGGGCGATTCCATGTCAGTCTCCCAAAGGTTGCCGCTCGCCGCCGCCACGATGCGCATCGAGCGCGTGCTTCATGCGGCGCAGCAGTTCACGGCTATGATCGGCCTGCTTCACCGCGAGTTCGGTGACCAGCAGATCGAGCGCCATCATCATTGCGTAACGCGACGACGAAGGCTTGTAGATGAAATCCGTTTCTATCGCGATGACCGGAATGAGCCAGTCCGCGAGCTGCGCCAGCGGCGACGCCGGCGCGGTCAACGCGATCACGCACGCGCCGTATTCACGCGCGATCCGGCAGCTTTCTAGCATCTCCGGCGTCTGCCCCGTCACGGACAGCGCGACAACGACGTGTTCGCTCGATAACGTCGATGCCACCATGCGCTGCAGCAGTCCGTCCTGATACGACGCCACCGGCCGCCCGAGCCGCACGAGACGAAAGCGCATCTCGTCGGCGAGCGCGGTCGAGCCGCCGCCCATGCCGAACACGTAGATCATCGACGCAGCCGCGAGTGCATCGGCGGCTTGCGCGATGGGCGCGGCACGCAGCGCACCCTGATTCTGTGCGAGCGTGGCCTGCACTTCCTCGAAGATGCGCGCGGCGAGTGTTTCAGGCACGGCGTCCGGTTCGGGCTTTAGAAAGCGTTGCCCGACGCCCGCCGCCTGCGCGAGCCGCAGCTTGAGTTCGCGCACGTCCTGACAGCCGACCGCTTTCGCAAAGCGCGTGACCGTGGCGATACTTACTTCCGCCTTGTCCGCAAGCGCGCCGATGCTTGCCCGCGACGCGCCCGTGAGATCGTCGAGGATCAGCGCGGCGACCTTGCGCTCGGCGCTGCGCAATTCGGGCGCGCGTTGCGCGATGCGCGCGACGATATCGAAGGTGAGCGAATCGGCATGGCCGTTCATGGTGCTGACAGGGTTAACCCACAGTGTATGTTACTAAATAACATTTCAACGAGAATGCTACTTTGGTAACATGATGCCGTCAACCGCGACGCCATTTTAAGTACCGACAGAATCTATTCATCCGGACGATGGAGTAGCAGCACATGAAAGTTACAAACTATCAGAACGCGACAATCGACCCGTTTGGCAAGGGTCTCGGCATGGTGCCGGGCACGGGCATCAATCTGACGGACGCGGCTCGTCTGCAATGGAACCTGCTCGAAGAGGACGTGAGCTTGCCTGCCGCCGTGCTGTATGCAGAGCGCATCGAACACAATTTGAAGTGGATGCAGGCGTTCGTCGAAGAGTACGGCGTGAAACTCGCCCCGCACGGCAAGACCACCATGGCGCCGCAACTCTTTCGCCGCCAACTCGACACCGGCGCGTGGGGCATCACGCTTGCCACGGCGCATCAGGTGCGCGCGGCGTATCGCGGCGGCGTGTATCGCATCCTGCTGGCGAATCAGCTCGTCGGCAAACGCAACATGGGCATGATCGCCGAGCTGCTGACGGACCCGAACTTCGAGTTCTTCTGTCTCGTCGATTCAGCGGATGGCGTCGATCAACTGGGCGCATTCTTCAGCGACGTGCACAAGAAGCTGAACGTGCTGATCGAACTCGGCGTGCCGGGCGGACGCACGGGGGTGCGCGACGACGCGCAGCGCGAAGCCGTGCTCGCGGCCATCGCGCGCTGGCCGGGCACGATCGAACTGGCGGGAATCGAACTATACGAAGGCGTCTTGCAGGACGAATCGAAGGTACGCGACTTTTTGAAGAGCGCCGTCGACACCACCCGCGCTCTGATCGATGCTGGCAAGATCGCGCGCAAGCCGGCGATTCTCTCGGGCGCGGGATCGGCATGGTACGACGTCGTCGCCGACGAATTCGCCAAGGCGAATAGCGACGCCGTTGAAGTCGTACTGCGTCCCGGCTGCTATCTGACGCACGACGTCGGCATCTACAAGAAAGCGCAGAACGAAATCTTCGCGCGCAATCCCATCGCGAAGAAGATGGGGCAAGGGCTTAAACCCGCGCTGCAATTGTGGGCGTACGTGCAGTCCATTCCCGAGCCGGACCGCGCGATCATCGGGCTCGGCAAGCGCGATTCCGCATTCGACGCGGGCTTGCCGGAACCGGCGAAGCATTTTCGTCCGGGCACGGAAGCGCCACGCGATATCTCGACGGCTGAAGGCTGGGAAATTTTCGGCCTGATGGACCAGCACGCTTACTTGCGCATCAAGCCCGGCGATGACCTCAAGGTCGGCGACATGATCGCCTTCGACATCTCGCACCCGTGTCTCACGTTCGACAAGTGGCGTCAGGTGCTCGTGGTCGATCCTAAATACCGCGTCACCGAAGTGATCGAAACGTTCTTTTGACGCGTCAGGCTTTTTCGGCGGCGGTATCGACGAGTGCGGCGTTCGCCGCGTTTTGCACCGCGACTTCCTGAATGCGCGCTTCGAGCATATGAAGTGCGCCCGACAGCGCCTCGATGGCGTCGTCCGGCAACGATGCCATGGTGTCGTGCAGAAACGCCGTGCGGCGCGGCATGCCCTCTTCCGCCGCCGCGCGGCCTTGCGCTGTCAGCGCGACATTCGACACGCGATTGTCGCGGACATCCACGCTGCGCACGACCCAGCCGAGACCTTCCAGCGTCTTCAACTGACGAGTCAGCGCGCCCGGGTCCACGCGCAGGCGTTCGACGAGTTTCTTCTGCGACACCTCGCCCTCGTGCTCATGCAAGGCGAACAGAATGCGCCAGCGCGGCATCGGCTGGCCGACGGCTGCTTCGAACGCCGACATGAAAGCGCGATACGTCCGCCCGAACTGCTGCACCACCGCGATACGTTCCTGTTCGTTCATGCTCTCGATTCCGTTGTAATTCATTCGGCGAGGATGACCGGTTCGAGCGTTCGTTTCAAGCGCACGGGCGGCACGCGGCGCGACTGCCAGAGCGAAACGACCGCGACGACGGCCGCGACCGCCAGGCCGATGTGGATCGCCGCCACCAGCGATTCGCGCGCGGATTCGAGCAGCATCGCGCCGTTATGACCCGCAGCCGCAAGCTGCGCGAGCAGCGTGTCCTGTCCTTCGCGATTGATGAGGATTTGCGGATCGGAAAGATCGCCGAGCCAGTGCATTGCGTGATCTCGTTCAAGCGCGAGGCTCACGCCGCTCGCGTACAGATGGCTCACGAGCGTGCCGGTCAATGCCGTGCCGATCATCCCGCCGATCATGCGTAGCGATTGCAACAATGCCGTCGCAATTCCCAGATGCTGACGTCCCGCGGTCTGTTGCGCGAACACGGTGAGGTTCGGCATGACGAAGCCCAGCCCGAGCCCGCCCATCAGCATGACGACGAGCAGCATGGAACGCGGCATCGTATGCGTGGCGATCACCACGCCGAAACACGACGCGGCGAGAAACGCGAAACCCACGTACAGCATGAGATTCGCGTTCTTCAAACGCGTCACGATTCGTCCGTTCACGATACTGCCAATGGTAATGAACACGACGAGCGGCGTGATCATCATGCCCGCGTCTTTCGGCGACATGCCGAAGCCGCCCTGGAACAGCAGCGGCGCGTAAAACAGCAGCGAGAACATGGTGAAGCCGCCGAGAATCGCCAGCGTGAACAGTGCGGCGAGGCTCTTGTTGCGGAACATGTCGACGGGAAGAATCGCGTAGCTGCAACGCAGTTCCCACTTCCACAGGCTGTAGGACGCCACGATGGCCACCGCCAACAGCATCGCCGTCTCGACACTGATGCCGTGCTTCGGCAACATCTCGACGAACAATTGCAGCGCGCCGAGCGCAACCGCGATCAGCGCGGCGCCGGGCCAGTCGAGCCGCATCTTGCCTTCGTGCGCCACATGCCGCAGATGCGGCAAAAAGCGCCAGACGAAGAACAGCGACAGCACGCCGACGGGCAAATTCACGTAGAACACCGAGCGCCAGCCGTAATACTGCGTGAGAATCCCGCCGAGCGAAGGGCCGACCGCATTGGCGATGCCGAAAGCGGAACTCATCAGCACCTGCCAGCGCAGGCGCACGACCGAATCCGGGAACAGATCCGCGATGCACGCGAACGCGGTGCCAACCAGCATCCCGCCGCCGATGCCCTGCAAACCGCGCGCGAGCACCAAAAACATCATGCTGTTGGCGAGTCCGCACAACACGGACGCCACCGTGAACACGATAATCGAAGCGATCACGAAGGGTTTGCGACCGTAGTAGTCACCGAGCCGCCCGAAAATAGGCACGGTAATGACGGAGGTCAGCAGATAGGAGGTCGCGACCCAGGCGTAGAGATCGAAGCCTTTGAGTTCGGCCACGATAGTAGGCAGCGCGGTGCCCACGACGGTCTGGTCCAGCGCGACGAGCATGGTGACGAAAGAGATGCCCAACATCGCCATGAGCGATTCGCGGAAGGGCAAGACCTGTCCGCTGGAGTGATGCGCGGCTGTGTGAACGGCCATTTTTGTGGACGCAATTATTGACGAGTCAAAGAATGGGGAATCATAGCACGCTCGCGTGCTCTAAGCCGTGTGGCCCACCGCTCTCTTCATGCACGTTCCCGGACATTTTTCGTATGCAACCGACGCCCATCATCACTTCGCCGCTTACTGCCGAAGATTTCACCGCTCTGTCCCGCGCGAAGGAGCGCTCGAAAGCCCTTCGCTCACGATGAAACTGGCGAGCGTGGTCGGCGCGCCGATCGAAAAACTCATGGGACGGCTTCCAGCCTCGGCCCAGGGGAAAGTCGACGAAGCCACGCAAGTCGCGCTCAAGAAATGCCTGCAGCTTGCGCTGCGCACGCTCGGCAACAGCGCGCCGTCCGACTCGCTGCTCGCGCCGCCGCCGGACAAACCGCGCAATCTGATGCACAAACTCGCCGTCGCGACGACGGGTGCGGCGGGCGGCGCATTCGGCTTGTTTGCGTTGCCCGTCGAGTTGCCCGTCACGACCACGTTGATGTTTCGCTCGATTTGCGACATCGCGCGCAGCGAAGGCGAGGACGTGCATCGCGTGGAGACGCAGTTGCAATGCATGATGGTGCTCGGCATGGGCGGCACCCACAAAGACGACGATAACGCCGACATCGGCTATTTCATCGTTCGCGGCGCGCTCGCGCAGTCCATCTCGCGCGCGACCAACGAAATCGCGGCCAAGGGATTGAGCAGTCATGGCTCGACCGCGTTGCTCAAATTCTTGCAGACCATCGCGTCGCGCTTCTCGGTGCAGGTCAGCGAGCAGGTCGCGGCCAAGTCGATTCCGGCCATCGGCGCGGTTCTCGGCGCCATGGTCAACACCGTGTTCATCGACCATTTTCAGCAGATGGCGCTCGGACACTTCACTGTGCGCAGACTCGAACGGCAATACGGAACGGCGGCGGTCGAGCGCGCGTATCAGACCATCGAGGTGATCGGCGGGCGCTGAGCGTTGCCGGCGCTCGTCGTGGTCGATATGAAACGCGCGGCTTGCGTGAGCGCATCGCGCGCTTCGGGCATGAATGGCGCCCAGATCTGGAAAATATGCGGGACGTTGCGCCAGATTTGCAATTGCAAGTCCACGTTGGTTTCGCGCGCTATCTTCGCGACGCGCGTGGCATCGTCGAGAAGCAATTCCGTGTCGCCTGCTTGAATCAGGAGCGGCGGCAGGCCTCGATAATCGCCGAAAAGCGGTGACGCGTAGGGATCACGCGAATCGGCATCGCCGAGATAGAGCGCGGCCACGCGCGGGAAGACCGATGCGTGGAACATCGGGTCACGGCCTTCGTTTGCTTGCATCGACGCGCCGCCGCAGGTCAGGTCGGTCCACGGCGAAAACAGCACCGCGCCGGCGGGCAATGGAACCCGCGCATCGCGAAGCGCGAGCAATGTGGCGAGCGTGAGGCCACCGCCGGCCGAATCGCCCGCAATGACGATCGATTTTGCATCGATGCCCGACGCGAGCAGGCGGCGGTAAGCGGCAACGGCGTCGTCGAGCGCGGCCGGAAAGCGATGCTCGGGAGCCAGCCGGTAATCGAGCGAAAACACGTCGGCATCCGCACGCGTCGCAAGACCGAACGTGATCGCTCGATGACTGCGCGGCGAGCAAAAGTAATAGCCGCCGCCGTGGAGATAAAACACCGTTCGTCGATCACGCGCGGCGCTCTCGCGGTGCAACCATTCGCCATCCGGCTCGATATCGAGTCGCCATCCCTTCGGTACACGCGGCAACCAGATTCAGCGCGATGCGTAGGTCCGCGCGCGCTCGACATCGAGTGTCGGCTTCGCCGTTTCCGGCCGCATTTGCCGCTTGAGCAGCCAGCATGCGAACGCGCTTTGCCAACTCATCGTAGCGGGCTCAGGCTTTGAGTCGAGCCGATCAGTTCGATGGCATCACCTGACCGCGAATCTCGCCGGTCGGGTTTTCCTGTGTGTGAATGTTGAAATACCATTGCCCGGCCATGAGGTCCGTGACCTGCTGCTCGGTGAGCGTGGCCCGACCTTTCATCGGACTGGCGAGCGCATGTTTGTCGGCGGGTACTTGCGGCTTCGCGTTCTGACCGACGGGCGCGGGACCGTGGAAGTGGGCCATCGTGACCGGGCCGGAAAGCTTGGCGTAAGTCGCGGTCCAGGTGATGACCTTGGTGTCGGTGTCGAACGTGGCGTCGAGCATGCCGTGGCCTTTGCTGACGCGCGGCGGGACTTCGCTCGATGGCTGCAGATTTGCCTTCAGCGCGATGGTATCGGCGAATGCCGCCGAGGATGCGAGCAACGTGAACATCATGGCTGCGATGCAGCGGACATGTGGTCTGCATGTCGGGATCATTCTGGCTCTCCTTGGTGACGGCCAAGCGCTTCGCTTTCATATCGTTGATGCGCTTACGGCATCGCCATGGTAGAGCATTCGGATGATCGATGTTTTCCAGCGTGCGCCGTTCACGCGCGCGAATGCAAAAAGGGCGCCGCGCGGCGCCCTTTTTTTCTACTGCTAGCTAGCTACTGCTTACAACTCAGCCCGCTTTAGAAGCGGTGACGGATACCAGCCGTCACGAGAACCTGACGGCTGCTCGACGATGCTGCTGCACCGCTGATTTGAGCCGACGGGTATTCGTTTTCCGGCAGACCGCTTGCAATTTGCATCACGCCTTCAGCGTAGACGTCCGTACGCTTGGACAACGCGTAGTCGGTCTGCAAGCCGAACTGGTGATAGCGAACGCGCGTGGATTCGCCCACGGCACCGAGCTTCTGGTTGGTGAACGTGTAGGCCGCACCCAGCGACAGCGCCGGCGTCAGAGCGTAACGAGCGTTTGCTTCGTAGTTGTTCGTGACGGCCGTGGCGTCGAAGTTGCTGCCGTCTTGACGAACTTGCGTCCACAGCAGGCCGAATTGCATAGCATTCGTCGAGTAGCTGGCGCCTGCGCCGAACGTACGTTGACGGATCGTGCCGAATGCGGCTTCTGCGGCCTCTGCCGGCTGACCGGCTGCTACAAAAGCGTCACCGACGACATGCGGAACGACCGTAGCACCGTTGATGGCGCCAGCGTTGTTGCTGTTGATACCATTTGCTTGCGTGTATGCAATGCCAGCCTTGATCGGGCCGTTAGCGTAGCCAGCACCCAGGCTGTACGCGCGATTCGCCGCGAAGCTGCCTGCCGAGTTCGAGAAGCCGTACTCGCCGCCGAACGTCAGACCAGCATAGTTGGCGCTCTGGAACTTGACCGAGTTGCTGAGACGGAAGTTGTTGCCGTCCAGGTTATCCAGGTTGTCCGGGTGCGCGAAGTACGTGCCGCCGAACGTGCCCGTTGCGCTCAAAGGACCGAGGTAGTCAGCCACGGCGTCGTTCTGACGACCCAACGTTACCGTGCCTTGGTTCGTCGAAATGCCGACATACGATTGGCGAGCAGCACCGGCGCCGCTACCGTTTGCCGGGTTGAAGCCGCTTTCCAGCCTGAAGACTGCCTTCATGCCGTTGCCCAGATCTTCAGCGCCCGTCAGGCCCCAACGGCTGTCTTGCACGTTGTTGCCAGTGACGCCCCATGCGCTTGCCTTGTTGTAGTCCGAACCCGGTGCCGAGCGCACGTTGTTCACGAACGTGAAACCTGCGTCCAACGTGCCGTACAGCGTGACGCTGCTTTGTGCGCTTGCAGCCGTGGCGAACGATGCAGCCAGAGCGGCCACTGCGGCTCCGATAAGATTCTTTTTCATGCGAATTCCTTTGATTGAGTCACGAGACTCGATGAGTTGCTTAAGGCCGCGGCGCGGCACATCTGGGATCGAAGCCCCGGAGAAAGCCTCACACCGATATTCGGCAGCCCAAAGTGTATGGCGCAGCTTTTTGCAGAGACCACCAAGGAACACGCAAAAGGTCTTTCGAATAAATCAAAAAATAGAATTTCAATATGACTTAACGCTTACACATCTGGTACTTACCCGAATGCTTTTTCTTTAACGAGATGGACCAGGCGCAGCATCGTTGCACACATGCGACAGTGGCTGACGAGCGACAGCGAGAAGACATCGGAGTCATCCTATTCACAAGATGTATCGGGCTACGTAACATCGCGCACGCGAGGCGGCACTCCTGCCCTCGCTGACTTCGTACCGATCACCCGCAGCTCACGCTTTCGTCAGGCCATCCGCTCATGAACCAATTACAGGCGATGCGCGTCTTCCTCAAAGTCGCGGAGACATCTTCTTTTGGCCGTGCGGCCGCAGCGCTCGATCTTTCGAACGCCGTGGTCACGCGCTATGTCTCGCTACTCGAAGCGCATCTCAATACCCGCTTGCTGAATCGCACGACACGAAGCGTGTCGCTGACTGAAGCGGGCAAGGAATACGCCGATGGCTGCCGAACAGTGATCGAACACGTCGAGAATATCGAGGCATCAGTAGCGAACAGTTCAGTCGATCCATCCGGAACACTCAAGCTCGTTGCATCGGCATCGTTTTCCTTGCTCGAACTCACGCCCATGCTGCGCGCTTATCGCGATCGCTATCCGAGCGTGAAGCTCAGCCTTACGCTGCTCCATCGGCCGGTCGATCTCGTCGATGAAGGCTTCGATGTCGGCATCGTCGTGCCGCATCTCGTCAATAGCGGCACGCTCATCAACCGGCCGCTTTTCAAGGTCGCCGCGGCACTCGTCGCATCGCCCGACTATCTCGCCCGCCGCGGCCTGCCGGCGCGGCCCGCCGCTCTCGTCAAACACGAGTTTCTCGCGCCGTCCACGGACATTCACGGATCGAAGTGGTCATTCACCAGTCCGACGGGTTCGCTCGAAGAAGTGTCGATCGACCCGTCGTACACGGTGAACAGTTCACCCATGTTGCGGCAGGCGGCGATATTGGGAATGGGCATTGCCGTATTGCCCGAGAGCTATGTCCGGCAGGACGTCGAAGCGGGCGCGCTCGTGCGCCTGCTGCCGGCCTACACGCTGAACGACGCGGACAAGGAAGTGT
Organism: Caballeronia sp. LZ003; assembly: GCF_031451465.1. NCBI lineage: Bacteria > Pseudomonadati > Pseudomonadota > Betaproteobacteria > Burkholderiales > Burkholderiaceae > Caballeronia > Caballeronia sp. LZ003. The sequence continues at coordinate 285,085 of NZ_JARUXJ010000001.1, read as the reverse complement.
CGATCGTTTATCCGGGACGCAGACACGTATCGGCCAAGACGCGTTCATTCGTCGACTTTGCGCTGACGCATTTCCGGGACCGTGCGACGTCCGATTTCGGCGCGGCCGGTCTTTCCGACTAAAAGAAAAAAGCGCGAGGCGGTTTGATTCGCGTCGCGCTTTGATTGATTCGACCGCTTAAACGAGCTCGGCGCCTTGCGCCTCTATGCGTTCGAGCAATTGCCTGCAGCGAACGATCAACAGATTTCCGTCCCGTCGACGCATTGCAAGTGGCTTACTCGACAAGTCACGCCTGAATGTTTCCAGCGCATCAAGCAGCGGCCGATACTGCAAGACGCTCGCCGCCCCAGACACGCGATGATGCCATTCGCGCAAGTGTTCCACCGTGCCGCGTGCGAGCAGTGGTTCGAGCGCGGCGAGATCGTCGCGGAACGAGGACACGAAGGCATCGAGAAGCGCCTTGACGGTCGCCTCGCTGCCCCAAAGTTGCGCCATCGCGCCAAGGTCGATTTCGTCTTCTTCCGCGTGCCTTGCTTCGGCGCCGCCGACTGCCCGTCCTTCCGGTTCAGGCGCGATCGTGTCCTTCAACCACCACCGGTTAAGATGCTCGCGCAGCGTCGCGAGCCGAGTGGGCTTGATGAGGCAATCGTCCATACCCGCGTCGCGGCACATGGTGCGCTCCTCGGCCGCCGTGCTCGCGGTGATGCCGAGAATCGGCAGGCGGACCGCTGTTCCCGCTTCGTTGGCGCGCACGCGTCTCGTCAGTTCGTAGCCGGTCATGTTCGGCATATGGCAGTCCGTGATCAGAAAGCCGTAATGCGTTTGTTCGAGCGCCGCGAGCGCCTCGACGCCATCCTGCACAACATCGCAGGCGAACCCGAGCAACGAAAGCTGGTGGCGAATCAACTCCTGATTAACCGGATGATCCTCCGCCACGAGCACGAGCCTGCCGTTGCGCAAAGCAGCCTCGCGGTCGGGCACTTCCTTCTTCGGTTCGAGGCCCATCGTCGCGCGCGCCGCAATCTGCGGCATGCCGGTCAAGGCCGCGACGCAGGCAGCGCCAAGCCCTCGCCAAGAGATGGGATTGATGCTGACGCGAATATCGTCTTCAAGAATTCGATAACCAGTTGGCTTCGGCTTTTCCGTCGCGTGAATGACGCGCGAGCCGAACGGCAGCTTGTCCTTGTGCGTATCGCTTAGAAATACGATATCGACGCCTTCGAACGTCTCCAGAAGCATCAGGCTCGGGCTATCCGACGAAATGCGCTGAAGCACCAGACCGAGCGCCTGTCCGTAGTTCACCAACGCGTCGGCGACGCGATCTTCGTCGATCGCCACGATGCCTCTCCGGCCGCGCAAGCCGTCGATCTGATACTGCAAAGTCTCGACCGGCATTTCGAGGCGAAGCGTCATGGATGTGCCGACGCCTACTTCGCTCTGCAACGTTAGTGTGCCACCCATCAAATCCACGAGCCGATTGACGATAGTCAGTCCGAGGCCCGTACCGCCGAAGCGTCGAGTAGTGGACTTTTCCGCTTGCACGAACGGCTCGAAGAGACTCGCCTGCGCCTCGGACGCGATACCAATGCCCGTGTCCTTCACGCAGAGTTCGAGCAGCTGAGTGGACTCCGTCGATCCCACTTCCCGTACGTGCACAGCGACTTCACCAACACTGGTGAACTTGATCGCGTTGCTCATCAGGTTGAAGATGATCTGCCTCAGACGCACGCTGTCGCCCTGCACGGTAGCCGCCACTTCCGGCGCGACATTGACTCGCACTCGCAAGCCCTTTTCGTGTGCCCTGCCCGCCAGCAAGCCGACGGCGCTATCGACGAGTTCGCGCAAATCGATCGCGGTCGGTTCGATCGTCAGACGGCCTGCTTCGATCTTCGAATAGTCCAGGAGATCGTCGAGAATCTGAAGTAAAGCGCTGGCTGAATCCTGAATCATGCCGAGCATTTGCGACTGATCCGGATTGAGCGGCGTATTTTCGAACACTTCGACGAGACCCAGAACGCCGTTCATAGGCGTGCGGATCTCGTGGCTCATCATGGCGAGAAAATCGTCCTTCGCTCTCGATGCGGCTTCCGCGATATCTCTCGCCCGCGCAAGCTCTTCAGCGCGCGCGTGCTCGACGCTCGCATCCACCCAATATCCGCTCCAGACCACGGCGCCGTCGTCTTCGCAATGAGCGACGAGGTCTGCGCGAAACCAGCGCGTCACGCCGCCGACGACGGCTCGAAACTCCGTATGCAACGGCTCGAGCGTGAGCGATGACCGCTCGATTTCCGCCAGCAGGCGCACGCCGTCCTCGGAATTGACTTGACGCAATACCTTGAGCGGATCGTTAGCCAACGCTCCAAGATCGAGGCCAAGCAGTTGCCGCGTGTCGCCGTCGATATACGGAAGACTGTAAGCGCCATCGCGCGCACGCCGCAGTTGGAAGACGACAGCGGGAAGCGAGCGTGTAACATCGTGCAGGCGCCGTTCTGTGCGACGGGCGTGCATCTCGGCGTCGCGAATATCGGTAATGTCGATCATCGTGCCGACTACGCCTGCTCGCTCGCCGTCCGGTGCCAGAAATGCACCGGTCCAGAAGAGGCCGTAGCGCGACCTGCCGAACTCGTCGAAGAACTCGGCCTCGACTTCCTGACGCTTGCCCGTGGCGAGCGTGCAACCAGAGAGATCGTGCAGCAAACGGCTGTGCTTTGCTCCCCACGCGCCCACTTCGAGCGCCGTCTGTCCGACGATATCCGTCCTGCGAACGCCCAGGGCCTCCTCGAACGCACGGTTGACCGCGACGTAGCGATTGTCCATGTCCTTCGCGACAAGCGGATACGGCACGACTTCCATCATGGTCTGCTGGAAGCTCAACTGCGTCGCGAGTTGCTGTTCGATGGTGAGACGCTTTCGCATTTCCCGCTGCAACAGGACGAATGCACGAAGCGTGACGATCAAAACGGCCAGCACGCCAATGAGTGCAGGAAGCAGGCGCAGTGCGGTAACGCTCAGAACACGGGACGGCGCTGCCGAGACATAAACGTTCGAGAGCGCGTCGTTAGCGCGAAACATGAAGGCATCCGCATCGATAGGCGGAATGCTTTCTCTGGTGGGCGAGATTTCAGCCGCGGTCGCGCGCGCGTCAGGCGCGACACTATCCGCGCGCACCTCCGTGCAATACGGTGACAGGAGCACGACGAGCAAGAACCAGCAACGCACGACGACGGAACTCAAATCGAATCTCTCAAAGGTAGAAGTCGGCGTCGTTGAGAAGACACCGCATGGGAAATCTTGCGTACGCTGCAACACGGGCTGTCGCTGGCGCCGTCGAACAGTAAAGTCTGATACGCATCCGTTGGCGCAGACATCGGAACCGTCTTAAATAATTCTGATGACGCCAACCGTCCACTTCAGTCAGACGAGGCCCACCTGCCTGAAATACTCGACGAGATCGGCCTCCGAACTAAGACCCAGCTTCCGCATGCCACTGCGTTTCTGGGTAGCAATGGTTTTACTGCTTCGTCCGAATCGGCTTGCAATCTCGTGCACCACCATGCCACTGGCGTACAGCCGAAACACTTCCCACTCGCGCCGGCTCAATACGCCGACACATGCGGGCATGGTTTCTGGAAGGCTGCTCAACGCATCTATGGCAAGCGGCGAGGCGAACCGTCTGCCTGCGCTGATGGCCGCAATTGCGGTTTCGAGAGACTCCAGTCCGTCGCGCTTGTCGACCACACCGTCGACGCCCATTCGTATGAGTCCCGCTAGCATTCGAGCTTGTGAAAGCATGGTGATGACGACCAGCCTCGGCCGCTCGATCCGACTCGAAAAACGCCTCAGAAATGTGATGGAACTGCTCTCACCTTCCATCCCCTGCATTCCAATGTCAGAAAAGACGAAGTCACAAGCAGTCGAATCCAGCGCTTCGGCCAGCTCTTGGGTGTCGTGCGCCGTCGCCACTACTTCGACGGCGCCGTCCCGTTCGAGATAGCTCTTGATACCCTTCACGACAATTGGGTGATCATCGGCGATGATTGCCCTCAGCGGCATTCTTGTTTTCATTGGTCTCTTTTATTTTAGAAGCCGGCATGCCCTTCTAACGAGGGCAGTGCGTCTCCACGCCCGCCGGCAGTGCTGCTTGTAAGCGCGCGTCAGATCAGGTCCGTGTCCGCAACGAAGCGATACAGATCTGCGTCCGTGGACAGATCCAGCTTGCGCATGGCGGCGCATTTCTGAGCGCTGATAGTCTTTACGCTACGGCCCAGCTTCCTTGCGATCTCAGTCACGTTGGCACCGCGCGCATAGTTTTCAATGACTTCCATTTCCCGGCTAGTCAGTCTCTGCCGAATGAACAGAGCGTGACTTTCCGTATTTGCAATGGCCAAAGCACGGCGAATTGCCGGTCCGAGATAGGTCTCGTTGGCAATGACCGAGACGATCGCGACGTAGATGAGGTCAAGCCGGTCCTCTTTGCTGAGGAACGCGTGCGCGCCTGCGTCCAGCGCCTGCTTGATGAGCGTCGCGTTATCGGTGCGCGATAGCACGACGATGTGCACATTCGGATAAGTCGCAGAAATGTGCTGCACGAGTTGAACGCCGTCACCATGGCGCCCCCCCGGCATGAAGAAGTCGACGATGGCCACGTCGCATTCGCCGCGTGCCAGACACTCGTCGAGCTGCGTGGAATCGATGCTTCGACTCACCACTTCTACATTGGGAAAATTCCCAGCCAGCCGTTCGATAGCGAGAATGACGAGCGGATGATCGTCCGCTATTGCTAACCGAATTCTCCTGGCATGCGAGAACACTTGACCTTCATTCAATGATTCCATCACTTAAAACCTTCACGCGTTGAGCGAACTCAAGTTCATTCTTGACACCGATAAGAATCGGATACCGAAACATTAAAAAACATAAGATGCATCCGAATTCGAACTCACCACACCGATAACTCAGCCGAGTCCTTGAGCGCGTACAAACGCGAACAAACCCGGGTCGTTTCTAATTCCGAGCTTGTTCATCGCATCTCGCTTCTGTCGACTGATAGTGCGTACATCGCGGTTCAACGCTTTGGCGATTTCGGTGATCGTGCGACCCTTGGCAAACAAACGAACGACTTCTTCTTCCCGGGGCGAAAGCCGCGGTTCCTCCGGTGATGACTCGGTTTCGGCGCCCGCTTCCGCTAACGCGGTAACAAAAGACCCACTGACATAACGGCGATCGATTCCCGCATGGCGCACGGCAGTCGCCACGAGTTCAATAGCCTCCGCCTTATTCACGAGTCCGATGGCACCGGCATTCAGAATAGAACGAAGAATCGCGACATTACTGACGCTCGTCAGCACGACGATTTTGATGCTTGGCCACTCTTGCTTGACTCTACGAATCAGCCGTAAACCGTCTAGCGCGTCCGGCCCAGGCTCAGGCATGGCGAAATCCGTGACAAGCACGTCACATGGCGTCTTCGCGAGTTCGACCACGAGACTGCTCGCATTATTCGCCTCACCGACGACATCGATCCCCTCGTCGGCCTTGAAAAGCGCCTTTACGCCAAGGACCACGAAAGGATGATCGTCGGCCAGCACTACGCGAAGTTTCAAAGTCGCCCCTCTAAATGATGTTGTTGATTTTTAATTTGGTCAGAACGCATTTATTGCTTTATGCAATCAACGAAGTCTCTCTTCCGTTACGTTTGCTCGAACTCAATAAAATCGAGTAAACATCTGAAATCAATAAATGAATGCCTAAAAGCAGCGAGTAACTAAACGTTCTAAACTCGATGAATCAAAGTAGGACGCAAACAAGCCGCGCACCATAGGACTACTCCGATTAGGCTTCCAATGACTCCTTGTTGACGGGATTAAAGCCACCTATTCGCGATTAATCGGAAGCGTAATACGGCTGCGGGAATCGCGGAGAGCCTCGAAGTGATATTTCGGAAAGCGCCTTGCCGATTTGATAAAAAAGCCTCCGACAATTAATGCCAGAGGCTTAGTGTTTAAACGAATTTGTTGCGACTTGTCAGAACGGGATATCGTCGTCCATGTCTTCAAAACCGCCGCCCGCAGGTTGGCTCGGACGGCTCGATCCGCCACCCGCTCCACCGCCCGCAGCGCGCCCGCCTGCCGACGCGCGGCCGCCACCACCACCACCGCCGCCTGAACGCTCCATCGGCGCGCTGCGGCTGTAGCCGCCGTCATCGCCGCCGCCTGCTCCGCCGCGGCCACCGAGCATTTGCATCTGATCGGCAACGATCTCGGTCGAATAGCGCTCTTGCCCCGCCTGATCGGTCCACTTGCGCGTGCGAATGCGCCCTTCGATATACACCGACGAGCCCTTCTTCAAATACTCGTTCACGATCTCGGCAAGACGCCCGAAGAACGCCACGCGATGCCACTCCGTGAGTTCCTTCATCTCGCCAGACGACTTTTCCTTGTAACGGTCGGTCGTCGCGAGACGAATGTTGGCCACGGCGTCGCCGCTCGGAAGGTAGCGCGTTTCCGGGTCGGCGCCCAGATTGCCTACGAGAATGACCTTGTTGACAGATGCCATGATTTCTCCGGTAAATTCCTTGCCCACTAGCAGTTATGCGACGTTATCAGTTCAACCCTCTTCCACGGAAGAGGACGGGAAACATCGCACTGCCTCAATATGATTAATACAGATTCGCTACGCCGCGCGCTCGACCCTGCGCGGCGGCGCCTTCATTTTCGACGCGACGATCAACCATGCCAGCACCAGCGCCGAACACGAGAAGAACACCGCACTCGGGCCATCCAGCTTGAGCAGCCAGCCGCCGATGACGCCGCCAAGCGCGAGCCCGATGGACTGCGTCGTGTTGTACACCCCGGCGGCCGCGCCCTTGCGGGTGCCTGGCGCCAGCTTGGACACGAGCGAAGGTTGCGACGCCTCCAGCACGTTGAAGCCCAAGAAGTACACAAACAGGATCGCGGCCACAGACCATAGCGTATGGGGAGCCGCGCCTAATAACAACTGGCCGATCAGGATAAGAAAAATCGCACTCAACATGACCGCTTTCATCTTGCCGCGCTTCTCGGCAGCGATGATTGCCGGAACCATCATCACGAAAGCGAGGCCCATCACCGGAAGATAAATCTTCCAGTGCGAGGCGACCGGTAACCCGCCCGCTTCGAGAATGCGCGGCACGACGAGAAAGAGCGCGGTTTGGGTTGCGTGCAGCACCAGCACGCCGAAGTTCAGACGCAGCAACTCGACGTTGTGCAGCACCTCGGCGAATGGTGCCTTGACGTGAACCGGCGGCACGGGCGGGTCCGGCACGACCCACAGGACCACGCCGACCGCGACGATCGACAGCACGCCGATCACCGTGAACAGGCCGCTCATGCCGACCCAGTGGAACAGAATCGGTGCGCCAACGATAGCGACCGCGAACGAAACGCCGATGCTCGCGCCGACCATCGCCATGGCCTTGGTGCGATTTTCTTCTTCAGTCAGATCGGCGATGAACGCGATCACCGCCGACGACACCGCGCCCATGCCCTGAATCACACGTCCGGCGATGATCCACGCCATGGAGTGCCCTGCCGCCGCCACGAAGCTGCCGAGCGCGAACACGAGCAGGCCGAATGCGATCACGGGTTTGCGGCCCAGCTTGTCTGAAATCCAGCCATAGAAGATGTAGAGCATGGACTGCGTGACGCCGTAAGCGCCGAGCGCTATGCCCACGAGAAACACGTCATCGCCGCCAGGGATGGTTTTCGCGTAAATGGAAAACACCGGCATGATCATGAAGAGGCCGAGCATGCGCAGCGCGAAGATCGCGGCGAGCGACACGGTTGCGCGCAATTCCGGCGCGGACAAACGTGTGGACGTGGCAGACGGATTGGACATCAGGAACGGAAATGGGTGAGGGTCGCGACTGGCCTGACGCGTGGGGAGCGCGGCGCGGCCGCCTTGTTCTGGCTCGAAACGGCACTATATGCGACACACGGCGGCTCGCGCGCCGCACGACCTGCGGCCATTAACGCGAAGGCGCCTGGGAAACGGAAAAGCCGTTGGAAAGCCGCCGAGAAGCCTTGAGAGCCCCTGAGAGCCCCTGAGAGCCTTTTGGCACGGGCGCCGCACCCTGCAAAAGTCGTTATAGTAGCAGGTTTAGCCCCCTTACTTTGTCGTCCGGTAGTCGCAGGAAACCCCGCGCCACGACCTAAAAGACGCCCGAAAGACCCCCGAAAGAACCCGGAAGAGACTCGTGGAAGAAATTCGTATTCGTGGGGCTCGCACCCACAATTTGAAGAACGTCAATCTCGACTTGCCGCGTCACAAGCTGATTGTGATTACGGGGTTGTCCGGGTCGGGCAAGTCGTCGCTCGCATTCGATACGCTTTACGCCGAAGGTCAGCGCCGCTACGTCGAGAGCCTCTCGGCATACGCGCGGCAATTTCTGCAGCTGATGGAAAAGCCGGATGTCGATCTGATCGAAGGCCTCTCACCGGCCATTTCGATCGAACAAAAAGCCACCTCGCATAATCCGCGTTCGACGGTCGGCACCGTCACCGAGATTCACGATTATCTGCGTCTGCTGTTTGCGCGCGTCGGCACACCTTATTGCCCCGATCATCTGATTCCGCTCGAAGCGCAAAGCGTCTCGCAGATGGTCGATGCCGCGCTCGCGCTGCCCGAGGAAACCAAGCTGATGATCCTCGCGCCCGTCGTCGTGGATCGCAAGGGCGAGCACGTCGAATTATTCGAAGAGATGCAGGCGCAGGGCTTTATCCGCTTTCGCATTCGTTCGGGCGGCGGCACGGCGAACGAAGGCGTCGCGAAAATCTATGAAGTGGACTCGCTGCCGAAGCTCAAGAAGAACGACAAGCACACCATAGACGTGGTGATCGACCGGCTTAAAGTGCGCCCGGACATGAAGCAGCGCCTGGCGGAATCGTTCGAGACCGCGCTGCGTCTCGCCGACGGCCGCGCGATCGCGCTCGAAATGGATACCGAGAACGAAAAGCTCTTCAGCTCGAAGTTCGCGTGCCCGATCTGTTCGTACTCGCTGCCGGAACTGGAGCCGCGCCTTTTCTCGTTCAACAATCCGATGGGCGCATGCCCGGAATGCGACGGCTTGGGCCAGATCACGTTTTTCGATCCGAAGCGCGTGGTCGCGCATCCTTCGCTCTCGCTCGCGGCGGGCGCGGTGAAGGGCTGGGACCGGCGCAATCAGTTCTATTTTCAGATGCTGCAAAGTCTCGCGGCGTTCTACGAATACGACATCGACGCGCCGTTCGAGGAACTGCCGGAAAAGGTGCGCAAGACGCTTTTGTACGGTTCGGGCAAGCAGGTCATTCCGTTCTCGTACATCAACGAGCGCGGGCGCGCTTCGGTGAGAGAGCACGCATTCGAAGGCATTCTGCCGAATCTGGAGCGTCGTTATCGCGAAACGGACTCGGCCGCCGTGCGCGAGGAACTGGCGAAGTATCAAAACAATCAGGCGTGCCCGGCCTGCGAGGGCACGCGTCTGCGCCGCGAGGCGCGTTTCGTCAAAGTCGGTTCCGGCGATGACGCTCGCGGCATCTACGAAGTCAGCGGCTGGCCGTTGCGCGATACGCTCGGCTACTTCCAGACGCTGCGGCTCGACGGCGCGAAAGGTGAGATCGCGGACAAGGTGGTCAAGGAAATCGTCGCGCGGCTGTCGTTCCTGAATAACGTCGGGCTCGATTACCTGTCGCTCGAACGCAGCGCCGAAACGCTCTCGGGCGGCGAGGCGCAGCGCATCCGGCTCGCGTCGCAGATCGGCTCGGGCTTGACCGGCGTGATGTACGTGCTCGATGAGCCGTCCATCGGCCTGCATCAGCGCGACAACGACCGGCTCATCGCCACGCTCAAGCATCTGCGCGATATCGGCAACTCGGTGATCGTGGTCGAGCATGACGAAGACATGATCCGCATGGCCGATTACGTCGTCGACATGGGGCCGGGCGCGGGCGTGCATGGCGGCGTGATCGTCGCGCAAGGCACGCCGAATCAGGTGCAGAAAGACCCGAATTCGATCACGGGACAGTATTTGTCGGGCAAGCGGACTATCGGTTATCCGTCCGAGCGGACCGCGCCGGACGAGCGGCAGCTTCGTATTGTCGAGGCGTACGGCAATAATCTGAAGCGCGTGACGCTCGATTTGCCCGTCGGGCTTCTGACTTGCGTGACCGGCGTCTCGGGTTCGGGCAAGTCCACGCTCATCAACGACACGTTGCAACACGCGGTTGCCCAACATTTGTACGGATCATCGACCGAGCCCGCGCCGTATGAGTCCATCGAAGGTCTCGAACACTTCGACAAAGTGATCGCCGTCGATCAATCACCCATCGGCCGCACGCCGCGCTCGAACCCGGCCACTTATACCGGACTGTTTACGCCCATCCGCGAACTCTTCGCCGGCGTGCCGGCCGCGAAAGAGCGCGGTTACGATCCCGGCCGTTTTTCGTTCAACGTGAAGGGCGGACGCTGCGAGGCGTGTCAGGGCGATGGCGTCATCAAGGTCGAAATGCATTTTCTGCCGGATGTCTATGTGCCCTGCGACGTGTGCCACGGCAAGCGCTACAACCGCGAAACGCTCGACATTCAGTACAAGGGCAAGAACATCAGCGAAGTGCTCAACCTCACGGTGGAAGCCGCGCACGAGTTCTTCAAGCCGGTGCCGGTCGTCGCGCGCAAGCTGAAGACGCTGCTGGAAGTGGGCCTCGGTTATATCCGGCTCGGCCAGTCGGCGACCACGCTTTCGGGTGGCGAGGCACAGCGCGTCAAGCTTTCGCTGGAACTGAGCAAGCGCGACACCGGTCGGACTCTTTATATCCTCGATGAACCGACGACCGGTCTGCACTTCCACGACATCGCGCTTCTGCTCGAAGTGATCCACCGTCTGCGAGATCAGGGCAACACGGTCGTGATCATCGAGCATAATCTCGACGTGATCAAAACGGCGGATTGGGTCATCGACCTCGGTCCGGAAGGCGGCGCGGGCGGCGGCCAGATCATCGCTCAGGGAACACCCGAGCAGGTCGCGAAATCGAAAGCGAGCTTTACGGGCAGATATCTGGCACCCTTGCTGCAACGGCCCAAGTCGGCGGCGTAGCATGGTTGCGGCGCGTCACTTGCGCCGCGCGCCATAGCCGTTCGAAATGCGCCGCGATACGCGGCACGAATAACCGTCGCACGCAGGGAAAAGGAACGCAGTCATGGCGAAGCGCAACGAAGCGGCCAACGAGGAGCGACGCATACGGGATCTTCCCGCGCGCCCCGTCAGGCTGACGAGCGACATGAGCATGCCGAAGTTGTCCGCCGTGGAGATCGGCAGCTATCTGGCGGCGTTCGCGGGTATGTACCTGGTTTTGCAGCTCAAGTTGTTGGGCGGACTGCTCGCCGGCATGCTGGTGTTCCAACTGGTTCACATGATCGCGCCCGTGATCGAGCGGCACGTCATGAGCCGCGGCGCGCGGCTGGTGTCCGTCGTCATCATCTCCACGATCATCATCGGCGGGCTCACGTTCGCGACGATAGCCATCATCGAGCACTTCCAGCAAGACGTGCCGAGTCTGCAAAAATTGCTGGATCAGTTGATGAGCATCACGTCGCACGCAAGGCTGCGCGTGCCGGATTGGATCGCCAATTACCTCCCGGTCGATGCCGATCAGATGAAAGACCGCGCCGCCGACCTCATGCACAAGCACGCCGAGCAATTGCAGCAAGGCGGCAAGGAAATGGCGCGCGGCTTCGGGCATATTCTGATCGGCATGATCATTGGCGCGATCATCGCGGTCGGAGCGCCGAAGCAGGCGCATCGGTTGCCGTTATCCACCGCGCTCGTCACGCGCGTGTCGCGCTTCTCGGATGCCTTCCGCCGCATCGTCTTCGCGCAGATCAAGATTTCGGCGATCAACGCGGTTTTCACCGCGCTGTATTTGCTGGTCGCGTTGCCGCTCTTTCACGAGCGTTTGCCGCTGTCGAAGACGCTCGTGCTGATCACGTTCATCGTCGGTCTGCTGCCGGTAATCGGCAATCTCATTTCCAACACCATCATTGTCGGGATTTCATTGTCGGTTTCGTTCGGCACGGCGGTGGCGTCGCTCGGCTTTCTCATCGTCATTCACAAGCTCGAGTATTTCCTGAACGCGCGCATCATCGGCGGGCAGATCGAGGCGCGCGCGTGGGAACTGCTGCTCGCCATGCTCGCGATGGAAGCCGCGTTCGGTCTTCCGGGCGTAATCGCCGCGCCGATTTTCTACGCGTATATCAAGCGCGAACTGATTTATTTGCGGCTCGTCTGAAGCGTGCATCGACATAAAAAAACCCCGCTGAATCTTTGAATTCAGCGGGGTTTCTCGTTTTGACGGCGATGCTTACCGGAACACCACCGTCTTGCTCCCATTCAGCACGACGCGATGCTCCACATGCCACTTCACCGCGCGCGCGAGCGTCACGCATTCGACATCGCGGCCAATGGCGGTCAGTTGATCCGGCGTCATGTTGTGATCGACGCGCTCTACTTCCTGCTCGATGATCGGCCCTTCGTCGAGGTCGGACGTCACGTAATGGGCGGTCGCGCCGATCAGCTTCACGCCGCGATCGAACGCCTGATAGTACGGCTTCGCGCCCTTGAAGCTCGGCAGGAACGAGTGATGAATGTTGATCGCGCGGCCCGCGAGCTTGTCACACATTTCGGTGGAGAGAATCTGCATGTAGCGCGCGAGCACGACGAGGTCGGTATCGTTCTGGTCGATGATCTCCATCACGCGCGCTTCCTGCGCGGCCTTCGCCTGCGGCGTGCCGTTGAGAAGCGGCAGATGATGGAACGGAATGTCGTAGCTCGCGGCGAGCTGATAAAAATCCTTGTGATTCGACACGATAGCCGCGATGTCGATCTGCAACTGGCCCGTGCGATACCGGAACAGCAGATCGTTCAGACAGTGGCCGATCTTCGACACCATGATGACCACGCGCGGCTTCACCGATGCATCGTGCAACTCCCAGCGCATGCCGAACGTTTCGGCCAGTTCGCCGAACGACGTGCGCAGCGCATCGAGGCCGGGATCGCCGCCGACTTCCTGAAAATGCACGCGCATGAAGAACTCGCCGGTGTGGCTGTCGCCGAACTGCGCCGAGTCCAGAATGTTCGCGCCGAGATTGAACAGAAACCCGGAAACGGCATGCACGATTCCCGGACGGTCCGGGCACGACAACTTCAGGATGAAACTATGTTCGGTCGACATGACCCGGTTACTCCTTAATCATTGTTAGAGCGATGGCGGCGTGTAGAGCGCGGCGATGCCTTCGCACGCTTCCTCGTCGATCCAGCGGTGGCGCAGCAGGCAATCGAGGGTGGCGAGCGTCGCATCGACGGTGAATTCGCCTTCCTCTATCCAGCGCGCGACATCCTCGATGCGCGCCAGGCGATGTTCGCCGACTTCGCCGTCCTGATTTTGCGGCGTGAAGTCGTCCGGAAGCTCGATGTCGTAGACGAAAAGCTGCTCGGCCTGCGTGCCTTCGGGAATCATCTGCAGCACGTGGAGCGTGCCGCCGGGCGTGGCCGTCGACGCGAGTTCGGCCGGCATGCCCGCTTCTTCCCAGCATTCCTTCACGAGCGTCGGCTCGATATCCATACCCCAGCCGATGCCGCCCGCGACCACGTTGTCGAGCCTGCCGGGATCGACGGACTTGGTATCGCTGCGGCGCGCGATCCACAACCGCGGCGCGCCATCGCGATATTTTACGATGCCGTTCAGATGCACCGCATAAGTCATCGTGCCGAAGAAGCGCGAGGCCGCGCGTTCGATGAACGCGAGCGGCGCTGCTTGGAAGTCGTTGCGAATCGCGTAGGTTTCGTTGCGCCAGCCGGGAATCTTGCCCTGCTGAGCGAGCGTGTCGATGACATCGTGAAGCGCGGCCGTGCGCGCATCGACGTCGTTCAGCGATGGATGCAGCCGCACCGCGGTTGCATCGACTACGAAGATGTTCGGCCAGCGCGTGAGCGATGCGACATCGAAAGCGCGGATCCAGCCGACGCGCTCCTCGCCGATCAGAAAAGGCACATGCAGGGTGGCGTCGAAATGGCGGGCAGCGGCGATCGAAGGCAGGGACATGAAGGCTCCGGCAGGCTCGGCGGCCCGTGAAAGGCCGAAAATTGTAGCGCGGCCAATTGAATCGAAGGCTGGGCTTTCGCGCTCGCGGCTTGAGCGTTGGTGAGCGTTGGTGAGCGCTCGTGAGCGTTCGGTGAGCGTTGGTGAGCGCTCGTGAGCGTTCGGTGAGCGCTGGTGAGCGCTGGTGAGTGTTCGTGGCGTTCGTGAGCGTTCGAAAGCGCCCGCCTCAATCTTTCAACGCGACGCGAATCCCGAGCGCGATGAACGTCACGCCAGCCAGACGATCCAGCCACAAGCCCACGCGCGGACGGCGCTTGAGCCACGAACCGATCATGCCCGCGCCGATGCCGAAGAGCGAGAACACCACGACCGTTTGCAGCATGAACGCGCCGCCAAGTTCGAACATCTGCAGCATCACGCTTTGCGCGCCGTGCGGATCGACGAATTGCGGCAGAAACACGATAAAGAACAGCGTGACTTTCGGATTGAGCATGTTGCCGATCACGCTCTGCCGGAACACGGTCGAAAGCGGTTGGCTCGCGCGTTCATGCGCGGTCGCGATGCCACGGCTGCGCAAAGCCTTGATGCCGATCCACACGAGATAAGCCGCGCCCGCGAGCTTCACGGCCTCGAACGCCATCGGCGAAGAGCGCAAGAGCGCCGCAATGCCGAGCGCCGCGAGCGTCGTGTGAAAGATCACGCCGCACGCAAAGCCGAGCGCCGCCACGATGCCCGCAAGCCGTCCTTGCGAGATGCCGCGCGCAAGCACTTGCAGATTGTCCGGCCCCGGCGCGACGGTAATCGCCACCGATGCGGCAAGAAAGAGGAGGAAATTCGGCATCTCAATGCCCCGCGAATTCACAAACGGTGTAAAGCGGCACGCCGCTTTCACGCAGCAGTTTCGAGCCGCCCAGATCCGGCAAGTCGATGATTGCCGCCGCTTCCACCACTTCCGCACCGAGCCGGTCCAGCAGAATCTTGCCTGCCATCATGGTGCCGCCGGTCGCGACCAGATCGTCGACGAGCACGATGCGATCGCCCGGTTTGCACGCGTCTTCGTGAATCTCGACGGTCGCGCTGCCATATTCGAGCTCGTAGGACTGTGAGAGCGTCTTGTACGGGAGCTTGCCTTTCTTGCGGATCGGCACGAAACCAAGGCTCAATTCGTACGCGAGAATCGGCCCGATGATGAAACCGCGCGCATCGAGACCGGCGATCGAATCGAGTTTTGCATCGATATAACGCTGCACGAACAGGTCGATCAACGTGCGCAGCGCGCGCCGGTCCTGCAAGACGGGCGTGATGTCGCGAAACTGCACGCCGGCCTGCGGCCAGTTTTCGACGGTGCGCACGCGCTCCTTGATGAAACGCGCGGCGTCCGGCGTGACGTTCGTAGGGGTAAAGGACATGACTTCTCCAAGTCCGCGCTGTGAGGCCGCGCCCGCCTTGACGATGAAGAGAAAAAGTTACGCTGCCCGGCGGTTGCGCGAAAGCCGCTCTTCGGCTTGCGCGAGCCCTTCGGGCATGCCGCGCAAGACGACGATGTCGTTCGCGCGCAGCTTGGTGTCGGGGGCAGGTTCGACGCCCCGGATGCCGTGGCGCCGGATCGCGGTGACCTCGACACCGTTGCCGACGAGCCCCAGATCGTCGAGCGAATGCCCGACCGCGTCCGATTTCTCGTCGATCGGTACGGATTGTAGCCGTACCTGCTCGTGGCCATCGTCGTCGTCATCGTCATCGGCGCCGTGGAAGTA
This sequence comes from Caballeronia sp. LZ003, assembly GCF_031451465.1. NCBI lineage: Bacteria > Pseudomonadati > Pseudomonadota > Betaproteobacteria > Burkholderiales > Burkholderiaceae > Caballeronia > Caballeronia sp. LZ003. The sequence continues at coordinate 269,223 of NZ_JARUXJ010000001.1, read as the reverse complement.
GCCGCGCAGCATGCTGTAGCGCGCGTCGCGCATTTCCTCGACGCGCCGCACGACGCGGCGCATCGGCACGCCCATCAGCACGAGCGTGTGCGACGCCAGCATCAGGCTGCCTTCGACGATCTCCGGAATCACTTCCGTCGCGCCCGCTGCGGTGAGCTTTTCGAGATCGGCGTCATCGACGGTACGCACGATCACCGGCAAGGTGGGCGCGAGTTCGTGGATGTTGTGGAGCACGCGCATCGCGGATGGCGTATTCGCGTAAGTGATCGCGACCGTCGCCGCGCGATGCAGACCCGCCGCGAGCAGCGATTCGCGGCGCCCGGCATCGCCGAACACGACCGATTCGCCGGCCGCCGCCGCTGCCGCCACGCGATCCGGGTCGAGGTCGAGCGCCACGTAGGAAATGCCTTCCTGCTCCAGCATGCGCGCGAGATTCTGCCCGGCGCGGCCGTATCCGCAAATGATCACGTGACCGCTTTGCTTGAGACTTTGCGTCGCGATCTTCGTCATTTGCAGCGATTGCAGCATCCATTCCGTCGACGACAGCCGCAGCACGATCCGGTCGGCGTTCTGGATGATGAACGGCGCGGCGAGCATGGACAGCAGCATCGCGGAAAGAATGGCCTGCAGGATGGTCGGATCGACGAGATGCGAATCCAGAATCAGATTCAGCAGCACGAAGCCGAATTCGCCCGCCTGCGCGAGCCCAAGACCCGTGCGCATGGCGACGCCCGGCGTCGCGCCGAACAGACGCGAGAGCCCGGTGATCATCACGGCCTTGAGCAGAATCGGCAGGATCAGAAAGCCGAGCACGAGAAACGGATGCTCCCAGATCACGCGCGGGTTCAAGAGCATGCCGGTCGTCACGAAGAAAAGCCCGAGCAGCACGTCGCGAAAGGGCTTGATGTCCTCTTCCACCTGATGCCGGTAAGGTGTCTCGGCGATCAACATGCCCGCGATGAACGCGCCGAGCGCAAGCGACAGCCCAAACTTGTCGGTGATGAACGCGGCGCCGAGCGTCACCAGCAACAGGTTCAGCATAAAGAGCTCTTGCGAGCGCCGGCGCGCGACCAGATCGAACCAGCGCGTCATGAACTTCTGGCCGATGAACAGCAGCACCGTCAACGCGACCACGATCTTGATCGCCGCGATGCCGAGCCACATCGCGAGTTGCGACGAATTGCCGTTGCCGAACGCCGCGATGATGATGAGCAGCGGCACCACCGCCAGATCCTGGAACAGCAGCACGCCGAAGATGTTGCGACCGTGCTCCGATTCGAGTTCGAGCCGTTCCGCGAGCAGCTTGCTGACGATCGCGGTCGAGGACATCGACAACGCGCCGCCGAGCGCGAAGCTCGCCTGCCAGGACATCGGAATCCAAAAGTTGGCGATCCACCCGAACAGCAGCGCAAGCACGATGGTCGCCCCGACCTGGCTCGCGCCGAGTCCGAACACGATGCGCCGCATCGAGCGCAGCTTCGACAGCGAGAATTCGAGTCCGATGGAAAACATCAGGAACACCACGCCGAATTCGGCGAGATGCTGGGCGCGGTCGCTATCCGGCGCGATGCCGGCCGCATGCGGACCCACGATGATGCCGACGGTCAGATAACCGAGCATCGGCGGCAAATTGAAAAAGCGAAATACGACGACGCCTGCCACTGAGCAGAGCAGCAACAACAGCGTCATTTCGAGCGGAGAAATCATCCGTCCAGCGTCCTCGTTCGTCGGCATTCCGGCACGCGCGAAGGCCGCGCGACGGTGTCGTGGAAAGGCCCCTGACGCCGGGGCCTGCGGGGGCGGATAGGCGGCGGCGCGTCACGCCCTTGAGCGGCGCGGCGAAGAAACGCCTTTGCTATACTCCGCGCATGATAGCGAAAATCAATGGCGACCGGGCACTGGGACTCGCTCGCGACGTGATCCAGATCGAAGCCGACGCCGTTCGCGGGCTTTCAGAACTTCTCGACGAAAACTTCACGAACGCAGTCGAAACGCTGCTTGCCTGCCGCGGGCGCGTGGTCGTGTCCGGCATCGGCAAGTCGGGACACGTGGCGCGCAAGTTCGCCGCCACGCTCGCAAGCACGGGCACGCCGGCGTTCTTCGTGCATCCGGCTGAGGCGAGCCATGGCGACCTGGGCATGGTCACGGCCGACGACATCTTCATCGCGTTGTCCAACTCGGGCGAAACCGAGGAACTCGTCGCTATTTTGCCGCTCATCAAGCGTCTTGGCGCAAAACTCATCGCCATTACGGGACGGCCCGAATCCAGCCTCGCGCAACTTGCGGACATGCATCTGAACGTGCGCGTCGAAAAGGAAGCGTGTCCCATGAATCTCGCGCCCACGGCCAGCACCACGGCCGCGCTTGCCATGGGCGATGCCCTCGCCGTCGCCGTGCTCGATGCGCGCGGCTTCGGTCCCGAGGATTTCGCGCGTTCGCATCCGGGCGGCGCGCTCGGCCGGCGCCTCCTGACTTATGTGCGCGACGTAATGCGCGTGGGCGACGAAGTGCCGGTCGTCTCGCTCGACGCCACGGTATCGGACGCGCTCTTTCAGATCACAGCCAAGCGCATGGGCATGACGGCGGTCATCAACGGCGATCGTCACGTGGAAGGCATCTTCACGGACGGCGACCTGCGTCGCATCCTGCAGCGCGACGGCGATTTCCGCGCGCTGAAACTCGCCGATGTCATGACGCGTAATCCGCGCACGATCGGTCCCGACCATCTTGCCGTCGAAGCCGTGGAACTGATGGAGCGCTTTCGTATCAATCAGATGCTGGTCGTGGACGCCGACGCGACACTGATCGGCGCGCTGAACATGCACGACCTCTTTTCCAAGAAGGTGATCTGATGGCGCAAACGCCTTCTTCCGCCGCTTCTGACGCATCCGCCGCGTCCGCTATCGAACGCGCGAGCCGCGTGAAGCTCATGATTTTCGATGTCGACGGTGTCTTCACCGACGGCAGCCTCTTCTTCACCGCCGAAGGCGACGCGATGAAATCGTTCAACTCGCTCGACGGCCACGGCGTGAAGATGCTTCAGTCGGTCAGCGTGCAGACGGCGATCATCACGGGCCGCAAGTCGGGCATCGTCGCGGCGCGCGCGAAGGAACTGGGCGTCACGCATCTTTATCAGGGCGTAGCGGACAAGACCGTTGCCCTCGCCGAGTTGCTCGCCGCGACCAAAATAGCCGCCGACGAATCCGGCTACATGGGCGACGACTGGCCCGACCTCGCCGTGATGCGCCGCTGCGGTTTCGCGGCCGCGCCGGCGAACGCGCATCCGGAAGTGATCCAACGCGTGCATTTCGTGGCCGAAGCGCGTGGCGGTCAAGGCGCGGTGCGCGAAGTCTGCGACGTCATCTTGCGCGCGCAGAACCGCTACGACGCGCTGCTCGCCGCGGCGCTCGGAGAATAAGCCAATGCCTCGTCCCGGCCGTTTCTCCTCCTTACTGCCGCTCGTCGCCATGGCGGCGCTCGCGGGCATCACCTATTGGCTTCTGCAGAGCACGCTGCCGTCCGGTGCGCCCGCGCCCGAGCAGCCAAAGCGTCATACCGCCGATTACTTCGCCGAGAATTTTTCCGTCTCCGAACTCGATACCTCGGGCACGACGCAGTATCGCCTCACGGCCAAGTCCATGGTGCATTACGAAGACGACGAAAACAGCGACCTGACGCTGCCCGCCATGCGCATGTTCCAGCCGCAAAAGCCCACCGTCACGGCGACGGCGCAGCGCGGCACGGTGAACGGCGACGTGTCCATCGTCGATCTCTACGACAACGCCCGCATCCTGCGCGCAGCCGGTTTCGGCGATCCGCAGATGCAGGCGGATTCGCAGCATTTTCGCGTGCTGGTCAACGACGATGTCATCGAGACGGAAAAACCGGTTAGACTTCAGCGCGGCCCGTCCGTGATGACGGCCAACGGCATGAACTACAACAACGTGACCCGGGAAATGAAGCTCTTTGGTAACGTGCGCGGCGCGATAGCCGCGTCGGACATCAATGGCGGCTCGTCAAAGTAACCTAGTTATCCCGGCAAATCCTTCCGAATTTTGTGACTGCATGAACCAAAGCTTCCCTCGTCCCGATGGCGGCCACACGCGCGCAATGTTCGCGCGCCGCACCGCGCACGCCGTGCGGGCCGGGCTCGCGGCCGCCCTGGTCTCGCTGACTTCGCTCACCGCGATGCTGGCGCTGCCAACTCCGGCGCACGCCGAAAAGGCCGACCGCGACAAGCCGCTCAACATCGAAGCGGACAACATGTCCTACGACGACCTGAACCAGAAGAACGTGTTCACCGGTCACGTCGTTGCGACCAAAGGCACGATCGTCATCAAGGCGGATCGCGTCGATGTCACGCAAGATCCACAGGGCTATCAGTACGCGACCGGCACCTCGACCGGCAACAATCTCTCGTACTTCCGTCAAAAGCGCGATGGCCTCGACGAGTACATCGACGGCAACGCGGTTCGTATCGACTACGACGGCAAGAACGACTTCACCAAACTCACGACGCGCGCCACCGTGCGCCGCCTGCAAGGCCTGACCAAGGTGCAGGACGAAGTGCACGGCAGCGTCATCACCTACGACGGTCAGAAAGACTTCTACACGGCAACCGCTGGCAAGGACGTGGCCTCACCAGGCAATCCGACCGGCCGCGTGCGCGCCATGCTCGCGCCGCGCAGCGGCAACGCGGCGTCGCTGGATGGCCCGCCCGCCACGCTTGCACCGTCGAACACTCTAAAGGGAACGCCGCAGCAGTGAACTCGCCAGCCATGCCCCACCGTAAGCCGGAAGGCCAGTCGAGCTCGCTGGTCGTGCGCAATCTGAAGAAGCGTTACGGCTCGCGCACCGTGGTGAAAGACGTGTCGCTCGATGTGAAGAGCGGCGAAGTCGTCGGTCTGCTCGGGCCGAACGGCGCAGGCAAGACTACGTCGTTTTATATGATCGTCGGCCTCGTGCCGCTCGACGCGGGCGAAATCGTGCTCGACGATACCTCGATCAGCCTTCTGCCCATTCACCAGCGCGCGCATCTCGGTTTGTCGTATCTTCCGCAGGAAGCCTCGGTGTTTCGCAAGCTCACCGTCGAGCAGAACATTCGTGCGGTGCTCGAACTGCAGACGGACGAAACGGGCAAACGCCTGTTCAAAGACGCCATTACACAGCGCGCCGAAGCCCTGCTCGATGAACTGCAGATTGCGCATCTGCGTGAGAATCCGGCATTGTCGCTGTCGGGCGGCGAGCGCCGGCGCGTTGAAATTGCGCGCGCGCTTGCAACTAACCCGAGCTTCATCCTGCTCGACGAGCCGTTCGCGGGCGTCGATCCTATCGCGGTGCTGGAAATCCAGAAGATCGTGAAGTTTCTGAAGCAGCGCAACATCGGCGTGCTGATCACGGACCACAACGTGCGCGAGACGCTCGGCATTTGCGACCACGCGTACATCATCAGCGATGGCAGCGTGCTGGCAGCGGGTGCGCCGAGCGAGATCATCGAGAATGAAAACGTGCGGCGCGTTTATCTGGGTGAGCATTTCCGCATGTAACGCGTAGGACGAAAGGCGCGTGTACCGCGCCGCATCAAGTCGCAAGTGCAATTTTTACGTGCCGCCCACCGAGGCGGCACACGCTTTTTTGGATTCGCCGCGAGGTTTCGCGCGCGTGGCAAACTCTCTACAATGAATAAAAATTTGCCATGAAAGCCAGCCTCCAACTCCGACTATCGCAGCATCTTGCGCTGACCCCACAACTGCAGCAGTCCATCCGGCTGCTGCAGTTGTCGACGCTCGAATTGCAGCAGGAAGTGGCGATGGCCATCGCGCAAAATCCGCTGCTCGAGAACGAGGACGACTGGATTGCAAGCCCGCTGCGCGTCGCGGCAGACGGCTCGCTGATCTCGTCTCCCGCTTCGAACAATTCGGCGCCCGAACCCATGATGAGCAACGGCTCGTCATCGAGCACATCGAGTTCCGATCGCTCGGAGAATGGCGAGCCGCAAGGTGTCGACGAATACAACGGCATGGGCTCCGACAACGGCGCGGATTCGAGTTCGTGGAACCTCGAAGACTATGGCCGTTCGAATAACGCCTCCGACGACGACGATCTCCCGCCGCTGCAAATCCACGAATCGACCACGACGCTGCGTGACCATCTGACCGCGCAGTTGCGCATGACGTCGGCGAACCAGCGCGATCGCGCGCTGATTACGTTCCTAATCGAGTCATTGGACGAAGACGGTTATCTCACGGCCACGCTCGAAGAAGTCCAGGCCGATCTGCCCGACGAACTTGAAGTCGATGTCGATGAACTTAGCGCGGCACTCGCCTTGCTGCAGAGTTTCGATCCGCCCGGTGTGGGCGGCCGCTCGGCATCCGAGTGTTTGAAGCTGCAATTGCTGCGACTGGATGGTTCGCCCACGCGCACGCTTGCGCTGGACATCGTCAACAATCATCTGGAATTGCTTGCCGCGCGAGATTTCACGCGTCTGCGCAAGCATCTGAAGGCGAGCGACGATTCGCTGCGGGACGCGCATTTGCTAATCAAGTCATTGGAGCCGTTTCCAGGAGCTGCATATGGCAAGAGCGAAGCCGATTACGTCGTACCGGACATTCTCGTGCGCAAGATGTCTGGCGGGTGGACCGCTGAGTTGAATCCGGAGATTGTGCCGAAGCTGCGTATCAACCACTTGTACGCGAACATTTTGCGTAACAACCGTGGTGATCCGGGCAGCGGTTCGTTGCGGCAACAACTTCAGGAAGCGCGCTGGCTCATCAAGAATATTCAGCAGAGATTCGAGACGATTCTTCGCGTCGCGCAGGCCATTGTCGAGCGTCAGAAGAACTTCTTCGCTCATGGCGAAATCGCCATGCGGCCCTTGGTTTTGAGGGAAATAGCTGATACGCTGGGTTTACACGAGTCGACGGTTTCACGCGTGACGACCGGAAAGTACATGCTCACCCCATTCGGGACGCTTGAATTTAAGTACTTCTTCGGATCGCATGTTTCGACTGACACTGGAGGCGCGGCATCGTCCACGGCGATCCGGGCCCTCATCAAGCAACTGATAGGAGCGGAAGACCCTAAAACTCCTCTTTCAGACAGCCGCATCGCCGAACTGCTGGCGGAACAAGGCTTCGTGGTTGCGCGGCGCACTGTCGCCAAGTATCGCGAGGCACTGAGAATTCCCGCAGTGAATCTGCGCAAGTCTCTTTAACCCGTCTCTATAGTCTGTCGCATGTCGCGACGGACGTTTACCGGCCGCAGCGCAAATGCGCGGACGAGCCGGCCGGTGCGCCCTTCCTCACGCGCTCGTAGCTCATGCGCTCTGGAGCCGCATCGCCGACCGGTATCGGACGAGCCTTGGCCTGGCGGCCATCAGCTTGGAGAGCAACTATGAACTTGAAGATCAGTGGACACCACCTCGAATTGACGCCTGCGTTGCGCGAGTACGTGATCACGAAACTGGACAGGGTGCTGCGTCACTTCGATCAAGTGATCGACGGCAGCGTTGTCCTCTCGGTCGACAATCATAGGGAAAAGGACAAGCGGCAAAAGTGTGAAATCAACTTGCACGTGAAGGGCAAGGACATTTTCATAGAGAGTTGTGACGTTGATATGTACGCGGCCATCGATCTGATGGTGGACAAGCTGGATCGTCAAGTCATCAAGCATAAGGACAAGATCCAGGGCCACGCTCACGAGGCCATCAAGTACCGCGCCGAAGCGCAAGAACTGGAAGCGCCGTCGCCCTGAATGCGGCGCGTCGCGTGATCCGAAGTCGTTTTGCACGTGCCCGCCGCCAGCCGGTGGGCGGGTTTGGAGGAAATCCTCCAACCTTGGCCGAACAGTCATCGAGAGCACAGACCAGAGCAAAGCCGCCCGCCTTGGCGGCTTTTTTGTTGGCAACGGGTTACGAGTCAGCACAAGCCATTGATTTCCCGGGTTTTGTACTGCACATTGAGTTGCAAATAGGGCGATGGCGCGCCGCACCATGACGCATTACCCTGTTCTATAATGGCCCGGTTGTTACAGGGGTTAACCAAACAGATACGCTGCAGGAAGCCCAAGCGCATTTTCCGTCCGATCGTCGCCGTGAGCGCTTACAGTAGCCACGATGAGGAGCTATCAGGCCACGCATCAGCCTGCCAACATGAATCGTTTAGCTAAATTTCTTCCCATCGAGAACGTGGTTCTCGGACTGGCCGTTACCAGCAAGAAGCGTGTATTCGAGCAGGCGGGTCTGATTTTCGAGAACCAGAACGGCATCGCCCGCAGCATCGTCACCGACAATCTCTTCGCTCGTGAGCGTCTCGGCTCGACTGGCCTTGGCGAAGGCGTCGCCATTCCGCATGGCCGCATCAAGGGGCTGAAGCAGCCGCTCGCCGCCTTCGTGCGCCTGGCGGAGCCTGTCGCGTTCGAATCGCCCGACGGGCAGCCGGTTTCCCTCCTGATCTTCCTGCTCGTGCCCGAGCAGGCGACCCAGCAGCATCTTGAAATTCTCTCGGAGATCGCGCAATTACTCTCCGACAGCGAAGCGCGCGAGCGTTTGCACAAGGAAGAAAATCGCGAGGCCCTGTATCAGGTCCTCACGCAGTGGCAGCCATAAGCGGCGCGCTCGCACTGCCGAGAGCCGCATTTGCAGCAGGTCAGCCGCCCTTTCCAGGCTTTTTGGGGCGTCTCGCTTATGCGGTGCTTCTGCGGCACAATCGTTTCAAACGCGGTCTGAACGCGGGTCAAACGCAGTAAAATGCAGCACCATGCGGCTGATTGAAGCAATTCGCTTCGGCGCGCGTTGGCTGCTCCCGGCTTCCAACGGAGTTCCGGCCTCATGGATACGTCCAGCATCAACGCCCAAAGCATTTTCGACGACAACGCCGCCACTTTGAAGCTCAGTTGGCTGACTGGGCACGAAGGCTGGGAACGCGGGTTTTCGAGCGAAACCGTTGCCAACGCGACCTCCAGCGCGGACCTGGTCGGCCACCTGAATCTGATTCACCCCAACCGTATCCAGGTGCTCGGCGACGCCGAGATCAACTACTACCAGCGCCAGTCCGACGAAGACCGTTCGCGCCACATGGCCGAACTGATCGCACTGGAACCGCCGTTTCTCGTGGTGGCCGGCGAAGTCGGCGCGCCGCCGGAACTCGTGCTGCGCTGCACGCGATCGTCCACACCGCTTTTCACGACGCGCATGTCCGCGGCCGCGGTCATCGACAGTCTGCGCGCTTACATGTCACGCATTCTCGCGCCACGCGCCACGCTGCATGGCGTGTTCATCGACATTCTGGGTATGGGAGTGCTTCTGACCGGCGACTCCGGCCTCGGCAAAAGCGAACTCGGGTTGGAGTTGATCAGCCGTGGTCACGGTCTGGTGGCCGACGACGCCGTGGATTTCGTGCGCCTTGGTCCTGATTTCGTCGAAGGGCGCTGCCCGCCCCTGCTGCAAAATCTGCTCGAAGTGCGCGGTCTCGGTCTGCTGGACATCAAGACGATTTTCGGCGAGACCGCCGTGCGCCGCAAAATGAAACTCAAGCTGATCGTGCAACTGGTTCGTCGGCCGGATGGCGAGTTCCAACGGCTTCCGCTGGAAAGTCAGACCGTGGATGTCCTCGGTCTGCCGATCAGCAAAGTGACGATTCAAGTCGCCGCGGGCCGAAACCTTGCTGTGCTGGTAGAAGCGGCGGTACGCAATACGATCCTGCAATTGCGCGGCATCGACACGTTGCGGGACTTCATGGACCGTCAGCGGCTCGCCATGCAGGACCCGGATAGCCAGTTCCCCGGCAAACTGATCTGATTTCCCGCCCGAGTTCACGCTCGAAGCGCGAAAAAACGGACCCGAAGCCAGTGCTAAGATAAGGCAATTGAAGCGAAGCCCATGCGTATCATCCTGATCACCGGCATCTCCGGCTCTGGCAAATCGGTTGCGCTGAACGCTCTCGCGGACGGCGGCTACTACTGCGTCGACAATCTGCCGCCGCGCTTCTTGCCCGAACTGGCCGATTACCTGTCGAGCGAAGGACAGCAGCGTCTCGCCGTCGCCATCGACGCGCGTTCGAGCCATTCCCTGGACGATGTCCCCGGCATCATCCACACACTGTCTAGCAAGTACGACCTGCGCGTGTTGTTCCTCAACGCAAGCACGCAGTCGCTCATTCAGCGCTTCTCCGAGACGCGTCGCCGTCACCCGCTTTCCGGTTCACCCATGCACGAGGCCGATGTCGGCGTGCTCAACTCGCTCGCGGAAGCCATCGAGCGGGAACGCGAACTCGTGGCCGACCTGGCCGAATACGGCCATCAGATCGACACCAGCAATTTGCGCGCGAACGTCCTGCGCGCGTGGGTCAAGCGCTTCGTCGAAACCGATGCCGCCGACCTCACCCTCATGTTCGAATCGTTTGGCTTCAAGCGCGGCGTGCCGCTCGACGCCGATCTTGTTTTCGATGTGCGCACACTGCCGAATCCTTATTACGACCGCGAGTTGCGCCCGTTCACGGGCCTCGATCAGCCGATCATCGACTATCTTTCGGCGCAGCCCATGGTCGGCGAGATGATCGACGACATTGGCGAATTCGTCGGCAAATGGCTGCCGCGCTTTCGCGACGATAACCGCAGCTATCTCACGGTTGCGATCGGCTGCACGGGCGGGCAACATCGCTCGGTGTACATCGCACAGGCGCTGGCCGCGCGCTTTCGCGGCGACGCCAATGTGATCGTGCGGCATCGTGACGCGCCCATCCCCGTGGATGACAGCGCAATCCACACGCGAACCTGATCGCCGCGTCGGCGGTCGCAAACTGGAGGCGCGCAATGTCCTCGAACCCCGTTCTAGCCGACTTGCCGCTGTTTCCGCTTCACACCGTCCTCTTTCCCGGCGGCCTGCTGCCGCTCAAGATTTTCGAGGCGCGTTATCTCGACATGGCGCGTTCGTGTCTGCGCGAGAAGTCGCCGTTCGGCGTGTGCCTGTTAAAGAGCGGTCATGAGATCGCGTCGCCGGGAGATCCGTCGGTGCCGGAAAGCATCGGCTGTCTTGCCGAAATCACGGAATGCGATGTCGATACCTTCGGCCTCCTGCTCGTGCAGGCGCGCGGAACGGAACGCTTTCGGCTCGTGACGCATCGCGTCGACCCGAGCAATCTGCTGGTTGGAACGGCGGAAGTGCTGGGCGAGGATCAGCCGCTGCATGGCGCCGAAACGCTCGCCAAGTTCGGCGCGTGCGCGGAGGTGCTGGAGCGCATCATCGAGACCATCAAAACGCGCGAGCCGCAGAACCTTCCGTTCGTCGAGCCCTATCTCTTCGACGACCCCACCTGGGTGTCGAACCGTCTTGCCGAAATCCTGCCGATTCCCATGCGCGCGCGCCAGAAGCTCATGGAACTGATGGATGCCGGCGCGCGTATCGACGTCGTGCATCACTACATGCAGCATCATCAACTGCTTTAGCGCTTCAGATGAGCGAGCCGGTGAGCCCGTCGAGCAGCTTGCGAACGGGCGCGGGAACGCCGAACGCATCGAGCCGCGAAAGCGGCGCCCAGACGGTTTGCGCGTCGTTCAGTTCGCGCGGCGTGCCACGGGTTTCGCCGAGACGCGGCTCTATTTCCAGTTTGAAATGCGTGAACGTATGCGAAAGCGGCGCAAGCCGCTGCAAGTGCGCGTCGCCGCCAAAACTGTGCGCCACGGCCGCGAGCGCGGCTTCGTCGGCGGCTTCGGGCAAGCTCCAGAGACCGCCCCAGATTCCCGTCGGCGGACGCTTTTCTAGCAGGATCGAATCGCCGTCTTTCAGCACCAGCATCCACGTCTTGCGCGTCGGCACCGCTTTCTTCGGACGCGCCGCCGGCAACTCGCGCTGACGTCCTTCCACGTTCGCCACGCAATCCGGCGCGAACGGACAGCGCGCGCAATCGGGCTTGCCGCGCACGCACAGCGTCGCGCCGAGGTCCATCAGGCCTTGCGTGTAGGCGGTGACTTCATCCTTGTTGGCGGCATCGGGCAAGAGCGATTCGGCGAGCGTCCACATTGCGTTCTCCACACGCTTTTCGCCCGGAAAACCTTCGACGCCGAACACGCGCGCAAGCACACGCTTCACGTTGCCATCGAGGATCGTCGCGCGTGCGGCGAACGCGAACGATGCAATCGCCGCCGCCGTCGATCGGCCGATGCCCGGCAATTCCGCGAGCGCTTCGACTGTGCGCGGAAACGCGCCACCGTGTTCGAACGCCACGACCTGCGCGCAGCGATGCAGATTGCGCGCGCGCGAGTAATATCCGAGCCCGGCCCAGAGCGCCATCACGTCGTCGATCGGGGCGTCCGCGAGCGCAGTCACGGTCGGGAAACGTTCGAGAAAACGCGCGTAGTACGGAATGACCGTGCTGACCTGCGTCTGCTGCAGCATGATCTCCGAGAGCCAGATGCGGTAAGCATCGCGCGTGTTCTGCCACGGCAGGTCGTGACGGCCGTGAATGCGTTGCCACGCGATCAGGCGCGCGGAAAAGTCTGTAAGAGCGAGCATTGTGTTCAACGTTGGCAGCGCGGGCAGAAGTACGTCGAGCGTTGCCCCTGGACGATTTGCTTGATGGCGGTGCCGCAAACATGGCAGGGCAATCCGGCGCGATCATAGACGAAATAGTCGAGCTGGAAGTAGCCCGATTCGCCATTGCTGCCGACAAAGTCGCGCAGCGTGCTGCCGCCCTTTTCGATCGCCGCCGCGAGCGTCACGCGCACGGCATCGGCGAGCAGATCGTAGCGCACGAGCGAGATGCGCCCGGCGGCAGTCGTCGGACGAATGCCCGCGCGAAACAAGCTCTCCGACGCGTAGATATTGCCCACGCCCACGACGATTCCACCCGCAAGCAGCGCCTGCTTCACCGACACCTTGCGCCCGCGCGTCGCGCGAAACAGCAGCGCGCCCGAGAATTCGGGCGAGAACGGTTCGACGCCGAGACTCGCGAGCAAGGGATGAGCGAGCACGTCGCCATCGGCGCGTGCGTGCCACAGAATCGCGCCGAAGCGACGCGGATCGCGAAAGCGCAGGATGAAGTCATCGAACACGATATCGACGTGATCGTGCTTGGCGGCATCCGGTGGGCGCGGCACGTTACGCAAGACGCGCAGCGTGCCTGTCATGCCGAGATGCACGATGAGCCAGCCTTCGGCCGTCTCGAACAGCAGATATTTGCCGCGCCTTTCGACCTTCTCTATTTTCAGGCGCGCGAGCGTCTTTGCGAGATGCGCCGGAATGGGCCAGCGCAGCGCGGGCGTACGCACATCGACATGCTCGACGCGCCTTCCGGCGACATAAGGTTCGATTCCGCGACGGGTGACTTCTACTTCCGGCAGTTCTGGCATATTTCCTGGAGAGCGTCTTGCTGGGACGAGTGTGCCGGTATTTTAGCCACCGCGTTACAATCGACCGAAACATCGTCTGGATTTCCATGAACCCGTTCGAAATCAAACTGAATACGTTGCGTCAGGCCGGCCTCATCCGATCGCATGCACCGTCAAGGGCGCGGTTCACGCGCATGGCCGGCGCGATTGCAGTTGCATTGTCCGCGATCGCCTTCACGCCCGCGCACGCTCAGGTACCGAACGCGACACCCGTGCCGAGCACCGACGATCAGGCCGCGGCGCAAAACGCGTCTGATCTTCTGACCGCGCCTGTCAATAACGCGGAGTCGCAGGACTTGCCGAACGTGGCGGCATCCAGCCAGATCGTCTTTCAGGTTCTGGCGGCGGAAGTCGCCTTGCAGCGCGGCCAGGCCGCGCCCGCCTACCAGACTTACCTCTCGCTCGCGCGTGACACGCATGATCCGCGCTTCGCTCAGCGCGCCACGGAAATCGCCATTGCCGCGCAGAGCCCCACCGACGCAATGACCTCCGCGCAGCTTTGGCAGCAATTTGCGCCGCATTCCGAGCGCGCCGCGCAGTTGAGCGCTTCGTTGTTGATCGTGTCCGGCAAGCCCGACGACGCGAAGCCCACGCTGCAAAACGAACTCGCCAAGGTTCCGGCCGAGCAACGCGGCGAAGCCATTCTTTCGTTGCAGACGCTGCTTGCACGCGGACCGAATCGCGTAGGCGGCCTGAATGTCCTGAAGGATCTCTCCGCGAACGACTTGGATCTGCCCGAAACGCAACTCGCGCTCGCCCGTCAGCAGTTGCTCGCGGACGACCAGCCGGGCGCGAAGGCATCGCTGGAAAAGGCGTTGAAGCTGCGCCCGGATTACTTGCCCGCGGCGCTCACGCTCGCGCGCATGGGCCCGGAAGAGCGCAAGGAAGGCATCGCTTCGTTCGAGAAGTATCTCGACAAGAATCCGAAGTCGCATGACGCGCGGCTCGCGCTGGCGCAGTTGTATCTGTCGTCGGACCGGCTCGACGACGCGCAGAAGCAGTTCGAGATCATGCGCAAGAACGACTCGAAAGATCTGACGCCGCTCATGGCGCTCGCGCTCATCGACATTCAGAAGAAGCAGTTCGACAAGGCGCAGGACCTGCTCAAGCAGTACGCGCAGGCTGCGGAGGCGTCGCCCAACGGCGATCCGGGACAGGCTTACATCTACCTCGCACAACTGTCGCTCGAACAGAAGGACGAGGCGCAAGCGAGCCAGTGGCTCGACAAGATTCCGCGCACGAGCCAGCAGTATTTGCCCGCGCAGATCACGCGCGCGCAACTGCTCGCGAAGCAAGGCAAGGTGGATGAAGCGCGATCGCTTCTCAATGGCCTGCAAAGTTCCGATCCGCGCGACCTCGCACTGCTCGCGCGCACCGACTCGGCGATTCTTTTCGAGGCGCATCGCTACGACGAAGCGGAAGCGAATCTCGCGAAGGCCGTGGCCGCGTTCCCGGACGATCCGGATCTCGCCTACGACTACGCCATGGCCGCCGAAAAGAACGGTCACTACGACGTAATGGAAACGCAGTTGCGCAAGCTCATGCGCGTGGACCCGAGCAATCCGCAGGCATATAACGCACTCGGCTACTCGCTCGTGGATCGCAACCAGCGTGTTGACGAAGCGGTGAAGCTGATCGAGAAGGCGGTATCGCTCGCGCCGAACGACGCCTTCATCATGGACAGCCTCGGCTGGGCGCGCTTTCGCCAGGGCAACGCGGCCGAAGCCGAAAAAATTCTCTCGGACGCCTACAAGATTCAGCCGAACGCGGAGATCGGCGCGCATCTCGGCGAGGTGCAGTGGAAGTCCGGGGAGCAGGATCAGGCGCGCGCCACGTGGCGTCAGGCGCAGAAGCTCGAACCCGACAACGACACGCTCGTCAAAACGCTCAAACGACTTCAGGTAAACGATCTTTGATGGCTTTCGATTTCATTGCCGGCGCGTCGCGCGGTTTCATGCGCAAAGGCGCGCTCGGTTTCACGGCCGCGACCGTGTTCATGCTTGCCGGTTGCGCATTGCAGCCGCGTTTGCCGACCACATCGGATAAGACGACTTCGCTCACCACGCAGACGAGCCGCGCGTATCACGGACGCTTCGCCGTGCAGTACAACGACCAGAACGGCACGACGCGCAACGCCTACGGCAACTTCGACTGGCAGGAAACCGGGGACACCGTGACGCTCCAGTTGCGCAACCCGCTCGGCCAGACCATGGCGATCGTCACTTCGTCGCCGTCGCTCGCGACGCTCGAACTGCCGAACCGGCCGCCAGTGAACGCCGAGAACGTGTCGGAGCTGATGCAGAACACGCTCGGCTTCGCGCTGCCGGTCGAGGGCTTGCGCTACTGGCTGCAGCCGTCCGCGGCGCCAACTTCGCGCGCGCAGACCACGCTCGATCCCGAAGCCAACAACGGCCGCCCCAAAGAGATCAAACAGGACGGCTGGACCATCGACTATCTCGCCTATGCCGACGCGCCCGCG
Source organism: Caballeronia sp. LZ003 (assembly GCF_031451465.1). Classification (NCBI taxonomy): domain Bacteria; kingdom Pseudomonadati; phylum Pseudomonadota; class Betaproteobacteria; order Burkholderiales; family Burkholderiaceae; genus Caballeronia; species Caballeronia sp. LZ003. The sequence goes on along the minus strand of NZ_JARUXJ010000001.1, from coordinate 253,361 downwards.
ACGGGCGTCAAGCGCGTGAACCTGGTCCGCTCGGAACCGCCGCTCGATATCAAGCTGGTGCTCGATCAATAACGCCTTCGCATCAGAAATGTCATCGACTCACGACTCGCTTCGCAACTGCCTCGCGCCCGCGAAGCTGAACCTCTTTTTGCACATCACGGGCCGTCGTCCGGATGGCTATCACTCGCTGCAGACTGTCTTCCAGTTGCTCGACTGGGGAGACATGCTGCACTTCAAGCGACGCGATGACGGCATCGTTACGCGCAAGACGCTCGTGCCGGGCGTACCCGAAGCGGACGATCTGGCCGTGCGCGCGGCGCGCCTGCTGCAGAAGCACACCGGCAGTCGCTTTGGCGTCGAGCTCGAGATCGACAAGCATCTGCCAATGGGCGCGGGGCTTGGTGGAGGAAGTTCCGACGCGGCAACGACTCTTTTAGCGTTGAATCGTCTCTGGGGTGTTGATCTTTCGCGTGAAATTCTGCAGAATCTCGCCCTGCAACTCGGCGCGGACGTGCCGTTTTTTGTCTTTGGGCAAAATGCTTTTGCAGAAGGTGTTGGCGAAGCGCTGCAGGCAGTCGTTCTGCCCAAGCGTTCTTTCCTGGTAGTTACTCCTTCAGTTCACGTCCCGACCGCGGCGATTTTTTCGGAAAAGGCCTTGACAAGGGATACGAAGGTCGCCACAATGACGGACTTTCTTGCAGCGCAAAAGTCAGACACTAACTGGCCAGACAGCTTCGGTCGAAATGACATGCAGGCTGTAGTCGCAAGAAAGTACGCGGAAGTTGCACAGGTGCTCGAGTGGTTTTCCAATCTCGCACCCGCGCGAATGACCGGATCTGGAGCAAGCGTGTTCGCCGCTTTCCCGAGCCGAGCCGAAGCAGAGATGGCGCAAGCCAAACTCCCGGCAAGCTGGAAGAGCGTGGTGACAAGCAGTCTGGAACGTCATCCTCTCTTTGCTTTCGCGTCATAGGTTTCGTTTTGCCGGGTATGTCCTACACTTCCCGGCGAGACTCAAAGTTGTGTAGGGGAGTCGCCAAGTTGGTCAAGGCACCGGATTTTGATTCCGGCATGCGAGGGTTCGAGTCCTTCCTCCCCTGCCATTCCTTTTCTCGCGTTTTTCCTCTCGCCTCCAGCCGCAGACAGGTGCACGATGAGCAGTGACGGCCTGATGGTATTTACTGGCAACGCAAATCCCGCGCTTGCACAGGAAGTCGTCAAGATCCTTGGAATTCCTCTCGGCAAAGCGATGGTCAGCCGTTTCTCCGACGGCGAAATCATGGTCGAGATTCAGGAAAACGTTCGAGGTAAAGACGTATTCGTTCTGCAGTCCACCTGCGCACCGACGAACGACACCCTGATGGAACTCATGATCATGGTCGATGCGCTCAAGCGCGCATCAGCAGGCCGGATCACCGCAGCCATCCCCTACTTCGGCTATGCGCGTCAGGACCGCCGTCCGCGTTCCGCGCGAGTGGCCATCTCGGCGAAGGTCGTCGCGAACATGCTGGAAATTGCCGGCGTCGATCGCGTGATCACCATGGACCTTCACGCCGACCAGATTCAAGGTTTCTTCGACATCCCCGTCGACAACATTTACGCCACGCCCGTTTTGCTCGGCGATCTGCGTAAGCAAAATCACGATCATCTGCTAGTTGTATCGCCGGACGTCGGCGGCGTGGTGCGCGCACGTGCACTCGCCAAGCAGTTGAACACGGATCTCGCGATCATCGACAAGCGTCGTCCGAAAGCGAATGTCGCCGAAGTGATGAACGTGATCGGCGAAGTGGAAGGCCGTACCTGCGTCATCATGGACGACATGGTCGACACCGCCGGCACGCTCTGCAAGGCAGCGCAAGTGCTGAAAGATCGCGGCGCGACTCAAGTTTTCGCATATGCCACGCATCCGGTGCTGTCGGGTGGCGCGGCGGAGCGTATCGCGGCGTCGCAATTGGACGAACTCGTGGTGACGGACACCATTCCGTTGTCGGCGGAGTCGCTCGCGTGCCCGAAGATTCGTCCGCTGTCGAGCGCGGGTCTGCTCGCCGAGACGTTCTCCCGAATCCGGCGCGGCGACTCGGTCATGTCGCTTTTCGCGGAAGGTTGAGCAAGAATTAGCAAGGAACGCGGAGCACGAGCTTCGCGTTTTTGCATGATCGGCAGGAACGAACGAAGGTTCTTGCCGTTGTTGTGGGATCAGCGCATTTTCGTTGATCCCGATTTTCACTGCCTGGTCGCGGGCAGATATAGGAGTTTCAAATGAAAGTCGTCGCTTTCGAGCGTAGCAAGCAAGGTACGGGTGCGAGCCGCCGCCTGCGCAATTCGGGCAAGACCCCGGCTATTGTGTACGGTGCGGACAAGGACGTTCAACTGGTCGAACTGGACCACAACGCCCTGTGGCACGCGCTGAAGAAGGAAGTTTTCCATTCGTCGATTTTGGAACTGGAAGTCGCTGGCGGTTCGCAACAAGTTCTGCTGCGCGACGTGCAATATCACCCGTTCAAGCAACTGGTGCTGCACGTGGATTTCCAGCGTGTCGACGCGAACAAGAAGCTGCACACCAAGGTGCCGCTGCACTTCATGAATCAAGAGACCAACCCGGCCGTGAAGCTCGCGGGCGCGGTGATCTCGCACGTCGTGACGGAACTGGAAGTGGAATGCCTGCCGGCAGACCTGCCCGAGTTCCTGGAAATCGATCTGGCGACCATCGAAGCCGGCCAGACGATGCACGCAAAGGACATCCCGCTGCCGAAGGGCGTGAGCCTGACGATCGCGATCGAAGCGGAAAACCCGGTGGTTGCATCGGCTACCATTCCGGCTGCTGTCGTGTCGGATTCGACGGACGAAGCCACGGGTGAAACGCCGGCTGCTGAGTAAAACGCATCAGCTAGCGAAGTATCGCTATCCTCTCGATCCGTTCGCAAGAACGGTCGACGTGACCCGCCGGCGCGCAAGCCTCGGCGGGTTTTTTTTCGCATCAACACCAAACGATACGAGCAGGCTTCTTAGCCTGCGATGATTCGACATGATCAAGCTGATCGTTGGCCTGGGAAATCCGGGCGCCGAATACACCGCGACGCGCCATAACGCGGGCTTCTGGCTAGTCGACCAATTGGCGCGCGACGCCGGCGCGAGTCTGCGCGACGAGCGCCGCTTTCACGGTCACTATGGCCGCGGACGTCTGAACGGGCATGAAATCCATTTGCTGGAACCGCAGACGTTCATGAACCGCTCGGGACAATCGGTGGTTGCGGTCGCGCAGTTCTTCAAGATTCTTCCCGATGAGATTCTCGTCGCACACGACGAACTCGATCTTCCGCCCGGCACCGTCAAGATGAAGCTCGGCGGCGGCAGCGGAGGCCACAACGGGCTCAAGGATATTTCCGCACATCTGTCGTCGCAGCAATATTGGCGGCTGCGCATTGGCATCGGGCATCCGCGTGATCTGATTCCCGAAGGCGCGCGTGCGGGCGCGAAGCCGGACGTCGCCAATTTCGTGCTGAAGCCGCCGCGCCGCGAAGAGCAGGACGTGATCGATCAGTCGATCGAGCGCGCGCTCGCCGTCATGCCCTTCGTCGTCGCGGGCGAAAACGAACGCGCGATGATGAACCTGCATCGCAATCCCTGACTTCCACTGGAGCAGACCGTGAGCCGTTTCTGGAGCGATATCGTCCATCGACTGACGCCTTATGTGCCGGGCGAACAGCCCGCGCTGGCGCATCCCATCAAGCTCAACACCAACGAGAATCCGTATCCGCCGTCGCCGCGCGTGGTCGAGGCGATTACGCGCGAACTCGGCAAGGACGGCGCGTCGCTGCGCAAGTACCCAGATCCGACCGCGCGCGCGTTGCGTGAGGCGGTGGCGAAGCATCACGGTTTGCGCGTGGAGCAGGTGTTCGCGGGGAACGGTTCGGACGAAGTGCTCGCGCACGCGTTTCAGGCGCTCTTGAAACACGACAGGCCGATTCGTTTTCCCGACATCACGTACAGCTTCTATCCGGTTTATGCCCAGTTGTACGGTGTGGAATACGAGGCGATCCCGTTGAACGCGGATTTCGGTATCGATACCGACGATTACCGCGCGCCAGGCGGCGGCGTGCTGTTGCCGAACCCGAACGCGCCGACGGGCCGCGCCCTGCCGCTCTCCGAAATCGAGGTGCTGCTGAAGGCGAATCCGGATGCGCCAGTCATCATCGACGAAGCGTACGTGGATTTCGGCGCGGAATCGGCCGTGAATCTGGTCGATGCTTATCCCAATCTGCTCGTCGTGCACACGACTTCGAAGGCGCGTTCGCTTGCGGGCATGCGCGTGGGTTTCGCATTCGGCGATGCAAGCCTGATCGAAGCGCTAACGCGCGTGAAGGACAGCTTCAACTCGTATCCGCTCGACCGGCTCGCGCAAGTAGCGGCGCTCGCTTCGTATGAAGACCGCGCGTGGTTCGAGGAGAGTTGCGGCAAAGTCGTCACGAGTCGCGACAAGTTGACGGCGCAATTGAGCGCGCTGGGATTTGAAGTGGTGCCGTCGGCGGCGAATTTCGTCTTCGCGAAACACCCCGCGCACGACGCGCTCGCGCTCGCCACCGCGCTTCAAACGAAGGAAATCTTCGTGCGGCATTTCAAGCTGCCGCGCATCGACCAGCATTTGCGGATAACGGTCGGCACGCCAGACGAATGCGATGCGCTCGTCGCTGCACTGACCGAACTCGCCAGCGCGTAAGAACAGAGATAAGGCGGTTACTCGCCTTTCGTCGCCATCAACGCGCGGTATTTGTCCATCAACTGCTCCGGCGACTCGACGTGCGCCGGGTCGCGCGGAATGCATTCGACGGGGCACACCTGTTGACACTGCGGCTCATCGAAGTGGCCGACGCATTCCGTGCACTTGTTCGGATCGATCACGTAGATCTCCGTACCCATCGAAATGGCGTCGTTCGGGCACTCGGGCTCGCACACGTCGCAGTTGATGCACTCGTCGGTAATGATCAAAGACATGATGCTTCATTCTCTTGCGCCGGCGATGTTCCGGCATGGAGTCCGCGCATCGCGCGAGCGCTGATACGCGGACCCGGCGCTCAAGGCGCCGAAGGATCTTTCTGGGCGGCCACGCCGACCTTGTCGGTCAGCCGCTTCTCCACCGATGGAAACACGAACTTGCTCACATCGCCGCCAAGCTGGGCGATCTCGCGCACGATGGTGCCCGAAATGAACTGGTACTGGTCCGACGGCGTCATGAACATGGTTTCGACGTCGGGCAAAAGATAGCGATTCATGCCGGCCATCTGAAACTCGTACTCGAAATCCGATACGGCGCGCAGGCCCCTCACGATCACGCGCGCGTTGTTCTTGCGCACGAAATCTTTTAGTAGCCCGGTGAAACTGCTTACCTGGACGTTCGGATAATGCCCGAGCACGTCGTGGGCGATATCCAGCCGTTCCTGCAGCGAAAAAAACGGCTTTTTCGCGCGACTGTCGGCCACGCCGACTACCAGCGTATCGAAAATGCTCGATGCGCGCCGGACGATGTCTTCATGCCCGCGCGTCAGCGGGTCGAACGTTCCCGGGTACACGGCGACAACCATGAGCTTTCTCCTCTTTTATTTACCTTGGACCGCGTGACAGCGATGGCCCATTTTCCCCGCCCCCGTCCGAACGCGCCGGGCGCGCCAGATCGGGGAACGCGCATTATTCATCATTTTGGCGGCGCAGCAAATGATAGCGAACCATGCCCGCTTTCCCTTCGCGCGTGATTTCCCAGCCCGCCAGAGCGTCGATGCTCGACGGTTCCAGCGGATCGCCGCATTCGACATAGAGCGCGCCATCCGCGGCGACGAGCGGCGCGGCGATCTCAAGCGCGCGCAAGAGCAAAGCCTGATCGCCGAAAGGGGGATCGAGGAACACGACATCGAACGAGCCTGGCGCGAGACTGCGGGCGAGACGCAGCGCGTCGGCTTCGGCGATCTCGATGTTGCGCGCATCCAGCCGCGCCTGATTCGCTTTGAGTTGCGCGACCGCTCGGCCGCTACGCTCGACCATGAGCACGCGTGCCGCGCCGCGCGACGCGGCTTCGAAACCGAGCGCGCCGCTGCCGGCGAACAGGTCGAGACAGCGCTGGCCATCCAGGTCCTGGCCGAGCCAGTTGAAGAGCGTTTCGCGAACACGGTCAGGCGTGGGTCTCAGACCGTCGAGATCGAGGACGGGCAGCGGCGTGCGCTTCCAGTTTCCGCCGATGATGCGAATGGTGTGCGGCTTGCCGCTGCGCGATGACGCGCGGCTCGAAGAGGCCGAGGAACGGGCCAGAATATGCGGACGAGTGTCGGACGAACGGGACATAAAAGAGATTGAGTGAGACTGGCGCGCGGCCCGGCCGATGGGCGTTTTGACTGTTCCCGGCGACTGGCGCGGGCCGTGAGCGCCCACGTTACCACAGCGCGGCGTCGTGCCGGGAGGCGCACAGGCGCGTCGGGCCGCGCCTGATAAAATACGCGGCTTATACATCTCAGCGCGAGCCGCGCAAACGCGAGCGCATCGGCGCGTAGACGCGAACCGGCAAGCACGCGCGCTCTCCTCACATACCATGTTCAGCTTCTTCAAACGATTCAAAAAGCCGGCTGACGAGCCGCTCGACACGCCGGAAGAGGACAACCTCGAAGCGGACGACGACGGTTCCTCGGTTGCATTAGAGGACGAGGCGTCGGGCGAGCATGTTCATGGTGAAGACGCGGCGGCCTCGAACACGCAAGCTATTCGCGGCGACGCGGCGGCGTCTGACGAGCATGTTCATGGCGGCAACGCGAAGCCGCATCAGGCTGAAGCTGCAAACACTTCATCACATCAAGCACCGGCGCCTTCGGCCGCCGAGCCTACGCAATACTGGCAAGGCCGCACCGAATCTCAATGGCTGCGCGCGCCCGAGACCGATCAGGCGAGCGAGGAAATCATGCCGCCGCCCGAGCCCGATCCCGCCGCGCGCAAGTCCTGGCTCGCGCGTCTGCGCAATGGGTTATCGAAGACGAGCACGAGCCTCACGGGAATCTTCGTCGGCGCGAAGATCGACGAAGATCTCTACGAGGAGCTCGAAACCGCGCTTCTGATGTCCGACGCGGGCGTCGATGCCACCGAATATCTGCTTGAATCCTTGCGCGAAAAAGTGCGCGCCGAGCGTTTGACGGACGCCACGCAAGTGAAGGCCGCACTGCGCGTGCTCTTGATCGACTTGCTGCGTCCGCTCGAAAAGTCGCTGATGCTCGGCCGCGCCCAACCGCTCGTGATGATGATCGCGGGTGTGAACGGCGTCGGCAAGACGACGAGCATCGGCAAGCTGGCGAAGCATCTGCAGCATTTCAATCAGTCGGTGCTGCTCGCCGCCGGGGACACGTTCCGCGCCGCCGCGCGCGAACAGCTCACGGTCTGGGGCGAGCGCAACAACGTGATGGTGATCGCGCAGGAAAGCGGCGACGCGGCCGCCGTCATCTTCGACGCCGTGGGCGCGGCCCGCGCGCGCAAGATCGACGTGATGATGGCCGACACCGCCGGCCGCCTGCCGACGCAGTTGCATTTGATGGAAGAACTGCGCAAGGTGCGCCGCGTGATCGCCAAGGCGATGCCCGACGCGCCCCACGAAGTGCTGCTCGTGATCGATGCCAACACGGGACAGAACGCTCTCGCGCAAGTGAAGGCTTTCGACGACGCGCTCGGCTTGACGGGTCTTATCGTGACCAAGCTGGACGGCACGGCGAAAGGCGGCATTCTCGCGGCTATCGCGCGTCAGCGGCCGATTCCGGTGTATTTCATCGGCGTTGGAGAAAAGGTCGAGGATTTGCAGCCGTTCAGCGCGGAGGAGTTCGCGGACGCGTTGTTGGGGTGAGGTGTGGCGCTGATGAGATTCGATGAGATCGGCGTTAATCTTATCAATCTTATCAAGCCGATGATAAGATTAAGCTATTCTTATCATCGGCGCCCTTATGATCGACCAATCGCTTCTTCTAGCCATCGTCCAGTGCGTAGCGCAACGCATCGAGGCGGGTGATCCCGGTGTTTCTGCTGGCGTCATCGAGGCAAGCATCGGGCCGTGGTCCAGACCGACAGTCAACCGCGCTCTGGCCCGGCTGGTCGCGCAAGGCTCACTGGAGCGACAAGGCGCGGGAAGGTCGACCATCTATCGAACGACCAATTCTTCGTCGTTGTTCGAGGTGCAAGAGGAGCTCCGCGGGCCTGCCGGTACACGCTATCGTGCGTTGGATGACGAAGCGCGCAAACTGATTGCCGCGCTGTCGGCTCCGCTGGGAATGCGACAACCTGTCTCTTATCAACGCTCATTTGTCGATGCTTATCGGCCGAATTTCGGCGGTCTACTGCCCGCCGCTCTAGCCGAAGATCTGTATTCAAAAGGCAAGTCGCAGGATCAACAGCCTGCCGGAACATATGCGCGAAAAGTTTTGGAACAACTGCTCATCGACTTGTCATGGTCGTCATCGCGACTCGAAGGCAATCAGAAGACCCTGCTAGATACGCGAGAACTGTTCGAAAGGGGACGAACGGAAACCGATGACCGCGACGCGACCATGCTTTTGAATCACAAGGAAGCGATCGAATTCATGGTCGATGCGGTTCCCACCGAAGGCATGACGGTGCCTGTCGTTCGAAATTTGCAGAGTCTGCTCATGCGCGATCTTCTGCCGGATGCAGCCGATCTCGGTGCTATCCGAAGCAAGATCGTTAGCATTCATGGGTCGGTGTACATGCCCAGTCAGGTGCCGAAGCTGCTCGAAGAGATGCTTTTGCAAATCATCGATAAAGCGACTCGAATCCATAATCCTGTGGAAGCAGCGTTTTTCGTTTGGGTGAATCTCGCGTATCTGCAGCCTTTCGTCGACGGGAACAAGCGCACTAGTCGCCTGAGCGCAAATATGCCGCTCATGTTGTCGAATTGCGCACCCTTGTCCTTCCTCGACGTCGAGCAAAGCGATTACGCGCTGGCGATGATAGGCGTCTACGAGCGACTCGACGTCACTTTGGCAATCGATTTGTTCGAGTGGACCTACCGCCGCTCGATCGATAAATATCAGGTCATCGTCGAGTCCATGGGCGGCCCAGACCCGTTGAGAGCCCGCTATCGTGAGCAGCTTGGTGAAGCGATTCGACAGATCGTGTTTTTCGGTTCTACCTTGAATCAGGCAGTCGAAGGCGCAGGCTTATCCGAAACCGATATGGCCGCTTTCAACGGAATGCTCAGGACAGAACTCGAGCACCTCGAAGCGTTCAACTGTGCAAGATATCGTCTCCCGATGATCAAGACACAGGAATGGATAGACAAAGGACGCCGCTTCTAGCGTCGGCTTGCTTCATGGCGCGCTGGACTCTTCACCGCGCCACCACCAACGTCCCCGCAATCCACCACATCACGCAGCCGACGATCACATCCAGCACGCGCCACGACACGTCCTTCTCGAACCACGGTTTTAGCAACCGCGCGCCATACCCTAGCGCCGTGAACCAGACGACCGACGAACACATCGCGCCCGCCGCGAACCACGCGTTTCCCGGCCACGCATAGCGCGCGCCGATTCCGCCCAGCAGCACCACGGTATCCAGATAAACATGCGGATTGAGCAGTGACAACGCAAAAACCGTTGCCGCCGCGCCAGCCGCCGTCTGCGAATCGCGCTCCGAGGCATTCAAATGTCCCGGCCCGCGCCACGCCGCGAGAAACGCCCGCACGCCGTAGAGAAAGACGAAAGCCGCGCCCGCCCAGCGGATCACGTCGAGTAGAACCGGTGCACGCTGATCAGCGCGCCCATTCCGCCAATGCCAAGCCCGATCAACATGACGTCGATAGCCGCGCAGATCGCCACGACAATTCCCACGTGCTGGCGTTTCAGACCCTGCCGCAACACGAACGCGTTCTGCGCGCCGATCGCGACGATCAGACTCGCGCCCAAACCCGCGCCCGACAGATAACTCGACAGCGCACCCGCCGGAATCACTGCCGTCATTCGGCGTCCGGTTGCTGGCTAGGCGCGGCGCGCGCGAACGCGTCGATCTGGCCGGCGTGATCGGCAATGCGCGTGATCGTCGGATACGCATTCAGATCGATACCGAAGCGTCGCGCATTGAACACCTGCGGCACGATGCACAAATCGGCGACGGTCGGGGTATCGCCGAAAGTGAGCGCGCCGACGCGCTCGTCGCGCGCCAGCCGCCTCTCAAGCGATTCGAACCCCGCCTCCACCCAGTGCCGGTACCAGGCGTCCTTCACGTCATCAGGCGTCTTCACCGCGTGCTTGAGGTATTTGAGCACGCGCAGATTGTCGAGCGGATGAATCTCGCACGCGACCTGCAGCGCGACCGAACGCACGAACGCGCGATCCACCGGGCGCTCGGGCAACAGCGGCGGCTGCGGATGCGTCTCCTCCAGATACTCGATGATCGCGAGCGACTGCGTGAGCACGTCAGCGCCATCGACGAGCGTCGGCACGATGCCGTCCGGATTGAGCGCGCGGTATTCGGGCTTCAGTTGCTGACCGCCTTCGCGCAGCAGATGAACGCCCTCGTACTCGTAGCCGAGCCCCTTCAGATTCAACGCGATACGCACCCGATACGCCGCCGAGCTGCGAAAGTAGCTATAGAGCTTCACGGGCGAGCCTCAAACCACGCGCACGGAGAAATCGCCGATTCCTTCCACGCCGCCCTTGAGCAGATCGCCCCTCACCACCGCGCCGACGCCTTCGGGCGTGCCGGTGAAAATGAGATCGCCAGGGAAGAGTTCGAAAAGCGTGGAAAGGTAAGCCACCGTCTCGCCGACCGACCAGATTAGCTGCGAGATGTCGGAGCGCTGCTTTTCCTCGCCGTTGACGGTCAGCCAGATCGCGCTTTTTTCCAGATGCCCGACTTTCGATACCGGATGAATCGGACCGATGGGCGCGGAGCGGTCGAAACCCTTCGCGGTATCCCACGGGCGCCCCATTTTCTTCGCTTCGGCTTGCAAGTCGCGACGCGTCATGTCGAGGCCGAGCGCGTAACCGTAGACGTAATCGAGCGCCTCGTCGGCGGGAATGTCCTTGCCCTGCTTGCCGATAGCGGCGACGAGTTCCATCTCGAAGTGCAGGTTTTTCGTCTGCGACGGATACGGAAACTCGCCCGTGGCTCCCGGCGCGACATACAGCACGGCATCGGCGGGCTTGCTGAAGAAGAACGGCGGTTCGCGGTCGGGATCGTGGCCCATTTCACGCGCGTGCGCTTCGTAATTGCGGCCGACGCAGTAAATGCGGCGCACCGGGAATTGCTCGCTCGAACCGTCGACTGGCACCGCCGCTGCGGGCGCCGGAGGAAACACGTAACTCATTCCGCTCTCCTTTTGCTGTTTTCTGGGTTGCCGCCTCGTTCGGTGCGAACACGCGGCGAGAGAGCGAGTGTAACGCGCGAGGCCGAATCGTGGCGGCGCTTGTCTGGCGGGCTTTCGCGGGCATTTGCGTGCTTTCGCCGAGCCGACAGCGGGCTTACCGGCGCGAACGGATTCGGCGTTGGCAACTTGCCAGCATCGCTTAAATGCGATACTGAAGGTCTATCCCGCTCCTTCGAACTCGCGTGCCGCATCGCTCACGAACTTGAACATCGAGCCTGCGGCCCGCGCAAGCCACCAATGACAGAGACAGAAACCCCCGCCAACCACTTTGCCTGCGCACGCTACATCAAGGAAATCGGCCGCGGGCCGAACGGCGCGCGCGCATTGTCTCGCGACGACACCTACGCGCTCTACGAAGCCATGCTCGACGGCCGCGTGTCCGATATCGAACTCGGCGCCGTGCTGCTCGCTTATCGCGTGAAGGGCGAGACATCAGCCGAACTCGCCGCGATGCTTGCCGCCGCGCATCGCTCGTTCGAGCCGCTGCACGTGCAGGAAGGCCGCGAGCATGCGCGGCCCGTGTCGATTCCAAGCTACAACGGCGCGCGCAAGCAGCCCAATCTCACGCCGCTCCTGTCGCTTTTGCTCGCGCGCGAAGGCGTGCCGGTGCTGGTGCATGGTGTCGTCGACGATCCCGGCCGCGTGACGAGCGCCGCGATTTTCGGCGAACTCGGCATTCCGCACGCGGCTTCCCGCGACGAAATCGAGGATAGTCTCGCGTCCCGCCGGCTCGCGTTCGCGCCGATCGCCTCGCTCGCGCCGAAGCTCGCGCGCCTTTTGAAACTGCGCCGCGTGATGGGCGTGCGCAATTCGACGCATACGCTCGTAAAGATTCTTCAGCCGTTCGCCGATCCGGGCTTGCGGCTCGTGAACTACACGCATCCGGAATATCGCGAGAGCCTGACCGGGCTTTTCACCGAGCATCCGGACGCCGCTGCCGGCGGTGCGCTGCTCGCGCGCGGCACGGAAGGCGAAGCGGTGGCAGACACGCGCCGGCAAGTCCAGGTCGACTGGTTCCACGACGGCCACGCGGAAACGCTGATTTCGCCCGAACATTCGCAACCGGATGCGCCGCCCATCGATTTGCCCGAGTCGCTCGATGCCGCGATCACCGCGCGCTGGATCGAAAGCGTGATGCGCGGCGACGTGCCCGTGCCGCCCGCCATCGCGCGTCAGGTGGAAGTCATCGCCGGGATCGTTCGAAAGCCGGTCTGAGTGCCCCGGATTCGGCTTGTGCCGATTGCAAAAAGATTCAGCACGTATTTGACACGATCTTAAGCAGTGGTTTAGAGTGCAAATATGCGTCTCACCCAGTCTTCCTCCCTCCGAATTATTTCGGGCCGCCTAGCGCGGCCCCTATCGCTACGTCTAGCGTAAATCGCCAGGCGTAGCGCCTCGCGTCGTCAAGGCGCGCGGTCCTGCCAGTAGTTCTCGTAGTTCCTTCCTTACCACTTGTAGTCGTCAGCTTTTCGGCTCGCTCATCCTGCGAACTGAAAACGCGAGGGTCAAATGCACGCTGCTTCGCGCACGTTCACGTTGGTCGCAGGCGTCACCATCGCCGGGACGCAACGTGTACGCTCGCCAGGCGCTGTCTCACGTGCATCGCGCCATTGCCGGCCAGCCGCCGGTGAAGGCATCTCTTGCAGACGCTACGCAAACTGTCCGAAGAGAGATCGACGATCATGATGCCGAACCCCGCCGAGAAATACCGCCCGTTTCCGCAAGTCCGCCTGAATGGCCGCCGCTGGCCGAACCGCACGATCGAAAAAGCGCCCATCTGGATGAGCACCGATCTGCGCGACGGCAACCAGTCGCTCATCGAGCCGATGAGCATCGCCGCAAAGCTCGAATTCTTCGAGATGCTGGTGGCAACGGGCTTCAAGGAAATCGAGGTGGGGTTTCCGTCGGCATCGCAGACGGATTTCGATTTCGTGCGCAAGCTGATCGACGAGAAGCGCATCCCGGACGACGTGACGATCGAAGTGCTGGTGCAATCGCGCCGCGAATTGATCGAGCGCACGTTCGAGGCAGCGGAGGGCGCGAGCAAGGTGATCGTGCACTTGTACAACGCGATCGCGCCATCGTTCCGGCGCATCGTGTTCAATCAGTCGCAGGAAGAAGTTAAGGCGCTGGCGGTGGAAGGCACGCGCATCATCAAGGAATGCGCCGATGCACGGCCGCAGACGCGCTGGACCTACCAGTACTCGCCCGAGACCTTCAGCATGACGGAGTTGCCGTTCGCGCGTGAAGTCTGCGACGCCGTCGCGCAAATGTGGCGTCCGACGCCCGATCACAAGATGATCGTCAATTTGCCGGCCACCGTGGAAGCCGCGACGCCGAACGTATTCGCCGATCAGGTCGAATGGATGGACCGCAATCTCGGTTATCGCGACAGCATCGTGCTTTCGGTGCATCCGCATAACGATCGCGGGACGGCGGTCGCGGCCGCGGAGCTCGCGGTGCTCGCGGGCGCGGAACGCGTCGAAGGTTGTCTTTTCGGCAACGGCGAGCGCACGGGCAACGTCGATCTCGTCACGCTTGCGCTCAATCTCTACACGCAGGGCGTCGATCCGGGCCTCGATTTCTCCGATATCGACTCGGTGCGTCGCGTCGTCGAGCGCTGCAATCAGTTGCCGGTGCATCCGCGTCATCCGTATGCGGGCGATCTCGTTTTTACGGCGTTTTCGGGCTCGCATCAGGACGCCATCCGCAAGGGTTTTGCGCAGCGTCAGCCGGGCACGGTCTGGGAAGTGCCGTATTTGCCGATCGATCCCGCCGATCTCGGCCGCAGCTACGACGCCGTGATCCGCGTGAACAGCCAGTCCGGCAAGGGCGGCGCGACTTATCTGCTCGAACGCGGGCTCGGCTTCACGCCGCCGCGCCGCGTGCAGATCGAGTTCAGCCACGCCGTGCAAAGACTCGCGGACACCTCAGGCGAGGAAGTCACCGGTGACGCAATCTGCACACTCTTCAAGCAGGAATATTTCGACGCGGGCGGCGTGGTCGCGCGCGTCGATGCGGCGACGCTCTCCGTGTTCGGGCGCAACGTCGCGGTGCCGCCGGCATCAGGCGCGACGAGCGGCGATGTCTACGCGCAAGCCGTGGCGGCGTGTTTCGATGTATCGGCAAACGTGAGCTGGTTCGAAACGGCGGTAACGGCGAGCGGCGATACGGCCGTCTTCGTAGGCTGCCGCGTCGGCGACGAGCCGTTGCGCTTCGGCGTCGCGGTGCACGCGAATCCGGCGTTGGCTGTCGTGGATGCGGTCGTCAGTGCGGTGAATCGGTCGAAACCATTGGGCCGTCAGGCAGAGCGGCAAGACGAAGCGGTCGAGGCTTGATGCCTCGACGTCGCGCGCGGCGGCTACTCCAGCGCCACGCGCGTCGCCTGCAAGGCTAGCAGCAGCCATTGTCCGTCGGTCTGAACGTGAACCGCGGTGTAGGCAATGGGAAACAGCAGCGCGCCGTTTTTCGATTCCATCTCGATCAGCGCCCGTCCCGAGACCAGGCACGTGTCCTTGCCGGCGACGATCACGTCCTGCGACTGGATCTCGATCTGCCGATAGCGGCGTCGACCAGCGGTGATCGCGTCGATGAACTGGCGCTTCGTCTCGCGCTTGCCGTTCGTGTGAACGTAGCTGACGTTCTCGGCCAGAAGCGCATCCAGAGCCGGGCCGTCGCTGTCGACCATCGCCCGGAAGCGATCGCGCTCGAGGCCTCGAATGGCCTCCATGGATTTTGCCGGCATCTGTCGGTTCCCCTTGTGTCGAGAAACCGATGCGCCGGCGCCCCGTCAGAAGTTGTATTGCAGATATAGCTGGCTGAAATTTATACCAGGATTCGGCTCTTTGATACTGGCGTTCGACAGATGCTGAAACCGGAAGCCCGCCTGATAGTTCTGCTTCTCGCCGAAGATCGCACCGACGCCGACCATATCCGCGAACTGGAACGCGGACGACACCGTGAAATCCGTCGTGATTCGCGTATGCGACAGAAGCCGCACGCCGACGCCCGCTTCAATGAACGGCCGGATATATCCCGAACTCTTCACGAAGCGCAGAACCGGCGTCACACCGAATTCCCAGATGTTCGGGTGCACGGCGTTGCTTTCCTGCGAGTGCCAGTAGGCAACGTGACCTTCGCCGAGCAAGGTGAAATGGAAGCCGCCGATTTCCCACCAGGTCAGATTCGGGTCCCATACGAAGCCGAGATCCGCCTTTTTGATGTCGCGATCGGCCACGCCGCCCGCGATTTGCAAACCAAAGCGGTCGGCATGCGCTGCCGCCGACGTGACTCCTAGCAACAGGGCAATTGCGCCATGGGACAACAGATGACGCCAAGGGCCTTTATTTTTCTGCATGGACACCCCATCTGTGGGATTGACGAGTCGAGCCGCCAAGCGGGCTTCGCGCATTGTAGATTCATCGTCTCATAATTGCACGAATGATTGCCATTAGCCAATTTGCTTGAATATCCTGTCTTCCTTACGTCAAAGTAAGGTAACTAATTCAATCTCAAGTGACGAATCGGTAATAATGGTACGATTCGGATACAGTGCTCAGCTATGAATCCACAAAGTTGATAGCTTTGTGGGAACTCTCACATTCGTTTCCCCTCTAACACTTAGCACTCGTTGAAGCGGAGTGCTAATATCATGTCTGACTTGCCGCGCCTTTGCGGCAACAGGCATTTGTTGATAAGGAGCTTATGAGCGTGTCCAATGCGATGACCCTTCCGAATGTTCTTAGCTCGGCACCTGCCAAGGCAACTTCGGCAGGCGCGCTGACGTACGCACAATCGTCCATGTTGACCGGCCAGATCGGCAACATCGATTCATACATACAAGCGGTGAACCGCATTCCAATGCTTTCGCAAGCAGAGGAGCGTCAGTACGCCACCGAATTCCGCGAACAGGGCAACCTGAATGCGGCGCGGCAACTGGTGCTTTCGCACCTGCGCCTCGTCGTGTCCATCGCCCGGAATTACCTGGGTTATGGTCTGCCGCACGCGGACCTGATCCAAGAAGGCAATATCGGTCTGATGAAGGCCGTCAAGCGCTTCGATCCCGAACAAAACGTACGCCTCGTGTCGTACGCCATGCACTGGATCAAGGCGGAGATTCACGAGTACATCCTGCGCAACTGGCGCATGGTGAAGGTCGCGACGACCAAGGCGCAACGCAAGCTGTTCTTCAACCTGCGCAGCCACAAGACCGGCACTTCGGCGTTCACACCGGAGGAAATCGAAGGTCTGGCAAGCCAGTTGAACGTGAAGCGCGAGGAAGTGGCCGAGATGGAAACGCGTCTGTCGGGCGGAGATATCGCGCTCGAAGGCCAGGTCGAAGATGGCGAGGAAGCCTATGCGCCGATCGCCTATCTGGCTGACTCGCATAGCGAGCCGACGAATGTCATCGCCGCGCGTCAGTTCGACAAGTTGCAAAGCGACGGTCTGGCTTCCGCGCTTGAATCGCTGGATGCGCGTAGCCGCCGTATCGTCGAAGCGCGCTGGCTCGAAGTGCAGGACGACGGCTCGGGCGGCATGACGTTGCACGAACTGGCGGACGAATTCGGCGTATCGGCTGAGCGAATCCGTCAGATCGAAGCGAGCGCGATGAAGAAGATGCGTTCCGCGCTGGCCGAGTACGCGTGATATCGCGGTAGTTCGATGACCGTAGTTCGGTGCTGAAGTAAGTTCGAAGCCCGCTGTTCCGAAAGGACAGCGGGTTTTTGTTTTTAGGCGGAGGTGTGCCGTAACGGCAGCAGTGACTTAAACGTCGCCCACTATAAAAACGGCGCCCGAAAGCGCCGTTCATCAAACCAGACCGAATTCCGCATCAAGCCGGCAACGGCGATGCCCCGCCGCCACTTCCCGGCACGCGCGTCGCGAGTTGTGCCGCGTAACGCTGCGCGGCCGCGCCCACGACGATGTGGAACGTATCCGCCGAAACCCACGCGACATCCAGCGTCGACAGGCGCTGACGATCCACCGCCGAAGGATCGCGCACGACCACGCGCAGTCGCGTTTGCGCGACGGCATCGAGCGTGACGACATTGGTCGCGCCGCCGAACACCGCCAGCCAGCGCAGCGGATCGGGATCGAGCGGGCCGGCAGTCTGATCGAAGGCGCCAACGTTCGCGGAAGCCACCGAAGCAGCGGCCGGAGCGGACGAAGCCGGCGTCGCTCCGCGCGTCGACGAATGTTCGAGTTCACCGCGAATTTCATCGGCGATGATGTCCGCTTCCGGTCCGATGATCACCTGCACGTTCGTCGCGCCCCGCTTGAGCACGCCACGCGCGCCGATGCTATTCAACTGCGTTTCCGACACCTTCTCCGTATCCGCCACCGACAAACGCAGACGCGTCGTGCAGGCATCGACGAGCGTCAGGTTCGACGCGCCGCCCAGCGCCGCAATGTACTTCGCGGCGCGCGTGTTCGCTGCACCCGGCAGCGGCGTGCCGTAGCCGCCTGCAACCGGCGTGGCGGACGTTTCGGCATCGGTCGTGGCCGGCTCGCGGCCCGGCGTCGCCATGTTGAACTTGCGGATGAAGAAGCGGAACAGGCCGTAATAGATCACGCCGTAGACGAGCCCGAGCGGAATTGCCATCCAGCCGCGTTGCGACAGACCGTAGTTCAGCACGTAGTCGATCGCACCCGCCGAAAACGTGAAGCCCAGATGAATGCCGAGCGCCGAGCAGATCGCGAGCGACACGCCGGTAAGTACCGCATGGATCGCGTACAGCACCGGAGCCAGGAACATGAAGCTGTATTCGATCGGCTCGGTCACGCCCGTCAGGAACGCGGTGAGCGCCATCGAAAACAGCAGGCCGCCGACGACCGCGCGGCGCTCTTTCGGCGCTTCGTGGAACATCGCCAGACACGCGGCCGGAAGGCCGAACATCATGATCGGGAAGAAGCCCGTCATGAAGCCGCCCGCGGTTTTATCGCCGGCAAAGAAGCGGTGCAGATCGCCATGAACGACCGCGCCACCATCCGGCGGCGTAAACGAGCCGAACACGAACCACGCGAGCGAGTTGATGATGTGATGCAGACCCGTCACCAGCAGAATGCGGTTCAGCACGCCGAAGACGAAAGTGCCGAGCGCGCCCGCCGTGGTGAGCCACGTTCCGGCCAGGTCGATAGCCGCCTGCACCGGCTGCCAGATGTAGCCGAATATGATGCCGAGCGCGAGACACGCGACCCCCGTGACGATGGGCACGAAACGCTTGCCGCCGAAGAACGCCAGATATTCCGGCAGCTTGATGTCCTTGTAGCGGTTATACAGATAGCCCGCGACCACGCCCGCGACGATCCCCGACAACACGCCCATGTTGAGCTTGTCGTTGATGTCCTTCATTACGGCGATCTCGATGAGATAGCCGATGGCACCGGCAAGACCCGCCGTGCCGTTGTTGTCCTTCGCGAAACCGACCGCCACGCCGATGGCGAACAGAAGCGGCAGGTTCGTGAAGATGGCGTCGCCCGCGTCGGCGATCATCTTGATGTTGAAGACATCGGGCTGGCCTAGACGCAATAGCAGGCCGGCTACCGGTAGTACGGCAATCGGCAGCATCAGGGCTCGGCCCAGGCGCTGCATCTTTGCAAACGGGTTAGCGTCCATCGGGGTTCTCCAAAAGATATAGGTCTTGTCTTTGCTGCTTGGGGATTACTGCGTTCGTCAGTCTTGCGGCCAGATTTCAAGGCTGGCCGCTCTTACTGCCTGCGCGGATTCGAGCGCGAGCACGTCTTCCGCGCGCTGCCGGCAAAGCTGGTAATCGAGATTACGCACGCGCGCCTTGATGCCCGGCACCGCCACCGGATCGACCGACAATTCCGTCACGCCGAGGCCGATCAGCAACGGCACCGCGAGCGGATCGCCACCGAGCGCACCGCACACGCCGACCCACTTTCCGTGCTTTTGCGCGCCTTGCACGGCCGTCTTGATGAGCCGCAGCACGGCCGGATGCAGGCCGTCGGACTGCGCGGCGAGATCGGGCTGGCAACGGTCCATCGCGAGCGTGTACTGCGTGAGGTCGTTGGTGCCGATGGACAGAAAATCCGCGTATTTCGCGAGCTGATCGGCAAGCAGCGCCGCTGACGGCACTTCGATCATCACGCCCACTTCGATCGGTTCCGTGCGGCCCGCTTCGCGCGCCAGTTCGTCGATCCGTACCCGCAGGCGTTGCAGTTCGCCGGAGTCGGTGACCATCGGCAGAAGAATGCGCACCGCGCCGAGCGGCTTCACGGCGAGCAGACCACGCAGTTGATCGTCGAGCAGATCGGGCCGCACTTGTGCGAGGCGAATGCCGCGCAGACCGAGCGCCGGATTTTCCTCGGGCGGCAGCGTCAGATAATCGACTTCCTTATCCGCGCCGACATCCAGCGTGCGAATGATCGCGGTGCGGCCCTGCAGCGCATCCACGATTCCCTGATAGCTCGACGCATGTTCGCCGGGCGTCGGCGCCGACTGACGATGAATGAACAGCAATTCGGTACGCAGGAGGCCGACCGCGTCGGCGCCATTTTCGACAGCGGCTTGCGCATCTTCGAGCGTGGCGATGTTCGCGGCGATTTCGACGGCGTGGCCGTCGCGGGTCGTCGCGGCCTGTCCCGACATCTTGCGATTCGCCTCGCGCACGTTCAAAAGACGATCGCGTTCGTTGCGCGCGCGTTCGACATCGAGTTCGGTCGGCGCATGTTCGATACGTCCCGCCGACGCGTCCACGACCACTTGCGTGCCTTCGGGAATCGCGTGCAGTGCATCGCCGATGGCGACGAGCGCCGGAATGCCCACCTGTCGCGCGATGATCGCCGCATGCGAGGTGGCGCCGCCGCGCGACATCACGAGCGCGGTCACGCGCGTGCGGTCGAGCGAAGACAAATCGGAAGGCGTGAATTCGACAGCCGCGAGCACGGCTTCAGCGGGCAATTCGCGCGCGGCGGTGTTCGTGTGGCCGAGCGCGCGCAGCACGCGTTTCTCGATATCGCGCAGATCGGCGGCGCGTTCGGCGAGCAGTTCGTCCTTCACGTTGTTCAAGAGCGCGATTTGCGCGCGGATCGCCTCGCGCCACGCGAAGCCCGCGCTCTTGCCGAGGCTGATGAGATCGCGCGCGGCATCGACGAGCGTCGGGTCTTCCAGCAACACGCGATGCACCGCGAAGATTCCCGCCTCGCCGACCGCGCCGCGTTGCGATGCGGTGCGTACGGTTTCGTCGAGTTCGGCATCGACTTGCGAGATGGCGCGGTCGAGTGCACGGCTTTCCGCCGCCGACGATTGCGTGGCCGCTTCAGGCGGCACGATTTCCTTGTCGTCCCAGCGCACCAGTGCGCCGACCGCGATGCCCGGCGCCGCGCACACGCCCGCAAGCGTGTTCGGCGCGAGCGGTTGCGCGACCGCGCTCGCAGCGACGACCGGCGCGGGCGATTTCGCGCGTGCCGGTGACTCTTCGACTTCGCCCTGACCCGCGCGCAGCAATTCCGCCGCGACGGCTTCGACGGCTTCCTTCGCCTGCGCGCCGATACCCAGCAGCTCGACGGTCGCGCCTTCGCCCGCGCCGAGACCCAGCAACCCGACGACGCTTTCCACCGGCGCCTTGCGGCCTTGATAACGGATCTCGACCTTTGCATCGAAACCGCGTGCGGCTTCGCGCGCGCGCGCCGCCGGACGCGCATGCAAACCGCCCGCGTGACCGAGCGTCAACGTGCGGCGCGCTTCTTCCGTCACGTTCGCGCTCGAACGCGCGCTTTCGGCCCTGGCGCCGTCTTTCGCGCGCAGCACGAGCATGCGTGCGCCAGCCTTCAACATGCCGCGACCGGCACGCTCGATGACTTCGAAGGCATCGCCATTGGCGACGGCAATAACGGAGACGAGACTCGGCGCGTGCTGCGCGACGAAATCCGCATTGAACTCGATGAGCGGCTGACCCGCGCGCACGGTTGCGCCCTGCTCGATCATCGGCGCGAAGCCCTTGCCGCCCAATTCGACCGTATCGATGCCGATATGCACGAGAATTTCCGCCCCGTGCGGCGTGCGCAATGTGACCGCGTGATGCGTGCGCGCCAAATGCGTCACCGTCCCGTCGCAAGGCGCGACGAGCACGCCATCGAGCGGATCGATGCCGATGCCGTCGCCGAACATGCCTTCCGCGAACACAGGGTCCGGCACGTCGGCGAGCGGGACGACGGGGCCGGTGAACGGCGCGAGCAACACGACGTCGTTCGGGTTATCGATGGGATGATTCAACAGTGACTCCTCGGCGCGACGCATCGGCTTACTCGCTTAGTGGGTTTCGGTGACCTTGTTCAGGTGGCGCGGCGCGTCGGGATTGCGCCCGCGCGCGGCGGCCAGACCCGCGGCCATCACATAGAACGAAAGGATTGCGGCGATCGGATCGAGCGCCGGGTGATTAGTGGCGACGAGCGGCAATTCCGCGCCGGGCACGTCGGCAGGCGCCGCGAGCAGCACGCGTGCGCCGCGTGCGCGCATGTCGGCCGCCAGTTGAATCAAGCCTGCCTGCTCCGGCCCGCGCGGGGCGAACACGAGCAGCGGATAGTCCTTGTCGATGATCTCCATCGGACCATGACGCACTTCGGCGCTGGAGAACGCTTCCGCCTGAATGCCGGAGGTTTCCTTAAGCTTGAGCGCAGCTTCCTGCGCGATAGCGAGACCGAGACCACGGCCGATCACGATCATGCGATCGACGTTCGTGAGTTCGTTCACAGCACGCGTCCAGTCGAGCTTGCCCGCCGCGCGCAAGGCGTCCGGCAACGACTCGAGCGCGTCGAGCAGTTCGGTATCGCGTTGAACATGCGCGACGACGATGGCCGAGAGCGACAGCATGGCGATATAGCTCTTGGTTGCCGCCACCGACAATTCCGGCCCGGCGAAAAGCGGCAGATACCACTCGCACGCCTTTTCCAGCGGGGAGTTCGCGACATTGACGGCAGCAACGGTGAACGCGCCCGCATCGCGCAACGCCTGCATCGTGCCGACGAGATCGGGGCTCTTGCCCGACTGCGAGAACGCGACCGCGAGCTGGCCCGACACGCGCAGCGGTGCTTGTTGAAGCGTCGCCACGGACATGGGCAGCGAAGCAACCGGCACGCCGATGCGGCTCATCGTCAGGCTTGCGAAATAACTGGCGGCGTGGTCCGAACTGCCGCGCGCAACGGTGAGCGCGACATGGCGCGGCTGCTCGGCGAGCTTGACCGCGAGCGCTTCGATGCGCGAGGTATCGGCGAGCTGGGCCGCGACGACGTCGGCGGACTCCAGGGCCTCGTTAAGCATATTCGACAATTGATTCTCCTTCGACATACGTGGCGCTCAGCGCGAGTTCCCGGTCGAGCACGACGAGATCGGCCCATGCGCCACGCGCGATGCGGCCGCGATCTTCGAGTCCGAGGTAATCGGCGGGAAAGCGTGACAAACGGTTCGAGACGTCCGCGAGCGGAATGCCCAGCGAGACGAGATTGCGCAGCGCCTGATCCATGGTCAGCGTGCTGCCGGCGAGCGTGCCGTCCGCGAGACGCACGCCGCCCATGCACTTGGTGACGTGCTGGCTGCCAAGGCGGTATTCGCCGTCCGGCATGCCGGCCGCCGAGGTGCTGTCGGTAACGACGTAAAGGCGCGGAATTGCGCGCATCGCGGCGCGAATCGCGCCCGGATGAACGTGCAGCAAATCCGGGATCAGTTCCGCGTACTCGGCGTGCGCGAGCGCGGCGCCGACCATGCCCGGATCGCGATGATGCAGCGGCGACATCGCGTTGAAGAGATGCGTGAAACCGCGCGCGCCGTGCTTGAGCGCATTGACGGCGTCATCGTAAGTGCCGAGCGAATGACCGAGCTGCACGCGCACGCCGCGCGAGGCGAGTTCGGAAATGATCTCTAGATGCCCGGAGATTTCCGGCGCGATGGTCACGACGCGAATGGGCGCGAGCGACAGATATTCGAGCACTTCATCGCGCACCGCGACGGCCGCGGCGTCCGGCTGCGCGCCGAGCTTGCCGGGATTGATATACGGCCCTTCGAGATGCACGCCGAGCACGCGCGCGCCGCTTGCGGCACGGCGCTTCGCCTGCTCGCCCAAGCCCGCGAGAACTTGCAGGAGTTCGTCGCGCGGCGCGGTCATCGTGGTGGCGAGCAGGCCCGTGGTGCCGTGTTGGGCGTGTTGCCGCGCGACGGTATCGGCTGCGTCGCCGCCTTCCATGATGTCGCGCCCGCCGCCGCCATGCACGTGCAGGTCGATGAAGCCGGGCAGGATATACGGCGCGTCGTTCGTGGAGGGATCGGCGATATGACCTTCCAGCGCCGTCACCCGACCGTTTTCGAAGCGAAGCGAACCGTTGATCCAGCCATCGGTCGTGAGTATGTTTCCTTTCAGCATGAAGTTCTCTGGAAGTGCGCTATGCATGATGAGGTTCAGTGCCATCCGCGCCTTGCTGCGAGCAGGCCTGTTCGCTGGCCCCGTGTGACCGGCGAACGTGCGGTGGCGGCTTTCGGGTCCTCTCGTTCTGATCTTGCTGCTTCTGCTTTCCCGCTTTTTATCGATGCAATTCCGCGACGAAGTCGTAGTAGTCGTCGCGGCAATACGTGTCCGTCAGTTCGATGGCGCGCTGCTCCGCCGAGTAGCCGATACGGGTGATCACGAGCAGCGCCGCGCGTGGAGCAATGCCCATCAGCCGCGCAATCTCGGCTCCGGCGTTGACCGCACGAAAGTGCTGCAACGCGCGCACCACCGACTGCCCGCGCGCTTCGAGATAGCAATACAGCGACGCGCCGATCTCGAACGGCTCCGGAACGACGGACACCGGTAACGCCGAATGTTCGACCGCCATGACGATGCCGTTCGCGCGGCGAAGTCTGCCGAGACTCGCGACCGATGCGCCCGGCGCGAGCCCGAGACGGACGGTTTCATCGCGACTCGCTACGCGCACGTCACGCCGGAGCCACACCGAGTCAGGTGCGAAACCGCGCTGTTCCATCTTCTTCGTGAAGCCCGTCAGCACCGACAGTGGATCTTGCGTGCGCGGCGTGATGAAACTGCCTGCGCCGCGTACTCGCCGAATGAGCCCGCGCTCGACGAGCAAAGCCAACGCCTTTCGCGCGGTGATACGCGAAACCCCGACCGCTTCCGACAACGTGCGCTCCGCTGGCAACGCCTCACCTGCATTCCAGGCGCCGCGCTGAATAGCTGCAGCAAGACGCGTGGCGAGCTGCAGATACAGCGGTGTGGGACTCGACGCGTCGGGCGTCAATTCCCGTAAGCGTCCATTCATGAAGTTCCCTGCAGGCCTCGAATTGGAGCCCATTATATAACCAACATAATACCAGTCAAACCTTCTGCGTCACTTGATGCCAACAGGCAATAACATCGCAAAATCAATGGTTTATAACAACAATAACTTGAACAACTTGGAGACGACAGCCATCGGGATTTACCCTCATGTCAAGCCCAAAACTACAAAATGGTCTACATATCGACGGGCGCTTAAAATCAGGCCAATTGGCAATAGCACGATCGTTCTTTCTTTGGCACAATGGTGCAATTGGTTCGGAATCGCAACTAATTAAATAATAAAACTGATTATTGAGAGAGATAAAAGTCGATGGGCTCTTCAGATCCGAGTCGAGCGGTAGACGTCGTCAGACGCTTTAATCGCTTCTTCGCTCGCCATGCGGGCGCCTTGCACGAGCGGCTTCACAAAAGCCACTTTTCCCTAACGGAGGTGCGCATCCTCCACGAACTTGCGCACGATCGCGCACGCACCGCAGCCGACTTATCGCGCAATCTGGGCCTGGACACAGGCTACCTGAGCAGGCTGCTCACCAACTTCCAGAAGCTCGGGCTTATTGTGCGCGGCAGGAACGAATCCGACGGCCGCGCACATTTGCTCACCATTACAGCGGACGCGCGAGCCAAGGTCGACGAGATCGACCTGCATGTCTCGGCCGAAGCGGCCACTTTGCTCAGTCGGCTCACGCCCGGCGAGATCGAGCAGTTATCCAATGCAATGATCGACATCGAGCGGCTGCTCAGTCCTCATCATGGCGAAGGCCACAACACGCGTTTGCGCAGCCCTCGCCGTGGCGACTTCGGCTGGATCGTCGAGCGTCACGCGCATCTGGAATCATCCGACCGTGCGGCCCATTCCAACGAAGCCTATTCGGCGAAAGTCGTCGCGCGTTTTCTCGGCGCCGTGCAGAGTGGAACGCCACGCATTGCTTGCTGGGTGGCGGAACGTGAAGGCGCCGCGCGCGTCGGCGCGGCGCTCTTAAGCGCGCAGTCGGAGAAAGAGGCGCGAATCGAGTTGTTGTTCGTCGAACCGGGCGCGCGTCGGCGGGGCTTGGGCGTGCAACTCGTATCCGCCTGTACGAACTTCGCGCATGGCGCGGGCTACGATAACGTGATCTGCCGGATGCCAATGGTGCATGAGGACCTGTGCGCGCTATTCAAACGCACTGGCTTCACGGCGAAGCAGGATGGCGATTCGGGTGTGATCTGGCATCGCGAGCTTCGGCGTGTTTATGCGGACTGAGGGCTGATTTCGCTCGCTCGTCGTGTCGCTTCAGATGAAGAGAGACGGCAGCGAGCATTTTAGTCACGTCGCGCCATGTGAAAGAAGGCGATACGCACGTGATCGGCGTGGTAATGCTTCGAGATGTTTGCGTGGACCGAGTGCTGACATAGCCCTCGGTCCCCAAGGCGTCGGACAGCAAAACGGCGTCCCAAGGGACGCCGTTGGCAAACCGTACGTTCTCGATCAGAACGAAGGTACAACCGAGCCTTTGAACTCGCTCTTCATGAACTGGCGCACGTCTTCGGACTGATACGCCGCGACCAGCTTCTTCACCCACGGCTGGTCTTTGTCCTTGGCGCGGACGGCAATCAAGTTCGCGTAAGGGCTGTGCACGTCCTCTAGCGCGATAGCGTCCTTGGTCGGCTGCAAGCCCGCCGCCAGCGCGAAGTTCGTATTGATGGCGGCGGCATCGACGTCTGCGAGCGTGCGTGGCAGTTGCGCGGCGTCGAGTTCGAGTAGCTTGAGCTTCTTCGGGTTCTCGGCGACATCCAGCGGCGTCGCGCTGTTTCCGTTCATGCCAGCGCCGGCCTTGAGCTTGATCACGCCCTGCGCTTGCAGCAAAAGAAGCGCTCGGTTTTCGTTCGACGGATCGTTCGGCACCGCGACCTTCGCGCCTTGCGGCAGATCCTTCAGCGACTTCAGCTTCTTCGAATACACGCCAAGCGGCGAGATATAGGTCAG
Organism: Caballeronia sp. LZ003; assembly: GCF_031451465.1. Taxonomy (NCBI): domain Bacteria; kingdom Pseudomonadati; phylum Pseudomonadota; class Betaproteobacteria; order Burkholderiales; family Burkholderiaceae; genus Caballeronia; species Caballeronia sp. LZ003. Next base: position 226,711 of record NZ_JARUXJ010000001.1, on the reverse strand, counting down.
TCCCGCATTCACGATCTTGTAGCCGCGCTGCTTCACCTGACTGTCGAGATACGGCTGATGCTGGAAGCTGTTGGCGTCGAGGTCGCCAGCATCGAGTGCGGCGTTCGGCTGAACGTAATCGTTGAACTCGATCACCTTGACGTTGAGGCCTTCGCGCTTCGCGACCTTCTGCACGACTTGCCAGATTTGCGCGTCGGGTCCGCTGATGGTGCCGACCTTGATGACCTTGTCATCGGCATGCGCGGTGACGCTAATGAAATAAGCGGCAGACGCCGCGACGACGGTAAGAGCTTTAAGCAAATTTCTGCGCTGCATGGTGTTCCTGTTTCAATGCGAGGTTGCTGCAAAATTGCCGCTTGAGTGCCCGCGATGGATTCATCGCCCTCGGTCGATGCCAACCGGGAAACGAATGTTCGCACGGCTTTGGTGCGACGGAAAAGACAGAATGTTCATGTCGATATCCGGCTCGCGCTTTGACGTCTAGAATCGCTACAGACCGATTTCTGAGACACCATCATGTACATGATCAATCTGCGTTATACCGGCGCTCTTGCGGAAATCGACGATGCGCTCGAAGCCCATCGCGAGTATCTGCAGCGCTACTTCGCCGCTGGTGTCTTCGTGATCGCGGGTCCGAAAGTGCCGCGCGAAGGCGGCATCATTCTGGCGTCGGCCATCGAGCGTGAGCGGCTCGACGCGATCATCGCGGAAGATCCGTTCGCGCAGCAGAACTTGGCTCACTACGATGTCACCGAGTTCAAGGCGACACGTCTTGCGCCCGGACTGAAGTTGCCGGAGCCTGCCGCGGAATGAAGAAAGCGGCCCGCAGGCCGCTTTCTCCAAACCAACGATGCGCCGATCTCAGTCGATCAGCAGCTTCAAGTCATGCACCCACGGCTCGACGCCCTGACCGTCGCGCGCGAAAAGACGCAGTTTGCCGTCCTTGTCGAACACGTAGCTCGCGGCGGTGTGATCCATCGTGTAGTCGTCCGCCGTCTTGCCGTTGGACTTCGCGTAGTACACGCGGAAATCCTTCGCGACTTTGGCAAGCTCGGCGTCGTTTGCCGGCCGCAAGCCGACATACGCCGGGTTGAACGCCGTCACGTATTGACCGAGAAGATCGGGCGTGTCGCGCGCGGGATCGACCGTGACCATGAGCACCTGCACGTCCTTCGCTTTACCGCCGAGTTGCTGCAATGCTTGCGAGAGTTCGGCGAGTGTGGTCGGGCAGACATCCGGGCAATGCGTATAGCCGAAAAACAAAACCACGGCCTTGCCTTTGAAGTCACCGAGCGTGCGTGTCTTGCCGCTGGTGTCGGGCAACGAGAAGTCGCTGCCAAACTGCTTGTTGCCCGTGATGTCGAGGTTCTTGAAATCGGGCGCCTTCTCGCATGCAGAGAGCAGCGCCATGCTCGCCAGCGCGAGCAAAAGCGGAGCGAGCATCTTGCGAAAGAACGCCCTCATGCACCGATCACCGTGCGAACGTAATGATCGACCAGAAGCGCGCCGAACAAGAGCGACAGATACACGATCGAATAACGGAAGGTCTTGCGCGCCAGCGCGTCCGAGTAATCGCGATAAATCTTCCACGCGTAACCGAGAAACACCGCGCCCAGCGCAACCGCGCTCGCCAGATAGATCACGCCGCTCATGCCCGAGATGAACGGCATCAGCGTGACCGCGAACAGGATGACCGTGTACAGGAAGATATGCAGACGCGTGTACTGCTCGCCGTGCGTGATAGGCAGCATGGGCAGACCGGCGTTTTCGTAATCCTTCTTGCGATACAGCGCGAGCGCCCAGAAATGCGGCGGCGTCCAGACGAAGATGATGAGCACGAGAATCCACGCGTCGCCGGGAACCGCACCCGTGACGGCCGCCCAACCGAGCGCTGGCGGCATGGCACCCGAAGCGCCACCAATGACGATGTTCTGCGGCGTATAAGGCTTGAGCAACAACGTGTAGATGACGGCGTAGCCCACGAACGTGGCAACCGTCAGCCACATCGTGAGCGGATTGGTGAACGTATAGAGCGTCCACATGCCGATACCGCCGAGCACCGCCGAGAACGTGAGAATCTGCGCGCTCGTGATTTGCCCGCGCGCCGAAGGACGCCACGCGGTGCGACGCATCTTGGCATCGATCTTCTGTTCGACGAGGCAGTTGATGGCGAACGCAGCGCCCGCCAGCAGCCAGATGCCGACCGCGCCACCAATCAAAACGGTCCACGGCACCATGCCGGGCGTGGCGAGGAACATGCCGATGACGGCGCAGAACACGGCAAGCTGCGTGACGCGCGGCTTGGTCAGCGCAATGTATTGCGATACGCGGCTGCCAAGCGGGGAGTGAAGTGTCGTGCTATCCATGATGTGGAGTCACGCTGAAACGATGTCGCGCGCGGGAACCGCGGCGCGGCCGGGACGGCTGGAAGAGATTCGAAAGTTTAGCATAACGAGTAGTAGCAACAGGATGGCAGCCCCGCCATTGTGCGCCACTGCGATAGGCAGCGGCCACTGCAACACGATATTGGACAAACCTGTGAAAAATTGAATCAGGATGACGACGAGCACGGCGGTAGCGGGCGTGCGTAGGGACTCGAAACGGCGCAGCATCGCGGCGAGCCAGAGCAGATAAAGCACGACCACTATCGCAAACGTGCGATGCGTCCAATGGATTGCCACCAGCGCGTCCTGCGAGATGACGTCGCCGTTGCCGGTCATGCCGAGCGCGCGCCACAAGTGGAAACCGTGTTCGAAGTTCATCGGCGGAATCCATTGGCCATTGCAGAGTGGAAAGTCCGTGCAGGCGAGCACCGCGTAGTTCGTACTGACCCAGCCACCCAGCGCAATCTGCACAACGAGCAACACGATGCCGACAATCGCGGCCGGCATCCATCGCGCGGCGGCCGGGTCGAGCGAGGGAATCGGCGTTTGCCGCGCGGCGAGCCAGCCGAGCGCGGCCAGCAACGCAAGCCCGAGCAAGAGATGCGTCGTGACGATGACCGGCTGCAACTTGAGCGTGACGGTCCACGCGCCAAAAGCGCCTTGCAGCAGAATGAGCGCGAGGATGCCCGTCGGCCACCACGGCGAAACATGCAGCGCCTTTCGTCTGATGCGCGCGGTCCACGCAATGACGACCTGCGCGATGATCAGCACGCCGATCGCCATCGCAAAGTAGCGATGCAGCATCTCGATCCACGCCTTCATCGGGCTGACCGGACCAGTGGGCATGGCCTGATGCGCGGCCGCGATCTGCGCGTGCGCGATGAACGGCGACGCCGTGCCATAACAGCCAGGCCAGTCGGGACAGCCAAGGCCGGAATCGGTCAGGCGCGTGAAGCCACCGAACATGATCAGATCGAGCGTCAGAAAAGTGGTTAGCCAGACGAGCTTCCTGAACTTGTTGTCATCGGCCTTGACCCAGACGAACGAGAGCGGCAGCAGCGCAATGCATAGGCCGATCAGACCGAGTTCTAATACAAACATACTTTCACCTTCGTTTTGGTCGTGGCGTCCCGGCGTATCAGCCGATGCGCGACCACTTCAATAGCTTCGCCACGTCCGTGTTGATCTTCTTGGGATCGGGGTTCTTCGGGAAGCGCATCATCAGGTTGCCGTTCGGATCGACAAGATAAATGTGATCCGAAAGCTTCGTGCCGGCGTCCACCGGCAGCCATCCCGAGAGGGCTTGTTCGTTCGTCACGAGCATGCGTGTGTCCGGTTGCGGATACGCGGTTTTGATGACATTCGCGACGGGCTTGTCGTCCGTGCGCAGCCAGACGTTCAGCACGCGCTCGCGCTCGCCCGACTGTAGCGCGCGCACCTGCCGCATGAAATAGAGGCGCTTCACGCACACTTCGTCGCAATCGCTGCCGTTGACGGTGATCATCAGCCACTTGCCTTCGAGCGACTTGAGCGGCACCGGCTGACCTTTTTCATCGGTGACGACGATCTGTTCCGGAATCGGCCGTTGCGGTTCGATCAACGTGCCGTAGCTCGTCGTGCCGCCCGCGGGCTTGACGACGTAGTACATCAGATACGAGGCGATCACCGGCGCCGCGCAGACCAGCGCGAGCAGTACCAGCATCCACCGGCCGCTAATCCAGGAGCCTTTTTTCGCGGGCGGTCGGGTTGTAGTGGTGCGTTGAGCTTGCATGGATTCTCTATTCGGTCGATGTCACTTCCATTGGACGCGGCATCATGGGTTCATGCTTCTTTCGCGGCCTCGTCGTCGGCGGCTTCGTCGGCGGCGGCCGGGTCGCTGTCTTTCCTCGCGGCGCGCCGTGCGGCATACAAGCCGAAGGCGATGGCCGCTGCCGCCATGCCCCACCACTGGAACATGTAGCCGTAGTTGCGATCGACACCAAGCGTGGCCGCCGGCCAGTCGCGCACGAGCTTGTCGGCGGTGGCGCTCGTCTGTTGAATCACGAACGGCTGAAACGCGAGCCCGGTTTCCGCGGCATACGAGGCGACGTTCAGGTTTTGCCGGATCTGCTGACGCGCAGCGGAGCCGCCGCTGCCGAGCTCGAACGCCTCCGATGCATTCGAGCGCGCGATGCCCTTCACGTCCACGATGCCTTTCGGCGTCTCATAGGGCTCGATGCCCGTACGGTCCGCCATGTTGCGCGGCAGCCATCCGCGATTCACGAGCACGTAGCCGCCGCCCTCGAGTTTAAGCGGCATCACGACATAAAAGCCCGGCTGGTCGTTATACGGACGATTGTCCAAATAGACGACGCGCTCCGGCATGAATTCGCCGCGCGCCTCGACGCGATGGAATTCGATCGACTTGAGCGGCAACGGATCGACACTCACGCGTCGTGCGGGCGCATTCTCGAACGCGACGATCTGCGCGTTCAGCGCTTCCTTCTGATGCGCGCGGTCGCGCTGCCAGAAGCCGAGCCGCAGAGTGATTGCGACGACGATCAGGATCAGCACCGTGGGCCAGAGGCGGATTTTCATGCCGCACGCTCCGGAACCGACGCCGCACGCACCGATTCATCGAGTGCGATAATGAGACGACTCGTTTTCATATTGCTCACGGCGTTTCGCGAGCGGTCGATGCAACTATCGCAGGCTGGTTTCATGCACATCATCGTTGCTATTGCATTCATCCTCATCATTGGCAGCCTGGGCTCGGCCCTGTACTTCATGATGACCGATAAAGGTCAGACGAAGCGCATGGTGTGGTCGCTCGCCACGCGCGTCGGGCTGTCCATTTCGCTCTTCCTGTTCATCCTGTTTGCGCACTGGATGGGCTGGATTCAATCGACCGGCATTCCGCTCGGACGATAACGCGTCTCGAAGGTTTCCCACGCGGGACCGATTGTCGCGTCGCGACACAATCGCGCGCATTCACTCGCTTCCCAAAACAAAACGCCGCCCGCGAAGGTCGAGGGCGGCGTGGCATGTCTTGCGTGACAGCGTGCGCGCCGAATTGGCGCGTCCTCGCTCGAAGCAAACGCTTACAGCCAGTAGACGACGACGTACAGCCCGAGCCACACGACGTCGACGAAGTGCCAGTACCACGCGGCGCCCTCGAAGGCGAAATGATGTTCCGCCGTGAAGTGGCCGCGAATCAGGCGCACGCAAACGACCGCGAGCATGGTGCCGCCAAGGAACACGTGAAAACCGTGGAAGCCGGTGAGCAGGAAAAACGTCGAACCGTACACACCCGACGAAAGCGTCAGGTTCAGTTCGTTGTAGGCGTGGAAGTATTCGTAGCCCTGGCAAAACAGGAAGATCACGCCCAGCGCGACTGTCGCAGCCAGCCAGATGATGGCCTTTCGGCGATGATCTTCACGCAGCGCATGGTGAGCCACCGTGAGCGTCGCGCCCGAGGAAAGCAAGAGCGCCGTGTTGATGGTCGGCAGCGGCCACGGCACCATCGAGCGGAAATGCGGCACCAGCGCAGCCGGGCCGTTGTTCGGCCACACGGCGGTGAAGTCCGGCCAGATCAGCTTGTAATCGAGGCTGCCGAGTTCGTGCATGGCAATGGCGCGCGCATAAAACAGCGCGCCGAAAAACGCCGCGAAGAACATGACTTCGGAGAAGATGAACCAGCTCATGCTCCAGCGATACGACACGTCGACGTTCTTGCCGTACATGCCGCCTTCGGATTCGGAGATGGCGTCGCCGAACCAATGCCACAGAACGAACAGCAGAAACAGCAGGCCGACGAACGTGGTGGCAGGCGCCCACGAATGACCGTTCACCCACGCCGCCAGCGAGGACAGCATCACCAGCAAACCGCACGCAGCCATGATCGGATGGCGTGACGGATGCGGCACGAAATAGTACGGGCTCTCGTTTTGACCGCTCATTTGATTCTCCACTTCGATCCAGTTGCTTGAGTTTTCTTGTATCGCCGCGCGTTCGACCGCTCGCCCGACGTTTTGTCTATCCGACTACCGCGCGCACCACCAGCAGCAATACGACGATGAACACCACCGCGCCGATCACCCCCGCCGCGATCAGATGCAACGGCTTCAACTGCGCGGCGTCGTTTTCCAGATCCGCCCGGCGGCGCACGCCGAAGAACGACCAGAACACCGCCTTCACGAGCTTCAGGAAACCGCCGCCATTGCGTCCGTCACGTCCATTGCGTCCATTTCGTGCTTCTGGGTTCATGATCATCACGTTCCCTTGGCCGCGGGTTTCGGTGTGTCGAGTTCGAAGAACGTGTACGACAGCGTGATCGTCTTGACGTCCTTCGGCAGCTTCGGGTCCACGACGAAGACCACCGGCATGCGCTTCGTCTCATTGGGCCCGAGCGTCTGCTGCGTGAAGCAGAAGCATTCGATCTTCTTGAAGTACTCGGTGGCCTGCTTCGGCGCATAGCTCGGAATGGCCTGCGCCTTCACCGTGCGGCCTTGCTCGTTGGTCACCTGGTACATCACCGTCATCACTTCGCCGGGGTGAATGTCGAGACTGTTCTGCTCCGGCTTGAACTGCAGCGGACCGCGCGCGTTCGCATCGAACTCGATGGAAATCGTACGGCTCGCGTCGACCTGCGTGTTCTTCGCCTCGCGCGCGCTCGCATCGCGCTGCACGAGATTGTTGATGCCGGTGATCTGGCAAATTGCCTTGTACATCGGCACCAGGGCGAAGCCGAAGCCGAACATCATCGCGGCCACGACGAAGAGCTTCACCAGCATCGACCGATTGAACGACCGGTCGACTTGAGAATCATCCTGAGTGGACACTTGGCTTTCCTACCCTCGCGACAACAGATATTGCCTGACGACGATACCCAGAAAGAAGACGGCGGCAATCAACATCATGATCAAACCGAGCCGCTTGTTGCCCGCGCGGATTTCTTCGGGCGAACGTCTTTTTTGTGGATTCGGGGCCATGCTTCCTTTGATCTTTGTGACTGCAAGGCTTCGGAGCGAAGCCTTGCAGCCTTCGAAACCAGACTATTATTCGACCGTCGGCGGTTGCTCGAAGGTATGGAACGGCGCCGGGCTCGGCACGGTCCATTCCAGTCCTTCCGCGCCATCCCACGGCTTGTCGCCTGCCTTTTCCAGCTCACCACCGCCGCGATACGTCGGCAGCGCGACCGCGAACAGGAAGTACACCTGCGCGAGACCGAATCCGAACGCACCGATGGTCGCAACCTGGTTGAAGTCCGTGAACTGCGCCGGGTAATCCGCATAGCGACGCGGCATGCCCGCGAGACCCAGGAAGTGCATCGGGAAGAAGGTGATGTTGAAGAAGATCAGCGACGCCCAGAAGTGGATCTTGCCGCGCATCTCGTTATACATCCAGCCAGTCCACTTAGGCGCCCAGTAGTACCAGCCCGCGAACAGCGCGAAAAGCGAACCCGCCACCAGCACGTAGTGGAAGTGCGCCACCACGTAGTAAGTGCCGTGCATCTGGATGTCGAGCGGGGCCATGGAGAGGATCAGGCCCGTGAAGCCGCCCATCGTGAACACGAACAGGAAGCCGATTGCAAAGAGCATCGGCGTCTCGAAGGTCAGCGCGCCGCGCCACATCGTCGCGACCCAGTTGAACACCTTCACGCCCGTCGGAACGGCGATCAGCATGGTCGCGTACATGAAGAACAGCTGGCCCGTCACCGGCATGCCCGTGGCGAACATGTGGTGCGCCCAGACCATGAACGAGAGAATCGCGATCGACGACGTGGCGTACACCATCGAGCTATAGCCGAAAAGCGGCTTGCGCGAGAACGCCGGAATCACCTGCGAGACGATCCCGAACGCCGGCAAGATCATGATGTAGACCTCGGGGTGTCCGAAGAACCAGAAGATATGCTGGTACATGACCGGATCACCGCCGCCTGCCGCATTGAAGAACGACGTGCCGAAGTGACGGTCGAACAGCACCATGGTGATGGCGCCTGCCAGAACCGGCATCACGGCGATCAGGAGGTACGCGGTGATGAGCCACGTCCATGCGAACATCGGCATCTTCATGAGCGTCATGCCGGGCGCGCGCATGTTCAGGATCGTCACGACGATATTGATACCGCCCATGATCGACGACGCACCCATGATGTGGACCGCGAAGATGGCGAAGTCCATGCCCGGGCCCATCTGCGTGGAAAGCGGCGCGTAAAGCGTCCAGCCCGCTGCGGTCGCGCCGCCCGGCACGAAGAACGAGCCGACCAGCAGAACCGCGGCGACCGGCAGGAGCCAGAAGCTGAAGTTGTTCATGCGCGCGAACGCCATGTCCGACGCGCCGATCTGCAGCGGCACCATCCAGTTCGCGAAGCCGACGAACGCCGGCATGATCGCGCCGAACACCATGATGAGGCCGTGCATGGTGGTCAACTGGTTGAAGAACTCGGGACGCATGATCTGCAGTCCCGGCTCGAACAGCTCGGCACGAATGCCAAGCGCCATCACGCCTCCGGAGAGGAACATGATGAAGGAGAACAACAGGTACAGCGTCCCGATGTCCTTGTGGTTGGTGGCGAAAAGCCACCGGCGCCAGCCATGCGGCAACTCGTGCGCATGGTCGTCGTGCGCGTGGTCGTGACCCGCGGCTACATCGTGTCCGATGCTAGACATGACAATCATCTCCTAAAGCAAATACTCGGGGCACTCGGCTATGAGGCGGACCTTTCCGTGGCTCGCAGTGTCGCGATGAGGGAAAGGTGCGCTCGTCAGGTCAAGCAGCCGGACTGATTTCTACGCGACGGGCTTCCTTCGCATCCGTGCCGCCCGTAACGGATTCGGGCTTTTTCAACACGATACGATCTTCCGATACACCTGCTGCCTTCAACGCGTCGCGCACGGCCTGCGCGCGTTGCTTGGCGAGTTCCGCGTTCAGGTCTGCGCCTCCGGAGGCATCCGTGAAGCCGGAAATAGCGAGCTTCGCTTCGGGATGCGCCTTGGCATAGGCCGCTGCGGCCTGAACCGCGTCGTTGGCTTCCGCGGGCAGCGTGCTCTTGCCCGTTTCGAAATAGATGCTCGCGGGCAGATTGGCGCTCGCCGTTGCCTCGGCACCGGACGCCGCCGCAGCCGGCGCCGCGCTTGCGGCTTCGGGCGTTGCCGCAGCCGCTGTCTTCTGACCGCCGCCTTCGGGCATCTTGCCATTGCGCGCGTCGGCAACTTGCTTCGGCTGCAGAATGTCGCCCGTATGGTTGCCCCAGGTATTGCGCTCGTAAGTGATGACCGATGCGATCTCGACATCGTTAAGCGTACTCTGCCACGGCGGCATGGCGCCCTTGCCGTGCAGCACGATGCTTACGTGGTCCGCGATCGGGCCGTTGGCAACCTTGCTGCCGTCGAGCGCCGGGAACGGACCGCCGCCCTTGCCGGTCGGCTGATGGCAGACCGCGCAGTTCGACGCGTAGACTGCCGCGCCGCGCGTCTTCAGCTCGTCCATCGTGTAGGTCTTGTTGGGATCGTCGGCGGATGCGGCCAGTTTCTTCTTTTGCGTGTCGACCCACTTCGCGTAGTCGTCGGCGGAAAGCACCTCGACGACCACCGGCATGTACGCGTGTTCCTTACCGCAAAGTTCGGTACAGAAGCCACGGAAAGTACCGATTTTCTCGGCCTTGAACCAGGTGTCGCGCACGAAGCCGGGAATGGCGTCCTGCTTCACGCCGAAGGCCGGCACATACCACGAGTGAACGACGTCGTTCGCGGTGGTGATGATGCGAATTTTCTTGTCGACCGGCACGACGAGCGGATTGTCCACTTCCTGCAGGTACAGCTCGGAAATCGGCTTCTGGCCGTTCACTTCGCTACGCGGCGTGGTGAGCGTGGAGAGGAAGCTGATGCCCTCGCCCGGACCCTTCACGTAGTCGTAGCCCCATTTCCATTGGTAGCCGGTGACTTTGACGGTGAGGTCGGCGTTGCTGGTGTCCTTCATTGCGACGACGGCCTTGGTGGCCGGCAGCGCCATCAACACGACGATGACGAACGGCACGATCGTCCAGATGATTTCGACCGTGGTGCTTTCGTGGAAATTAGCGGGCTTGTGGCCTTTGGACTTGCGGTGCGCAATGAGCGAATAGAACATCACCCCGAACACGCCAAGAAAAATGACGAGACAGATGATGAGCATGAACGTATGGAGGCCGTAGAGCTCCTCGGCGATCTTCGTCACTGGCGGCTGAAAGTTCAGCTCGTTTACAGCTGGGCCGCCAGGACTGTCGTTGACCGCCAGGGCTACGCCGGCGTTCAGCAGTGCGCCTGCCGCCAGCACGCCCGAGAGGGCTCGCTTGATTGTTTTCATAGCATCCTTACCCAAAATTTCCATTCAAACCCTCGACCCCCGTGGGCATCGCGCCGAGCCGTCAGGCCACATCATGCCTCTTAAGCAGAGCGTCTCAGCGACGCTCGCAGCTCGGCAGCAAATTGTTTGCGACGATGCTGTGCAAGGTGTTGTCCGATTTTCACCGATTGACCGCGCGACACGATCGTGAGCGGCTCTCTCGGCGTCGCGCCCGTTTCGACCCGCACCCAGCGCGGATTAAATTCGAACTGCGTCAGTTCCTCGGCGTTCATCTGCTCGATCAACAAGCGGTTTTCAAACAACCGGATTCGTTCGTAGTCGACTGCGTGCCGCGCGTAGATTAGAAACGCGACGCCGACCACGGTCAGCTCGAACCCGGTGAACGGCAGCACCAGCCAGGCGCCGTTCAGAAACAAGAGCGTTGCGATGAGAAAGGAAAACAGCGCCAGCGACAGATAAAAGACCACGAACTGACGCGGCGAAGCGGAGCAGTTCCGTTTCATCAGCCAGTCTTTGATGACTGGCTCGTCGTCTGTCAGCGCGTGGCTTGCTTGCATCGCCGCCTCCTTCCCATCCGCATGCAATCACATACTTTTGCTCGGATTTCGCCCAAATTTGTCACAGCCCGGGCGACAAACTGACGCATTATAGGCGCGTCGGGTAGTATCCACAAGCAAGGGTCGTAACGTCTGAAACCCAAGCGCCACAAGCTTCTGCGCCCTTTTGACGCACCTTTTGGCGCTGCTTTTTGCCCGCAAATTTCAGACATAACTGACGCCCTCTTTACCCCGTCACCGATTCCGTTTTTGGCCTCGTCCTATATCTTCCAGCCGAATGATTCCGTGACCTTCGGCGGTCGTGCGCGGCACCGCTTTCCATGCGTGACCGTAGATCACTTCGAACGTGAGCGGGATCGTTCCGTCGTCGCGACGCAGGGCTTCGAGCGCGCTGTGAACCGCGCTGCGTCTGGCTTTCACGTCGATTTGCGAGTCTGCGGCCGCGCTTCGTTCGAACGGATAAGCACCCCAGCGCGTGACATCGGCAAGCAAGGATTCCGGCGAACGGTAAGTGATGGTGAGCACCTCCTGATCCATCACCGGAATCTCGAAGCCGCCTTCCACCAGCATGTCGCCCAAGTCGTGCATGTCGACGAAATCGATCGTATGCGGCTGCGGCGGCAAGCCCAGCGTGCGCTCGGCCTCGCGATACGCCGCGGCGAGCTCACGCAGCGTGTCTGGGCCGAAGGTGCTGAACATGAGAAGGCCGTTGACCTTCAGCACGCGTTGCCACTCAGGGAAAACGAGGTCGGGCCGCGAGTGCCAGTGCAGCGCGAGGTTCGACCAGAGCATCTCGAACGCGCCCGATGCGAACGGCAGCTCGGAGAAATCCGCCTGCGCGAGTTGCGGTCCGCGCGCGCCGAAGGCCTTGGCGAGCGTGGCCGGCAGGAACCGCCGCCAGCCCGCGCCGTTTTCGGCTTCCGCCGATTCCGCATCGCGGGCGCGCGCGAGCATCGCGGAAGAAATATCGACACCCAGTACCGATGCCTCCGCAAAGCGCTCGCGCAGCGCGGGCAGATCCGCGCCCATGCCGCACGCCGCATCCAGCACGCGCGTCGGCGCGACCTTGATGTATTCGAGGCGCTCGCGCATCCGGCCGGCAATCTCGCGAGGCAGGAACGCGACTTCGTCGAAAGTCGCGGCGCGACGGTCGAAGATCGCGCGCAAACGGCGCGAATCATAGGCCGGTCGGCTAGTTTGAGGGGGCGTTTGGGACATGACGATCTATTCGCGAAGAGTGCGAAGTATACTCGGTCGTCTTGAAATCAGCCCGTGCTTAGGGCCGATACGGGGCATAACCGTTCCGATTGTTTCTCCGCACGTGCATGCGCTCGTCCGAGTTCGTTGCCTGTTGCCTACCATTCGTCCGCGCCGCCATGAATGTCTTCAGCCATTTCTTCCCGTCATCCGCACGCGTCGCGATGACCGCGCGCGGACTTGGAAAACGGCTGCTCGATGCCGCGCTGCCCAGCCAGTGCGCGTTATGCGGCAATTTGTCGCAAGACGTGGTGTGCAGCGATTGTGACGGCCAGTACTGGAACGAGTCGCGCCTGAGATGCGCGACCTGCGCGCTTCCGCTGGCGGCGTTTGCGCTGGACAGAGAACGCGAAGATACGCGGATGCACTGCGCGGCGTGCCTCGACAATCCGCCTGCGTTCAATGACACGATCGCGCTTGCCGACTATCGCGCGCCACTCGACACACTGGCCGTCGAGCTGAAGTTTCGCGCGCGGCTGGCGACAGGCGCGACATTCGCGCGGCATCTCGCTGCGTTGTTCGATGACAGCGATCTGCCTTTACCCGACGTGATCGTGCCGGTGCCGCTATCGCGCCAGCGCCTTGCCGCGCGCGGCTACAACCAGGCGTGGGCGATTGCGCATCCGCTCGCGCGTCGCATGCGCGTTCACGGTGACGCCGCGCTCGTCGTGCGCAGAATCGACACTGCGCAGCAATCCAAACTCGATCTCGATACGCGCCGCCGCAACGTTGCATCCGCGTTCGAAGTAAAGGGCGACGTGCGCGGCAAGCATGTTGGCGTGGTCGATGACGTGATGACCTCCGGCGCCACGCTCGATGCCCTCGCGCGCACATTGAAGCTGGCGGGCGCGCGGCGCGTCAGCAATTTCGTGGCGCTGCGCACCCCCAAAGATTAACCAATTCACCACTGCAATCCATGTTCAACGTCGTACTCGTCGAGCCCGAAATTCCGCCGAACACCGGCAATGTGATCCGCCTGTGCGCCAACACGGGCGCGCGTTTGCATCTGATCGAGCCGCTCGGCTTTCCGCTCGACGACGCCAAAATGCGCCGCGCCGGTCTCGATTATCACGAGTACGCGGAGATGAACGTGCACGCCAACTGGAGCGCCTTCCTCGCGAAGGAAACGCCCGACCCAGCGCGCATGTTTGCCTTTACCACGCGCGGCTCGACGCCCTTTTTCGATCACGCGTTCCAGCCCGGCGACTGGTTTGTGTTCGGCGCGGAAACACGCGGTCTTGCGGCCGACTTGCTGGATGGTTTTCCGACGCAACAACGCGTGCGCCTGCCCATGCGTCCGGGCAACCGCAGCCTGAATTTGTCGAACACGGTGGCAATCGTCACGTTCGAGGCGTGGCGTCAGGCCGGATTCGACGGTGGCGAGTGAGCGTCGTGAACCGCTTCGGTCCGCGTCGCGACGCAGACTAAAAGCTACTCGGCCTTCGCGTCCCGGCTGAGCAGCGCCTGCACCGCGTGGCGCGGCGTGACGTTATCGAAAAGTACGCGGCATACCGCCTGTGTGATCGGCATGTCGATGCCACGCGACTGCGCAAGCGAAAGAACCGCGCGCGCGCAGCGCACGCCCTCAGCTACATGCCCGAGCGCCGCGAGAATCTCGTCGAGCGTGCGGCCGCTCGCCAGTTGCACGCCGACCGTGCGGTTGCGCGAAAGGTCACCGGTTGCGGTAAGAATCAGGTCGCCGAGGCCCGTGAGACCGGTGAAAGTCTCCGCGCGCCCGCCCAATGCGACGCCAAGCCGCGACATTTCCGCGAGACCGCGTGTGATGAGCGCCGCCCGCGCGTTGAGGCCGAGGCCGAGGCCATCGGAGATGCCGGTGGCGATGGCGAGCACGTTTTTCACCGCGCCGCCCACTTCGACGCCTACGATATCGTCGCCGGTATAGATGCGCATGGCGCCATGATGGAACGCGGTCACGGTGCGCGTGCCCAAGGTCGCCGATGCGCTCGCGACCGTCAGCGCAACTGGCAAACCACGCCCGACTTCGCGCGCGAAACTCGGACCCGACAGCGTGCCGTTACTGACATGGTCAGGCAATTCGGCCGCGACGACCTCGTTCGGAAGGCACTGCGTATCCGCTTCGAAGCCCTTGCATAGCCAGAGAATATGCGCGGGAACGATGCCCGCCTGGCGCATCGAGCGGCACATGGCGCGCAGGCCCGCGACGGGCGTCGCGACGACGCACAACGCGTCGTCAGCGGCGGCGTGTGCGAGGGCCGCGTTGAAATCGGCGGAATACGCCAGCGCTTCTGGCAGGCCTACGCCCGCGAGATATCGCGCGTTTTCATGCGTTTGGGTAAGCGATTCGATGAGCGCGCCATCGCGCGCCCAGAGCAACGTGTCGTGCCGTGCCGCGAGGTGGCCCGCTAATGCGGTGCCCCACGCGCCGGCGCCGAGGACGGCTACTTTCATGCTCGGCTCCGGTTAGGCAGAGTGAGACCAGACTGGTTGATACGTTAAGCGTCAGTGCGTCGCGCCGTTCGCCGCGCCTTCCTGCGAGCCCGCGAGCTGCGACAGGCGCTGCTCGTACAAGGCCTGGAAGTTGATTTCGGCGAGGTGGATCGGCGGGAAACCGGCGCGGGTGATCGCATCGGCGATATTCGAGCGCAGGTACGGGAACAGGATGGTCGGGCACGCAATGCCGACGAGCGGGTCAATCTGTTCAGCCGGAATATTGCGAATGTCGAAGATACCTGCCTGCTTTGCTTCGATCAGGAATGCCACCTTGTCCGTGACTTTGGCCGTAACCGTGCCTGTTACCAGCACTTCGAAGACACTTTCAGCCAGACGGTCGGCCTTGACATCGACTTCGACCTCAACCGCGGGCATGTCCTGTTCGAGGAAGATGGCGGGCGAGTTCGGTTGCTCGAGCGACATATCCTTCAGATAAATGCGCTGGATGTTGAAAAACGGTTGGTTATTCTCGTCGGACATAATGGTTTCCTAGATGATTCGAAGTTCGGCGCGCCTGTCTCTCGGCGTGCGCGCCTTCGCCGCCGGCGCAATGCGCGAGCGGCGCGCGGTGGTGTCAGGCCGACTCGAGAAGCGGCACGAGACCGCCCTTGCGGTCCAGCGCCGAAAGATCGTCATAACCGCCGACGTGCGTGTCGCCGATATAAACCTGCGGCACGGTCCGGCGGCCGGTGCGCGTCATCATTTCCTCGCGACGGCCCGGCTCACGGTCGATCAGCACCTTCTCGATGTTTTCGACCCCGCGGGACTTTAAAAGACGTTCGGCCATCTGGCAATACGGGCACACTTGGGTGCTGTACATGAGGACTTTGTTCACTTGACTGCTCCTTGTTTCACGACCGGCATTCCGGCCTTTTGCCAGGCATCCACACCGCCTTGCAAAACATGGACCTCAGCGTAGCCAGCCTCCGAAACGGCGCGGCTGGCACGCTGCGATTGTTGACCGGTCTGGCACACGAGCACGACCGGATTGCCTTTATTTTTGGCGATCTGGCCAATTTTTGCTTGGAGCTCCGTCTGCTCGATATTGCGGGCCGACGGCAAGTGGCCCTGCGCGAACTCGGACGCGGGCCGCAAATCGACAACCACCGCGTTGCGCCGGTTGATGAGCGTAACGGCTTCAGCGGCCGAAATGCCGCCACGGCCGCGCCGCATGAGGACAGGCCAAAGCAGCAGCGCGCCGGAGATGAGCGCAATCGCGATGAGTGCGAGATTCGTGTAATCAGTGAAAAACTTCACGTCGAGGGCCGCCGAAAGGTAGTAATGAAGGAAGAAAGGGAAATGAGGGCAATCCGAACATTATAAAATAACCGTCTACCGCGATGGCCTTGTCCATCCGGCCGATGGCGGCACCCCGCGCGCGTGGGCAGGATATCGGGGGTGCGATCGGCGCACCGCTTCCTAACTGACCGACCTACAAACATGTACAAGCTAGTGCTCATCCGCCACGGCGAATCGACGTGGAACAAGGAAAACCGCTTCACCGGCTGGGTGGATGTCGACCTGACCGAGCAGGGCAATCGCGAGGCACGCCAGGCAGGCGTGCTGCTGAAGGAAGCGGGCTATACCTTCGACATCGCTTATACCTCCGTGCTCAAGCGCGCCATCCGCACGCTCTGGCACGTGCAGGACGAAATGGACCAGATGTACATTCCGGTCGTTCATTCGTGGCGTCTGAACGAGCGTCACTATGGCGCGCTTGCCGGGCTGAACAAGGCCGAGACCGCGAAGAAGTACGGCGACGACCAGGTGCTCGTCTGGCGCCGCAGCTACGACACGCCGCCGCCCGCGCTGAATCCGGACGACGAACGCGCTTCCTTTAACGACCCGCGCTATGCCCGCGTGCCGCGTGAACAACTGCCGCTTACCGAGTGCCTGAAAGACACGGTCGCGCGCGTGCTGCCCATGTGGAACGAGTCAATCGCGCCGGCCATCAAGTCGGGCAAACAGGTCGTGATCTCGGCGCATGGCAATTCCATCCGTGCGCTCGTGAAGTATCTGGACAATATTTCGGATGACGACATCGTCGGACTGAACATCCCGAACGGCGTCCCGCTCGTATATGAACTGGACGAGAACCTGAAGCCCATCCAGCATTACTACCTGGGCGATCCGGACGCCATCGCGGCGGCGCAGGCGGCTGTCGCCAAGCAGGGCAAGGCGGGATAAGCACGACAAGCGCTTTGCATGCGCGGACCACGGCGGTCCGCGCGCCGATGTCCGCTCGCTGACAGTCTTCCGTCGCGCCCGGCACATTCGTCGCAGGGCCCGCTGTTTCAAGCGCTGCGTGCCCGGGCATTTAAGTTGCGTTTAAGTCGTCATTGAAGGTGAGCGGGTATACTGGCCCGTCACCCACGATGCAGCCCATTCGTTTTCCAAACGCACTCCTCTATGCGAAAGAACCTGAAAAACTTCGGTCTCATAGCCGCGGGCGTTGCTGCCGGCGCACTTGCAACTCTGCAGATTTCCGCGTCCGCCCAGCAAGCGGCCTCATCGCCGCTGCCGCTCGATCAATTGCGGCTCTTCGCCGAAGTCTTCGGGCAGATCAAGCACGAATACGTCGAACCCGTCGATGACAAGAAGCTCCTCACCGCCGCCATCAAGGGCATGGTGTCGAGCCTCGATCCGCACTCGTCGTATCTCGACAAGACCGATTACGAAGAGCTTCAGGAACAGACCAAGGGCCGTTTCGCGGGCCTCGGCATCGAGATTTCCTCGGAAGACGGTCTCATCAAGGTCATCTCGCCTATCGAAGACACGCCTGCGTTCCGTGCCGGCATTCGTCCGGGCGACCTCATCACGCGCATCAACGACAAGCCGGTGCGCGGCATGACGCTCGACAAGGCCGTCAAGCAAATGCGCGGCGAACCGGGCACCAAGGTCACGCTCACCATCTTCCGCAAGAGCGACGACCGCACGTTCCCGCTCACCGTCACGCGTGCGCTCATCCGCGTGCAGTCGGTCAAGATGAAGGTGCCTGAGCCGGGCTATGGCTATATCCGCATCACGAGCTTCCAGGAACGCACGGTGCCGGACCTCGCGGCCAAGCTGCAGGATCTCGCGCGTCAACAACCGAACCTGAAGGGCCTCGTGCTCGACCTGCGCAATAACGGCGGCGGTCTGTTGCAGAGCGCGGTCGGCGTGGCGGGCGCATTCCTGCCGGACAACTCGGTGGTCGTGTCGACCAATGGCCAGATCGCGGACGCGAAGCAGACTTTCCGCGACACCTACGACAACTATCGTTTGCCCTCCTTCGATTCCGATCCGCTGAAGAGCGTGCCGGACATCTTCAAGAAGGTGCCGATGGTCGTGCTGACCAACGCCTACTCGGCGTCGGCATCGGAAATCGTGGCGGGCGCGTTGCAGGATCATCACCGCGCGCTGATCGTCGGTAAGACGACCTTCGGCAAGGGCTCGGTGCAGACGGTTCGCCCGATGACCGCGGACACCGCGCTGCGTCTGACAACGGCGTACTACTACACGCCGAGCGGCAAGTCGATCCAGAACCAGGGCGTGCGCCCCGATGTGCCGGTGGATCAATACGCGGATGGCGACCCCGACGACGCGCTCGTCACGCGCGAAGTCGATTATTCGAATCACCTCGCCAACACGCAAGACCCGAACGAGAAGAAGGAATCCGAACAGCGCGAGCAGGACCGCCTGGAACAACTGCGCATTCTCGAAGAGCAGAACGACAAGAAAACGCCGGAGCAGCGTCGCAAGGATCGCGAACGCAAGCCGGTGGAGTTCGGCAGTTCGGACGACTTCATGCTTGCGCAGGCGTTGAACAAGCTGGAAGGCAAGACGGTCGTCGAATCGAAGTCGTACAGCGAACGCAAGCTCGCACAGAACAAGCCGGGACGTTCGGCTTCGGCGCCGGTGGTTGCGGCGCCCGCGCTGCCGGCCACGCCGGGTTCGGCGCCGGCATCGGGCGCGGAACCGGCTTCGTCGCCCACGGCTCAGTCGAAGTAAGAGGCAGGGCAACATCAGCAGTAAGGCTTCGCGGTCACGCGCCGCGAAGCCTTTCCTCCCGCGCGCGCTTAAAATATCCGCCTCAAGCGCGCCGCTTCCATGGCGTTCCCTTCGCAGCACAGACAGCGCGTTGCCACGCGCCCGCTCGATGAACGACGACCAACTTCTCCGCTATTCCCGCCATATTCTCGTCAATGAAATCGGCATCGAAGCGCAGCAGCGCTTTCTCGATGCTCACGCGATCATCGTCGGCGCGGGCGGCCTAGGCGCGCCTGCCGCGATGTATCTCACGGCAGCGGGAATCGGCAAGCTGACCCTCGTCGATGCCGATACCGTCGATCTCACGAATCTGCAACGGCAGATCGTGCACGCGACGCGTTCGGTCGGAGAGGCCAAAGTGGAATCCGCGCGCGCGACGCTCAACGCGCTGAATCCGGATGTCGAGATCGAAGCGGTCAACGCGCGTGCCGACGCGGCCTGGCTCGATGCCAACGTGCCGGGCGCGTCGGTCGTGCTGGATTGCAGCGACAACTTCGCCACGCGTCACGCAATCAACGCCGCGTGCGTCGCGCATGGCGTCCCGCTCGTGTCGGGCGCGGCCTTGCGTTTCGACGGGCAGATCAGCACATTCGATTTCCGCTCGGAGCAATCGCCGTGTTATGCATGCGTGTTTCCGCCGGATCAGGCGTTCGAGGAAGTCGCGTGTTCGACGATGGGCGTGTTCTCGCCGACCGTGGGCATCATTGGCGCAATGCAAGCGGCGGAGGCGCTACGCGTGATCGGCGGCTTCGGCGAAACGCTCGCCGGCCGGCTGACGATGCTGGATTCACTGCGCATGGAGTGGAACACGATGAAGATCGCGCGCCAGGCCGATTGCGTGGTCTGCGGCGAGCGGCATGCGCGTGCTTCGTAAGCCTCAAATCTTCTGAAGCCGCGCCAACGCTGCTTGCAATTCATCCGGCTCGTAAGCCGCGAGCACGTCCGCTACGGGCTTATCGAATGCCTTGAGATTCGAGCGCAAGATTTCCTGCTTCACGACAAGCAACTGGCTCGGATGCATCGAAAACTCGGTCAGACCGAGCCCGAGCAACAAGCGCGTGACCGTCGGGTCGCCCGCCATCTCACCGCACACCGAAACCGGCACGCCGGCGCGCTTCGCTTCGCGCAGCGTGAACGCGATCAAATTCAGCACGGCCGGATGCAGCGGATCGTACAGATGCGCGACCGCGTTATCCGCGCGGTCGATGGCGAGCGTGTATTGAATCAGATCGTTGGTGCCGATCGACAGAAAATCCAGCCGGCTCAGGAAGAGCCGCACGGCGATGGCGGCGGCGGGAATCTCGATCATCGCGCCGACCTGAATCTGGCGGTCGTAGGCGATGCCCGCGTCGTCGAGTTGACGCTTCGCCTCGCGGATCAGATCGAGCGTCTGATCGATCTCCTGCGCGTGCGCGAGCATTGGAATCAGAATCTTGGTCGGACCGAACGCGGATGCGCGCAAGATGGCGCGCAGTTGCGTCATGAACATTTGCGGCTCGGACAGACTCCAGCGAATGGCGCGCAGCCCGAGCGCCGGGTTCGGCGCGACTTCGTAGCCGTCGCCGGCGCTCATCGAATCGAGTGGCTTGTCCGCGCCGACATCGATCGTGCGAATGGTCACCGGCTTGCCGTTCATCAGTTCGATCGCGCGCTTGTAGGCCTCGAACTGCTCCTCTTCCTCCGGCAACTGGTTCTTATGATTCATGAAGAGAAACTCGGTGCGAAAGAGGCCGACGCCCATCGCGCCCGCTTCCACCGCGACCTTCGCATCCTCGGGCAGTTCGATGTTCGCGCACAGCTCGATCTTCGTGCCGCATAAGGTTTGCGTCGGCGAAAACTTGAGGCGCTGCAGCTTGCGCTGCTCCAGCACCTTTTCGCTTTGCCGGTACGAATACTCTTCGAGCACGATCGGCGCGGGATCGACGATGACAATGCCGTGATCGCCGTCCACGATGATGAGATCGTTCTGACGAATCAGCACGCTCGCCTGCTGCACGCCGACCGACGCGGGAATGCCGAGACTACGCGCGACGATCGCCGTATGCGACGTGCGGCCGCCGAGATCGGTGACGAAACCTTTGAATGCTTGCGTCTTGAACTGCAGCATGTCGGCCGGCGCGATGTCGTGCGCGACGACGATCATCTCGTTGTGACCGTTGCTCGCAACCGTATGCGCCACCATCGATGCAGTGGTCGGCGCGCCTGCAAGCGCCTTGAGCAGCCGTTCCACCACTTGCTCGATATCCGCCTTCCGTTCGCGCAGATACTCGTCTTCGATTTCGTCGAAATAGCGGCTCAGGATTTCGAGTTGTTCGGTGAGCGCCCATTCGACGTTGTAGCGCCGCGTGCGAATCAGATCGATGACTTCCTGCACGAGCATGGCGTCGTTCAGGATCATCATGTGAACGTTGATGAACGCTGTCATTTCGCCAGGCGCGTCCGCGGCCAGGTCGTTGCGAAGCGTTTCGAGTTCGGCGAGCACGCCCGCTTGCGCGGCATAAAACCGCGCGATTTCAGCGTCGATCTGGTCCGGATCGATAAGATAGTGAGCGACATCGAGCGCCGCAGGCGCGATCAGATACGCTCGCCCAATGGCGATGCCTCGTGAGACGGGAATTCCATGCAGCGTGAAGGACACGCGCACCTCCTCTGTAGTTTCTGCGCGGTCTCTAGTGGCCTGCGGCAGGCGCTTAGGACCGCGCTAGCATTATAAGTTCGAATGAGGCCGCGGTCGCCGAACGGCCGTCGCAGCGAGGCGCGGCCGTTTGTCCTGCAAAGAACGCGGACGCAAAAAAGCCGCGTCGAAGCGCGGCTTTTCGTTGGCTACTTCCGATGCGGGATGAAGCGCTTACTGCCCTTCCCCGAACTTGTCGGCGATAAGCGCGAGGATCGCTTTCATCGCATCGGCTTCGTCGGCGCCTTCGGTTTCGATGGTCACCGTGCTGCCGATACCTGCTGCCAGCATCATCACGCCCATGATGCTCTTGGCGTTGATCCGGCGACCGTTGCGGCTCATCCAGATTTCCGACTGATAGCTGCCGGCCAGTTGCGTGAGCTTCGCCGATGCCCGCGCGTGGAGTCCCAGCTTGTTTACGATCGTTGTTTCCTGTTGCAGCATGATGCTCCGGGCGCTAGTGGATGAATTGAGCGGCGTCAGTGACTCGCGGCTTTCGCGGCGACGAGATCGGCACTCGCGGAGCACGCCGGATCTTGCGAACCGGCAGCCTTCGTCGCGAGCGCGCAAGGATTAAGCGGCGTGGACGAATCCAGTTCCTGGATGCCTTTCGAGCCGCCTTGCAAAATTTTTTCGGTAAGCGTGTCGATGGGAGTCGCGCGATAACACACGGCGCGCACGAGCATCGGCAAATTGACGCCTGCGAGCACGCGCACGTCCGTTTCCGCGAGACTCGCCGCGATGTTCGCGGGCGTCGCGCCGAAGACGTCGGTGAGCACGATGGCGCCATTGTCTTCTCGCAGACGGTCGAGTTCCGAGCGCGCAAACGCGCGGACTTCGACGGGATCGCAATCGGGCGTTACGTCGACAACGCCGATGCGTGCGGGCAAGCCGCCGTAAATGTGCGCGACACACTCGCGTAGCGCGGTAGCGAACGGAGCATGCGCGATGATCAGAATGCCAGCCATGTCAGGATTGCTGCCTCTGTAACGACGCCAGGGTTGCCGGCGTCTAGAGATCGCTCGAAAACGCGCGAGCGGCGCGGGATCGATGCCTATATGGTCGCAAGCGGGCCGAAAATCAACCGCCTTACGCCAGACACCGTTCCACCATTACCACAGCTTACGCTTGCACTCTTAAACACAGTTTAAGACCGGAAAAAGCACGTTCCAACCCTAAAACTTGCAAGCAACCGGGAAATAATTGTAACAGCGTCGGCGATTATGTTTTTGCAGTGCGCCAATTCGAGCGTTGGCTAGCGCTCGAAAGGCTGTTCAGCCGACCGCGCGTTCGAGCGCGTCGATGAACATTCCAGCAACGTCGAAGCCCGTCTGATCCATGATTTCGCGGAAACATGTCGGGCTCGTCACGTTGACTTCCGTCAGGTAATCGCCGATGGCATCGAGGCCGGCCAGCAAAAGCCCGCGTGCTTCAAGAATTGGCCCAAGCGTTTCGGCAATCTCGCGATCGCGCGCCGACAGCGGTTGCGCACGGCCAAGACCGCCCGCCGCCAGATTGCCGCGCACCTCGTTGCCCTGGGGAATACGCGCCAGCGAATACGGCACCGGCTGACCGCCGATCACCAGAATGCGCTTGTCGCCGTCCGTGATCTGGGGGATGAACTTCTGCGCCATCACCGTACGCGCGCCGTCCTCGCTCAACATCTCGATGATGGACCCGAGGTTCATGCCGTCCGCTTTCACGCGGAACACGCCCATGCCGCCCATGCCATCGAGCGGTTTCAGAATGACATCGCCATGTTTCGCATGAAAGCCGCGCAGGCGAGCCGCATCGCGCGTGACGAGCGTGGGCGCCACGTATTGCGGCCATTCGGCAATAGCCAGCTTCTCCGAATGATCGCGAATGGCTTGCGGCTTGTTGAAAACGCGCGCGCCGGCGCGTTCCGCGATTTCGAGCAGCCAGGTTGCGTTGACATATTCGAGATCGAACGGCGGGTCTTTACGCATCAGCACCGCGCCGAAACGCGTGAGCGGCAAATGCTCCGCCTGTTCCGCCGCGAACCACGGCCAGCGGTCGCTGTTCGCTTCGTCGCCGACAATCGCAATGCGTCGCACGCTCGCGTCGACCGACGTGCCAGTCCACGCCAGATGCTGCGGCTCGCATGCGTACAACACGTGACCGCGCCGCGCGGCTTCGGCCATCATCGCGTAGGTCGTGTCTTTATAGATCTTGAAACGATCGAGCGGATCGGCGATGAAGAGAATGTCCATGTGTATTCGCTTGGGCTAGTGACCGTGGCCATGAGTATTGGCCACGAGAGCAGGGCATTATGCACTCAGACCTGAATCGCTTCCGGGTCGGTCTTCTCGAGTTCCACCGATGCCGCCAGCAACCCAAGCCTGGCCACCACGCCATACATGTAAAAGCGGTTCGGCGGCGCGGCGCCGGGCTTCGCATGCGCATCCGGCAGCGCGGTGTGCTCGAAGCCGAGCGGCACGAAATGCATGCCGGGCGCGTTGAGGTTCTGGTCGCGTTCGCGCGAGTCGTGCACGCGATAAAACCCGCCGACCACGTACCGGTCGATCATATACACGACCGGCTCCGCCACCGCATTCTCCACGCGCTCGAATGTGTGCACGCCTTCCTGCACGATCACATCGTGCACCTGCAGGCCTTCCTTCGCGTCGTTCATGCGCGTGCGCTCGCGCTTAGTCAATGCGGCGACCTCGCTTGCGTCGTGCACGGTCATCACGCCTTTGCCGTACGTGCCGGCATCGGCCTTGATGACGACATACGGCTTCTCGCTGATGCCGTACTCGCGGTACTTCTTCGCGATCTTCTTGATGACGCCGTCGATTGCCTCGGCCAGCGCTTCCTCGCCCGTGCGCGCCTCGTAATCCACGCCTTCGACGTGCGCGAAGTACGGGTTCACCATCCACGGATCGATCTCGACGAGCTTCGCGAACTTTTTCGCGACATCGTCATAGCAGGCGAAGTGCGTCGACTTGCGGCGCACCGCCCAGCCCGCATGCAACGGCGGCAGGATGTATTGCTCGTGCAGATTTTCGAGCACGGGCGGAATGCCGGCGGAAAGATCGTTGTTGAGCAGGATCGAGCACGGATCGAAATTTTTCAGGCCGAGACGACGCGGCGTGCGTTCGAGCGGTTCGAGCACGACCTTTTGGCCATCGGCGAGCGGAATGGTCACGGGCCCGTGGATGTTTTCATCGAGCGTGCCGAAGCGGACGTTGAGCCCCGCCTGACGCATGATGGTCGCGAGCCGCGCAACGTTCTCCAGATAAAACGCGTTACGCGTGTGCCGCTCCGGAATCACGAGCAGATTCTTCGCGTCCGGACAAATTTTTTCGATGGACGCCATCGCCGCCTGCACGGCAAGCGGAAGCACTTCGTGCGGCAGATTGTTGAAGCCGCCGGGAAAGAGATTGGTGTCGACGGGCGCGAGCTTGAAACCGGCGTTACGCAGGTCGACGGAACAGTAAAACGGCGGCGTGTGCTCCTGCCATTCGAGACGGAACCACCGTTCGATGGAAGGCGTAGCCTCGAGAATTTTCCGCTCGAGGTCGAGCAGCGGGCCACTTAACGCCGTAACTAAGTGCGGAACCATTGATTTCTCGTGGACAGCGTTTTGCGTGGGACTGGGCAACCGCCAAGGCGATCGTTCCAGCCGATACAGGGACGAAAGATTGTAGAGCAATTGCCCTGCCTAACTGGGTATGGACCGCCATTTAGCAAGGCTTTGCGGCCCATCGCGGCAATCTGCACAGGCAATCCGGGCCATTTGCGGCGCGAGCCGCGTTGGACGAAAACCCGACGTATCGCGCGGACGAAAAAAAACCCGCCATGAAGGCGGGCCAAGTCGCTGCGCTCGTTCGTTTGCCGTCGCCCCGGCGACATGCGCCGAGCGGATGAGAACCGGCGTGCCCTCTCGCGGCACGCCGGATCGCGGCTCAAATCCCTTATTCGACGTGCTCGCCATGCAGCGTGACGTCGAGACCTTCGCGTTCCTCTTCTTCCGTCACGCGCAGACCCATGACCATGTCGATGATCTTGAGCAGCACGAAGCTGACGACGCCGCTATAGACCAGCGTGACCAGCACGCCCTTCGCCTGCACGATGACATTGCCATCGAAGCCGCCGATGTCCTTCACTGCGAACACGCCCGTCAGCAATGCGCCGATGATCCCGCCCACGCCGTGCACGCCGAACGCATCGAGCGAATCGTCGTAACCGAACTTGTGCTTGAGCCACGTTGCCGACCAGAAGCAGACCACGCCCGCCACGATGCCGATCACGATAGCGCCCGTCACGCCCACGAAGCCCGAAGCCGGCGTCACTGCAACGAGACCTGCAACCGCGCCCGAGATGATGCCGAGCACCGAAGGCTTACCCTTCGAAATCCATTCCGCGAACATCCAGCCGAAGGCGGCGAATGCGGTGGCGATCTGCGTCGTGAGCATGGCGAAGCCGGCACGGCCGTCAGCCGCGACTGCCGAACCCGCGTTGAAGCCGAACCAGCCCACCCACAGCATCGATGCACCGATCAGCGAGAGCACGAGGTTGTGCGGCGCCATCACTTCACGGCCGTAGCCGACGCGCTTGCCGAGCACCAGACAGCACATCAGGCCCGCGATACCGGCGTTGATGTGAACCACCGTGCCGCCCGCGAAGTCGAGCACGCCCGCGCCTGCCAGCCAGCCGGTCGGTTCCCAGACCATGTGCGCGATCGGCGAGTAGACGATGATCGACCACAGCGTCATGAACACGAGCATCGCGGAAAACTTCATCCGGTCGGCGAACGCGCCGGTGATGAGCGCCGGGGTGATGATCGCGAACGTCATCTGGTAGACGAAGTAGACCGATTCCGGAATCGTCGATGCCAGATGGCTGACGGTCAGCGTCGTGGCCTTGTCGCCCTTGATGTAGTTCATGCCGTGCAGGAACACGCGCGAGAAGCCACCCAGGAACGAATTGCCCGGCGTGAACGCGATGCTGTAGCCCACGACCGTCCAGATGATCGTGACGAGACAGCAGATTGCGAAGCTCTGCATTACCGTTGCCAGCACGTTCTTCTTGCGAACCATGCCTGCGTAGAACAGCGCGAGGCCCGGAACCGTCATGAACAGCACGAGTGCGGTCGAGGTGAGCATCCAGGCGGTATCGCCCGAGCTGATCTTCGACGAATCGACCGAGAATGGTTCGGTCGGCGCGGCGGGAGCGGCGTCGGAAGCTGCCGCCGCTGCGGAAGCGCCTTCCGCCGACGAAGCCATCGCCGTGTTGGCGCTGGCCGGTGCGCTTGCAGGCGCCGATGCGGCGTCGGCCGCGGGTGCCGAGGCAGCGGCCGGAGCGGACGCGTCCTGGGCGAGTGCGGTGCCGACATTGGCGCCGATCAGGGCGCCCGCCACCAGCAATGACATCAAAAAGTTACGCATTCTTCGGTTTCCTCTTATCGCCGATTTCTTTTCTTAGAGCGCGTCCGCGCCGGTCTCACCGGTACGAATACGAATGACCTGTTCGATTGCCGTGACGAAGATCTTGCCGTCGCCGATTTTTCCCGTGCGCGCCGCGCGTTCGACCGCTTCGATCGCCTGATCGACGATGTCGTCCGACACGGCCGCTTCGATCTTCACCTTCGGCAGGAAATCGACGACGTATTCCGCGCCCCGATAAAGTTCGGTGTGACCTTTCTGGCGGCCGAAGCCTTTTACCTCGGTCACCGTGATGCCCGAGACGCCGATCGCCGAGAGCGCTTCGCGCGCTTCGTCGAGCTTGAACGGCTTGATGATTGCGGTAATGAGCTTCATGTATCCCTCGCTGTGGTGTGCCTCTGATCCTTCGATGCCTTCTAAAGCGGGATGCCTCGGTTGCAAGCCCACGTCCGTCCTGTCGGGCCGCTGAAAGAAGCGTGCAGAAAAGGTCCGCGCCACTTATGCAACTCGTATGCCAATCGAGTGCTCACGGGGCTTTGCACGATTTCACGAAAGGCGCGCGCAAGGGATCTGCCGAATGGCTAACGCGCGCCGTACCTGCTGGCGCCGGGGTGGGTTCGTTGCTAGAGTGCTCGCAAGGTCCCGTTAAAAGGGGCAAAGGCGGAAAACGCGGGAGCGCGGGAGCGCTAAAATCGCGGCGCCTCGAATGTGCCCGGCAGTGCGTGACGAATGCACCAAGATCGATCATGCAACCGGCCGGGGCACTGACCTAACAATGAATGCACTTTTTTTGTGCAAAGGGAGAAACGATGAAGCAGCCCAACGACGTTTTCAATGACCTGCAGCAGAAGATGAGCGAGCTCTTCAAGAATTCGCCTGCTAAAGACGTCGAGAAAAATGTGAAAGCCATGCTTTCGCAGGGCTTCTCGAAGCTCGATCTCGTGACGCGCGAAGAATTCGACACGCAGACTCAGGTGCTCGTGCGTACGCGCGCCCGGCTGGAAGAGCTGGAAAAACGCGTCGCGCAACTGGAGCAGCACCAGCCGGGCGGCTCCTCGTCGCAGGACTGACTGCTTTAACTACTGTCGACCTCGGCCGGCGAGCCGTGAAGTCCTAGTCTCATTGCCGGCGCCGCCTTCGAGCGCGCGCCGTTTCAGGTGAAATCATGTCGCTTGCCGTGGTCAAGAGCCGCGCGCCCGCCCCTGGGCGCGCGCCGGAAGTGGTCGTCGAAGTTCATCTCGCAAACGGATTGCCGTCGTTCTCCATCGTCGGCTTACCCGATCTCGAAGTTCGCGAAAGCCGCGAGCGCGTGCGCGCCGCGCTGCAGAATTGCGGACTGGAATTCCCCGTCAACCGCATCACCGTCAATCTCGCTCCGGCAGATTTGCCAAAGGAGTCGGGACGTTTCGACTTGCCTATCGCGCTCGGCATTCTGGCGGCAAGCGGACAGATTCCGGCTGCGTCGCTCGAAAATCGTGAGTTCGCTGGCGAGCTTTCGCTGACCGGCGCCCTGCGGCCCATGCGCGGAGCATTCGCAATGGTGTGCGGAGCGGCGCGGCACCATGCATCGAACGGTTCGGAGAGCGGGCGTGCGCCGGAAATCTATGTGCCGCTCGCAAGTGCTTCCGAAGCCGCGCTGGTGCCCGGCATCGAAGTGTTCGGCGCGGCGGATTTGCCGACGCTCTGCGCGCATCTGAACGGCGTTCCGGATGCGCGGCTTCGTCCCGCGCGGGCTTTTGCGCAATTGAATGCGTCATCGCGGCCGGCCGCGCCCGATCTCGCGGATGTCATCGGGCATCCGGCTGCGCGTCGCGCGCTGGAGGTTGCGGCGGCGGGTGGTCATCATCCGCTGATGGTCGGGCCGCCCGGCGCGGGCAAATCCATGCTCGCCGCGCGCTTGCCCGGCCTGCTTCCGCCAATGACCGACGACGAAGCGCTCGCCTCCGCCGCCATTCTGTCGGCAAGCTCGCTCGGATTTACGCCCGCGCAATGGAGGCGGCGGCCGTTTCGCGCGCCACATCATTCATCGAGCGCGGTGGCGCTGGTTGGCGGTAGAAATCCGCCGCAGCCGGGCGAGATCACGCTTGCGCACCTGGGCGTGCTTTTTCTCGACGAGTTGCCCGAATTCGATCGCAAGGTACTCGAAACGCTGCGCGAGCCGCTCGAAGCGGGTTGCATCACCGTGTCCCGGGCGGCGCAACAGGCGGAGTTTCCTGCCGCGTGTCAGCTCGTCGCCGCGATGAATCCGTGTCCGTGTGGATGGCGTGGCGATCCAGGTGGACGCTGCCGATGCTCACCCGACGTCGCCGCGCGCTATTTGCGCAAGTTGTCCGGACCGCTGCTCGATCGCATCGATATTCAGATCGAGTTGCCTGCGCTCTCGCCCGCTGAACTCTCGGCGCGCGGCGCCAAGCATGGCGAATCCAGCGCAACGGTGGCTTCACGCGTGGAGGCGGCGCGCGCTGTCCAGCTCGCGCGGCAAGGCAAGACCAATCGCGAACTGGACGGCCGCGATGCCGACACGCTCTGCCGACCCGATGCCGAAGGCGCCGCGCTCCTGCGCGCCGCGAGCGAGCGCTTCGGTTGGTCGGCGCGCGGCTATTACCGCGTTTTGAAAGTAACACGGACCATTGCCGATCTGTCCGGCGCGAACATTCCGACCGCGGCGCATGTCGCGGAAGCCGTGCAATACCGTCGCGCGTTTCCTGCGGCATGAGCCTAAAGGTCATCGGGCGCGAAATATTGCCTGTCAAGACTTGACTTATGCACACCAAGCCGATCCGCCCTTCTTTTTCCTACTATCAACCTACATGACAGAATGCATTGCACAGACCATTGATTTTATTGAACTATTTAACTTGCCATGAAGGGAGGCAAAGTAAGCCCGGCCACATGAAGCGGGCTTCCAGCGAATCGCCGACACTGTTTTCCACAAAGTTATCCACAGACTCTGTGAATAGCGAAAAAAGTCCTGACAAATCCGGGCATTAGACGTCAAAGCTGTGAATGAACTTCGGCTTTGTAAACCTCACGAGCAGCACTCTTAAGTGAGCAGTGGCAGAAAACCGAGGTTTACCTCTAAAACAGTTTGAAGGAAGAAAAGAATTGGTCGGACTGTTCAGAGGGCGGCGCTTTGTCCGAGACAATCGCGACTTGGTAGACATGCATGCCATGCGCCACGAAGCGCGCGTGAATCGTCCGGCTCTCGCGCTGATTCCCGCCTTGTCCCTTGACTTCCATCTCGCTGCCGAGCACTCGACCGCCGACAGCAAGGTCGATCTGCGTCGCGCGCGCGGCCGGCTGGGCATTCACATTACGAGCGAGGCCTTGCTGGAGGAAATCGAGCGCGGCGCGTTGCAACGCGGGATCGGCGCTGGGCAGGACAACCGTGCCGATTGCGAAAACCGCGTCATTGGCTTCGGCGGTCTGCATGCGCATGGTCATCGGCTGGCCGGCGATCTGAATCTTGCGCTCCTCGGCTTGCGGCTTGGCGGGCAGCGTGACTTCGTAGCCGTCGTCGTTATTCATGATCGTGCGCCAGTCATACGACGGCGTGCACGCGATCAACGCACCGCATGCGACACATGCGCACACCATCGCGCTCAATGAACGTGCGCGCATGGAACGACTCGGAACATTGCGCACGAGAAACCGGCGCAGACTGGCCGTATTCGCAGAAAGAACTCTCTTCATGGCTGACCGTTGCGTGAAAAGCATCATTATCGCGCCGCGATACCCGGATTTCGTTCGGCCGACCGGATGCGTCACGACTGCGCCGCACGTTTGGCGCTAAAATAACCAGCACTTTCCCATTGCAGTTGCGCCTTACAAGGCGCTTCGCTCGACTACGAGCCGTTCGAGGTTGCCATGTCCCAAGCCACTCAAGATACTCAGACTCGTGCCAAGAGTCCGTTGCGCTACGTTGTAATGGCGCTCGTCGCCGGCGTGATCGCGTGCACGGGGTATTTCGCGTTCGGCGGACAACAGAAGGTGCCCGATGCAACCTTCACGCTGCTTTCCGGGCAGAAGATTTCGACATCGAACGATCTCAAGGGCAAGGTCTATCTCATCAACTTCTGGGCGACGAGTTGCGAGACCTGCATGAAGGAAATGCCCCAGATGATCGACACGTACAACAAGTTCAAGGGTCGCGGGCTCGAATTCGTGGCCGTCGCCATGAATTACGACGCGCCGATGTACGTCAGCAACTATGCGCAGACGCGCAACCTGCCGTTCAAGGTCGCCATGGACGACGGCAGCGCCGCCAAACAGTTCGGCAACGTCCAACTGACGCCGACGACGTTCGTGGTCGACAAGGACGGCAAGATTCTCAAGCGCTATGTCGGCGAACCGACTTTTGCCGAGCTGGATGCATTGCTCAACAAGGCGCTTGGAGCGGCTTGAAGGAACGAGCGCGTTGAGCGGCGTCGCGTTGGGGAAAACTTACGACTGGCTTGAGCGTGCGGCGTACCGAGGCGCTCAGGATTGGCTAGCAGCGCTCAACGGTGGATCTAGGTAATAACGCGGCGCAAAAAGCGATTCAAGGAACGGGCGTTGAACGGTTCATCCGCCATTCGACTTTCGCCCGGCTTAAAGACGAGCCCGAACCAGCCAGACAATACGCGCCAGCACCCTACCGCTCAGCATCCCCCTTCACCGCAATCCCATACCGCTTGATCTTCTCGTAGAGCGTCGCCTTGCCTAGCTGCAGGCGATCAGCCGCCACCGCCACCGCCCCGCCGCACTGCTCCAGCGTCTGTGCAATCACCGCGCGTTCGAATTGCTCCGTGCGCTCCTTGAGCGGCTGCGTGGACGTATCGAGCGCGGCTCCCGTATCGTCGATGACACCGAGCACCATGCGATCCGCCGCATTGCGCAGCTCGCGCACGTTGCCAGGCCATTCGCGCTGCATGAGTTCGGCGCGCTGACGGTCCGTGATGAGCGGCGCAGGCCGTTCGTAGCGCACGGCGGCATCGAGCAAAAAGTGTTCGAAAAGCGGCACGATGTCCTCGCGACGCTCGTTGAGCGGCGGCAGTGAAATGGTTACGACGTTGAGCCGGTACAGCAAGTCGCGGCGAAACGTGCCGTCCGCGACGTGTTCGTTCATGTCGCCTTTCGCGGCGGCCACCACGCGCAGATTCGCGCGTACCGGCTGATTCGAGCCGAGCCGCTCCAGTACGCCATCCTGCAGCACTCGCAGCAGTTTCACTTGAAGCGAGAGCGGCATGCTCTCGATTTCATCGAGGAACAGCGTGCCGCCCGATGCCGCCTCCAGCCTGCCGATGCGCCGTTTCTGCGCGCCGGTGAAGGCGCCGGCCTCGTAGCCGAACATCTCCGATTCGAACATCTGCTCCGGCAACGCGCCGCAATTCACCGCGATGAACGGCTTGTCGCGGCGCGCCGAAAGATCGTGCAGACTGCGCGCGATCAGTTCCTTGCCCGCGCCGGTATCGCCGTTGATGAGCACGGACGCATCCGTCGGCGCCACGTTGGCGATCAGCCGCCGCACTTGTTCGATAGCCGGACTGCGCCCGATGATGCGGCTCTGCCCCGCCAGTTCGCGCCGCAGCGCCTGGTTCTCGAGCACCAGCGTGCGTCGCTCCAGCGCGCGGCGTACCGCTTCGATCAGCCGCTCGGAAGCAAACGGCTTCTCGATGAAGTCGTACGCGCCGTCGCGCATGGCTTGTACCGCCATCGAAATGTCGCCGTGACCGGTGACGAGTATCACCGGCACTTCGGGCGCGCGCTCCCGGCATTGCGCGAGCAGGTCGAGACCGCTCGCGCCCGGCAAACGGATATCGCTCACGATCACGCCCGTATAACTCGCGTCGATGGCGCGCGCCGCCGCTTCGACGCTGCCGTGGCCGATCACGTCGAAGCCCGCGAGCTGCAGGCTCTGCACGCTCGCGCGCCGCACGAGTTCGTCGTCTTCGATATAGATCACCTGCGAACCGGTGCTCATGGTCTTGCCCCTTGTGTTGCCTCATGCACGCCGGCCTTCAGGCGCGGCGCAACGTCAGTACGAATTCGGCGCCGTAGGAACCGTCGGCGTCGGCTTGCGTGCCGCCTTCGGGACCGGCCGCGACGATTGGCGCCACGCGATTGCGCGCGATCAGCGTACCGCCATAATCTCGCGCGATCGCCGACGAAATCGCGAGTCCCAAACCGAGCCCGTGACCCGTTTCCTTCGTCGTGAAGAACGGCTCGAAAAGGCGCGGGAGCACGTCGGCGGGAATGCCGGGGCCGTTGTCGCGCACCACGATCTCGACCACGGTTTCACGCGCGTCGAGTTCCATGACGATGCGCGGGGCATCGCATGACGCGACGGCATCGAGCGCGTTGCCGATCAGGTTGATGAGCACTTGCTCCAGCCGCAAGTCCTCGCAACGCACGAAGACCGACGCGCATTCGCCTTCGATCTCCGGCGCGATATCGAGCGCAACGTTCTTCATGCGCGGCCGCAGCATGGCGAGCGTGTTGTGCAGCGCGCGTGCGACGTCAGTGCGCGCGTTCTTCGGCCGCGCCTTCGCGACGAAGAGCTTGAGCTGATTCGTGATCTTGCCCATGCGCTCGGTGAGCGACGCAATCGCTTCGAGATTCTCGCGCGCCGCCGCCTGATCGCCGCGCTCGATCAACACGCGCGTGTTGTCCGAAAAGCTGCGCAGAGCCGCAAGCGGCTGATTCAATTCATGCGTGATGCCGGCCGCCATTTGCCCGAGCGCGGCGAGCTTGCTTGCCTGGATGAGTTCGTCGTGCGCCGCGCGCAGGTCCTGTTCGGCGCGCGTGCGTTCGTTGACTTCCTTCGTCAGTTGCTCGTTGGCCTCCGACAGATCCGCTGTGCGTTCCGCGACGCGTTGATTCAGTTCGGCATACGCGGTCTGCAGCATCTCGCGGCTGCGGATCATCTCGCGCACGCGCGCGCGCCGCATGCGCCAGTAAAACGCCAGCAGACACAGCGACACGAATACGAGGGCCGTCACGACCACCGCGTTTTGCGCGGCGCTCTCGACCGGATCGAGCGGCGCCATCGTGATCAACTGCCAGTCGGGTTCGCCGATAGAACGCCGCGTCGCCAGAAAGCTCGGCGCATTTCGCCCGCCGCCGACGCGCACGATCTGCGCGCCGCCTTCGAGCGTCTTTGCGATGGTCATCGGCAAGGGCGTGATGGGCTGTTGCGCGTACTGGCGCGTCTGGTAGACGGACGCCTCGACGCTTTGCGGCAACGGCCTCACGGTGTGATATTTCCACGAAGGCACCGAGGAAAGAAAGATTACGCCGTGGTCGTCGGTGACGAGTA
Source organism: Caballeronia sp. LZ003 (assembly GCF_031451465.1). Classification (NCBI taxonomy): domain Bacteria; kingdom Pseudomonadati; phylum Pseudomonadota; class Betaproteobacteria; order Burkholderiales; family Burkholderiaceae; genus Caballeronia; species Caballeronia sp. LZ003. The sequence goes on along the minus strand of NZ_JARUXJ010000001.1, from coordinate 192,308 downwards.
GCGGCTCCGTGGCATCCGCGCCTTGCAGCCATTCGAGATTGAGCTTCACGACCGCCACGCCGATCAGTTCGCGCGTGCCTTCCTTGAACACCGGCTGCGAGATGTAATAGCCCGGTTCCAGCGAAACGGTGCCGAGCCCGAAAAAGCGTCCGACGCCGCCCTTCGCGGCATCGACGAAATAAGGTCTGAAAAGATATTCGACGCCGACAAAACTGTCCGGTCCGCGCCAGTTGCTGGCGGCGACGCAGAAGCCGTCCTTGCGGATCAGATAAGTCGCGGTGGCGTGCGCGCGCTGGTTGAGGTCTTCGAGATACTGGTTCGCGCGATCGACGTTGTTGCGGTCGGGCGTGTCGAGCACGTTCTGCACGAGCGGATGGCGCGACAGCAGATACGGCAGATATTCGTAGCGGTCGAGCGTGCTTTTGAGCGTGTTCGTAGTGCGATCCACTCGCACCGCGGCATTGAGCCGAAGCTCGTCGATACCCCGCCGCCACGCAATCTGCCAGGTGAGCGCGCAACACGCCGCAAGCAGAGCGGCGAGCGCGAAGAACACGAGGATGCGGCGCGACACGTGAGCAGATTCCCGCAAATGAGTATCTGCCATTGTGGCATACGCGCCTTCGATGTAAGGCCGCGGCGAAGCGCCGGTTGGCTGATGCTTCGCCGCGTGCATGGCTGCCTGCTTTCCGCGGCTTTAAGCGACGGTTTCGGGTTCGTGCTCGGCCGCGCCGTGCTTGAGCGCGTCGCGGAGCTTGTTGCGATCGAGCTCGTTCTCCCACGCCGACACCACCACCGTCGCCACGCCGTTGCCGACGATATTCGTCAGCGCGCGGCATTCGCTCATGAAGCGGTCGATGCCGAGAATCAGCACCATGCCCGCGAGCGGAATGGTCGGCACGACTGCAAGGGTTGCCGCCAGCGTGATGAAGCCCGCGCCGGTCACGCCGCTTGCGCCCTTGGACGTGAGCATGGTCACCGCGAGCAGCGTCAACTGCTGGCCCCAGCTTAAGTCCGTGTTGGTTGCCTGCGCGATAAACAGCACCGCCATCGTCATGTAGATGTTGGTGCCGTCGAGATTGAACGAGTAGCCCGTCGGCACGACGAGACCCACGACCGAGCGCGAGCAGCCGAGCTTTTCGAGCTTGAGCATCAGTTGCGGCAACGCGGCTTCGGACGAACTCGTGCCGAGCACGATCAGCATCTCTTCCTTGATGTAAGCGACGAAGCGCAGGATCGAGAAGCCCACCATCCGCGCGATGGTGCCGAGCACCACGAGCACGAAGACGATCGACGTCAGATAGAACGTGCCGATCAGCTTGAGCATGGGCAGCAGCGAGCCGATCCCGTACTTGCCGATGGTGAACGCCATCGCGCCGAACGCACCGATGGGCGCGAGTTTCGTGATGATGCCGACCATGCCGAACAGCACGCTCGACAGCCCTTCGATGAAGCTCGTCACCACGCGGCCGCGTTCGCCGAGATGCGCGAGCACCGAGCCGAACAGGAGCGCGATCAATAGAATCTGCAGGATTTCACCTTGCGCGAACGCGGAGATCAGCGTGTCGGGGATGATATGCAGGAAGAAATCGACCGTGCTCTGGCCGTGCGCCTTGGTCGCGAACGACTCGACGGCCTTGTGGTCGAGCGTCGCGGGATCGACGTTGAAGCCGACGCCGGGCTTGAGCACGTGCGTGGCGATGAGGCCGAGGACGAGCGCGAAGGTCGAGACGACTTCGAAATACAGCAGCGCCTTGCCGCCGACGCGTCCGACCTTCTTCATGTCCTCCATGCCGGCAATACCGGTCACGACGGTACAGAAGATGATCGGCCCGATCACCATCTTGATGAGTTTGATGAAGCCATCGCCGAGCGGCTTCATGTCGGTGGCGAGAGCGGGATAGAAATGCCCGAGCGCGATACCGATGGCGATGGCCAAGAGCACCTGCACGTACAGGACTTTATAGAAAGGTTTCTTCACGATAGTTCCAGGCAAAGGTCAGGCAGTTGGCGAAAAAAGAGCCAGCGGCGGGCTTTGACGCTTGATGCGTGTCGATTGTGTTGGCGACGAGCATCGGAAACGCGTCGTTCGAGCGAGAGCCGCTACGTCGACGGATTCAGGAACGGATGGATGCGAAGGGGTTCATCAGCTTGTCTCCTTGACTTTTATAGACGGCTTCGCGGGCCGTAACTCTTCTATTGCAAGGGCGATGCCAGTTTTTTTGCTGCGTAACCTGCTGATTTAGCTGAATATTTTTAGGACCTTGGCGATTGCCAATCCAGCTTTCCGGAAATCCGGAAAATGCTTGTCCGGGAGTTCGGACTATTCGATGCCGTCTGTCACAACGTCTTGGTGTGGGCGATGTTCACGCCATCTGCGCGCTGTTGGCCAAAAAAAACCCACGGTCTCCGTGGGTTTTCTTCTTCGTGCGAAATGCAGGAAAGGCAGTAAGCAGCTTTAAACCACGCCAGCGCCATGCGCCTGCAAATCCGCGTGATAGCTCGAACGGACCATCGCGCCGACTGCCGCGTGCGTGAAGCCCATCTTGTACGCTTCTTCTTCGTACATCTTGAACGTGTCCGGATGCACGTAAGCCCGCACGGGCAGGTGATGCTCCGACGGTTGCAGGTACTGGCCGATGGTCAGCATGTCGACGTCGTGCGCGCGCAAATCGCGCATTACCTGAAGAATTTCTTCCTCGGTTTCGCCAAGACCGACCATTAGCCCGGACTTGGTCGCGACCTCCGGATGCAGCGCTTTGAAGTCCTTCAAGAGCTTGAGCGAATGATGATAATCCGAGCCCGGACGCGCTTCCTTGTAGAGACGCGGCACGGTTTCCAGATTGTGGTTCATCACGTCTGGAGGCGCGGCGGTCAAAATGCCGATCGCGCGATCCAGCCGGCCACGGAAGTCCGGCGTCAAGATTTCGATGCGCGTTTCCGGCGAATGCTCGCGCACCTGCCGAATGCACTCGACGAAGTGCGCCGCGCCGCCGTCACGCAGATCGTCGCGATCCACGCTCGTGATCACCACGTACTTCAGCTTCAGCGCGCCGATGGTGCGCGCGAGATTCAACGGCTCTTCCGCATCGAGCGGGTCTGGACGGCCGTGGCCCACGTCGCAGAACGGGCAACGGCGCGTGCATTTGTCGCCCATGATCATGAACGTGGCCGTGCCCTTGCCGAAGCACTCGCCGATATTCGGGCAGCTCGCTTCTTCGCAAACCGTATGCAGATTGTGTTCGCGCAGAATCTGCTTGATCTCGTTGAAACGCGAACTGCCGGTGGCCGTGCGTACGCGAATCCATTCCGGCTTCTTGAGCTTTTCGATCGGGATGATCTTGATCGGGATGCGCGCGGTTTTCGCCTGCGCCTTCTGCTTCGCGGTGGCGTCGTAGGCGGCGGGCGGAACGGCGGTGTTGCCGTCGGTCGATCCAGCAAGATTTGCGGTTGCGTCAGTCATTCGCTTGATCCGTTTGAGTCTGCTTGGACGGCGGCGCCGTCGTGCAATTGTGCGGCGGCAGCAGGAACGCCGTCGATCTGATGCGCCAGCCGTTCGGCGAGCGTCGCGGCTACGTCGCGCCAGTCGGCTTCGACGCCGAGCGTCGCCATGTCGACCGTTTCGAGTCCCGCGTAGCCACACGGGTTGATCGCGAGGAAGGGCTGCAGGTCCATCCTCACATTGAGACTCACGCCGTGATAACTGCAGCCGTTGCGAATCTTGAGTCCCAGCGCGGCGATCTTCGCGCCTTCGTGCAGCGCGTGCGAACCGGCGTTGGCGCCCAGTTCCGTGTGCCGCGCGGAAGGCTTCGCGACATAAATGCCAGGCGCGCCGACCTTACGATCCGTGACAAGATTATACGATGCAAGGGTTTCGATCACGGCCTCTTCGATCCGGCGCACGAGTTCTCGCACCATCAGCTTGCGACGTCGCAGATCGAGCAGCAGATAGGCCACGATCTGACCGGGCCCGTGATAGGTGATTTGTCCGCCGCGATCCACCTTGATGAGCGGAATGCCGCTGTCGGCTAAAAGCAGATGCGCCGGGTTGCCGGCAAGTCCGAGCGTGAACACGCGCGGATGTTCGACGAGCCAGATCTCGTCTTGCGTTTCGGGCGTGCGCGCGTCGGTGAAGGCGCGCATCGCGTCGAAGCTTTCCTGATAAGGCTCTAAGCCGCGCCAGCGCAAAGTGACCGGATGGTCGCCGAAGCGGAAGACGCTGGACGGTTCGGCGGGAGTGGAGCGTTCCGGCGCGAAAGCGGTGGAAATGGCGGACATGATTCCGATAGTTTACCGAAATCGCTCGATGCCCGCCGACGCTGAACCCGAAGATAATGCGCCGGACTGCGCTTCAGACCGTGCGCCAGCCCGAACGCAACCGCTGCGCGAGACGTTCGATGCTCGTCGATACCCAGTGGATCGCGCGCTCGTCGCAGCGCGGCACAATGGTGAAGACGACTTGCGCGGGGCGGTCGCCGTCCACCGAAAGCCATAGGCGTTCGCGTTCGCGCAACTTGAGCTGGTCGCCGGGCACGAGCCAATAGTCTTCGGTGTCGTTGCTGCGCGTCGCCCAGACCGTGCTGCCTTGCACCGAAAGCCGCGTGCCACGCACGATGCGCATCGGCACCGTTTCGCCCGGCTTGATTTCGAAGATGACGCTTGTTGATATTTCTCGCATGATCCACTCCGCCAAAAGGAACGTTTCGATGACTACAATCCTAGGCGTGGCAAGGCGTTGAACCAAACGATCAATTTTCACTGCTATGTGAGCCAGATTGACAACCGACCCTCAGACTATCCATACAGATTTGCGCCAGTTGCCCGCTCTGAATGCGCTTCGAGCGTTCGAAGCCGCCGCGCGTCATGAGAGTTTTTCGCGCGCCGCCGACGAGCTCTTCGTGACGCACGGTGCGGTGAGCCATCAGATTCGCGCACTCGAAGCCGAACTGGGCGTGCCGCTTTTCGCGCGCGACGGCAAGCGCGTACGCCTGACCGATCGCGGCCGCCAGTACGCCGTCGAAGTGCGGGCCTCGCTCCTTTCGCTGGCCGAATCCACACGACGAATTCGTTCTGGCGACCGAGACCGTCGCTTAATCGTGTCGATGCTTTCGTCGTTCTCGGCGCGCTGGCTGACGCCGCGCGTGGGCAAATTCATCGAGAAGCATCCGGAAGTGGATCTGGAACTGCACTCGACGAACGCGCTCATCGATTTCAATCGCGACGATGTGGACCTCGCGATTCGCTTCGGCTACGGCAAATACGCCGGTCTGCATACAGAAGAGTTGCTCGACGAAGTGTTCTTCCCCGCGTGTTCGCCGCGCTTCAACGGCGGCAATCTGCCGCGCACGCCGGCCGATCTGGCGAACCTGCCGCTGCTGCGTTCGAACGACGAGTTGTGGCGCCCGTGGTTCGACGCAGCCGGCCTGACGGAAACGCCGGAACCGAAGCGCGGCGTTCTGTATGAGGATTCGTCGAATCTGCTGCAGGCGGCGATCGACTGTCAGGGAGTCGCGCTGGTGCGAAGGTCGCTGGCGATGCAGGAAATCATCGCGGGAAGGCTTGTGCGTTTATTCAACGTGGATGGTCCGAGCCCGTGGACCTATTTCTTCGTCTGCCCGCCCGCGGCGATGCAAACCGCGCGCGTGCAGGCATTTCGCAATTGGATTTTCGACGAAGCCGAGCAGTTCCGGCAGCTCTACGAACGCACGCCCGCAGTCTGCGACGCACCCGAAAGCACGCTCAAAGCACTACCTTGACCATGGGATGGCCGGTGAGCGCGCGATAGATGTCGTCCAGATGCGCGCGGTTCTGCGCGCGCACGGTGCAAGTCAGGCCGGTGTAATTGCCGCCCGACGAAGGCCGCGCTTCGACGCGCCCGTCGTGAAATTCGTTGTCGTATTCACGCAGTACGTTGACGATCGCGTCCTGAAATTCCGGATGCGTCTTGCCCATCACCTTGATCGGAAAGTCGCACGGAAAGTTGAACAACGCGTCGATGTCGGGGTTTGCGGCGGTTTGGGGTTTGGATTCGGACATGGCTTTCTCCTTCGCATGGCGCGGTTCGCTCACAGGCCGAACTCGCGCGTCTTGGCTCGCTGATAAGCGCCATACAGCGCAGCATAGACCGCGCCGGGCCGGCCGTCGCCAACGCGCTGACCGTCGAGCGTCGTAATCGGCATGACCTCTTTGGTCGCCGAACTGATCATGAGTTCATCGGCCGCGCGCAGTTCGGCTTCGGTGATGTCGCGTTCCTCGAACACGATGCCCGCTTCCTTCGCCAACTCTTCGATGAGGCTGTAACGGATGCCTTCCAAAATGCGCGGTCCACGCGGCGCGCCGAGGAGCGTGCCGCCTTTCACTACCCAGACATTTGAGGACGAACCTTCGGTTAGGAAGCCGTCGCGCAACTGGATGGTTTCCAGCGAGTCGTGTTCGGCGGCGTGCTGCGCCATGAGCACATTGCCGAGAAGCGAGGTCGATTTGATATCGCAATGCAGCCAGCGCTTGTCTTCGGCGGTGACGGCGGCCGCGCCGCGAGCCCGCGCCTCGACGCTCGGAAACACGAGTTGTCCGACCATGACGAACACGGTCGGCGTGATGCCCGCCGGAAAGGCGTGGCCGCGCCGCTTCGCCACGCCGCGCGTGACCTGGATGTAGACGAGCGCATCGCCGGCGCCGGCGTTCGCTTCGATCGCACGGGCGATCAACGCGCGCCAGCCGGCATCGTCGAAAGGATTGGCGATGCTGATCTTGCCGAGACTGCGTTCGAGTCGCGCGAGATGCTGAGTCAGGCGAAACGGCAGACGCTCGCCGTTTGCCTGCGCGTAGAGCGGCACGACTTCGTAGATGCCATCGCCGAAAATGAAGCCCCGGTCCAGCACCGGAATGCGCGCTTCGGAAAGCGGGCCCCACTCTCCGTTCAGATAGACCGTCGGGTCGAAGTCTTCGGCGATGCTCATCGAACCTGCTCCTTACTTACGCTTTTGCCACATCAACAAAGCCGAATCCCACAAGCGGCCGAAGATGCCGGCTTCCGGCACGTCCTGCAGCGCGACCAGCGGGAACTGCGCGACGTCCTTGCCGTCCGCGACCATCTTCACGGTGCCGATCTGCTGGCCCTTCTTGATCGGCGCGATCAGCAAATCGTTACGCGTGACCGTGGGCTTGACCTTTTCGCCGAGACCCTTAGGCACGGTGATGTACTGATCCGTCTCGACGCCCGCCTGCACGTTGTCGGACGCGCCCTTATACACGCGCGGCGATTCGATCACCTGATTCGCCTTGAAGAGACGCACCGCGTCATAGGCCGTGTAACCGTAGTTCAGCATCTTCAGGCTGTCTTGAACGCGCGCGGATTCCTTAGGCTCGCCCATCATCACGGCGACCAGACGGCGGCTCGCGTCGGGCGTGCCGACGAGCGGGCGCTTGGCCGTCGCGATCAGGCAATATCCCGCCGCCTTGGTGTGACCGGTCTTGAGACCGTCGACGGAAGGATCGAGCCACAGAAGACGATTGCGATTCGGCTGCTTGATCTTGTTATACGTGAAGTCGCGTACCGAGAAGATGCTGTAGTACTCGGGGAAGTCGCGGATGAGGCGCGTGGACAGCACCGCCAGGTCGCCTGCCGTCGTGTAGTGCTGCGGGTCGGGCATGCCGTTGACATCGGCGAAATTGGTGTGCTTCATGCCAATGCGCTTGGCGCCGGCGTTCATTAGCGTGACGAAGTTGCCTTCGCTGCCGCCGACGAGTTCGGCAAGCGCGATGGCCGCGTCGTTGCCCGACTGGATGATCATGCCGTAGACCAGGTCATGCACGGTTACCGGCTTGTTCGCCTCGATGAACATGCGCGACTCGTCCGTCTTCACGCGGCGCACGGCCTCGGTCGGCATCACCGTCTGGTCCATGTTGATCTTCTTCGACTTCAACGCGTCGAAGACGAGATATGCGGTCATCAGCTTGGTGAGCGATGCCGGTTCCACACGCTCATCCGGATTGCCCGATGCGAGCACCTGGTTGCTGGTGGCGTCGACGAGCACCCACGAATGCGCGGTGACGTCCGGCGGCGGGACTTGCGCAAAGGCGCTCGCGGCGGCGAGCATGGCGGGCATCACGATAGCGGCTTGCAACGTGCGACGCTCGACTGCTGAAAGGGGAGAAACAGACAAGCCGGAAGGGAAAAAGCGCATAGGATCGGTCGGAAGAAGAAGCATCGGCGTTTCGCCGGGTGTGATCGGCGTTGGCGAAACGCGGGTTGAACAGGTGGACCGTCGATACCGGTCGCGCTAGTCGCTCGTGTTGCCAGCCAATGGTCTTCGACTGGTCATGCGAACTCGCGCTTACTCGACAGACGGACGCGCCATCGAAGTCTATCGCCGCGCACGCGGAGAAAACCGTGAGCGTTCCGACGCCCGGGCAACATGAGTACGAAACGCAGGTCTTCGAATATCGCGTGAGCCCGCATGAAAGCTTGCGCGCTCGGGCGCCGGGTCTTCGCTGCGTCACGCAACATGAAAGGCCATTCGGCAGGACGTTTGCTCACGCTCGCAGCAAAAAATTCTGCGTCATTATACGCGCGCCGAGGGTGCGGTTTCCGATGAATCTACGGACAAGACGCGTGTTTTCACGTTTGCCGCGCCGCAATTCGAGGGAATATGCCGATAGCCATTCGAGCGCCGATTCGCGCGGCGAAACGCTCGATGACGACGAGATTGAAACGCTCCGTCAGCGCCAGGCATCGACGATGATGCGTTTCAAAACATGCAGCTTGCGATGGAAGAAGTGCTCGCCGCCCGGGATCACGACAACCGGCAATTCCTGCGGGCGCGCCCAGTCGTAGACGGAGGAAATGGGCACGGTCTCGTCCACTTCGCCGTGGATGACGAGCGTGCTTTCGGGCACGGGCGCGACTTCCCAGCGGCTCGCAGCGGTGCCCGCAAAGACCATGCGCTCGATACTCTTGCCGCTTTCGACGAGCCGCTTCGCGACATGTGACAGCACGAAGGTGCCGAACGAAAAGCCCGCGAGCACGAGCGGCACGTCTTCCTGACCCGGCTGCGCGCGCATGTGGTCGATGAGCGCGAGCAAGTCGTCCTGTTCGCCGATACCGTTGTCGTGCTCGCCCGCCGTCTGGCCGACGCCTCGAAAGTTCGAGCGATACGTCGTGTAGCCGAGTTGCACGAAGGTACGCGCGAGCGTCTGCGCGACCTTGTTGTCCATCGTGCCGCCGAAGAGCGGATGCGGATGCGCGACGAGCGCGATTCCGCGCGGCGCTTTATCGGCGGCATCGGTCCGGTCGAGCGCGACTTCGATCTTGCCCGCTGGACCGTCGATCAGGAATTTTTCGGTTTGCGCGTTCATCGGGTTACTGAGTCTGGGTCACCAAGCGGTCACGCGGGTTGATCGATCAGAAGGCGCTCAACGATCTTGCCGTTCGCAAGATGCGAATCGACGATCTCGTCGATGTCGGTTTCGTCGATATACGTGTACCACGTGCCTTCCGGATACACGACGAGCACGGGGCCAAGTTCGCATCGGTCGAGACAGCCAGCCTTGTTGATGCGCACGTTGCCCTCGCCCGCGAGGCCGAGTTTCTTCACGCGCTTCTTCGCGTGTTCCTGCATTTGCTGCGCGTTGCAATTGGCGCAGCTCGGGCGCGCGGCGTCGGCATCGCGCTGATTGAGGCAGAAGAACACGTGGTACTTGTAGAAAGAGTCCATGGCGTGGGGCCTTTAGTGTGTTCGGATCGATTATAGCGAGCGATGTTCATGCCTACCCGGCCCGCGCCCGCCGCCGCGCGAGCCACGCGCGCTCCGCCGCCGACGCGAGCCAGCCGAGCGCCGCGTAAGGCCACACCCACGCGAGCCAGTGCAGAAGGCCGTTGAAGTGCAGATAGCGCCCTTGCCGCCAGTCGGCCAGCACGATGTCGAAGTACGGATTCAGCGGCAGCAGATTGACGAGCGCAAGCCCCGCGACGAGCGCCGCGCCGGCAAGCACGGCGCGCAACGAGCGTGGCAATGCAACCGACAGCACGGCCGTCAGCGCGCCGATCGCGATGCCTTCGAGCGCACCGTCCGTTGCCCAGTCGTAAAAAAGTCCCGCGCGCGATTGCAGAAACGTCGCGGCCGCCTTGGCGAACAACGTCGCGACGATCAGGCCGAGCATCAGCCGGATGCGGGGCGCGCGCTCGCGCGTGAGCAAGGTTGCAAGTACGAGCGCCGCATACAAATTGCACGACGTGATGATCGCTTCCCATGCGTCGTCGGGCAGGAGCGCGCCGAGCCGGTCCGACCAGGTTTCGAGGTCCCACGAGGCGGGCGCCCAGGCGAGGATCGCGTCCTGCATCGCGGGATCGAGCCCGTCCCAAAGCGCGCGCGGCAGGTCGCCACCGCCGAACAGATAAGGCGCGGGGAACATGCCGGCGAACGGCCACAGCGCCGTCAATCCGATCACATACGCCGCGTGCCGCTCGAACCAGGTGAAGCGGATGCGCCTGAGCCAGCCGCGATCGAGCAGCGCACTCGTCGCGGGCGCGATCAGCACGCCGCCGACGAGCGCGCCGAACGCATTGGCGGCGAGATCGAGATTGGAGGCGACGCGCGTCGGCAAGTAAGTCTGGATGGCTTCCATCGCGCCCGACAGAAGCGCGCCGCCGAAGAGCGCGAGACACACCGCCACCGATCCCCTGAAGCGCGGATAAAGCGCCAGCACGATCAACGCGCCGAGCGGCATGTAGCCGAGCACGTTGGTGATGACATCGAACGCGGTCAGATACTGCGGCAAGGGATCGGCGATGAAAGCAAACGGCCCGATGCCGAGCGTGCGCCAGCCCGAAAACGGATACAGCGACGCATAGACCACGAGCGTCGCGTAGGCGGCGAGCGCCTGCCGGGAAAACGCCGACGGGCGGCGCTGCCATTGCTTGATCGTCATGAGCCGCGCGAATGCCTCATTTTGCGGCGGCGGTGAGCGGCTGCTTGTCGAGCCACGCGCTGAGTTGCGAAATCATCTCGTTGGACGCGGCGGCGAGCGCGCGTGCGCCGCCCGCCGCGTCGCCGGTGGGCGCGCTCGCTTCGGTGCTGAAGCTGCGTTGCGCGACGACGCGTCCTTGCTGCGTGAGCGTCGCGCGCACCGCGACCAGACCGTGGCTGCGCTCGGGCGCATCGAAGACTTGCTCGAAGCGTGTGAGTTCGATTTCGAGCAAGGCCGCGCGCACCGGATCGGCGCCCGTAAGAACCGGACCGCGCGCCGACAAGCTGTCGCGCAGACGTTGCGTCAGGAGTTGCGCGGGCGGCATCGTCCAGTGACTGTTCGAATAGTTGCCGGTGCGTTGTGCGTCGACATAACTGAGCCGGTAGATGAAGTCGTCCGTTTCGAGATTGCGCGGCGCGCTCACGGCCAACACCTTGACCGGCGGCGTGGTGGCCGGCGTGGTAGCCGGCGTGCTGTTCGCGCTCTGGTCGATGGCGGGCGCGACGCCCAGGTCGTAGCGCACGTTCGGCATCGCCGATGGCGTGGACGCGCACGCCGCGAGCATCGTCATGCAGGCGAGCGCGAGCGCGGCGGTCATCGTCATGTTGCGGTGGTCGTTATGCATGGCGTTCCTTCGAATCACGTCAATGCGCCGTCGGCGTCGGGCTTGCGGGCCACGCGAAGCCCGGTTCGCCCGGCCCCGGCGACTTCTGCGGCGCGCCGAACAACACGCTGCGCGGATTGGTGCTGAATGCATCGGCGGCGCGGTCGACGGAACGCGCGGCGCTGCCGACGTCGTCGGTGAACGAGTAAAGGCGCGGCAACGCTTCGAAGCCCACGCGCGCCGTCACGTTGCGCAGCGACTCGTTCATGTCGGTAAGCGCCGCAGCCGCCTGGTCCGCCGCGTTGCCCGCCTTGTTCAGATTGGTGACGAACGGGCCGTCGGGCCGGTTCAGGTTTTGAATCAGCGTATTGGTCGATGCCAGCGTGCGGTCGAGTTGCTTGAGCGTCTGGGGCAAATGCTCGGTCGCGGGCGACACCTGATTGGTAAGTGTCGCAATGCCGTCGGCGGCATTTTTCAGGCTCTTCGTCGTGTCGAGCAACTGGACGCGCACATCGTCGGAGAGGAACTTGTCGGCATCTTCGGAGAGGCGTTCGAAGCGCTTGAGGATGACGTCGCCGCGCTCCTGCAATTGTTCGAAGAGACCGGGACGCATCGGCACTTCGGCCACGTTCTGCGCCGACGATGGCAACGCGCTCGGGTCTTTCCCCGTGTCGTCGAGCTGCACGAACGCGATGCCCGTCACGCCCTGAAAGCCGAGCGTGGCGAAGGTGGAATGCGTCATCGGCGCGTTCTGGTCGACGAGAATGCGAATGCGGATCTGCCCCGGATGCGCTTTATCGAAGCGAATGGACTGCACCTTGCCGACGCCGAGACCGCGATAACGCACGGAGGCGTCCGTAAAAAGCCCGGTCACGTTGGTGCGGGCGATGAGGTCGTAAGGCACGCGCACCGTGCGGTCCACGTTGAAGAAGAACACCGCGAACGCAATGGCGAGCACGAGAACGATGGTGAACAGTCCGGTCCAGAACGCATGTGATTTGTTTTCCATCGTCATGTTCCTTTGCTTGCTGGCTCGCGCGTGCGGTGGCCTTCGCGTCGTTGGCGGGAGGTGCTCATTTGTTGACGCTGATGGTCGCGTCCTCCAGCGCGGCGGCGGGCAGCTTTGCGCGGCGTTCGGGCGGCAGCGCCTGCAATGCGCGCCGGCCCCGCCGCCCCAGAAAATATTCGCGGATGAACGGATGATCCACCGCGCACGCTTCTTCCACGGGCGCCGCGACCAGTACGCGCCGGTCCGCCAGCACGGCGACACGGGTGGACAGCGCGACCATGGTATCGAGATCGTGTGTGACGAGCACGACAGTCAGCCCGAGCGCGCGATGCAGGGTCGCGATGAGATCGACGAATTCATCGGAGGCCTTCGGATCGAGACCGGCGGTGGGTTCGTCGAGAAACAGCAGTTCCGGTTCCAGCGCAATGGCCCGCGCGATGCCCACGCGCTTCACCATTCCGCCCGATAACGCCGACGGCATCTTGCTCGCGTGCTTGCACGACAGCCCGACCATTTCGAGCTTGAGCATGACGAATTCGCGGATCAGGTCTTCGGGAATCTTGCCGAGTTCGCGAAACGGCTGCGCGATGTTGTCGTACACGGAAAGCGACGAGAACAGCGCGCCTTGCTGAAACATCATGCCGGAACGCGTGCGCATCATTTTCGCGGTTTCGTCGTCCATGTGCGCCCATTCCTCGCCGAGCACGCGGATACTGCCCGAAGTCGGCGATTCGAGGCCGAGAATCTGCCGCACGAGCGTGGTCTTGCCCGAACCCGAGCCGCCCAGCAACGCGACGATCTCGCCGCGCCGCACATTCAGATTCAGATGCTCGTGAATCACCGTTCGGCCATAGCGCTTGGTGACGTCGCGCACTTCGATCACCGGCTCGGCGATGACGGGCGGCGGCTGATGACGAACGGCAGTGGCAAGGGTCGTCGACATATGCGCCTATAGCCCCACGTTCTGAAACAGGATGGCGAAGACGGCATCCGCGAGAATCACGATGGTGATGGAACTGACCACGGAAGTCGTCGTGCCTTCGCCGAGACTCTGCGAATTCGCCTTGATGCGAAAGCCGAAGTGACACGCGGCAAGCGCGATCAGCATGCCGAACACCACGCCTTTGCCGAGTCCGATCCACAAATTGGCGATAGGCACGACCGAAGGCAGCGAGCGGATGAAGAACGAGATGTCGATGGACAACACGAGCTTCGCCGCGACTGCGCCGCCCGTCAGCGCGATGATGTTGGTCCACATGACGAGCAGCGGCATGGCGATACCGAGCGCGATCACGCGCGGCAAGACGAGCCGCAGACCGTGCGGGATGCCCATGACCTGCATGGCATCGAGTTCTTCCGTCACGCGCATGACGCCGATCTGCGCGGTGATGGCCGAACCCGAGCGTCCGGCGACGAGAATCGCGGAGAGCACCGGCCCGAGTTCGCGGATCACCGAGAGCCCGAGAATATTCACGATGTACTGATTCGCGCCGAACACGCGCAACTGCTGCGCCGACAGATAACTGAGCACGATGCCGATCAGAAACGCCACCAGCGCGGTGATGGCGAGCGCCTGCGCGCCGGCGCTATAGATGTTCGCGGAGATTTCGACCCAGGGAATGCGCCTCGGCCGCCGCACGAGCCCGAAGAGATCGAGGACGAAGCCGCCGAACATCGACAGGCCGCCTTGCAGATGGTCGAAGAAGCCGAAGATCAGTTCCCCGAGTCGCGTGACCGGGTTGGTGCGCGTGACGACTTCGGGCTCTTCGCGTTCGGCGTCGAGCAGCGCGACGCGTTCGAAGATTTCGCGTTGCGTGTCCGACAGCGCGATGGTCGCCGGCATGCGGCGCCCCCACACGCGCCAGAGCGCTTGTCCGCCGACGTGATCGAGCCGCTCGACCGACAGCAGATCCCATTGGCTCATGGCTTCGCGCCCGACCGCGCGCAGCCGCCGCGTCACACCGCTCTTGGCCCGGTCGCGCGCGAGCGCAAGCGCGGTCCACTGGCCCGAGAGCCGAACCACCTTGCCTTGCTGACCAGCTTCCACATTGAGGCGGGGCGGCGTGTCGAAGTTCAAGGAGCGATGCGCGTCAGAACGCGGCGTGAAGGGGAGAGGACATTGTAACGAAGGTTAATGAGGCGGCGCCGTTATGGCGCGGGGGTTGTGGGATGGCTTAGACCGACTGGCTGAATTTACACGAGGCGCCGGTCACGAAAAACTGGCAACTGGAAATCCGGCCTCTTGTTATCAAATATGCTAACCTCAGAAACTGGCGACTGGACGATTGCGTACTACAACGCCCGCGTGAAGCGCGAGATCTTTTCGCTGCCGACAGGCATCCGTTCAGACTACTTGAGACTGCTGCGAATCCTGATGAAGCACGGCCCCGCGTTGCGGCTGCCGCATTCGCGGGCGCTCGGCGCTGGTCTGTTCGAACTTCGACCGCACGGCGAAGAAGGTATCGGGCGGGTGTTTTATTGCACGCTGCTCGGCCAGCGGATCGTCATGTTGCACTCCTTCGTCAAGAAGACGCAGCAGACGCCCGACGACGAATTACGCATTGCCCGCAAGCGCATGATGGAGACGAAACGCAATGGCTAAAACCCGGCTGCAACGCGAACTGGAAGAGCGCTACGCTCCGGTTCCCCACACGCGCGAAGACACTGAGCGCATGATGGCGGACCCGGAATTCAAGGCCGCTTACGATGCACTCGAAAGCAAATATGCGCCGCTCGAAGCCTTTCTCGACGCGCGCGTGGCAGCGGGCCTGACACAAGCGCAAGTCGCCGAACGCATGGGAACGACCGCGTCCGCCGTCGCGCGGCTCGAAGCATCGCTTGCCAGCGAAAAACATTCGCCATCGGTATCGACTTTGCGCAAGTACGCTGCGGCTTGCGGCAAGCGGCTGAAGATCTCGCTCGTTTAGCGTGAGGTGAAGGCATCCGGCGTAAGGGCGCGCCGCTACAATACCCGCCATGAACCCACCCTCTTCCTTCGCCCCGGACGCGCCGTGGCGCATCGACCGTAACCGGCTCGCGACGCTGGCCGAGCGGCCTGCCCGCGAGTGGACCATCGAAATCGTCGATGAAACGGGCTCCACCAATGCCGACCTGCTCGCGAAATTTCGCGCCCAGCCGCGCGACAAATCGCACGAGGAAGCAAGCGCGCCGCTTGCGCGCATCGCTTATCTGCAGACAGCGGGACGCGGAAGACGTGGCCGCGCGTGGCTCGCGGAGCCGGGCAACGCGCTTCTGATGTCGGTCGGTTATGTGCTGAAGCGGCCCATCGAGGGGCTTTCGGGTCTGAGTCTCGCCATTGGCACCGCCGTGCTCGACGCGCTCGCGCGCCTGCCGCTCACGCCGTCCGCGCGTCCGGCGCTCAAGTGGCCCAACGACGTTCTGCTCGACGACGGCAAGCTCGCGGGCATCCTCATCGAAACGGCATGGAGCACGCCGCAAGCGACGGCGGTGGTGATCGGCATCGGCATCAACTTGCATGGCGTCGAACGGCTCGCCGCTCAGGTCGACGACGTGCATCGCCAAGCAAACGCCGCCGCACCGGGCGCGTCCCCGGCCGCGCTTGCGCGCGCCTGGCCCGATGCGAACCTTACCGAGACGCTCGCTGCGCTATTGAACGCGCTCGACGCCGCGCTGCCGCGCTTCGAAGCCGAAGGCTTCCGCCCGTTTCGGCAGCGCTGGATGGACGCGCATGCCTACGCCGGGCGCGAAGTCGTGTTGATCGATCAGGGTCTGGAAGTGACGCGTGGCATTGCGGCGGGTGTGGATGACGGAGGCCATCTGCTGATCGACGCGCCCGAAGGACCGCGCGTCGTCGCAACGGGCGAACTGAGTTTGCGCCTGGCGAAGGAGCGTCCGTGAGCGAGGCGCCGTGTTTGCTGATCGACGCGGGCAATAGCCGGATCAAATGGGCGCTCGTGGATTCGCGCGGCGAGTGGATGGCGAACGGGGCGTTCGAGCATGAGCGTGATGAGACGGGTCTTGGCGACGTCGCGAAGCCGCTTCATGGTGCGCTCGATGCACGCGGCTTCGAGTTCTCACAAGCGACCGTGCAAGCTGACCCGGCGCCGAAGCCGCTTCATGACGCATTCGAGGCACGCGACTCGTCGGCGCACACGCACGCAAATAAGGCACTCAACGGCGATGACGCGTCCATAACGTCCGAAGCAACAGCGCCAGCGACGCCATCGACCGAAGCCGCCTGGTCCGCGTTACCCACGCCATCGAGCGCGTGGATTTCCAACGTGGCGGGCGCCTCGGTGCAAGCGCGCATCGAACGTATGCTGGATGCACGCTGGCCCAATCTGCGGCGAACGGTCGTCCGGGCGAAAGCGCGGCAATGCGGCGTAGTCAATGGCTACACGGCACCGGAACGCCTCGGCAGCGACCGCTGGTCAGGCATGATCGGCGCGAGGGCAGCGTTTCCGGGCGAACATCTGCTGATTGCCACCTTAGGCACGGCGACGACGCTCGAAGCCTTGCGCGCGGATGGCACGTTCATCGGCGGCCTGATCGCGCCGGGCTGGTCGTTGATGATGCAATCGCTCGGCAGCAACACGGCGCAGTTGCCGACGCTTGATGCCGCATCGGCACGCGCCGCGCTCGACCGAACCGCGAGTCGCTTCGCCACCGATACCGCCGCCGCGCTTTCCGCCGGCTGCCTGCTCGCGCAAGCGAGTCTCATCGAGCGCGCGTGGCACGATCTGCGCGCGCAATGGCAAGCCGAAGTGCGTCTCGTGCTGGGCGGCGGCGCGGCAAATGAAATCGCGGGCGCGCTGTCCGTGCCGCATACTCGCCATGATTCACTCGTGCTGTCCGGCCTGGCGCTCATCGCGCGCGACGCGACTGCGCCGATATCTCGCAAACTCTCTGACTGATTGACGGAGCCCAAGCATGCTGCGCTGGCTGATCGCCCTACTCATTCTGGCCAATCTGCTGATGTTCGCGATCGTGCGCAGCACTTTCGGACCGCTGCCCGCGGCCGGCGCGCGCGAGCCGCATCATCTGCTGGAACAGGTGCATCCGGAAACGCTGGTAACGCGGGCGCTGCATCCCGAAGAGGCGGCGGATCAGCCGCAAGTCGGCGCGCCCGCGCCTGCTGCAAATGTGCAGGAGCGGCCGCTTGGCCAGTGACTGCGTACGGCGCGCGCTTCGTTTTCGATTCCGTGCCTGTCGCGAATTCAGGTGCGCTCACTTGGTCGGTGGGTGCACATAACGTGTGAGTTCGTCGCTGTTCGTGAATGTCTCACCGTGCGGCCCAGCCTGATATTCGGCCGGTGATTCAATGCGTGGGCTCGCATCCGCGCCGGCGGTGTCATCGTGTTTGTCAGTCTGCGATTCGGCGTGGAGTGCATGTACTGCTCGGCGTGCAAACTTTTATGTGTGCCTTGGCGAATGAATGCGCGCAGCCCTGACGGGCGATTCCCGTGCCTTGCGCCTATGCCCGGTAAGCACCTCAACCCTGCGCGCGAACCTTCCTGAGCAACGCAGTCGTCGACCGGTCATGCTCGAACGGAATGGCCAGCGCCGTGCCGCCCCAACCTCGCACGAGCGCCGATTCCGCGAGCTTGTCCATGTCGTAATCGCCGCCCTTCACTAGCACATCGGGATGCACTGCATCGATGAGTTGCAGCGGCGTCGTCTCTTCGAATTTCACCACCCAGTCCACGCTTTCGAGCGCTGCCAGCAACGCCATGCGATCGTCTTCGCGATTGATCGGCCGATCGTCGCCCTTGCCGAGCGTGCGCACGGAGGCATCGCTGTTCACGCCGACGATGAGCGTCGCGCCAAGCGCTTTCGCATCCGCGAGATAACTGACGTGACCGCGATGCAGAATGTCGAAGACGCCGTTGGTGAAAACAACCGGTCCGGCGAGGTTTGAGCGAAGCGCGGCGAGCGCATCGCGCGTGGTGATCTTGCGTTCGAAAGTGGCGGGCATGGCGGCGCTCAGTGCAGTAGAACTCGAAGCGCGATTGTGCCACGCGAGTACGTTTCTCCGAACGTCCTCCAGAGGTCATAAGCAAAACGGCCCGCCGGATTGCTCCGGCGAGCCGTTTCACCCATTGCGACCGAAGCCAGCCAGAACTCAGGCAGGCTGTTCCGCCGCACCGCCCGATGCCGCTTGCAGACGCTGCACCACTTCCTTGCGATAGCGGTTCAACTCCTGCGCGGTCACGAACGAGCGCTCGAAAAGAATCGAGAGGTTGTGCAGAATGCGCTCCACGACCTTCTTTTCCCAACTGTCGTCGAAGCGGATCTGGTCGTCGAGCCAGCGCTCGAGCCATTCGGGGTCCGGCAGACGCGACTGCACCGTATCACGCGGAAAGAGCGCCTGATTCACATGCAGATTCGTGGGATGCAGCGGCTTTTCCGTGCGACGCGCCGACGCCATCAAGACGCCAATCTTGGCGAAGGCGGCGCGCGCAGTGTCGCCCGCTTGCACGAGCGCCTTCTTCATGTAGCGAAGATACGCGCCACCGTGACGCGCTTCGTCGCGCGAAATGGTTTCGTAGATATGCTTGATGACAGGCTCGGTATGCCATTCGGCCGCACGGCGATACCAATGATTCAGGCGAATCTCGCCGCAGAAATGCAGCATGAGCGTTTCGAGCGGCGGCGCGGGATCGAATTCGAAGCGCACTTCGTGCAGTTCTTCTTCGCTCGGCACGAACTCGGGTTTAAAGCGCCGCAGATATTCCATCAGGACGAGCGAGTGCTTCTGTTCTTCGAAAAACCACACGCTGATGAAAGCCGAGAAGTCACTGTCGTTGTGATTGTCACGCAGGAACATCTCGGTTGCAGGAAGAGCGGACCATTCGGTGATCGCGTTCATCTTGATCGTCTTGGCCTGCTCGTCGGTGAGCAGAGACGCGTCGAACTTGTCCCATGGAATGTCCTTCTCCATGTCCCAACGGACGGATTCCAGCGATTTGTACAGTTCCGGATAAAGCATGGTGTTCATTGTCCACCCCTGATGCCACTTATGCGACGTTATATCTAAGATCTTCGGCACGAGCGTGCGGCGCGAATTGCTGCACGCAAGCAGCCAAGCTTTCAATTTTACGCGGGATTGCGACGGCCAAAGACGAAAACCGACAATGAAGCGCCAGATAATGGCGCGCGGTACGCGTTGCGCTCCGCGTAAACACTGCACTTACGTGGAATGTTGCGTTGTCAGCGTCTTTTCTACCGTGGGTGAGGAGCGAGTCCTGTGCCTGAGGTATGTTCGATCGGCAGCCGCGTGTGCTGCCCGAGGCGTTGTTCCGCCGATGATGCCTGCCGCTGCCGACTGTCATGTGACATGGTCGAGGCTCGGCGCAATTGCGCCGAGCCCTGCGTCAGCGGCGTTCGCCGATCATAGCACGGCGGATTGACGCCACTCGGCCACTGTTTCGTCGATAGGTCCAAGTCCAGGGAGGTGGTCGACGCCTTCCTGAAACTTGCGACGCAATGCAGGACTGCTACCGCCGACCCAAATGCGCACGTGTGGTGGAAGCATGTTGCGCAGGTCCGTTACGCCATTGGCGATGGACTGTGCCGGAAGCACGGCCGAAAACGACAGCGCCACGATATCGATGTCATGCATCTTCACCGCTTCGACGATATCGGTGAGCGGTGTCTGCAGGCCGAGCTGCATGCAGTCGCATTCAGACAGAGTAAACATGGCCTCTGCCATCAGAATGCCAAGCCCGTGACCTTCGCCCGACAAAGTGGTGAGCAGCACGCGCGGCCGTCCGCCACGTCCGCGCAGCGCATCGGAGAGCGGTCGAATCAGGGAACGCAGAGTGCTTTGAATCGCCTCGCTAAACAGGTGCTCGTGGTACACCTGCAGCGTACCCGCCGCCCACGCATTGCCGACGCGAGCCGCGAGCGGCGCCGCCACGTCCACGACAAAACGTTCCAAACCGTCGCGGGTCGCGCGCTTCAAGAGCAGAAACCGGAACTCGTCATAGGCGCCCGAGCGCAGCAGCGAAACCATGTGATCGAGTTCGACGTCCGGCGCATCCTGTCCCACACCCGACGACTGCGCCAGTTCCTGCAGTGCTTCGACTGGCTGCACGAGAACCTTGCTCGGCCGATGTCCCGCATCCAGCAGACGTTTGACGAGCCGCAGCTTGGACACCTGCTCTTGCGGATACAGGCGTTCGCCACCGGCTGAACGCATAGGTTGCGGAAAGCCGTAGCGGCGCTCCCAAACGCGCAAGGTGTCTTTCGTCAGACCTATTTCCTGCGCGATTGCACCGATACCAACGCCGGATACCGCGAATTCAGCCGAATGGCTGTAGGACGATCTTTCGGATGACGCCGTCCCGTCGGGCACCCGTTCGAATTCTTGCTCAGATTGATTTGTCATGGACAATTCGGATTGAAAGCGAACACACGTACACTCGCACAAGGCGTTCCCGGCAACGCGGTTGGACAAAACCTTCCAAACAACCATCCAATCATAGACAAAAACTAGTCCGATCAGCGGCGTTGCGATTGCGGGGAACGAACGATTGCCATACAACGAACCGCCCGCGATACGTCCGGGCGGACTGTTGCGCTATTGGATATACGGAGTGGGTTGGCGTTTGGACGCACGCCGAGCGTTAAAAGTGGAATCGGGCAGAGCATACGAGGAACTTGCCCGAAAGCAAAAATAAGCCGGAGGAATGTGTGTGCCCCCGGCGGCTAGCTCGACTACTCTGCTTTCTTGCGCGGCGCGGCCTTCCTTGCGGGCGCTTTCTTCGCGGCGGTATCGGACGCCTTGTCGCCGTTATCGGAGTCGGATGTCGAGGACGCCGCGGCGTCACCGGATTCCGGCTGTACACCCGGCGCGCCCGTCATGCCGGGCTGCATCATGGCGAGATGCGCCAATTGGTTGAACTGCGATTGCAGCACGTTCCACCAGCCGCTCGGGTCGAACCCGGGCGGCAGCGCGGCATCCGCATTGGCTTCTTCCGACTCCTCGCTCGACGCCGCCGGTTGCGCCGCCGCTTGTGGCGGAGGCGTTTCCTTCGCCGCGCCGGTCATCGGCCAGCCGGCTGCAGATTTCGGCTTCTCGGCAGGCGTTTGCTTGCCTTCCATCGACGTCTGCGCGTACGCGCCGAACGCACGCAACGTGGCGAGTGTAGCCCGCTGCACTTCTAGCGCCTGAATCGCCGATTGCAGCATGCTGAGGTTGAGCTTCAGCCACTGCTCGACCGCGCGCATGTCGGTCACGCGCTTGTCGAGTTCCTCGATGTTGGTGAGCGGCGCCATCATGTCGGACATCGCCGAAAGCGACGGACCCATGCCCTGACCGCCGCCCTGCATCGCGGCGGCGAACGGATTCAGGCGCATCAGCTCCCACATCTTGCCCATCATGTCGGCCTGGCCGAATCCGGGAAAACCGGGCATCGTGAATGGCGAGTTGCCGCCGGCGTTGTCGGTCATTGTTCTCTCCTCAGCAAGGTGTTCGGGTGCCCCGATTCAGAACGGCGCGCCGCCGGGGAAGTCCGGCGCGCGACGCTCTCGCAACGAGCGCATGCCTTCGTGCACGTCTGGTCCTGCAAAACCCATGAATTCGAGCGCGAGGGACGTATCGAATGTGGGTCCCGCCGAGCGCAGCCAGTTGTTCAGCGCGTACTTGGTCCAGCGGATCGCGGTCTGCGAGCCATGCGCGAGACGGTTCGCGACTTCGAGCGCCTTCGGCATCAAGTCGCTTTCCTCGACCGCGAGCGACACGAGCCCGATGCGTTCCGCTTCCTCGCCGCTCACCGGCTCGCATAGCAACAGATAGTACTTGGCCTTGGCCATGCCGCACAGCAGCGGCCAGACGATGGCCGCGTGATCGCCCGCTGCAACGCCCAGGCGCGTATGGCCGTCGATGATGCGCGCCGTCTTCGATGCGATCGAAATATCCGCGAGCAAACCCGCGACGAGTCCCGCGCCGACGGCCGGACCATGCATGGCGGAAACGATAGGCTTGCTGCAGTTGATCACGTTGTACACGAGATCGCGCGCCTCGCGCCAAACGCGGGCGCGCACGTCGAAGTCGTTGGCCATTTCCTCGACGAGCCCGAGATCGCCGCCCGCCGAAAAGCCCTTGCCTTCGCCGCGAATCAGCGCGACGCGCGTGTCGGGATCGCCGTCGATATCGCGCCAGATTTCCGCGAGTTCGCGATGCATGTTGGCATCGGCGGTAGAGAGGCCGCTTTTGTTCGCGCCCGCGCCGGGCATCACGACTTCGAGCACGCCATCCGCATGGCGGCGCAGTTCGAGCGAGCGGTAATTCGAGTACAGGGCAAGGTCGGTCATGTCGATGTCAGGTTGCGTTCAGCGCGGCTGATAGATCCATTTGCCGTCGCGAATCTCGACCATTACGCGCGCGCGTTGATCGAGGCCGATGTGATCGTTGGGCGTCATGTTGACCTGCCCGTTGGTATCGGCGAACTGCTTCGTGCTTTCGAGCGCGTCGCGCAGCGCGGCGCGAAACGCGGGCGTGCCGGGCGCGCCCGCTTTCAACGCGATGGGCACGGCGCGATCGAGCAGCATGCCGGCATCCCACGCATACGAGCCGAACGCGGAGACCGAGCCCGCGCCCTGCTTCGTTTCATACAGTTTGATGTAGTCGAGCGCGAGGCGCTTCGCCGGATGATCGTCAGGCAACTGGGCGGCGACGAGCACCGGGCTCGCAGGCAGAAAGGTGCCGTTGCAGTCCGTGCCGCACACGCGCAGGAAATCGCGATTACCCACCCCGTGGTTGTGATAGACCTTGCCCTTGAAGCCGCGCTGCGCGAGCGTCTTGGGTGGCAAGGCGGCAGGCGTGCCGGCCGCGCCGACGACCACAGCATCAGGCTTCGCCGCAAGAATCTTGAGAATCTGGCCAGTCACGCTCGGGTCGGTGCGATTGAACCGCTCGTTGGCCACGACTTCGATCTTGTGAATCTGCGCGAACTTCGCGACTTCCGCGTAGAAGGTTTCGCCGAGCGCGTCTGCCTGGCCGATGAACGCAATCGTCTTCACGCCGTGATTGCTCGCGTGTTCCGCAATGGCCGATGCCATCATCGCGTCGGTCTGCGGCGTCTTGAAGACCCAGCGCCGCTTGTCGTCCACGGGCTCGATGATCTTCGCGGACGAAGCGAGCGAGATCATGGGCGTCTGACCTTGCGACACGACATCGATCATGGCGAGCGAGTTCGGCGTGATCGACGAACCGATGATCGCGTCGACCTGATCTTCGCTGATTAGCTTCTTCGTGGTCTGCACCGCTTGCGTGGTGTCGGATGCGTCGTCGAGCACGATGTAGTCGACCGCTCGGCCGCCCATTTCCTTGGGCAGAAGCGCGACGGTTTCCCGAGCCGGAATGCCGAGCGATGCAGCCGGCCCCGTCAGCGAGAGCATGAGACCGATCTTCACGTGCGGCGTCTGCGCGATGGCCCCGGTCGTCATGAACACCGAGGCGAATGCCAGCGCCGCCGCCATCCTCCACTTGCCTTTGCGCATGGAACGTCTCCTTGTTGTTTTATTCGCGCTTTAGTTCGAACTTCATTCACGCCGCAGCGCCCGGCAAGTGTAAGACGGCAAAGGCCCGCGACGCATCGGGCTAAACCCCGCCGCGCGCTCGGTGCCTTAGTGCTCCAGTTGCGTCACGGCCTGATCGATCGCGCCGAAAATGGACTTGCCGCGCTCGTCGAACATCTCGATCTTCACGCTGTCGCCGAACTTCATGAACTCCGTCTCTGCCGCGCCGTGCTCGATGACTTCGAGGCAGCGCTTCTCCGCGATACAGCAGTAGCCGCGCTGCGCGTCCTTGTTGGAGATGGTGCCCGAGCCGACGATGGACCCCGCGCGCAGGTTGCGCGTCTTTGCCGCGTGCGCGATCAACTGGCCGAAGTGAAAGACCATATCGACGCCGCATTCCGGCTGACCGACTTTCTTGCCGTTCCAGTGCACGATCATTGGGCGATGCACGCGGCCTTCGCTCCAGGCGTCGCCGAGTTCGTCGGGCGTGACGGCCACGGGCGCGAACGCGCTCGCGGGCTTGCTCTGAAAGAAGCCGAAGCCTTTCGCCAGTTCGGGCGGAATCAGATTGCGCAACGACACATCGTTGACGAGCATCAGCAAGCGCACGCTCTTCAACGCTTCATCGGGCGTGGGCGCCATAGGGACATCCGACGTGATGACCGCCACTTCCGCTTCGAAGTCGATGCCGAACGATTCGGACGCGCACACGATATCGTCCGTCGGCCCGATGAAATCGTCGCTACCGCCCTGATACATCAACGGATCGGTCCAGAACTCGGGCGGCATTTCCGCGCCGCGCGCGCGCCGCACGAGTTCGACGTGATTCACGTAGGCCGAGCCGTCCGCCCACTGGAAGGCGCGCGGCAGCGGCGCCATGCAGGCTTTGGGATCGAACGTGAAGCTATTGCGTGCGCGCGATTGATTCAGCGCTTCGTAGACGTCCATGAGTTGCGGCGCATAGAAGGCCCAGTCGTCGAGCGCGCGTTGCAGCGTCGAGACGATTCCATCGGCGATGGCCGCGGTGCGCAAGTCGCGCGAGACGACGACGAGTTGGCCGTCGCGCGTGCCGTCTTTCAGCGTGGCGAGTTTCATAGAGCGGAGGGTAAGCCGTGATGACGTTAAGGAAAATCTATTTTACGATGGTGAATCGCCGGTCGATGAGTCGGCCATTCGGCATAAGCCCTTTTACGCGCTCCAGATGGATGAAACCCAGGACGACGACCTCGTCGACACCGCTTCAGAAAAAACCCGCTCGGGCATCCAATCGATCGAAGTCGGCTTTCGTCTGCTCGACGTGCTCACCAACGAACCGCGTGCCATGATGTTGCGCGATCTTGCGCAGCGGGCCGGCATGAGCCCGGCGAAGGCGCATCGCTATCTGGTGAGCTTCGTGCGGCTTGGGCTGGCATCGCAAGATCCTTTGTCGGGGCGCTACGAGCTCGGCGGCTTCGCCTTGCAGATGGGACTGGCACGCCTTGCACGCGTCGATGGCGTGAAGCTCGCGCGCCTGGCGCTGGCGCAATTGCGCGACAGGCTGGATCAGACGGTCGGCATCGCCGTGTGGGGCAATCAGGGGCCGACCGTCGTGCACTGGATGGAATCGAGCTATCCGGCGAAGGCATCGCTCAAGCTCGGCGATGTCATGCCGCTGCTTTCGTCGGCAACTGGTCTGCTGTTCGCGGCTTACCTGCCGCGCAGCAAGACGCAGGCGATGCTCGCGCGTGAACTCGCCACCACGCGGAAAACGCTCGCGGATGTCGAGCCGCTTCTCGCCGATGTGCGCGAACAGGGCGCGGCGCGCGTGGAAGGCATGCTGTTGCCATCGATTCATGCATTCTGCACGCCGGTTTTCGATTCGACGGGCGACCTCGCACTGGGTTTGATCGCACTGGGTCACGAAGGCGCGTTCGACACGCGCTGGGGCGGTGAAATCGATTCCGCGCTGCGTGAGTGCGCGCGCGGTTTGTCGTATGAGCTGGGTTATGCGGAAGACGAGCGCTCGCTTTGACGCGTTTTGTAAAAGCTTCGCGTGCGAGGCGCATTCAAGGAACATCGTTTCGTTCAAATGTGTCGAAAACGTTCCTCGTGTTCCGTAACACGCGCCTTTCCATCGCTTCGTTCAATGCCACTTTTCCCGTTTCGCCGTCGAAGTACTGCTTTCGCATCCGGCGAGCCATCCGATGCCGAAAACCCTCCGCGTCGCTGGGGCCGCTGGGCGCTGGTCATTCTCATCGTCGTATGTCTGCACCTGGGCGCGATGCGCTGGGTTGGCCGTGCGCAACGGCCGGTTAATCCGCCGCCGGAAAACCCACCCGTGCAGGTCGAACTGTTGACACAGAAACCGGTTTCGCCTCCTGCGCCACGGCCTCCCACGCCTGCACAGACACCCGTCAAACCTGCACCGACGAAGGCTGTCGAACCACCGAATCCCACACCCCAACCGAAGCCAGCCGCACCGGCGCCAACGCCCACACCGTCAACAACGCCCGCGCCGCCTGTCACCCCAGTCGTTGCCGATGACGACACCGCCCAAGCACAAGCCGCCGCGATTGCAGCCGCTTCTGCCGCTTCTGCCGCTTCTGCATCCGCGCAAGCTGCCGTGCCTGCATCGCAGCCAGTCGTCGCATCCGGCGACAAATTCAGCGTGCCGCCATCCGGCGAGCTTCGTTACGACACGCTCGTGAACGGCGTCATGAATCAGACCGGCACCATTCACTGGACGAACGATGGACAGCATTACGAGATGGTCGTTTCCATTCCGCTGCCCTTCGTCGGTCCATACGTCTATTCGAGCAAAGGTCACATCGATACCTTCGGCATCGCGCCGGACCAGTATTCCGAACAACGCGGCCGCCGCGCCGCCGATATCGCCGTGTTCAATCGCGAGACCAGACAGATCGTCTATACGCGTACGCCCAATAGCCAGCCGCTCGCCGATGGTGCGCAGGACCGCTTCAGCGTGGTCATGCAATTGTCCAGTCTGGTGCGCGGATCGCCCGATCAATACAAGCCTGGCGTGACGCGCCAGTTCAGCGTCGCCGATAACGACAGCAACGAAGTCTGGGCACTCGAAACCGTCGGCGACGAAAACGTGCAGTCGCGCGGCGGATTCACCACGGCGCGCCGCTTCACGCGCCTGCCGCGCCGCGAAGGGGACAAACGCAAGCTCGACATCTGGCTCGCGCCCGCGCTCGGCTGGCTGCCTGTGCGTATTCTGCAAACCGAACCGAATGGCATGCAGATCGAAATGCTGTGGGCGGACAAATTGGGAATAGCTCCCGATGCGCGCTAAGACGACGATTCAGGCACGCCGGATGCGTATGAAGAATCCGCGTCACGGCAATGCAGTGGCCCGGACCTCGAACTGACACCGCTGTGCGCACGAAAAACGGAGACAGCAGCGCAAACCGCATTCTCCACGGAGCCGATATGCAGTTGACGATCAATGGCATCGACACACGGTATGTTCTCGACAACGAAGGCGGCGGCCCGACGCTCACCTTCATCCATCAACTTGGAGGCGATCTCTCGGTGTGGGACCAGATGGCGGGATACTTCCGTCATGGCTACAACGTGCTGCGTTATGACCTGCGCGGACACGGAAGGACTGCGGTATCGCGGGACGCGTTCAGTATCGGGGACCTGGCCGATGACCTGGCCGAATTGCTCGACGAGCTCGGCGCAAAGACCGCGCACCTTGTGGGCTTATCCATTGGCGGCATGGTCGCGCAGACGTTTGCGATCAACCATGCGGATAAAGTGGATTCGCTGACGGTTGTCGGTGCGCCGGCGTTTATTCCAGAAGAAGCGCAGCCTACCTTTCGTCAACGGGCAGCTTCCGTGCGCGAAAACGGCGTATCGAGTATGGTGGATGCAACGCTCGAACGCTGGCTGACGCCGCAATTTCGCAAGGCGCATCCGGAAGTGGTCGAGCAAATTGGCGAAACGATTGCGCAAACGCCCGTCGATGGTTTCGCCCGCGCGGCTGAAGCAATCAGCCGTTTCAACGTCCGGGACAAGCTCGCAGCCATCGACAAACCCACGCTGGTAATTGCCGGCGAGCACGACAGTGGCACGCCACATGCTGCATCTCAGGTGATTGCCGATACCGTACCAGGCGCGCGATTCGAACTACTCAACGCAGCGCACCTAAGCCCGGTCGAGGAGTCGCAACGGTTTTGCGCATTGTTGAATGACTTCTTGCGCACGTCCGCGTCATAAGCTTTCCGCGTCAAAAGCTTCACAAGAAAGCCTCGATAAACCGGCATCACGTCGAGGCCACCCCTTGAATTCCCACCCGAGCGCTCCAATTACGGTGCAGGATTGCCAGGAGCAACAGGAATAAGGAGTGTCGCCATGCAAATGATCTACAACAGCCCTAACTATTGCGTCGTCGAGTTCCCGCCGCAGGACAATCATCTCGCGATGATGTCGGGCGGCTATGAGATCGTCGACAAAAATACGCAGCGGGAAATCTTCATCGACGGTGCGCTTGCCGCCAAGTTTCGCGAGCACGTGCAGAAACTGATCGAAGAAGAACCGTCGCTCGAAGACGTCGATGAATTCCTCGGTCAGTTCGATATCTTGATGAATCAGCCGGTGGTGCTCCACTGAAACTCGACTGCGCGCGCGGTTGAGTGCCGCGTCGCGCCCGCTCCAGCAGCGGTGATCACGGCAGCATGCGACACGAAAGACCCCGTCCGGGCAACCAGGCGGGGTTCTTTTTTTGCATCGGCGCCATGTCCGCGAGCGCTCCCGCACACGGTGATCGAGCCGCGCTGCGGCTACAATGCAGACTATTTCACATTGGTGCAGGGCCCGTCCGTCATGAACCAGAACGCCACATCCAAAGCTCCTTCGCGCGTCTACACGCGCGGCGCCGCGCTCCCCGCGCTCTTGCAGAAACGCATCCTCATCCTGGATGGCGCGATGGGCACGATGATCCAGCGCTACAAGCTCGACGAAGCCGCGTACCGTGGCGAGCGCTTCAAGGACTACGCACGCGACATCAAAGGCAACAACGAACTGCTTTCGATCACGCAGCCGCAGATCATCCGCGAGATTCACGACAAGTATCTGGCGGCGGGCGCGGACATCATCGAGACGAATACGTTTGGCGCGACACGCGTGGCGCAGGCCGACTACGGCATGGAAGACCTGGCTATCGAGATGAACGTCGAGTCGGCGAAGCTCGCGCGTGCCGCCTGCGATGCCTTCTCCACGCCCGACAAGCCGCGCTTCGTGGCGGGCGCGATCGGACCGACGCCCAAGACCGCAAGCATCTCGCCCGACGTGAACGATCCCGGCGCGCGCAACGTGACCTTCGACGAATTGCGCGAGGCTTATTACGATCAGGCGAAGGCGTT
This sequence comes from Caballeronia sp. LZ003, assembly GCF_031451465.1. NCBI lineage: Bacteria > Pseudomonadati > Pseudomonadota > Betaproteobacteria > Burkholderiales > Burkholderiaceae > Caballeronia > Caballeronia sp. LZ003. The sequence goes on along the minus strand of NZ_JARUXJ010000001.1, from coordinate 162,856 downwards.
GCTCGACGCGGGCTGCGATCTGTTCCTCGTCGAGACCATCTTCGACACCTTGAACGCGAAAGCCGCGCTCTTCGCGCTCGACGAGCTGTTCGAGGACACGGGCGAACTCCTGCCGATCATGATCTCGGGCACGGTAACGGATGCGTCGGGCCGCATCTTGTCGGGACAGACGGTCGAAGCCTTCTGGAACTCGCTGCGGCATGCGAAGCCGCTGACCTTCGGCCTCAACTGCGCACTGGGCGCGGCGCTGATGCGTCCGTATATCGCCGAATTGGCGAAGCTCTGCGATACCTACGTTTCGTGCTATCCGAACGCGGGCCTGCCGAATCCGATGAGCGATACGGGCTTCGACGAGACACCGGATGTGACCTCGGGCTTGCTGAAGGAGTTTGCGCAGGCGGGGCTCGTGAACCTTGCGGGCGGTTGCTGCGGGACGACGCCGGAGCATATTGCGGAGATCGCGAAGGCGCTTGCCGAGGTGAAGCCGCGCGCGTTTCCCTCGCAGTATCGCGACGCTGCTTGACGACGATACCGACATCGACCGACGACAAGATAAAAGACACCATGACCGACCACACCATGCGCCTCTCCGGCCTCGAGCCATTCAACGTCACCGACAGCTCGCTCTTCATCAACGTCGGCGAGCGCACGAACGTGACCGGCTCGAAGGCGTTCGCGCGCATGATCCTGAACGGCCAGTTCGATGAAGCGCTCGCCGTTGCGCGTCAGCAGGTCGAGAACGGCGCGCAGGTCATCGACATCAACATGGACGAGGCCATGCTCGATTCGAAAGCCGCCATGGTGCGCTTTCTGAATCTGATCGCCTCTGAGCCGGATATCGCGCGTGTGCCGATCATGATCGACTCGTCGAAGTTCGAGGTGATCGAAGCCGGTCTCAAATGCGTGCAAGGCAAGGCTATCGTCAACTCGATCTCGCTCAAGGAAGGCGAGGACGCGTTCCGTCATCACGCGAACCTGATCCGTCGCTACGGCGCGGCATCCGTGGTCATGGCCTTCGACGAGCAAGGGCAAGCCGATACCTTCGAGCGCAAGACGCAAATCTGCAAGCGCTCCTACGACATCCTCGTGAACGAAGTGGGCTTCGAGCCCGAGGACATCATCTTCGATCCGAACATCTTCGCTATCGCGACGGGCATCGAAGAGCACAACAACTACGCGGTCGATTTCATCAACGCCACGCGCTGGATCAAACAAAATCTGCCGCACGCCAAGGTGAGCGGCGGCGTGTCGAACGTGTCGTTCTCGTTTCGCGGCAACGACCCCGTGCGCGAAGCCATCCATACTGTGTTCCTCTACCACGCCATTCAGGCGGGCATGGACATGGGCATCGTCAACGCGGGCCAGCTCGGCGTTTATGCCGATCTCGACGCCGAGTTGCGCGAACGCGTGGAAGACGTCGTGCTCAATCGTCGCGACGACGGCACCGACCGTCTGCTCGAAGTCGCCGACAAGTTCAAGACCGGCGCGGCAAAAAAGGAGGAGAACCTCGAATGGCGTAATCAGCCGGTCGAGGCGCGTCTGTCGCATGCGCTCGTGCACGGCATCACGAACTTCATCGTCGAAGATACGGAAGAAGTGCGCGCGAAGATCGAGAAGGCAGGCGGCCGGCCGATCAACGTGATCGAAGGGCCGCTCATGGACGGCATGAATGTCGTCGGCGACCTGTTCGGCGCGGGCAAGATGTTCCTGCCGCAAGTGGTCAAGTCCGCTCGCGTGATGAAGCAGGCGGTTGCGCATCTAATTCCGTTCATCGAAGAAGAAAAGAAGCGTCTCGCCGATGCAGGCGCCGACGTGCGGCCGAAGGGCAAGATCGTCATCGCGACCGTGAAGGGCGACGTGCACGACATCGGCAAGAACATCGTCTCGGTCGTGCTCCAGTGCAACAACTTCGAAGTGGTCAACATGGGCGTGATGGTGCCCTGCGCGACCATCCTGCAAAAGGCGAAGGAAGAAGGCGCGGATATCATCGGGCTCTCGGGACTCATTACGCCGAGTCTCGAGGAGATGGCGTACGTCGCGTCCGAAATGCAGCGCGACGACTACTTCCGTGGCAAGCAGACGCCGCTTCTGATCGGCGGCGCGACGACTTCGCGCGTGCACACCGCCGTGAAGATCGCGCCGCATTACGAAGGGCCGGTGGTGTATGTGCCGGATGCGTCGCGTTCGGTCTCGGTGGCGTCGAGCCTGCTGTCGGACGAGGGTGCGGCGAAGTATCTCGACGACCTGAAGACCGACTACGACCGCATCCGCACGCAACACGCGAACAAGAAGGCGCTGCCCATGGTCACTTACGACCAGGCGCGGGCCAACAAAACGAAGATCGACTGGAGCGCGTATCGGCCGAAGAAGCCGGGCTTCATCGGGCGGCGCGTGTTCAAGAATTACGATCTGGCCGAGTTGGCGACTTATATCGACTGGGCGCCGTTCTTCCAGACATGGGATCTCGCGGGCCCCTATCCCGCGATTCTCAACGATGAAATCGTCGGCGAATCGGCGCGGCGCGTGTTCTCGGACGGCAAGTCCATGCTCTCGCGCATCATCCAGGGCCGCTGGCTTCAGGCGAACGGCGTGGTCATGCTGCTGCCCGCGAACACGGTGAACGACGACGACATCGAAATCTACACGGACGACTCACGCTCGCAAGTCGCAATGACATGGCGCAATCTGCGTCAACAAAGCGTGCGTCCGATTGTCGATGGCGTGCAGCGGCCGAACCGCTCGCTGGCCGACTTCATCGCGCCGAAAGATTCCGGCGTGGCGGACTACATCGGCATGTTCGCGGTGACGGCGGGCCTTGGCGTCGACAAGAAGGAAAAGCAGTTCGAAGCCGATCACGACGACTACAGCGCAATCATGCTGAAGGCGCTGGCCGACCGTTTCGCCGAAGCATTCGCCGAAGCACTGCACGCGCGCGTGCGTCGCGATCTGTGGGGCTATGCGGCGAACGAAACGCTGGACAACGAATCGCTCATCGCGGAAAAATACGCCGGCATTCGCCCGGCGCCGGGTTATCCGGCGTGCCCGGATCACCTCGTCAAGCGCGATATGTTCGAAGTACTTCAGGCAGGCGAAATCGGCATGAGCGTAACGGAGTCGCTTGCCATGTTGCCGGCCGCAAGCGTGTCGGGTTTCTATCTCGCGCACCCGGAGAGCACGTATTTTTCGGTGGGCAAGATCGGCGACGACCAACTTGCGAGTTTCGCCGAACGCATGGCGATCTCGAACGCGGATGCGGAACGCGCCCTCGCGCCGCAGCGCTAATGCTGCAAAACAACATATGCAATCTGTGATAACGAAAAAAATGCACGCTATCGGCGGGAAAATTTTGATTTCCGTAGACTTGTAGCCGCGATAGGTCGTCACCACGACGGCCACGCATTTCTTTTCGTCACGGAGAAAGTCGCATGAAGAAGATGACGTCCGCCGTAACCGTAGCGCTTGCGGCAGCCGTACTTGCAGCATCGAGTTCGGCTGCGTTCGCGCAGGCCAGCACCACCACGGCGTCTTCGTACTCGCCGCCCGTTACCGAGCACAAGAAGAAGCCGAAGAAGCCCAAGAAGCCGAGAGCGTCCGCCAAACCTGCTCCGGCGGAAGGCGGTCAGTCGCAGTAAGCGGCAGCATCGCGACTCAGCCGTCTGACGTTATGTCCGCTGCAAAGTAAAAACCCGCATCGTCGCCGATGCGGGTTTTTTTATTCGCCAATGCAAACGAACGTTCAGACGCCCCAGAGAATGTCCGTATGCTCTTTCTGCGCAAGACGCAGCATGTCGAGAAACGGATAAGCGCGTTGCGCAAGCCCGATGGGAATCTCGTGCGGTTCGTGACCGTCCTCGCCTTCGTGGAAGTGGCCGTCGTGCTCGGCGCGCTCTTTCTTGTCCGTCGACACGGCGGCTTCGAGTTTTTCGATAGCCGCAGGCAGTTCGTCGTGAGTGATGACGCCCCGTTCGTTCAGCTGTTTACCAATGATGCCAAGCAGATACTCGGCGAGGTTTTGCAGCATCATGACGTCCGGAGCCGCGCTGGTTTTGAAAGTGATCAGCATGGTTAGGTCCTTTTCTTTATGTTGATATGCAGCTTTGAAAGCTGCACGATGTTGCCGCGAGTCGCGCCGACTGCCCGGTATGCACCCTGATTCGACATATTAGCACCTGCTAAAATCCCGCTTTACGCGTAGTTTGATTCCCGCGGCCTGTCGAGGCCTCTTACGGCCGGAGCAGCATCGCGTCGCGCATCCGCGCGCACCGCCCTCGCCTACGCCACACCACATCGGACTCGCTCCACTGGATCATTTTCAGCATGCTGCCCGCACACAAAGAAACCCTAGAAACGCTCCTCACCGACGCGGTCAAGCAGGTCGCGCAAGCCACGCAGGGCGCGACTGAAGCGGCCTTCGTCGCGCCGACCATCGTGCTCGAACGACCGAAGGTCGCGGCGCATGGCGATGTCGCCTCGAACGTGGCGATGCAACTCGCCAAGCCACTGCGCGCCAATCCGCGTCAGCTTGCGCAACAAATCGTCGATGCGCTACTCGGCAACGCAGCAGCCAAGGGGCTCGTGGAAGGCGCGGAAGTCGCGGGACCGGGCTTCATCAATCTGCGACTCGCGGCAACGGCGAAGCAAGCCGTGATCCCGGCAGTGCTGTCCGAAGGCGCCGCATACGGCGACTCGCGGCGCGATGCAGGCAAGCAAGTGTTGATCGAATTCGTCTCCGCGAACCCGACCGGACCGCTGCACGTCGGTCATGGACGTCAGGCCGCGCTTGGTGACGCGCTCTCGAACCTGCTCGGCACGCAAGGTTACGCGGTGCATCGCGAGTTCTATTACAACGACGCGGGCGTGCAGATCGGCAACCTCGCCATCTCGACGCAAGCGCGTGCGCGCGGCTTCAAGCCAGGCGACGCCGAGTGGCCGGAAGCGGCGTACAACGGCGAATACATTGCCGATATCGCGCGTGATTACCTGGCGGGCGCAACCGTCGCGGCGAAAGACGGCGAGCCGGTCAAGGGCGTGGGCGATGTCGAGAATCTCGAAGCCATCCGCAGCTTCGCGGTCGCTTATCTGCGTCACGAACAGGACATGGATCTGACCGCGTTCGGCGTGAAGTTCGATCAGTTCTATCTGGAGTCGTCGCTGTACAAGGAAGGACGCGTCGAGCAGACCGTCGAGGCGCTCGTGGCTGCCGGCAAGACCTATGAGCAAGAGGGTGCATTGTGGCTGCGCACCACCGACGACGGCGACGACAAAGACCGCGTCATGCGCAAGACCGACGGCACCTACACCTACTTCGTGCCGGACGTGGCGTATCACGTCGCCAAGTGGCAGCGCGGCTTCACCAAGGTCATCAACGTGCAGGGCTCGGACCACCACGGCACCATCGCGCGGGTTCGCGCTGGGCTGCAAGGGCTCGGCATTGGTATTCCGAAAGGCTACCCCGACTACGTGCTGCACAAGATGGTCACCGTCATGCGCGACGGCCAGGAAGTCAAGATCAGCAAGCGCGCCGGAAGCTACGTGACCGTGCGCGATCTGATCGAATGGTCGGGCGGCATGACGCCCGGCAACGAAGCCGCGCCCGATCAACTGGACGAAGACACCATCCGCCGCGGCCGCGACGCCGTGCGCTTCTTCCTCATTTCGCGCAAGGCAGACACCGAATTCGTCTTCGATATCGACCTCGCGCTCAAGCAGAACGACGAAAATCCGGTCTATTACGTGCAGTACGCCCACGCGCGCATCAGCACGATTCTCAACGACTGGAAGGAGCGCTACGGCGGCGATCTGGCCCAGGCCGCGCACGCCGATCTCGAGCCGCTGTCGAGCCCGCGCGCCATGGCGTTGCTCAACAAGCTCGCCGAGTATCCGGAAATGCTCGCGCACGCCGCCGAAGAACTGGCGCCGCATGCCGTCGCTTTCTATTTGCGCGACCTCGCTGGCGAATTTCACTCGTTCTACAATGCGGAGCGCGTGCTCGTGGACGAACAAAAGGAACGCGACGCGCGCATCGCGCTGCTTGCCGCGACGCGTCAGGTGCTCGCCAACGGTCTCGCGACCATCGGCGTGTCGGCTCCCGAAAAGATGTAATGGTCAGAAGACGTCCGTCGCGCCGAAAACACGACTTTCGACGCGCGCGGACGGCTGCCTGGCGCGGACTTGGCTTTAAGCCACCGTTATAATCGTCGGCCAACTCGAAGACTTTTTGCAGGTGATTCATACGATGGCAAAACCACGTCGCACGTCGAAGCAGTCGCAGTCGAAGCAAACCGGGGGTACTTTTCTCGGCATCGTGCTGGGCCTGATCGTCGGGCTCGCGATCGCCGTGATCGTCGCGCTATATATCACCCGCGCGCCCACGCCGTTCGTGGCGAAGGTTGCGCCGCCGCCCTCCGACACCAGTTCCGCGCCCGCCGCGCAGCCTTACGATCCGAACCGTCCGCTGCAAGGCAAGACGCCTGGGCAGGCCGTGCCACAAGCCGCGCAACCCACGCCGCCCAATACCGCGCCGGGCCAGAGCACCAATCAAACGCAATCGTCGGGCATGCTGGACGAACCGCAGATCGTCGAAGTGCCGCCGTCCGGTTCGGCCGCGTCCACGCCGAGGAACGGCAACGCCGCGAATCCGAAGACGCCCGACAACGCGACGAGTTCCGCCGCCGCTACGCCCAAGCCGAGCTCGACGACGGGCACGGCCAAGACCACGCCGCCCGCTCCTGGCGACGTCAACACGGGTTACTTCCTGCAGGTCGGCGCGTACAAGACTCAGGCCGACGCGGAACAGCAGCGCGCGCGGCTCGGCTTCCAGGGTTTCGAATCGAAGGTGACGCAGCGCGACGCGGGCGGCGTGACGTACTATCGCGTGCGCGTCGGCCCGTTCGCGAAGTTCGAGGACATGAACACGGCACGCCAGCGTCTGTCCGATGCAGGCGTCGATACCGCCGTCATCCGGTTCTCGAAACAATGACGGGCGTGGCCCGCGTCGTAATCAACGCGATGCGGGCCGACTTTAAGCTCGGCTTAAGCGTCGTATGTCCCACTTATGGACCTTCTGTGCTTCCTCTCAAATCATGAAAAAACTGCTTAGCGCCCTCGCTCTTTCTTTCGGCATCGCGGCTCTTTCGCTGAGTGCGGCCAATGTCGCATCGGCGGCGCCCGTTTCGGGCAAGGACTATACGGTGCTTTCGGCGCCTCAACCGGTCGGCGCGCCCGCGGGCAAGGTCGAAGTCATCGAATTCTTCTGGTACGGCTGCCCGCATTGCAACGAATTCGAGCCGTACATCGAGACGTGGGAAAAGAAGCAAGGACCGGACGTCGTGTTCAAGCGCGTGCCGGTTGCCTTCCGCGACGACTTCATCCCGCACTCGAAGATGTATCACGCGCTCGTCGCGCTGGGCGTCGCGGAGAAGGTCACGCCAGCCGTATTCAACGAGATCCACGTGAAGAAGAACTATCTGCTGACGCCGGAGGCGCAGGCGACCTTCCTTGCGACGCAGGGCATCGACAAGAAGAAGTACATGGACGCGTATAACTCGTTCTCGACGCAGAGCGACATCAAGCGCGACGCCAAGTTGCTGCAGGACTACAAGATCGACGGCGTGCCTACCGTCATCGTGCAGGGCAAGTACGTCACGGGTCCGGCCGCGACCAACAGTCTGCAAGGCACGACCGACGTGATGGACTTTCTCGTTCAGCAAGTTCGCGACAAGAAGATGTAATCGACACGGGCCGGCATGAACGCAGTTCGTCTCAAGGTCTTCCTGACCGGCGCGTCGAGTGGCATCGGCCTCGCTTTAGCCGAAGAGTATGTCAAGCGCGGGGCCGTACTCGGCCTCGTCGCCCGTCGCGTCGATTCCCTCGCGGCATTCGCCGCCCGCCATCCGCAAGCCTCCATCTCGATCTACCCCGCCGACGTGCGCAACGCGAACGCGCTTGCCGATGCCGCGCGCCGTTTCATCGAAGAACACGGTCCCGCCGATATCGTGATCGCCAATGCAGGCGTAAGCCGTGGCGCCCTCACCGGCCACGGCGATCTCGAAGCCTTCCGCGCCGTCATGGACACCAACTACTTCGGCATGGTGGCCACGTTCGAGCCGTTCATCGCGTCGATGACGGCGGCGCGAAGCGGCACGCTCGTCGGTATCGCGAGCGTCGCAGGCGTGCGCGGGCTGCCAGGATCGGGCGCCTACAGTGCGTCGAAATCGGCGGCGGCGAAGTATCTGGAAGCGTTGCGTGTGGAAATGCGGCCACAAGGCGTCGCGGTCGTGACCATCGCGCCGGGCTACGTGCGCTCGGAAATGACGGCGCACAATCCCTATTCCATGCCCTTTCTCATGGACGCGGACCGCTTCGCCGCCAAGACCGCCGACGCCATCGCGCGCAAGGTGCGCTACGCGACCTTTCCATGGCAAATGCGCATTGCAGGCATGCTGCTGCATGTCATGCCGCGCTGGCTTTACGACTTCATCTTCGAACGCGCGCCACGCAAGCCGCGCGACGGCCAATAAAAAATCCGGCAACGCGCTCAACGCTGCCGGATTTTTTTGCTTCGAACTTACTGGCCGGTCAGAACGCCACGTAAGGCGAGCTTCCCTGCGGATCGTAGCCGACATACACGTGCCGTCCGTAGAAGAACGGCATGCCGAAGTCGAAGAAGCCCGTCATGCCCAACTGACCGCCGAGACTGTCGAATGCGTACTTCCCGCCGCCCGAGGTCAGCGTGCGCGCGCTTACGAGACTGAACGGCACGGTAGCGGTATTGCCCTCGCTGCCGGTGATCGTGGCCGACAACTGTTGCTCGGAACTCGGGCAATAGAACGAACTCGTGCTCGAACAGAGCGTGAAGCTGTCCTGGAAGAAGTTGCCGTTCGAGCCGGTATCGAAGAAGGTCTGATACGTCGTGCCCTTGTAGGAGCCCGTCAGATCGCCGAATTGGTCCGTGCCGTACTTCGTGACGCCCGAGAGCGAGTTATTGCTCTGCGTGCCGATGCCGAATACCAGCGTGCCGGCAGCACTCGCCGCGCCGTTGTCTGGAATGGGCGGCAACTGCACGATCACGCCGTTGTTGTCGGTCGGAAAGCGCATGACCGGGTTGACGACCTGCTGCGCGAGCGGCACTGCCGTGCCCGTGCAGTTCGTGCCGTTCTGGCAGGAGAAGTAAGTCGCGTTGAGCGCGGAACTCACGCAGGACGTGCCGCAGTCGTAGGTCGCGGGACCGACGCCAAGAATGCCGTTCGCGCCGATATCAGCGGTCGTCGCTTCGTCATTGCCGGACGGGCAGCCGTTCATGCCGGACGGCGCCGAGGTCGAAGCCAGATCGCCGATGATCTGCAACGGCACGTTGCTCGCGACTTCGGTACCGATACGCACATCCGCCTGACGCACCGTGCCCCACGTGTAGCCATCCGCGAAACCGGCGCATTCGGCGAGCTGACCGCCGTTCCCCGCGCTCGTGACAGGCAGGCTGCCCAGTACCGACTGCGCCGCCGTGTTCAGGATACGCAGGCCGTAGGAAGCGGTATCGAGCTGAATGTTGTCGATGGTCTGACATACGTTCGTGCCCGGCGCGCATACCGTCACCGACACGTTCGGAATATTGACGAAGCCCGCCACACCCGCGTTGACGCTGATCGGCACGGCATTGGTGCCGTTGGCCGCAACGGGCTGCGCGTTCGCCGTGCTGGTGGAACCGCCGCCGCCAACCGAGCCGCCGGATGAGCCGCCGTTCGAACCGCCGTTCGAGCTGGATTTGTTGTCGTCGCCGCCACCGCCGCATGCGGCCAGCGCGAACGCGAGGAACAGCGCGCCGAGCCAGCGCACGCAGTTGCGTGCGCTCGAAGAAGAGGAAGCGCCGAGGCCGAGTGTAGTTCTACGCATACTGGGTTCTCCCGTCGCTTACTGAATGTCGCTGGCGGATACGCCGGCGGGCAAGGATTGCGGCAGATAGGCGCTGCCGGCAAATGCACCCATGTGTCCGCCCGAGCGCACGACGAGACCCGAATCCTGCACGCTCACCTGACCGCGTGCGCCGCGCTCGGCGCGTTGCGCGAGCAGGCCTTGCTGATACTGCGGGAAATAGCTGCCGAGCAGCGTGGCCAGGTCGGGCACACGCGGTCCGCGCCAGGCGATGCCGAACACCGTGCCTTCCGTGGACAAATACTCGTTGACGATGGTGCCGCTCGCAAGCGTGGTCGACCGGACCGTATAACTCGAAGCGCTGGCAGACGACGCGCCCGAGGCGCCCACGGCTGCGCGCACGACCGCATTCGTCGCCGTGGCGCCCGGTGGCGCGGTGAGCGGATCGCCGCCAAGCGCGGCCAATGCCGGTGCCGCGGCGCAGATGCCGAACGCTCCCGCTAGCAGAACGAAGTGTCTTTGCAGATGCCCAAGACGGGGTTGCTTCAGTGCCTTCACTGGGCCTCCTGATATTCGCTGTCCATGATGTTTGACGCCGCCGGCGCACTCGCAAGCGGCCGGCTCATGACGTTCCGGTGACGCAAGGACCGCCGATTTGCGCACCGCCAGGGTGCCGCTCAACCGTCAGTATGCCAAAGTCCTCGGAATTGTCCGAACGTTCGCCAGCACGCGCCGTTTGCGTTTTGGCGAATTGGACCGGAAACAGTGCGATTCATTCACACGAATTTACGACGCGCGCGAAAAAACGCGACGCGCACTCTTCGTGCGCGCCGCGTCATTCGCGGGCGAGAAAGCCGCCGATGCAGGAGCTTAAAAACCCAGGCTCGCCAGCAGGTCGTCCACTTGCGACTGATCCTGCACGACATCGCTGCGGCCTTGCGGATTGATCTGCGGACCGTTGAGCAAGGCTTCCGGGCTGCCGCTCGAAGAGACGAGCGCCGCCGCCGATGCCGCGAACTGCTCGCGCCGCTCCGGTGCGATGTTTTCGAGCAGCACGCCAAGCAATTGCTGTTCAATGAGATACACGACATCCGTGATCTTGTTGATGACCTGTCCGGTCAAATCCTGGAAATCCTGCGCGAGCATGATTTCGAGCAGTTGCGCATTGGTCGCCTGCGTCTTCGCCGGAACGCTTTGCAGAAACGTGCGCGTATCCGCGAGCAATTCGCCCGCTTCGCCCTGTCCGAGCGGCGCGCCGTACCATTGCTCCCAGCGTGCATCGAGCGCCTGCGCTTCGCGCTGCATCGCTTCTTGCATCGGCTTCGCGAGTTCGATCGCGTTGAGCGCGCGCTCGGCAGCCTGCTCGGTCATCGTGGCGACGTACTTCAGGCGATCGCGTGCGTCCGGAACGGCAACGGCTGCCGCTTCCACCTGCTTGTCGAGGCCGAGTTCGCGCATCGAGTCGCGCAGCGTGCGCGTCAGTTGCCCGATGCGGGCGAGAATCCGGTCAGTGGACTGATCGTTCTCGATCTCCGCCTGCATGAGCGGGGCGGCAAAATCAGTAGTCAGATCGTTCACGATCAGCTCCCCGCTTTGGCCATCTTCTCGAGAATCTTGCTGAGCTTCTCGTCGAGCGTGGCGGCCGTGAACGGCTTAACGACGTAACCATTCGCACCGGCTTGCGCCGCCGCGATGATGTTTTCCTTCTTCGATTCCGCCGTCACCATGAGTACCGGCAAATGCGAGAGGTTGGCGTCCGCGCGAATCTGCTGCAGCATGGCGAGGCCGTCGAGGTTCGGCATGTTCCAGTCGGAGATGACGAAGTCGAAGCCGCCGCCGCGCAGTCGCGCGAGACCGGCGGCGCCATCTTCGGCTTCATCGACATTCGAATAGCCGAGCTCTTTCAGCAGATTGCGCACGATACGGCGCATCGTCGGAAAATCGTCGACGACGAGGATCTTCATGTTCTTGTCCATCACTACTCCCGGTTGTTTCAATGCGGCGCGACGCCGCGAATCCAAAGTGAAAAATCAGACGCGCTGCACGCGTTCGCCCATCGAGGCAAGCCGCGCCATGACGCGCCGGCTCATTTCGTTGAGCGGCGCGATTTCGCTCGCACCGCCCATTGCAATTGCTTCGCGCGGCATGCCGAACACCACGCAACTCGCTTCATCCTGCGCAAGCGTGCAAGCGCCCGCCTGCTGCATGTCGAGCAGGCCGGCCGCGCCGTCGCGGCCCATGCCGGTCAGGATCACGCCGATCGCGTTCTTGCCCGCGTGCTGCGCGGCCGAGCGAAACAGCACATCCACCGAGGGACGATGCCGGTTGACCGGCGGCGCGTCCGACAGATGCGCCACGTAGTTCGCTCCGCTGCGCGCGAGCACCAGATGCGCGTGGCCCGGCGCGATATACGCGTGGCCCGGCAAGACACGCTCGCCGTGTTCGGCTTCCTTCACCGTGATACGGCATAGTCCGTTCAGACGCTGCGCGAACGACTTCGTGAAGCCGGGCGGCATGTGTTGCGCGATCAGCACGGCGGGCGCATCGGGCGGCAGCGGCACGAGCACTTCGCGGATCGCTTCCGTTCCGCCCGTCGATGCCCCGACGATCACCAGCTTTTCCGTCGATACCAACGGGTTGTTCAAAAACGGCGCGGGCCGCACGGCGGCAGCCGACCCCGCGCTGGCGGGCGCGCTTGCCGCATGCGTCGTCTGCCGCACGCGAGCGCGCGACGCCGCGCGAATCTTGTCGGCGAGCTTCTCCGCGTAATCGAGCATGCCGTCGCGGATGCCGACTTTCGGCTTCGTCACGAAATCCACCGCGCCGAGTTCCAGCGCGCGCAACGTGATTTCGTTGCCGCGCTCGGTCAGCGACGACACCATCACGACCGGCATCGGCCGCAGGCGCATCAACTTTTCCAGGAAGTCGAGGCCGTCCATGCGCGGCATTTCGACATCCAGCGTCAGTACGTCCGGGTTATGCAGCTTGATGAGCTCACGTGCGACGAGCGGATCGGGCGCGGTCGCGCACACGTGCATGTCGGGCTGCGAGTTGATGATCTCGGTCATCAGGCTGCGCACCAGCGCCGAATCGTCGACGCACAGTACGTTGATCTTCGGCGTCGCCGGCTTGTTGTTCGCGTTGACGATACTCATGCTTCCTCCGCCGCTCTGGTGCTGCGCGGCGCACGCGCCAGGCCGCTGCTGAAAAGCTCGGCCCGGGGCTTTGCGCCCGCCGCACTCGATGCGCCGAACAGTTCCACGCGCGGCTTGCCCGTGGCGCCCGCCGCACCCGGCTTCGTGTTGAATAACTCGACCCGCGAGCGTGCCTTTGCGAGCCGCTCCGCGCGTTCTTCCGGCGTGCGCTGCACGAGCGCCTGCTCGCGTTCCACCACCACCGGCTCGTGCGCGGCCTTCAGTTTCTTGACCATCACTTGTCCCGAGCGCGGCATGAACGCCACCTTGCGCGGATGCATGCCCTGCAAATCCTCGGCGACGATACGAATCTTTTCCAGCGCGAGATAACGCCGCACGAACTCCGAATTACGATCGCCGATATTGATGGTCGTCATGCCCGCGAGCACCGCGCCGCCGCCAAACACCTTCGCTTCGAAACGCTCACGCCGTCCGCCGCGCTTGATGAGTTCGTTGATCAGCACTTCCATCGCATAGGCGCCGTAGCGCATCGAATCGGACGCCGCCGCCGACGCATCCGAACCGTCGTCGGGCAACATGAAATGATTCATCCCGCCAATGCCCGCCGTGCGATCGTTGATGCACGCCGCCACGCACGAGCCGAGCACGGTCACGAGCACCATGTCTTCGCTCGTCATGTAAAACTCGTTCGGCAGGAGCTTCACGCCCGGCTTCTGAAAGTGATTGTCGAAATACAGATTCGACGCGATCGGCAGGCCGCTCATGCCACTTCTCCCGCCAGCGCCTTCGTCTGTTTCGCCGCGCCCGCGTTCTTCATGTCGCGCGTCAGTTCGTACACGGTCTGGCCGCGCAAACGGAACGCCTGCGACACATACGTGAAGTTTTCCGAGTGTCCCGCGAACAGCAGGCCGCCCGGCTTCATCAGCGGATCGAAGCGCGACAGCACGTGCGATTGCGTCGGCTTGTCGAAGTAGATCATCACGTTGCGGCAGAAGATCGCGTCGAACGGACCCTTGATGTCGTAGCGCGCATCCGTCAGATTCACGCGGCCGAAGTTCACCATCGCGCGCAGCTCGGGACGAACCTTCACGAGGCCCGCATGCGCGCCCGTGCCTTTCAGGAAAAAACGCTTGAGGCGGTCCGCCGGCAGCGTCTTCACCTGATCGAGCGAATACACGCCGGCGTCGGCCTTGGCGAGCACCTGGCTGTCGATATCGCTTGCGAACACCGTGCACTGGCGCGCGGCGTGATCGCCGAGCGCTTCGACGAGCGTCATCGCGATCGAGTAAGGCTCTTCACCCGTCGATGCCGCCGAGCACCACACCGACACCGGTTGCTGCCGGCGCTTGGCGAAGTCCGCGAGAATCGGAAAGTGATGCGACTCGCGGAAAAACGCGGTGAGGTTCGTGGTCAGCGCATTGACGAAGGCTTCCCATTCGTTGCTGTCTTCGTTGGCTTCCAGCCGGTCCAGATACAGCTTGAACGTGTCGATGCCGCATGCGCGCAGACGGCGGGCGAGACGGCTGTACGCCATGTCGCGCTTGTGGTCGGAGAGCGAAATGCCCGCGCGGCGATGGATCAGTCCGCGAATGCGAGCGAAGTCCGCTGCCGTGAATTCGAAGTCGCGTTCGACTTCGGAGCCGCGCGTGCCGGCGGCCGGGTCGATGCGTGCGTTGCGCGTTGCCGTCATGATGCTTCGTGCTTCCCTGGCGTCTTCTTCGGCGACGCGCGCCGTTGTGTCGTTGAATGCGATCTTGCGTGGCTTTGTCGTCGCTGTTCTCCGCGAACGGAGCTCATGTCGAAAGCCTGCATGGTCGCTGCTGTTTGCAAACCCGGCTTAGAAGGTTTCCCAGTCGCCGTCGTCCGCGGTCGTCGCCTTGGCGCGCGGTGCGCTCACGGCGGCTTTCGCTGCCATACGCGGCGCGGGCTTCTTCGCTGGCTGTTGCGCTTCGCTTGCCGTTACCTTGATAACGGCCGGTTCGCACGCGACGTTAGCCTCGTGCGAAACTTTTGTGGGTTCGGCGCGCTTGAACGTCTTCGCCTTCGAGACGGCAGCCTTCGGCGCCACGCGTGCAGCGGGCGCGGCAACGGTCTTGGTGCCTGCTTCGATGCGCCATTGGCCGACCACGTCCTTCAGTTGCCGCGTCTGCTCTTCGAGCGATGCCGCGGCAGCCGCCGCTTCCTCGACGAGGGCCGCGTTCTGTTGCGTGACGCTGTCCATCTGCGTGACGGCGCGATTCACCTGCTCGATGCCATCGGACTGCTCTTCCGATGCCGCGCTGATCTCGCCCATGATGTCGGTCACGCGGCGCACCGCCTGCACGATCTCGCCCATGGTTTCACCGGCGCGCGTGACGAGTTCGGAGCCGCTTTGCACCTTGCCGGCCGAATCGCCGATGAGCGCCTTGATTTCCTTCGCCGCCGCCGCGCTGCGTTGTGCAAGCGAGCGCACTTCGCCCGCCACGACCGCGAACCCGCGTCCTTCCTCGCCTGCACGCGCCGCTTCCACGGCCGCGTTCAACGCGAGAATGTTGGTCTGGAACGCGATGCCTTCGATCACGCCGATGATGTCCACGACCTTGCTCGAACTCGATGCAATCGCGTTCATCGTATCGACGACCTGCTCGACGACCTGGCCGCCGCGCGACGCGATATCCGACGCGTTCACCGCAAGCTGGCTTGCCTGACGCGCGTTGTCCGCGTTCTGCTTGACCGTGCTCGTCAGCTCTTCCATGCTCGACGCCGTTTCCTGCAGCGACGCCGCCTGTTCTTCCGTGCGTTGCGAGAGGTCCGTGTTGCCGCTCGAAATTTCATGCGCGCCGACATCGATCGATTCCGCGCCGCGATGCACCGCGCCGACCATATGCGTCAGGTCCGTTCGCATGCGTTCGATGCCCGCGAACAGACGCCCGATTTCGTTCGTGCTGTCGGTATGCGCCGACTTCGTGAGATCGCCGCGCGAGATGCGGTCGAAGTGATCGACGGCGTCGTTGATCGGCTGCACGATAAGGCCGCGCAACGCGATGCGCGTCCCGATGAGAATGAGCACCGACAACGCGAGCAGCGCGCCGATGGTCAGGCTAAGCGTCGAGATGTGCGACGCCGTGTTCGAGCGCGATTCTTCCGCGTGCTTCTGCTGGAACGCCACCGCCGCGACTACCGCCTGATCGAAGGACACGAACATCGGGCTGATCTTCGTATCCGCGATGGCGTGATACGCGGCCGTGTCGTTCGCGCGGATCGCGGTGAATTCCGGCTCGACGCCCGTCTTCACGAGCGTGTCGTGCTGCGCCACGAGCTCATCGAGCGTGGTCTTCGGCAGCATCGGCTTATGGGTGTCGAGATAGAGCTTCCAGTTCTCGTTGCTCTTGTCGAGCAGATACTGGCCGCGGTCCAGCGCTTTCTTCGCTTCCGCGTCGTTGCCCGCTTCGGCGAGCGAACGCACGCGGTCGAGCGTGATGCGCGAGCGCAGCAGATACGACGAGGTCTCCGCGAGCGCGCGCATCGCGACCATGTCTTCCTGCGCGAGCGACGTGAGCGAATGGCTCGCCGAGTTCAGGCCGACGAGCGACAGCGCGCCGATCACGGCCGCGCAACTGACGAATAGCAGTCCGACGAGCGTGAGCATCGTGCGGATCGACAACTTCTTGAACATGTCTTTCTTCCCTGAGCCCGCGCTTCGGTACACGAACGCGGTTGTTTTAAGCGGCAACCGAGTCGATCAATTCCATCTCGCGGCTCGTCATGAGCTTCTCGATGTCCATCAGAATCAGCATGCGGCCATCCACGGTGCCTAAGCCCGTCAGATATTCGGAGGTCAGCGTCGCGCCGAATTCGGGCGCGGGCATCACTTGCTCTTGCGTGAGCGTGAGCACGTCCGAGACGCCGTCGACCACCATGCCGACCACGCGATGCGCGACGTTCAGAATGATCACGACCGTCTGGTTGTCGTACTCGACGCGACCCAGATTGAACTTGATGCGCATGTCCACGATCGGCACGATGATGCCGCGCAGATTGATCACGCCCTTGATGAACGAAGGCGCATTGGCAATGCGCGTCACGTTGTCGTAACCGCGAATCTCCTGCACCTTCAGGATGTCGATGCCGTACTCTTCGGCGCCGAGCGTGAACACCAGAAACTCTTGTCCGGCGGCTTCCGCGTGTTGCGCGTCGCGACGCGAAGACGTCGCGGAATGGATGTTTTGAATGTCTGCCACGGTAACTCCTTCGATGCGGGTGTTAATGAGCGTGCGCGCTGTGCTGCACACGCGATTCGCGGTTGAGCGCGGCCACGTCGACGATCAGCGCGACGCTGCCATCGCCCAGAATGGTCGCGGCTGAAATGCCGTGCACCTTGCGATAATTGGTTTCGAGATTCTTCACGACCACTTGCTGCTGGCCGACGAGTTCGTCGATCAGCATGGCGAAGCGCCGGCCTTCGGTCTGCATGATGGTGACGATGCCTTGCGTGGGCTCGGTGCGCGCGTTCTCCACGTCGAACACGGCATGCAGCGCCACGAGCGGCAGATACTCACCGCGCACGCGCACCACGCGCTCGCCGTTGGCGACCGTGTAGATGTCTTCGGCCACCGGCTGAAGCGACTCCATCACGAAGTTGAGCGGCAGAATGAAGATCTCGCTGCCGACCTTCACCGACATGCCGTCGAGAATCGCGAGCGTGAGCGGCAGCACGATCTTGGTGGTCGTGCCCGCGCCTTCACGCGACTTGATTTCGACGTGGCCGCCCATCGACTGGATGTTGCGCTTGACCACGTCCATGCCCACGCCGCGGCCGGAAATGTCCGTCACCTGTTCGGCGGTCGAGAAGCCCGGCATGAAGATGAGCTGCCACACTTCCTCGTCGCTCATCGACTCGGAAACCTGCATGCCCTGCTTCTGCGCCTTCGCGAGAATCTTGTCGCGGCGCAGGCCCGCGCCGTCGTCGCTGACTTCGATCACGATGTTGCCGCCGTGATGCGCCGCCGACAACACGAGCTGGCCGGTCGTCGACTTGCCCGCCGCGCGACGCGCTTCCACGGTTTCGATGCCGTGATCGAGCGAGTTGCGCACGAGGTGCGTGAGCGGATCGATGATGCGTTCGATCAGGCTCTTGTCCAGTTCGGTCGCCTGACCGAACGTGACGAGTTCCACGTCCTTGCCGAGCTTGCCCGCGATATCGCGCACGAGCCGGGGGAAGCGGCTGAATACGTAATCCATCGGCATCATGCGGATGGACATGACGGCTTCTTGCAGATCGCGCGCGTTGCGTTCGAGCTGCGCCATGCCGTTGAAAAGACGGTCGTGCAATGCAGGATCGAACGTGCTCGTCGTTTCCGCGAGCATCGCCTGCGTGATGACCAGTTCGCCCACCAGGTTGATGAGCTGATCGACCTTCTCCACGCCGACGCGAATCGAGCTGCCTTCCGCCGATGCGGCCGCTGCCGGACGCGCCTTTTTATCGGCATCGTTCGTATTGGCGTTGGCCGGTTTCTGTGACGGTTGGGCGGCAGTCTCCGGGACCGCCGCCGTCGCCGCTTGTTGTTTTTGTTGCGCCGTGGATGCAGACGCGTCGAGCGCCTGCGATGCGTCCGGCTGTTGCTGTAGCGCGTGATGCGCCGCCGTTGCCGGCGGTACTTCGACGGATGCGGCCGGCGACTGCGCCGACTGATCCGCCGCATTGCCACGGCCGATTCCGATCTGCGATTCATCGATCACGAAGCAGCACACGGCCACGATGTCGTCGGCGCTCACGTCCGACTCGAGCCAAAGCACGAGTTCGGCGTCAGTCTTCTTTTCTCCGACGATACTTCCCAGGTTACCCAGCTCCTCGGTCAAAGTCGCCAGGTCCTTCTCGCCCACCCCCCGTAGCGTAATTTTCAGGTGGGGTCCTGCTTCCGCTGCCGATGCTGCCGCAGCGGTTCCTGCAATCGGTGCGCCGTCCGTGACTTCGAACGCGCCGTCCCACGTGCCGTCGTCCTCGATCGCTTCCGCAGCCTGCGCGATGACATGCGCGGGCGGAGCGTTCGGGCCTTCGTAGGCGAATTCGTGTTGTTGCGCCTTCTCGATGACGGCGGCGGCTTCTTCTATCACCGGTGCCGCCGGCGCTTCCGGGTCTTCGTGCTTCAGACGCTCGAGTTTCGCGCAGATCGCCGCGGCCGCAGCCGCATCCGGCTCGGCGCTCGCGCGATACGCGGCGAGCTGGTCCGAGAGCACGTCCTTTGTCGCGAGGAAGGTATCGATCATGTCGCGGCGCAGGACGAGTTCGTTGTTGCGCGCGCGGTCCAGAAGCGATTCGAGGATGTGCGTCGTTTCCGTGAGCGCCGTAAAGCCGAAGGTCGCCGCGCCGCCCTTGATCGAATGCGCCGCGCGAAAGATCGCCGCGAGGTCTTCCGGATCGGGATTCGCAATGTCCAGAACGAGCAGCAGCTGCTCCATCTGCGCGAGCAGTTCGTCTGCTTCGTCGAAGAAGGTCTGATAGAACTGGGTAATGTCGAGTGTCATGCTTGAGTCACCGCAGAAATGCTGTTCAGTCGCGTTATTCGGTCGAGGTTTGCTTCGTCTTGCTCAGTGCTGCTCTTCGGGTTCCGACAGTGCCGCCACCAACTCGGTCAAGAGCTCGGGATCGAGCGGCTTCTGAATCCAGCCGGTCGCTCCCGCCGCGCGCGCCGCGTCCTTGAACGCTTCGCTGTCCTCGGTCGTCAGCACGAGCACCGGCGTTGCCTGGTAGGCGTGATTCACCCGCAACTCCGCGATCAAATCGAGCCCGCTCTTGCCGGGCATGTGCTGGTCCGTCAGGACGAGATCGAAACGCTCGGCGAGGGCCCATTCGAGCCCTTCGTTGCCGTCCGACGCGACGGTCACTTCGTAGCCCGCCGTCGTCAGCGTGGCGGAGAGAATCTGCCGCATGGCGGCGGAATCGTCGATTGCCAGAATGTTCTTGATCATGTGTGTCTCTTGCGGTCTTGCCGGGTTGACGGCTAAAACGTGTGGAGTCTTGAGAGTCTTTCGCGCGGATTTCGCTTTTATTGCGGTCGCGCTTGGAATACGGGCGCGAGTTTGTCCAGCACGGGAGCCGCGCCCGCCGCGTTGTCGAATGTCGCGGGCGGCGCGCCGTCGTCGCGCAACATGGCGCTCTCCGCGCGCCGGTTGAGCACGATGATGCTGATGCGCCGGTTTTCCGGGTCCATCGCGTCCTTGCGATTCAGGTTCTGCGTCGATGCAAGCCCGAGCACGCGCAGCACCTTCGCTTCGTCCATGCCGCCATAGATCAGCTCGCGCCGCGACGCGTTCGCGCGGTCCGCCGACAGTTCCCAGTTGCTGTAGCCCTTGTCGCCGCCGGCGTACTTCACGGCATCCGTATGTCCTTGCACGACTATTCGATTGGGCACGTCGTTCAGCGTCTTGCCTATCTCGCGCAAAATGTCGCGCATGTACGGCTGCACGGAGTCGCTGGAGAGCGCGAACATGGGCCGCTTCTGGGTATCGACAATCTCGATGCGCAAGCCCTGCTGGGTCGAATCGATGCGTATCTGCTGCCTGAACTGGCGCAAGGTCGGGTTGGCCTCGACGGCCGACATGAGCTTCACCTGGAGGTCGTGCAGGCGCTCTTGCTCGCGGCGTTCGATCTCGCCTTCGGCTTGTCTCAACGCGGCTTCATCGGGTCTTGCCGATGAGCGCACCGCGAACGGCGTATTGCCTTCGGTGGTGCGCACCGTGCCGGGCTCGGGGCTCGACAGATCGCGCCCGCCGCCCATGATGATGCTGGAGTCCATGCCGACGGTCTTGCCGCCGACCATCGCGGCCTTGAGCGGCGTGTTGAAGTATTCGGCGATACCGCGTCGTTGCACCGGCGAAGTCGAACTCAGAAGCCACATGAGCAGGAAGAACGCCATCATCGCGGTCATGAAGTCCGCGTAGGCAAGCTTCCACGCGCCGCCGTGATGTCCCTTGCGGCCCGCGACGATACGCTTGATGAAAATTGGCCGGTCTTTGTCGGGTGAACTCATGGCGTCGTTCCTCGCTTCACTTCGCGCGGACCCGGCGCACGTGTTCTTCCAGTTCGGAGAACGACGGGCGCTCGGTCGAGAACAGCACCTTGCGGCCGAACTCCACCGAGATGGCGGGCGCATAGCCGTTCAGACTCGCAAGGATCGTCACCTTGATGCACTGAAACATCTTGGTCTGCTCGGCCACGCGCTGCTCCGCCACGCCCGCGAGCGGGCCGATGAAGCCATACGAAAGCAGAATGCCGAGGAAGGTGCCGACGAGCGCCTGCGCGATCATCTCGCCGAGAATCGCGGGCGGCTGATCGGCGGAAGCCATCGTGTGCACGACGCCCATGACGGCCGCGACGATACCGAACGCGGGCATGGCGTCGCCCACTTTGTGCAGCGCTTGTGCGGGCGCTTCGCCTTCGGCGTGATGCGTCTCGATTTCCTCGTCCATGAGGCTTTCGATCTCGAACGCGTTCATGTTGCCGCCGACCATCAGCCGCAGATAATCCGTCAGGAATTCGACGATGTGCTCGTCCGCGAGAATCTTCGGGTACTGACCGAAGATCGGGCTTTTATGGGGATCGTCGATATCGCTTTCGAGGGTGAGCGTGCCTTCCTTGCGCGCCTTGGCGAGCAGGACGTAGAGCAGACCCATCAGTTCCATGTACACATCCTTGTTGTACTTGGAGCCCTTGAACAGCGTGGGAATGACGCGCAGCGTCGACTTGATCGTCTTGATGCCGTTACCGAGGATGAATGCGCCGACACCCGCGCCCGCGATCATCAAGATTTCGACCGGTTGCACGAGCGCGCCAAGGTGGCCGCCTTCGAGCGCGTAACCGCCGAATACGGACAGCAATGTCACGAGCGTTCCAACGAAAATCAGCACAGTCGAGTCCTCAAGGTAGTTGCGGGATGACCGCCGTTATGTGGGTTTACGGCACGGCAAGGGAAAACTTTGGTGCATGACCGGGAGGTGAGGCAAACGCTAAAACCCGCGTGGGATGGGGCTCTGACGACATGCGGCGCAATGGCGCATGACGCGCGGGGAAGCTACGGTGCGAGTGCCTTTTCGTGCGCGCGATGGCGGCGTATAGCTCTTCGCGATAAGCCAGTTGTTCGTGGTTAAAGACGAGTTGACCGCGAGACGTGCGTCGATCTGGCAGCGAGGCGGCTCACTGCATGGGTCGCCTGTCATGGGCCGCAGACGTATGCCGACCAACTTACGAGGTGTTGGCACGGCGGCCGCTCGTCCGATCGGTTCATGCCGGCTGCGCGCCGTTGCGTTCGGTCAGCGCTGTGAACGTGGAACGCAAACGCCGCCGTGATCGGCTCGAATCAACGCGCAGATCAGCCGGCTTCTATCGCCAATGCATCCGCGAGGAGGGTCGCGTCCGGCGCTGCGCTTTTGTCCTTTTCGTCGAGTGACGAAAGGATGGCGTGATCGTCGAAGCGAAAGCGGCACAGCAAATGGCTCGACGACGCCACCCTCACCGCCTGCGCGGGCGAAAGCGAAGCCAGTAACTGCGCCACGTCGTCCGAAAGCGCCAGCCGAGCCATGGCCGAAGCGCGGTCCGCAAGCAATAGCTGCTGCGCCAGAAGCAAGTACGCGAGATTAAGCTCGCGAATCTCCGCGAGCGTGGTGGTTGTGCTGGCCGTCATCTTTTCCCCGAATCGATACCCGGCTCGTCAGGCCGTGCGGGAAACGTTTGCTCGGATCGCTCTGGATTGCGGCGATTCGGCCCCGCTCATGGTGTGGATTCGATTGTCGATGAGGCTTCGAGCGCGCGCCAATCGGATAAATCGACCGATTTACCGACGGAAAAGCCCGCGACGTCGTGTAAGAAAAATTCCTACGCGAAATAGTTGAACGGCTGTTTGAGCGAATCGGGAGCACCAAACTCAACTATCGGCTGCTTTTCATCTGACTTGAAACGCTGTGAGCACGAATCGCCCCGTGCCATGCGTAGAACCGGCCCATATGCCTTAGGCCCGATCCGTGCTACTTCAATGCCTCGCGGCAATGCCCTGCGTGCGTCGAATTCGTCTACGTCATTGATATCGATGCACTTTTTGACTTCGTAACAGCCGTTGTTTCGCGCTGTAACAAGGTTAAGCGTTTGAAAAATGAAGTGTAATGCCGCGCTCGATCCCGATAATGAGCAGTAAGGGATAACCCGGTTGAACAGTTTCTTGTCCGGGCCAGTCTCGGGCGGCGTCTTCTACACGAACGCGGCCCGCCCGAACGGCATGCGTCGAGCGCTCGACCGGAGCGTGACTGCAATGCCTTAAATAACAGGAGAGTCACGTTATGCGAATCGCACAAATTGCACCGTTGCACGAAGCAGTTCCCCCGAAGTTTTACGGCGGCACCGAGCGCGTCGTGTCGTATCTGACCGACGCACTCGTCGACCTCGGCCACGATGTAACTCTGTTCGCCAGCGGCGATTCGCAAACCAAGGCGACTCTCGATGCGGCCTGGCCGCGCGCGCTGCGCCTCGACCCGACCGTGCGCGACGCGCTCGCGCCGCACATGCTCCTGCTCGAAACCGTCCGCCGCCGCGCGCATGAATTCGACGTGCTGCACTTCCACCTCGACTACATGCCGTTCCCGCTGTTCACGCAGATGGACACGCCTTTCGTGACGACGCTGCACGGCCGTCTCGACCTGCCTGAACTCCAGCCGATCTTCAACACGTTCACGAAGGCGAACGTGATCTCGATCTCGGACAATCAACGCACGCCGCTGCCGCAAGCGAACTGGCTGAACACGGTCTATCACGGTCTGCCGGAAGATTTGCTCACGCCGCAGCCGCACAAGAAGCCGGAATACCTGGCGTTCCTCGGCCGTATCTGCCCGGAAAAGCGCGCCGATCTGGCCATCAAGATCGCGGCGCAAAGCGGTTTGCCGCTGAAGATCGCAGCGAAAGTGGACAAGGTCGACCAGGAATATTTCAAGTCGACCATCGAGCCGCTCTTGTCGCAGGCGCATGTCGAGTTCATCGGCGAGATCAATGAAGCGCAAAAGCCGGAATTCTTGTCGGGCGCGAAAGCGCTGCTGTTCCCGATCGACTGGAACGAGCCGTTTGGCCTCGTGATGATCGAAGCGATGGCATGCGGCACGCCGGTGATCGCGTTCAATCGCGGCTCGGTGCCGGAAGTGATCGATCATGGCGTGACCGGCTTTATCTGCGAAGACGTGCAAGGCGCAGTGGGCGCGCTGCATCGGATAGATGAGCTATCGCGCACGGAAATCCGCGCGCAGTTCGAGCGTCGTTTCAGCGCGAAGACCATGGCGCAAAATTACGTCGATAGCTACACGGCCATGCTTCAGGCGGCCAAGCGTCCGGTGCTTCGTCAGGTCGCAGTGGGCTAATACGCGGCGCGCCAGACCTTAGGTATCGTTTAAAAAAACCGCCCGACAACGGGCGGTTTTTCATTGTGTGAGCCCAATTCAACCCGCTAAGGATATTCCGAAGATTCTGCCGTTATCGCGTGAATTGACTGCAAATCAACCATTTTTGACAGTTTTGCCAAAGAATCGCGCTTAAACTCCGCTGCGCAAGAGGAGTTGAGCTTTCTTGCATTTTGTCAACGGTTGTTCATATTTTTCACGAAGGCAGGATCATGCAATTGTCGAAGCGTCTCGGCGCTGAAATTTTTGGTACTTTCTGGCTTGTGCTGGGCGGTTGCGGAAGCGCCGTGCTTGCCGCGGCCTTTCCTCATGTTGGCATTGGCCTGGCTGGCGTTTCGCTGGCGTTCGGTCTCACCGTGCTCACCATGGCTTACGCCATCGGCCATGTGTCGGGTTGCCATCTGAACCCCGCGGTCAGCATCGGTCTCGCGGTTGCGGGCCGCTTCCCGGTACGTGATCTCGGTCCGTACATCATCGCTCAGGTGATCGGCGCGACGCTCGGCGCATGGGTTTTGTCGCTGATCGCCACGGGCAATCCCGACTTCAATCTGGTTGCCAGCGGCTTCGCGGCGAACGGTTTCGGCGAGCACTCGCCGGGCAACTATTCGATGCTCGCGGCACTGGTTTGCGAAGGCGTAATGACTTTCTTCTTCCTGTTCGTCATTCTCGGCGCCACCGATGACCGCGCACCGAAGGGTTTCGCGCCGATCGCCATCGGCCTGTGCCTCACGCTCATCCATTTGATCTCGATTCCCGTCACCAACACGTCGGTGAATCCGGCGCGTTCGACTGGCCCGGCATTGTTCGTCGGCGGCTGGGCACTCGACCAGTTGTGGCTGTTCTGGATCGCGCCGTTGGCCGGTGCAATCGTCGCGGGCGTGGTGTACCCGATCCTGACGAGCGAACGCAGAAAGGCACTGATCACTGCCTAAGTACGTTTGATCATGCTTCAAAGACGGGCGCCTCGTGCGCCCGTTTTGCTTTTCCAGCGCGAATTCTGTGCTCTTAGATTAAAGCGGCGAGACAAATGTAATGGACAATTACGAAGCATGCTTACTATCTTCGTTCGGCGCGCCGTTCCCTTGCTTGAAAGCCTTGCTGGACAAGGCTCCGGCTTGCTTCATCGTCTTTACGACGCGCTTTCATACCGTAACAACTCGTCGAGGCTTGTAAGACGCGCGGCGCTTACATTGGACTCATGCGACACGCGTCGCTCTAAAGGAGAACACCATGAAGCGCATCGTCACCCACATGCTCGTAGCTGCCGGCCTCGC
The DNA here is from genome assembly GCF_031451465.1 of Caballeronia sp. LZ003. Lineage (NCBI taxonomy): Bacteria > Pseudomonadati > Pseudomonadota > Betaproteobacteria > Burkholderiales > Burkholderiaceae > Caballeronia > Caballeronia sp. LZ003. The sequence goes on along the minus strand of NZ_JARUXJ010000001.1, from coordinate 137,148 downwards.
GATCGGTGCGGTTGGAGCGGCTCAGGCCCACAGTGATCTTCACATCGGCGTTTCGCTCGGCGCACCCGCGTATGTGGCGCCGGCTCCGGTTTATGTGCGCCCGGCGCCGGTGTATGGCCGACCTTATTATCGTCATGACGAACCGCGCTGGCATGGCAACTACGGCCACGACAATGGCCGATGGAATCGTGCCGGCTGGCATGACAACGGCAATCACAATGGCTGGGGACGTCGCGGATAAGAACGGCGCAGTCGGTTGCGGCTGCGGTTGCCGGAGCTGCAGCGGCCGGAGCTGCGGTGGCGGTCGCAGTTGAAGTCGCCGTCGCCGTCGCAGTCGCAGTTGCACTTACGGTGGCGTTCGCCGTCGAAGTTTCGATGGCACTCGCGGTCGTTGTCGCAGTTGCGATGGCACTCGCGGTCGCCGTTGCCGTCACAGTTGCGTTGGCAGTTGGAGTCGCAGTCGCACCTACCGTGGCAGTCGCCTTCGCAGTTGCGATGGCACTCGCGGTCGCCGTTGCCGTCGCAGTTGCGTTGGCAGTTGGAGTCGCAGTCGCACTTACGATGGCAGTCGCCTTCGCAGTTGCGATGGCAGTCGCGGTCGCCGTTGCCTCCGCAGTTGCGATGGCACTCGAAGTCGCAGCACGAGCCACCGACGCCCCGCACGCTCCATCAACAGGTCAGGCATCCGCAATGTCGTCGCGAATCCCGAAAAGCTTGCGCAACTGATGCGCGACACCCGCCTCGAAGTTGTTGCCAATACGCGGTACGTCCGGCAGCCGCTTGATGAGATCGGGATTCGCGTTGTTCATCATGAACGGATGCCCTGCCGTTTCGAGCAGATCGATGTCGTTCATGTTGTCGCCAAACGCGACGCATTGTGCGGGATCGATATCCAGTCGCTGCAAAACGTAGCGCAGCGCGCGTCCCTTCGATACATCCGAAGTCATCACCTCGAGACAGTCCGGCAGCGAATAGGTGACGTACAGCGAGTCGCCGAATTCGCGCTCCAGATTTGCCGCTGTCTCTTTCAGATCGGCCGGCTCGCCGATATACAGCACCTTCGCGATGTTCTCGCCGTCGTGCTCGCGCAGATCCATCACCTCGTACTTGAAGCCCGAATCCTGATGGAAAACGAGCAATTGCGGCGCGTGGCGGTCGATCAGCCACGCGTCGTCGGCGAAGAGGTTGACGATCACGCGCCCATTGCCGCCCGCAAGATCCGGTTGCACCAGACGGCGAACGGCGGCGGGATCGAGATCGCGCGAGTAGATGCGTTCGTCGCCAGGCGCGTGCACGCGTGCGCCGTTCGACGTGATCAGATAGGCGTCGACACCGAGCACATCGCGAATACCCGCGACGTCGCGATAATGCCGCCCCGTCGCGATCACGATAGGTACGCCGCGCGACGCGAGCGTGCGAACGGTGGTCGCGGTGAAGGGGTCGAGCTGGTGGTCGCTGTTGAGAAGCGTGCCGTCGAGATCGGTTGCAATGGCCGAGTACATGAACTGCCCTGTGTGAGCGGATCGAAGCTGCCGCGAAGCGGGCTATTTTATCGCGCCCGACGATGCGCACGTCTCGCCAGTTCCAACGCGCCAGCGGCCGAATCGGCGCGCGGGGATCGCACGCGTTCGCGCAAGGCGGCAGGCACGAACGGCTCGTAAAGCGCGGCTAGTCCGCCGCACAACGCAACAGGCAGCTTGCCCGCGGGATCGAGCGCGCCGACGAGCGTCTCGATCTCCCGTGCGGCCTGCGCGAGCAAACGCGCCGCCGCCGGATGATCGCGGAACTCGAAGACGAGCGGCGCGAGCGTGGCGTACACCGTCTGATTGGCGGCGCAGAGCCACACGACAAGGCTGTCGCGATCGCTTGCGCCGGTGCGTTCGAGCAGTGCGCGCGACCAGCCGTCGGCATCCGCGCGACCGTCGAGAACGCGCTGAAGATGCACGACCGCGCGCAGGCCGAGCCACGCGCCGCTGGCTTCGTCGCCGCTCGGAAAGCCATAACCGCCGGCGATTCGGCATACACCGGCTTCATCGAGCGATGCCGCGATGCTGCCCGTACCGAGCGCGACGATCACGCCCGCGTCGCCTCCGTGCGCGCCAAGAATCGTGGTGTAGGCGTCGCTCTCGACGCTCAACGCGCGCACGCGTGGCGCGTGAGCAAGAAAGCCCGCGAGCCAGTCTGCGTTATTGACGCCAGCCAAACCGCAGCCGAGCGAGCATGCGTTCCAGTCGAACGGCAGACCGGCGCTTTCCAAGGCGCGCCGGCAGGCATCGCCGATAGCCTGCCACGCGCGCTCCACGCCGAGCGCGAGCGCCGAGGGACCGCCGCTCGCGCGCGCGAGTTCGGCGCCGCCAGCATCGGCAAGAATCACGCGCGTGCCGCTGCCGCCGCCGTCGATGCCCAGCAGAAAGCCGTCGGAAGAAGTAAGAGTCGAGGTAGTCATGGCCGCAAGCTTACCGGTGCTGGCGGCGCGCGCCAATTGGCCGAATGGCCGAGGTGGCGGAAAGCGGCCCTTCGGCTATCCTGACGCGATCCGAAAACCGAGAAACGCAATGGCCGATACCGACGCAACCCGCTGCTCCTGGGCGACCGCCACGACGGACGCAATGGTCCACTATCACGACACCGAATGGGGCGTGCCCTCCCGCGACGATCGTCACCTCTTCGAAATGCTGGTGCTCGAAGGCGCGCAGGCCGGGCTTTCGTGGTCGACCATTCTCAACAAACGGGAGGGCTACCGCGCGCTGTTCGCGGACTTCGATATCGAGAAAGTCGCGCGCTTCACTGCAAAGGACATCGAGCGGATCGTCGGCGACGCGCGCGTGGTGCGTAACCGCATGAAGATCGAATCGGCGGTGCTCAATGCGCGCGCGGTCCAGCAAATTCAGGCGGAGCACGGGTCGTTCGCCAGCTTCGTGTGGTCGTTCGTCGGCGACGCGCCGATCGACACGCCCCGGAGCGCGGACAATCCAACACCAGCATCGACGCCCGAGTCGGACGAACTCAGCCGCGCGCTCAAGAAGTACGGCTGCAAGTTCATCGGCACAACCATTTGCTATGCGTTCATGCAGGCGACCGGCATGGTCAACGACCACGCGGCGACGTGTCAGGCGCGGCAAAAAATCAAGACGAAACGGAAAGCGCCCGCCAAGGCCAAGCAATGAGCCCGGTCCGATATGGAAAATCTTTGCTTTTTGGCAACATGCCTGAGTGCAAAAACTACGCATCAGGGAAGATCCTTATAGCTGACGTTTTTTTGCAGTGAAGCAGCGCTAAAACCTTATTGGATAAGGGTTTCCGATGCTTCTTCCGCACTGCACGAACGTGCGGTTCATGTAAAAATGGCGTCCTCGCGTGCGCCACCGCACCTTTTTACCGAGCCGAACCGTTATAACTGTCGGTAAGCGGATCGTTCAAGGAATCAAGAATCCGACGCGAGCATAAGGACGCTATGAGACCTAGGCGTCCAGGCCGGGAAAACCATCATGCTCGAAGCAGTACCCGGACAGCAGTCGCAACAACGCCGCTGTTCCGGTGCCGCAAGTGCAGGTTGCTCGAACTACTCAACGCTTGGCCGCTGCGCAGGGGCGCAGGGGAGAATGAATATGAAAAGCCTTAACTTCCTGACCCATCAGGACATTTTCAACCGCGCAGTCCAGCATCTTCTCGTGCAAGGACAAGCCGCATTGCTGCCACACGGCGGCGGCGCGTATCGCGGATACTGCGGCGGCTGCCCGATCGGCAGCTTCATTCAGCCGCGCGACTACATCACGGCGATGGAAGGCATTCCCATTCGCTACATCGCGAAGGCGCCCGAAGTGGTGCCGGCGTATATGGATGTAGGCGTCGCGGGTCTCAAGCGTGCGCTCTTGCGCGCGCGTATCAACGTGTTCGATCCCAACACCGTCGAGTTGCTCTCCTGCCTGCAGAACGTGCATGACGTTTTCGGCAAATGGGAATGGCGCGAGCGTCTTGCTTCGATCGCGCGCCAGTTCGGTCTGTCGGCCGAGCTCCTGAAAACGGCTGCATAAGCGCTTCGGGTGTCGAGATGTTGAGCCCAATCACGATGTTGAGTCCAAAGGACATCTACCAACGCGTCAGCCGGCATTTGCTGGAGCAAGGCGCGGTATCGGAAGATGACAACGGTTCCTGCCGCCTGCGCAGCGCGAACGGGCGCAAATGCGCAATCGGTTCGCTGGTGCGCGACGAGCATTACGACCCGGCGCTCGAAGGCGTGGGAATTTCGTACTACCGGCACGCGCACGACGGCAAGCTATTGCGCGCGCTGTATGCGTCGAATGTGAATGCGTACGATCCGAACGTGATCGATCTATTGATGGAGCTGGAGCAGATTCACGACGACTCGAGCGTCGAGGAATGGCCACATCGGCTCGCGGTACTCGGCAAGCGTCACGCGTTCGTCTAAAGACCGGCGGTAGAAAGCAAAACGGCGGTGCGCCCTTAGGGGTCGCACCGCCGTTTGCCTTTGCCGAACCAGATTCGCACCCGGCCCGAGGCGAAGACGCTTAGTGCATCTTCTTCGGCAGCATCTGGCTGCGCAGGCGCTTGCGCAGACGCGAAACGGCTGCTGCCTTCTTGCGCTTGCGCGCGGTGGTCGGCTTTTCGTACGACTGGCGCTCGCGGAGTTCCGCGATCAGGCCATTCTTTTCGATCGTGCGACGGAAACGCCGAATCGCGACATCAAACGGCTCGTTTTCTTTAAGGGTAATGGTGGTCATGTAAATCCTGTTTCGCTAAACGTATTTCTAACTGCACGACGGACAAACCCGCCGCGCGCCGGCACTCCGATCGTCCACCCAACACGGCGGACACGAGCAAAGCGGCCACGGAGGCCGGAAAAGAGAGAGAGTTGAGATTCAGTTGCGCGCTCGCTGGAAAGACGTGAACGCGCATTTGGAGCCGTCTGCTGCACATTGAGCATTTTCACGCTCGACGGCAAAGGCAAAAATCGGACACATTTCTCGATTCGGGCGCGATGTTACCAGAACCTCGCGCCCGTGCCAACACCTCGGTTCACTGCAAGCCTTTGATGCAGCGGAATTATTTTTGCCAGGCGCTGGCTTCGTCGAGCGCTTTGACATCTTCCGGCGTGAGTTGCAGGCGCGTGGCTTCCGCAAGGCTTTCCAGTTGCTGCACGGACGTCGCGCTGGCGATAGGCGCGGTCACGCTCGGGCGCGCGATGATCCACGCAAGCGCGACCGTCGCGGGCGCCGTGTCATTGCGTTTGGCGACTTCGACAAGCGCATCGACAATTTTTAAACCGCGGTCGTTAAGATACTTCTCCACACGCGAGCCGCGCGCCTTTTCCTGCGTGTCTTCCTTCGAGCGGTACTTACCCGACAGAAAGCCGCTTGCAAGACTGAAGTACGTCGCCACGGCGAGCTTGTTGGCCTCGACGACCGGTTCGAGATCCGTCTCGTAGGCTTCGCGATCGTAAAGGTTGTATTCCGGCTGAAGGATTTCGTATGCGGGCAGTCCCGACTCCTTCGAGATCTTCAGCGCCTCTTCCACCCGCGCGCCCGAATAGTTCGACGCGCCGATCACGCGCACCTTGCCTGCGGCGATGAGCTTCTGATAAGCGCCGAGCGTTTCTTCGAGCGGCGTGTTTTCGTCGTCGCGATGCGAGTAGTACACGTCGATGTAATCGGTCTTCAGGCGCCGCAGCGAGTCGTCCACCGCCGCCGCGATATTCGCCGCCGAAAGCCCCGAGCGCGTGCTCAGCATGCCGACCTTGGTCGCCAGCACGATCTTGTCGCGCTTGCCGCTTTCCTTGAACCACTTGCCGATGATCGTCTCCGACTCGCCGCCCTGGTGCCCGTCGATCCACGCGGAGTAAACGTCGGCGGTATCGACGAAATTGAGGCCGTGATCAACGAACGCGTCGAGGATGGAGAACGACGTGCGCTCGTCCGCGGTCCAGCCGAACACGTTGCCGCCGAAAGAAAGCGGCGCGACTTTGAGATCCGATTTGCCGATGGTGCGTGTCTGCATGTGTGCTCCGGATGCTTGATGGGTACGGATCGAAAAGGATACGCGGGAACGCGCCAGTGCGCTCGGAGCGCTTTTCGGTGCCTCGCGCAAAAGCGCCGAACTGAGCGGTTTTTCCCCGCCAGTTCCGCCCTTCGGCTCAAGGTGGACGGCTCGATAATCCGTGCAACGCTACCGAAATGCCGAGACCATGAACACCTTCGAAGCACTGGACCAAACGCCCGCACACGTCGCGACGAACGCCGACCAGCAGTTCGAGGCCGATCTCGCCGATGTGCTGCAAGCCGCGATCCTGCAGCATCAGACGCTCAACCTGCACGAGGCCGAGAAGCTCTATCTCCTCGTTCTGGACGCGCGGCCGCAACACGCCGACGCCAACTTCAACCTCGGCATGCTGATGGCGCAGCGCGGTCAATACGAGGCAGCCGTGCCGTTCTTCGAAACCGCGATCGGCACGGACCCGACGCAGCATATCTATTGGGCTACGTATATCGACGTGCTGACGCGCAGCGGTCAGGTCGCGGCGGCGAATATCGTGTTCGAAGTCGCAGTCGCGCAAGGCATGAGCGGGCCGGCAATCGAGAAACTGGCCGCCGAACTGCGCGATGCGACAAAGTCGCGCGAAGGCATCACGGCGCCAAACGGCCGCACGACGCCGACGCCGCAGGAAGTACAGCAGTTGCATGCGCACTTCAATGGCGGGCGACTCGAAGAAGCCGTGGCGCTCGCGAAGACCCTGACGCAGCGCTTCCCCACTTTTCTGCTGGGATGGGAAGTCATGGGCGTGGCCCAGGTTCGCCTGATGGACCTGCAGTCGGCCATTCCCTCGCTACGCCGTTATTTGCAATTGAAGCCGGATGGAATCGACGTTCGCCGAATCCTGGCCGACTCCCTGCGCCTTTTCGACAAGTTCTTCGAAGCGGAAGCCGAATGCCGGCGCATGATCGAGCAGGACCCGAACTATCCGGAAGCGCACCGCATTCTCGGCGTGACGCTGCGCTCGCTGATGCGCCTCGACGACGCGCAAGCTGCTTGCCGTCGCGCCGTGGAACTCGCGCCGTTGTCGGCGAAAGCGCACGAAACGCTCGGCGTGGTGCTGATGGACCAGACGCGGTTCGACGACGCGGAGAAGCATTCGCGTCGCGCGATCGAACTCGATCCAACTTGCGACAGCGCGCACGAGAACCTGTTGTTCTGCTTGTCGCACAAGGAAGAAATCGACCGGAAGGCGTACTTCGAGCAGCATCTGTACTTCGCCGAGCAATGCGCGAAGCCGCTGCAATCGACGTGGAAGAAGCATCGGAACCAGCCGGACCCGAACCGCTGCATTCGCGTGGGCTTCGTCTCGGGCGACTACAACCAGCATCCGGTGGCTGTCTTCATCGAGCCGGTGTTCCGCTATCTCGTAAACGATCCCAGCGTCACGGTGCACGCGTACTACAACCGCTCGGTGACCGACGAGGTCACGCGCACGCTGCGCGATATCGTGCCGCGCTGGCACGACGTCTCGGGTTATAGCGATGCCGCGCTCGCCGACAAGATTCGCGCGGACGGCATCGACGTGCTGATCGATCTTTCGGGGCACACGGCCTATAACCGCCTGCTGACTTTCGCGCGCAAACCCGCGCCGATCCAGGCGACGTGGATGGGCTATCTCGGCACGACCGGCATGACCGCGATGGATTACTACATCGGCGATCGCCACTATGTGCCTGAAGAACAGATCGACGGTCAGTTCGTCGAAAAGCTGGCTTATCTGCCGGCGTATGCGCCTTTCAAGCCCTCGGAACATGCGCCGGCGCTCAACGCGTTGCCCGCGCTCACCAACGGCCACATCACTTTCGGCAGCTTCAACCGCTTCAACAAACTGCGTCCGCGCACCATCGCGCTGTGGTCGGAACTGCTGCGCGCGGTGCCGGATGCGCGCATGTTGATCGCAGGCGTGCCGCGCGACAACAGCCACACGATTCTGATCGATTGGTTCGAGAAGGAAGGAATCGATGTGAGCCGGCTCGAGTTTCGTCAGCGCTCGTCGCTCGTGCGCTATCTCGCGCATCACCTCGACGCCGATATCGCGCTCGACACGTTCCCTTACGCGGGCGGCGTCACCACCATGCAGGCGCTGTGGATGGGCGTGCCCACGCTCACCTTGCCCGGCGAACTGATCGCGAGCCGAGGCAGCACGTCGGTGCTTTCCAACACGGGCCTCGGTGACTTCGTGGCTCGCGACCGCGCGGACTTCGTCGCGAAGGGCATCGAATGGGCGGGCCGGGTCGAAGAACTCGCGCAGATCCGCGCCGGCATGCGCGAGCGCTGCCTGCAATCGCCGGGCTTCCAGCCCGACACGGTGGCCCGCGCGCTCTCCGCCAGCATGCGCCAGATGTGGCAGCGCTGGTGCGCCGGCAAGGCTGCGGCCACGTTCGACGTCTGAAGCGAATTTTTTAACGAAAGAAGTCGCTCCGTCTGCCGTTAAAGCTCTCAGACGGGGCATTCAAAAACCGCGAGCATCGGCAGCAGAGCCCCGCTGGGCAAGCTTTAGCACGGATTTCCAGGTATTTATCAGGCAAATCGAAACGAGCACTAAAGTTTGCCTAGCACGGGCCGAAAACCTAAACAAGCGGCCAAACAAACAAACGACGGACGCTTCCGCCAAACGATGGCGTTATCAACTCAGATAAATGCGCCAGGCCTCATCGGAGAAACAAAATGATCGGTATCAATAGCAACATCAACTCGCTGGTCGCTCAGCAAAACCTGAACGGCACGCAAAGCGCACTGTCGTCGGCAATCACGCGTCTTTCGTCGGGCAAGCGCATCAACAGCGCAGCAGACGACGCAGCTGGCCTCGCAATCGCTTCGCGCATGACCTCGCAGATCAACGGCCTGAACCAAGGCGTTTCGAACGCGAACGACGGCGTGTCGATGGTTCAGACGGCTTCGAGCGGTCTGTCGCAGATCACGGATAACCTTCAGCGTATCCGTCAGTTGGCCGTGCAAGCATCGAGCGGCTCGCTGTCGACGGCTGACAAGACCTCGCTGCAACAAGAAGTGACGCAGCGTATCAGCGAAATCAACCGTATCTCGTCGCAAACCACGTTCAACGGCACGAACCTGCTCGACGGCACCGCCGGCAGCAAGACGTTCCAGGTTGGCGCGAACGTCGGCCAGTCGATCACGATCGACCTCGGCTCGGCAGCAAACGTCTCGGCTCTGTCGCTCGGCGGCAGCAACCCGCAGAAGGGCACGGTCATCGGCACGGTCGACGGTCTGAGCCTGGGCAACACGGGTGCATCCGCAGCTGCCAGCTCGGCAACGATCACGTCGGTCAACGTCATCGCTGACGGCTCCGGCGGCTACACGTTCACCGACCAGGACAACAAGGCGCTCGGCAGCTCGTTCGCCTCGTCGAACGTGTTCACGGGTCTGTCCGCAGGCAGCACGAGCATCAGCCTGAACAGCACCAACGTTCCTTCGGCAACCGCAGCTCAAACGTCCGAAGTCGGCGCGCTGACCGCGAACAACACGCCGCCGCAAGTGTCGCAAATCGACATCAGCAAGGCGAACGGCGCATCGTCCGCAATCGAGGCAGTCGACAACGCACTGGATGCAGTGAACTCGCTGCAAGCTCAGTTGGGCGCCGTGCAGAACCGCTTCAGCTCGGTTGCCGCTACCCAGACCGCGCAGTCGACCAACCTGTCGTCCGCTCAGTCGCAGATCACCGACGCGAACTTCGCGCAAGAAACCGCGAACCTCTCGAAGGCTCAGGTTCTGCAACAAGCTGGTATCTCGGTTCTGGCGCAAGCGAACTCGATGCCCCAGCAGGTTCTGAAGCTCCTCGGCTAAGCATCGCCGACGCAGTAACCGGCGCGTCTCGATCACGGCGCGCCGGCGACGTACCCAGGGAGGCTTGCCTCCCGATTTGCATTTCCGCCAGAGGCGCCTTCATGACGAATCGCCTGCTGACGGCGCAGTAAAACGCATCTTCAACCGCTCACGGCAAGAAGCCAGAAACGGAGCCATACATGTCCACGGTAGCAACCACTTCGGCATCCACGGTCGATCCGACCAGCGCCGTCCAGCAGGCCGCGCAGTCGATCATCAGTGGCTCGACCAACTCCACGATGGATGTGAACTCGCTCGTCACCGCCATCGTCAACGCGAAGGTCGCCGGACAGACGGATGCGCTGACAGCCAAGCAAACCAAGGACAACACCCAGCTCACCGCGGTCGGCACGCTCAAGTCCGTGCTGTCGCTTTTGCAAAGCTCGGTGAGTTCGCTCGCGGACGGCACGACGCTCGGCGCCTTCACGGCGACCGGCAGCGGCAAGGGTCTGACCGGCACGGCCAGCACCGGCGCGGTCGCGGGCACTTATTCGGTCGCGGTCAGCAATATCGCCACCTCGCAATCGCTTACCTCCACCGCGTTCACCAGCACCGCGCAACTCGGCACGGGCACGATGAAGCTGTCGGTGGGCGGCAAGGACATGTCGATCAGCATCGACTCTTCGAACAACACGCTCGCGGGCATTGCGTCCGCGATCAACAAGGCAAGCGGTAACCCCGGCATCACGGCGGCGGTCGTCAACGGCACCGATGGCGCGCACCTCGTGCTGCGCTCGGCGTCGACGGGCCAGGCCAACGGCATTACCGTGGCGGTCACGCCGAACATGCAGTCCGACGGCACGACGCCCGACGACAACGGTTTGTCCAAACTCAACGTGGCATCGACGTTGAGCGCCGCCACGACAGATTCGAACGGCAATGCGGTTCCGGCACAGACGGCCATCAGCTCGTCGAACTGGACGCAGACGACGGCCGGCATGGACGCCAACTTCACCATCGCGGGCACGCCTGCCAGCAGCTCGACCAATGCGGTCACGACGGCGCTGTCCGGCGTGACGCTGAATCTCACGTCGGATGCGGTCGGCACGACGCAGACCTTGACCATCGCGCAGGACACGGCCACGCAGAAGACGGCCATCGATGGTTTCGTCACCGCGTACAACAACTTCATCACGACGGCCGCGTCGCTGACTTCGTTCGACTCGACCCAGGCAGCCGGTTCGCAAGGCGGCGCGCTGCTCGGCGACTCGATGATGAACACCATTCGCAACGCCCTTTCCAGCACGATTGCCAAGGGCGTGGGTTCCGGCACGAGCCAGGTGAACCTCGCATCGATCGGCATTACGCTGCAACCGGACGGCACGCTCAAAACCGACGAAGACGCGTTGACCGCGGCATTGTCGAGCAACTCGGGCGCGGTGGCATCGCTCTTCAATTCGAGCACGGGCGTAGCCGCGCAACTGAACAACAGCCTGACCGGATTTCTCGCGACAGGCGGTATTGTCGATACGCGCACGACCGCGCTCACCGCCGATCTTTCGAGCATCACGGACCAGCAGACCGCGCTCGCTTCCTACACGGCGCAATTGACCACGACCTACAACGATCAGTTCACCGCGCTCAATACGCTGATGTCGCAGATGGCGACGCAGGGCAGCTACCTGACCGCGCTCTTCGGCGGCACCAACAGCGCGGGCGCGCTGGCAAGCAACAAGTCGTAAGGATCGAACATGAACCAGCAAGAAATGATTCAACACGCCTGGGCACTGACCGAGGCGATCGAAGCAGCGGTCAACGAAGAAAACTGGGCGCGCGCGGCCGAACTCACAGAGGCGCGCACGCCGCTCCTGATGGCTGTGGAAGCGAATCAGCCGGCTGAATCGCTCGCGACCATTCGCCGGATTCAGGCGAGCATCGAAGCAACGATGGGCCGTGCGAACGCCGCGCAAGCCATGCTGTCGACGGCGTACCGCAAGTCGATGGATCAGGCGAAAGCCGCCGGACGATATCAACAAGCCGCGCGCTTCTAAAGTTTTTCCGGCACGCGCCGATAACCTTAATAAGAACAACGAGAAGAACGCGTCAGACATGACGCGGCGCTTCGCTCTTGATGCCCGCCTCGCGCGGGCATTTTTTATTTGCGTCGCTCGAAGGCTTCAGCGGCCGAGGGTTAAGGTCAGATAAGCCGCGTACAAGATGCCATTGCCAAGCAATGCCCACAACACCACGCCATTGCCGCGCGCGTTGAAGCGCAGCCATGCCGCCGCCGCGAGCGTGATCAGCACGCCGGTCAGCACTTCCACGCGCGGCTCCCACGGCGTCAGCATGATGCCGATGCCCGGCAGCAAGGTGCCCTGAAATACCATCGCGCCTGTGATGTTGCCGAACGCTAGCGTATCTTTTCCGCGTCGCGCCCAAAGAATGCTGTTCACTTTTTCCGGCAGTTCGGTCGCAATCGGAATGATGATGAGCGAGAGCAAGAGCGGCGATATGCCAAGCGCCGCCGACACGCCTTCCACACCGTGGATGAAGCCCTTCGCCCCGCCGACGAGCAGCACGATGCCGATCAGGAACTGCAGCATGATCGACCCGATACCGTTCGGCAAACCCACGCGCGTGATGAAGAGACGCTCGGGCGCTTCCGTGCCGTGTCCGCTTTCGACGAGACTCGCCGATGCCTTGAACGTGGTGATCACGTAAATCACGTATAAGCCGACGAGGCCGACCGCGAACATCGCCCGCACCTGCCACGCATGATGCGGCACGAACATGGCGCCGGCCGCAATCAGGAACGCGACGAGAAAGAAGTTCAGGTCGCGCGTGAAGCCGCTGCGCTCGGGCATGATCCGGCCGCGCAAGCCACGCGATTTGATGACCGCGAGCGTCATCAGGAAAGTGGAAAGCGTCGCGAGCATGAGTGGCGCGCCGAGAATGGCGCCAACACCGATTTCTTCGTTAACCGAACGGCTCGCCGTGCCGCCCAGCAGCGCGATGATCGGCACGGTCGTTTCCGGCAGCGCCGTGCCGACCGCCGCGAACAGCGATCCAGTCACGCCCTCCGATATGCCGAGCCGTTCGCCGAGATGTTCGAGCGCATTGGTGAAGAGTTCCGATGCGATGAGAATGACCGCGAGCATCAACGCGAGTTCGACGAAGAGCATCGTCATGCGGCACCTCGCGGGAAACGATGCAACGCGCATGCGCGAATGAGCGCGCAGCGAGACAGGGATTTTTGTAGTTGTGGGGACACGATGATTCCACGGTCGGACGTTCAGCGAACCACGATGCGCCATGCGCCGTCCGACCAAGAACGACAAAGCGCATCGATGGTCTCGCCAAACCGCCGGATGCGACAGCACCGACCGGTCGAACGCGCCACGGCAGCAAGGCCGAGGATGTTGACGCGTTCTCCTTCGCTGATGGAAGGAAGGCTACTCCCCAAAGACCGGGGCAGTGTAGCCTGAGCCGCCCGGTTCGGCAACCCGCACGGCGCGTTCGAGGCATAAGCGTATGCGCAACGATTCGTTGTCGAGCGGCGAGCGCTTCGCTAACCTAGCCGCGCGGATGCGCTACTTGCTCGCCACACGCGCACAGGGTAAAACCAGCCACAAGAACAATCGTAATGTGACCAGCCGGGTCACGGGAGATCTCATGCGCAACACACTTTTCGCTGCCGCCATCGCGGCGACGTTCGCCGCCGCGCCGCTTATCGCAATGGCCAAGCCGCTCACCATCTGTACTGAATCGAGCCCGGACGGCTTCGATGTCGTGCAGTTCAATTCGCTCGTCACGACCAACGCGTCGGCGGATGTCATCTTCAACACGCTCGTGTCATACGACGAGGCCGCGAAGAAAGTCGCGCCCGCGCTCGCCGAGAAGTGGGAGCTCAGCAGCGACGGTCTCACCTACACGTTCCATCTGCGTCCGAACGTGCAGTTCCAGACCACCGACTACTTCAAGCCGACGCGTCCGCTCAATGCCGACGATGTCGTCTTCACCTTCGAGCGCATGTTGTCGGACAGCAACCCCTGGCACAAGATCGCGGGCGCGAGCGGCTTTCCGCATGCGCAATCGATGGGTCTCGTGAAGCTCATCAAGGCCGTGACCAAGGTCGATGACAGAACGGTGAAGTTCGAACTCAACGAGCAGAACGCGACCTTCGTGCCGATCCTCACGATGGGCTTCGCATCGATCTATTCGGCGGAATATGCGGACAAGCTGCTGAAAGCGAACCAGCAAGTCGATCTGAACAGCAAGCCTGTCGGCACCGGTCCGTTCGTGCTCAAGAGTTATACGAAAGACGCGGTGATCCGTTATGACGTGAATCAGAGCTACTGGGGGCCGAAGCCTAAAGTCGATCGCCTGATTTATGCCATCACGCCGGACGCCGCCGTGCGCGCGCAGAAGATCAAGGCGGGCGAATGTCAGATCGCGTTGTCGCCGAAGCCGCAGGACGTGCTCGACGCGAAGAAGGACAAGTCGCTGAAGGTTAGCGAGACGCCCGCATTCATGACCGCGTTCGTCGCGCTGAACACGCAGAAGAAGCCGCTCGATAACCCGAAGGTGCGGCAGGCGTTGAACATGGCGTTCGACCGCACCACCTATACGAAGACGGTGTTCGAAAACACGGGAACGCCCGCGGTGAACCCGTATCCGCCGAACACGTGGAGCTATGATAAGAACATCGCGGCGTACAAGTATTCGCCCGATGCCGCGAAGAAACTGCTCGCGGATGCAGGCTTGCCCAATGGCTTCGAAACGACCATCTGGGTGCGTCCGAACGGCAGTGTGCTGAACCCGAATCCGAAAGCTGGCGCCGAACTGCTGCAGGCGGATCTGGCGAAGATCGGCGTGAAGGCGCAGGTGAAAATCATCGAGTGGGGCGAACTCATCAAGGAAGCCAAGCAGGGCAAGCACGACATGCTCTTCATGGGCTGGGCCGGCGATAACGGCGATCCGGACAACTACCTCTCGCCGCTTTTCAGTTGCAATGCGGTGAAGTCGGGCATCAACTTCGCGCGCTTCTGCGACCCGCAACTCGATAAGCTCATCGCGGATGGCAAGGTCACCTCCGACGTCGCGAAACGCACGAAGGCTTATGTGGACGCGCAAAAGATCATCCACGATCAGGCGCTGTGGATTCCGCTCGTTTATCCGACTGCGGCGGCAATCACGCGTGCGAACGTCAGCGGCTATAACGTGAGTCCGTTCGGGCGGCAGAACTTCGGGGCTGTGACGGTGCAGTGAGGGGTTCTAAGCGGGCGAGTACCGGATCACCCCGTCTTCGCCCGTCTCGCGCGTAAGCGTGCCATCCAGCCACAACAAGTTCAGATGCGCGAGCGCTTCGCCAAGTGCGAAGGTCATCTGATGGATATCGAGCTTGCGCTTGAACATGATCGGCACGATATCTCCCGCGCTGCACGGACGCTGCGTGCACGCCTCGACCACTTCCGCAAGCCGCGCGCGATGATGGTCCCGCAACTGACCGATACGCGTGAGCACGCCGCGAAACGGCTTGCCATGCGAAGGCAAGGCGAGCACATCGGCGGGCATGTGTTCGTAGCGTCCCAACGATTCGAGATATAGCGCAAGCGGATTGCCTTCTGGCTCGATAGCGAACACGGACACGTTCGTCGAGATGCGTGGCAAAACCATATCGCCGGAAATGAGCAGCTTGTCCGCCGCGCAATACAGCGCACTATGTTCGGGCGAATGACCGTAGCCCGAAATGATTTGCCATTCGCGTCCGCCAATCGCGATGCGGTCGCCATCGCGGATACGGCGGAACTCGGCGGGGATGGAAGGCACGAGCGTCGGGTAATAGCTGTCGCGCTTTCTCAATGCATCGAGCGATGCCTCGTCCGTTAGACCATGCGCCGCGAAGTGCTTCGCCGCGCGCTCGCCGCCCGCGTTCGAGCCATCGCCCGCGGCCATCACGCGGCCCATTGCATACTCGCCGAGCGCAATCCAGAGACGCACGTTCCAGCGTGCCTTGTCGCCACCCTTGCAGATCCAGTCGGCAAGACCGAGATGATCCGGATGGCAATGCGTGACGATCACGCGCAGCACAGGCAAGCCGTCGAGCGCGCTGTCGAACACGCTTTCCCAGTTCGCGCGAATATTTTCGTTCGAGATGCCGCAATCGATGATGGTCCAACCCTGCACGCCATCGATCTCATCGCGCAATAGCCACAGATTGATGTGATCGAGTGCGAACGGCAAAGGCATGCGCAGCCAGTAAAGGCCAGGCGCGACTTCCTTCACGCGCCCCGCTTCGGGCAATTCGTCGGCAAAAACATAATCGAGTTGATGTTCGAGTGCGTTCATTCTTTTGCGCCTCTGAAGTGTGCATGAATGCGGGTTCAAGCCACGTTGCAATTTCGCCAGGTTGACGATAACGTAAACCTCATTCTAACGTCGCATGTGTGATCACGTGCTCCGGCGCCGGCAATGACTCAAGCCATTCACTACACCATCAGCGAACTGGCGCGCGAGTTCGACATCACGTCGCGCGCCATTCGCTTCTACGAAGACCACGGTCTACTCGCGCCCGAGCGCGAAGGCGCGAACGGCCTGCGGCGTGTGTATTCGTCACGCGATCGCACGCGCCTGAAACTCACGCTACGCGGCAAGCGGCTCGGCTTTACGTTGTCGGAGATTCGCACGCTGCTGGACTTGTACGACTCGCCCACGGGCGGCACGCGGCAGTTGCAGGCTTTTGTCGATACCATCGCGGCGCATCGCGAAGTGCTCGAGCGGCAACTCGTCGATCTCACCACGACACTCGCCGAACTCGAAACATACGAGAAGCAAGGCCGCGCGCTCCTCGCCGCTGGCGTCGAAAAGCGCGCCCGCAGAGCCAAAGCCGCATGATGGCCAACGAGACGCCCAGCCGACATGAATCACTTCCCCAAGCTGCTCTCGTCGCAAATAGGCTTCGATGTCGCGCAGACGATACTCGACGGCTTCGATCGCCATTACCGCGTCTTTCGCGAAGCGGCAGTCGAGGCGAAGCATCTGTTCGAGGAAGGCAACTGGCAAGCGCTCGCGCAACGCGCACGCGACCGCATCGCGTCTTATGACGATCGCGTCGCGGAATGCGTGACGTCGCTGGAAGACGAGTACGACGCCGAGACCATCGACGATGAAATCTGGCAGCAGATCAAGCTGCACTTCATCGGCTTGTTGACGACGCATCGGCAGCCGGAATGCGCGGAGACGTTCTTCAACTCGGTGTGCTGCAAGATCCTGCATCGCTCGTATTTCAACAACGATTTCATCTTCGTGCGGCCCGCCATTTCGACGGAATACATCGAGAACGACGAGCCCGCCGCCAAGCCGACGTATCGCGCGTATTACCCCGAGAAAGACGGGCTGCAAGCCACGCTCGAACGCATCGTCACGAACTTTCAGCTGGAGCCTTCGTTCGAGGATTTGCCGCGCGACGTGCATTGCGTGGTGGATGCAATCGAAGAGGCCTTTGGCCAACTCACGCCCGCGCCGAACTTTCAGATTCACGTGCTCTCGTCGCTGTTCTTTCGCAACAAGGCGGCGTATGTCGTCGGGCGCATCGTCAATGGCGATGCCTTACTTCCGTTCGTGGTTGCCATCCGTCACACGCAGCCGCACTTGCTGGCGCTCGACACCGTGCTTTTGAACCGGGAGCAACTGCTCGTCATCTTCAGCTTCTCGCATTCGTACTTTCTCGTCGACATGGAAGTGCCGTCCGCGTATGTGCAGTTCTTGCGCAGCATTATGCCGGGCAAGCCGAAGGCCGAAATCTATACCTCGGTGGGCTTGCAGAAGCAGGGCAAGAATCTGTTCTATCGCGACCTGCTGCATCATCTGAAACATTCGAGCGATCGCTTCATCGTGGCGCCCGGGATCAAGGGGCTCGTGATGATCGTGTTCACGCTGCCTTCGTTTCCTTACGTGTTCAAGCTCATCAAGGACGCGTTTCCGCCGCCGAAGGAAACCACGCGCGAGAAGATTCAGGGCAAGTATCAACTCGTCAAGCGTCACGACCGCGTGGGCCGCATGGCCGACACGCTCGAATATTCGAGCGTCGCGCTGCCGCTTGCGCGCCTCGACGATGCGTTGATCCGCGAACTTGAAAAAGAAGCGCCTTCGATGATCGAATACGAAGGCGACAAGCTCGTCATCAAGCACGTGTATATCGAACGGCGCATGGTGCCGCTCAATCTCTTTCTGCAAGGCGGCAGCGACGCGGACGTCGATCACGGCATCCGCGAATATGGCGACGCAATCAAGCAGTTGATTCAGGCGAACATCTTTCCCGGCGACATGCTGTACAAGAATTTCGGCGTGACGCGCCACGGGCGTGTCGTGTTTTACGATTACGATGAAATCGAGTATCTGACCGATTGCAACGTGCGTAGCGTGCCGCCGCCGCGCTACGAGGAAGACGAGCTGTCCGGGGAACCGTGGTATACCGTCGGGCCGCACGACATCTTTCCGGAGACGTACGGCACGTTCCTGCTCGGCGATCCGCGCGTGCGCGAAGCATTCATGCGTCATCACGCGGATTTTTTCGATCCCGCGCTGTGGCAGCGTCACAAGGAGCAGCTACAACGAGGCGAACTCGCCGATTTTTTCCCCTACGACCGGGCCCTGCGATTCTGCATCCGCTATCCGGAGCGTTTCGACAAGGCAACGGCATCGATACGCGCCGCTTGATACATCATCGAGCGCGCAAGTACCCGAAACACGACCATCACCATGACTGAGCAAAACGACCAAGCCTTCCATCCCCTCGCCCATCTCTTCGACAACAATCAGGCGTGGGTCGAACGCAAGCTATCCGACGACGCGGAGTTCTTCACGCGCCTCGCGCACCAGCAGGCGCCGGAGTATCTGTGGATCGGCTGCTCCGACTCGCGCGTGCCGGCGAACCAGATCATCGGCTTGCCGCCCGGCGAAGTGTTCGTGCATAGAAACATCGCGAACGTGGTCGTTCACTCGGACCTCAATGCGCTGTCCGTCATTCAGTTCGCGGTGGACTTGCTGAAGGTGAAGCACATCATGGTCGTCGGCCACTACGGCTGCTCGGGCGTGGGTGCGGCGCTCGTCGGCCAACGCGTGGGTCTCGCGGACAACTGGTTGCGGCACGTCGAGGACGTGCGCGAAAAACACGCGGCGCTGCTCGATGAATGGCCGGTTGGAGAAGCGCGGCACCGGCGTCTGGTCGAACTCAATACCATCGAGCAGACGCTCAACGTGTGCCGCACGACCATCGTCAACGACGCGTGGGCGCGCGGTCAGGACCTCACCGTGCACGGCTGGACCTATGGCGTGCACGATGGCCGCTTGCGCAACATGGGCATGATGATCAGCGCGCAAGACCAGGTAGATTCAACCTATCAGGCATGCCTCGCCGCGTTGACGCGCGGCGGCGCGCATGCTGCGGCGAACGATGTGATCGCGTCGGATGCGGCGCGGCTCGGCGACGTTCCCGCCGTCATTCAAGGCGTCATCAAGGAGCTGAAACATGAGTGAGACATCGAAGAATTCCGTGGTCATCGTATCGGCGGCACGCACGCCGATGGCCGCATTTCAGGGCGATTTCGCCGCGATGACCGCGCCGCAGCTCGGCGCGGTCGCGATTCGCGCGGCATGCGAACGCGCGGGTCTCGAACCCGCGCGGATCGACGAAGCGATCATGGGCTGCGTGCTGCCTGCGGGCCAAGGTCAAGCGCCTGCACGGCAAGCGGCGCTCGGCGCGGGCTTGCCGCTTTCGACCGGCAGCACGACCATCAACAAGATGTGCGGCTCCGGCATGCGCGCGGCCATGTTCGCGCACGACATGCTGCTGGCAGGCTCGGCCGATGTGATCGTCGCGGGCGGCATGGAAAGCATGACGAATGCGCCGTATCTGTTGCCGAAGGCGCGCGGCGGCATGCGCATGGGTCACGGTCAGGTGCTCGACCACATGTTCCTCGACGGCCTCGAAGACGCTTACGACAAGGGGCGTCTCATGGGCGCGTTCGCGGAGCAATGCGCGTCGTCGTATGAGTTTTCGCGCGAATCGCAAGATGCGTTTGCCGTCGAGTCGTTGCGACGCGCTCAGCGCGCCAACGACGACGGTTCCTTCGCCTGGGAAATCGCGCCTGTCACGGTACAAGGCAGAAAGGGCGATACGGTCATCGCGCGCGACGAACAGCCGTTCAAGGCGAACATCGAGAAGATTCCGTCGCTCAAGCCCGCGTTTGCCAAGGACGGCACGGTGACGGCCGCTAATTCGTCGTCCATTTCCGACGGCGCCGCCGCGCTCGTGATGATGCTCGAATCCACCGCCAAGCGGTTGGGCGTGACGCCGCTCGCGCGAGTCGTGGGTCACAGCACGTTCGCGCAGCAGCCCGCGTTGTTCACGACCGCGCCGGTTGGCGCCATTCGCAAGCTGTTCGAGAAGAACGGCTGGCGTTCCGGCGATATCGATCTCTACGAAATCAACGAGGCCTTCGCCGTAGTCGCCATGGCCGCGATGCGCGAGCACGATTTGCCGCACGACAAGGTCAACGTGAACGGCGGCGCGTGTGCGCTCGGACATCCTATCGGCGCGTCCGGCGCGCGCATTCTCGTGACCTTGCTTGCGGCGCTGAAGGCTCGTGGGCTCAAGCGCGGCGTTGCGAGCTTGTGTATCGGCGGCGGCGAAGCGACGGCCATGGGTATCGAACTGGTCTAAAGAGTTGGCGCCGTGCCACGACCATCCATAACAAGGGAAGATTGCACGTGACTTATCAGGTACATGGCGTTTCGTCATCGGGAAACTGCTACAAGGTGCGGCTCGCGCTCGAACAACTGAATCTGCCCTACGTCTGGCACGAAGTGGACATGATGAACGGCGCCACGCGCACCGAGTCGTTCCTGAAGCTCAATCCGAATGGCAAGGTTCCGGTGCTCGTCATCGACGAACAAACGGCGCTCACCGAATCGAACGCCATTCTCTGCTATCTCGCCGATGGCACGCCGCTCCTGCCCGCCGACCGGCTCGAACGCGCGCGCGTGCTGCAATGGATGTTCTTCGAGCAATACAGTCACGAGCCATATGTCGCGGTGGCGCGCTTCATCAAGCAGTTCCTGAAGAAGCACGACGATCCGCGGCTGCCCGACAAGATCGCTGGTTCGTACCGCGCGCTCGACGTGATGGAGCAGCATCTCGCCACGCGCACGTTCTTCGCCGCCGAGCGCTACACGGTGGCCGATATCGCGCTTTACGCTTACACGCATGTCGCGGATGAAGCCGGTCTCGATCTCGCTAGCTATCCGGCCATTCGCGCGTGGCTTGCGCGCGTGAAGAACCAGCCGGGGCGCATCGACATGCCGAGCGTGGATCAATGAAGCCGGTGGAATGTCCTTGCGGCGGAGCATCGCCCGATCAACGTCCGAACGCCCGCGCGCCGCGTTATGAAGCGTGCTGCGGGCGCTTTATCGAAGCCGGCGCCTTTCCGGCGAACGCCATGGAACTCATGCGTTCGCGCTATACCGCTTACGTCCTCGGCAATACGACCTACCTGCGCGCGACCTGGGACGACAAAACCCGCCCGCCCGATCTCGATGTCTCGAACGACGCGCACACACGCTGGCTCGGTTTGCAAATCAAACGTCACGCTGTGATCGATACACAACACGAGGAAGTCGAATTCGTCGCGCGCTACAAGGTCGAAGGGCGAGCGCATCGCTTGCACGAAGCCAGCCGCTTTTGCCGCGACAACGCCGGCCACTGGGTCTATATCGACGGTGACGTAAAAGAAAAGTAAATGTCTCTTTAAAACATATAAATCCGATTCAGTATTAATTTCCTTGATTTCTCCTTTCAAATTAAATGGTTACGGGGTTACGCTTATTGTGCAGTGCAATTTTGAACAGTTAATCTCTCTTCACGTCAGGGCGCAGTCATTGCCGCGCCCCGATGTTCGCAGCGAAGCCCCGTATTGAAGCCAATTGTCATGCCTTTTCTGGGCATGGCTCCCGGAACCCGCATTCGATACTGCTCATCATGAGCAGCGAGATAGGTTTGTGACTTCAATCGTGCATTTGGGGCCAAGCCAATCAAGCCTTAATCGGAGCGAGGCGGAGTTAAGGGATGGCGATCAGAACCTGGTTGGTCGGATGCAGCATGGTGTGCTCACTTGCGACATCGTTCATCACGACTGTCGTGAAAGCCGAACCGATCGGCGGCGTTCGCCCCTCCGAAGGGCTTTCAGCCCCCGTCTTCGGCCAGATACCCGACGCGCTCGACGCTCACCTTCCAGTCGTCGGCAATGGTCTGAACGAAAGCATCGTTCAAATTCCCGAAGCCGACATCTCGCTCGAAACGACCGTTTTCAAACCGGACGGCGCGGGTCCTTTCCCGATGATCGTCTTCAACCACGGCAAGCTCCCCGGCGACTCGCACGCCCAACCGCGTAATCGGCCGGTCGCGCTCGCACGCGAGTTCGTGCGTCATGGCTATGTCGTGGTCGTGCCGAATCGTCGCGGCTTCGCGGGATCGGGCGGCGACTACGCTGGCCATGGTTGCGATGTCGAAGCCAACGGCTTCGCGCAGGCGGAAGACGTCGCCGCAGCGGTCGCGTACATGAGCCAGCAGCCTTATGTCGACAAGACGCATATCGTCGTGGGCGGCACTTCGCACGGCGGCTTGACGACCATGGCCTACGGTGCGCGCGAAGCGGTCGCGGCGCCGGGCGTGCGCGGTCTCATCAATTTCTCGGGCGGTCTGCGTCAGGACGAATGCACCGGCTGGCAAAAGAATCTCGTCGATGCCTTCGGCGCTTATGGCGAGAACGTTCGTTTGCCTTCGCTGTGGCTCTACGGTGACAACGATTCGGTGTGGCAAGGCGACTTGTCCACGCAGATGTATGCCGCATTCGTGTCGCACGGCGCACGCGCGCAGATGACCGACTTCGGCACCTACAAGAACGACGCGCATCGGCTCGTCGGCGACCGCGACGGCGTGCAGGTCTGGTGGCCGCGCGTGAAGGCGTTCCTCGCGCAAGTCGGCATGCCGACCACGGTGCAATATCAGGTCGCCGAGCCGCATTCGCCGAAGGCCACCGACTTTGCGAACCTCGATGCCGTGCAGTCGGTGCCCTTCATCGATGAAAGCGGCCGCAACGGCTATCGCAACTTCCTGAGCCAATATTCGAGCCGCGCGTTCGCCGTGTCGAACTCGGGCGCGTGGTCGTGGGCTGAAGGCGGCGACGACCCGATGTCCGTCGCGCTCGCCAGTTGCCAGAAGCAGAGCGCCGATCCCTGCAAGCTCTACGCGGTGGATAACGCCGTCGTGTGGAACGAAGCGGGCGAGCAAACGCAGACGGCATCGCGCTGATACGCTTCTTCCCTCCAAATTTTTCGAACGCCGGCCTTGCGCCGGCGTTTTGCGTCTTTCGCCCGTGTTGGCGGTCCGTTCGGCGAAGTTAGCCGCGATCGTGCTTTTCACCACTTCGTGGAAGCGTGCGCAGGCGATCCAGGACCCGGCCGAAAAGCGAAGCTTCCGGATATTTTCGCCATAATCGAAGCGCGCGAAGTCAGGCGCAATCCTCGAATAGCGCAGGCCCTCGCGGCTTGCCCGATGTATCCGGCTGGCGCCATGCGCCGCCTGGGAGCCGTTTTTGAACACAGAAGACAATCAGGACTGGGTCGCGCGCTCGCTCGCCGCGGTGTGGCACCCGTGCACTCAGATGAAACACCACGAGCGCATGCCGCTCGTGCCCATCGCGCGCGGCAAGGGCGCGTGGCTCTACGACCCGGCGGGCAACCGCTATCTCGACGCCATCAGTTCGTGGTGGGTCAATCTGTTCGGCCACGCGAATCCCGACATCAACCGCGCGCTCAAGGATCAACTCGATACGCTCGAACACGCGATGCTTGCGGGCTGCACGCATGCGCCCGCCGTCGAACTGGCCGAACGGCTGTCCGCGCTCACACGGCACACGCTCGGTCATGCTTTTTTTGCGTCCGATGGCGCGTCCGCCGTCGAGATCGCGTTGAAGATGAGCTTTCACTTCTGGCGCAACCGTGGGCAAAGTGAAAAGCGCGAGTTCGTGTGCATGGCGAACAGCTATCACGGCGAAACCATCGGCGCGCTCGGCGTGACCGATGTCGCGCTCTTCAAGGACGCATACGATCCGCTGATCCGTCACGCGCATGTGGTCGCATCGCCGGCGGCGAGTGGCGAAGACGAAGCCATCGACGCCATGCGCGCGCTCTTCGAACAACGCGCCGCGCATCTCGCCGCCGTGATCGTCGAGCCGCTCGTGCAATGCGCGGCCGGCATGGCGATGTACGACGCGTCGTATCTCACCCGCTTGCGCGCCCTGTGCGATGAACACGGCGTGCATTTGATCGCCGATGAGATCGCGGTCGGCTGCGGCCGCACCGGCACCTTCTTCGCGTGCGAGCAAGCGGGCATCTGGCCGGACTTCGTGTGCTTGTCGAAGGGCATCAGCGGCGGTTATCTGCCGCTTTCCATCGTGCTCACGCGCGATGACATCTACGCCGCTTTCTACGATGACGACGTCACGCGCGGCTTTCTGCATTCGCATTCGTACACGGGCAATCCGCTTGCATGCCGCGCCGCGCTCGCGACGCTCGATCTGTTCGAAAGCGCCAACGTGCTCGCGGAGAATCGCCGCAAGGCCGCGCTTTTGCGCGAGGCCTTGCAGCCGCTCGTGAGGCATGAACGTGTGCGCAATCTGCGCGAGCGCGGCACGATCTTCGCGTTCGATGTCGTCACCGAAGATCGCGCGTTCTCGCGTCGCTTCTTCGAGTTGGGGCTGCGGCGCGAACTGTTGCTGCGTCCTATCGGCAAGACGGTTTATCTGATGCCGCCATACGTGCTCACCGACGACGAACTCGCGCTGCTCGCCAAGCGCACGCGCGAAACGCTCGATGCCACGCTGGCCGCCGCCGAGGCCACCGCATGAGCGATACATCGAAAGCGCTCTACGAAACGCTGCAGCAAGGACTCGCCGATATCGACGCGCGCGGTTTGCGCCGCCGTCGCAGAACCATCGACAGCGCGTGTTCGGCCCATATGACCGTCGATGGCCGCGCGATGATCGGCTTCGCGAGCAACGACTATCTCGGTCTCGCCGCCCACGAAGCGCTGCGGGAAGCGCTTGCCGAAGGCGCGTCGCTGTATGGCGCGGGCAGCGGCGGCTCGCATCTGCTGGGCGGCCATTCGCGCGCCCACGCGCAACTCGAAGACGATCTCGCCGCGTTTTCCGGCGGCTTCGTCGACAACCCGCGCGCGCTTTACTTCAGCACCGGTTACATGGCCAATCTCGCCGTGCTCTCGACGCTCGCCGGACGCGGCACGATGGTGTTCTCCGACGCGCTGAATCATGCGTCGCTGATCGATGGCGTCAGGCTCTCGCGCGCGCAAGTGCAAATTTATCCGCACGCCGACATGGAAGCGCTCGACGCCATGCTCGATGCATCGCAAGCGGACGCGACGACGAAGCTCATCGTGACGGATACCGTGTTCAGCATGGACGGCGATATCGCGCCGGTGCAAAGTCTCGTGGAACTCGCGGAGAAATACGGTGCGTGGCTCGTCGTCGACGATGCCCACGGCTTCGGCGTGCTCGGTCCGCAAGGTCGCGGCGCGCTCGCGCAATTCGCGCTGCGCTCGCCGCATCTCGTCTATGTCGGCACGCTAGGCAAGGCGGCGGGCGTTTCCGGCGCGTTCGTCGCGGCAAGCGAGACGGTCATCGAATGGCTGGTCCAGCGCGCGCGGCCTTATATCTTCACGACCGCGTCGCCGCCTGCCGTGGCGCACGCCGTATCCGCGAGCATCGGGTTGATCGGCAGCGAAGACGGCGATGCGCGACGCAAGCATCTGGCATCGCTCATCGAAACGACGCGCGGCATGTTGAAACGCACACGCTGGTTGCCGGTCGAATCGAAGACGGCGGTGCAGCCGCTCGTCATCGGCGGCAACGACGAAACGCTCGCGCTCGCCGCCGCGCTCGACAAACGAGGCCTCTGGGTTCCCGCGATCCGCCCGCCGACCGTGCCCGCGGGGACATCGCGCTTGCGCATTTCGTTATCGGCCGCGCATGGCGACGACGACCTCGCCCGACTCGACGAAGCACTTGGCACGCTCAGTAAAGAAACGACATGACCGCTTTATCGCTATTCGTCGCCGGCACCGATACGGAGATCGGCAAGACCTTCGTCTCGTGCGCGCTGTTGCATGGCTTCGCGCGCGCGAACTTGCGCGCCGCCGCGATGAAACCCATCGCGTCCGGCGCAATCGAACGTGACGGCGTGCTGCATAACGAAGACGCCGATCAACTCGATGCCGCCGCCAACGTCGCGCTGCCGCCCGCCATTCGCACGCCGTTCATGATGCGCGAGCCGATTGCGCCGCATATCGCCGCCGCGCGTGAAGGCATTGCGCTGGATATCGGGCGCATCGTAGAGGCGCATCGCGTGGCGTGCGATCATGCGGATATCGTCGTCGTGGAAGGCGTGGGCGGCTTTCGCGTGCCGCTAGACGATACCCATGACACCGCGGATCTCGCCGTCGCGCTGAAGCTGCCGGTCGTGCTCGTGGTCGGCATGCGGCTCGGCTGCATCAGCCATGCGTTGCTGACCGCCGAGGCGATCACGTCGCGCGGCTTGCGCATCGCGGGCTGGGTGGCGAATCGCGTCGATCCGCACATGCTTTATCCGGAAGAAAACATTCATTCGCTGCAACACCGGCTCGAAGCACCGCTCATCGGCGTGATTCCGCATTTCGCGCCATCCGACGCCGCGCGCGCCGCCGATCATCTCGACACGCGCCTTCTGCTCGGCCGGCTTTTACTCAAGGACTGAATTCATGACGCAGACCATCACTGCCAACCCATCGTTGCAAACTGCCGCGCAAACCTCCGCGCCGACGCAAACGCCCGTGCAGGCGCGCTGGAAAGTCGCCGATATCGTCGCGCTTTACGACCTGCCGTTCAACGACCTGCTGTATCGCGCGCAAACGGTGCATCGCGAACATTTCGATCCGAACGCCGTACAGCTCTCCACGCTTCTGTCGATCAAGACCGGCGGCTGCGAGGAAGATTGCGCGTACTGTCCGCAGTCCGTGCATCACGACACTGGCCTGCAAGCCGACAAGCTGATGGCCGTGGATGAAGTGCTGAAGGCCGCCGAAGCCGCCAAGGCCAACGGCGCGACGCGCTTTTGCATGGGCGCGGCGTGGCGCAATCCGAAGGATCGCCATCTTGAGCCGATCAAGGACATGATTCGCGGCGTCAAGGCAATGGGACTGGAAACCTGCGTGACGCTTGGGATGCTGGAGCCGCATCAGGCAGAAGGCTTGCGCGATGCCGGCCTCGATTACTACAACCACAATCTCGATACGTCGCCCGAGTTCTACGGCCAGATCATTTCGACGCGCACGTATCAGGATCGTCTCGATACGCTCGAACGCGTGCGCGATGTGGGCATCAACGTGTGCTGCGGCGGGATTGTCGGCATGGGCGAATCGCGGCGTGAACGCGCCGGTTTGATCTCGCAGCTCGCCAACATGGAGCCGTATCCGGAGTCGGTGCCGATCAACAATCTCGTGCAAGTGGCCGGCACGCCGCTCACGGGCACCGCGCCGCTCGATCCCTTCGAGTTCGTGCGCACGATCGCGGTGGCGCGTATCACCATGCCCAAGGCGATGGTCCGTCTTTCGGCCGGACGCGAGCAGATGGATGAAGCGTTGCAGGCGCTTTGTTTCGCGGCGGGCGCGAACTCGATCTTCTACGG
Organism: Caballeronia sp. LZ003; assembly: GCF_031451465.1. Lineage (NCBI taxonomy): Bacteria > Pseudomonadati > Pseudomonadota > Betaproteobacteria > Burkholderiales > Burkholderiaceae > Caballeronia > Caballeronia sp. LZ003. The sequence continues at coordinate 109,518 of NZ_JARUXJ010000001.1, read as the reverse complement.
CGATCAGTTGCTCACGACGAGCAATCCGCAAGCCGAAGCGGACCGCAAGCTGATCGAGCGTCTGGGAATGCGCGCGGAATCGGCGCAGAACGTCAGCGCGGAAGAACGCGGCTGCTCGAACTGAGCGGAGAGTAAAAAGAAAAGGGCTCGCGCGTGGCGAGCCCTTTCGGTTATTTCTTCTCGACCACCTGATCGAAAGTCCCGCCATCGGCGAAATGGGTTTGCTGCGCCTTCTGCCAGCTACCGAAGATCTGCTCCACCGTGAACGTCTTGAGCGGCTTGAACTCGCTTGCATGCTTGGCCAGCACCTCCGCGTTACGCGGCCGCAAATGATGCTGCGCGATGATCTCCTGCGCTTGCGGCGTGTAAAGAAAGTCCACGTACGCCTGCGCTTCCTTGCGCGTGCCGCGCTTGTCCACCACCTTGTCGACGATGGAAACCGGCGGCTCCGCCAGCAGGCTCGATGACGGATACACCGCATCGAAGTCCTTCGCGCCGACGCCTGCTTCGATCAGACCGACTTCGTTCTCGAAAGTCACGAGCACGTCGCCGATATTGCGCTGCGTGAAGGTCGTGGTCGCACCGCGCCCACCGGTGTCGAGCGTCGGCACGTTGGCGAGGATCGCTTTCTCGAAGTCCAGCGCCTGCGCATCCGTTGCGCCCTGCTGCTTCTTGTAGCCCCACGCCGCGAGATACGTGTAGCGGCCATTACCCGAAGTCTTCGGATTCGCGATGATCACTTGCACGCCCGGCCGCGCGAGATCGCTCCAGTCCTTGATGTTCTTCGGATTGCCCTTTCGCACGAGGAACACCATGGTCGTCGTGTAGGGCGCGCTGCCGTTCGGAAGACGCGTGCGCCAGTTGGCCGGAACGAGTTGACCGCGTTCGGCAAGCAGGTCGATGTCGTTGGGCTGATTCATCGTCACGACATCGGCTTGCAGTCCCTGAAGCACCGACAGCGCCTGCGCGCTCGACGCCCCATGCGACTGCTTCACCGTCACCGTTTCGCCCGCGCGGCTTTTGTAGTCGGCGATGAACGCCGTATCGATGTCCTTGTACAGTTCGCGCGTCACGTCGTAGGAGACGTTGAGCAACGAAGTGTCGGCATGCGCGATGCCCGCCGTCATATAGAGCGCCGCGGCTGCCATCAGCACGCGCTTACTGTATCCCGCCATATCGTCCTCAAGAATGCGATTGCAAAAGAAAGGCCGCGCGATGGCGGCCGGATGGTTCATGTTCGTCGATGAAACCGGGCGCATCAGCCATACGCGTGCTCGTGCAAGGAGACTTCGCCCGCGAAACTTTCAGCAGGGTAAGCATATTGAGCCAGCGTGTCGATGAAATATTTCGCGCGCGGCCACGGACCGAAACCCGCCGCCGTGTTGATATGACCGGCATCGCCGAGATTCACGAACGCGCTCGAAAGCCGTGCTGCAAGATCGCGCGCGTGGTCGAGCGGCATCCACGGATCGGTTTCGCTGCCGACGAGAATGGAAGGCACGGCAAGACGCGTCGGCTCGAAGTGACCGGCGAAACGGAACTTCTCCGGGCTCGCGGGCGCGACGAACAATACGCCGACGACTTCGGCATCGGTTCGATTCTGCGCGAGCGCGTGCGCCGTCGCGAGACAGCCGAAGCTATGCGCGGCAAGCACGACAGGACGGCGAATGGTCGCGAGTTGCGCGAGCACGGCGTTTGCCCAGATGTCGAGATGCGGTGCGTCCCAGTCTGCCTGTTCGACACGCGATGTATCGGCATACTGATGCTCGAGCCAGCTTTGCCAGTGCGCGCCCTCGCTGCCGTGCAAGCCGGGCACCGTCAGCAGCGCGGGGCGCGGTGTTCGATTGCTGGTCGTCATGTGCGGTTCTCGCTGACATTGTTCACCTTGCATTTTCGCGTGGCGCGCGGCAAGGACGAACGAATCAATCGTCATGTCGATATGCTCGCGGATGCAGCCGCACGCTTTTGCACCCTTTAGAATGGGTGGATCGAACGACGGAGGCGGACGTTGAAAATCATCTTCTACGAAGAGCACGCGGACACCGACGCATGGCTCGGCGGTTTGCGCCGCGAACTGCCGGACGCCGATCTGCGCATCTGGCAGCCTGGCGACACCGCGCCCGCCGATTACGCCATCGTCTGGCGCGCGCCGCGCGAACTCTTCGCGAACCGGCCGGAATTGAAGGCCATCTTCAATCTCGGCGCGGGCGTCGATGCAATCCTCGATGTCGAGCGCAAGGAACCCGGCACGCTGCCGCCGAACGCCACGCTCGTGCGTCTGGAAGACACCGGCATGGCGCAACAAATGGTCGAGTATTCGACGTATGCCGTTCTGCGCTATCTGCGCCGCTTCGACGAATACGAAGCGCTGCAAAGGGAGGGACGCTGGCAGAAACTTACGCAGCATGCGCGCGCATCGTTCACGGTGGGTGTGCTGGGTCTCGGCGTTCTCGGTGGTGAAGTGGCGCGCGGGCTTCTCGAGCTCGGCGTGCCGGTGCGAGGCTACAGCCGCACGGCGAAGACAATAGAAGGTGTCGAGGTTTATGCGGGTCCCGAGCGCTTCGATGCGTTTCTAGATGGCGTGCACGTGCTCGTCAACTTGCTGCCGCATACACCGGACACCGAAGGCATTCTCAACGCGCGCACTTTTTCGAAGCTCGCGCGCGGTGCTTATCTCGTGAACGTGGCGCGCGGTCCGCATCTCGTCGATGACGACCTTCTCGCCGCCCTCGATAGCGGCCAGCTCGCCGCCGCGACGCTCGATGTGTTTCATGTCGAGCCGTTGGCCAAGGAGCATCCGTTCTGGAAGCATCCGCGCGTGTCGGTCACGCCGCATATCTCGGCGGAGACGTTGCGCGAGGAGAGCATCGTGCAGATCGCGGCGAAGATCAAGGCGCTGTCGCGCGGGGAAACCATTGGCGGTATCGTGGATTTTTCGCGAGGGTATTGAATGCGAAAACCGTAGCGGCGCTGCCGTCTTGCTTGAAGGAGACGGCAGCGCCGGCCTCACATGGTTTTTGCCTCGATCGGCATGAAGCCTTCATTGCGCAAATACCGCACATAGACGCGCATCAACCGCGCACGGTCGATTGTAAGACTCACATCGAACCGCGCGAGCCGGCTGATCGTGCCGATCTGTTCGACCGGCATGTCGTGCCAGTCGAGGTCGCCCGTGTAGAAATCACGGAGAAGCGCCAGACCGTTAGTCGGGTCTATCGTCGCGAGGCGCTGCTTCCACGCTTCCGGCGTTTCCGGATTCGCGCGCAGACCTTGCCTGGCGAGCGCATCGAACCATTCCGCCTGTTCAATACGCTCCGGGTTCTGCAGATTTGCCACATGCAATCCATCTCGCGGATGCAGCGCCAGCGCGCATACGGCGCGGGCGAGCAAATCGACCGGCGTCATTTCCACGGGCTGCCCCGTGGCAGGATACGCGCCCATCTGAATGCATCCCTGATTGAAGAGCCAAAAGTGGTTATGCCGATAGTTGCTATAGCCGCTCTCCCCGTGCCCCGTGACGTTGCCCACGCGCACGACCGTGGCCGGCAAGCCGTATGCGCGGCTATACGCCAGCACGCGCTGCTCGCCGACCCATTTGCCAAGCAAATAGCCGTTGTCGGACTGCGGCCTCGCGCCGTCGATACGCTCTTCGACGCGTGTCGCGCCTTGTTGCATCATCGGCACGGACATGGTCGAAAGGAAGCACAACGGCTTCATGCGCACCGATAACGCCAGTTGCAGCAACGCCTCGGTGCCGCCCACGTTCGCGGCCTTCAAACTGCCGTAACCGTGCAGATGATGTACGAGCGCGCCGCAATGCAGGATTGCATCCGCACGCTCGGCGAGCTGCTGCCAGTCGGCATCGGACAGACCGAGACGCGGCCGCCCGAGATCGGCGCACAGCACCTGCACGCGCGAAAAATCGATTGCCAGACCGGCTGCACGCGCTTCATCGACAAGACGCGCAAGGCCCGCTGCGGGATCGGCGCAGCGTTGAAGACAGAAGATCGTGTCGGTCCGACGGCTCAGTTCGGCCAGCAAATGAATACCGATAAACCCGCTCGCGCCCGTCAGAACGACGCTGCCGATGCGCGCGCCGTTTTTCTCGTGCCACGGCGGCAGCGCAACGTCGGGCGCCGCGAGCGGCAAGGCGGCGTCCGCGACGGCGCGGGCGATGTCGTCGTAACCATCGCCATTGGCGAGAGCCGCGATGGTCGGCGCGCGATAAAACGCCGGAATCGCGAAATCGATGCCCGTCTCGGCGCGCACGCGCGCATGCATGCGCATTGCGAGAATGGAGTTGCCGCCGAGATGAAAGAAGTCGTCTTCGCGGCTGACGGTATCGAGATGGAGCAGCGCACACCAGATCGCGGCGATGTCCGCTTCTACTCCCGCGCGCGGCGGTGCGCCGCTCGATCGTGCCGCCGGCTCGGGCAGCGCTCGGCGATCGATCTTGCCGGAACCCGAAACGGGCAGAGCCGTAAGCTCGGTGTAGCGCGCGGGCGCCATGTAATCCGGCAACGCGGCCGCAACCTGCGCGCGCAGCCTGTCTTCATCGACGTACGCATCCGCTTGCAGCACGTAATAAGCCGCGATGTAGCGTTGCTCGCCTTCGCCGCGCATCGCGCAGGCCACGCTCTCCACGCCCGGCACGCTGGCAAGCTCGTTCTCGATTTCGCCCAGCTCGATCCGAAAACCCCGCAGCTTGATCTGTTCGTCGTTGCGGCCGAAGTACTCGATTTCGCCATTCGCGAGATAGCGGCCGAGGTCGCCGGTCTTATACATCCGTGCATAGGGCTTGCCCGCAAACGGATCGGCAACGAAGCGGCGCATGGTCAGTGTCGATTCATTGCGATAGCCGCGCGCGAGATTCGCCCCGCCGATACAAATCTCGCCGATGGAGCCCACCGGCACGCGTTGCGACTGCGCGTCGAGCAGATAGACGTCATAGCCGGGCAGCGGCTTGCCGAGCACGCGCACGCGGCCATCGGGCGCGATCTGGCCGCAGGTTGCCATCACCGTGGCTTCGGTTGGGCCATAGAGCGCGAAGAGGCGCGTCTGGCCGGACCACCAGCGCGCGGCGGTTTCGTCGAGGGTATCGCCGCCGAACGCAAGCATCTGCATGGCAGGCAACGGCCTCTTCGGCAAGCCTTGCAACAGCACCGGCGCGAGAATGGCGTGCGTCACGCTTTCGCGCTCGAGCAGGCCGTGCAGGACTTCGGGGTCGCGCCGCGCCGCTTCGGGGGCGATGACGAGCGTGCCGCCATTCAGAAGCGCCAGGAAAATTTCGAGCACGCTGGCGTCGAAATTCGTCGATGCCACGAGGGTGCTGATGCAGCCAGCCGCATAACCGAGCGCCGTCGCCGCGCCCGCGACCATGCGCGCGACGCTGTGATGTTCGATCAGCACGCCCTTCGGTTTGCCCGTCGAGCCGGAGGTGTGGATGACGTAAGCGAGTGCATCGGGCGATACATCCGGGCGCGCGCGCGGGACGGCTCGCGCGAGCATTTCAGCATCGAGAAAGGTGAGATGCGAGAGTTGCGCGGCTTCGAGGCCGGCGCGGCCGTCTGCATCGGCGATACATGCGGTAAGCGCGCAGTTGGTTGCGAAGTGCGTGAGACGCTCGGCGGGATAGGAAGGGTCGAGCGGCACATAAGCGCAACCGGCCTTGAGCACGCCCAGAATCACGGCGACGAGAAGCGGACCTTTCGCCATCGCGAGACCGACGCACGAGCCCTCCGTCACGCGTTCCAGCAAGCCGCCGGCAATGCGCTCGCTCAGAGCGTCGAGTTCGTCATAGCGCAGTGTTTCGTTCTCGAAGCGAATGGCTTCGCGATCGGCAAAGCGCGACGCTATCGATGCGAAGCGCGCCGGTATCGACGAAGCCGCGTCGTCGAGCGGCGCGCCGCGCGAAAAGCCTGTGATGAGCGCGCGTTGCGCATCGCTCAGATAGGCGAACTCACCGACGAGCGCGGAAGGCTGATTCGCGGCGGCGTCGATGAGGGTGTCCAGCACGTCTTTCATTGCGTGGGCCGAGCGCGCTTCGAAGAGCGAACCATCGTATTCGATACGGCCATCGATTTCCCCTTGCTGATTCGCGTAAAGGATCACGGAAATATCGGCCTTCGAGGTCTTCGTCGGCAACTCCTCCACGCTGACGCTGCCAGCGCCGATGCGCGCCTGCAAGTCGATGCCGCTTTGCAAGCTGAACAGCGTGTTGAGCGCGCCGATATCTTCGATGCCGGCCTCGTAAGGCGTGGCGAGCAGATGATCGCGGTCTTCGAGCATTTGCGCGTGCACGGCCGAGACGAGTTCACCGAAACTCTGACGCGGATCGATGCGCACTTTCATCACGGCCATCGACACGAGCATGCCGTAGACGTTCTCGCTGCCGGGAATGTCGCGGCCCGCCTGAGGGTAGCCGCTCACAATCGTCGGCTGCCCGCTCAGGCGCCATAGCCAGGCGAGGTGCAGCGCGAACAGCACGGGCGATAGCGTCGTGCCTCGATCCTGCGCGATACGGCGCAGCTTGTCGGCGCGTTCTCGCGTGAGGTGAACGGGAACGATGCGGTTCGCGTTGGCATGGCGCGTGGTGAAATCGAATGGCAATTCGAGGCGCAGTGGCGTGCCCCGCAGCTTGTTCGTCCAGTAGTTTCGTGCGCGCGCATGCGCCGGCGTTTTCGCTATCTCATGCATCCACGCGCAGTAGTCGAACCAGTTCGGCGTGCGCTGCGCAAACGGCTTACCTTCGTAAAGCGCCGCGAGTTCATCGAGCAGAAGCTTGAGCGACCAGCCGTCGAACAGCGCGTGATGGACGCCGATAAGGACCGTGCTCACGCCGCTTTCGGCATCGAGCAGCATGTGCGCGCGCCAGCAAGGCGCTGCGTCCGGATGAATCGCTGCCGTGGTCCATGCGTCGATGTGCGCGCGGATCGTCTCCGCCGTGGCGCTTTGGATCGGAATGAGCGCGGAGTCGCGAGACGCCACCGACATCAGACGCAGTTCACCGTGAGCATCCGTGAGGGTGGAACTGAAGAGCGAATCGCGCGAGAAAAGCCGTTTGAGCGCCGCATGCAGTTCGAGTGGATTCACTTCGCGCGAGAAGTCGGCGCGCACGACGATGTTGTACGCGTTGTCAGTCCGGTCGATGCGCGCGCGATGAAACAGCGCCTCGACGATGCCGCTCGTTATCGCGACGCTCGGCGCGGCTCGTGCATCGTGAAGCAAGGGCGTCAGAGCGTCGTCGCCATCGAGCGTATTGCGCAGGGCGTGGCAGAACGCATCGAAACCGGGATGGGCAAGCAGAAGGCCGGGCTTCACGTTCACGCCGAGCGCCGCGCCAATACGTCCGCAAGCCAGCGTCGCCAGCAACGAATGGCCGCCTGCCTCGAAGAAGTGACTGCTTTCGTCGATGGCATCCGGCGTCACGTCAAGCGTCGCGGCCCACGCCGATTGCACAGCGCATTCGAGCGAATCGAACTGGCGTGCGCTCGCTTGCGATGAGGGCGTCGAAGGCGCGGGCAAGCGCGCGCGATCGATCTTGCCGTTCAAGGTGAGCGGCCAATGTGCAATCGGCACGATGAACGCGGGAACCATATAGGCCGGCAAAAGCGTCTCCAGCCGCTGACGCAGCTCGGCGGCGGCGAGCCCGTTCGCCGTGTACCAGGCGACCAGCGCGTTGCTGCCCTGATGCCTGTGCGTGCCGATACACACCGCGCTGACTTCCGGCTGCGTCGCGATCACATGCTCGACCTCGGCGATCTCGATCCGATAACCGCGCACCTTCACCTGAAAGTCGCTGCGGCCGAGGAACTCTATCTCTCCATTGGGAAGGAAGCGGCCAAGGTCGCCGGAGCGATACAGCCGGCCTTCGTTTGCGTTTGCGTCATCGATGAACTTTTCCGCCGTCATTTCCGGACGACGCAAATACCCGCGCGCCACCGACTCTCCGCCAATGCATAGCTCGCCGATACCGCCGAGCGGCACGCCGCGCCCGTTGGCATCGAGCAAATGAATGGCGTAGCCGGGCAGCGGGCGGCCCAGTTGATTGGCAAGCTTCTGGTCGCCGAAGGTGTTCTCCGTGCAGAGCACGGTCGCCTCGGTCGGGCCGTAGATGTTGGACAAGCGCACGACCGAGGACCAGAAGCGCACGGTGTCGTCGTCGCTTGCTTCGCCGCCGCACATGATCGTGTCGAGTTCCGGCAACGGGCGGCGCGGCAGCAAGCGCAAGACGGCCGGCGGCAGAAATGCGTGCGTGATGCGCGATTGCGCGAGAAAGTCGAACAGCGCGGCGGGATCGGCGCGAACCGAGTCCGGTGCAACCACGAGTTGTCCGCCATGTGCGAGCGGATTGAAAATCTCGAAGACACTGGCGTCGAAATTGACGGATGCGAACTGCAGCCAGCGCGTGCCCGGATTGCGTGCGTAACGGCCTTCGAGCGACGCGATCATGTGCGCGAGCATGCCGCGCTCGATCACGACGCCCTTCGGCCGGCCCGTCGTGCCGGAGGTGTAGATGACATACGCAGCGTGCGACGGATCGGTCCCGCGAAACAGCGCCGATGGCCCGCCGCTCGGTGTATCAAACATGTCTTCGATGAGCAGCGCCGGGCAATCGAATGCGGCGCGCACTCGCGCTTGCGTCGCGGTGTCCGCGATCACGGCGCACAGTTGCGCATCCTCGGCCATGAAACGCAGCCGCTCTTCGGGCATCAACGGATCAAGCGGAACATATCCCGCGCCGGCCGCCAGCACGCCGACCATGGCCGCCACGACTCGCGCACCGCGCGACACGCATACGCCGACAAGACCATTGGCCTTCGCGTGGGGCGCAAGCGCGTCCGCGATACGCGCCGATGCTTCCGCCAGTTCCGCGTAGGTGAAACGCGCATCGGGGCCACTCAGCGCTGGCGCATCCGGCTGAGTTCGCACCATCTCGTCGATGCACGCAAGCACATCGCGCGGCGGCGATGCAAGCGGCGCGCCAAGCGACCACGCGCGACGGCGCGCATCGAGCGATGCGGTGTCGAAACCGAGCTCGCCGACAGGCGTATCGAGTTGTACCGCGAGTCCCGACAACAATGCCGCGTAGTGTTCGAGGACGATGGAAAGGCCGTTCGAGGCTTGCGGATGACGCAATTGCACATGCAGCGTGATGTCCTCGCTCACGTGCAGATAGATCGCCACGTCCTGCCGTTCGGGCCGGCGGCAGAAGCGCGTGAGCAGCACGCCGCGAGCGCCGCCGAGAACGAGCGCGTCATGCGGCAGATGATCGCGCTCGCACAGCACGTTGGTCGCGCGATCGTATTCCGGACGCAGGCGCTTGAGTTCGTCGAAGATATCGCCTGCGGGAATGTTGCCGTGGAAATCCGCCATCGCCAATTGCGACGCCGCATGATGCAGATACTGGCGCAACGTCATGGCGTCGTCGAACTCGCTGCAGATGAAGCGCAGACGCTCGTCGTGCCCCATCGTCTCGTATGGCTGCTCCCGCCCGCGCCGATGATGCGCCGTAATCACCGCCGACTGTCGCGACATCTTCTGCAGCAGCACATGCAGGCAACTCTGCAGCAGAAATTCGATACTCAGTCCGAGCACGCGGGCCTGTTCACGCAACGCTCCACTCGTAGCGGCGCCGAGCGCCATCGTAAAGCTCGCTTCGCCGGGCGCGCCTTCCACGCGCGGCGGCTGCCAGGCGAATTCGCCATCGGCCAGTTGCCGAACCCAGAACGCGAGATCGCCGCGCCATTGCTCCGCTTCCATCGACGCGCGCTCCGCAACGAGCACGCCGCGCTGATCCAGCGAAAGCTCGCCTGCGAGCGTCTCGCCCGCGTACGAGCGCGAGATCGCCGCGAACAACGGCTGCAATGAGAAGCGGTCCAGCAGCGCGGGATGGCAGGCGAAGACCAGATAGCCGCGAGATGCGCCGCGCAACAACGTGAGCGCCCAAGGCGCGCCGGCGTCTATCCGAAGCGGACGTGCGCACAGCATCTGAATGATGGAGGATGCGCTGGCTTCATCGGCATCGTCGATATCGACGACTTCGAGTTCTGCCAACCCGATTTCATGCAGCAGATAGCGCGGACCATCGTCGCCGTGGATCACGCGCCAGCGCAACGGTTGCGAGTGCCGCGCCACGCGCGCCACCGCGCGCGCCAGTCGCGCGCTGTCGGGAACGTTGTCCAGTCGAAAGACCGCGCACAGATTGCGTGCCGCGGCGGTTTGCTTCGCCGCACGCGCCTGCGTTCGGGAAAGCGGATAAGTTTCGAACTTCATGATGACCTTCTGCCGTTCGGCGTTGTTCCTTGGGACTAAGTGACCGAGCCAGTCGCCTCGCCTCGTCGCGCTCGCCCGGACCGGCTGGCATTCTCGGCTGCCCATGATAGTTAGCAGGCCTTTCGTTAAAGGAGTGAAACGCCAAAAAACTACAATTCAATCAAAGCATTAACTGCCATCCGGCAATCAATACATCCAAGCTACTTGAATCAAGCAGACATTTGCGCTCGCTTCCGATGTGGCAAACTGGCTGACGCAACGAACCGACGCCAGAGAATCGCAAGGAGACAGGCATGATCCCCACTCAAGTAAAAATCGTCGAAGTCGGGCCGCGCGACGGCTTGCAGAACGAGAAGGAATTCGTCGCCACGGAAACCAAGATCGAGCTCGTGAACCGGCTCGCGCGTGCGGGCATCGTCAATGTGGAATCGACTTCGTTCGTCTCGCCGAAATGGGTGCCGCAAATGGCGGATGCCAGCGCGTTGATGGCGGGCATCGAGCGTCGCGCGGGCACCATTTACTCCGTGCTCACGCCGAATTTGCGCGGCTTCGAGGGCGCGCTCGAAGCAAAGGCCGACGAGATCGTCATCTTCGGCGCGGCGAGCGAGGCGTTCTCGCAAAAGAATATCAATTGCAGCATCGCGGAAAGCATCGCGCGCTTCGAGCCGGTCGCGAAAGCCGCGAAGGACGCAGGCTTGCGTCTGCGCGGCAGCATCTCGTGCGCGCTCGGCTGTCCGTATCAGGGCGAGGTGAGCGTGGCGTCGGTGGTGGATGTCGTCGAGCGCATGAAGGCACTTGGCTGCGACGAAATCGATATCGCGGATACCATCGGCGTCGGCACGCCCAAGCGCACGCGCGAAGTGCTGGCGGCGGCGTCGAAAGCGTTTCCGCGCGAACGCCTGTCAGGACATTTCCACGATACTTATGGGCAGGCCGTCGGCAACATTTATGCGGCGCTGCTCGAAGGCATCGAGATATTTCATGCGTCGGTTGCGGGGCTCGGCGGCTGTCCGTATGCCAAGGGCGCGACAGGCAACGTCGCGACCGAAGACGTCGTGTATCTGATGAATGGACTCGGCATCCAGACGGGCATCGACCTGGATCGACTGGTCGAGACAGGCGACTTCATTTCGCGCGCCATCGGCAAGCCGAGTTCGTCGCGTGCGGGCAAGGCGCTGCTCGCCAAGCAGCGCGACGCCGTTGCCGCCTGCGTCTGACCCGTTGATCGTTCGATGGAAAGGAAAGCAATGACCGAAGTACAGAATCTCGATGACCTCCCCGATTCCGCGCGCCGCGTCGCGCTTCTGTTGCAGGAACGCGGTCACGCGCGGCCCGTCGTAATGCTGCCGGAAACCGGCAAGACATCGGCGGAAGCGGCGGCGGGACTGAACTGTTCCGTGGCGCAGATCGCCAAGTCCATTCTCTTCCGGCGCCGCGACGACGACGCGCCCGTGCTCGTGATCGCAAGCGGCGCGAATCGCGTGGACGAAGTGAAGGTCGCGGCGCACGTCGGCGAACTGGCGCGCGCGGATGCGAAGTTCGTGCGCGAGAAAACCGGCTATGCCATTGGCGGCGTATGTCCGATCGGTCATGCGACCGAACCCGTGACGCTCATCGACGAAGACTTGCTCACGCTCGAAAGCCTGTGGGCGGCGGCGGGTCATCCGCACGCGGTGTTCAATCTGACGCCGCAAGAACTCGTGTCGCTGACGGGCGCGCCGGTTGTCGATGTCGCCTTGCGCGCACCATGAAAGGCGAGGTCGCGTCGCCGTGCGTGGACGTCTGCCGCATGAATCCGGAGACGGGCTTTTGCGACGGCTGCCTGCGCACCATCGACGAAATCGCGGCGTGGTCATCCATTGACGATGACGCGAAACGCGACGTGCTCGCGCGTGGCGAAAGCCGTCGTCGCGGCGCGCGCGTGGTGCGTATCGGCGAATCGTTCGAAGCGACGCTTGCCTTGCCGGCGGACTCCATTCGCCACTTCGCCACGCTCGTCAACGACACCAACCCGCTGCATCACGACGAAGCGTATGCGCGCGCCAGCCGTTTCGGCTCGCTGATCGCGTCGGGCACGCAACCGACCGCGCATCTCATGGCGATGATCGCCGAACACTTCTCGACTTACGCGCAACCGCTTGGACTGGAGTTCGGCATCAAGCTCACGCGCGCGGTGAAGGCCGACGACGTGCTCGCCATGCGCTGGCAAGTGCTCGATGCAAAGTGGAAGACGAGCCTTCGCGGCGACCTGGTGAAGCTCGCGGGCCGCGCGGTGAATCAGCTTGGCGAGACGGTGATCGAGGCGACGGCGACTATCGTCGTCATGCCGAAGGAGCAAGCGTGATCGCGCTGCCCGCTTCCATGACGGTGTTCGAGCGCGGCTGGTTGTCGTCGAACAACGTGCTTTTCGCGAGCGATGAGGGCACGGCCTTGATCGACACGGGCTACGTCTCGCACGCGCCGCAAACGCTGGCGCTCGTGCAGCACGCGCTCGGTGCGCGCAAGCTCGATCTGATCGTCAACACGCACTTGCATTCGGATCACTGCGGCGGCAACGCACTGCTGCAACGCACCTATGCGTGCAATACGCTGATCCCGCAAAGTGAAGCGCACGCGGTGCGTGTCTGGGACGAAGAGGCGCTGACGTTTCACGCCACGGCGCAGCGTTGTGATCGGTTCACGTTCGACGGCACGATCGAGAATGGCGCCACGCTCATGCTCGGCGGCTTCGAATGGTCCGTGCTGGGCGCGCCGGGCCACGATCCGCACTCGCTCATGCTGTATTGCGCCGAGGCGCGCATCCTCATCAGCGCGGACGCGTTGTGGGAAAACGGCTTTGGCGTGATTTTTCCGGAACTCGAAGGCGAAAGCGGTTTTGCGGAAGAACGCGCGGTGCTCGATCTCATCGCGCAACTCGATGTCGATGTCGTCGTTCCGGGCCACGGCGCGCCTTTCACCGATGTCGCGCGCGCACTCGACGTGGCCGCGTCGCGGCTCGACTATCTGCGTGCCGACCCTGCCCGCAACGCAAAGAACGCGCTGAAAGTGTTGATCGTCTTCAAGTTGATGGACGTGCGTTCGATGCCCTTCGACACCTTGCTCGCGATGACCGCATCTGCCCGCGCCATGCGCGCCGCCGCGAACGCGCTTGCCGCGCCCGCGCAGCATCGCGCATTGCTGGAAAAGATCGTCGGGGAATTGGCGCGCGGCGGATCGCTCAACATGGAAGGCGACATGCTCTCGGCGGTATGAACTCCGCGCGCAAAAAGAAAGCCGCTTGTCAGCTACGGCAAGCGGCGGAATAGTATGGACGTGATCAACGTCGACGCCATCGTAACCCGCCGCTATATCACGTGCATCGGTGCTTTCCCTACAGTAAGTTGACGACACGCGCACACTAAAGGCAACCATGTTCGCGCTATCGACACTCATTTTTATGCCATTTAATGCGATTTGCATGTGTGGCAAAGCGATGCATAAAGCCGTAAGCTCAAGGACAAAACAGGCATGACTTTGCTCAAGTAATAAGAAAAATCGGCATTGATGCAGGCAATTGCTTCCGCTACGATTAAAAACGCCCGAGATTACTTGAATTTAAGTAATTTTGAGCCTCCATTTTTACAACTCAATACAAATCATAATGGACATTAATCGTAGAAAAATCGTATCTGCATCCACTGTAGCGGTCCCGTTACTAGCGGGGTTAATGACATCCACGGCAAGCCAGGCACAGACGACAACAGCTCAGGGGCGTTATCTCAGTATTCGTTTGAGAGACTCCGAGCTGCTACCCACCACGCAGATTTCGAACGCGAAAAGATGGAATTTCCTGCATTTCGGTTTGCCTTATGACCAGGTAAGCCATGTTAATCCCGATGGTTCATTGAGCCTGCCAAATGGCGTGTACGCTGTCGCGGGGCAAATGGTCGTTTCGGTGGCGGACGCGAACCTGGCTCAGGTGTCGATCAACAGAAGCGAGCCGAACCTGGCCGCAAGCGGCAAGGATGCATTCTACGACGACCCCTACTATTTCAAGGTAGCCACCGATCATGGGGGCAAGGCCGGCAATGTTATTATTCCTTTCAGCGGCATGCTTCAGTTGACTACCTGGACCGATTTTGCAATCTACACTTCGACCAACGTCTCTCTGCAGTCTGGCACTACGCTATTTATCTTTCCCGTGATCTAAGCGAGCAGAAGTGCCAAGTGCCGGCAAGCGCAGGCCCACTTCGCCGCTGGCACTGAATAAATGTATCGTTAAAGGTCTTTCTTGAATCAAGCACGAAAAGATATCGGCATACTGGTATATGTAGACAATGTTCCGAGTAACATCGAGGAATTTAGCTGGCTCTATAAGAGCATCATCCATACTGGCTTGTTTGACCGAAGCACGTTAATCGTTGCGTGCCATCCGGAAGCAACATCTAAACTGCCGCGAGACAGTAATATAGTCGTTATTCCGAGCGTTCCTTATTCTCAGAAAAACAGCGAATGGTCGGATTATGGATACATCAATTCTGTCGCCAATCTCTGCGATAAAGCAGTTTTAGACGTTTGTCGGCAGTTCGATTACATTCTGAAAACAGATTGCGACACCTTTGTGACGCCCGCGCTGTCGAAGTTTCATCCTGCCGGCATTTGCTTTGGTTTCGGAGCCTACGCATATGAGGCGTCGGTCCGACAGAAACTTAACGAATGCAGTGCCCGGTGGGGATTTCCTCATTCCGGCTTACACAATATCGGTGCGTCGGTGCTGGGGCCATCGACAATGGTGTGCGACTTCCTGCCGGCTCAAATGGACTGTTGCATCCGCCTGCTCGACGAGGAGTTCAAAGACTTCCGTGGAGAGTGGCCAGGCTGGTGCAGAAACGTGATCACCATGTATGCAGGAGAACTAGCGCTACGCCGCACGTATCCGCAGCGTTGCTCCATAGGACTTCTCGACCATTTCCCCTACGCGTCGCTTACGCTTGGCAGCGATGTCCTGCATATTCATGCGTGGCAAACAGACGAGTACTGGTCGAAATTGAAGTATCGCGAAGGCGCATACGATCACATTGCGCTGCAGGACATCGATAGGTCCACGCTGGGTGGTTATTGCCACTGGCTGGCGGCGTCCGATATAGAACAAGTCCGGGCCGAAGCCAACCAAGCACTTTCGACGCATGCGTAAGGCCGCCGCACCTGGGATCATCGGCTCTTTGTCAGCAGAACTCTGCTTCGAAGAACGCACGCATCTCCACGAGTAACTCCTGCGGCACTTCCTCTGGCACGTAATGGCCGCAATCGAGCGCGCGGCCGCTTACGTCGCGCGCGACGCGCCGCCATTGACCAAGCACATCGAACGCGCGCTCTAGCCCGCCTTGCTCGCCCCACAGCACGCGCACGGGGCACGCAATCTTCACGCCGCGCTCGGTGTCGTCCCGGTCGTGTTCGAGGTCGATGCCCGCCGACGCGCGATAGTCCTCGCATGTCGCAAACACCGCATCGGGCGCGGCCAGCGCATCGCGATATGCCTGCAGCGCGTGCGGCGCGAACGGCGCAAGACCCGCACGGCCACGGCCCATCAAGTGTTCGATGAACCCGGTCGTATCGGCGCCGATCATCTTTTCCGGAAAGGGCGATGGCTGGTTCATCAGGAACCAGTGGAAGTTGGCGCTCAACAACGCGCGGTCAGTGGCTTCGAACATCGCAAGCGTCGGCACAATATCGAGCAGCATCAGGCGATCGACGGCATCGGGAAAATCGATCGCCATCCGATGCGCGACGCGCGCTCCGCGATCGTGCGCGCACACGAGAAAACGTTCGAAGCCGAAGTGACGCATGACCGCGACCTGATCGGCGGCCATGGCGCGTTTGGAGTAAGGCGCGTGGCGTTCGTCGCTCGGCGGCTTGGCCGATGCGCCATAGCCGCGCAAGTCGGTGGCGATCACGGTGAAGTGCCGCGCGAGTTCATCGGCGCATGAATGCCAGATCTCGTGCGTTTGGGGATAGCCATGCAAAAGCAAAAGCGGCGGGCCGTCTCCGCCCTTCTCGCCGGCAATCTCGACGCCCGCCGCATTCACGCGAAACGGCTCGTAGCCTCTGAAGGACATGGTGTTTTCTTGTTCGTGGCGTAGCGGTCCATTGTAGGCGCGGCATTCCGAATGCTCGATGAGCAACGTGCACACAAACGGTGAAACCGAGGATTTCCTCGGGAATCGGAGGATGACAGGGCTGCGGCGCCTGTGCCTATAATCGAACGATCGTGCGTCTCAATTTAGCCGCTCGAAGACGACTCCCCAACCGTAAAATAAGTACGAAATCCCGGAGACTCGCGCCATGGCACTTCCCGCCGTACTGCAGAACCTTGCATTGCCGGTCGTCGGCTCGCCAATGTTCATCGTCAGCTATCCCGAACTCGTGCTTGCGCAATGCAAGGCGGGCATCGTCGGTTCGTTTCCGGCGCTCAACGCGCGTCCCGCCGAATTGCTCGACGAATGGCTCACGCAGATTCAGGCATCGCTCGCCGAACACAAGTCCGCGAACCCGAATGCGGTCATCGGGCCGATCGCGGTGAATCAGATCATCCACCAGTCGAACGCGCGGCTCGAACAGGACGTGCGCGTGTGCGTCGAGCACAAGGTGCCGATCTTCATCACGAGCCTGCGCGCACCGGTAAAGGAAATGATCGATGCGGTGCATTCGTACGGCGGGATCTTGCTGCATGACGTGATCAACTTGCGGCACGCGCAAAAGGCGCTCGAAGCGGGCGTCGACGGGCTGATTCTCGTGGCGGCGGGCGCGGGCGGCCACGCCGGCACGATCTCGCCGTTCGCGCTCGTCGGCGAAGTGCGGCGCATGTTCGACGGCCCCATCGTGCTGTCAGGCTCCATCGCCAACGGCGGCTCGATTCTCGCCGCGCAGGCCATGGGCGCGGACCTCGCTTACATGGGCACGCGCTTCATCGCGACGCGCGAGGCGCACGCGCTCGACAGCTACAAGCAGGCTATCGTCGATGCCAACGCCGCCGACATTATCTATACGAATCTCTTCACCGGCGTGCATGGCAACTACATTCGCCAGAGTATCGTGAATGCGGGACTCGATCCCGAAGCGCTGCCGCAGTCCGACAAGACCGCGATGAATTTCGGTGACAGCGCGGCCAAGGCGAAAGCGTGGAAGGACATCTGGGGCGCGGGCCAGGGCGTAGGCCTGATGGACGATGTACCGAGCGTCGCGCAACTGGTCGCGCGCTTGCGTCAGGAATACGACGAGGCGAAGTCGCGTTTGCGGATCGGCTGAAACGCTCGTCGCAGAGATTCAGATGAAAAAAAGCGCGTTCCGGTGATTATCCGGAACGCGCTTTTCGTTTGCTGCCGCAAGACTCAGAACTTGGCGCGGATGCCGACGCCGAAGGTATCGCCCGAAGACATGCTAGTGTACTTGTCGTTCAGGTACGCGGCATAGACGTCGGTGCGCTTCGACAGCGGGTAGTCGTAGCCTACGGCCCAGCTCTTATGCGTCTGGTCCAGACCGCCGTTGCTGCGCGAATACGCATAGGACGCCATTACCAGGCCCGGGCCGAGCGGCACCGTCACACCGCCCTGCCCCGTGTTCACGTGGAACGTGCCGGGGTCGATGTCGTTCTTCGTGTACATGTACTGGGCGAAGAACTTCACGTACTTCAAGTCGTACGACGCACCCAACTGGGCAACGCTCTGGCTCTTGTAGCCGGGAATGGCGAAGGCGTTCGAGGTGACCAGATCGCCCGGCGTGTTGTTGAAGTTCACATATTGATAAACGCCGGTCGCGGCGAACGGGCCGTGGAAGTACAGGAACTGCGCGCTGTACTTCTTCGAGCGGCCATCGCCCGCGTTGTTGCCGAAGCTGTACATCGCGCTGCCAGACAAGCCGTTGAAGTCGGGCGTCGTGTACTGCAACGAGTTGTTCCAGCCCGAATCGCCCGTCACGCCCTGATCCGTCGTGTAGGTCGGGAACGTGCCCTGACCGAGGAACACGTGATAGACCATCGGCGAGAAGACATACGAGTCGACGAACGGGTTGAACAGAATCGTCGAAACGAACAACTGCGTCGTCAGGCGGCCAGCGGTGAACGTACCGATTGGCCCTTGAATACCGACATACGAGTTACGTGCAAAGAACGTGTCGCCATTGAAGCGGCCGTATTGGCCACTCTGCGCGCGGAAAAAGCTTTCCAAGGTGAAGATCGCCTTGTAGCCGTTGCCCAGATCTTCAGCGCCCTTCAAGCCCCAGTACGACGTGGACATACCGCCGCCGCTCACATTCCAGGCGCGATCGCCGCCGGGAAACTTTTGTGCGCCGACCCATTCGTCGACCTGACCGTAAAGCGAGACGCTCGATTGCGCCTGCGCCGCGCCCGCGGCGAGAAAGCCGAACATGGCGGCGACTACGGTGGCCTTGACCGTGGTCTTCATCGCACGGTTGACGGTTGGCTTCATGAACTCTCCTGTCGTTTGTCAAAAATTGAATGCTTGGCGGGCGAGGAACGGTGCACTCGCCTCTTCTGTCGGCTAATGATTTCGGCGAGAGCGGTGTCGCTAGTAGAGCGGCACCATCTTTACGGACCATTTTTCCGGTCAAAAATGTTTTTGGTTATTGCGGGTATCACGGTTTGAATAGGCAGGCGCGCCTTTTCACGCTTCGATGCGCGTCGCTTCTCGCGTCAAAGCTGAATCGTTCCGAGCGGTCTTTATAGGAAGCCGAGCAACGGCGCGCCTTTGAAGGCGATGAAAGGGAAATCGAAACTGCTTTGGATTGCGAAATCCCGCGCAGGGCGCATTGTCCGTGCAGCGCGAAAAGAGAGGAATGTTTATGCGGTCACGAATGAACAACTGTGGCGTGATTGCGTCACCGTCACGGCGCAACTAGACGCGCAATTAATTTTTAGTTAACCACGAAGTTAACGCGCAAGCATTGCGGAATTGCAACAAGACGTCGCAGCAGATGAAGCTCAGTTGCGGAAGTTGGCGTTGCCGGAGGTGCGGCCATCATCGACCGGGCGGCCGGGTTGACGTGGCAGGCTGCGCTCTTCGTTATAGCGGGCGATGTCCGCGCGAATGGAACCCGCGCCTCTGAGCGACGCCGCCTGTTCGGCGCGCGGCACGGGCCGCACTTCAGCGCTCACTGGCGTGAGACCGTCCTTGGCGGCAACTGGCGTATGGTGCAGCGACTGACGGCTGCTCGCGGAATCTTGAAACACCGCCGACGACAGCCATTCGACACGCGGACCGGCAAGCGCGAGCGAACCCGCGACCGCCAGCGAAGAGATCGCGATGGCTGCAAGAAAGCGAGTCGTAGTGCGTATGCCGATGAGCGCCATGTCGAGAAAACAGCCAGTGTCCGACACCATTCCTGCCCGCTGGCGACGCAAAAAGAGAAGTCGACGCCCAACGGACAACCGGTCAAAGTCGGACCAATGGCGACGGCGAGGAGATCTCGCGCGCACTCGTCGACCGGCATGTTCCACAATTTATTTCGCCTGGCGTCGGCCGTCGAGCCAAAAAGTGTTAGGCCCGATTCATGGTTGTAACACCATGTTACGTCGGAGTTTTTCCGCTGCATCCTGCTGATTTGAAAGACAAATCGTCCGATGAAAAAAGTCGCTCACGGAGGATTTGCGCACTGTCGAAGTGACCAGTCTGGCGGCCCGGTTGATGCTTCTGCATCGAAGGAAAACAAGCGCGCTCATGCGCGGTGGTAATCAATCAATCCTGTAAATGAATTTGCCTTTTCAATCGCCTACGAGCGAAAATCATGGTTTTTACTGACTTGACGCGCGCGGTACCCGAATACTTCGGCCCGTAAGCACGAGTGCGAGATCCAACCGATGGCGCGGCCCAAACTTCTTCCCGATAACTTTACGCTGGCGCTCGTCAGCACGGTCATCCTCGCGAGCTTTTTGCCTTGTCGCGGCAACGTGGCCACGGCGTTCAACTGGATCACCAACGTTGCTATCGGGCTGCTGTTCTTTCTGCATGGCGCAAAGCTATCCCGCGAGGCGATCGTCGCTGGCGCAACACACTGGCGGCTGCATCTGCTCGTTCTGTTGAGCACTTTCGTGCTGTTCCCGTTGCTTGGCTTCGCGCTCAAGCCGTTGCTCATGCCGCTCGTCACGCCTGCCCTTTACACCGGCATTCTGTTCCTGTGCACATTGCCCTCCACGGTGCAGTCGTCGATCGCGTTCACATCGATGGCAAAAGGCAACGTGCCTGCGGCGGTGTGCAGCGCGTCGGCGTCCAGCCTGCTTGGCATCTTCATCACGCCTGCGCTCGTCGGCTTGCTCGTGACGAGCAATGGGGCGACAACGGGTTCGCCGTGGCATACGGTTGGCAGCATCGTCATGCAATTGCTCGTGCCGTTCGTGGCGGGGCAGCTGCTGCGTCCGGCTATCGGCAAGTGGATCGACCGGCGCAAGGCGGTGCTCAAGTTCGTCGATCAAGGCTCGATTCTGCTCGTGGTCTATGTCGCGTTCAGCGAAGCCGTGAACGAAGGCATCTGGCATTCGATTTCCGCTTCCACGCTTTTGGGCCTTCTCGTCGTCAACGTGCTGCTGCTCACCGTCGCGCTCCTGGTAACGGCCTTTACCGCGCGGCGTCTCGGTTTCAGCCGCGCCGATCAGATCACCATCATCTTCTGCGGTTCGAAGAAGAGCCTTGCTTCCGGCATTCCAATGGCGAAGGTGATTTTCGCGTCCCATACGGTTGGCGCGGTCGTGCTCCCGTTGATGCTGTTCCATCAAATTCAGTTAATGGTGTGCGCGGTCCTGGCGCAACGCTGGGGCGCACGCAAGACCGCGGCTGAACCCCCACGCGAAGGCAAGAACATCGCCGCAACGGCGCGGCGCTGACACGTCCATCATCGTTTCCCCGACAAAGGCCGCCTCGTGCGGCCTTTGTGCATTTGAACCCGTCTGATCGATACCGTCGACTCGGCCGGACGGCGTAAGTCGATTTGCCTGACTCCTGTCCGGCGCTTTTGCTTATCCCGTCTGGCTGAATGGCGTCCGGGCATGTCGCTTGCCACACTCTTGTCCAAGTAATGCGCAAACGAGAACAGGAGATGTCCATGCGGAACGCTAGCGCCCTCCAGCACAGCGAAGATTGGGAGTGAGTCACGCCATGTCACTCGCCTCGGCCGCCGAGCCGCTTGTATCGGCATCCGCCCTGCAAGCATGTCTCGGAGATTTGTCTTTTCAGCGCGGCAACGC
This sequence comes from Caballeronia sp. LZ003, assembly GCF_031451465.1. Lineage (NCBI taxonomy): Bacteria > Pseudomonadati > Pseudomonadota > Betaproteobacteria > Burkholderiales > Burkholderiaceae > Caballeronia > Caballeronia sp. LZ003. The sequence continues at coordinate 88,013 of NZ_JARUXJ010000001.1, read as the reverse complement.
AGACGACACGGCTCGCGCCCTACGCGTTCTGATCGACGCGCGCCTCGACCGGCTGCCCTTGCCCGGACGCGGCGCCACGCGTGAGCGCTGGCGCGCGCTCGGCGCCGTCGCCGCTTTCGACCTCGCGCTCGTCAAACTGTACGAAGGCCATACGGACGCGCTCGCCATCCTCGCCGAACTCGACGAAAAGCATCACGCCTCGAACGAAGCGTGGGGCGTATGGGCCGCCGAGCCGCCGAACGCCCGCCTTGCGGCCATAGGCAACCCGGAGTCGGACGATGTGCTTCTTCACGGCGTCAAGGCGTGGTGTTCCGGCGCGGCTTCGGTGACACACGCGCTCGTGACGGCTTGGAACGAGCGCGGAGAGCCGATGCTCGCCGCCGTCGATATCCGCCAGCCGGGCGTCAAGGTGACGCGCGAAGGCTGGTTTGCCGTCGGCATGCAAGCAAGCGCGAGCGTCGATGTCCACTTCGACAACGTGCCTGCGCGGCGAATCGGCAAGCCGGGAAGCTATGTCGAGCGTCCTGGCTTTTGGCAAGGCGGCGCGGGCATTGCAGCGTGCTGGTTCGGCGCGGCGGCGGGCATTGCGCGCTTCGTCGAAAAGGGCGCGCGACGCGGCGCCGATCCGTACAAGCTCGCGCATCTCGGCGCTATCGACACCACGCTTTGCGCCACGGCCGCGCTGCTGCGCGAGACGGCGGCATTCATCGACCGCGAGCCGCAGGCCAACGCCATGCTCGCCGCCATGCGCGCGCGTCTGGCGGCCGAACGCTGCGCCGCGCATGTCATCGAGCATGCGGGCCGCGCGCTCGGAGCGGCGCCGCTCTGCCGCGACGATCACTTCGCTCACTTGATGGCGGATTTGCCGGTCTTCATCAGACAAAGCCACGCGGAACGCGACGAGGCATCGCTCGCGGAACATCTGCCCGGACGGGAGCCTGACTCATGGAAAGTTTGACGACGCAAGAGCCGAAGGCGCTCGCCGAAACCGGTGCGCCGGAGCACGACAGGGTAATCGAAGGGCGAGGCACGCCCGAGAAAAGCTGGCAGGACTGGGGCAAGCTGAGCGCGCTACCGGAAGTCGATCCCGCCGATCTCGTCCCGCTGGGCGGCCGCGCTGTCGTCGTGGCGCCACACCCGGACGACGAAGTGCTCGGTACGGGCGGATTACTTTCACGCCTCTCGGAATTAAGCCGGAACGTGTTGATCGTCGCCGTGACGGACGGCACCGCGAGCCATCCGGAATCGACCGAATGGACGCCGGATCGCCTTGCCAGCGTGCGTCCGCAAGAAACGCGGGACGCCTTGCAGCGGCTGCATCTGCGTAACGCGCAAGTCGTCCGGCTGGGCTTGCCGGATGGCGGGGCGCGACAAATCGAAGCGGATCTATCAGTACTTCTGGCTAAATTTCTTCAGCCTGGTGACATCGTTTTCACTACGTGGCGGTACGATGGCCATCCCGATCACGAGGCCGTCGGGCGCGCCACGTGTCTGGCCGCGAACGAGCTTGGTTTGCCGTTTGTCGAAGTGCCGCTTTGGACTTGGCATTGGGCGTCGCCGGACGATTCGCGCGTGCCGTGGAGCCGCGCGCGGCGCATCGCACTGGACGCGGCAACGCACACCAGGAAGCTTCGGGCCGTGCAAGCCTTCAGAAGCCAGACCGAGCCGGATAAGACGACCGGACAAGCGCCGGTTCTGCCCGAGCATGTCCTGGCCCGCCTGACGAGGCCCTTCGAAGTCATTCTCATATGAGCAACATCAACGATCCGAAGCAGTACTTTGACCAGCTTTACAAGGACAACGACGATCCCTGGAAGATCAGGAACCGTTGGTACGAACGCCGCAAGCGCGCGTTGACGCTAGCCACGCTTCCCAACGACCGCTACGCGCGCGCGTTCGAACCGGGCTGCGGCAACGGTGAACTAACGGCGCTGCTTGCGGCGCGCTGCGACGAAGTCGTCGCCACGGACATCAGCGCGGACGCCGTCGAGCTAACGCGGCAGCGCATCGCGCAATTCGACAACGTGACGGTCGAGCACATGCTGCTTCCGGACGCGTGGCCCGAAGGCAAGTTCGATCTCGTGCTCCTCAGCGAAATCGGCTACTACCTCGACGAGCCGCAGCTGTGGCATATCGTCGAACATGTGCGCCGCACGCTTACGCCGGACGGAACGGTCGTGGCATGCCACTGGCGAAAACCCATGGAAGGCTGGACGCATACCGGCGAAGACGTGCACGCGCGCTTGCGCGGTCGAATGGGCTTGCCACTCTTGTGCCACTACTGGGACGACGACCTTCTGCTCGACGTTTGGACGCCCGACAAGCGTTCGGTACACGAGCGCGAAGGCTCGATGTAAATGTTTTCTGCTTTTTACTAAACAAACAAAAAGGCTTCAAACGCCATACAGTATTGGTCTTAGTGGTTTCCCCACCCTGTCTCCACGGTTCGTTTTGCGGTTTTTTACTATACAATCGCCGCAAAACGAATGTAGCCGGTTCGCGCTAAACACCGCGCGCGCCGCAGGAAATCCGCGGAGACAGAATCACCACGATGGCCACCACCATTCGCGATGTCGCGCGCGCGGCAAGCGTCTCGATCGGGACGGTGTCACGCGCGCTCAAGAACCAGCCGGGGCTGTCGGAAGCCACGCGCGTGCGCGTCGTCGAAGTCGCGCAGCAACTCGGTTACGATGCCGCGCAATTGCGCACGCGCATTCGCCGTGTCACGTTTCTGCTGCATAGGCAGCACAACAACTTCGCCGCCAGCCCGTTTTTCTCGCATGTGCTGCATGGCTTCGAGGAAGCCTGCCGAGAACATCGGCTCGTGCCGTCGGTGTTGACCGCGGGTCCCACGCTCGATCTCGCGCAGCAAATGCGCCTGCACGCTCCCGACGCCATCGCGGTCGCGGGCTTCGTCGAGCCGGAACTGCTTGCGCATCTGCACTCGCTGGCGCGCCCCACGGTGCTCATCGACCTGCGCGCGCCGGGCTTTCGCTCGGTGAATATCGACAACGTTAGGGGCGCGTCGCTTGCAATGCAGCATCTGTTCGCGCAGGGGCGGCGGCGCGTGGCGTTCATCGGCGGGTCGCTCGCGCATTACAGCATCGCGCAGCGCGCGCTTGGCTATCGCAAGGCGTATTTCGATGCCGGCCTGCTGTTCGACCCAATGCTGGAACTCGTCACGCACCCTGGATCGCCTCCCGATCTCGCCGCCGCCGACGCCATGCAGCGGCTGATCGGCGAGTCGCGCGCGCAATCCATTCCTTTGCCCGACGCGGTTTTCGCCTATAACGATGCAGCGGCCCTCGCCGCCATGCGCGTATGCCTCGCGCACGGCATGCGCGTGCCGGAGGACATCGCCTTCGTCGGTTTCGACGATATCCCGGCCGCCGCGCAGAGCACGCCGCCGCTTTCGACCGTGACGGTCGACAAGGAAGCGCTCGGCCGTCGTGGCGTCGACTTGTTGCTGGAGGACAATGCGAACCCGCCGGGGCAGGCCGACACGCTGGTGGGCGTCGATTTCATCGCCCGCGCGAGCTCCGGCCAGATATGAGATGAGCGATACATGAACCTGACCGCATCCCCCGTGGAAACCGCGCCGCAAGCGAGCGTCGATTTCCGCAGCCGCGACTTCCTGCTCTCGCACGTGCGCGACACGCTCGCGTTCTACGCGCCCACCGCGCGCGACGAGTCAGGCGGCTTTTTCCACTTCTTCAAGGACGACGGCCGCGTCTACGACCGCACCACGCGCCATCTCGTCAGCAGCACGCGCTTCGTCTTCAATTACGCGATGGCTTATCGCCATTTCGGCGATCCGTCGTATCAGGATTGGGCGCGCCACGCGTTCCAATTCCTGCGCGACGCCCACTGGGACGCGAAGCACGAAGGCTACGACTGGGAAATCGAATGGCGCGACGGCCAGGCGAACACGCTCGACGGCACGCGTCATTGCTATGGCCATGCGTTCGTGCTGCTTGCTTGCGCGCACGCAGCCATGGCGGGCATCGACGAGGCGAAGCCGTTCATCGACGAGACTTTCGCGCTGATGGAGCGCCGCTTCTGGGACGCCGAAGTCGGTCTCTACGCCGACGAAGCCACGCCCGACTGGCAGTTGTCCGACTATCGCGGGCAGAACGCCAACATGCACGCGACCGAGGCGCTGCTTGCCGCGTATGAAGCCACCGGCCACGTGATTTATCTGGATCGCGCGGAGAAGATCGCGGGCAACATCACGCTGCGGCAGGCGAAGCTTTCGCACGGCCTCGTCTGGGAACACTTCAAGCGCGACTGGTCGGTGGACTGGCATTACAACGAATCCGACAGCTCGAACATTTTTCGTCCGTGGGGTTTTCAGCCGGGGCATCAGACCGAATGGGCGAAGCTGCTGCTGATCCTGGAGCGGCATCGCGCGCTGCCGTGGCTTGCGCCGCGCGCCATCGAATTGTTCGATGCAGGCTTCTGCCGCGCCTGGGACGATCGTCATGGCGGCCTCTATTACGGCTTCGGCCCCGACGACACCATCTGCGATCACGACAAATACTTCTGGGTGCAGGCCGAAAGCTTCGCGGCGGCGGCGCTGCTCGGCGCGCGCACGGGCCGCGAGCGCTTCTGGGACAGCTACGACGAACTCTGGCGCTATAGCTGGGAACACTTCGTCGATCACGAGTACGGCGCGTGGTATCGCATCCTCACGTGCGACAACCGCAAGTACGGCGATGAGAAAAGTCCTGCCGGCAAGACCGACTATCACACCATGGGCGCGTGCTACGAAGTGCTGAACGCGCTCGGGTCCCATTCGACACAACGGTGACGCGCATGGCAACCGAGAAGACATCCGAGACCTTTCCGCAATTCGTTTCCGCAGGCGACATCCTCACGGACATGATCCGCACCGACGTGTCGAGCTGGCTTTCGCGTCCGGGCGGCGCGGGCTGGAACGTGGCGCGCGCGGTTGCGCGTCTCGGGTTGCCGACGGCGGCGGCCGGGTCGCTCGGCACCGATAATTTCTCCGACGATCTCTGGGACGCAAGCGTCGCCGCCGGCCTCGACATGCGTTTCCTGCAGCGCGTGGAACGTCCGCCGCTGCTCGCCATCGTCCACAAGACGCAGCCGCCCACTTACTACTTCATGGGCGAGAACGGCGCGGACCTCGCGTTCGATCCGTCGAAGCTGCCGCAAGGCTGGATGGAGCGCGTGAAGTGGGCGCATTTCGGCTGCATCAGCCTCGTGCGTCAACCGCTCGGCAACACGCTCGCCGCGCTCGCCGCGCAACTGCGTCAGCACGGCGTGAAGATCAGCTTCGATCCGAACTATCGCAACTTGATGGAGCACGGCTACGAGCCGACGCTGCGCAAGATGGCCGCCCTCGCCGATCTCATCAAGGTCTCCGACGAAGACCTGCACATGCTGTTCAAGGGCTTGTCCGAAGCGGACGCGCTCGCGCAAATCCGCGCGATGAACCCGCAAGCCACCGTGCTCGTCACGCGCGGTTCGGACGAAGCCACGCTTTATGCGGATGGCCAGGAATATCGCGCGCGGCCGCCGAGCGTCGAAGTGGCGGATACGGTCGGCGCCGGCGATGCGTCCATCGGCGGCTTGCTCTATAGCCTGATGGCGCGTCACGGCCAATGGCCCGATCACCTGAAGTTCGCGCTGGCGGCAGGCGCGGCGGCGTGCCGGCATTCGGGCGGGCATTCGCCATCGCTCGAAGAAGTGGAGGAGCTGCTCCGGTAGCACGGCGTCATACGCGTTCCATGACCGCGTGCTAGCATGATTTCGTCCTTGCCGGAGGCGCTCATGGAAGACACGACGTACACGAAAGGCATCTATACCGCGACGATCGGCGTGCGCGCCATTGACGGGGACAAGTATCAGGGTCTCGTCTCACTCGAACGCGACGACGGCGAAGACACCGAGCCGACACTCTACGAAGTGGAAGCCGCATCGGAGAACGAGCACGAAGCGCTGGAAGAAGCGCGCGCGCTTGCGCATCGAATTCTCGGGGAAATCGAACTGTAGGAGCAGCGGCGCGCCGCTGCTTATCCTGATCGGGAGGGCATCATGCCGGAGCAGGTCTTCCTCTATGGCGTCTACGCAATCCACGTCAAGCCGCTCGAGTTGCAAGGCGCGCGGTGGGATGCGGAGTACGAAATCCGTCATAACGACAAACCCGTGCAAGCGTGGTCCACGGTCGGCGGCGACGGCCTTGCCGATTCCGCCGCCGCGGTCGAGCTTGCGCATCGACGCGCGGTAGCGGACATCGAAGCCGGTGCGGGAATTCCTAAGCCGCGCACCTTTCCCTAATCACATTCAATGCGTGGGCGGCGTGATCGCGCCGGTATGCGGCCGTAACGCGAGCCGCTCCGCTTCCCGATGTTCGATCGCCGCCGCGCGTTCATGACCATCGCGCGCCACCGCCCGTTCGACATAATCGAAGAGCACGCCCTGCGGCGCGATCAGCTTCGCCATGAACGCAATCTGCAGCGTGCTCGCCGCGAGGATGTCGGCGGCGCTGAACTGTTCGCCGAGCAGCCACGGGCCTTCTTCGAGCGCGCCTTCGATGGCACGCTCCACGCGCGCCAGATCGCCCCAGCCGAAGCTCACCGTGTTTCCTTGTGCGCCGGTCATGCGTTCGGCCATCGCGGGTTCGAGACATGAACCGGTGAAGAACATCCACTGCAGAAAGCGGCCGCGCAACGGGTCGTGCGGCGAAGCGCCGAGCTTCGTTTCCGGATAGCGATCCGCGAGATACAGCAGCAGCGCGCCCGACTCCGCCACCTTCACGTCGCCGTCTTCCAGCGCGGGCAGTTTCGACATCGGATTGACGCGGCAGAACGCGGGCTCGTTCTGTACGCCCGCGCGGATGTTCACGAACTCGAGGTCGTAAGGCACGCGCATTTCCTCGAGCATCCACAGCGCGCGAAAAGCGCGGGTCTTCGGCCAGTAATAGAGCTTCATCGGCATCCTTCTTGGGGCGATCGTCGGGCGTTCAGGTTAGACCCAAAGCATGCGCGATCCCGCTTCGGGTATACGTGAGCACACCGGCAATCGAGAAGATTCCGCTCAGTTATCTCGAAATTAATCTAATTACTTTCCGAGAGAACGCGATAGTCGGGAAGTGCGCAAAAACTTTCCGCCTTCGACAGCGAAAAATGGAGGCCTGCCCCGCGTACCCAAAAGAACGGAGACTCCATGAACGCGCGTGTTCCCGCTGACTCATTCGCCTCGCACTCTAAAGAACCGGCATTGTCGGGCTATCGACTGACCGACAACCTGAGCGCCACGAGCGGCCGCATCTTCCTCACCGGCACGCAGGCGCTCGTGCGGCTCGTCCTGATGCAGCGCGAACTCGACCGCGCGGCGAATCTCAACACGGCCGGTTTCGTGAGCGGCTATCGAGGCTCGCCGCTCGGCATGGTCGATCAGCAATTGTGGAAGGCGAAGAAACTGCTCGCGTCGCACGACGTGCGCTTTCTGCCCGCGATCAACGAGGAACTCGGCGGCACGGCGGTGCTCGGCACGCAGCGCGTTGAATCGGACCCGGAGCGCACCGTCGATGGCGTCTTCGCGATGTGGTACGGCAAAGGCCCTGGCGTGGACCGCGCGGGCGATGCGCTCAAGCACGGCAACGCCTACGGTTCTTCGCCGCATGGAGGCGTGCTCGTCGTCGCCGGCGACGATCACGGCTGCGTGTCTTCGTCGATGCCGCATCAGAGCGATCAGGCGATGATCGCGTGGCACATGCCGGTGGTGAATCCGTCGAACGTGGCCGACATGCTGGAGTTCGGTCTCTACGGCTGGGCGTTGTCGCGCTTTTCGGGCGCGTGGGTCGGCTTCAAGGCGATTTCGGAGACGGTCGAATCCGGCTCGACCGTCGATCTGGACGGCATCCGCCGTGACTGGCCAGCGCCGCAAGACTTCACGCCGCCGCCGGGCGGATTGCACAACCGCTGGCCCGATCTGCCAAGTCTCACCATCGAATCGCGCCTCGCCGCGAAGATAGAAGCGGCGCGGCACTTCGCGCGCGAAAACAGCATCGACAAATGGATTGCGCCGAGCCCGCGCGCCAACGTGGGAATCGTGACGTGCGGCAAGGCGCATCTCGATCTCATGGAAACGCTGCGCCGCCTCGATCTCACCATCGCCGATCTGGATGCGGCGGGCGTGCGCATCTACAAGGTCGGGCTCTCGTATCCGCTCGAAACGACGCGGCTCGAATCGTTCGTCGAAGGGCTCGCGGAAGTGCTCGTGATCGAGGAGAAAGGGCCGGTCATCGAGCAGCAGATCAAGGACCATCTCTACAACCGCGCGCAAGGTGCGCGTCCCGTCGTGATTGGCAAGACGGCGCAAGATGGCGCGCCGCTTCTGTCCGCGCTCGGCGAGTTGCGGCCCTCGCGCGTGCTGCCGGTGTTCGCGCAATGGCTCGCGCGTCACAAGCCCGCGCTCGATCGCCGCGACAAAGTGGTGGATCTCGTCGCGCCGCAAATTCTGTCCAATATCGCCGATGCCGTGAAGCGCACGCCCTACTTCTGCTCGGGCTGTCCGCACAACACGTCGACGAAGGTGCCCGAAGGGTCGGTGGCGCAGGCGGGCATCGGCTGTCACTTCATGGCTTCGTGGATGGAGCGCGACACGACCGGTCTCATTCAGATGGGCGGCGAAGGCGTCGATTGGGCTTCGCATTCCATGTTCACGAAAACGCCGCACGTGTTTCAGAACCTGGGCGACGGCACCTATTTCCACTCGGGCATTCTCGCGATTCGTCAAGCCGTGGCCGCGAAGGCGAACATCACGTACAAGATTCTCTATAACGACGCCGTCGCGATGACCGGCGGCCAGCCCGTCGATGGCAGCATTTCCGTGCCGCAAATCGCGCGGCAAGTGGAAGCCGAAGGCATTGCGCTGCTCGTCGTGGTCAGCGACGAGCCCGAAAAGTACGACGGCCACGAAGATCAGTTTCCGCGCGGCACGACGTTTCATCATCGCGACGAACTCGATGCCGTGCAGCGCCGTCTGCGCGACACGCCGGGCGTCACCGTGCTCATCTACGACCAGACCTGCGCCGCCGAAAAGCGCCGCCGCCGCAAGAAAGGCGAATTTCCCGATCCAGACAAGCGGCTCTTCATCAACGAAGCGGTGTGCGAAGGTTGCGGCGACTGCGGCGTGAAGTCGAACTGTCTATCGGTCGAACCGGTGGAAACGGAGTTGGGAAGAAAGCGCCGCATCGATCAGTCGTCCTGCAACAAGGACTATTCGTGCGTGAATGGCTTCTGCCCGAGCTTCGTCACGCTCGAAGGCGCGAAGCTCAAGAAGGCGGAAGGCCACGCGTTCGATCCAGCCGAACTCGCGCGAAAGGTCGATTCCCTGCCCTTGCCGCAAGCGCACCTCGGCGCTGCGCCCTATGACATCCTGGTCACGGGCGTAGGCGGCACGGGCGTGGTCACCGTGGGCGCGCTCATCAGCATGGCGGCGCATCTGGAAGGCAAGAGCGCGTCGGTGCTCGACTTCATGGGCTTCGCGCAGAAAGGCGGCTCGGTGCTGTCGTTCGTGCGCTTCGCCGCGACCGATGCGCTTCTGAACCAGGTGCGCATCGACACGCAACAGGCCGACTTGCTGCTCGCTTGCGACATGGTGGTGGGCGCGAGTCCCGAAGCCTTGCAAACGGTGCGGCACGACAGAACGAAGATCGTCGTGAACACGCACGCCATCGCCAACGCGAGCTTCGTGCAGAACCCCGAGGCGAATCTTCACGCGGATGCGCTCATCGACAAGATGCGGCACGCAGCCGGGCCCCATGCCGCCGACGCGCTCCGAAGCTGCGATGCACAGGCGCTCGCCACGCGCTTTCTCGGCGACACCATCGGCGCGAACATTCTGATGCTGGGCTTCGCGTGGCAGTTGGGGCTCGTGCCGTTGTCGCACGCGGCGCTCATGCGCGCGCTCGAACTGAACAACGTTGCGGTGGCCGCGAACAAGCTGGCCTTCGCCATCGGACGGCTCGCGGCGGCGGATGCGAGCGCGCTGGAAGCGCTGGCGGCATCGAAGGAAAACAAGCGTGTCGCGATGGCGGACATGCCCTTGCGCGAGCTGATCCGCGACCGCGAGGAACGGCTTCTCGCGTATGGCGGCGCGAAGTGTGTCGCGCGTTATCGCAAGCTCGTCGAGGCCGCATCGGGCGATGACGTCCTCACGCGCGCCGTTGCGGTCACGTTCTACAAGCTGCTCGCGGTAAAGGACGAGTACGAAGTCGCGCGCCTCTACACGGACCCGGCGTTTCGCGCCGCGCTCGCCGCGCAGTTCGAAGGCGCGGCCGGCGACGACTACACCGTGAAGTTCAATCTCGCGCCGCCCGCCATGTCACGCGCGCCGAAAAAGAAGGTGTTCGGTCAATGGATGTGGTCCGTGCTCGGCGGCTTGTCGAGATTTCGCGCGCTGCGCGGCACGGTGCTCGATCCGTTCGGCAAGACGCTCGAACGGCGCATGGAGCGTCAACTCGCCAGCGATTACGAACTCACGATGCAACGCGCGCTCGCCAACCGCGATACGCACAACGCGCAAGACGTGCTGGCGCTTGCCGCGCTCTTCGAACGCGTGCGCGGCTACGGTCACGTGAAGCTCGCCAGCCTCGCGATGGTCAAGCGCGGCGAACGCGATATCGCGGCGCGCATCGGCATTGAAGCGGCGACGGGCGACGCGGTGCGCGCGTCCATCGAAACGATGAAGGGCGCATCGAGCCTGAAGGGAATTCCGGTCGTCGTGGCGAAATGATCGGGACGTGTGACGCCTCGGCTCTCAGACGAGCTCGTCGTCCGAGATCCAGTCGATGTCGCCGCACAGCACGCAGCGCTTGCCGTCGAGCCGCGTCTCCACCGACAACGTGACGCAAGGCATCGCCTCGTTGATCGACAGATACGGCTTCGTCACGTGCACGCGCTCCGGCTCGCCGAGTGCCGCCCGAAAATACGGCCGGCGCAGCCAGTTCGCGCCTTGCGCGTCGATCAGCGGGAGAAATCGTGCTTCGTGCGCCGCGCGGTCGGCGCGCAGCACGACATTGCGGCCCGCCTGGCGACCGTTGGCGTCGAGCAGGAAGCAGCGGGCGGCGTTATCGAGCGCGAGGAAGTTCCAGCACACTTCGTCGAGCGGCTCGCCCGCCGCAAGCCGTTCCGCCGCGCGCTCGAAGGCACGCACGTAGGGTTGCAGACGCGTCGCCACGCGCCGTTCGCGCGCCTCGGTCTGCAAGCGGTAGCGCTCGGTGAGTTCGCCGATGACGGTTTTCGCGTGGTCGCCATCCGCGAGACCCGGATGCGGCCGCGCGAAGAAGAAGCCCTGCACGAAGTCCGCGCCGCTCGCAAGCGCCAATTGCGCCTCGTGTTCGGTCTCGACGCCTTCTATCAGCACGAGCTTGCCCGCTTCGTGCAGCAAGGACACGATGCCCGAGAGCACCGCTTCCATGTTCTGCCGCTGCTTGATCGTGCGCGACGACGAAGGCGCGTGCACGTTCTGCCCGGCGTGCGACAGCATCACGCGATCTAGCTTCACGATATCCGGATCGAGTTGCCAGATGCGTTCGATGTTCGTATGTCCCGCGCCGAAGTCGTCCAGCGCAATGAGAAAGCCCTGATCGCGGAACTGCTGCACGGCGAGCGCGAGCCGTTCCATGTCTTCGGCGCTCTGCTCCAGCACTTCGAGCACGACGCGGCGCGGCTCGATATGCAGCCGCTTGAGGTTGGCCATCAACGCGGCGGCGTGATACGGCTCGGTCAGCGCGCCGGGATGCACGTTGAGAAAGAGCCATTCGGTCTGCGCGCCCAGCATCTTGAAGTTTTCCAGATGCAGCGCCTGCGCCAGCCGGTCGATCAGCATGGCTTCGCCAATACGCGATGCTTGCCCGAAAACATCGACCGGAGGAACCGGACGATCGAGCGAGTCATGCGCGCGCAACAAGCCTTCGTAGCCGACCGCGCGCATATGCGAAAGGCTGAAGACCGGCTGGAAGACGCTCGAGAGCGTCAGGTCGCCATGTTCGACGGAATAGCGGTCGAAGCCCGAGGTCACGCCCAGTTCGAAGCTACGCGTGGTGACCGTCGCCTTTTCCGGATTCGCGATCACCATGTCCGTGCCCTCCCGCAAATCGCCGAATCTCTTGCCTGGCCAAGCCTGACCGGTCCCGCCCCGGCCCCGTCCAATACCGATTTCATAGAACAGCCCTCGTTGATCTGCCGGGAGTCTTGCGTCCCCCGTGGCTGACGATAAAGCAAGCTCCATGCGAGCAATGCATGTGGATTTGTCGGCGTTTTAGGTGGAATGTGCACCGCTATCAGGCGATTTCGCGTGCATGCGCACCACCGCGGTGCGAGCGTCGTATATCACCGTATATCAACCCTGACCGGCTCACGCGATAAACTTTCGCGTCGCCCGAACAATGCTAGACGCCATCAGGGGCTTTCGCCTCTTTGCGTCGTGCAGTACCGCACATATGGAAATCGTCTTCACCGTACTCATTCTTCTGATGGTGGTCGCGCTGTCCGGCTTCGGACTGAGCCTGCTTCCGGTCAAGCTGCCACTGCCGCTGATCCAGATCGCCATCGGCGCGGTGCTGGCGTGGCACGGCTTCGGGCTTCACGTCACGTTCGATCCCGAACTCTTCATGCTGCTGTTCATTCCGCCGCTGCTTTTCGCGGATGGCTGGCGCATTCCGAAGCGCGAGCTCTACATGCAGCGCCGCGCGATACTCATGCTCGCGCTCGGCCTCGTGTTCATCACGGTCGGGCTGCTCGGCTACTTCCTGCATGCGATGATTCCCGAGATGCCGCTGCCCGTCGCGTTTGCGCTCGCGGCCGTGCTTTCGCCGACGGATGCCGTCGCGCTGACGGGCATTGCCGGGCGCAATCGCATTCCGCCGAACCTCATGCATATCCTCGAAGGCGAAGCGCTGATGAACGACGCGTCCGGCCTCGTCGCGCTGAAGTTCGCCATCGCGGCGGCGCTCACCGGCGTGTTCTCCCTGCGCGACGCGACCATCAGCTTCTTCATCATCGCGGCGGGCGGGCTCGCCATCGGCGCGGCGATCAGTTGGGCGATCACGGAGATACCCGCGCGCATCCTCAAGTTTTCCGAGGACGACGACCCCGCAGCGGGCGTCATTCTCACCGTGCTGATTCCGTTCGCCGCCTACGTGATCGCCGAGCGCGCGGGTTGCTCGGGCATTCTGGCGGCGGTATCGGCGGGGATGATGATGAACATCCAAAGCCTGCGCGACAGCATTCCGAGCGCGGTGCGTATCCGCATGACGAGCACCTGGGCGATGATCGAGTTCGTCTTCAACGGAATGGTGTTCATTCTGCTCGGCCTGCAGTTGCCGCACGTGATCGGGCAGGCGCTGATCGAAGCGCATCACGATGGCGACGCGCAAGTAGGCCTTTTGATCGGCTATGTGCTTGCGACCGTCGTCGCGTTGTATGCGTTGCGCTTCGTGTGGGTATATTGCCTGCGCTGGGTGGCGAGCCGCAACGCCGCGAAACAGGGCATTGGCGCGGCGCCCGGTTTTCGCACGCTCGCCATGACCACGATTGGCGGCGTGCGCGGCGCGGTCACACTCGCGGGCGTGCTCTCGCTGCCGGTCACGCTCGATAACGGCACGCCGCTCGCGGGTCGCGACGTGGCAATCTTCATCGCGTCGGCGGTGATCCTGGTGTCGCTCATCATCGCGGTCATCGGCTTGCCTATTCTCTTGCGCGGCACCGCGCGCATCGACAAGCCCTACGCGGCGGAGGAGCGCATGGCGCGGCGGCGCATCGCGCAGGCGGCGATACGCGCTATCGACGACACGCACGAGACGCTGATCGAGCAGATGGACGAAACGGCGGCGGCGCGCTGCACGGATTCATCCGCGCGTGTGATGGGCATTTACCGGCGCAGGCTGGAATCCCTCGGCGATGAGGAAGCGCCACGCGTGGCCGCGAAGAGAAGCGAAATGGTCGAGACACGGCTGCGCATGGCCGCGATGCGCGCCGAGCGGGCCGAGTTGTTCAGGTTGCGCGCCGCTCAGACGATCAACGACGAGACGTTGAACAAGCTCATCCGGGAGATCGATCTGGCGGAGACCGCGCTGGTGAATCGGAAGCGGGGGTTGTCGGCTTGAGAGCATGCTCTCTTGCCTGCGCGTGCGTTCCACCGGGCGCGCAGGCGCTTTGTCATCAGACCACGCCCGACCCACGCCGGCGCAGCAGCGCATACAGAATGATCGCGCCGAACGTCGCGGTGCCGATCCCGCCAAGCGCGAAACCGCCGAGTTTGAGCGTGAAGTCGCCCGCGCCGAGCACGAGCGTGACGGCCGCGACGATCAGATTGCGGTTATCCGAGAAGTCCACCTTGTTGACCACCCAGATGCGCGCGCCCGTCACCGCGATCAGCCCGAACACCACGATCGACACGCCACCGAGCACCGGCCCCGGAATGGTTTGAATGACCGCGCCGAACTTCGGCGAGAAGCCGAGCACGATGGCGAACAATGCCGCGATGGCGAACACGAGCGTCGAATAAATCTTCGTGACGGCCATCACGCCGATGTTCTCCGCATAAGTCGTCACGCCCGTGCCGCCCGCGAAACCGGAGACGATGGTCGCCAGTCCGTCGCCGATGAACGCGCGTCCGATGTAACGGTCGAGACTCTGTCCCGTCATCGCGCCGACCGCCTTGATGTGGCCGAGGTTCTCGGCGACGAGAATGATCGCGATGGGCGCGAGCAGGGTCATCGCCTGCGGTTCGAACACGGGCGCGGTGAAGTGCGGCATGCCGAACCACGCGGCGTTCGCGACGATCGAGAAGTCGATCGGTTTGCCCATGCTCATGCCATTGGTCAGCACCGCGTAGATGATGTAGGCAATCGCCAGCCCGATCAGAATCAACAGGCGCTGCGCCATGCCGCGCGCGAACACGGCCACGCCGCCCACGCAAAGCACGGTGACGAGCGCCATCCACGAATCGAAGTTGCTGGCGCTCACGCCTTTCACGGCGATAGGCGCGAGATTCAGTCCGATCACGCAGACGATCGCACCGGTGACGACGGGCGGCATCAGCGCTTCGATCCACTTCGTGCCGACCGCCGTGACGATTGCACCGATGATCGCGTAAGCCACGCCGCACGCCACGATGCCGCCGAGCGCAACGGGAATGTTCATGTTCGGGCCGTGGCCGCTGTAGCCCGTCACCGCTATGACGAGCCCGATGAACGCGAAGCTCGAACCGAGATAGCTAGGCACGCGTCCGCCGACCAGCACGAAGAAGAGCAGCGTGCCGATGCCCGACATGAAAATGCACAGATTGGGATCGAAGCCCATGAGAAGCGGCGCGAGCACGGTCGAGCCGAACATGGCGACGACGTGCTGAATGCCCATGGCGAACATCTGCGGCCAGGGCAGGCGCTCATCGGGGCCGACGACGCGGCCGCCTTGCGCATCCGGCTGGACGGGCCAGCGCGGGAAATAGGGATTGGACATGGGAAACAACTCCTTCTCGACATTGACGCCGTTTCGTGCGGCGCGGGTGTTCTGGAAACTGGCGCGAGTTTACGGAGTGGGATGCAGGGTGGCAAGCGAGGTGATATTACGGGAGGCTTGCGGTGATGAGCGCTTCGCACGAATCGTTGCGAAAGGCGCATTGGCGCCGAGATTCATGCGCGGCCCGCTCGACCGCGACCGCACGATGAGCACCGAAACGCTAGCGCGTCCGCTGCTTGCCGTCGGCGACATTCGACGCTGGCCGCCATCGCAAGCGGCCAGCGCGAACCGAATTACCCGCGCCCGTCCAGTTCGAACACCGCGACCGCGCCCTTCAGTTGCTCGGCCTGATCGGCCATCGCGCCCGCAGCGGCCGCCGCTTGCTCGACCAACGCCGCGTTCTGCTGCGTCACCTGGTCCATTTGCGCCACCGCGCGATTCACCTGTTCGATGCCCGCGCTCTGCTCGTGCGAGGCCGCCGAAATCTGCGCCATGATGTCCGTCACGCGCTGCACGGCTTCCGTCACTTCGGCCATGGTCGAACCCGCGCGCTCGGCGATCGCCGCGCCGCTGTCCACCCGCGCCGTCGACGCTTCGATCAGTTCCTTGATCTCCTTCGCCGACATCGCGCTGCGTTGCGCAAGCGAACGCACTTCACCGGCGACGACCGCGAAACCGCGTCCTTCCTCGCCCGCGCGCGCCGCTTCGACAGCAGCATTCAGCGCCAGGATATTGGTCTGAAACGCGATGCCTTCGATCACCGCGATGATGTCCGTCATTCGCTTCGAGCCCGCCGCGAGTTCGCGCATGTTGTCCACCACTTCGCCGACGAGTTCGCTGCCGCGCGTCGAGACATTCGATGCGCCGCGCGCCAGGCCGCTGGCTTCATCGGCGTTGCTGGCGTTCTGACGCACGGTCGCAGTGAGCTGCTCCATGCTCGACGCGGTTTCTTCCAGCGACGCCGCCTGCTCTTCCGTGCGTTGCGACAAGTCGGTGTTGCCTTGTGCGATTTCACGCGATGCGAACAGAATCGATTCGCTCGAATGCCGGATGCCGCCGACGATCTCCGCCAGCTTCACGCTCATGTTGCCGAGGCTGTGAAGCATGCTGCTGTCGTCGCCCGGACGCGTTTGCACGCGCGCCGTCAGATCGCCTTCCGCGATACGGTTCGCAATTTGCGCCGCATAGCCCGGCTCGCCGCCGAGCTGCGCCGACAGCCGCCTGCCGATCAAGACCGCGAGCAAGCCGCCGGCCGCCATCGCGCCGAGCACGAGTGCGAGCATCACGACGCGCATCGTCTGGTACTCGGACGCCGCGTTGTTGCGTGCGCCGGTTGCGCGCTCACGCTTGAAGTCGGCGAGACGTTCGAGCGATGCGCGCGCTTTCTCGCTGGCATCGATCGCACGGGCGATGAGACCCATCTGATCGACGTCCGTCGGCATGGGTTTCGTACCGATCTGCATATGCACGATGTCTTCCCATCCGGCGATAGCCTGCGCCGCCGAGTCGTAGAGCGCGCGGCCATCCGTCGTCGTCATCGTGGGGCGCAGGTTGTCGAGCGCCTGATGCATGCTTGCGAGCGAGGCGGTCATGCCCTCCTTGAGCTTCGCCTTGCCGGCATCGTCGGCGAAGGTGAGATTCGCGGCGGCAAGGTCGGTGTTCAGCTTGTGCTTGTTGGCTTCCTCGACCCAGTAAAGGCCGTCCATGTGTTTCGCGCCGATCTCGCCGATCAAGCTGTTCATCTTCGCCAGCGATACGACGCCGGTCACGCCCACGCATGCGGTAAATACAATCACCACCGCGAATGACAGCACGAGCTTGCCAAACACGGAAAGGCGGTCAAACCAGTTCATCGATGTCTCCTCTGTCGACCAGCGCTTCATCGACCGGCGTTCGAGCGTCGAGCTTTCCGCGCCGGTCCGTCTGGTCCCACGCCCCGCAGACGACGCCCACGGACGGCGTGGTGCGAACTCAGGTTCGCGCACAGAGAGCTTTACGGCGCGGGTTGCGGCCTTCTTGAGATCGAATGCGGAGAATACGGCGGATGAGATGTGAGGCGAAAGGCGGACGAAAACTGGCGTTGTCGTGCAAGCGCCGGACGCTTGCGTTGCGCGTGCGCGCTCGCTGTCGTTCAGTGCTGCGCCGAGGATGCTCGCCGCCTTCAAGTTCCTGCTGAATCGCAGCTTTCTAGGAGTCTTCCTAGATTCGGAATAATCGTATATTTGGCCGCAACGAGTCGACGTATTCTTTCCCTGTGCGTATTCCCCTGTATATGCACGTAGTCGTTGTAACTCTCCGATTACCGCCCTCGTTCCCCCGGCTTGGGCGGTTCTTTTTTTATTGGCGCACGGGCTTCTTCGCCAGCTTCCGCTGCAACGTCCGCCGGTGCATGTTGAGCGCACGCGCCGTCGCCGAAATATTGCCGTTGTTCTCGGCCAGCGCCCGCTGAATGTGCTCCCATTCGAGCCGCGCCACGGAAAGCAAAGTCGGATTCTCAATCGCTTCTTCCGCCGTCTGCTCGCTCGCCTGTTCATGCAGCGCGGCGAGAATGGACTCGACGTTCGCGGGCTTCGCCAGATAATTGTCCGCACCGTCCTTTACCGCCTGAACCGCCGTCGCAATGCTCGCGTAGCCCGTCAGCACGAGAATGCGCGCGTCCGGCTGCAAGTCGCGCAGCGGCGAGACAAGACGCAAACCGGAATCGTTGCCGAGGTGAAGATCGACCGTGATCTGGCCGAACTTGTGCTGATTGGCGAGCTTCAGCGCTTCGCTCGCGTCGTGCGCCTGATGCGCGGTGTAGCCGCGCCGAACCAGGCCGCGCGCGAGAATGCCCGAAAAAACCTCGTCGTCGTCGATGATCAGGAAATTCATGTCGCTCATGCTTCTTTCTCCAATGTTGGCCGGCGTCGTGCTCACGCCGCGCCGCTTGATTCGGTTCGTGCTTCATCGGCGGGCGATGCGCCGAAATTTGGCAGGCGCAAGATCGCGCGCGTGCCGCGTGGCTGATCCGCCGCGAGTTCTATCGATCCCTGCAGGCGCGCCGCCGCCGCGAACGCAAGGTATAGCCCGACGCCGTGGCCGCCCTGCGTGCTGTCCACTGGCGCGGCGCCCAGGCTCGAACGCAGCGCGGGCGGAATGCCCGGCCCGCGATCGCAGATATCGAAGCGCACCATCTGCACGCCTTCCACCCTTTCAGCCGATGCCTGCAAGGTCACGAGCTCGCTGCTCGCGCGCGCTGCGTTGTCCAGCAAGATCGTGAGAATCTGACCGATGGCAACGGAATCGTCGATGGACATGGACTCCGGCGTCTTGCCCGCGTGCTCGAACTTCACTTGCGGATGCCGCAGCCGCCATTGCTCGATGAAGCTCGCGAGCCATTCGCGAAGCGGCTGGCGATTCGACGGCCCCGTCGCGCGGCTGCGCAAGCGCGCGAGCGCCGAGGTGCACAGCGCCATCTGCTGTTCGAGCAATTCGAAGTCGGCCGCATACGGCGCGAGGTTGCGGTCGTGCGCGGCGGAATCGCGCAATTCCTCGCTCAGCATTGCAATGGTGGACAGCGGCGTGCCCATTTCGTGCGCAACCGTGGCCGCCTGCACGCCAAGCGCAACGGCGCGTTCGTCGCGCAGATGGCGTTGCTGGGCGTCGGCGAGCGCGGCGTCACGCACGCGCAGCGCCCGCGACATGCGCGCGACGAACCAGCCGATCAGCCCGACGCTCACCATGAAGTTCACCCACAGACCCGTGCGGAAGTAGTCGAACAGATTCGATGGATTCTCTATGTTGAGCGGAACGTAGTTGTAGCTCAGGAGCGCATAACAAGAGACCGCGAAGAGCGCGAGCCACGCGGTCATGGTCCACGGCAGAATGGCCGCGGAAATGGCCAGCGACGGCAAATACAAGGTGACGAACGGATTGGTCGAGCCGCCCGAGAGAAACAGAAGCGCGGAGAGCGCGCCTAAGTCGACCCACATCTGGCCGAAGAGTTCGACATTGGTTTCCGGCTGAGCCCGCGCCACGCGCAGCCACGTCAGCCCGTTGAAGAACATTTCGAGCGCGACGACGAGGAGCATGGCCGGCAAGGGCAGCTTCGCGCTGTAGAAAATCTGCACGACGGCGATGGTCGTCAACTGGCCGATGATCGCCAGCGAGCGAAGCCAGAAAAGGTGACCGAGGTTGACCCGTCCGGTATTGGTTATGCGATGCATCGGGTGATTGAGTGCGTGCGGTCCATGCGACATTATCCCGCTTGCGCCTATAGTGAAACCGAACGTGGCGCGATTTGTCGCACCCTAATATCAGCGTGACGCTTGGCCTGTTTCCGCCGCCAGGCATGCGCGGCACAGGCAAGTCGAGTCCGGCCGCAAGCGTTCGCGCGGCAGCGCGGGCAAGGTTGCGCACCAGCACGTCGCAGCGCCGGCGAGCGCGCCGCAATGAAACGCCGCGCCGCAGCGCGTGCACCGTTGCGTCGCGTCGGAGCCTGATTGAAGCGATACGTTCATCATGGTGTCATCGACATTGATAAGCGATGATCGCATGCCCGGCCGCCATGCCGGAAAACGAGACGGCGCGCGGGGAAAAACGACCTGTCGTGTAGCGTCACTCCTGTACAATCCGCGTGTTTAAACGCTCCTCGCCTCATTTGCCGCCATGTCCGAGCTACCTGACCTCACGCAGATCGCGCCTACGCTGAAAGCCGAAATTCTGGCCGAGGCGCTGCCTTATATCCGTCAGTATCACGGCAAGACGGTCGTGATCAAATACGGCGGCAACGCAATGACCGAAGAGCGCCTCAAGCAAGGCTTCGCGCGCGACGTGATCCTCTTGAAGCTCGTCGGCATCAATCCGGTGATCGTGCACGGCGGCGGTCCGCAGATCGACCAGGCGCTCAAGAAGATCGGCAAGCAGGGCACCTTCATTCAGGGCATGCGCGTCACCGACGAAGAGACCATGGAAGTGGTCGAATGGGTGCTCGGCGGCGAGGTACAGCAGGACATCGTCACGCTCATCAACCATTTCGGCGGTCAGGCGGTCGGCTTGACCGGTAAGGACGGCGGGCTCATCCACGCACGCAAGCTGATGATGCCGGATCGCGATAATCCGGGCCAGTTCATCGATATCGGTCAGGTGGGCGAAGTGGAGTCCATCAACCCGGCGGTGGTGAAGGCGCTGCAGGACGACGCGTTCATTCCGGTCATCTCGCCTATCGGTTTCGGCGAAGACGGACTCTCCTACAACATCAACGCGGATCTGGTCGCGGGCAAGCTGGCGGTCGTCCTGAACGCCGAAAAGCTCGTGATGATGACCAACATTCCCGGCGTGATGGACAAGGAAGGCAATCTTCTCACCGACCTTTCCGCGCGCGAAATCGACGCCCTCTTCGCCGACGGCACCATCTCCGGTGGCATGTTGCCGAAAATTTCCTCCGCGCTGGATGCGGCGAAAAGCGGCGTGCGTTCGGTGCATATCATCGACGGGCGTATCGAGCATTCGGTGCTGCTCGAAATTCTGACCGAGCAGCCGTTCGGCACGATGATCCGCTCGCATTGAGCTTCGTCACTCTTCCTCCAACGCCCGCTGCGGTTTGCTCCGCGCGGGCGTTTTTATTTGCCGAACGTAATCGCGCATGAGTTCATCTCGCAGTGCTCGCCGCCGTCATGTCAAAACGCGCGGCCCAGTTTGGCTCTTCGATCTCGACAACACGCTGCATCACGCGTCGCACGAGATTTTTCCGGCGATCAATCGCGCGATGACGCAGTACATCATCGACCGGCTGGGCGTGGATATCGACGAAGCGAACCGGCTGCGCGTCGGCTACACGGTGCGATACGGCGCGACCTTGCTCGGACTCGTGCGGCATCACGGCATCGATCCCGCAGATTTCCTGCGCGAAGTCCACACCTTCCCCGATCTGCCGTCCATGCTGCGCGCCGAGCGCGGCCTGAAGCGCATCGTGCGCGCGCTGCCGGGCCGCAAGATCGTGCTCACCAACGGACCGACGCTCTACGCGCGCTCGGTGCTCGCGGAACTGGGTATCGGCAAGCTGTTCGAGCGCGTGATCGCCATCGAGGACATGCGCGACGGCGAACGCTGGCGCGCCAAGCCCGATGCGCCCATGCTTCGTCGCGCGATGCGCCGCGCGCACGTGCATTTGAAAGACGCGATTCTGGTGGAAGACACGCGCGGGCATTTGAAGCGCTACCGGCGGCTCGGCATTCGCACAGTGTGGATCGTCGGCCATTTGCCGATGGCGCGCACGTCAAGTGGCGGCATTTCGCAGCGCTTGCCCGGCTCGGGCCGGCCGCATTACGTGGATCGCACCGTGCGTTCGTTGCGCGCGCTCACGCTCGGCATGCGCGGCGGCGGCTTTCGAGCGGCGAAAGCGACTACATCCTGAAGAGGCGCCGCGCGAGCATGTCTTCGAGGTCCGAGCGCTGATCGACGACGAGATGCACGTAGATGGTTTCGCCATCCACCTTGTAGATGACGCGGTTGGTGCCGCTCGCCACTTCGTAGTATCCCGTCATGCGGAAGTCGACCAGTTCGGGCGGCGTCGCGCCACGGCGCGGTGACGCTTCTATCTCGGCGATGGTGTCGGCCAGGCCGTCGCGCGTGGCCTTCCACGCCATCTTGCCGAACTTGTTGATGACGTAGCGTCTATAGTCGCGCAACTCCTGCTGCACCGGATCGAGAAAGACGGTTTTCACTTGACGCCTTCTTCCCTGTCGAGCCGTTCGAGTTCGCCGAAGAGGTCGATTGCGTCTATGCAATGCCCCGCCTCGATGTACTTCTGCCCCATCGCCAGAATCTTGAGCAAATCCACGGTCTGATGCAGGTCTTCATAAGACTGCACGTCCTGCACGACCACCCGGCCTTCGCCGTTTTGCGTGATGAGCATGGGCTCGCGGCTCTCGACGACGTTGCGGATCATTTCGGCCGCGCGGCTCTTGAGATGGCTCAGCGGCCTCACACGACTCGGTTTCATTTCCGCTCCAGGGCCCACGCGCAGATTAGACAATATAGACACAAACTCGGGCCATATCCAGAACGCCCGGGCACCGCTATTGGCGGCTTTATTACGTTTTCCGCTATACTTCTTCGCTCAATCTGAATTCGAACACGCGCCGATTTGCTGACTCGATTGCGGGCGCGCGAACCTTCCCAAGGGGTATTGCCGGGAGGTTCAATACAAATGCGGCTAAAGAGGTCGTCAGCCGCGCCGTCAATCCACACGCGCATCGCCGACACCCGTTTAGCCGCTATTTCAAGGCGGAATGAATGGAATCAATCGGCATCGTCACTCCCCAAACCTTGCGCTTCACCGAGCCGCTCGTCATGCAAAGCGGCTCGACGCTCAACGACTACGAACTCGTCGTCGAAACCTACGGCGAACTCAACGCCGCGCGCTCGAACGCCGTGCTCGTTTGCCACGCGCTCAATGCGTCGCATCACGTGGCGGGCGTCTATGCCGACAACCCGAAAGACGTAGGCTGGTGGGACAACATGGTTGGTCCCGGCAAGCCGCTCGATACCAACCGCTTCTTCGTGATCGGCGTGAACAATCTCGGTTCGTGTTTCGGCTCGACCGGGCCGATGAGCATCGACCGCACAAGCGGTAAGCCCTACGGCAAGAGCTTTCCCGTCGTGACGGTGGAAGACTGGGTGCATGCGCAGGCGCGCGTGGCCGACCGCTTCGGCATCGAACGCTTCGCGGCGGTGATGGGCGGCAGTCTCGGCGGCATGCAGGCGCTTGCCTGGAGCACGATGTATCCGGAGCGGCTCGGGCATTGCATCGTGGTGGCATCGACGCCGAAGCTTTCGGCGCAGAACATCGCGTTCAACGAAACGGCGCGCTCGGCGATTCTCTCCGACCCCGACTTCCACGGCGGCGACTACTACGCACACGACGTGAAGCCGCGCCGCGGCTTGCGCGTGGCACGCATGATCGGCCATATCACCTATTTGTCGGATGACGACATGGCCGTGAAGTTCGGCCGCGCGCTGCGCCGTGCCGAAGGCGCGCTCGACGCGTACAACTTCAACTTCGACGTCGAGTTCGAAGTGGAGTCGTATCTGCGCTATCAGGCCGACAAGTTCGCCGAATACTTCGACGCCAACACGTACCTGCTCATCACGCGCGCGCTCGATTATTTCGATCCCGCCAAGGCCTTCGAAGGCGACCTGCGCCGCGCGCTCGCCAACACCACGGCGAAGTATCTGATCGCGAGCTTTACGACCGACTGGCGTTTCGCGCCCGCGCGTTCCCGCGAGATCGTCAAAGCGCTGCTCGACAACAAGCGCACCGTGAGCTACGCGGAGATCGACGCGCCGCACGGCCACGACGCCTTCCTGCTCGACGACGCGCGCTATCACAACTTGATGCGCGCCTATTACGAACGCATTGCCACGGAGATCGGCGCATGAACCAGCACACTCTCGATTCCCTCCCGCTGCGTTCGGACTTTCGCGCCATCGCGCGCTGGGTCGAACCGCGTTCCTCCGTGCTCGATCTCGGTTGTGGCGACGGTTCGCTGCTCTCGCTGCTCGGCGAAGAACTCGAAGTGCACGGTTACGGCATCGAAATCAACGACGCCGGCGTGCTCGCATGCGCGCAAAAGGGCGTGAACGTGATCCAGCAGAATCTCGAAGACGGCCTGCGTCTTTTCGAAGACGACAGCTTCGATTTCGCCGTGCTTTCGCAGACGCTGCAGACCATTCATCAGACCGCGGCGATCCTGCGTGAAACCGTTCGCGTGGGTCGCGAATGCATTGTCTCGTTCCCGAACTTCGGGTACTGGCAGCATCGGCTCTCGGTTATTCAAGGGCGCATGCCGGTTTCGAAATCGCTGCCGTATCAATGGCATAACACGCCGAACGTGCGCGTTCTGACCATCAAGGACTTCGAGGCGCTCGCGCCTGAAGTGGGCATCGAGATACTGGACCGCGTGGTGCTGCACGACGGTCAAACGGTCCGTTGGGGCGCGAACTGGCGTGGTAGTCTTGCGGTCTATCGCGTGAAGCGCCGTTGAGTTCGAATCGGCCCGTCACGCATCAAAACGCACCACCACGACGTATTACCCACATCGATATGCCCGAAACGCCACGCGAGGCGCCCGCTCTTACAGCTCACGAAGAAGATCCTGGCTTGCACGCGTTCCTCAACGCGCGCATCCTCATTTGCGTCTTTCTGGGCTTCACGTCCGGACTGCCGCTCTTCACGCTCTACAGCCTGTTGCAGGCGTGGCTCTCGACTGCGGGCGTCAACGTCAAGGAGATCGGCCTCTTCGCACTGATCGGGCTTCCCTATACGTGGAAGTTCGTCTGGTCGCCGTTGATGGACCGCTTCATTCCGCGCTTTCCGGGCTGGCGTCCGGGCCGACGGCGCGGCTGGATGTTCGTCACGCAAGTGCTCGTGATGGTGGCCATCGGCTCCTTCGGGTTCTTTTCGCCCGCGCAGAATCTGTGGGCGGTTGCGGCCATCGCCGCGCTCGTCGCGTTCTTCAGCGCGAGTCAGGATATCGTCATCGATGCCTACCGCCGCGAGCTGCTCGCCGATACCGAGCAAGGTCTCGGCAACGCGGTTCATGTCAACGCGTACAAGGTGGCGGGACTCGTGCCTGGCTCGCTTTCGCTGATTCTCACGAACGTTCTTCCGTGGAAGACCGTGTTTCTGATCACCGCCGCGTTCATGCTGCCGGGCCTCATTATGACGCTCGTGGTCAAGGAGCCGGCCATTCACGGCGCGCCACCCAAGACGTTGCGCGAGGCGATCGTCGAGCCGTTCCACGAGTTCATCACGCGCAACGGCTGGCAATCCGCGCTGCTGGTGCTGGGCTTCATCTTCCTCTACAAGCTCGGCGACACCATGGCGACCGCGCTCGCCACGAAGTTCTTCATCGACGTAGGCTTCACGCTCACGCAGATCGGCGTGATAGCGAAAGCGGTGGCGTTCTGGGCGAGCATCGCGGGTGGCTTGATCGGCGGTATCTGCCTCGTGAAGATCGGCATTGCGCGCGGACTCTGGGTCTTCGGCTTCTTGCAGATCATCGCGACGCTCGGCTTTGCGTGGCTCACGAAAATCGGGCCGTCGCCCGCCGCGCTCGCGGTGCTTTACGGCTTCGAAACGTTCGCGACGGGCCTCACGCTCGCCACATTCACGGCATATATCGCGAGCACGACCGATCCGCGCTACACCGCGACTCAGTTCGCGCTCTTCACGAGCCTCGCCGCCGTGCCACGGACTTTCGCGGCGGCGGGCAGCGGCTTTATCGTGAGTGAAACAGGATGGTTTCCGTACTTCATGGTGTGCGTCGCGCTGTCCATACCCGGCATGCTACTGTTGCCGAAGATCGCGCCATGGAGAACGCCACGATGACGGTATCGATGCCGGCCCGGCCCACGCTTGGCGCGCTCATCTGCGCGCTCATGCTGGCGACGCTCGCGCCCATGTCCGCGCGCGCGCAGGACGAAGAGCGCGCGCCGCCTTACACGGCGCCGAACAGCCAGATCCGCTTCGGCAATTCGGCGTTGTTCCGCAATCTGATTCCACCCGCGACGCTCGAACAGCAGGCGAGCGATGAATATGCACAGATCATTCACGACGCCGAGCGCAACAAGACACTGCTCGGCAATGACAATCCGCTCGTCAAGCGCGTGCGCGATATCGCCACTCACGAGATTCCGTTCGCGCTCAAGTGGAATGACCGCGCGAAGAACTGGAAGTGGGAAATCAACGTCATCAAGTCGCCCGAAGTGCGCATGTACTGTTTGCCGGGCGGCAAGATCGTGGTGTATAGCGGGCTCATCGACAAGCTGCATCTGAACGACAACGAGATCGGCATGATGATCGGCCATGAGATCGCGCACGCGCTGCGCGAACATGCGCGCGAACGGCTCGGGCGGCAGCAGGCGCAGCAGTTGTCGTCGGGTACCATGCCGCAGCTTTTCGGCTTTACCGATTACGGTTCGCAGCCGCTTGGCATCGGCGATCAGTTGCTGGCCATGAAATACGCCCCCGCCGACGAGACCGAAGCGGATGTCATCGGCAGCGAGATCGCTTCGCGCGCAGGTTACGATCCGCGCGCGGCCATCACCTTGTGGAACAAGATCGATACCGCCACGCGACGTTCCGACAACGGTTTCATCTGGATGCATCCGTATGGGCCGGAGCGCCGGCAGGACTTGCTCAAGCGCCTGCCGGACATGATGCCGCTGTATGCCAAAGCGGTGGGAAAGAGCATCGACCAGTTGCCGAATTACGGCGGGTTGGGGCGGTTTAAGAAGGGGGGGCGTTAACCTACTTCTTCCCAATCTTCCAGTTGTAATCGATAGTCAGCGGCGCGTGATCGCTGAATTTGATGTCGCGGAAAATGGAAGTCTTCTTGGCGGTCGCCGCGACTTCCTGCGTCGCGATTTGATAGTCGATACGCCACCCCACGTTCTTCGCGTACGCCTGCCCGCGATTGCTCCACCACGTGTATTGCTCAGCACGCTGGTCGAGCGTGCGAAAGACATCGACGTAACCGACATCGTCGAAAAGCTTCGTGAGCCACTCGCGCTCTTGCGGCAGACAACCCGAGTTCTTCTGGTTGCTCTTCCAGTTCTTGATGTCGATTTCCTTGTGCACGATATTCACGTCACCGCACACGATCACCTCACGCTCTTGCGAAAGCCCGGCGAGATGCGGCATGAATTCGTCCATGAAACGATACTTCGCCTGCTGCCGCTCTTCGCCGCTCGACCCGGACGGGACATACACCGACACCACGGACAGCTTGCCGAAACGCGCTTCCACGTAACGTCCTTCGGGATCGAACTCCGCACTGCCGAAGCCGATCACGACATCGTCCGGCTCGTGACGCGTGTACAAACCCGCGCCGCTATAACCCTTCTTCACCGCGTGCTGGAAATAACCCTTGAAACCGTGCGGCGCGAGAAACTCCGGCGTGAGATCGTCCTGCGAACACTTGATTTCCTGCACGCACACGACGTCCGATTTCTGCTCGCCGAACCAGTCGAAGAAACCTTTCTTGGCCGCCGAACGGATGCCATTCAGATTGGCGGTAATCACCCGAAACATACTTGTCCTCTTTCCTTGTTTATTCGACCTTCACGCCCTTGAGCGATTCCTTGGCGGCCGGAAATTCGAGTTTCATGCCCTGCATCGTGCGCAGCAAAAGCTCCGCGACCATCACGTTGCGATGCGGTTTCGAATCGCCGGGAATGATGTACCACGGCGCGTATTCGGTCGAGGTCGCGCCTAACGCCAGCTCATACGAGCGCTGATATTCGTCCCACAGCTTCCGAGCGTCGAGATCGGAGACATCGAACTTCCAGTGCTTGGTCGGATCGTCGATACGCGCTTGCAAGCGCTCGCGCTGCTCGTCCTTCGAAATATGCAGAAAGCATTTGACGATGGTCGTACCGCTATCCGCGAGCAACGCCTCGAACTCGCGAATATGCCGGTAACGGCGCTCGCATTCGTCATCGTCGATAGACTTCATCACGCGCGGCACGAGCACGTCTTCATAGTGGCTGCGATTGAAGACAGCGAACTCGCCGGCCATTGGCGCCTGCGCGTGCACGCGCCAGAGGAAATCGTGCGAGGCCTCGCGCTCGGAAGGCGCGCGAAACGGCACGATGCGCAAGCCGAGCGGATCGACGTCATGGAACACCGCGCGCACCGTGCCGTCCTTGCCGCTCGTGTCCATGCCTTGCAGCACGAGCAGCACGCGCCGAAGACGCTGTGCGTGCAGCTTCTCCTGCAGGTCGTCGAGCTGCGCGCCGATTGCCGCGAGCCGGTCGCGGTCTTCGTCTTTCGAGCCGTTCGAAAACGGCTTGCCGGATGGATCGATCGAACTCAGATCGAAGGGCTTGAGCTTCTTGTCGTCATCGAAATACGGGACGAGGAAGTCGTCCAGAGACGGTTTCTTTGCCATGTCGCCAACCTTTTGTTCTATCTCGAAACGCCAATGAAAACGGGCCGCTGCCAAGCTAGACGGCAACAGCCCGTTCGTCGTGCTACTTCCAGGCGACCGGTTCTCCGTCGACGCGGAGGACTTCGCCCAAGTGCTCGCTCAGGATAGCTTTTTCTTCAGAAGCTCGTTCACCTGCTGCGGGTTTGCCTTGCCCTTGGTCGCCTTCATTGCCTGGCCGATCAGCGCGTTGAACGCCTTTTCCTTGCCCGCGCGGAATTCTTCCACCGATTTCTGGTTCGCCGCGAGCACCTCGTCGATGATCGCTTCGAGCGCGCCGGTATCGGAAATCTGCTTGAGCCCCTTCGCCTCGATGATGCGGTCCGCCGCGCCCACGTCGGTCGCCTTCTCGTCCCAGATCGCCTGGAAAATGTCCTTCGCGATTTTGTTGGAGATGGTGCCATCCGCAATGCGTTGCAGAAGCAGCGCGAGTTGAGCCGCCGCGACCGGCGACTCGCCGATGTCGAGCGATTCGCGGTTCAGTTGCGCGGAGACGTCGCCCATGAGCCAATTGGCGGCGATCTTCGCCTGCGCCGCGCCCGCCGCCTGCACGACGGCTTCGAAATAGGAAGCCATTGCCTTCGACGACGTGAGCACGCCGGCGTCGTAAGGCGTCAAGCCGTACGTTTCGGCGAAACGCTTCTGCATGTCGGCTGGCAACTCCGGCAGTTCCGACTTCACGCGCGCCACCCAGCTTTCCTCGATAACCAGGGGCATCAAGTCCGGGTCTGGGAAATAGCGGTAGTCGTGCGCGTCTTCCTTGCTGCGCATGGAGCGTGTTTCGCGCTTGTCGGGATCGTAAAGACGCGTCTCTTGCACGACGGTGCCGCCGTCTTCGATCAGTTCGATCTGACGGCGCACTTCATATTGAATCGCTTCTTCGAGGAACCGGAACGAGTTCAGGTTCTTGATCTCCGCGCGCGTGCCGAATTCCTTCTGACCGACCGGGCGCACCGACACGTTGGCATCGCAACGGAACGAGCCTTCCTGCATGTTGCCGTCGCAGATGCCGAGCCACACGACGAGACCATGCAACGCCTTCGCATACGCAACCGCTTCCGCCGCGCTGCGCATTTCCGGCTCGGTGACGATCTCGAGCAGCGGCGTGCCCGCGCGATTCAAATCGATGCCCGTCATGCCCGCGAAGTCTTCGTGCAGCGACTTGCCCGCGTCTTCCTCGAGGTGAGCGCGCGTCAGATTGACGGTCTTCTCGTATGCTTCCTTACCGGCCTTTTCATTGGCCGGAACCTGGATGGTGAGCTGACCGCCCTGCACGACAGGAATCTCGTACTGGCTGATCTGATAGCCCTTCGGCAAATCCGGGTAGAAGTAGTTCTTGCGCGCGAAGACGCTGCGCGGCGCGATATGAGCGCCGATCGACAAGCCGAAGCGAATCGCGCGTTCGACCGCGCCGCGATTCATCACGGGCAGCACGCCCGGCAACGCGAGATCGACGGGACAGGCTTGCGTGTTCGGCGCTGCGCCGAACTGCGTTGCCGCGCCCGAGAAAATCTTGGAAACGGTGGATAACTGCGCATGCGTTTCCAGACCGATGACGACTTCCCACTGCATGCTCATACTCCCGCTGCCGATGGTGCCTTGGCATGCCAGTCGGTCGCGCGCTGGAACGCGTCGGCGACCTGAAGCATCCGGGCTTCGTTGAAATAGTTGCCGACGATCTGCAGACCGACCGGCCGATTCGCATTCGCGCCCGCGCCGAAACCGCACGGCACGCTCATGCCGGGCAGACCCGCGAGGCTTACGGAGAGCGTGTAGATATCGGCGAGATACATCTGCACGGGATCGTCGGCCTTCTCGCCAAGATTCCACGCGACCGACGGCGCGACCGGTCCCATGATGACGTCGCACCGCTTGAACGCTTCCTGGAAATCGCGCGCGATGATGCGGCGAATCTTCTGCGCTTGAAGGTAATACGCGTCGTAGTAGCCATGCGACAACACGTACGTGCCAACCAGAATGCGCCGCTTCACTTCGGGACCGAAGCCTTCCGCGCGCGACTTCTTGTACATGTCGAGCAAGTCCGTGTAGTGCGCCGCGCGATGCCCGTAGCGCACGCCGTCGAAACGCGACAGATTCGACGAGGCCTCCGCCGGCGCAATGATGTAGTACACGGGAATGGAAAGCTCGGTCTTCGGCAACGATACTTCGACGAGCGTCGCGCCGAGCGCTTCGTATTGCTTCAACGCGGCGTCGATGGCGGCGCGCACGTCGTCGGCAAGTCCTGCGCCGAAGTACTCCTTCGGCATGCCGATACGCAAACCGGCGAGCGGCTTTTGCGCATCGCCGCCGTTCCACGTCTGGCCGAGATGGCGCGTGTAGTCTTCGCTGTCGCGGTGCAGGCTGGTGGAGTCGCGTTCGTCGAAGCCGCCCATTGCGTTGAGCAAGAGCGCGCAGTCCGCGGCGGTCTGAGCCATCGGCCCGCCCTGATCCAGCGACGACGCGAACGCGATCATGCCGTAACGCGACACGCGGCCGTAAGTCGGCTTGATGCCGGTGATGCCGGTGAACGACGCGGGCTGGCGAATGGAGCCGCCCGTGTCGGTGCCGGTGGCGGCGGGCGCAAGACGCGCGGCGACGGCAGCGGCCGAGCCGCCCGACGAACCGCCCGGCACGGCCTTCAGGTCCCACGGATTTTTCACCGCGCCGAAGTACGAATTCTCGTTGGACGAACCCATGGCGAACTCGTCCATGTTGGTCTTGCCGAGACAGACCATGCCCGCTTGCTTCAAGCGATCGACGACGGTGGCATCGAACGGGCTCGCGTAGTTTTCGAGCATGTGCGAACCGGCCGTGGATGCCCAGCCGCGCGTCACGAACACGTCCTTATGCGCAATCGGCAAACCGGTGAGCGCGCCCGCCTTTCCTTCCGCGATGAGCGCGTCGGCGGCCTTAGCCTGAGCGAGCGTGAGGTCGCGGTCCATGCCGATGAAGGCGTTCAGATTCTTTGCGGCCTCGATGCGCTGCAGATACGACTGCGCCAGCTCGACCGCGGAGATTTCCTTGGAGTCGAGCGCGGCGCGCAGTTCGGTCAAACTTTTCTGATGCATTGCAGTTCCCTGATGAGCGCGGCGGTGAACGCCGCGCGGGAGTGTCGTTTCGGCGCTGGATACGCCCGACGCGTTACTTGTTCGATTGCGTTATTCGATGACCTTCGGCACCAGATACAGCCCGTCTTGAACGGCTGGCGCACTGCGCTGGAACTCTTCGCGCTCGACGCGCTCTGAAACTGCGTCGTCGCGCAGGCGCAGCGCGACTTCCTCGATCTGTTCGATCGGATGCGCAAGCGGTTCGATGCCGGAGGTATCCACGGCCTGCATCTGTTCGACGAGACCGAAGAAGTCATTCAGGCGCGCGAGCGTGGGTTCTGCCTCGTGTTCGGGCAACTCGAGCCGCGCGAGATGCGCGATACGTTTTACGTCGGTCAGGGTCAAAGACATGAAAATCACCGGAGATAAGCGTGGACTTCTCAATCTCAAAAACACACTGCGCCGCGATCGTTTGCGGCGCGCGTTGCGATCCTGGAAAAAGCGCTAAAAAGCAGACTGGCGACGGCAAAAAGTGCCATCCTTTTCCTATAGATACGCCCAAATTATAAGGTATCATTACACGTTCGACTCACATCTGGATTGACCTGCCAGCGGCTTTCTCCTTGAATCGTTAAATTGCGAGAAACGTTTACGCGACACGTCTCATCCTGCGGTAGATTTCCTCGCGGATTTGCACTTCACGGCGAACCTTCGCCGCCCCGGCAAACCGTTATTTTTTCCGCTGCCGTCCCCGGCGCTCATAGCGACGCACGGCCACCCAGCGAGACAGGATTTTTGAATGTTCGGTTTTTTGCGCAGCTACTTTTCCAACGACCTGGCGATTGACCTCGGCACCGCCAACACGCTGATCTACATGCGCGGCAAGGGCATCGTTCTCGACGAGCCATCGGTCGTTTCAATTCGCCAGGAAGGCGGCCCGAACGGCAAGAAGACCATTCAGGCAGTCGGCAAGGAAGCCAAACAGATGCTCGGCAAAGTGCCGGGCAACATCGAGGCCATCCGCCCGATGAAGGACGGCGTGATCGCCGACTTCACCGTTACCGAGCAGATGATCAAGCAGTTCATCAAGACTGCACATGAATCCCGCATGTTCTCGCCGTCGCCGCGCATCATCATCTGCGTGCCGTGCGGGTCCACGCAAGTCGAGCGGCGCGCCATCAAGGAAGCAGCGCACGGCGCGGGCGCCTCGCAGGTTTATCTCATTGAAGAACCCATGGCCGCTGCCATCGGCGCGGGTCTGCCGGTTTCGGAAGCCACGGGCTCCATGGTCGTCGACATCGGCGGCGGCACCACGGAAGTCGGCGTCATCTCGCTTGGCGGCATCGTGTACAAAGGCTCGGTGCGCGTTGGCGGCGACAAGTTCGATGAAGCCATCGTCAACTACATCCGTCGCAACTACGGCATGTTGATCGGCGAGCAAACGGCTGAAGCCATCAAGAAGGAAATCGGTTCGGCGTTCCCCGGCTCCGAAGTGAAGGAGATGGAAGTCAAGGGCCGCAATCTTTCCGAAGGCATTCCGCGCAGCTTCACCATTTCCAGCAACGAAATTCTCGAAGCGCTGACCGACCCGCTGAATCAGATCGTCTCGTCGGTGAAGATCGCGCTGGAACAAACTCCGCCGGAACTCGGCGCGGATATCGCCGAACGCGGCATGATGCTGACTGGCGGCGGCGCGCTGTTGCGCGATCTCGACCGTCTGCTCGCGGAAGAAACCGGCTTGCCGGTGCTGGTCGCGGAAGATCCGCTGACCTGCGTCGTGCGCGGTTCGGGCATGGCGCTCGAACGCATGGACAAGCTCGGCAGCATCTTCTCCTACGAGTGATACGGCCGTGACCTTCAGACTTCGCTGTTCCACGACCTCACGGTCTTCAACGCACAGTCTGAACGCACCCGCGTAACGCGACGCGCACACGGCCCGGCTCATGTCCGGGCCGTTGTTGAAACAGCGTAGGGCAGGCTCAGCCGAAACCGGCAAACCTGCAGCATCGATCCACCCGCTCACGCCCTCGGCGCCGACCATGGAATACAGTCCGCCGCCACTTTTCAAGCAAGGCCCTTCCGCGCTCGCGCGACTGATCTTCTTTGTGGTGCTCGCCATCGCATTGCTCGTTTCGGATGCGCGGTTCAATACGCTGGAAATTGCGCGCGGCATGCTCGGCGCCGGCCTCTATCCGCTGCAACGCGCGGCGCTCGTGCCACGCGACATCTTCATGGGTGCGGCCGACCTCGCGGTTACGAGCGCCACCTTGCGCAGCGAGAACCGCAAGCTCTCCGACAAGAATCTGGACCTGTCCGTCAAGGCGGGCGATGCCTCTCAGCTTTCGGCTGAGAACGCGCATCTGCGTGCATTGCTGAATCTGCAATCGCGCGCGACGACGCAAACCACGCCCGTCGAAATCCAATACGACACGCGCGATCCTTTCACGCAGAAAGTCGTGATCGGCAAGGGTTCGCAGCAAAACATCCAGGATGGCGCGCCCGTCGTGACAGAAGACGGCGTGATCGGTCAAGTCACGCGCGTGTTTCCGTTGCAATCGGAAGTCACGCTGCTGACGGACAAGGATCAAGCGGTGCCGGTGCAGATCGCGCGCACGGGTTTGCGCAGCGTGATTTACGGCACGCCGAAAGGCGACACACTCGACCTGCGCTTCGTGCCGATCAGCGCCGACGTCCAAGCTGGCGACGAGCTCGTGACGAGCGGTCTCGATGGCATCTATCCGCCGGGACTCGCGGTGGCCAAAGTGTTGCGCGTCGACAAGCAGGCGGATACGGCATTCGCGCGCGTCGTCTGCGTGCCTATTGCCGCTGTTCGCGGCGCGCGTCAGTTGCTCGTACTGCATTACAACGTGAACGTGCCGCCGAATCCGATCGAAGTCGAAGCCGCCGCCGCTGCAAAGGAAGCGAAAGAGAACAAGGGCAAGAAGAAG
The DNA here is from genome assembly GCF_031451465.1 of Caballeronia sp. LZ003. Lineage (NCBI taxonomy): Bacteria > Pseudomonadati > Pseudomonadota > Betaproteobacteria > Burkholderiales > Burkholderiaceae > Caballeronia > Caballeronia sp. LZ003. Next base: position 53,550 of record NZ_JARUXJ010000001.1, on the reverse strand, counting down.
CCTATCGCGAAGGCCACGGTCTCCACCGAGGGTGCAAGCGGCGCATCGGCGACGTCGGCCGCGTCGGCTGCCGCTCCGGTATCCGCTCCCGCTGCCGTGGAAAAGCCCGGCGCGAAACCTGCCGCGCCGAAAGCCGGCTCGGCCGCTACCGCCCGGCCATCGCGAAAAGCGCATATGCCTAAGCCCGCATCCGCGAGGGCCGCGCAATGAACCGCCCGCAATACATTCTTCAGCCGGTCAATCCGTACTTCATCACCTTCAGCCTCGCTGCAGCGTTTCTGCTGAATCTGGTGCCTTGGGGCCGGCTTATCGGCATACCGGATTTCGTCGCGCTCGTGCTGCTGTTCTGGAACGTCCATCAACCGCGCAAGGTGGGCATGGGCATCGCGTTTCTGCTTGGGCTGTTGATGGACGTGCATAACGCGAATTTGCTCGGCGAACATGCGCTGGCTTATACCTTGTTGTCTTATGGCGCGATTACCATTCACAGGCGTGTCCTGTGGATGTCCCTGCCTGTACAAACCTTCGTCGTCGCGCCGCTTCTGGTGGGCGCGCATCTCGTGCCGTTCGTGATCCGCCTGATGACGGGCGCCGCGTTTCCCGGCTGGAGTTATCTCGTCAACGGATTTGTCGAAGCCGCGCTCTGGCCGATCACGAGTTTTCTTTTGCTGATACCGCAACGACGCGCCGCCGATCCCGACGATACGCGCCCGATCTGAGCGCCACCGCGCGCGTGCCGCCCCCGATGCGAACGCGCGCGGACTACACTTGAATCGCGACCCACCGCGAAAGCTGCATGACCGAAATAAAGAACACCGAGCAACAGTTGTCCAGATTCCGCCTGCGCGTCGCGGCGGCGGGAATGTTCGTGTTCGTCTGCTTCGGTTTGATCGGCCTGCGTTTCCTCTATTTGCAGGTCTGGAACTTCAGCAAATACTCGTTGCAGGCAAACGAGAACCGCATCTCCGTGGCGCCGATCGTGCCGAACCGCGGCATCATCACCGATCGCAACGGCGTGGTGCTGGCGAAGAACTATTCCGCTTACACGCTCGAAATCACGCCGTCCAAGATCACCGCGTCGCTCGACGACACCATCGACGCACTCTCGCAAGTCATTCCTATCGATTCACGCGATCGCCGGCGTTTCAAGAAGCTGCTGGAAGACTCGAAGAACTTCGAAAGCCTGCCAATCCGCACGCGTCTCACCGACGACGAAGTCGCCAAGTTCACCGCGCAGCATTACCGCTTTCCGGGCGTCGAAGTGCGCGCGCGGCTCTTCCGGCAATATCCGCTCGGCATGACGGCCGCGCACGTCATCGGCTATATCGGGCGAATTTCGCAGCGCGATCAGGAGCGTATCGACGACGCGAGCGACGCCAACGACGAAGCCTCCGATCACTACGATCCGCGTCTCGACGCCAACAACTACAAGGGCACGGATTACGTCGGCAAGATCGGGGTCGAGCAGAGTTACGAAACCGAGCTGCATGGTCTGACAGGTTTCGAGGAAGTCGAAGTCACGGCGGGCGGCCGCCCGGTCCGCACGATGTCGCGCACGCAGGCGACGCCCGGCAACAACCTCGTGCTGTCGCTCGATATCGGGCTGCAGCAGGTCGCCGAGCAAGCATTCGCGGGCAAGCGCGGCGCGCTCGTGGCTATCGAGCCATCGACGGGCGACGTGCTCGCGTTCGTGTCCGCGCCGAGCTTCGATCCGAATTCCTTCGTAGATGGCATCGATCAGCAGACGTGGGACGCGCTCAACAACTCGCCCGATCATCCGTTGCTGAATCGTCCGCTGCATGGCACGTATCCGCCGGGCTCGACCTATAAGCCGTTCATGGCGCTCGCCGCGCTCACGCTGCACAAGCGCACGCCCGGCTGGGGCTTTCAGGACCCCGGGTTCTTCACGTTCGGCGGTCACACGTTCCGCAACGACGTGCGCTCGGGTCAGGGCTGGGTGGACATGAATCGCGCGATCGTCGTGTCGAATGACACGTACTTCTACATGCTCGCGCGCGACCTCGGCGTGAACGCGATGGCCGGCTTCATGAAGCCGTGGGGATTCGGCCAAATTACCGGGATCGACATTTCGGGTGAGGCGCGCGGCATTCTTCCGTCGACGGAATGGAAGCGCAAGGCGTATCGCAAGCCGGAGCAGCAACGCTGGTACGAAGGCGAAACGATCAGCCTTGGCATCGGGCAGGGCTACAACTCGTTCACCATCCTGCAACTCGCGCACGCCACGGCGACGCTTGCCAATAACGGCGTCGTGATGAAGCCGCACCTGGTGCGCGACATCGAGAATCCGCTGACGAAGGCCATGCGCGTCGTGGTGCGCGACCCGAGCGACAAGATTCCCGTGCGCCAGCAAGACGTCGACTTCATCAAGCGCGCAATGGAAGGCGTCATCACGAACGGTACGGCCGCGAAGCTCTTCGTGGGCGCGCCTTATCAGGCAGCGGGCAAGACCGGAACCGCGCAGGTTTACTCGCTGCAGGGCGCGAACTATCACGGTCACGCGACGGCAGAGCATTTGCGCGACCACGCGTTGTTCATCGCGTTTGCGCCGGCCGAGCAGCCGAAGATCGCGCTTGCGCTGATCGTCGAAAACGGCGGCTGGGGCGCGGAATCGGCGGGGCCGGTCGCGCGCAAGGTGCTCGACTATTATCTGGTCGATCGCCTGAAGCCTGGCGCCGAGGCGGCCGCGATCGAAGCCGCCGCATCCGCGACCACGGACGCCGGCCTGCCGATGATCGGCGGCACGCAATCGCCCGTCGCGGCGGCGCTGCCGGCCTCGGTAGTGAACGCGTCGCCGGCGTTCTCGCCGCTGGCGGCATCGAATCCGGCGGTGGCTCGGGCTGCATCGGCGCCGGCGTTGCCTGCATCATCGCCGAAAGCAGCGAACGCGCGCATCGCTTCGGCGCCAGCGGCGGCGTCTGCAGCACGGGCCGCGAATGCGCGCGTCGCTTCGGCGCCTGCCGCGGCGTTGCCCGCGTCCGCGCCGGGCCGCAAGCCCGCGCCGAACAAACGACCCGCCGAGCCCACGCCGACGATGGTCCGCAGCAACCCGAACGACGCCGTGCGCACGCTGGCGCCGTCCGGCGGTATCGACGAATAAAGGATGACCGGCATGCAACTCACCTTCGACAAGCACGTCTGGAAAGAGCACGCAAAGCGCATGTTCGCGGGCTTCGACAAGCCGCTCGCGCTGATCGTCTTCTTGTTGCTGTGCGTGGGAATCGTGACCCTGTATAGCGCGAGTATCGACATGCCGGGCCGCGTGGAAGACCAACTGCGCAACATCATGCTGACCTTCGGGTTGATGTGGGTGCTCGCCAATATCCCGCCGCAAACGCTGATGCGCTTCGCCGTCCCGCTGTACACCGTCGGCGTGGCGCTGCTGATAGCGGTCGCGGCGTTCGGGCTCACGCGCAAGGGTGCAAAACGCTGGCTCAATGTCGGCGTGGTGATCCAGCCGTCGGAGATCATGAAGATAGCGATGCCGCTCATGCTCGCGTGGTATTACCAGCGGCGTGAAGGCAACATTCGCTGGTGGGATTACGTTGCCGGGTTCGTCATTCTGCTGCTGCCCGTTGCGCTGATCGCCAAGCAGCCGGACCTCGGGACGGCAGTGCTCGTGTTCGCGGCGGGCATGTTCGTGATCTATTTCGCGGGACTCAGTTTCAAGCTGATCGTGCCGGTGCTCGCGGCGGCCGTGGTCGTCATCGCGTGCGTGGCGGTGTTCCAGAACCGCATCTGCCAGCCCGAAGTGAATTGGCCGATGATGCACGACTATCAAAAGCATCGTATCTGCACGCTGCTCGATCCGACTTCAGACCCGCTCGGCAAAGGCTTTCACACCATTCAGGCGGTGATTGCCATCGGCTCCGGCGGCACGCTCGGCAAGGGCTGGCTGAAGGGCACGCAGGCGCACCTGGAATTCATCCCCGAAAAGCACACGGACTTCATCTTCGCGGTGTTCGCCGAGGAATTCGGCCTCGCGGGCGGGCTCGTGCTGCTCTTTCTCTATATGGCGCTGATCGCGCGCGGACTGTTCATCGCGGCAAACGGCGCCACCTTCTTCGGGCGATTATTGGCCGGTTCGCTCACGCTCGCGTTCTTCACCTACGCGTTCGTCAATATCGGCATGGTGAGCGGAATTCTGCCCGTGGTCGGCGTGCCGTTGCCGTTCATGAGTTACGGCGGGACGGCGCTCACCACGCTCGGCGTCGCTGTTGGACTCATCATGAGCGTCGCGCGACAGAAGCGATTGATGCAAGGCTAGCCTCAAATCCCGTGTCCCGAAAAAGCCGCAGTGTCATGTTCACTGCGGCTTTTGCTTTTCCAGCTCCGCGCTCAGTTGCAGGTACTTGAGCTTCGCCGCCGGATCGCCTTGCGCGGCCGCCGCCGCGTAATAAGCACGCGCGACGTTGAGATTGCGCTCGACGCCATCGCCGCCACGTTCGTAGAACGATCCCGCCACGTATTGCGCGGTCATGTCGCCGCCTTCCGCCGCCTTCTTGTACCAGGTGAATGCCTGCTCGTTGTCGCGCGTGGTGCCGCGTCCATCGAGGAACTGGTTGGCGAGCGCGAGTTCCGCCTGCACGTGTCCCTGACTCGCGGCGCGCAAGAACCAGCGATGCGCTTCCGCCGGGTCCTTGTCCACGAACTGGCCGTCGTCGTACATCTTGCCGTACACGAACTGCGCGTGAGACATGTTGGCGTCGGCGGCGCTACGCAACCACTTCTTGCCTTCGGGGACATTGGCGGGACCGCCTTCGCCGTTCAGCAGCATCATCGCGTAATTGAATTCGGCGAGGCGGCTGCCCTTTTGCGCGGCGCGACGGAACTGCGAACGCGCTGAGACGAGATTGCCCGCGTTGTAATCGGCGACGGCGTTTTGCGTCGCGAGGTCCGTCGGCTTTGGCATCGTCTGCGACTGCGCGTTGGCCGCGAACGCCGCGCCGAACATCAGACAGGCCGCAGCGATGCCGCCACGCCAAGCCGTGTTCATGCTCTCGCCTCCTGCAAAGCCTGGCGCGTCGCCTTCAGGAGCCACATGACATCGGCGGCGAGCGCGATCAGGTTGATGCCGGCTTGCGCATATTGCCGCGCGCCAGCGACATCGATCGCGAAAATGCCGCTCGCGATGCCCGCGCGCTTCGCGGCTGCCGCAACCTTGTCGATGGCTGCCTGCACATCCGGGTGCTTCATGTCGCCGAGATGGCCGAGGCTTGCCGCGAGATCCGCGGGCCCGATGAAGAGGCAGTCTATGCCCGGCGTCGCCGCGATCTCGTCGACGGCTTCGAGCGCCGCCACCGATTCGATCTGCACGATGGTCGCGATCTGCGCGTTCGCGCCCGTCACGTAGTCGCGCCGCATGCCGTACGCAGCCGCGCGCACCATGCCCGCGACGCCGCGCAAGCCGTCGAGCTGGGCTTCGGTCGGATACTGCGTGAGCTGCACGATGCGCGCGGCATCCTCGGCCGATTGCACGTTGGGGAACATCAGCGTGCGCGCGCCCGCGTCGAGCACGCGCTTGACGAGCCAGCCATCGGAGAACGGCACGCGCACGATCGGCTCGCTCGGCAGATGCGCCGCCGCGATCGCGCGCAATTGATCGACGACGTCGCGGCTATCGTTCGGCGAGTGCTCCATGTCGATACACAGCCAGTCGAAGCCCGCGTGCGCGAGCGCTTCGGCGGCATCGGCGCTGCCGAGCGACAGCCACAGGCCGAAGAGCGCGCCGGGTTCGGCGAGACGTTGCTTGAGGGGATTCGTGAAGGTGCTCATTGCGCGGCTCCTGGAAGTTGGGCGCGCTTCGAGAAGCGGAAAAACGGCGGAAGGAATGACGGCATTACTCGCGCTCCGTTTGTGTCGCCGCGGAAGACGGGCGATTCAACGAGCGATGATACCGTGACGGCGACGCAGGCGTGGGCCGCGCCGGATGCGTCAGGCGTGTTCCACGTCGGCCCAACAATTGGGCGTTTCGTACAAGCGAAGGCGCTTGAGCTTGAGATTGACGCCGTAATGCGCGTCGTAGACTTCCGCGAGAATCTTGAACGCGACCGCCGCCATATTCTCGACCGTCGGAATGCGGTCGAACACGACGGTCTTGTGATCGGCCATCGACTGCAAGAAATCGCGTACTTTCACGTCGCCTTCGTAGACGATGAAAGCGTGATCCCACTTGTTGACGAGATGCTCCATGGCGAGCGACTTTACATCCGCGAAGTCCATGACCATGCCGCGATCGGGCGCGCCTTCGACATCCACGAGATCGCCTTGCAGCGTGATTTCGAGCACGTAACGATGCCCGTGCAAATTGCGGCACTGACTGCGGTGATCGGGGATGCGGTGGCCCGCATCGAATTCGAGTTTTCGGGTAATCGTCTGCACGTCGGCGGGACCGTCTGTCAGGGAATGTTCAAATATTTATGCGTCTGCATCGACAGCCGCCACTTGGGATGCCGCTTGCACCAGTCGACCGCGAGCTTCGTGTTGATGTCGCGCGACGGGCCGTCCATTGGCTGGACGAGGAAGTACTCGAAATCGAGCTTTTCGTAATCGGCGAGGCGCTGGTTGTCCTGCGGCACGACGACCTTCAGCTCATGGCCCTTGGTCACGACGAGCGGTGCGTCGGCTTTCGGACTCACGCAAATCCAGTCGATGCTGTCGAGTACCGGCAGCGAGCCATTCGTTTCGATAGCCATTTCGAAGCCGGCGCCGTGAAGGGCATCGACGAAAGGCTGGTCGATTTGCAGCATCGGTTCGCCGCCCGTGCAGACGACGAACTTGTTCGCCTCGCCTTCGGGCCAGAGCGAGGCGATCATCGCGACGAGTTCGGCGGGCGTGCGGTATTTGCCGCCGTTCTCGCCATCGGTGCCGACGAAGTCGGTATCGCAGAACTGGCAGACGGCTTCAGCGCGATCCTGCTCGCGACCCGACCACAGATTGCAGCCGGCAAAGCGGCAAAACACGGCCGGACGCCCTGCGTTCGCGCCCTCGCCTTGCAACGTGTAGAAGATTTCCTTCACTGCGTACGTCATGACTGCTCTGTGATCAATTGAAGTTCAAACCGGCGCGATAGTGACTTGCTCGCCCGCGCGGTATGCCTCGTAACCGCGTTTGCGCAGCTTGCACGCCGGGCACTGGCCGCAGCCGAAGCCCCAATCGTGTAGCTCGGCGCGCTCGCCTACATAGCACGTGTGCGTTTCGACGCGGATCAATTCGACGAGCGCGTCGCCGCCGAGCGTTTCAGCCAGACGCCACGTGTCGGCCTTGTCGAGCCACATCAGCGGCGTTTCCAGCGCGTAACGCGTCTCCATGCCGAGATTGAGCGCCACTTGCAGCGCTTTCATGGTGTCGTCACGGCAATCGGGATAACCGGAGAAATCCGTCTCGCACATGCCGCCGACGAGAACTTTTAATCCGCGCCGATACGCCACCGCCGCCGCGATCGTCATGAACAACAGATTGCGTCCGGGCACGAAGGTGTTCGGCAGGCCGCTTGCGGTCGACTGAATCTCGATTTCGCGTGTCATCGCGGTATCGCTGATGGCGCCGAGAACCGATAGATCGATTGTGTGGTCTTCGCCGAGCCGCTCAGCCCAATGCGGAAAATCGCGCAGCACGGCGGCGCGAAAACCGTCACGACACTCGAGTTCGACGCGATGCCGCTGACCATAGTCGAAACCCAGCGTCTCGACGGTGTTATAGCGTTCGAGCGCCCAGGCAAGGCATGTGGCCGAGTCCTGTCCGCCGGAAAACAGCACGAGCGCGCTGTCCTTAGCGTCTGTACGAGTCACCGTGAAACTCCGTGTTTGAGATTGGCCTGCGGGCCATGTCGCCGGTCGGTAAGAGAGACATGCTTTTACCCCGACGTTTCAGTATAGGCCGACGACCCTTTCCCCACGTGCGGCGACTCTTATGTCCCATATACGAAGGCGTCGCCAGAATTGGCACGCTTTTGACCGGCCGCACCTGTGAGCCACAACGTCGAAAAACAAAAAGGACCTGCGGTCCGAGGACAGGCAAGTCCTTAATTCGATGCGGATTTTATCACGCAGCGCGATTGTTTGCCGATCGTTAGGCTGGCTGCGTCGAGCGAAGAGTCACCCAAAACGCTTCGAAGATTCAGCACGGATTATCGGTAAGAGCCGGCGATACGCACCGAACTCTGGTTGCGGGAGACATACCACCACGCGGCTGAAGGTCATTCTTCTATAAGGAAACGCCGTCACTTGAATGGATCATCTTTTCCACACACGCGATCGTGGATGACCTCCCGGTTATTCGTCGCAACTGCGTGCGACACACTCTAATTCGGAAATATATACTTATTGGCCAAAATGAAATCGGCAAAACTGTCTATAAAAGCTAAAGGTCCGCGCCGAGGAGCCGTAATTCTAGGTAATCGTCTAGAAAGACGGTTTGCGTTAAGTAACAAGTTCCGCTTCACCAGAATTCGCGCCTGAAGGCGAATTCAACGCGCAAACGTTTAAACGCAGCAAGCGCGTGGCTTTTTCTTCGTGCCGGTCCATAGGTTAATACGCCGCAATCGCTCCAGGCGCTCGAAACGTGTGGACGACCGGCGCTGGTCCGGCTGTCTGGCAGCGTCCGGCATTGCCGTTGGACTGACCTGCCCACCCTTCGGGGCAATTTCATTCGGCATCCGAATGAACTCGCTCCCGGCACCCATCCGCAGGGTTAAGCGGGACGCAGGTCCGTAACCGATTTGCCGATTCACTTCCGGCGCTTTGGTCAACGCACTCATTTTCTTAGCCGACGCACAACACATCATTAGTAACACTAACTAATAATATGAAGAATTCGACCCATACCCCTGCCCGTTTCGCCTTCACCGCTCCCAAGGCAAGTTTGATTGCCGCCACGATCGTCGCCAGCGTGCTGCTCACCGCGTGCGGCGGAGCCGGCAACGACGCCTTCGACCTCGCATCGACCGCGGAAGCTTCGAAGCGCAACACATCGGCATTCGTCGTGACGGCGCCGACGGTCAACGCAACCGCGACCGGCACCGTGACCGTGAAAGGCACGACCGGATCGAAATGGACCACGGTTTCTGTCGTCGACATGACGACGGGCAACAAGGTAGCGCGCGATGCCGTGCCCGCAAGCGGCGCATTCTCGACGACCGTCGATACCACGCGTCAGGTCAACGGCGTGCATACGTGGCAGATCACGGCGGCGAATGCATCGAACAGCGTGCGCTCGGTGCAAAACGTCAGCGTGACGGTGTCGAACACGAAGGCCACGACGCCTGCCACGCCGACCACCACCAAGATCTTCTACGGCGCGAACGGCCACAATAACGAAGGCGGCGCATACGACATTTCCAGCCCCGCGCTGCAACTGTCGCAACTGCAGGATCTCGGCGTGAAGCTGTACCGCAACGAGGTCTATAGCCAGGCTGCGGCGACCAAGCTCGCGGGCATTGCGAAGACGATGGCGGCAGGCGGCGTGACCGTGTATCCGGTGATGCTGATGGGTATCGACTTCAACAGCGAAACCGATGCTTATAACGCAGGCTTCGCGCTCGGCCAGCAAACGGCCGCCGCGAACAAGTATCCGTACTATGAAGTCAGCAACGAACTCGAAGCGGACTGCCTCACGGGCAACGTGGATGGCGTCTATCCCCAGCACTTCGACAACAAGAAGTTCCAGATTGCGCGTGGCGTGATCCGCGGCATGATCGCCGGCGTGAAGTCGGTGGATACGGCGGGCAAGATCATCATGGGCGGCGGCGCATGGATGCACTACGGCTTCGACCAGATGCTCGCGGCCGGCACGCAGCCGGACGGCACGACGGGTCACCCTGTTGTGAGCTGGGACGTCACCGCATGGCACTGGTACTCGGACCAGGGCGACATCACGAACGCATGCGGCGGCACGGGCTGCCACGACATCCTCGCGACGCTGCAGGCAATGGGCAAGCCGATCTGGATCAACGAATTCGGCGTGCGTCCGAACATGGGCACGGATCAACAGATCGCGTCGTACCTCGTTGGCAACAAGATGATGGCGCAGTTCGTCTCGGTGGCGACGAAGTACAACATCCAGGCTATCCAGACGTACGAACTGTACGACGATCCGGCGGGCGGCGAAGGTGCTTACGGTCTGATTAAGAACGACGGCAAGACGGTGAAGGCGGCTTACACGGCATTCAAGAACTTCGTCACGGCAAACCCGAAGTAAAGATGTTCTTCCAAGCGGCTCGCAGTCGGGGCCGCAAGAAGCAAAAAAAAACGGACAGGCAAATCAAACGCCTGTCCGCTTTTTTCGCTTGTTTCGTGCAGATACCGAGCCTGACAAAAGCCCGGCCGCAAAAGAAAAAGCCCGAGAGTGATGACACTCTCGGGCTTCTTAATTCTGGTGGCCTGGGACGGAATCGAACCATCGACACGCGGATTTTCAATCCGCTGCTCTACCAACTGAGCTACCGGGCCATCGGAGAAGTGAGACTATATCAGAGTGATGCACGAGGCTCAAGCCTTGAGCCGAATTTTTCTCTAATTCGACGCAATCGGCTCGATGCCGCGGGTCAAACGTCGTTCTTGTTCTTTCCGAGATCGACGCCCAATTGCTTGAGCTTGCGATACAAGTGCGTACGTTCGAGCCCTGTCTTTTCGGCGACGCGCGTCATGCTGCCGTTCTCGCGCGCGAGGTGATATTCGAAGTACGCGCGCTCGAAAGCATCGCGGGCGTCGCGCAAGGGAATATCGAACGAGATCGATGCCGTCTGTCCCGCGTTCGGCGATGCCCCGCCCGAAGCCGCGTCGCCGGGTGTGGCGTTCAACGCCGACGCGCTCGGCAGCGCAGCGGCCACCGGCACGCCGGATGCCCCCGCGCTCGTCAGCGGCTTGGTCGATGACACGACCGCGGGCGCCGCGCTTCCATGCGCCAGGCCCTGCTCGACGGCCTTCAGCAGTTTCTGCAACGCGATCGGCTTCTCGAGAAAATTGAGCGCGCCGATCTTCGTCGCTTCGACGGCCGTGTCGATGGTCGCGTGCCCCGACATCATGATGACCGGCATCGTGAGCTTGCCCTGCGCGGCCCACTCCTTCAGCAGCGTTACGCCGTCGGTGTCGGGCATCCAGATGTCGAGCAGCACGAGGTCGGGCGTCTGCTGCAAGCGGTAGTCGCGCGCGTGTTGCGCGTTCTCCGCCACGTCCACCACGTGGCCTTCGTCGCTCAGGATCTCGGAGAGCAGTTCCCGGATCCCCATTTCATCGTCTACTACCAGGATGGTCGCCATTTAAGCTGCCCTTGTCTGCACTGTTGCTTTTGTCGTTCCGTGATTCGCTGCCGTGCCCGTTCCCCGCGTCGTCGTGCCGGGAGCGGCGGTATCGTCCGCGAGTTGAAGAAACAGAATCGATATCTGCGCGCCCTCGATGACATCCGCGTTCTTCGACCGATTGCGAATGTCGATGCGCGCGCCGTGCTCGTCGACGATCTTCTTCACCGTTGCAAGTCCTAGTCCCGTGCCCTTTGCTTTCGTCGTGACGTACGGCTCGAAAGCGCGTGACAAGATGCGCGCCGGGAAGCCCGAACCGTTGTCCGACACCGTGAGCCGTACCGCGACACGCGCATGGCCCGATGCGTCAGGCTCGCCATATTCTACTGTTCTCGTTTCGAGAAGCACGCGCGGCTCCGCGACATCGGCCACGGCGTCCTGCGCGTTCTGCAACAGGTTGTGAATCACCTGTCTTATCTGCGTGGCATCGCCGCGAATTACCGGCAGTTTCGTGAGGTCCACCTTGATCGCGCTCTTGCCTTCCTCGATGCCATACAAGGTCAGCACTTCGGCGACCAATTCGTTCAATTGCAGATTACCGAGGACGGCCGGCGGCGTGCGCGCATATTCACGGAAATCGTCGACCATCTGCTTCATCGCCTGCACCTGATTGACGATGGTCGTCGATGCGCGCCTCAGCACTTCGGCGTCCGGCGCGGCGAGTTTGTCCGCGAGCTTCATTTGCAGACGTTCGGCGGAAAGCTGAATAGGCGTGAGCGGATTCTTGATCTCATGCGCAAGGCGCCGCGCCACTTCGCCCCAAGCCACGGAACGTTGCGCGGAGATCACGTCGGAGATATCGTCGAACACGACGACATAGCCGGTGGTTTCCGCGTCGTCGGAGTCGGCGTCGGTGGCGCTCAGCAACTGCGTGCCGCGCACGAGCAAGGTGAGCGGCTCGTTCTCGCCAGGCACCGTCACCGCGACTTGTTGCTGCCAGTGTCCGCGATCGCCAATGGGATGCCCGCTGCCGACAGCGGCGGCATCGCGTTCGGCGAAGGCTTTCTTGACCATCGCGCCGAACTCGCCGAGGGCATCGATCTGATCGAGCGGCTGATTCAGCAAGCCGATAAACCGCTGCCGGAAGATGCGTTCCGCGCCGCGATTGACAGTGGTGAGCCGAAACTGCCGGTCGAACACGAACACGCCCGCCGTGAGATTCGCGAGAATGCTTTCCAGATACGCCTTCGAATGCTCCAGCGCGATGCGGTTGTTTTCCACCGCCGCGCGCGCCTCGGAAAGCTGCCGCGTCATCGCGTTGAACGACTGCGTGAGAAAGCCGAGCTCATCGCGCGAATTGATCTCGCGTTTTGGCGTGTAGTCGCCTTCGGCCACCTCCTTCGTGCCTTGCGCGAGCAGAAACAGCGGTCGCGCGAGCTGATTGCCAAGCGCGAGCGCGAGCATCATCGCGATGAACGTGGCGAGAAAGAGCGCGAGCGTCAGCGTGCCGATATACATCTTGCGCAAGCCCGTGCGCCCCAGCCGCTTTTCCTGATATTCACGATACGCGCGCTGCACGGCATCCGCGTTGCGCGCGAGTTCCTGACTCACCGGCTGCTCGATCTGCAGGAACCGATCGACGTGCTGAAACTCCGTGGTCGTCGTGGGATCGGGGATCTTCGTGATCACCCGCAATCGCAACGCGCCTTTTGGCCCGGTGGACGATGGATCGCCGTCGATCTCGCCTTCTATTGCGCCATATGGATGATCTTGCGCCTCCTTCAGCATCGAGCCGGTCGGCTCGTTCGTCGGCAACAGCGAATAGTAGTTGCCCGAGGCCTGCGCGATAGTGCGCAATCCCGACACGCGCTGCGTGCCGTTGTTCGCGGACAAATCCTCGCGGTTGTACTGATCGCGCGGACGCTCGAACACGACCGCGTCCTGAATGTTGTATTGATCGCGCAACCGCAGGAGCGAAAGCGTGAGACTCGACTGATCCGCGCTAGCAAGCTGATCGCTCATTTGCCGGCCGCGCGCCTTGAAGTCGGCGAGCGATGTCTGCAACATGCCGCGCCCGAGCGTGAGACCCGACGTGAGCGCGGTCTCGACGTTCACGTCGAACCATGATTCGATACTGCGCGACACGAACTGATACGACACGACGTAGATGATCGCGCCCGGCAGCACGCCGACCAGCGCGAAGATCAACGCGAGCTTGGCCAGTAGCCGCGTGCCGAAGCGGCCCTGCCGCACGCGCGCCACGATGATCGCCGTGAGGCTGATCACGATCAGCATGAAGATGAGCGCAATCGCCACGTTCGCCGCGTAGAGCCAGCCGTAATAGCGGTCGAAGAATTCGGTATTGGCGCTGGCGAGCGCGAGCATCACGAGCAGCAGAACCGCCGTGACCGCCACTGTCGAGACCAGCAACCGGACGACGAGACTTTTCATGTCCGTGCGGCCGCGTCGAAATCTATTTCGCACGTTCTGCCGCCGTAAAAGTAAAACGCTTCCAGTCCGATGAAAGGTTCCAGTCGCGGTTGTTCACCGCGTCGATTTGGAACGGCTTGGGCATCAGCGCGATGTCGAGTTGCATGCGCACCGATGCGTTATAGGTTTCGCCGGGATGCACCTGATTGCGGTCGAAGACATGCCACGATGTCACGTGCTTGATCACCGCCATGGCTTCGTTGAGCGATGCAAAGCGCAATTGCAGGCCGCCTGTCGACACGCGATATTCATTGGTCAACGGCTGATAAGACAGCCGGATGCTCTGCGAAACATTCACCGGCTCCTCGTCGAACCAGTACCAGCGCGGCCGGGACAAGTTGAAGTCGATGGTGAAATAGAGCGGCACGCTGCGGTTCACGGCTTCTTCGAGGCTGCTGTTGAGGTCGAAGTCGAAATGGGCATCGAGATTCCAGCCGTTATTGTCCGACTGCAACGAAGCCCGCTGCACGGAAATGGTTTCGGCGAAGGCGGAATCCGCTGCCGCGAAATACAGGCAGAACGTCAGCGCGGTCCAGACGACGAGCGCAAGCCGAAGCGGAAAAAGGCGTTTGATCGTCACCGTTTCTGAAAGCGCGCGTAGAAGAATCCGTCGTGGTCCGCGCGGTAACTCGATGCAGCTTCCGCGTTCCCGTTCGATGGCTGGCCGGCCACTTGTGTACTGTCCCGTGACCCGTTTGCCGCGCCCGCGCCCGCACCGGCACGCGCCCTGGTCGGCAGCAACTGGCCCGGCGCGTCCAATCGTACCGCATCTTCATGCGTGCTTCCAAACCAGCGAGCCTGCTCTTCGCCTTCCTCGGGAAAGATCGAGCAAGTCACGTAGAGCAACTCGCCACCCTTGGCGACGAGCGGCCAGAGCGCCGTGAGAATGCGCCGCTGTTCTTCGACGAGCGTCGCGATGTCCGAGGGCCGCCGCAACCAGCGGATGTCCGGATGACGCCGCACGATGCCCGAGGCCGAACACGGCACGTCCGCGAGAATGCGATCGAACGGCGCGCCATCGAACCATTGCGAAGGATCGCCGGCATCGCCCACGCAAATCTCGGCGTGCAGCTTGAGGCGCGCGAGATTTTCGCCGATACGTCCCGCGCGAGTCGCATCGCTTTCCAGCGCGACGAGTTCGACATTCGCGAGTTCGAGGATATGACCGGTCTTGCCGCCAGGCGCGGCGCACGCGTCGAGTACGCGCATGCCGTCACGCGCGTCGAGCGCTTGTGCCGCGAGTTGCGCGCCCGCGTCCTGCACGGAGACGACGCCATCCGCGAAGCCCGGAATACGCTCGACCGGCAGCGGTGTTTCAAGGCGCACCGCGTGCAGGCCGGCGGCTTCCGCTTGGATATGCTCCTGCCGCAAGCGTTCGAGATAGGCATCGACGGTGACGTGACGCGCGCTCACACGCAGCGTGAGCGGCGCCTGCACGTTGCCCGCATCGAGAATGTCTTGCCACGCGTCCGGCTGACCGCGCTTCACGGCGTCGATCCACCATTGCGGGTAATTCCAGCGCGCGACTTCGCTCACACGCGCTTCTTCGAGGAGCGCATCGCGTTCGCGCAGAAAGCCGCGCAGCACGGCGTTGACGAGGCCCTTCGCGAAAGCAAACTCGCGGCGCGTGGCGATGGCGGTCACCGCCTGATCGACGACGGTGAACGGCGCGTAGGCCGCGTGCGCTTCGTCGTCGGTGAGCAGCGTGAACGCGCAGACCAGCACGTCGGTCACGTGCGGCGGCGGCGCCTTGCGGACGAGCTTATGCAAAAGCGCATCGGCAAGTGCGAGACGGCGCATCGCGCGATACGCAATGTCCTGAATCGCGCCCCGCGCCGCCGGCTGCCTGCCCGCGGCGACAACCGTCTGCAAGGCGGCCGGCAACGCCGATCCCGCGCGCACGGCACCGACCGCCTGCGCCGCGCCGTCGAGCGCGAACGCAAGGGAATCGGGAGCAAGATGCAGCGCACTCAAATGAGTCGCTCCGCGCGCCGAGTGCGGCGCGGTGGAAAGTCGCCGGGAAGGCTTTTCGGTCATGTGTAAGGTCGTGCGACTTCGTGTGAACATCGATTCGAACGACGATTGTAACGTGCAAGGCTTCGTGGCCCGGTGCTTGCGCGTTTCGCACCACAAAAGGAAAAAGGCCGCGCCAGCGTGACTGGAACGGCCTTCGGTGTTACGCGTCGTGACGACGCCCCGGATTACATGCGCCCGGTGCGCGCCATTTCCATCAAGCGCGCGACGCGTTCTTCCGTCGCCGGGTGCGTCGAGAACCAGTTCGCGATGCTGCCGCCCGACAGCGGATTCATGATCATCATCTGCGCCGTGGCCGGGTGCGCTTCCGCCGTGGGGAACGGCACGCCGGACGCGTACGCGTGGATTTTCTCGAGCGCGCTGGCGAGCGCTTGTGGATCGCCGGAAATCTCCGCGCCGCCGCGATCCGCCTCAAATTCACGCGCGCGAGAAATGGCCATCTGGATCAACGCGCCCGCGATAGGCGCGAGGATAGCCACCGCGATGCTCGCAATCGGGTTCGACGGGCGCCCATCGTCATCGCGGCCACCGAAGAACATGGCGAAGTTCGCGAGCGCGGAGATTGCACCGGCCATCGTCGCCGAAATGGTCGAGATGAGAATGTCGCGATGCTTCACGTGCGCCAGTTCGTGCGCCATCACGCCGCGCATTTCGCGCTCGGACAGCACGCGCAGGATGCCGGTGGTCGCCGCGACGGCCGCGTGTTCCGGATTGCGACCGGTTGCAAACGCGTTCGGCGCGTCTTCGTTGATGAGGTAGACACGCGGCATTGGCAACTGAGCGCGCGTGGCCAGGTCGCGCACCATGCGATAAAACTGCGGCGCAGTGGTTTCGTCGACCTCCTGCGCGTTGTACATGCGCAGGACCATCTTGTCCGAGAACCAATACGAAAAGAAATTCATGCCGAGCGCGACGACGAGCGCGAGCATCATGCCCTTCGACCCGCCGATCATCCCGCCGATCACGACGAAGAGGGCCGTGATCGCAGCCATCAGCATCGCCGTTTTGACCCAGTTGAACATGTCAGGAACTCCTATCCCTAATACGGCGCGCAATTTGCGCGATGGTCCCGACCACATTGGCCAAGACGCTCATTGTAAGCAAATCGTTAGATAGGGGCATCCGCGAAAAATTCAATCGGGTTGTTGCGTTCAGCGTTGTGACGTTGCGAGCTTCAGTCCCAGGCCGACGAACGCCGTGCCCACGCCGCGATCCAGCCACTTTTTCATCCCCGGTTTGCCCGAAAAACGTTCGGTGACGCTGCCCGCGATCCACGCAACGAAGCTGTTCCAGACCGTGCTCATGGCGATAAACACGAGTCCGAGCGTGAGAAACGCGAGCGTCTTGTGCTGGCTGTCCGCCGCGACGAATTGAGGAAAGAACGAGACGAAAAACAGCACGACTTTCGGATTCAGCACGTTCGTGACGAAGCCTTGCGCGAATAATTGATGCAGCGATTTTGGCGCGGCTTGCGCGCTGGTTCCGTCTGCGTGGGCGTCTACGGCCTTGTCGTGCTTCGTGAGAATGAGCCGCACGCCGAGATAAATCAGGTAGATCGCGCCAGCGATCTTGACGACGGTGAACGCCGTGGCCGACGCCGCGAGAATCGCCGTCAATCCGAATGCGCACGCGAGCGTATGAACGATGCAGCCCGCCGAGATGCCGAGCGCGGATACGATTCCCGCACCGCGTCCCTGCGCGACGCTGCGCCCGACGATATAGGCGGTATCGGAGCCGGGCGTGACATTCAGCAGAAAGACGGCGACGAGAAAGAAGGCAAAACCGGTAATGCCGAGCATCGGAAACTCCAAGCGTGCGCGTGTTGAAGATTCACGATTCTAGCGCCGCGCGACGCATGCGTTACATGTCCGTCGCGCGTGCTTCAAGCCTGGGTCAAGCGTCCGGATCGGTTTCCTGCAGCGCGAAACGCTGACCTCGGGCAAGCGGCGCGCCCGCGAGAAACTCGCGCACGGGCAGGCGCTTGCCACCGGGCTTTTGCAACTGCGTGAGCCTGAGCGCGCCCGTTCCGCAGGCGACGACGATTCCTTCCGCCGACACATCCACGATGGTGCCCGGATCGGCTTGCCACTCGCCGCTCACCGGCTGCGCGGACCAGATCTTGATCGCGACGCCATCGAGCGTGCCGACCGCGCCGGGGAACGGGTCGAACGCGCGCACCTGACGCGCAAGCGTTTCTGCCGGACGCCGCCAGTCGAGCGCGGCCTCGTTCTTGGCGATCTTCTGTGCGTAGGTCGTGCCGTCGTCAGGCTGCGGTGTCGATGGCAGCGCGCCGTCGCGTTCGAGGTCGCGGAGAGCCGCGACGATCAGATCCGCGCCAATTTTCGCGAGGCGGTCGTGCAGCGTGGCGGTGGTGTCGTCCGCGCCAATAGCCGTGCGGCCCTCGCGGATCATCGCGCCGGTGTCGAGGCCCGCGTCCATTTGCATGAGCGTAATGCCCGATTCGGCGTCGCCCGCTTCGATCGCGCGATGGATCGGCGCGGCGCCGCGCCAGCGCGGCAACAACGAAGCGTGGATGTTGATGGCGCCGCGCGGCGGAATGTCGAGCACTTCCTGCGGCAGGATGAGCCCGTAGGCGGCGACCACCATCACGTCGTGCGGCGTGGCGCGCAGCAACTCGATGGCATCGGCGGCTTCTTGCGGATACTTCCCCGCGCGCCTGAGCGACGTGGGCTGCGCGACCGTTAGCCCGTGTTCGACGGCAAAACGCTTGACGGGGCTGGCGGTCAGCTTCATGCCACGGCCAGCGGGCCGGTCGGGCTGGGTCAGAATCAGCGGCACGGGAAATCCGGCCGCGTGGATAGCCGCGAGCGCGGCGGCGGCAAATTCCGGCGTACCGGCGAAAACGACACGCAGCGATTGAGTCATCGATTGTTACTACCCTTGAGACAACATAAAGCGCTTTACAGCGCCTTTTCGAGCTTCTTCATCTTGCCGCGAATGCGCGTTTGCTTGAGCGTCGAGAGATATTCGACGAACACGTGACCCGCCAAATGATCCATTTCATGCTGGATGCACACGGCAAGCAGGCCATCGCAGTCCAGTTCGTAGCTTTCGCCTTTCTCGTTGAGCGCCTTCACGCGCACCTTGTCCGGCCGTTCGACGAAGTCGTAGATGCCCGGCACCGAGAGGCAGCCTTCTTCCCACTCTTTCTTGACCTCGCTCGCCCAGACGATCTCCGGGTTGATGAACACGAGCAGTTCGTCGTGCGCATCCGATACGTCGATGACGATTACCCGCTCATGGACGTCCACCTGAGTCGCAGCGAGGCCGACGCCGGGTGCCGCGTACATGGTTTCGGCCATGTCGGCGACGAGCTTGCGAATGCGGTCGTCCACGACGGCGACGGGCTTCGCCACCTTGTGCAGCCGCTTGTCCGGGTAGTTCAGTATCTTGAGCAGAGCCATGATTCGGATTATCTACGCGCGCCGCGACGCGTGTGAAGTCGGCCATTCGGCCAGGTTGCGGGTGGATGGCGGCATGCCGAAGATATGCAGATGAATCCGCTGGATTCAACGCCGCCGGCAAGCGGCCAACCGGCGTCGCTCGGCCTGAACACACGGGCGGGCGACACTTCTTAATTACGTTCCGGGACCAAAAATCTTAACATGACGACCGCCTTACCGCCGACCGAGCCTCAACCGGAAGCGCTCACCACGGACCTCGACGAACTTTCCGCCTGGCTGCGGCTCACGCATGCAAAGGGACTGCGTCCCGCCGCCCTGCGCGCGCTCTTGAGCGCGTTTGGCGGACCGAATGACGTTTTAGCCCAAAGTTTCGCCTCGCTCGCCGAAGTCACCAACACCGATGCCGCGACCGCCGCGCTCGCGCCGCCCGCCGAAGTCGAAGGCGTGCCATTCGGCAACTATATTGAACGCGTGCTGGAATGGGCCGCCGAACCCGGCAATCACATTCTCACTTTCGCCGATACCGCGTATCCGCAAGCGCTCCTCACCATGCCCGATCCGCCCGCGCTCTTGTACGCGAAAGGGCGAACCGACTTGCTGCAAGCGCGCGCGGTGGCGATCGTCGGCAGCCGGAACGCCACGCCGCAAGGACTCGAAGACGCGCGCCGGTTCGCGCGCGCGCTCTCGGACGCCGGGCTTGCCGTGGCGTCAGGGCTCGCGCTCGGCATCGACGGCGCGGCGCATCGGGGCGCGCTGGATGGCGCCACAGGGACGATTGCCGTCATCGGGACGGGCGCGGATCTGGTGTATCCGTCGCTGCATCATCAGCTCGCGCACGAAATCGCCCGCGATGGCGTGATCGTGTCCGAATGGCCGCTCGGCACGCCCGCGCGCTCCGCCAACTTTCCGCAGCGCAACCGGCTCATCGCGGGCCTGGTGCAGGGCGTTTTGATCGTCGAGGCGGCAATGCGCTCCGGCTCGCTCATCACCGCGCGGCTTGCCAACGAAATGGGCCGCGATGTTTTTGCCATGCCCGGTTCGATCCACGCGCCGCTGTCGCAGGGTTGTCATCGCATCATCAAGCAGGGCGCGAAGCTCGTGGAAACGCCGGAAGACGTGCTGGAGGAATTCGGCTTTCCCGCCACACCTCGCAAAAAGCGCGGCAAGGCGCCGGCGCCGGCTCCGGCAAACGCCTCGTGGGCTTCGGCGCGTCTGCCCGGCAAACCCGAGACCGACGAAGCCGCCCGCGTGCTCGCCGCGCTCGGCCATGCACCCGCGACGCTTGAAAATCTCGCTGCCCGCACCGATCTCGACGGAGCCGCGCTGCAAAGCGCCCTGCTGCAACTCGAATTATCGGGCTTGATCGCGGCCTTGCCGGGCGGACGCGTGACGGCGCTCGAACGCTCGTGAAGTGGCGTCGTGCTACATTCGCGAAAAATGAGTACGACGCCAAACCCCAGACGAAAGGACGCCAGAAACGCCATGTCCGCGCTGAATCTCGATACCGATGCCGATGAGATCGCCGAGCGCATCGCCGTGCCCGGCACCTTGTTCGTCGCCTGTCTATGCGCCGAATGGTGCGGAACCTGCCGTGAATATCGCGACGGTTTCGACAAACTGGCGGCGGCGCACCCGGAAATCTGCTTCGCGTGGATCGATATCGAAAATCACGCGGACCGTTTCGATGACCTCGATGTCGAGAATTTCCCGACCATTCTCATCGAGGACTCGGTGACGACCCGCTTCTTCGGCACCGTGTTGCCGCAGGCTTCCATCGTCGAACGCATGCTGGTCGATCTGACCGCGCTGCCGAACATGGCGGGCGCGCCGAAACTGCGTCCGGCGCTTGCCACGGCGTAGAAAAGTGCGGGCGCGCGGCGTCGCGAAACGAAGCTCGCGGAACTAAACGGCGAGCGTCGCAATTCGTGCTTCGGCGCGCATCGAACAAAGCCTGTGCTATAAAGCGGCGTTAATGCAGTCCAAATCGGACCGCTGCCAAATACCTACTATATTGAGTCATGTCCAAAGCCCTGATCATCGCTGAGAAGCCTTCCGTCGCGAACGACATCGCGCGTGCGCTGGGCGGCTTCACGAAACATGACGAGTATTACGAGAGCGACGACTACGTGCTCTCGTCCGCGGTCGGCCATTTGCTCGAAATCGCGGCCCCGGAGGAATACGACGTCAAGCGCGGGAAGTGGAGCTTCGCCAATCTGCCGGTCATTCCGCCGCATTTCGACCTGAATCCCATCGCGAAAAGCGAATCACGGCTGAAGGTTCTGACGAAGCTGCTCAAGCGCAAGGATGTCGACCGGCTCATCAACGCCTGCGACGCGGGGCGTGAGGGCGAACTGATCTTCCGTCTGATTGCGCAGCACGCGAAGGCGAAGCAGCCGGTCCAGCGCCTGTGGCTGCAGTCGATGACGCCCGCCGCCATCCGCGACGGATTTGCGCATCTGCGTAGCGACGCCGACATGCAACCGCTCGCCGATGCCGCCCGTTGCCGCTCGGAAGCGGACTGGCTCGTTGGCATCAACGGCACGCGCGCGATGACCGCGTTCAACAGCAAGGGCGGCGGCTTCTTCCTGACTACCGTGGGCCGCGTTCAGACGCCAACGTTGTCTATCGTCGTGGAACGTGAGGAAAAGATTCGCCGCTTCGTGCCGCGCGACTACTGGGAAGTGCGCGCCGAATTCGTCGCGGCGAAAGGTATTTACGAAGGCCGCTGGTTCAACCCGAAGTTCAAGCGCGTCGAGAACGATCCCGAACAGCGCGACTCGCGTCTGTGGAGTCTCGCCGCGGCCGAGTCCGTGGTGGCGGCTTGTCGCGACAAGACCGGCACCGTGACGGAAGAATCGAAGCCGTCCACGCAAATGTCGCCGCTGCTCTTCGACCTGACGAGTCTTCAGCGCGAAGCCAACAGCCGCTTCGGCTTTTCGGCGAAGAACACGCTCGGCCTCGCGCAAGCGCTGTATGAAAAGCACAAAGTCCTGACCTATCCGCGTACCGATGCACGCGCGCTGCCGGAAGACTATCTCGGCACGGTCAAGGACACGCTGACCATGCTCAAGGACAGCAACAACTATCTGCCGTTCGCGAAGCAAGTGCTCGACAAGGGCTGGGTGAAGCCGAACAAGCGCATCTTCGACAACTCGAAGATCAGCGATCACTTTGCCATCATCCCCACGCTTCTGGCGCCCAAGGCGTTGTCCGAGCCCGAGCAGAAGCTGTATGACCTCGTGGTCAAGCGCTTCCTCGCCGTGTTCTTCCCGGCGGCGGAATATCTGGTGACGACGCGGATCACCGAAGTCTCGGGGCATCACTTCAAGACCGAGGGCAAGGTGCTCGTCGAGCCGGGCTGGCTGCAGGTCTACGGTCGCGAAGCGGCGGGCGAGGAAGGCAATCTCGTGCCGGTGCAGAAAAACGAACAGGTCGATGTCGACAAGGTCGCCGCTCACGGTCTCGTCACCAAGCCGCCCGCGCGCTACAACGAAGCGTCGTTGCTCTCGGCCATGGAAGGCGCGGGCAAGCTCGTCGAAGACGAAGAGTTGCGCGAAGCGATGGCTGCGAAAGGGCTCGGCACGCCGGCCACGCGCGCGGCGATCATCGAAGGTCTGTTGGGCGAGAAGTACATGGTGCGCGAAGGCCGCGAACTGATTCCGACTGCCAAGGCATTCCAGTTGATGACGCTCCTGCGCGGTCTGGGCGTGGAGGAACTGACGGCGCCGGAACTGACCGGCGAGTGGGAGCACAAGCTGTCGCAAATGGAGCGCGGCAATTTGCATCGCGATGCGTTCATGCAGGAAATCGCCCGCATGACGCAGACCATCGTCAAGCGCGCGAAGGAATACGACTCCGACACGATCCCAGGCGACTACGCCACGCTCGAAACGCCGTGTCCGCACTGCGAGTCGCAGGTGAAGGAGAACTATCGCCGCTTCGCGTGTACCAAGTGCGAATTTTCCATCTCGAAGATTCCGGGCGGACGTCAGTTCGAGATTCCTGAAGTCGAGGAGTTGTTGCGCGAGAAAACCATCGGACCGCTGTCGGGTTTCCGCAGCAAGATGGGCCGTCCGTTCTCGGCCATCCTGAAGCTCGCTTTCGACGACGAGATCAAAAACTTCAAGCTCGAGTTCGATTTCGGTCAGGACAACGGCGGCGAAGACGGAGAACCGCCCGACTTTTCCGAGCAGACGCCGGTCGGCGCGTGCCCGAAGTGCCAGTCGCGCGTGTACGAGCACGGCATGAGCTACGTCTGCGAGAACTACGTCGCGAATCCGAAGACCTGCGACTTCCGCTCGGGCAAGGTCATCCTGCAACAGGAAATCGCGCGTGAGCAGATGGAGAAGCTGCTGAACGAAGGACGCACCGACTTGCTGACCAACTTCAAGTCGTCGCGCACGGGCCGCAACTTCAAGGCGTTTCTCGTCAAGCAGCCCGACGGCAAGATCGGCTTCGAATTCGAGAAGAAGGAAGCCAAGCCCGGCGCGAAGACGGCAGCGAAGCGCGGCGCGGCAACGGAAGCGCCAGCCGATAACGGCGACGAAGGCGATAGCGATGTCGCCGTGGCCGCCAAGACGACGCGCGCCAAGCCCGCGACCAAGACGGCCGTGGCGAAGAAAGCGCCTGCGAAGAAAGCCGCGGTGAAAAAGACCGCTGCGCGCAAGACGAGCTAGCTTTAGCTCGCGTCGAAAAGAAAAAGCCCCGCGAAGCAATTCGCGGGGCTTTTTGTCATTGGCGGCGCAGCCGTGTTCAGTATGGCGACGCCGCCGGCAAGCGGCCACGCGGACGCGTCGGCTTGGCCAGCTTCGGGCCGAGTTCACTCTGATTCGAACGCGAACGCGACGCCACTTCCTCTTCGGCGCGCCCGTAGTGCGGCGGCGGCGCAGTCGATACCGCGGGCCGGCCCATGCCATCGCGAATCCACTGTTCGCCGAGCTGATGATTCGGCGTCTGGCTGAAATACTCGACGAGGTGATCGATGAACGTGCGCACCTTCGCCGGCAGATGCCGACGGCTCGGATAAGCCACGTTGATCTCCACTTGCGGCAACTGGAAGTCGCCGAGCAGGCGTACGAGCTGGCCGCGCGTTGTATCGTTGCCGATCAGATAGCTCGGCAAAATCGCGATGCCCATGCCGAGCAGCGCAAACTGGCGCAGCATTTCCGTGTTGTTCGCGATGATCACGTTGGTCGGCCGCACCCGCACTTCGCCGTCCGGGCCGGTGAACACGCGTTCATCGCCCCAATACTCAGCGGGCAAGCTCAGACACGGATGCTCGAGCAGATGTTCGGGGCGCGTTGGCGTGCCGTGCGATTCGAGGTAAGCGGGCGTGGCGCAGACGGTCATGCAGCCGGTGGTCAGACGCCGCGTAACGACGCTCGCGCTTTTCACTTGCCGCGCGATCACGATGCCCACATCGAAACCTTCCTCGACCAGATCGACCTGACGATCCACGAGCGTCACGTCCGGTACGACTTTGGGATAGCGCTGTGCATATGTCTGCAACACGGGCGCGAGATTATGCAGACCGAACACCACCGGGGCGACAATTCTCAACGAACCCATTGGCTCGTGATTCCGCGCAACCACCATTTGCTCGACATCTTCCAGTTCATCGAGAATCTGCCGCGCACGTTCCAGATAAACCTGCCCGGACTCCGTGAGCGAAAGGCTGCGCGTCGTGCGGTTCAGCAAACGCGTGCCGAGGCGACCTTCGAGGTCGGCGACATGGCGCGTTGCCACCGCATTGGAGATATCCATCGCGTTCGCCGCGCGGGCGAAGCTGCCGAGATCGGCCACGCGAATGAATACTCTCATCGACTGCAAATGATCCATGGGACAACTCCTGCCGCGAGGCGGCTTTCAATTTCTGCTGAAAAGCTATTCAGAATTATCCTAGGACTAGCGATTTCGTGCAGAAGTTGCGAGGGCGCGGAGTTTTTTCGGAAATTTCCGATGAAAATCATGGCTTACGCGAACGAAAGATCGCCGATTGTTGTCGGCCGCACAACACTCGAACGCACGCGCCACAAGCCGAGATTTTTGGTCAAGCTGGCCGCGCCAATTTTGGCGGGTTAGCGGAAGAAAATGCGAACCGGCATCGGCAGATTCGCATTTAGGGATTTATGCGCTCCGTGAGCGTAATCACGGAGCGCTTGCAACGACGGAAATCAGGCTGCCAGACGCCGTTCGATGTCCGCCTTGGCCTCCGGAAGCGCATCCGGCAAGCCTTGATGCAGCTTCGCGAAAAGCTCGTCGTGTAGGGCGAGTTCGTCGCGCCAGGCGGTATCGTTGACGGAAATGACCTGCTCGAATTGCTCGCGCGTGAAGTTCATGCCGCCCCAGTCGATGTCCTCGTAACGCGGCGAGATGCCGAACGCGTGTTCCTCGCCCGCCGCCGTGCCTTCGATACGCCCGACCATCCAGTTCAGCACGCGCATGTTTTCACCGAAGCCGGGCCACGCGAACTTGCCGTCCGCGCCCTTTCTGAACCAGTTCACACAGAAGAACTTCGGCGACTTCGCGTTCATGCCTTCAAGGCGCTCGCCCATCTTGAGCCAGTGATCGAAGTAGTCGCTCATGTTGTAGCCGCAAAACGGCAGCATCGCGAACGGATCGCGGCGCACGACGCCTTGCTGGCCGGCAGCGGCCGCCGTGGTTTCGGAGCCCATGGTCGCGGCCATGTAGACGCCCTCTTTCCAGTCACGTGCCTCGGTCACGAGCGGCACGGTGTTCGAACGCCGGCCGCCGAAGATGAAGGCATCGATTGCGACGCCTGCTGGATTCTCCCAGTCCGCGTCAATCGACGGACATTGCGATGCCGACACCGTGAAGCGCGCGTTCGGATGCGCGGCTTTAGCGCCGGTTTCCTTCGCGAGTTCCGGCGTCCAGTCGCGGCCTTGCCAGTCGATGAGATGCGCGGGCGGCTTATCGGTCATGCCTTCCCACCACACGTCGCCGTCATCGGTGAGCGCGACATTGGTGAAGATCACGTTTTCCTTGAGCGTCGCCATTGCGTTGAAGTTGGTCTTCTCGCTCGTGCCCGGCGCGACGCCGAAATAGCCGGCTTCCGGATTGATCGCGTAGAGACGGCCATCGCGGCCGGGCTTGATCCAGGCGATGTCGTCGCCGATGGTCGTCACCTTCCAGCCGTTCATGTCTTGCGGCGGAATCAGCATCGCGAAATTGGTCTTGCCGCACGCCGAGGGAAACGCCGCCGCGACGTGGTACTTGCGTCCGGCAGGCGACGTGACGCCGAGGATCAGCATGTGTTCGGCGAGCCAGCCTTCGTCGCGGCCCATCGTCGATGCGATACGCAACGCGAAGCACTTCTTGCCGAGCAGCGCGTTGCCGCCGTATCCCGAGCCGAAGCTCCAAATCTCGCGCGATTCCGGAAAGTGCACGATGTACTTTGTGTCGTTGCACGGCCAGGGCACGTCCTTGCGGCCATCCGAAAGCGGCGCGCCGACCGAATGCACGCACGGCACGAACTCGCCGTCGTCGCCGAGCACGTCGTACACTTCGCGGCCCATGCGCGTCATGATCCGCATGTTCGTGACCACATACGGGCTGTCCGACAACTCCACGCCGATGTGCGCGATCGGCGAACCGAGCGGACCCATCGAGAACGGCACGACGTACATCGTGCGGCCACGCATCGAGCCATCGAAGAGGCCATCGAGCGTCACGCGCATTTCCTGCGGGTCGATCCAGTTGTTCGTGGGACCAGCGTCTTCGGGGCGTTGCGAGCAGATGAACGTGCGGTCTTCGACGCGCGCCACATCCGTGGGATCGGAACAGGCTAGAAAAGAGTTGGGGCGTTTGGCGGGGTTGAGCTTCTTCATCGTGCCGGCGGCGACCATCTGTTCGCAAAGGCGGTCGTATTCCGCTTGCGACCCATCGCACCATTCGATGCGATCCGGCTTCGTGAGGGCCGCGACCTGCTGCACCCAATCGATCAATCTTCGATGTCGTACATAGGCCGGTGCTTCAAGATCTGCGGCGGTTTTGTTGTCTTCGACTACTGCGGGCTGGTTCATCGAGCTTCTCCGTTCTCTGCAATGAAAACCGGTAGCCCAACGACGCTGCATGCGAGAGGCTTTTTGCGACTGAACCGCCGGGCGCTTCATGCGCGTTGGCGCATGAAGAACGGTTCGTGAGCCGTTTGCGCGTCGTGGGCGTGTGTCCCTCAGGCGCTCAAGCGAGCGACTTTGCGCCTTGCGCCTTAAAGGAACAAACTGTTAAAAAGAGATACTAAGTGGCCTGTCTCCTCCTGCCTAACCGCGTTTTCCGCAGTGTGCGCTGTGATTCTTTATTTTTAGCGCATTCGTTCGCGGTCGTTCAAAAATTGGGAGTCAAGCATAACACCGCGTCACACGCCTACCGTGATGCAGCGCGTACATGGATGAAGCGCATATTTATCGGTAGTTACCCGAAGTTAGTGCGTGATTCATTGTCTCGCGAGTTCAATCGAGCAGCACGTTTGATGCCCAACAAAAGCTAATCAATGCACATGAAAATCGCCATTCTCGACGACTACCAGGACGCCGTTCGGAAGCTCGATTGCTTCCATTTGCTCGATGACCATGAGGTGAAGGTCTTCAATAACACGGTGCGCGGGCTCGGACAGTTGGCTAGCAGACTGTCGGAAACAGATGCCCTCGTGCTCATTCGCGAACGCACGCGCATCAGCTCCCAGCTCCTCGACAAGTGCCCGAAGCTGCGCATGATCAGCCAGACCGGGCGCGCGGGCGGCGGACATATCGACATCGACGCTTGTACCGAACGCGGTATCGCCGTACTCGAAGGCACGGGTTCGCCGGTCGCGCCGGCCGAGCTTACTTGGGCGCTCATCATGGCGGCACAGCGGCGCATTCCTCAATACGTCGCGAATCTCAAACAGGGCGCGTGGCAGCAATCTGGATTGAAAACGTCTGCACTGCCGCCGAACTTCGGCTTGGGACAAGTGCTGCGCGGACAGACGCTCGGCATCTGGGGATACGGCAAGATCGGCCAGTTGGTCGCGGGCTACGGCAAGGCGTTCGGCATGAATGTGCTGGTGTTCGGCCGCGAGCATTCGTTGCAGGCAGCACGCGACGATGGCTTCGCCGTCGCCGAAAGCCGCGAAGCGCTCTTCGAACAGAGCGACGTGCTCACCGTCCATCTACGTATGAGCGATGAAACGCGCGGCATCGTTCGAACGGAAGACCTCATGCGCATGAAGCCGACCGCGCTCTTCGTCAACACGAGCCGCGCCGAACTGCTCGAAGAGAACGCGTTGCTCAATTCGCTGCATCACAACCGGCCGGGCATGGTCGCCACCGATGTCTATGAGAGCGAGCCGATTCTGCAAGGCTACGGACTCTTGCGCATGGAGAACGTGATCTGCACGCCGCACATCGGCTACGTAGAGCGCGAGAGTTACGAGCTCTACTTCGGCGCGGCGTTCAGGAACATTCTGGCCTTCGACGCCGGCGACAAGTCGAGCGTGTCGAACCCGGAAGCGTTGCAGCACGCGCGGCGGCGTTGAGCGCAAGAGCGACCGGCCGCGAGGCTTTAGCTAAAGCGTCGATACCTCGATCGAAGGCTCGCATCGCACCAGAAAATTCACCGAGTTCGCGATGAAGCAATAGCGATGCGCGTCTTCATGCAGACGCGCGGCTAACTCGGCGTCGTTCCCCGCGCCGATGGTCACGCGCGGATGCAGCGTCACGTCGATGAAACGGCCGCTGCCGTCCTTATCTTCCTGCATCGTGCCGATGGCTTCATCGACATATCCGGTCACGACGATCTTGTTGGTCGCGCACAAATGCAAGTACCAGAGCATGTGACACGACGACACCGACGCCACGAACAACTCCTCCGGATTGTGGCGCGCGGGATTGCCGCGAAAGGCGGGATCGCTCGACGCTTCTATCGCGGCCTTGTTCGCCACGCGCACGAGATGGTCGCGCGAATAAGCGTCGTAGGCGGACGTGCCCGAACCGAGATCGCCCGTCCACGCCACGCTGAGCGTATAGGTGTGCTTCTTCGCCACGTTCTGCTCCTTGGCTCTAGTCGAGATGTGAAGCTGCCTCCAGAAGACGCGGCAGATGCGCGAGGAAATCGTCGGCATCGGCGCGGCCCAGATCGTACGCGTGTTGCATCTGCGCGGGGCTCGTATAGTCCCAGCTCGAAATTGGCACCTTGCGCGACGGCTGAACGTAGATGCGTCGCTGCTCGCCATGCGGCACCACGAACATGCGCTCGCGCGGATACAGCCGCGTGACCATGACGAGCACCGTTCCCGGCGATGCATCGAGCGCGGAGACGGGCACGTTATCGACCATGCCGCCATCGAGCACGGGACGACCGTTGCGCCGCAAAATCGGCGTGAAAGGCGGCGTGCTCGACGACTGCAGGATGAGGTCGGCGAGATCCTCCAGCGTCGCGCACTCTTGCGCGGTGACGAACTCCGGATGAAAACCGAGCGCGGTGCCGAGCGTCGGATGCAGCGTCTTGCGCACGTACTTTTCGATGTTATACGCGATGATGCCCGCCGCCACCGCGCTGCGCGCCCCGAGCCAGCGCGGCAGATGCGACACGCCGATGCGAATCTCCGGCGCCGTTTGCAGCGCGCCGAAGCGTTCCGCGAAAATATCGAGCAGCGCCTGACGGTAGATGCGGTAATGCGGGAACACGGACTGACCGCGCAGCAGGTTGCCCCAATAGGCGTTCTTCGTGTTGCCGCTCAGGGCTTTTGCGTAGTACTTCATCACCCATTGCGCGTTGTTCGTGTAGAGCATGCAGGCGGTGGCCGCGCCCGCCGAGATGCCCGCGATGATGCGCGGCTTGAGATCGAGTTGCGGCTGGATGACGTCCCAGAAACCTGCCTGCCACCAGCAGCGATTGCCGCCGCCTGCGAATACGACTTGATCGAACATGTCTGCTGCTTAAGCCTTTTGCTGATGCGTCGGGTTGATGAGTGCGTAGGTCGTGGTCGCGTGAGCGGCGAGTTCGCCGTCGTCGCCGCGAAGCTCGATTTCGCCGAAGACGAGATTGCGGCCGCGTCGCTGGATTTTCGCGGTGACGAGGACATCGCCGGACTTGACCGGGCGCATGAAGGTCGTGTTGAGCGAGACGGTGGTCATGGGAACGAAGCCGCCCATTGCGTGGGAGATGGCGACGACCATCGCGGTATCGGCGGCGGCCATGAAGACCTGACCGCAGATGACTCCGCCCGCGTGCCGCAGATGATCGGCGTGCGGCAGACGCAGCGTGATCGAATTTTCCGTGGAAGATTGCGGCGCGAGATGCAGTTCGCGGACCCACGGCGCGAGGATCGTGTCCAGCAGATTGCGAATGGCGGAGTCGTCCATGGCTGTGAGTTTTTATGCTGTGTGCGTGATGATACCGGGCGGGACGTTTTTGATTCGCGGGCTGGCCGTTGGTGCGATGCGAAAATTTTCGGGCTAAGGACTTGCGCTTTTCGAAATAACCCCGCTATAATTTCACTTCTGTGTTGGGGGCGTTAGCTCAGTTGGTAGAGCAGCGGACTCTTAATCCGTAGGTCGAGTGTTCGAGTCACTCACGCCCCACCAAAGAATTAATGCAAAAAGCCCGGTCCTCGTGACCGGGCTTTTTGCATTCTGAGCCTTGCGACTCTCTCACTCGCATCCGCAGCGGACGGTCGGTCATGTCTGCCGCTTCCGCCTCATCGCGCCAAAAATTAAGAATTTTCGCGCTAGCCCTCGCTTTCAAATCGCTGAACAATCCTTGCCTCTTTCGCTCTCGATGCAACAAGGGCGCTGGTCGATCCGTTACCGTTCACACGAGTCCGCGAACGCAACTGTCGAAACATCGTGACGCGAAAACCCGCGCTGTTCGTCACCGCATCGAATGCGTCCGGCACGCTGTCTCGCAAGGTTCCAATGGTCTTCACAAAACAACACTTAGTAGTCGCCCTCGCTTCCGTTACCGTCCTCCTGAGCGGATGTGCGACGGAAGCATCCAAATCACTGCCCGTTCAGGCGGTCAGCATCGCTCAGACGCCCTATGCGGGCAAGCCGGTAGCCGTCGCCGTTGGCAAATTCGACAACCGTTCGAGCTATATGCGCGGCCTTTTCTCCGATGGCGTCGACCGCGTCGGCAGCCAGGCCAAGACCATTCTCGTCACGACGCTGCAACAGAGCCGGCGCTTCTCCGTCCTCGATCGCGAGAACATGAACGAGACCAAGCAGGAAGCCGCCATCGCAAACAAGCAGCAAGCGCTTAAAGCGGCCAACTACGTCATTACCGGCGACGTCACCGAATTCGGGCGCAAGGAAGTCGGCGATCGCGAGTTGTTCGGCATTCTCGGCAGCGGCAAGAGCCAGGTAGCCTACGCCAAGGTGAGCCTGAATATCGTCGATACATCGACCTCCGAAGTCGTCGCGTCCAGCCAGGGCGCCGGCGAGTACAGCCTGTCCAACCGGGAAATCATCGGCTTCGGCGGCACCGCGAGTTATGACTCCACGCTCAACGGCAAGGTGCTCGACCTGGCAATTCAAGAAGCGGTGAACCACCTGTCCGAACAAGTCGACGCGGGCGCGCTACGAGCCTCCAAGTAAGCATCACTCATCAACACTCAGAAGCATGAATCACAAGAAACTTTTCTCGACCGGCATTCTCTTGCCGGTCGCGGCAGCGTGCGCGCTGCTGACCGGTTGTGCCACGCAATCCACGCCGCCGCTTTACCAGTGGGACGCGTATCAACCGCAGGTGTATGCCTTCTTCACGGGCGACAAATCCGTCCCCGAGCAGATCGACGCGCTCGAAAAAGCTCGCCAGCAAATCCTTGCGAAGAATAACGCGCTGCCGCCCGGCTTCCGTGCCCACATCGGCGCACTGTATGCAAGCGTCGGCCGTTCGGACGAAGCCAGAAAGGAACTCGAAGCCGAAAAGAACGCGTTCCCCGAGTCGTCCGCCTACATGAACCTTTTGTTGAGCAAACTTCATTAAACGCCGGCCATGATCAAGTTCCTCTCTCATAAACTCTTCGCGGCGCTGTCGGTTTTGTGCCTGTTGAGCGCGTGCGCGTCCACTCCGCAACAGAGCGACTACACCGCATTTCGCAACAGC
This sequence comes from Caballeronia sp. LZ003, assembly GCF_031451465.1. Classification (NCBI taxonomy): domain Bacteria; kingdom Pseudomonadati; phylum Pseudomonadota; class Betaproteobacteria; order Burkholderiales; family Burkholderiaceae; genus Caballeronia; species Caballeronia sp. LZ003. The sequence goes on along the minus strand of NZ_JARUXJ010000001.1, from coordinate 21,246 downwards.
AAGCCGCGCACGATTCTCGTGTTGCCGCCGGTCAACGAGACGTCGGATATCAAGGCGACATACGGCATGCTCGCCCAAATGACGATGCCGCTCGCAGAAGCGGGCTACTACGTCGTGCCGGTCGCTGAAATGGACGAGACGTTCAAGCACAATGGCCTGACTACGCCTACGGACATCCAGAATGTCGCGCCGGCCAAGCTGCGCGAGATTTTCGGCGCGGATGCGGCGTTGTACACGACAGTCACGAACTACGGCACCAAGTTCGTGGTCTTCGACAGCAGAACCGTCGTCACCGCAAACGCGAAGCTCGTCGATCTGCGTTCAGGCGACGAACTCTGGAAAGGCTCCGCGAGCGCGAATGGCAAGGAAGTGGGCGTGAACGTGGGCGTAGGTTACGGGCTCATCAGCGCGATTGCGCAGAGTGTCGTGACGCAGGTCGCGCATACCTTAACCGACAAGTCCTTCGACGTGGCAGGCCTCACGAGCCAACGTCTTCTGGCATCGGGCGGCAAGACGACCGTACTCTACGGACCGCACTCGCCCAAATACGGCACGGACTGATCGCATGCTCGCCTGAGCCCCACAGCCCAGGCGAGCTAAATCACCACCGCGCCTCTTTCCGCCAGCAACTCCCGCAGCACCGACCGGTGGCACCGCGACTCGTCCTCGCAATAACATCCGACCGACAAATTCGTCGAACGCGATAACGCCGCAAGCAAGTCCAGCGATCGGCTCGCCTCGGAAACCGCCATCTCCGCCTTGAATTTCCTCACGAACGCGCGCCATTGCTTGTCGTCTTCGGCCGCGAGCGCTTCGGCGACAAGTTTTGCCGATGGCGCCAGATTTGGATACCACACATCGTAAAAGTCGCGGCTCGCGAACTCGGCTTTCGGCACGCCGCGCGGCGGACGCCGAACCGTGCCGATACGCAGCCCTTCGTCCACCGCGCGTGGCGTGCCGAGCCGCACGATTCGAATCGCCATGATCGTTTTCCTTCGAATGTCACCGGCGAAGGATAACCGCGCCGAAGCAACGCGCGATACACGCTGACAACGCTTTGAAAGCTCCCGCGACCGTGGCGAGCGGAATGCGCCGGGTTCCCGTATCGTTTCGGATTATTCCTCTTCCGCTTACATCCGGAACCGCCGACGTGCCCTCCGAAGAACATCCCCAAAACGCGCCCCGTAACCCCGACGCACCCATGTCCTCGCTCGAGCGCCGCGGCATGCTCGCGATCCTGCTGTCCGTCGCGCTCGCCACGCTCGATACCGCCATCGCCAACACGGCGTTGCCGGCCATCGCGGCCGATCTGCATACGACACCCGCCGCGTCGGTCTGGATCATCAACGCGTATCAGCTGGCAATGGTCGCCACGCTGCTGCCGCTTGCCGCGCTCGGCGGCATCCTCGGACACCGGCGCGTGTATCTCGGCGGGCTCGTCGTGTTTCTCGTCGCGTCCGCGGTCTGCGCGTTCTCGTGGTCGCTGCCGACGCTCGTCGCCGCGCGCCTGCTGCAAGGGCTCGGCGCGAGCGCGATCATGAGCGTCAACGCGGCGCTCATCAGCGCGATTTTTCCGCCGCATCGGCTTGGGCGCGGCGTGGGACTCAACGCGCTCGTCGTGGGGATCGCGTTTGCGGTTGGGCCGACGGTCGCATCGATCGTGCTCTCGCTCGGCACGTGGCCGTGGCTTTTCGCCGTGAACTTGCCGATCGGCGTCTTCGCGCTCGCCATCGCGGTGCGGTCGTTGCCGCAGACCAAGCGCGCCGAACACGGCTTCGACCGTGTCGCCGCCTTGCTCAACGTGATCACGTTCGCGTCGCTGATCTTCGCGCTCGGCGAAGCGGCCCAGCGCGCGCCCGCGCATACCGTGCTCGCGTCGTTCGGCGTCACGTTGATTGCGGGCGTTCTGCTTCTGCGACGCGAGCGCGGTCATCCCGCGCCGATGCTACCCGTCGATCTCTTCCGCCGCCCGATGTTCGCGCTCTCCACGATGACCGCGATCTGCTCGTTTGCCGCGCAAGGGCTCGCGTTCGTGTCGTTGCCGTTCTTCTTCGAAAGCGTGCTCGGCCGCAGTCAGGTGGAAACCGGCTTTCTGATGACGCCGTGGTCAGCGCTCGTCGCGTTGATGGCGCCGATCGCCGGGCGCTTGTCGGATCGGCACGCGCCGGGTCTGCTGGGCGGCGTCGGGCTCGCGATTCTATGTGTGGGAATGGTGTCGCTCGCGATGCTGCCAGCGCAACCGCATGTGCTCGAAATCTGCATCCGCATGGCGATCTGTGGCGCGGGCTTCGGCTTCTTTCAGTCGCCGAATCTGAAGGCGTTCATGTCGAGCGCGCCGCGTGAACGCGCGGGTGGCGCAAGTGGCACGATCGCGACTTCGCGGCTGATCGGACAGGCCACCGGCGCGGCGCTCGTCGCGTTGTGCTTCAGCATCGCGGGGAAGCATGGTCCGGCGCTCGCGTTGTCGCTTGGAGCGGCGTTCGCGGGCGTGGGAAGTGTGGCGAGCGGATTGCGGCTGGTGACGGCGAGAACGTCGAAGGTGACGTCGTCGGATGGGATATCAGTCGAGCCGCAGAGGAAGATCTGAGGGTCGAGCACGGCGCCGTTGCGCCGCACGTTTGCAGTTGCTTGGAAACCCGCGCGAAGGCCGGGATACGCTGAATCTGCAAAGCTTTCGCGCGCGCGGCTCGCTTCCGTGAATTCGCGGTGCCGCGCTGCGGGGCGCATCGGCGGGCTCGCTTGGAGGACAACCCTTCACGCTACATTTCCTTAACTAGCTCCTTGGCGACTCACCGGACTCACATCCGCCGCACCTTGACCTTCCGCCCCTTCAACTTCCCCGCTGCCAGCTTGCGCTCGGCATCATCGGCGATACCGCGTTGAACGGCCACGTACGTGACCATGTCCATCACGTTGATCTTGCCGATCTCCTCGCCCTTGAAGCCCGCTTCGCCGGTCAGCGCGCCGAGCACGTCGCCGGGACGGATCTTGTCCTTGCGGCCGCCGAGGATTTGGAGCGTCGCCATGGGCGGCTTCAGATGCCCAGGTTCCGCCGATGTCAGCTCCGTCAGCGGATACCACTCCACTTCCTTGCGCTGCGCCACTTCGATCGCGCCGACGCGTCCCATCTCGTCCATGCTCGCAAGCGACAGCGCCCAACCTTCCTCGCCCGCACGCCCCGTGCGCCCGATGCGATGCACGTGCACCTCAGGGTCCGGCGTCACATCGACATTGATGACCGCTTCGAGTTGCGTGATGTCCAGCCCGCGCGCGGCGACATCGGTCGCGACCAGCACCGAGCAACTGCGATTGGCGAATTGCACGAGCACCTGATCGCGTTCGCGCTGTTCGAGTTCGCCATGCAGCGTGAGCGCCTCGAAGCCTTGCGCGCGCAGTACGTCGAGCAAGTCGCGGCATTGCTGCTTCGTGTTGCAGAACGCAAGCGTGCTGACGGGACGATAGTGGTCCAGCAGCAAACCCACTGCATGCAGACGCTCGTGATCCTCGACCTGATAGAAGCGTTGTTTGATCTTCGCGTTGCTGTGCTGTTCGGTGAGCTTGATTTCGCGCGGATTGCGCAGGAACTGCTGACTCAATTTCGCGATGCCCTCGGGATACGTCGCCGAAAACAGCAAGGTCTGACGGTCTTTCGGACACAGACGCGCGACTGAAGCGATATCGTCGAAAAAGCCCATGTCGAGCATGCGGTCGGCCTCGTCGAGCACGAGCGTGCGTACGCCATCCAGCGAAAGCGTTTCGCGCTGAAGGTGATCCATGATGCGTCCCGGCGTGCCTACGACGATATGCGCGCCGTGTTCGAGACTTGCGATCTGCGGACGCATGGGCGTGCCGCCGCATAGCGTGAGCACCTTCACGTTGTCTTCTGCGCGAGCCAAGCGGCGGATTTCCTGCGTGACCTGATCGGCGAGTTCGCGCGTCGGGCAAAGCACGAGCGCTTGCACGGCGAACTGACGCGCATCGAGTTTGGCGAGCAGCGGCAACGTGAAGGCGGCGGTCTTGCCGCTACCCGTTTTCGCCTGCGCGATGAGATCGTGACCGGCGAGTGCGAGCGGCAGGCTCGCGGCCTGGATGGGCGTCATCGATGTGTAGCCGAGCTGCTGCAGATTCGTCTGCATCGCTTCGTTGAGCGGCAGGCTGCTGAATGAGGTATCGGTCGCCATGGTTATTGCGCGCCTCGCGGCGGGGTTTCGGTGACCTGCTCGTAGGTGATGACGCCATCGGGTGCGTCGTGGCGCGTCACGTAATTGCGCGCGCCGCACATCGGGCAGCGGAACAGCAGTCCCTGACCTTCATTCTTGATGACGACGTCTGAGACGTCCCACGTTGCGTCGCAGGACTGGTTTCGGCAGGTGAACATGTCGGATTTCTCGTTGTTGCGTGATGCACGTAGCCGCGATGGAATGCGGCGAAGTGATTTTCGGTTCAAACCGAAAGTGTACGCGGGTCTGCGGGTGGCGCGGCGGAACCAGGTCCGTGTGTTTTGGGCGGGGGTATGGCGTTGGCGTTCAATAAAAAAACCGTAAGTGCCAGCGCGTTGAAACCTCGCGCGTGGTACTTACGGTTTCGGTGAGATAGCGTCGCGCTACCTACCCCTCAAACATCAATATTCCCCGCCCGCAACGCGTTACTCTCGATAAACGCGCGTCTCGGCTCCACATCGTCGCCCATGAGCGTCGTGAAAATGCCATCGGCCGCAATTGCGTCCTCGATCTGCACGCGCAGCAAACGCCGCACGGCCGGGTCCATCGTCGTTTCCCAAAGCTGTCCGGGATTCATCTCGCCCAAGCCCTTGTAACGCTGCTTGCTGACGTTGCGTTCCGCATCCGCGATCAGCCACTTCATCGCGCTCTTGAAGTCCAGCACGGCCATCGAGCGCTCGCCGCGCTTGATCAACGCGCCTTGGCCAATCAAGCCCTTGAAGGTATCGGCAGTGGAAACGAGTTGCTTGTAGTCGGCGGTCAATTGAAGATCTTCATCGAACACCGAAACCTTCACGTTGCCATGGTGACGCCGCTTGATATGCAACGAACGCAGCTCGCGAACCTGATCGTATGCCGCCTCGACCGTCACTTCCGGCTTCAACGGGTCCGAACGCAACTTCGTTTCGAGCGCCTTCGCCGATGCCTCCGCCGCTTCCTGCGTCGACAAATCGATGACCGTGCCATCCATCACTGCTTCGAGCGAGGCGGCATCGTAAATACGGCTGATGCGATCGATCACCGCCTGGGCCAGCAAATACGCACGCGCGAGTTCGCCCAAGGCATCGCCCGAAATCGGGTCCGCGCCTTCGCTCGGCACCAGTTCAGAACCCTGCAGCGCGAGCTTCAGCATATGCTGGTTGAGCTCGTGCGCGTCCTTCATATACCGCTCGTCCTTGCCTGCCTTGATCTTGTAAAGCGGCGGCTGCGCGATATAGATGTACCCGCGCTCCACGATCTCCGGCATCTGCCGATAGAAAAACGTCAGCAAAAGCGTGCGGATGTGGGCGCCGTCCACGTCCGCGTCGGTCATGATGATGATGCGGTGATAGCGCAGCTTGTCCAGGTTGTAATCATCCTTGCCGATGCCGCAACCCAGCGCCGTCACGAGCGTCACGATCTGCTCGGATGAAATCAGCTTGTCGAAGCGCGCCTTCTCAACGTTCAGCACCTTGCCGCGCAACGGCAGGATTGCCTGGAACTTCCGGTCGCGCCCTTGCTTGGCCGAGCCGCCCGCCGAATCACCCTCGACGATATAAATTTCCGACTTCGCCGGGTCCTTCTCCTGGCAATCCGCGAGCTTGCCCGGCAAGCCGACGCCGTCGAGCACGCCCTTTCGCCGCGTCATCTCGCGCGCCTTTCGAGCGGCATCGCGTGCACGCGCGGCATCGACGATCTTGCCCGTGATGATCTTCGCGTCGATCGGCGTCTCTTGCAGATAATCTTCCAGCGCCTTCGCGACGATTTCCTCGACCGGCGCGCGCACTTCCGACGACACCAGCTTGTCCTTCGTCTGCGAACTAAACTTCGGCTCAGGCACTTTCACCGACAGCACGCACGACAAGCCTTCGCGCATGTCGTCGCCGCTCGTCTCGACCTTCGCTTTCTTCGCGATGTCGTGGTCGGCGATGTACTTGTTCATCACGCGCGTCATCGCGGCGCGTAAGCCTGTCAGGTGAGTGCCGCCGTCGCGCTGCGGAATGTTGTTGGTGAAGCAGAGCACGCTTTCGTTGTAGCTGTCGTTCCACTGCATGGCCACTTCTACGGTGACGTTTTCACGCTCGCCCGTTGCATGGAACACGTTCGGATGCAGCACCTGCTTCTGCTTGTTGATGTATTCGACAAAGCCCTTCACGCCGCCCGCAAAAGCGAAGTCGTCTTCCTTGCCGGTGCGCAAGTCGGTCAGGCGAATGCGCACGCCGTTGTTCAGGAACGAGAGCTCGCGCATGCGCTTGGCGAGAATGTCGTAATGGAATTCGACATTGCCGAAGATGGTCGCGTCCGCCAAAAAGTGCACTTCGGTGCCGCGATTTTCGGTGTCGCCGACTACTGGCATGGGCGAATACTGCACGCCGTTCTCTTCGATAAGCTCGCGGTTCTGCACCACGCCGCGCGCGAACTCCATGAAGTGTTTCTTGCCGTCGCGGCGCACGGTGAGGCGCAGCCATTCGGACAGCGCGTTCACGCACGACACGCCCACACCGTGCAAGCCACCCGACACCTTGTAGCTGTTCTGGTCGAACTTGCCGCCTGCGTGGAGTTCGGTCATCACGATCTCGGCGGCGCTGCGCTTCGGGTCGTGCTTGTCGTCGCGTTTCAGGCCGGTAGGCACGCCACGGCCGTTGTCCGTCACCGAAATGGAGTTGTCCGCGTGAATGGTCACGTGGATGTCGTCGCAATAGCCGGCCAGCGCTTCGTCGATGGAGTTGTCCAGCACTTCGAAAACGAGGTGATGCAAACCGGTGCCATCCGACGTATCGCCGATATACATTCCCGGGCGCTTGCGCACGGCCTCCAGACCTTCGAGGATCTGAATGGACGATGCGCCGTAGCTGTTGTCGGGTTGCGAATTTGTGTTTTCAGTCATGGAATTTTCCGGTTCTGCGTCGCTGCTTCGGTTACTGCTCGAAACTTTTCAAAACACCTTAAAAACGCCAAAGGGGCGAGCCGCCCCTTGGTGTGTTCGTGGTACCTGAACGCGTCAGATGCGCATCGGCATCACGACATACTTGAATTCCTCGTTTTCCGGAATTGTGATGAGCGCGCTGGAGTTGGCGTCGCCAAGGCTCACTTGCAGCGTGTCGACCTTCAGATTCGCGAGCACGTCGAGCAGATACGTGACGTTGAAACCGATGTCGACGGTATCGCCCTGATACGCGATTTCCAGTTCTTCCTGCGCTTCTTCCTGGTCGGCATTGGTCGACATGATCTTGAGCTGACCCGGCTCGACCAGACACCGCACGCCCTTGAACTTGTCCGACGTGAGAATGGCCGCGCGCTGCAGGGAGCGCTGCAGTTCTTCGCGACCGATTTCGAACGTGTTCTTGTGCGCCTTGGGAATCACGCGCTGGAAGTCGGGGAACTTGCCTTCGACGAGCTTCGACACGAGTTCGACCTGGCCAAAACTGAACTTCACCTGCGTCGCGGCGATGTCGATCTTGAGCGTGTCGTCGATGTCTTCGAGCAGACGCTGCAATTCGAGGATGGTCTTGCGCGGGATGATGACTTCCTGACGCGGGAACGTGCCGCCGTCGATCTTCATGGACGAGAACGCAAGACGGTGACCGTCCGTTGCGACGGCCATCAACTGGTCGCCATCCACCACGAGCAACATGCCGTTTAGGTAATAGCGAATGTCCTGCTGGGCCATGGCGAAATACACCATGCCGAGCAACTGGCGAAACGTTTTCTGCGGAACCGAAAGGCTTGCGCCGAAGTCTGTAGCCTGGTTGACGGTAGGAAACTCGTCCGCGGCGAGCGTCTGCAGCGCGAAGCGGCTCTTGCCGGAGCGCACGGTCAGGCGCTTGTCGGACAAGTCGAGCGCAACCTCACCCGGCGGCATGGCGCGCAGAATGTCGAGCAACTTGCGCGCGGCGACCGTGGTGGCGATCTGGTCGCTGCCGACGCCGAAATCGGCGCGGGTGGTGATCTGGAGTTCGAGATCCGTCGAGAGGAACGACACATCGGCGCCGTTCTTGGTGATCAGCAGATTGGCGAGGATCGGCAAGGTATGGCGGCGTTCTACGATACCGCTCACGGTTTGCAGCGGCCTTAGAAGATTGTCTCGTTCGGTCTTGACCAGTTGCATAGAGTTCCTTCGTTGATGTGACGGCCTGTCCGCCGGTTTTGCCACCGCTGGTTTTGTCACCAGCGGTTGGTTCGCCGCGCTCGCCGGACAACCTCGTAACACGCGTTGCCGGCCCCCCGCCGGTCACTCGCGAATGCTTGACGCCAGCCGCCCAGGCCACGGACAGCTAAACCTATATTGTGCCTTAAAACGGAACCGCCCCCGAAAATTGGGGGCGTTTTTACCAATAAACAGGTCCGGTGGCGCAATAATCGACGCGTTCGCGCCGGCTCAACCCTTCAGCGTTTGTTCGAGCACGTGAAGTTCGTGATTGAGCTGCGCATCCGTGCCGCGTTCGGCCGCGATCTTGCGCACGGCGTGCAGCACGGTGGTGTGATCGCGACCGCCAAAAAGCTCGCCGATCTCGGGCAGACTCTTCTGCGTCAGTTCCTTCGCCAGATACATCGCGATCTGGCGCGGGCGCGCGATATTGGCCGGCCGCTTCTTCGAATACATGTCGGCGACCTTGATGCTGTAGAAATCCGCGACGGTCTTCTGAATGTTCTCCACCGAGATCTGGCGGTTCTGCACCGTCAATAGATCCTTGAGCGCTTCCTTGGTCAGCTCGATGGTGATGTCGCGGCCATGGAACTTCGAATAAGCGAGGATCTTGCGCAGCGCGCCTTCGAGTTCACGCACGTTCGAGCGCAGATGCTTCGCGACGAAGAACGCGACGTCTTCGGACAGACTCACGCCTTCGGACTGCGCCTTTCTCATCAGAATGGCGACGCGCATTTCCAGCTCGGGCGGCTCGATGGCGACCGTCAAACCGGAATCGAAGCGCGAGATCAGACGGTCGTCGATACCGGAGATTTCCTTCGGATACGTGTCGCTCGTGATAATGACTTGCGCCTTGTTCGCGACCAGCGCCTCGAACGCGTAGAAGAACTCTTCCTGCGTACGCGACTTGCCCGAGAAGAACTGAATATCGTCGATCAACAAAAGATCGAGCGAATGGTAGTAACGCTTGAAGTCGTCGAACGCCTTGCGCTGATACGCCTTCACCACGTCGGAAACGTACTGCTCCGCGTGAATGTAGCGGATGCGCGCGCCCGCCTTGTCCATCAGCAACTGATTGCCGATAGCGTGGATCAGATGCGTCTTGCCCAGGCCCACGCCTCCGTAAAGAAAAAGCGGGTTGTACGAGATGCCGGGATTGTCGGCGACCTGAATGGCCGCCGCGCGCGCGAGCTGATTCGCCTTACCGGTGACGAAATTGTCGAAGGTCAGCACGGGGTTGAGCTTCGAACGTTCGTAAGCGGAATCGGTTTCACCGCTGGCCGATGGGTTGCCGCCCGGACGCCACGTGCGCCGGCCAGCGGCGGCCTCGTTGGCGTCGAGGCTCGGCAAGTCGAAATCGGCTTGTTCGTCCTGCATGGCCTGAGCTTGCTGGGCGGCTTCCGCCGCCAGCGCGTTCACGTGCGCGGCAGCGTTCGCGTGCGCGACGACCGAAGGCGCTTGCGGTGCGGCGGCCGGCGCGGGCGGACGCGGCGCGCCGTCGGCGACACCCGCGCCGGCCGCCGGCCGCGGCGCGGCGTTCGGCGCCTGACCGATAGCGCTGCGAGCGGTCGCTTTCGGGTCGAGTACGAACTGGACGTCGATCGTCGCGCTAAAGTATTCGCGCGCCATATCGGCAATGCGTCCCGAGAACTGGCTCTTCACCCAGTCGAGCTTGAAGCGATTGGGAGCGGCTATGCGCAAGGTGCTCGCCTCGGCATCGAAGTCGACCGGGGCCAGCGGCTTGATCCACGTGACGTACTGCTGCGGCGTGAGTTCACGCTCCAGCAATGCCGAACAGTGTTCCCAGAAATCGTTCATCGAATGCGGTCGTTTTATGGTTGGCTCCGCGCTCCTGACGGCCGTGCTTGCCGGATGCGCAAGCGCCTCGGCAAGTCCCGGCACAGCCATGCAGGCATGCTCCGGAGGCTTACGCCGCAAGGGTTTGCGGGCGAACGGCGGGCCGAAGCAGTAGGCGGATATTTGGGAGTAAGGCGAGATTCTAACGCCAAACGGGACCGGCGCGCGAGTTATCCACAGGGTCAAATCAGCGCGTCCGACAGGCTGGAAATGAACATGATGCGAGCATGGCGAGCTTCACTATTACGCTAACCTATTGACGGTCAATAGGAAAACGGTTTAAATAGCGGGTTCCGCGAAAACAGAATTCCTGAACCTCCGGTCGTTGCGCCCGTTGTGCCTCTCGTGCCTGCGGTTATCCACAGTCGGAACACGGTGGCGCCAAAGCCCGCGCGGTCGATCAATACTCAAGTGAGAGCATCATGAAACGTACTTACCAACCTTCCGTGACGCGCCGCAAGCGCACCCATGGCTTCCGCGTTCGCATGAAGACCGCTGGCGGCCGCAAGGTCATCAACGCTCGCCGTGCGAAGGGTCGCAAGCGCCTGGCAATCTAAGGCTTTCCGGTGGCTGGTCGCGCACGTGTGGTACAGGCCGTATCTGTCCTGAAGCCGGGCGCGCATCACGAACCGGCAGGCTGCTTTAGCGCCGCACAGAAGTCTTGAAACAGGACATCGTTCAGTTGCCGGCGCAGGCCGCGTTCCCCAAGGCCGCAAGGCTACTGAAAACGGATGAGTTCTCATCCGTTTTTCGTTTGCGCCCATGGCGACGTTCGCCGCATTTCGTGCTGTACGGGAAACCGACTGGGCAGGAGGCGCGTCTCGGCCTCGTGATCGGCAAGAAGCAAGCGCCGCGTGCAGTCACGCGCAACCTGATCAAGCGGCACGCGCGTGACGCGTTTCGGTTGCGTCGCGAAGCGTTGAGCGGTTTCGATATCCTCGTGCGCTTGCACGCGAAGATCGACCGCAAGGCCATGCCGAGCGCCAGTTCGCCGCCGCTCGGCGCGCTCGTGCGAGGCGAACTTGAAGCATTGCTGGACCGTGCCGTGCGCGAAGTCGCGCGCCGCGCGGCTGAAACCGTGGCGGCGCCGCCTGGCGTGCCCGCCGTAGACGACACCTCCGGCCCTTCCGGGTCATGAAGCGCAGTCTGCGTCTCGAATCGCCGGTCACGGCGAACGGGGCGCGCGGCGCGAAGCTTATGCAAACGGCACTAATCGCGTTGTTGCGCTTCTACAAGGTTGCTGTGAGCCCGCTGCTCGGCAGCCGGTGCCGTTTTTATCCCTCCTGTTCCGATTACGCGCGCGAGGCAATCCAGTATCATGGCGCCGCGCATGGCACGTATCTCGCCGCCAAAAGGCTTTGCCGCTGCCATCCGTTTTCGGCGGGCGGCGTCGATCTCGTGCCGCAGCCTTCCGATTCGCGATCAGATTCCACGCGGGTTTCCGAGCCGGCCGCGGAATTCGCTCAAGAAAAGCATTCACCACTAAACGGCGCTGATGCGCTTACCGATCGACACTGAGACAACGCATGGATATCAAACGCACCGTCCTATGGGTCATCTTCTTCGTGTCAGTTGTCATGCTGTTCGACAACTGGCAGCGCGACCATGGGCGCCCGTCGATGTTCTTCCCGAGCGCGACGCAGCCGGCCAAGACCGCCAGCAACCCCGCACCGGGCACGGCCGCATCGGGCGCGCAGCCTTCCGAATTGCCCAACTCGCCGGCCGGTACCGCCGCGCCGGGTTCGACGACGCCGCCCGCCACGGCGGCCGCGCAACTCGTCAAGTTCACGACGGACGTGTATTCCGGTGAGATCGACACGCGCGGCGGCACGCTTTCGAAGCTCTCGCTCGTGAAGGAAGGCGACGGCAAGCAGCCCGACCTCTACATCACCCTCTTCGATCACACGCCGACCCACACGTATCTCGCGCGCACGGGCCTGCTCGGCGGCGACTTCCCGAACCACAACGACATCTTCACGGCGGTGCCGGGCCAGACGTCCTTGTCGGGCGACGCCAAAACGCTGACGCTCGCGTTCGAATCGCCGGTGAAGGGTGGCGTGAAGGTCGTAAAGACCTACACGTTCACGCGTGGCAGCTACGTGATCAACGTCGATACGAAAATCGAGAACGTCGGTAGCGCGCCGGTCACGCCGAAGCTCTACATGGAACTCGTGCGCGACAACACTCCGGTGGAGACGCCGCGCTTCTCGCACACGTTCATCGGGCCGGCGGTCTACACGGACCAGCATCACTTTCAGAAGATCGACTTCAGCGATATCGACAAGAACAAGGCTACGTTCGCGCCTTCCGCCGACAACGGCTGGATTGCGATGGTGCAGCATTACTTCGCGTCGGCGTGGATTCCGCAGCAGGGCGCGAAGCGTGACATCTATGTGCAGAAGATCGATCCGGATTTGTATCGCGTGGGTGTGCAGCAGGCCGTGCAGACCATTGCGCCGGGACAGACCGCGACCGTCGATGCGCGTCTTTTCGCGGGTCCCGAAGAAGAGCGCATGCTGGAAGGTATCGCGCCGGGGCTCGAGCTCGTGAAGGATTACGGCATGGTTACGATCATCGCCAAGCCGCTTTTCTGGCTGCTCGAAAAGATCCACAGCTATGTCGGCAACTGGGGCTGGGCGATCGTACTGCTTACGCTGCTCATCAAGGCTGTGTTCTTCCCGCTGTCGGCGGCGAGCTATAAGTCGATGGCACGCATGAAGGAAATCACGCCGCGCATGCAACAGATTCGCGAGCGCTTCAAGAGCGATCCGCAGAAGATGAACGCGTCGCTGATGGAGCTTTACAAGACCGAGAAGGTGAATCCATTCGGCGGCTGTCTGCCGGTCGTGGTGCAGATTCCGGTGTTTATCTCGCTGTACTGGGTGCTGCTGTCGTCGGTGGAAATGCGCGGTGCACCGTGGATCGGCTGGATTCACGATCTGTCGCAACAAGACCCGTACTTCATCTTGCCGGTGCTGATGGCTGTATCGATGTTCCTGCAGACCAAGCTGAACCCGACGCCGCCGGACCCGGTTCAAGCCAAGATGATGATGTTCATGCCGATCGCGTTTTCGGTCATGTTCTTCTTCTTCCCGGCTGGTCTCGTGCTGTATTACGTGGTGAATAACGTGCTGTCGATCGCGCAGCAGTATTACATCACGCGCATGATGGGACAGCGGAAGAAGAAGGCGGCTTGAGGTTTCTTTAGGTTTGATGTGGAAGTGGATTTGAAAACGCCCGGCATGCCGGGCGTTTTTGTTTGGTGTCGATCTTAGTAGGTTCAGGTCAGCTTCACCGCTTCGCCGCCCCATAAAACTGCTGCACAAGCTCCTCGACCAGATACCGATGATGCGGCGACAACGCCTCGATCTTCGACACAAGCTCGAGCGTTTCCCCGGACGCCGGGTATTGCTCATCCCGTACGAGCGGCTTTGGCGTCCCCTGAGCGATACCGCCCGGCGACGGTCCATAGTGCAGCCAGTGCAACTCCACCTTGAACCATTCGGCCAATACTTCCAGCTTGTCGATGGTCGGAATCGAACGCCCGGTGAGCCACTTGTGCGCCGTTTGAGGGGAAACCGCTTCGCCGTGATAACGGAGACTGAATTTTTTGGCGAGATCGGTCGCGCCGCGCAGCTTCTCAGGTGCGCGGGTCATCGAGAACTTAAGCCGCTCGGAGAAATCGGCTTTTTCTTGTGGTGTAGGCATAGTGCAATTGTGCGAGGCAACCGTTGCCTATGCGTCAACCAATCGCGTTAGAAGTGGCGGAAATATTCGTCGTTTTATCTTGTGTAAGCGTTACCGATCACTGCCAAAAGGCAATCAAGCTTCACTCTCAGACCGTCGTCAGTACTGCCTAAGCTGCGAATTTGTTGTAGAAAATGGCGTGAGTCGCATGCGTTCGTCCGTATCTCAAATAAGATACGTCAAGAATTTTCCTAGCGGGCGTGATGTCCGGCAGCTACGCGTCTCAGCGCGATACAATCCCCGCACCCGAAATCCCTGCTTTCCTCACATGCTCAGCAACGACTCCGATCCGATTGTCGCCATCGCCACCGCGCCCGGACGCGGCGGGATTGGCGTCGTGCGGCTGTCGTTCGGACGCGCGGGTGAGCGCGCCGCGCACCTCGCGATGTTCGCGCTGTGCGGCCAATCGTTGCACGCGCGCCACGCTAGCTACGTGCCGTTTCTCGACGGCAACGGCGAGGCGCTCGATCGCGGCATCGCGCTCTACTTTCCCGCGCCGCACTCGTACAGCGGCGAATATGTTCTTGAATTGCAGGGTCACGGCGGGCCGATCGTGCTTCAACTCGTGCTGCAACGCGCGCTCGACGTCGGACGCGAGTTCGGCCTGAGACTTGCCGAGCCCGGTGAATTCACGCGACGCGCGTTTCTCAACGACAAACTCGATCTCGCACAGGCCGAAGCCGTCGCCGATCTGATCGAGGCCAGCACGGAAGCCGCCGCGCGCTCCGCGGGCCGCTCGCTCGAAGGCGCGTTTTCGCGCGAAATCCACGCGCTCGTCGAAGACGTCATCAATTTGCGGATGCTGGTTGAAGCGACTCTGGACTTCCCCGAGGAAGAGATCGACTTCCTGGAAGCAGCGGACGCGCGCGGCAAGCTCGCACGCATTCGCGAGCGCTTGAACACCGTCCTCGCCGATGCCCGGCAGGGCGCCTTGCTGCGGGAAGGCTTATCGGTCGTGCTGGCCGGGCAGCCGAACGTGGGCAAATCGTCGCTGCTAAACGCGCTGGCCGGCGCGGAGCTCGCTATCGTCACGCCGATTGCCGGCACCACGCGCGACAAGGTCGCTCAGACCATTCAAGTGGAAGGCATACCGCTGCATATCATCGATACGGCGGGGCTGCGCGACACCGAAGACGAAGTCGAGCGAATTGGTATCGAGCGGACTTGGGGTGAGATCGAGCGCGCCGACGTCGTGTTGCATTTGCTCGACGCCCGCAACGGGATGACAAGCGAAGACGACGCGATCGCCGCGCGTTTCCCCGATGGCGTGCCGGTCGTGCGCGTGCTGAACAAAACGGACCTGGCGGGCGCACCAGCCGCAAGCCGCGACGCGGACGGCGACGCGCGCCAAGTCAATCTCTCGGCGAAGACGGGCGAAGGCATCGCGCTCTTGCGAGAAATGCTGCTCAAGATTGCCGGATGGCAGGCAGGCGCGGAGAGCGTGTATTTGGCGCGCGAACGGCATCTCATCGCGTTGCGGGCGGCGCGCGAACATCTGGCGCTGGCGGCCGCCCACGCCGATCAGAATTCACAGGCGCTCGATTTATTCGCTGAAGAGCTGCGCCTCGCTCAAGAAAATCTCAATGCAATCACGGGTGAGTTCACTTCCGATGATCTGCTGGGCGTGATTTTCAGCCGGTTTTGCATCGGCAAGTAACCAGTCAAACAACGTTTCCCGGCTATTTCCAGCAAAGGCTTATCCGCCAAGCCTTTCAGGGATTATTTGCTATACTTTGACGTAGCTTGAAAACGCTAGTAATCGCGGCTTGTGGTACACAGGATGGTACACAGCGCCGCGAGCAGCGATTTTGTGTACCAAAAAACCCCTCTATGCCCCGCGCCACCAGGCCTCTCAACGATTCTCAGATTCGCGCGCTGAAGCCACGCGCGACCCGCTATTGCCTAGCCGACGGGAACGGCCTCATCCTTGAAGTGATGCCGACGGGAAGGAAAGTCTGGCGTTTCCGATATTCCCTCCATGGCAATCGGCAGCCACTAGTTACCATCGGTGAATACGGCAAAATTTCGCTGAAGGCGGCGCGAATCAAGGCACAGCACTACGCCGCGATCGTCGCATCCGGCGTATCGCCGGTTTCCACCGCTCGACAGGATCGTGGGGCGGAAAAGCGCATTGACACTCTGAAGGATTGCGCTGAACTCTATCTCGCCGCAGAAATCGACGGCAAGTCGGCGGACTACCGACGAACGACGCGACGGACGCTCGAAAAGGACATCTATCCCGCCATCGGCAGCATGCGTATCGGCGACGTAAGCGCGGCCGATGTGCTCGCAATCTGCGACAAAATCAAAGGGCGCGGCTCGCCGAAGATGGCGCTGCACACGCGAAATGTATTGAAGCGGCTTTACGAGTACGCGATCGCGCGCCAGCTCGCGAGCGTCAACCCCGCGTCGATGATCCCCGCACGCTTTGTGGCAACGACTGAGAGCCGGACGAGAGTGCTGGCACCAAATGAAATCGGCACGATGCTGCGCGCCATTTATGCATCAGATATTCGCCGTCCATTGAAGCTTGCTCTGCATCTGCTGACGCTGACGATGGTGCGCAAATCGGAATTGATTGAAGCAACTTGGGATGAATTCGATCTTAACGAGGCCGTCTGGAGAATCCCTGCCGCGCGAATGAAGAAGGATCGGGAGCACTGGGTATATCTGCCCCATCAGGCCGTCGTGATGCTCACAGAATTGTCGCAAACGCGCACGAGCCGCACCTTCGTCTTCCCCACAGTGCGCGGTCCAGATCGACCAATTGCGAAAAGCACGCTCAATCAGGCCGTCAAGGCGCTTGGCTTGGAGGTCGAGCACTTTGTGCTGCACGACTTGCGCCGAACCGCGTCGACGCACCTGCACGAGATGGGTCAGTCGTCCGATGCGATCGAAAAGGCGCTTGCTCACTCGATCAGAGGGATGAAAGGCGTTTATAACCGTGCCGAATACGGAACAGAGCGGCAGCGGATTTTGCAGCTATGGGCCGACTTCGTGGACGCTCAAATTGATGAAGGCCAAGGTGTTTTGATTGGCCGCTTCAAACGAGCGTCTTAAAAAGGGTCCGCGCCTGCCTCTGTGAGGTAAAACGGGGTTCCCCTCTCCGTGCGGCGCGGCAAATCAGCAAGGGGCGCGTGAAAGTGCAATGGACACTCCCGACTACCGATATTGGATGGCTCTCGATCGATGGAACCGCAGTGAGGCGGCGATGTTGCTGGATAACAAGGATCCGGATAAGCATCGCGGCGCAAAACTGTCGTCCCCCGACGCTGACCATATCTATCCCGACGCTCGAAAAATCTATCGCATGTTGGAGCGATTCAGTTGGGCTTCATATGGAGGCAACGAATACAAGACGAAGGAGCGCCCGCTATACATCATTGACGCAGCGCGTCGCATGGGGATAGCGGTGCCTGAGCCGCTCTTGCAAGAGGCAAAACGTCGCCAAGAGCGCGACCAACCGATCGCAGAGCAACCTGATTCGGTAAGTCGTCCTGCGTCGTCGCAAACAAAAGAACGCGCGACCATGCTTAAGTTAATCCTGGCGCTGGCGTGCGGCGGTTACGGAATGAAGGTTGATGCGACTCGCAATTTGCAAGCGAAGTCTATGCGGACCGATTGCGAACGGCTTGGAATCCCTTTAGATGATGAAACGATAAAAAAATATCTGGACGAGGCTAAAGCGCTCCGTCGGGCAATACTCGCCGAGCAGGGCCCGTATAACGCGCCAGCAGCATCGCGTGGATCGTCATAACGCTATACGCACTGAGACGGAGTGCGATGTATTGCACGCGAATGCGCTGTATTAGGGCGTATCGGTGCGAAACAGTGCATATCCTACCGGATTCCATTAGACAGAAAATCGCTCAAACCCTTTGTGCACAAGGGTTTGAGGGCGATAGCATAACTGACACAAAGAATCCTGAACCTCCCCGCAAAACCTTTCCACTAATAGATCCGCATCCGAATTCGGATATTGCCGCGGCCATCCGGACACTTGATAGCGAATAAAACTAAGAATTGCCACGCCTTCCCAACTACAGAAAGGTTTGAACGTGGCAAACAAGATCTCTCCGACGCGCGCTAAAGGCGCAAGGGACTCACACCCGATCTCGCTTCCGCTCGATGGTCTATCGCGCTGGAATGACATTAAACACTTTGTGCCGATGAGCCGAGAAAGCCTTCGGCAACGCGAGCTTTCCGGGCGTTTCCCGCGACGCCAATATCTGACCAAACGGTGCGCTGTCTGGTCAAATCGGGAAATCCATCAATGGTTCGCAGATCCGGTCAACTATCGGGCGGAGACTGTATGAAGACGAGCATCGCTAAATGCAGCCAGACGTCGATCCAAGCCGAATACGACGGCGTGCAGATCTCGTTCACCGGTGATGCATGGTTCAACGCTACTGCCGCTTCTAAGAAATACGGTAAAAGCCCGCATGAATGGACGCGCTTGTCGGACACGGTGCGATATGTCCGCGCCCTCGAGAATAGAAACGGGAAAATCCCGTTTCTAAAAGTCGTCCGTGGCGGCCGCGGTCGGCCAGACGCGACTTGGATGCACCCGAAGCTTGCGGTTCGCTTTGCCCAATGGCTGGATGTCGATTTCGCAGTTTGGTGTGACGAGCAAATCGATCACATTCTGCGCGGAGGACTGTCGTTGCTTTCGAAGAGCGGCACGCAGCGCAGCGACACACCGGACCGTGAGCCCTTGCTCACAACGGCCGCCGCTATCGTCGCTCGCCATCGCCTCCCCTTCTCCACCGTCTACGAAGCACTCAACACGTTTGCCGGCGTCGCGCATGCCCGCGAGATGAGCTGCGATCAGGTAGCAGACGCGTCTCTGTTCGGATCTCGGCTGTTAAACGGAACGGCAACCGCAGAAGACTTCGCGTTGCTGGAGCGGCGGCGCATTGAATTTGGCGCAACTGCAAGCCAAACCTCCCTTCTGGGAGGTCTGTGATGATAGGCAAAAAAAAGGCTGGCGCATTTGCCAGCCAAATGAACAACCCCGAAAGCGATATTAGGTCAGCGCGAGCACAGTCGCTATCTGTCGGGTACGAAAATGCACACGGCTTGACGAGGCGGGAATCCGTCGTCTATCCTGTGAAACGTGGGAGGAGACATCTCTCGCTCGGGTTTAGCAGCTCGACTTGCATATGGCGGACAACCGCCTCTCGGCGGTATTTTTTCGTCCGCTGCCATGTGTTCGCCTTCAATGGCCGGGCCTTGGTGGGGGAGCGTTCGCGCTCGCCGGTTTCCATATGCGCCGGTCTGCTAACCCTGCCTTGTGCCTGGCCACCCCGTTTAGCAGCGGGGGCCGGGTTCGCTAACTCTGCATATGGAGGCCGCACCATGCGACTCGCTATCCCCGCTCGTTCTGAGCAAATCAAAACTCCGCTTCAAATCCAAATCATCAATCGCGCCCTGCGCGATGCAGCGCTCGCGCCCAGTGCCAACGACGCGCTCGACTGCTGCGCCGAAGCACTTCTTCACCTTGCTGAAATCGCCCGTGCGGAGGCGCGCCATGACTAATCTCGTCCCTAGCGCCAACCGTGCACCTGACATTGGTGAACTCTTCATCGCAGTCCAGCAGCTTGATGCTCTGCTTGCCGTGATCGAAGAATGCGCATCCGATAACGAGTCTGGCCGTGCTTTCTTGCTCGCTCAGCTCGGCCAAGTCATGACAGCAGACTTGCTGAAGCAGTTCGATACGGAGGTTCGTCATGGCTAAGACCACAGAAGCGATCGTTTGTCGACACACGACGGCCGCAGGCTTGATTGACTTCTTCTTCGAGCGCTTCAACACCGCCCATGCGTCGGACAGTGAATTGCAATATCTCGCGGACTTCACAGGCACCGTCGCTGACATGGCTGAATCGCTGTCTACGCTGACCGCGGGCATCGGTATGTTGGTGAGCGCGGATAGTCGGTCGGAGAACAAGCACCTTCGCGTCGAAGCTTTGCAGGGTAAAGATGAACCGTCACTACTCTTTCATATCGCGGCTGAGATCGAGCTGATCGCTCGCATTGCGGAAGTAGCAGCCGACTCAAACGGCTATCTGCAACAACGGTTCATTGACCGTCTCAAGGTTGAGCGCTCTCGTCGTAGCTTTAACGATGAGTACTCCTCACAGGAGATTAGTCATGGCTAAGCACAGTGAAATGCCGACGAAGGTGCAACAGATCCACGACACCTTGCAGATGCTGCTGATCGCTATCAGCCATCTCCCTATCAGCGACGATCACCCTATTTATGGAGTCGTGCACATGCTGATCGATCAATCTCGCGATGTCGCCAATAAGCTGTCTGATCCTCAGTACGCGGGTGAAAGCACGAGCGATAAGAGCGGTTCGAAGGAGGACGTATGAGTACGGTCGATCAAGACAAGATGGTGATGGAGGTTCAGAAGAACGCGACGCAACGCGTTCGTATCTCGCATCGCTGGTACAAGGGCCGTCAGTACGTTGATGTTCGTCTGGTGGTCGTCGATATGGCGGGTGATTTTGTGCCGACTCGACAGGGCATCATGCTTCGCCCGGAATTGCTTGCGCAGGTCATTCAAGGGCTGACGCTGGCCGCGCGGGAGGTTGTATGAAAACCAGACAGAATATGGGCAAGAGGACGGTCATTCTGCGTAGCGCCCAAGAAATTTGGGACGAGCGCTGTCGAAAGCAAGCTTCCGCTAGCGGCGCGGATCGTCGCATAAACGAGAACTACGAACTGGGTATGCCCATCGCTGAGGGCGAGTATGCAAGCCCGACGCAATGTGTGCTGATGTGCGGCTTCCTCGTGTTTCAGAAGAAGAAGGTTGATGAAGAAGTGCGCCAGTACGCACGCCGCGTGCTCGATGTTGTATTTGCCGCAGCCGCCGAGAACGGATTTCGCAACAGCGATCTGCTTGAAACCATGATGTCCAAGCGTGAACCCTCGCCGCGCATGCGCGTTCTCGCAGGACAAGCGACGGCGGCGATCGGCGACAACCTTGCTTTCGCTCGCGTGGTTGCACGGGCAGGTGTCATTGCGGGAGGCAAGCAATGAGCACCGTCTTTGACCATCATCAGCGCATCCTCGAAGCACTGTCATACATCCCGCCGGACTGTGAGCGAGACGTATGGTTTCGAGTTGCTGCTGCGTTGAAAAACGAAGAGGGAGAAGCAGCGTTCGAGACCTTCGACATGTGGAGTAAGGCAAGCCCGAATTACTCGGCCGCTGACACGCGCGACACTTGGCGCTCGATCCGTCCCGACGCCGGAATCACGATCGCTACGCTGTTCGCGATCGCGAAGCGG